>NZ_BSOG01000001.1 GCF_030160395.1 Chitinimonas prasina
CGTTTTTGTCTGCGTCAGCAGCAGAGAAGCGAACTATACGCACCCTCCCCGAACACGTCAACACCTCCTCCGCAAAATTCCGCTACTTTCCGCACCAACACGCCTAAGTCGCTGATCTGTAATATCTCTGCAACACCCTTTTTTTATCGCATCACAGCCAATACCCGCGCCAACTCACACGCTGCGGAACATCACGCCCTGCAAAAAAACCGAGAAAACCTCAAAAACCATGCAAAACGCCCCGCAAGCGGGGCGTTCGGGGGTGTGATGGTCAATATTTGCTATATAAGTTTAGTGCCCGTCTTTTCATTCTGTCGCAGCAGCCATTGCGCATGCTTGAGTCGATACTCCTGCAGCTCCTCGCTATAGAAATCGAAGATGCAAGGATCGCAACCACTACCGCAACAGGCTTCCGGCTCCGGCGCAATAGGGGGCAATGGCTCAGGATCGTCATCCTGGCGTGGTGGTGAGGTCTCAGTCATGTAACTTCTGCACTCCTTCAATCAGCCTGCCGGTACTCATCTGCTAGAATCGCCGGCATGACCTATCAAGTTCTCGCCCGCAAGTGGCGACCCAAATCCTTTGCCACGCTGGTCGGCCAGGAGCATGTGGTCAAGGCCCTGAGCAATGCACTGGAAAACCAGCGCCTGCATCACGCCTATCTGCTCACCGGCACCCGCGGGGTGGGCAAGACCACCATTGCCCGCATACTGGCCAAATCGCTTAACTGCGAAACCGGCATTACCGCCACCCCCTGTGGCAGTTGCGACGCCTGTCGGCAAATCGATGCTGGACGCTTTGTTGACCTGCTGGAGATCGATGCTGCGTCCAACACCGGCATAGATAATATCCGCGAAGTGCTGGACAACGCCCAGTATGCCCCCACCCAAGGGCGCTTCAAGGTCTACATCATCGATGAAGTGCACATGCTATCCAAGAGTGCCTTCAATGCCATGCTGAAGACACTGGAGGAACCACCAGGACACGTCAAGTTCATCCTGGCCACCACCGATCCGCAGAAGGTGCCTGTTACCGTCCTGTCCCGCTGTTTGCAGTTCTCGCTACGGCAGATGCTGCCACAACAGGTCAGCAGCCACCTGCAGCATGTATTGGAAGCGGAGCCCATAAGCTATGAGCCCGGCGCACTGACCCTGCTGGGCCATGCCGCCGCCGGCTCCATGCGCGATGCCCTGTCGCTGCTGGATCAAGCCATCGCCTATGGCGGTGGCAAGGTTGAGGAAGCCGGCGTACGTGCCATGCTGGGTGCCGTGGACCAGTCCTATCTACACGAATTGCTACAGCATCTGGCAGCGCAGGATGGCCCCAGCCTGATGGCCGCAGCCGAGCAACTAGCCACCCGTGGCGTGGGCAGCGATGCCGCGCTGCAGGAGCTCGCTTCACTGTTGCATCAGCTCGCCGTACTGCTGGCCGTGCCGGCCGCCATCCCAGTCGATCATCCTCAGCATGCTGCCCTCCACGCCTTGAGCAGCTTGTTCACCCCCGAGGACATCCAGCTTTACTACCAGATCGCCCTGCAAGGCCGACGCGACCTAAGCCTCGCCCCCGATGAATTCGCCGGGCTGAGCATGACACTGCTGCGTATGCTGGCCTTTGCGCCCAGCAACAAAGCCGTTGCCGCCCGGCCTGCAAAGCCACAAGTAGCAGATACGCCGCAGGCAAGTGTCATGTCCACGCAAGTCTCTCCGGCCATACAGCAGAACCAGGCAACGGCACCCGCGCCAGCAAACCCGCCGGCCAAGGTCGAAGCGCAGGTAGTCCCCGAGCCCGCCACACCCAAGCCCATTGCTCCGGCAACCGACACGCCGCCTTGGCAGGATGCCGCATCGGCAAACGAGCCGCCGCCACCCGCCCCGTTTCCTGATGAAGCGATGGCCGCCCAGCCTCCCCAGGCCGCTACAGCCCCCATCAGCTTCGACGGCGACTGGGCCAGCCTGGTAACGCGCCTGACCTTGGGCGGCAAAGCCGGCATGCTGGCACATCACGCCCAACTGGCAGAGTACGATGGCCTGCGCTTCAAGCTGATCGTGCCGGATGAGCACAAGGTAGTTGCCGGTCCCGATTATCGCGAACGGCTGGAGCACACCTTAAGTCAATACTTCGGCCAGCCAGCCCATGTCAGCATCAGCGTAGGCGGTGGCAGTGAGGCGACTCCTGCAGCCATGCAGCAGCGCGAAAAGCAGGCCCGGCTGGCTGAGGCAACCAGCGCCATCAACAGCGATCCCTTCGTGCAGACCATGATTGCCGATTTCGGCGCCATCGTTCTACCCGATTCCATACAGCCGCGCTCAGATCCCCTCTAAGCGCGCCCTTTCACCCATACGTATCAAGGAGTAGCCAATGTTCAACAAAGGCGGCCTGGGCAATCTGATGAAGCAAGCCCAGCAAATGCAGGACAATATGAAAAAGGCTCAGGAAGAGCTGGCCAACGTCGAAGTCGAAGGCCAGTCTGGCGCCGGCATGGTCAAGATCGTGATGAACTGCCACCACTTGGTTCGTCGCATCAGCATCGACCAGAGTGTGATCGATGATGACAAGGAAATGCTGGAGGACCTGATCGCAGCGGCCTTCAACGACGCCCTGCGCAAGGCCGAGCAAACCTCGCAGGAAAAGATGGCAGGCTTTACCGCAGGCCTGAATCTGCCACCAGGCATGAAGCTGCCCTTCTAAGCATGAAGCAAGGACGCTATCAGCTGGCGTTCCGCACCTACCTACCGGCCAGCGCCAGCACGGTGCTGGCTGGTGTGCTCACGCCAGCAGGCGTCAATGCCGAACTGCGCCCCTGGCTGAGCATGCGCTTCCCTGCACCGTTGCCAGCGCAGTTGCAGGAGTTGCCGCTGCACACCCGTCTGGGTCGATGCTGGCTACTGCTGTTCGGCTTGATCCCGGTGGATTACGAAGACCTCAGTTTCAATGCTATCCATCACGATGGCTTTGAGGAAAACTCCGTGCTATTCAGTCAGCGGCTATGGGCGCATACCCGCCGTGTTACACCCCTGCCCCAGGGCTGCGAGTTATCCGACGAATTGCGCTTTACCCCTCGCCTGCCCGGTACGGGTTGGCTGAGCCTTGTGATCATCCGTCAGTTGTTCAATTGGCGCCACCGACAGCTACGCAGGCTATACCGCCAATGAAAACCCCCTCCTCCCTCAACCAGCTTATTGACGCCCTGCGGGTACTGCCAGGCGTTGGCCCGAAATCTGCTCAGCGCATGGCCTACCACTTGTTGCAGCGCAATCAGGCCGGTGCAGCCGAGCTCGCCCATGCGCTGGCCGATGCCCTGACCAAGCTCAAACACTGCCAGCACTGCAATACCTTTACCGAACTCGACATCTGCGAACTCTGCAGCGACCCTGTGCGAAACGAAGCCCAGCTATGTGTTGTCGAGATGCCGGCCGATCTGTTGCGCATGGAACAGACTCAGGTTTTCCAGGGTCGCTACTTTGTCCTGATGGGGCGGCTTTCGCCGCTGGATGGCGTAGGGCCTGGTGATATCCATTTCGAAAAGCTGCTGGCCCGCGCCCAGGATGGCAAGGTGGAGGAAGTCATCCTCTCCACCAACTTTACTGTCGAAGGCGAAGCTACCGCCCACTACCTGTCCGAGTTCCTGCGCGCCCAAGGCCTGCGGGTCAGCCGCATTGCGCGCGGCCTGCCCTCGGGGGGGGAGCTGGAGCATGTTGATAGCAGCACCTTGGCCCAGGCATTGCTGGAAAGACGCACGCTCTGATCAGTACATTCGGCATCACTTATCCACTGGTCATAGATGTTGAGTCAACGTGGCGCAACACGGGCACCGCTGCCAAAACCATCACAAGCCATTGATATATATGGACGAATTTACGGAATTTTCGATAACCGGTGCTTTTTTCATGCAAGTTCGGCTTGACAGTGCATATCGGGTGTTTTTACCCACAAAGTTATCCACAGCACCATCTGTTGAACGCAGCACCGCGAAACGAGTAAACTCGACATCAATTTTTCCACTGACCGCCGCCGCCGAGCGACTTCAATGACCGCCTCCGTCAAGCCGGCCCCCCAACGCAGTATTGCGCCCTTCGAGATCAAGAGCGCCGCGCTCAACCTGATCGCCTTTGCCCCCAAAACCGCCAATCTGGCCGAGCTTGATGCCGCGCTGGAGAAAAAGCTTGCCGGGCGCAGCGATTTTTTTGGGGGTGACGCCGCTATCCTGGATCTGACCGACTGGCCCAGCACAGCCACAGCGCTGGATCTGTCCGGTTTGGTCGCCCTGCTCCGTCGGGCCGGTTTGCAGCCTATCGCCGTCCGGGGGGGCGCTGCTGCCACCCTGAGCGAAGCCAGCAACGCTGGCTTGGTGGTCATGCCCGATACTGCCGCGCGCGAGCTGCCGGCTGAAGCGCGTGAAGCCCCAGCCGCCGCGCCCGCACAGCAATCGCTGATCATAGACAAGCCAGTCCGCAGCGGGCAGCAAGTCTACGCCCGTGGCGGCGACCTGATCGTACTGGCCCTGGTCAGCCATGGTGCCGAGGTCATCGCTGATGGCAATGTCCATGTCTATGCCCCCCTGCGTGGCCGCGCCCTGGCCGGCGCACGGGGCAATAGCGAGGCCCGCATCTTCACCCATTGCATGGAAGCCGAGTTGCTCTCGGTAGCTGGCGTGTATCGCTCCTTGGACGAGCCACTGCCACAAAGTATCAAGGGTCGTGCCGCGCAAGTCAGGCTCGACGGCAACAAACTGGTCATCGAAGCCTTGAAGCTGGACTGAAAACCTTACTCAAATTCACGGGAAACCTAACGTGGCAAAAATCATCGTCGTCACCTCCGGCAAGGGGGGAGTAGGTAAAACCACTACCAGTGCGAGCTTCGCCTCCGGCCTGGCGCTACGCGGCAAGAAAGTCGCCGTCATCGACTTTGACGTCGGCCTGCGCAACCTCGACCTCATCATGGGTTGCGAGCGTCGCGTGGTCTATGACTTCATCAATGTCATCCAAGGCGAAGCCTCGCTCAAGCAGGCACTGATCAAGGACAAGCACTGCGACAACCTGTTCGTACTGCCCGCATCCCAAACGCGTGACAAGGAAGCACTTACCCGCGAAGGCGTGGAAAAAGTGTTGAAGGAGATGGCCGCAGACGGCTTTGACTACATCATCTGCGACTCGCCTGCCGGTATCGAGACAGGTGCCCTGCTGGCCCTCTACTTTGCCGATGAAGCCCTGGTCGTCACCAACCCCGAAGTGTCCTCTGTTCGTGATTCCGATCGCATCCTGGGCATACTCGATGCGAAGTCGCGCAAGGCAGAGGAAGGCCAGACACTCAAGGCACACCTGCTGATCACCCGCTACGCCCCCAAGCGTGTGGATGCCGGCGAAATGCTGTCGCTGGACGACATACAGCATCTGCTGCGCATTCCCCTGATCGGCGTCATCCCCGAATCCGAGTCGGTGTTGCAAGCATCCAACAGTGGTACCCCTGCCGTACACCTTGAGGGTTCCGAGGTCGCCGAGGCCTATAAAGATGTTGTGGCCCGCTTTCTGGGTGAGGATAAGCCCCTGCGCTTTATCGAAGCGCCCAAGCAAGGCTGGCTCAAGCGCCTGTTCGGAGGTTAATCCATGTCTTTCCTCGATTACCTGCTCGGTACCAAGAAGAAATCGGCCTCTGTGGCCCGCGAGCGGCTGCAGATCATCCTGGCGCACGAGCGCGCCGGGCGGGGTGGTCCAGACTACCTGCCAGCCTTGCAGCAAGAGCTGATCGCCGTCATTTCCAAGTATGTTTCGGTTGGCCAGGATGACATCAAGGTATCCCTGGAGCGTCAGGATGATTACGACGTTCTGGAGGTCAACATCGTCTTGCCGGAAGGTGCAAAACGCTGATCATGGTAAAGCCGGGTTCCAACCCGGCTTTTTGCTGCCATAATCGCCGCCAAGCCCGCCAACAGAGCTGGGCCTCATGATCCACCGCCATGACCGACAAGACAGAAGACAACCTACCGCCAGAGCGGCCCATACAACTCGACAAGTTCCTGAGCCAGCGCGATACCGAGCGCTGGTGCAAGCGCCTGTCCGCCGATTATCCAGCAGCCGATTACTGGCTATGCCACGAAGCCCGCATACTGCAAGGCTTCCAGCGTGACCAACGGCATGCAGCCCGCTTTGTGGCTGTCGATCTGGACCGGCAAGCCCTGATCAGCGAGGCAAGCGGCCACCCGCTTACCCATTGGCTGGCCACCCCGGTGGGGGAGCTGGAACACCCCTTCCAGCGCTCCAGTGACCTGGTGCGACTGGTGCTGGCCAGCCTGCGTGCCCTCTCCCACCTGAGCCGTGCCGGACTTGTCCACGGGGGCTTGCGGCCGGACCTGATCGTCCTGCACCAGAACGACAAGCAAGAGATCGACTACGACAGCCTGACGCTGATCGACTTCGGTGTAGCCCGCAGCGCCCAGCATCGCATCGAAAAACCCCTGTTCATCGATCTCGCCAGCCCGGACGCCACCTATCTTGCCCCCACCATGCGCGATGCCATACTGCGTGACTGGCAGACCTACGCCAAGCTGGTGGGCGAAAGCGGCAAGTCCAGCTGGTACGAGCTATCAGAGTCGGCAAGGCACCAGTACGCCAGCGTGCTGATACCGGACCTCGCCATCAACACCCTGGACTGGCGTGTCGACCTGTACGCACTGGGCCATTGGTTCAAGCAGATCTCGCTGCACCGCATCGACTACTACAAGGATGCGCACCAGGAAACGTTGCCGGCGTTGATCAAGAAGATGCAAAAGCCGGTATTGCAAGGTGGCTTCACCAGCCTGGATGCCTGTATCAAGGCCTTCGAGGCGCTGGAGGTCGACAAGCGCGCCCTGGCCATTGCCGAAGCACCGCAAACAGCCGGTGTGTTCACCATGCAGCCCACGCCCGTGCTGCACCCCAGCGCGGGTCAGCGCCCGGTGGCGGTACCGTTGCAGGATGATGAGTTCTCCCCCAGCCCCATAGGCATGACGCGCCGTGACAGTCGGCCAGAAGCCCCCAGCGGTCGCGGTAAGCTGCTGGGTGTCGGTGTCGGCCTGATCATCGTGGCCGCCTTGGGTGCCGCCCTGCTCAGTTCCAAAGAACAGCACGCCAGCCCCAATGAACCTGCACCCGCGCCAGCCGACACAGTACAGACTGCCAGCGTCGACGTAGCCCCGCCCGTGCTGACCGACAATAGCGCCAACCCGCCACAACTGGCCGATACCACGGCACTGGCAGGGCTAGCCTTGCCAGAACTGCAGCGAGCCGCCGAAGCAGGCGACCCGGCTGCGCAGACACAGCTGGGCCTGCGCTATCGCAAAGGCCAGGGAGTGACCGCAGACAATATCAAAGCGGTAGAGTGGTATCGCAAGGCTGCCGAGCAACAACATGCCGATGCACAGGCCTATTTGGGCTTTATGTACATGACCGGACGCGGTGTACGGAAGGATGACCTGGAGGCAGTACGCTATTCGCGCCTGGCAGCCGAGCAAGGCAACGCCACAGGCCAGTACAACCTCGCCCTGATGCACCTGGCTGGTCGCGGCGTACCGCTGGACAAGGTCGCCGCCTACCGCCTGTTAAAGCAAGCTGCCCAGCAGGATGACGCAGCCAGGGCCAGGCTGGCCGAAGTCCGGCAGCAGTTGAGCGCTGCTCAACTGGCCGACGCCGACGCCAACCCATGAGGTAGTGCAAGGCGCCTAGCGGTACGGCAGCCGCCAGTGGCTTGCCGTACCTACGCACTTTGGTGCACCAGCCCGATCCAGCACCCTTGGCTGGCTGGGCGTGCCTGGGAGGCGATCTCGGGGCAGGCCTCCCGGCACTGCTCAATGCGACATCAGCACCGGCACCGTCATGGCCTCCAGCATGGTACGGCTTGCCCCACCCATCACCATTTCGCGCAAGCGAGAGTGACCATAGAGTCCCATCACCAGCAGATCGACCTGCCTGTCGGCAGCCACGGTCAGCAAGACCTCACCGATATCGCGGCTGAACGCCGTGTCCTTCACCACCTCGACCTCCACGCCGTGGCGGGCCAGGTATAAACCCACATCTGCACCCGGCAATTGGCCGTGTACGCCGGGATCCATGCTGGCATTGACGATCAGCACAGTCACCTTCTTGGATCGGCGCAACAAGGGCAAGGCGTCGGTCAGGGCTCGGGTTGCCTCCCGGCTGCCATTCCAGGCCACCATGGCATGCTGATCCAGAGTAGGGAAACTGCCCGCATGCGGCACCGCCAGTACGGGGCGGCCGCAAGCCATCGCTACATCCTGCAGCAGCGTTGCTGGCAAACCGTCCGCAGGCGAGGCTGGATCGTGCTGCCCCATCACCACCAGATCCTGATATCGAGCATGCAGGCAGATGGCTTCAGCCGGCACGCCGATCTGCTGATGCCAGCTCGACTGATTGGGATGCTGCTGGGTCAGACGCTCGAACAACTCCCGCGCCTGCATCGCCGCGCGCTCAATATCTTCATGTATGGCGTAGTAGACCGAACCGGCGCCGCCGCCGGGTTCCATCACATTGATGTAGGGCGATGGCGCCACAAACAGCCCTGTCAGATGGGCCTCGTGAGCCTGCGCCAGATGCAGGGCAAAGCGTATGCGGGCGGCGGCGTGTGGGCCGCTGTCCACCTGGACCAGGATATTGCGATAGCTCATGTTGTGTTCCTCCTGTGGCATTCGAGATAAAAACCTTGCTCAAGTTCGTTTTTATGCCTGTTTTGACCTCCTGCATTTGATTGGGATCAAGCTCGCCCTCAGAAAACTTAGTTCCCCTAGGCTTTGTTGCACAATGCAGCTGAAAGTTGAGTTTCCCCAAACCCCAGACGGATTTATGCCACCCCCACCGTTTGCGGCTTGCCCAGTTGGGTGAAGTGGTTGAGCAAGGCAGCACGGACTTGCAGCTCCGCTAACTGGTCCTCGAAGGTGCGTGCCTTCACCCGCTCCCCCAGCAATTTGAAGCAGCGCATCTTGGCTTCGACCAAACTCCGACGGTGGTAACCGCCCCAACGTTTCCAGATCGCCGAGCCCAGCCGACGCATCGCGCGCAATGCTTCGTTGCGCACTGCGGCGCCAGCTTGGTTTACCTTGCCAGGCCGGCCGTTCGTCCGCACCGGGATGATCGCTTCAGCGCCGCGTTCGGTAATCGTACGGTGGCAGCGCTTGGTGTCGTACGCGCCATCGGTCACCAGGCTGGTGATGGCTTCGTCGGCCGGGATCTGCGCCAGCAGATCAGGCAGCACCGGTGTGTCGCCGACGCTGTTCCCCGTCACTTCAATCGCGCAGATTTCCAGCATCTCCGCGTCGATGCCCCGCACCTTACTCTCACATAGTCACCAAGTACTTGATCTGACGAAGGTTTTAGTAGGCGGCAGGATTTTACGGGTCGGGCTGTTCTAGGGGTGTTCGTAGAACGCATCTAGAACAGCCTGAAACAGGCCAAGAACAGAGATAGAACGGGCATAGAACAGTGTAGGTAGCAGAAAGCCGGTACGGCGTGAACCGGTACCGGCTTTGTGCACTACGCCTTGCGACCCAATGGGTTACGCGCTACGGGCTGCCGCGCAAAATACAAGACTGACCCCGCGCCTTGTTCGCACACCTGCCCGAGAAGTACCAGAAATTCCCGGCAATCGCCCTCGGCAAGATAGATGTCTTCACGCCGATCACCGCGTGAGGTGATGTGGTACAGCGCACCTGCGAACTCAAGTCTAAGGGGGCGGGCCATGAGTTTTCAGCAATACCGTTAAGCAGAGGTATCAGTGTAGACCTATCGGCAATGGGATGCAAAAAACAAGACCTGACCCCCATTCTTTTGCGTCAGGCAAGCCGTTTGATTTGAGTCACGGGAAAACGGGGCTTGCTATTCAAGACGGTATCTGACCCCTAGTCCTGCTGCTTCGGCTCGGCACCAATCTTCCACTTAGAATTGAGAGGAAAAATATCAAACGCATAATATCCGCTAATCACACCTTGGCAATTTTCTAGAAAATTTTTAGCATCCAATTCTTTTTTAAAATGGCGGCGAACAAGGCGTTCAAACGACACCAAATCCTCAGATTTTTTCAAAAAAACCTTATAGTTCTTTCCAACCTCAAATCCGCCAGAGATACCAAATCCAATCTCTCTCACCTTGATCTTTCCTTTAGCAATTTGCTTTACATAACCAATCGTTTGGTACCCACACATTTGCGTGCCTACAGTCCTGACTTCACTACTTAGCACTCGAACCAACAACACCAAATCCGCCTTTCTAGTGGCAGATACATCCGAATCCCGAACGTATGAATTAGGAAAAACACTGCCGGCCGATAAAATCAGAAATACTAAACGAGACCACCAAGCAGTGGACCTTGCTAATGCATATCGGGGTCAGGTCTTGTATTTTGCATTTCTGGACACAATCCTGCTTACCGATGCGTAATGCAATCCAAAATACTCAGCCACCTCTTGCAAAGTATAACCACCACTCCGGTAGGCCTCGACTATCGCCGTATTCCTTTCCGGATACTGGCCTGCATACCAACCCAAGGGCTTGCCTACGGGCCGGCGCTGGGCGCGGGGAATCTCACGCAGACTGCTTGCTGCAGACGCTAGCTGGCTCAGACGAACCTGCATCTGATCAAGGAATGCATCACTACCCAAGAATACCTGGCCCCGTAACTCTCCCCACGGTGAGCTGCGGCCAACTCCTTGTGCAACGAAGTGGCAGTAACGCTCGCGGGCTTGGTTAATTTCCTCACCGAAACTCGCCAACAAGGGCTTGACCTCAAGCCAGTCTGGCGTCGTCTCTCCCACCATGGCCGGATAGCTACTCCAGGGCCAATCGATCAACTCGGCCACCATGCCAGCGCGAAGCGGATTAAGTACGACATAGCGGGACAGTTCCAATAAGTAACTGTCCCGCTCTACCAGAATACCTTTGTACCGCCCTTGAAACACATGGCCCACCCGGCCGTGAGTACGATTAAAGTACTGGGTATAGACCCCATTGAGCTGACGCATACCCGCCGACAGGTTCCCCTCCACCGTCTCCACCACAAGGTGGTAGTGGTTGGTCATCAGGCAATAGGCGTGGATCCGCCAGTTGAACCGTTCGCACACCTGCCCGAGCAGTACCAGAAATTCCCGGCGATCGCCCTCGGCAAGATAGATGTCTTCACGCCGATCACCGCGTGAGGTGATGTGGTACAGCGCACCAGCGAACTCCAGTCTAAGGGGGCGGGCCATGGATTGTCAGCGACCTCGTTAAGCAGAGGTATCAGTGTAGACCTAACGGCAATGTGATGCAAAAAACAAGACCTGACCCCAACTCTGTGTAGTAGAGGGGGTTCAAATTGGTCTCGCTGTGGGCGTCACGGCCAACCCCCATGTGGCAACCGGCATCGGCGCGTTTACGATAGGAAGCGGCATACGCCAAGTGTATGATGGCAACACCAGCGGTGGATTGACCACGATGGCGTTCGGCGCTCTGGAAATAGGCGGTGGCTATGTTGTAGGGAAAACCCTGAAGGCGCTTGAGGTGACGACCATGGCGCTGCGCCGAGAGCGGGATGTGTTGGCGGTTGCGTCGATGAGTGAGCATAACCTTCTGCTCGGTGGTACGGCAGTGCGTGGGGGTGTGAATGTTCCAAACAGTTTTACCAATGAAGGTACAAGTCTAAGTAAGTTAGGGCCGGGAGGATTGCCCGAAGGGCTGAATCCAATGCCAAAGGCAAAGCTTGATTTCTGGATCGATTATCTGACTAAACGGGGGGTGAAACTTGAGATCGGGACCGATGAAGCCTACCGTGTTTTGAATGCGCGCGGTGCTCAGGGTCTATTTACGTCAAGGATAGTTGATCATGAGACAAACACATTCGCCAGGACGATATATTTGCCTGAAAATCCGAACGCTTCGGTATTTTATGAGGAGGGGTTACATGCTTTGGACTCCCTCAAAGGTCGTCCACATGCGATGGAATTGAATGGCCGGACAATTGATGCCTTTGAGTATCGTGCCAAGAGTATTTTGCTGGACGCCCCCCAAAGCGCTTTGCATATGAAGAGCGTATGGAATTGGAACAGCAGCTTGAACTCGTCAAGCAGAATCGTTACTGAGAGCGCACATGAAAACGACGTTGGAAATATTTAAATTATCGGCGGGCCACTATGAGTTTAGGCTGACATTTTTAAATGACCTGAATCAGTCTATTTTTTTTGAAATGGAAAGTCTGCGGCGCTCTGCTGAAAGGGTTGGCCTAAGAATTCAGTGCACAACTGGCATACTTGAGCCAATCGAGTTTGAGATGGTTAACTATAGAAATTTGCCACTTCCAATTGAACTGGGAGCCGGTCAATCGCGCACTTTGATTTTCCCTGCAGAACTGAAGCGACAGGGTGGTTTTTTGGGGCTCTATTTCACAGGTGCGACATACAAAGTGGAGCCAGGAGTGACGTATCGCGTTGATTACAAATTTCATGAATTTAGTTCAAATTTTGTTGACTGGAGCGTTACCGGTGATGATGGATTCTAGTTCCAAGCACCACGACTGGCGGATTTAAGAAAACCATGGGGTCTTGTATTTTGCACTCCGTGGCTGTTTGGATTATGCAAAATACAAGACCTCGTATCTTGGCGCTGTTCCCAATCTCAATTGTAATACCGAGGTAGGGCACGTTGAGCAACGAGACATCGACAAGACTTTAGGCCAATGATCCTGTGGGTCAGATAGGTGCCGTGGCTCTTCTTCGTTCAAGCAAACCGGACGGTAACTTGGGCCATGCCCATCGGTGGCAGGAGCCTGCATACGAGGAGGGTTGGAACGATGCAAGTCACGGAATACGTGTTCGGAATCGACGTCTCCAAGCGCAAGCTGGATACCGCCTTGCTGCACAACGGCAAGATCAAGTCCAAGGTCTTCGAGAACTCTACCGCCGGCCATGTCGCCATGCTGTTATGGCTGATGGATCGGGGCGCTACGCCGTCCACCACCCACCTCTGCCTGGAAGCCACGGGACCCTATAGCGAGCCGGTCGCCCTGGCGATTGTCGAAGCCGGCTGGTCGGTCAGTATCGTCAATCCCGCTCGGATCAAAGGTTTCGCCCAAGGCGAGTTGGCGCGCAACAAGACTGACCAGGCCGATGCGGCACTGTTGGCCCGATTCTGTTCTGCAATGCGTCCTGAGTATTGGACGCCGCCGCCTGCGGAATGGCGCGAGCTGCGTGGCTGGGTGGATCGCCTGGAAGCCTTGAAGGCCATGCACCAGCAAGAGTCCAATCGTCTGGAAGCGCATGAGGTCAGTGGCCAACTTGCCCTGATGCAGGCCGTCCAGTCCCATCTGGATTGGCTCAAGCGTGAGATCGAAGCATTGGCGCTCAAGATCGACGATCACATCGATCGCCATCCCAACCTCAAGCAGGATGCGGATCTGCTGCGGAGCATTCCCGGTGTCAGCCACACTACCGCAGCCAAGGTCTTGGCCTATGCCGGTGATGTGCGCCGCTTCAGCAATGCCAAGGCGCTGGCAGCCTTTATCGGCCTGACACCGAGACAACGGTTATCCGGCAGCTCGGTAAAGGGCCGGACTATCATCAGCCGCACCGGCCACAAGGATCTGCGAAGGGCCTTGTATATGCCGGGCCTGGTGGCGCGACGATACAATCCCGTCCTGAAAACCTTCGCAGATCGGTTGGCAACGACCGGCCTTGCCCCCAAGGCAGTGATCGGGGCCGTGATGCGCAAACTGGCCCATCTGATCTATGGAGTGATCACGTCAGGCAAGCCGTTTGATTTGAATCACAGACAAACGGGGCTTGCTATTCAAGACGGTATCTGACCCCTATTCTCGATGATCCCTATTCTCGATCGCGTCAACTATTGCGACCTCGATACGCTGTGATAGCCCTTCTTAAATCGACATCTGAAACAACAGCATACACACCTTCTTCATGAACAAAAATTACCTTTTTATCATTCAGCAAGAAGAAAAGAACATCACCATTATTAAATAGACGATCGGAGTAACTTTCAACATAACCAGATATCATTGAAGGCAGCTCATCACGCCCAACTAAAAAAGCCACATCGTTACAATAAGAGTACCAACTTATTATCAACACATCTCCACTGGTTTCAATACCCATAGATGTGGAAATATCCGCATCATTAAAATCATCCCAACCTGGAACGGGGGATGCCTCAACCAGGAAGTTATCTAAAGCCCTCTCAACCTCCTCGCGACCGATAGAGTCAACACCGTAACTCGCCTCAATAATTGAATGGGCTTCTTGAAATGACAATCTTTTCATTTGTTATCTCCTCACTTAAAACTTTCCCAGCCTTCAGGCAGTGATCGGGGCCGTGATGCGCAAACTGGCCCATCTGATCTATGGAGTGATCACGTCAGGCAAGCCGTTTGATTTGAATCACAGACAAACGGGGCTTGCTATTCAAGACGGTATCTGACCCCTCGTCTCAGCGTAGAGGTCAGCGTTGCCAATACGAGAACTGAGGGATTCCAACTCACTACGGTCGCGAGTACCTTTGCTGCACGTGTGTTTGTGAGAAGCACTACTCTGCACCCCTCCGGGACGCAAATGAGTGGATCAGGTCCGCGGTTTCGTCCTCACCTTTCTCGCCTGCAATATCTGCGGCCGTTGCACCAGTGTGATCGGTCTTTGCAGGATCCGCATGGTTCTCTAACAATAGCTTTGCAACTTCAGTGTATCCCCAGGCCGCCGCGCACATCAGCGGCGTCACGCCTTGGATCGTCTCGGCATCAACGTCCGCACCAAGGGATAGCAAGTAGTTCGCGACAACTGCTTCACCATTCGCAGACGCTTCGTGCAACGCCGTCATTTCAACGCTGCCAGTCGCTCGTATTGATGCACCGTTCCGCACCAGCATTTCAACTGCTGCAAGCAAGCCTTTGGCAGCGGCAACCATGAGCGGCGTTCGACCATGTATGTTGACTTCATTCACGTCGAGGCCCTCTATTCCGTGCATTAGCTGCTCTGCAGGAACATTTGCCACGATACGCTCGATAAGAATCTGAATCTTTGACTGATTATTCATCGAATTACATTGAAGTTACCAAGTTCCACTTGATTCAGTAGTCCCTGATAGTTATCGAAGCTCATCGGGGTTGCAGGAGCGTTACCAAGTTCTACTTGATTCAGTAGTCCCTGAAAGTTTTCGAAGCTCATCGGAGTTGCAGGAGCGATAACGTAGTGTCCTGGACTACCCTGCGGAACAGCTTTCAATCCTTCAGGCAAGCTATTCACCGGAAAAGCCCCGCCGTACTGCTGAGTATATTTATTGTTTGGATCGAGGTTGACCGACATTTCTTGCGGCTTGCCATTATCACCCAACGGATGAATCAGATCGCCGGCGGCTGGCGTGACGTCCCCCCCTTCCGCGCCGCCAAGCTGTTGCCGCCGCGGTAGAGCTGCCCTGCGTCACAAACACATTTATTATGCACCCAAACCCGCTGCCGACCCGCAAAGTACGTATGGAAATCCGCCACGCTGAAGTTGTACGTGGTCTCCACGCGCTCCAGCGCATTCAGCGTCAGCACCTTCAGCTCGCTGTGATCCAGGCTCTGTAGCACCATCCCCGGCTTGAGCTGAGCCGATTCCACCCAGCCCTGACCCTTCACCCAGTAGGGATGGTTGTCCGTCACTTCCATCCGGTCCAACTGGCCGGTCGCGCTTTGCGTCACCAGGGCGTACAGCGACTTGCCCGGGGTGAGGATCAGCTGGGTAATCGGCTTGAGCTGGGTCTCACCCGTTGCTTCATCTCGGGCATAGACGAGCTGGCCCACTTGCAGTTGCTCGATCGCTACCGGGCCGTTCTCTGTATAACGCGATACGGCCCCATCAGCATTTGAACGGGCGTACGCCACTCGAAGCCTGGCAAGGGATAGATACCCACCAGCAGATACCCAAGGGGGCGTATCTGTTCCAGGCATGGGATGGTTTGCTGGCAGGCGTCTATTTGCGCAGGTAGTGCACCACAGCCGTTGGAAGCAGCACAGGCAACGGAAAGCTGTCCGGGAACGAACGCGTCCAGCCCTGCCGAATTGCACAAAACTTAAGCAATCCGGCAGCTATCGCACGGCTGGCGCTGACAAGCTGTCGGTCTGGTGGCCTGAAAAGTGGCGGGGTTTTAGCGAAAAGCCCGCTCGCTATACGTGCGCTAGCTGTTGCGGACGAGCGGACGGGGCACCGGGATCAAGTGCGCCCTCAGAAAACTTAGTTTCCCCTGCAGCAGGAAGCAATCTACGCCAACTGCCATCTATGCTTGATGCACATCAAGACCCGCGCCATACGGTGTCACATACTGGATGCGATCTGACATGGGCGGACTAGAGGAGGGAAACATGAGCATGCAGCTGCAATTTCTCGGCGGTACCGGCACGGTTACCGGCTCCAAATACCTGTTGGAAGCCGAGGGGATGCGCCTGCTGGTGGACTGCGGCCTGTTTCAGGGCTGGAAGCAACTGCGGCTTCGCAACTGGACCCAGCTACCGGTCGACCCGGCCAGCATCGATGCCGTCATCCTGACCCATGCCCACCTCGATCACAGCGGCTACCTGCCACTATTGGTACGCGAAGGCTATCGCGGTCCGGTGTACTGTACTTCGGCCACGCAGGAGCTGTGCGAGGTGCTCTTGCCCGATAGCGGTAGACTGCAGGAGGAAGAAGCCGGCTATGCCAATCGCCACCATTCATCCCGGCATGATCCTGCGCTGCCGCTCTATGATGAGTCGGACGCCCAGCGCTGTCTCAAACAACTCCAGCACTGCCCCTATGGCAAGGATATTGCGCTCAACCCTAAGCTGAAACTGCATTTCCGACCGGCCGGGCATATCCTGGGCGCCGCGACCGTCGAACTGACATCCAGCACCGGTCGCATCGTGTTCTCGGGAGATCTGGGTCGACCCGCCGATCTGGTGATGAAGCCCCCTGCTACTGTCGGCCAGGCGGACTGGCTGCTGGTGGAATCCACCTATGGCAACCGCAGCCACGAGCAGGAAGACCCTCGCGTGCAACTGGGCGAAATCATCCGCCGCACCGTCGCCCAGGCTGGCGTGGTATTGATCCCTACCTTTGCCGTGGGCCGCGCCCAGAACCTGATGTACCTGCTGCACCTGCTGCGCGAATCGGGCGAGATACCCCAGGTCCCGGTATTTCTGAACAGCCCGATGGCGGTCGACGCGACCGAGATATTCCTACGCCACCAGGGCGAACACCGGCTCTCGCAGGCGCAATGCGCTGCCATGTGCCGCGACGTCACGGTGGTCTCTTCCCCGGAAGAATCCAAGGCGCTTAACCGGCGTCATGGCCCCATGATCATCCTGGCGGCCAGCGGTATGGCGACAGGTGGCCGGGTACTGCACCATATCAAGGCCTTCGCGCCCGATGCACGCAACACCATCGTGTTTTCCGGCTTCCAGGCAGGCGGAACACGTGGCGCCGCTATGTTGGGCGGCGCCAGCCATATCCGCATTTTTGGCGAGGACATCCCTATCCGAGCCCGCGTCGAAAACGTGCCCAATTTCTCGGCCCATGCCGATGCCGATGAAATACTGGGCTGGTTGCGAGGCTTTCTGACGCCCCCCAAGCAAACCTTTGTCGTCCATGGCGAGCCAGATGCCGCCGATGCCCTGCGCAAGCGCATCGCGACTGAGCTGAACTGGAACGTCTGCGTCCCCGACTACCTGCAAAGCATCAAGCTCGAAGCATGATCAACCCGCTACCCCTACTCCGCTTTCGGCCACTGGGTATCGACACTGCCCACGAATACGTGGTCTACATGAATGCCGGCTGTCACATCTGCCGCTCCGAAGGGTTTGCTGCGCAGGCCAGGCTGGTGGTCAGTGCCAATGGTCGCAGCATCATCGCCACGCTCAATACCGTCAAAGGCAACCTGCTGGGTATAGACGAAGCCTCGCTGAGCCTATCGGCCCAACGTGCACTCAATCTGCACGAGCACGATAATCTTGCCTTCTCCCATGTACCGGTACTGCAGTCCGAGAGTTATCTGCGTGCCAAGATTTACGGCCAGCGGCTGGCACCCAGTGAGCTCAGCGCCATCATCAACGATACCGTTGCTGGGCGTTTATCCGATCTGCACCTGGCAGCCTTCGTGTCTGCTTGCGCGGGGGAACGGCTGGATATCGATGAGACCGTTGCCCTTACCCGCGCCATGGTCGCTGCCGGCGCCACCCTGGATTGGGGCAGCCATCCCATTGTCGACAAGCACTGCGTTGGCGGCCTGCCTGGCAACCGTACCACCCCCATTGTGGTCGCCATCGTCTCGGCCTGTGGCCTGACCATGCCCAAGACATCGTCGCGCGCCATCACCTCGCCCGCCGGCACGGCCGATACCATGGAAGTCCTGGCGCCCGTCAATCTGGACCTAGCTGGCATACGCCGGGTGGTAGGCAATACGGGGGGCTGTGTGGTCTGGGGCGGTGCCATGCAGTTAAGCCCTGCCGACGATATCCTGATACAGGTGGAAAGACCGCTGGACCTCGACAGCGACGGCCAATTGGTGGCCTCCATCCTCTCCAAGAAGCTCGCCGCCGGATCGGATCAGGTGTTGATCGATATCCCGGTCGGCCCTACCGCCAAGGTCAGAACGCTGGAGACCGCCACCCGGCTACAGGCGCGACTGCTTGCGGTAGGCACGCAGCTGGGCATCCATGTGCAGGTGATGATCACCGATGGCCGGCAGCCCATAGGCCGTGGTGTCGGCCCGGCGCTGGAAGCGCGCGATGTGCTGCAGGTGCTGCAGAATGCCCCCCAGGCTCCTGCTGATTTGCGCGAGCGTGCCCTGCTGCTGGCCGCCAGGCTGCTGGAAATGGGTGCCGCCGCCCCGCCGGGGCAAGGCATGGCGCTGGCCATGGCCACCCTTGATAACGGCAATGCCTGGCGGCAGTTCCAGGCCATCTGCGAGGCCCAAGGCGGTATGCGGCAAGTACCCCAGGCACCACTGACCCAGCCGGTGCTGGCCGTGCAAGCCGGACAGGTGCAAGACATAGACAGCCGTACCCTGGCCCGCATTGCCAAGCTGGCGGGTGCACCCCAATCGAAAGCCGCAGGGCTGGATCTGCATGTCAGGCTGGGCGATACCGTCATTACCGGCCAGCCACTGTTCACCATCCATGCCGAAGCCCCAGGCGAACTACGCTATGCCCAGGCCTACGCCGCCGAACAAACCAGCGTCATCACCCTGGACACCGACCATGGCCAAGACTGATCAAACTGACATCGTCCTGCTGACCCTGCCTGGCAATGAAGCCCAAGCCGAGGCACTGGCCACGCGGTTGAACTGCAACGCGGCCCCCGTTCTACTGCATACTTTCCCCGACGGCGAAACGCTGGTCACCGTGCCAGAGGGCTTGCAGGACCGTTGCGTGATACTGGTATGCACGCTGGACCACCCCGACAGCAAGCTGGCCCCGCTGCTGTTCGCCGCCGATACCGCTCGCGAACTGGGCGCCCGCAAGGTGGGACTGGTTGCACCTTATCTGGCTTACATGCGGCAGGACATCCGCTTTGCCCCCGGCCAGGCCGTCAGTTCGCGTACCTTTGCCGCAGTGCTGTCGCGGCATATCGATTTTCTGGCCACGGTCGACCCCCATCTGCATCGTAACCACGCCCTCGACCCATTGTTCAAGCTGCCCTGTGCCGCCGTAGCAGCTGCGCCCGCCATCGCAGACTGGATTGCCCAGGCCGTCCCCAAGCCCTTGCTGATCGGCCCCGATAGCGAGAGTGAACAGTGGATCGCAGCCGTCGCCAAGCGGCTGGGAGCGCCTTATCTGGTACTGGAGAAAACCCGCCGAGGCGATCGAGATGTCAGCGTCTCGGAGATCGATGCCGGCGCCTGGGCACAGCACACGCCCGTCCTGCTGGACGATATCCTCTCCACCGCCCGCACCATGATTGCGGCGGTGCAGCGCCTGCGCGAAGCCGGCCTGGCCGCCCCCATCTGCATCGCCGTCCACCCCATACTCAGCGGCGATGCCCTGCCCTCACTCATGGCGGCAGGCGCCGCCAGGGTAGTCAGCTGCAACACCATCAGCCACAGTAGCAACGCCATCGACGTCATGCCGCTGATTGCAGCAGCGCTCACGCTGCATTGCCTGCCAGCAGCCTGAACCTTTGGCCTGCATGGCATAGACAGCCGACACCACGTCACCGCCCCCGGTGCAAAAACGGTCGTGGCTGGCCATAGCAGCGTTACCAGCCTCATCTTGGTGCAAGGGTGGGGCACGTACAGCACATGCCAGTCAGGGGAAACAACACAAACCATTGATTTTATTTGAATAATACAAGAACCATTAGTCGGCACAAGCCTTGCTTTATATTCTTCCCACCCTGGAAGAAAGCCCATGAACAAAGCATTGCGGCTAGTACTGGTAGACGATACGGAGCGCGAGCTGGGTGCGCTGCGCGACGCATTGCTGGCTGCGGGCTTCGAGGTCATCGCCGAAGTCGACAGCGCCTTTGCCTTGGCCGATGTGGTGGCCAGACTGGAGCCTGATGCCGTCATCGTCGATACCGACTCTCCCAGCCGCGATGTGCTGGAACATATCGCCGTCATGCACCAGGATGCCCCCCGGCCTATCGTCATGTTCACTGACGATGGTTCGGAAGCTCGCATCAAGGAAGCCATACGCGCAGGCGTGACTGCCTATGTGGTGGACGGGCTGTCACCCGCCCGACTGAAACCAGTGCTGGACGTGGCCATTGCCCGCTTCGATGAAGAACGCAAGCTGCGTAACGAGCTGGCCGATACCCGGCAGCAACTGCTGGATCGCAAGATCATAGACCGCGCCAAGGGCTTGCTGATGAAGCGCCGCAATATCGATGAGGATGCTGCCTATCAATTGCTGCGCAAGACCGCCATGACCCGTGGGCAAAAGCTGGCCGAGGTTGCCAGGCAGTTGGTGGAAGCGACCGAATTGCTGGGTTAGCTTGTCAGCCATGCGGCCGTCTCAGGCTGTCGCGGTGGCCGCCCAAGTCTAAGAGACTGTTATTTGAATGTTATGCGCAATTCAGTGCCCAGCGGCCCATGTTTCAGCCCACTCTCGAAGTGGTGCAATAACCCTCATTAGCTCCGCTCCGTTGGCAGTTAATAGATAGCCTTCACTACCCAGCTCGACCAGATTGGCCTCTCTTAATTCGCCTAACCGTGTGTTGAGTACGCTAGATGAAGCATTCTCGCAATGTGCTTGCAACTCTCGAAATGATCTAGGGGCTATGCTTAGCTCCCACAACACTCTCATTGCCCATCTGCGACCTAGAAGATCCAGAATGACCATCACTGGTCGCCCGGACACTGATCCTCGGGCATGACTACCTAGCTTTGGGGGTTTCATCGTTAGTTGCGCTTCGAAAAAAGAAGCGGTATTCTACTGGGCACCATCAATCAAAACAAGCGGGTGTATTCCATGTTCCTTATTGATCTAGTTTTTACCGCACCCAATGATGTTGTCGACAAGTATGTGGCTGCTCACAGGCAATATTTATCAAGCCACTACGATCAAGGACTATTTTTACTAGGGGGTAGAAAAGTTCCTAGAACAGGTGGCGTCATACTTTCACGGCACAATACACTTGCAGAAGTAGAGCAAATATTTAACTCAGACCCGCTAGTTCTAGCATCCGCCGCCAGTTATACCGTCATGGAGTTTGAACTGGCTATGCTTTCACCAGAACTGAAAGCACTAAGCTTTATCCAGTAAAGGCGCTATTGTTCCTAATATCAACAGGCGCATAAACCATCATTCAACCGGACTGAACTGCCCCGTGTTTGATGGAGGCTCTAACTACTTGAGAAGATAGCACCATGAAGAAGTCCGCCAAGTTTTCCCCCTAAGCTCGCGAACGCGCCATGCGCATGGTATTAAAGAGCCAGGGGGCGGTACCGCCTAGGGTGCGTACAGTATCTTCACGCTCGCATCGGCCTCGGCCCGGTCCAGATACCCGACCATATGGGGATTCGCCGCCAACAGGCGCTTGAGTTCGGCGGCGCTGGCAACCTGCTGCGGTGCCACGCCCTTGCCGGTGAAATTCAGCCGCGCCCAATGGCTCTTCAGTTGTGCTTCGCTCTTGTTCAGCACCTTGTCCAGAAAGTCCTGCCGCACCGGCCCGGCCCCCAGCATCAAGGGCACGATGACGCCACCGCCGGGGAACTCCTTCAGGCGCAGGTAATAGATATCCAGCACCTGTTGCCGGCTAAACGACACGGCCGGACTCTTGCTGCCAGCCACCAGCACCGGTTCTGCCTGGGCCGGCAGCACCCCTATGGCGCATAAGATGATGGAACCGAGATGACGATGCATGCGGGTCATGGTCGGCTCCCGCTCAGAAGATGAAGTCGAGGTTGGCGGTATAGGTACTCACCTTGCCATCGAACTGGGATTGCGGCCCCATGCGAAACTCGACCTTGTTGCTACTGCCCCAGAAGCGGTTTTTGATCTTGTAATGATCCCACTGCAGCTTGAGCGCCATATTGCTGCTCAACTCCCAGCGCAGCCCCAACGCGAGTTGGTCGCGGTGGTACTGGCCAGTCACATTGGCGGCATTCGCGGCAGCCAGCGCACTCAGCAGCGCCATTTGGTCGGTTGTCGCTTGCGGTGGCGTGGTCAGCCTCAGGTCAACCGGTTCAGCAATCGGCTTGAGACTGCCCAAAACAAGATAAGGGGTGAAATCGCCTATGCGCCTTGCCCCCAGCAGATACCAGCCACCCGATCCGCTCAGGATCGCGGAATCGGACTTGCGGCTTACCCATTCCCCTTGCACGACATAGGTATCATCGTCCCAGCTGAAACCCAGGCTGACCATCTTGTTGACCACATCCGTCAACTTGAAGCGCTCGCGATAAACCTGGTTGCAATTGCTGCAAAGGCCCATTTGCTGGGCATCACGCACCAGACCCAAAAATTGGTCCACGCTATTGCCGGCAAAGGGCTTCAGCCCGCCCTTAGGCCGGGAATAGCCCAAGCGCAGCAACAAGGGGCCGGATGTCCACTTGGCGGAGAGCCCCATCTGCTTCGGTACTTCAATCTCGCCCAGCGAGACATCCACCCGGGTTTTGCCGTAATAGCCCTCGATACCCAATACGCCCTCACCAAAGTGGCGCTCCCACTGCCCGGTTACGCCATCGTTGAAGGTGATGGAGTTATTGGAATAGACCTGTCCCGGTGGCTGCGCACTGATCTGTGCGTAGTAGAGGTCGTTGTAGTCCGACATCAGGAAAACCGGCGCCAATGCCCGTCCCAGCTTGATATTGATCTCGCTGCTGGGCTCCCAGCCCAGGTAGGCCCACTGCACCCTGGGCCGGTGGCTGCTGTTGACCTCCTTCTTTGAGATCAACTGAAAGCCCGCGTTGAATGGTCCTGCCGGCCTTAGCTTGAGTTGCACGGCAAGCAGGCTGTCGGCATCGAAGCGGGTCTCGTTGCGCGCCCCCGTGCTGGTGCGTATGTCCGAGCGCACGGTCGCATTGGGGTCGTCGGCATGGTAGACGCCCACGGTGCCAAAGCCATCAAGCTTCACCCAGTCGGGCAAGGCTTCCGCCCTAACCTGCATTGCCATTGCCATCGCGTTGCATAGCGCAAGCGCTACCAGACCCCTGCGTCCCATCATGCCCTCTCTGCCCTGCGCCCCACAGACCAGGGGCGAGATGTATGCGTCATCCCTCGACGCCATCTATGTGGGATAGGTAAGGAGCGCCGGATAGGCAAGCCACATATTGCAAAGGCTGGGGCTTTTGAGGCGGAATGTGCTGACCATACCGGGCAAGGCAAGAGCCCGGCGGGGCCGCCCTAACTGCTAGCGACTCGGTGCAAGATTAGGGAACAGGCTCTTACAGCAGCACCCGCACACCTTCGCCGCGCATGGCGAGTGAGCGCACCTCGGCCAGCTTGGCCAGTTGCATGACCAGGCTGAACACCGAACGGCTGCTCTCCAGTTCGATGCATACATCCATGTAGCCACGGCCCTTGGGCATCTCGGCGGCCACACGGCGCACCGAATAACCACGGTGGCGCACCACGCGCAATACGCGCTCCAGTGCATCGCTATTGTTGTCCAGGTTCAACGTCAGTTGCTGTGCCATCTCAATTACTCCTGCGGGGACTGGGGATAGGGTCTGAAATGACGAAGCCCCCGATCTTTCGATTCGGGGGCTTCGTCTGGATTCTTTGTCGTTCGGGTTCTGGCTCAGCTTCCCGATCGCGCAAACACCAACGCGCCCCACGATGTAATCATCATGGTGCGTTTCATGGTAGTGGTCAGCGCGTTGAGCACAGGGAACATGGGCTGTTGCAATGCAAAATGGATTCGACACCCCCACTCTAACTGCAGCCGCAAGCAGTGGCAAGCATCTTGTTTCACCATCAGGCTAGCCGTCTCACCCGGATTGGTGCACCGCGCCAATCTGCCTGCTGCGTCATGGTGCATGGCGCAATCTGCGACAGCGTGTCTTTACGCCCACCAGCTGAGTGGCAGCACTTTGGTGGCAAGCCATAGCACCATAATTTACTGTTTTATATCAAGCGTATAAGTACAAAAAATCGGGCGGGAATTGGCAGCTGATACCCGCTGGCACACTTGCTGCATAGTGATAGGCGTTACCCGGTTCAATGTCGAACCGGATCACTCCAGATTCGTTGGGGAGTCTGACTGGGAGCCCAAGCTTGCATGCAAGCGGATAGCTCCGGGCCGCGCAGCCTTGCTGTCGGCCCAAGGACAACGGCGTCCTTTGACCGGTTTTACCGGTCGAGGTACGCCGTTTTTTTTGCGCCCGCGTTTTGACCAAGGAAGCAGCATGGACCAACCCGCAAACAACAGCACACCGTCCGCCAGCCGCCGCGATTTCATGAAGACACTCAGCCTCGCCGGTGCCGGCTCTATCCTCTCTGTCGTGCCGCCCCAGGTGCGCGCCGCAGCCAATAGCCAGACCGGCAAACCGGAGAAGACCGAAGTCAGGATAGGCTTCATACCGCTCACCGACTGCGCCTCGGTGGTCATGGCCGCTGTACTGGGCTTCGACAAGAAATATGGCATCAAGATCATACCCAGCAAGGAAGCCAGCTGGGCCGGCGTGCGCGACAAGCTGGTGAACGGCGAGCTGGACGCCGCCCATGTGCTGTACGGCCTGATCTATGGCGTACAACTGGGTATAGGCGGCCCCAAGAAGGACATGAATGTCCTGATGACGCTGAACAACAATGGCCAGGCCATTACCTTGTCCAACCAGCTCAAGGACAAGGGTGTGAAAGACGGCGCCAGCCTGGCGCGTCTGGTCAAGGCCGAACCCCGTGAATACACCTTTGCCCAGACCTTCCCCACGGGCACTCACGCCATGTGGCTGTACTATTGGCTGGCCAGCCAGGGCATAGACCCGCTCAAGGACGTCAAGACCATCGTAGTGCCACCGCCGCAGATGGTGGCCAATATGCGGGTAGGCAATATGGATGGTTTCTGCGTGGGCGAGCCCTGGAACAACCGAGCCCTGGCCGACGGCATAGGCTACACCGCCACCACCACCCAGGACATCTGGACCGACCACCCCGAGAAGGTGCTGGGTACCACCGCCGACTTCGTCGCCCAGTACCCCAATACTGCGCGGGCACTGGTCATGGCCGTGCTCGATGCCTCGCGCTGGATAGACACTATGGCCAACCGCCAGCGGGTTGCCGAAACCATTGCCGACAAGAGCTATGTGAACTGCCCGGTCGACATCATCGACCAGCGGCTGGAAGGCAAGTACGACAACGGCCTGGGGCGCAAGTGGCAGGATCCGAACTACATGAAGTTCTTCAACGACGGCAAGGTCAATTTCCCCTACCTGTCGGACGGCATGTGGTTCCTGACCCAGCATCGCCGCTGGGGCCTGCTCAAGACCGACCCCGATTACCTGGCCGTGGCCAAGTCAGTCAACCGCATCGATGTGTATAGCGATGCCGCCCGGGCACTGGGCATCGCCGTCCCCAAGGAAGCCCTGCGCAGCACCAAGCTGATGGACGGCACCGTTTGGGACGGCAAGCACCCGGCTGCCTACGCCGCCAGTTTCAAGATTCGCGCCTGAGGAGCCCATCATGCCTACCCACGCACTGAGCACACCCCTTGCCGAAGACCCACCCAGGCGCAAACCACGCCGGCCAGCCGCACCACGGCTGCAAACCCTGGACGGCCTCCCCCCTGGTCCCGGCCGTTTCAATCGCAGCCTGCACTGGCTGGCCTTTCATGGCCTGCCGCCCCTACTGGGGCTGGCGCTGTTCATGTTGGGATGGCAACTGCTGTCACTGCACAACGCCAGCCTGCCTGGCCCCGCTACCACCTGGGCTGCCGCAGTAGAGCTGTTTGCCGACCCTTTCTACGACAACGGCCCCAACGATCAAGGCATAGGCTGGAACATCCTGCATTCGCTGGCCCGCGTCGGCATCGGCTTCGGCCTGGCCGCACTGGTGGGGATACCCGCCGGTTTCATCATTGGCCGTTTTGCCTTTATCGGCCGCATGGCGGCACCCATTATCAGCCTGCTCAGGCCGGTCTCACCCCTGGCCTGGCTACCCATAGGCCTGCTGGTGTTCAAGGCCGCCGGGCCGGCCTCCATCTGGGTCATCTTCATCTCCAGCATCTGGCCCATGGTGCTCAATACCGCAGCAGGCGTAGCGCAGGTGCCGCAGGACTACCTCAACGTCGCCCGCGTGCTCAAGTTGCCTGAAGCTAAGGTATTCACCCGCATCCTCTTTCCAGCCGTGCTGCCGCACATGATTACCGGCATACGGCTGGCCATAGGCGTGGCTTGGCTGGTCATCGTCGCCGCAGAAATGCTGACAGGCGGCGTCGGCCTGGGCTTTTGGGTATGGGATGAATGGAACAACCTCAATGTGGCACACATCCTGATCGCCATCTTTGTGGTCGGGATTGTCGGCTTGCTGCTGGAGCAGGCTCTGGTGCTGCTGGCACGGCGTTTCGAGTATTAGGACAACAAGAAGCAGGCATGGAGCAAGACTGGGCGGGAGCGCTGGCCGCGTCACCGGGACGGCCGGTTAGCGCTCTCCAACCCTATGAGCCTGTTTGGGGCGGCTAAACAAACCCACTGCTGGCGGCCCTTAAGACCCTTTACCCAGAATCAGGAGCCACACATGGACAAATTCGTACAACTGCAAGACGTGGGCATGGCCTTCGATACCCGGCAGGGGCGCTTTGTGGCCTTGCGCAATGTCAATCTTGATATACGCGAGGGGGAGTTCCTGGCACTGATAGGCCATTCCGGCTGCGGCAAATCCACCGTGCTCAATCTGATCGCAGGCCTACTGCGGCCCTCGGCCGGTGTATTGCTCTGCCATAACCGCGAAATCGCCGGCCCAGGCCCCGATCGCGGCGTGGTGTTCCAGAACCATTCGCTGCTGCCCTGGCTAAGCTGCTACGGCAACGTCTACCTGGCAGTGGAGCGGGTATTTGGTGCCAAGGAGAACCGCAGCATGCTCAAGCAGCGCACGCACGACGCATTGGCCATGGTCGGGCTCAGCCACGCTAGCCACAAACGCCCGCACGAGATATCTGGCGGCATGAAGCAGCGTGTAGGCATCGCCCGGGCACTGGCCATGCAGCCCAAGGTACTGCTGCTGGACGAGCCCTTCGGCGCCCTCGACGCCCTCACCCGCGCCCACCTGCAGGACGAACTGCTGCGTATCGTCGCCCAGACCCGCACCACCACCGTGATGGTGACGCATGATGTGGACGAAGCTGTCTTGCTGTCCGACCGTATCGTGATGATGACCAACGGCCCCGCCGCCACCGTGGGCGAAATACTCGCCATAGACCTGCCCCGCCCGCGCGAACGCCTGGCATTGGCCAGCGACCCGGCCTATCACGCTGCCCGCAATGTCGTGATGGATTTCCTGTACCGGCGCGAGATACGGCAGGCTGCCTAGCTGCCAGCATCGCAGGGCAGGCCATGGGCCATAGCAATGACTGGTATGGCCTCTCTCCGCGCACCTGCATAGTGCACAACCCTTGCCGCACCGCACAATTTTCATGCGCGGCTCCATCCACACCATATCAAGCCCAACACAAGCCATTGATTAATATAAAAACAAGACAATGGCACGGCATTTGCTGATAGCAACCAGCCTGTAATAAGCAGCACCCATCGTTGCAACGGCGCAGCGGTGGACGGAGCACTAAGAGCCTGTTCAAAGTCTTTTCGCCGCGTGAAAAGACTTTGAACAGGCTCTAAAAAGCCCCAGAGGCAGACAACGGTTCAAGGTCGAACCTACAGATTTCGGACAAAGGCGTCCCCGCACCCTATCGGTCATGGAAGACCGATAGGGCAGCGAGGACGCCTTTTTTGCGTTCTAGGCCCGCGCAGCGTGCGGGCACAGGGGAGTAGCAAATGGACAAAGGTTTCTGGAAAGCGGGCCATACGCCCACGCTGGTGTCGGCCTTCCTGTATTTCGATCTCAGCTTCATGGTGTGGGTGCTGCTGGGACCATTGGCTGTCTATATCGCCCGCGACCTGGGGCTCAGCCCCTCGCAGAAGGGCCTGATGGTGGCCACGCCACTGCTGGCGGGCGCCTTGCTGCGGTTGCTGATGGGCGTGCTGGTCGATCACCTCAAGCCTCGCCTGGCCGGCGCCGTGGGCCAAGTGATCGTGATGGCTGCCCTGCTGGTGGCCTGGCTGGCCGGCGTGCACAGCTTTTCCCAAGTGATGGTGCTGGGGGTGTTCCTGGGCGTGGCAGGCGCTTCCTTCGCTGTGGCGCTACCGCTGGCATCGCGCTGGTATCCACCGCACTACCAGGGTACGGCAATGGGCATAGCCGGCGCCGGTAACTCGGGTACGGCCATCGCCGCCCTGTTTGCCCCCAGCCTGGCCAAGGCCTTTGGTTGGAATGCCGTGTTCGGGCTGGTGCTGATTCCCCTGCTGCTGGTATTCGTGCTGTATCTCGTCATGGCCAAGGACAGCCCCAACTGCCCACCCGCCAAGAAGCTGTCCGAATACCTGGGCGTACTGCGCGACCGTGATGCCTGGTGGTTCATGTTCTTCTATTGCGTCACTTTCGGCGGCTTCTCTGGTCTGGCCTCCTCGCTCACCGTCTACTTCAACGACCAATACGGGTTGGAGCCGGTGCAGGCGGGTTTTTATACCGCCATGTGCGTGTTCGCCGGCTCGCTGATGCGCCCCATAGGCGGTACGGTCGCAGACAAGGTGGGCGGTATCCGTTCGCTGCTGGTGATGTATACCCTGGCTGCAGCCTGCCTCTATCTGGTCTCTCTCGATCTGCCACATGCCTGGATGGCATTGATGGCGCTGGTGGCCGGCATGCTGTGGCTGGGTATGGGCAACGGCGCCGTGTTCCAGCTGGTGCCACAGCGCTTTCGCAAGGAGATAGGCGTGATGACCGGCCTGGTGGGCATGGCCGGCGGTATAGGCGGCTTTCTGCTGGCAACCGGCCTGGGGTACTCCAAGCAGTTGACCGGCAGCTATTCGCTGGGCCTGAGCCTGTTTGCCGCACTGGCCCTGTTTGCCTGGATAGGCTTACTGTCTGTCAAGCAGCGCTGGCGCACCACCTGGGGTGCCGCCCATATCGCTGGCGCCAAGGTCTGACCCCATGCACGCCTTGCTTGATCTCGCCATTGGTACCGCCAGCCTGGCCGGCAAAAAACCGCGCAACGAGGATGCCCTTGCAGCGGTGGAACCGCCAACCGACATGGTTGCTACCAAGGGCTGGCTGCTGGCGATAGCCGACGGCATCAGCCACTCGGCCGATGGCAAGCTGGCCGCACAGGCCACCGTGCGTGGCCTGGCGGCCGACTACTACGCCACGCCCGACACCTGGGAACCCGCCCATGCCATGGACCGTATCATCACCGCACAAAATCTGTGGCTGAACGGTCAGGCCCAGCGCGACAAGCTGAGCCAGCCGCTGGCCACCACCCTGACGGCGTTGGTGCTGCGGGGTCGCCGCTACACCCTGGCCCATGTCGGTGATTGCCGTGCCTACCGCTTGAATGCTGATGGCTTTGCACAACTGAGTGCAGACCATACCTGGCAGCAGCCTGGCTACCAGCATGTGCTCAAGCGCGCCGTGGGCCTGGATCAGCATGTGATGGTGGATTTTTGCGAGGGCGAACTGCAGGCCGGCGACCTGTTTGCCCTGGTGTGCGACGGCGTTTGGGAAGCCTTGGGCGATGTGGCCCTGCACCGGTTGCTGGAACTGCACGATGAGCCCCAACGTGCCGCCGACGCGCTGCTGGCTGCCGCCCTGGCAGCGGGCAGCCAGGACAATGTCACGGCAGTGGTGGTGCGGGTACAGACCCTGCCGCAAGGCCAGTTGCTGGACGAACTGGCCCAGGCCGCCACGCGGCCTATCCCGCCACGCCTGCGGCCGGACCAGTTCATCGCCGGCTTCCAGATAGAGCAATTGCTGGCCGAGAGCCGCGTCAGCCTGGTGTATCGCGCACGCGATGAACGCGGGCAAAGGGTGGTCATCAAGACCCTGACCGAACTGGCTGGCAAGGACACCGAACTGGCCCAGGGCCTGCTGACCGAGGGCTGGTTGCTCAAGCGTGCCGCCAGCCAACACCTGCCCGAAGTCATCGACACCGCCGACAGCCCCTGGCTGATCCTGGCCATGCGCTGGTATCCCGGCGAGACCCTGGCTCAACGGCTGGCCCGCAACGAGCCCCTCAGCCCACAGGATGCCGTGCGGCTGGGCTTGGCCCTGAGCCGTGCCTTGGGGGCACTGCACCGGCTGGATATCGTCCATCGCGATATCAAGCCCGACAACCTGCACCTGGATCATGAAGGCCGCTTGCGCCTGCTGGACCTGGGCGTGGCGCAATGCCCCGGCATCACCCCGGCCGACAGTGCCACACCGGGCACGCCCAGCTATATCGCACCCGAGCAATACACCGGTCACGCTGCCAGCCCGGCCAGCGACCTGTATGCGGCGGGCGTCACCTTGTACTACGCCCTCACGCGCCGCTACCCCTATGGCGAGATCGAGCCATTCCAGACACCGGGCTTTGGTGACCCTGTTCCGCCCAGCCGCTACCGGCCTGATCTGCCGCTATGGCTGGAGAGCGTGCTGCTCAAGCTGGTGGCGCGCGAACCGGCACACCGCTTCGAGACGGCAGAAGAGCTGCGGCTGGCACTGGAACTGGGCGAAGCCCGCCCCTTGCGCGTGGCACGGCGCAGCCCGCTGGCCAGCCGCTCACCCGGCCGGCTCTGGATGGCGCTGGCGCTGTGCTCGCTGGGCTTCAATCTGCTGCTGTTGTTTGTCCTGCTGGTCGGCACGCCCGACTCCGCCACCGGCATGCACCAACAGGCCGCCGGTACAGCTGCCACCCCTACCCCCCCATCCCCTATGGCAACACCACGGAGCTAAACCATGCAAAAGCTAAAACTCGTCATGATCGGCAATGGCATGGCCGGTGTACGGACCCTGGAAGAGCTGCTGGCACTCACCCCCAGCCGTTACGACATCACGGTCTTTGGCGAAGAGCCGCACCCCAACTACAACCGCATCCTGCTCTCGCCCGTGCTGGCCGGCGAGCAAACCGTGCAGGACATCATACTCAACCCGCTGGAATGGTATGCCGAGCAAGGCATTACCCTGCATCTGGGCAAGAAGGTCGTGAAGATAGACCGCAAGAAGCGGGTGGTCTATGCCGCCGACGGCACCGAGGCGGAGTACGACCGGCTACTGATGGCCACTGGCTCCAAGCCCTTTATCCTGCCCGTGCCCGGCAAGGATCTGCCTGGGGTGATCAGCTACCGCGACATCCACGACACCGAGCAGATGCTGGCGGCTGCCCGGCAATACCGCCACGCCGTCGTGATAGGCGGTGGCTTGCTGGGGCTGGAGGCGGCCAATGGCCTGATGCTGCAAGGCATGAGCGTCACCGTGGTGCATCTGGGCGAATGGCTGCTGGAGCGCCAGCTCGACAAGGTGGCCGGGCAGTTGCTGCAGCAATCGCTGGAGCAGCGTGGCTTGCGCTTTGCGCTGCAGGCCCAGACAGCGGCATTGCTGGCTGGCGAATCGGGCCGGGTAAGCGCCGTGCAGCTCAAGGATGGCACCGAGTTGGCAGCCGATCTGGTGGTCATGGCCGTAGGCATACGCCCCAATACCGAACTGGCCGAATCCTGCGGGCTGTACTGCAACCGGGGCATCGTGGTGAACGACACCCTGCAGACTTTCGACCCACGCATCTACGCCGTCGGTGAATGCGTCAACCACCGTGGCATCGCCTATGGCCTGGTGGCGCCGCTATACGAGCAGGCCCGCGTCTGCGCCAACCATCTGGCGGGCTGGGGTTATGGCCGCTATGTCGGTTCGGTGCTGTCGACCAAGCTCAAAGTCACCGGCATCGACCTGTTCTCGGCCGGCGATTTCATGGGTGGCGACGGGCACGAGGAAATCACGCTGTCCGACCCGGTAGGCGGCGTCTACAAGAAGCTGGTGCTCAAGGGTGACAAGCTGGTAGGCGCCTGCCTGTATGGCGACACCGCCGATGGCGCCTGGTACTTCCGGCTACTCAAGGATGAACAGCCCATAGGCGAGATACGCGACCACCTGATGTGGGGCGAGAACAATCTCGGCGACACCGGCCACGCGGGCGAGAACAAGGCGGCCGCCATGGCGGACGAAGCCGAGGTATGTGGCTGCAACGGGGTCAGGAAGATCACCATCGTCAAAGCCATACGCGAGAAAGGCCTCACCACCCTGGACGAGGTCAAGAAGCACACCAAGGCCAGTGGCTCGTGCGGATCCTGCGCTGGCCTGTGCGAGCAGATACTCATGAACGTACTGGGCTCCAGCTTCGATGCCACGCCCAAGACCAAGACAGTCTGCGGCTGTACCGACCGCAACCACCAGGAAGTGCGCGATGCCATCCGCGAGCACCATCTGGTCAGTATTCCGCAGACCATGCAGTTCCTGGAGTGGCGTACACCCAACGGCTGCGCCACCTGCCGGCCAGCGCTCAATTACTACCTGATCGCCACCTGGCCCGGCGAAGCCCGCGACGATCCGCAAAGCCGTTTCATCAACGAACGGGCGCACGCCAATATCCAGAAGGACGGCACTTATTCGGTCGTGCCCCGGATGTGGGGTGGGGTCACCAATGCCAGCGAGCTGCGCCGCATTGCCGACGTGACCGACAAGTACCGCATCCCGCTGGTCAAGGTCACGGGCGGCCAGCGCATCGATCTGCTGGGCGTGAAGAAGGAGGACCTGGTCAATGTCTGGCGCGACCTGGACATGCCCTCGGGCCATGCCTATGGCAAGAGCCTGCGCACGGTCAAGACCTGCGTGGGCAGCGAGTTCTGCCGCTTTGGCACGCAGGACTCCACCCAGATGGGCATAGACCTGGAGCACGACCTGTTCGGCATGTGGAGCCCGCACAAGGTCAAGCTGGCCGTCAGCGGCTGCCCCCGCAATTGTGCTGAATCCGGCATCAAGGATGTTGGCGTGATAGGTGTGGATTCGGGTTGGGAGCTGTATGTGGGCGGCAACGGCGGCATCAAGACCGAGGTCGCCCAATTCTTCGCCAAGGTGGCCAGCCATGCCGAGGTGCTGGAATACAGCGGGGCCTTCCTGCAACTGTACCGCGAAGAGGCCTTCTATCTGGAGCGCACGGTGCACTACCTGCACCGCGTGGGCCTGGAGCACGCCAAGCAGCGCGTGGTGGCGGACGCCGACAACCGCAAGGCCTTGTATGCCCGGCTCAAGTACGCCCTGAGCTTTGAGCAGGACCCCTGGGCAGAGCGCATCCAGGGCGAGCAGAAGCACGAGTTCGAAGCCTTGCCGGCCTGAACCCCACCTGGTTTGCCGTGCCCTTGCGGGCTGCCGCACCACGGCAAACCCAGCCAACCCTACAAGGAACAATCTCATGTCCCACTGGAAAAAAGTCTGCCTGCTGACCGAAATCCCGCCACTGGGCGCCCGCGTGATCCAGCACCCGCAGGGCGATATCGCGGTATTCCGGAACGCCGATGACGAAGTCTTTGCCCTGGAAGACCGTTGCCCGCACAAGGGCGGGCCATTGTCGCAGGGCATTGTCTACGGCAAGACCGTGGCCTGTCCGCTGCATGGCTGGCAGATAGGCCTCGAGTGCGGCACTGCGGCAGCGCCTGACGAGGGCTGCGCCCGCCGCTATGCAGTCAGGCTGGATGGCAACGCCGTGCTGCTGAACACCGAGGCCGCCGCATGAGCACAGGACTGCGGCTGACGGCTGCCTCGCCCAGCCTGCCTGAGGCGCGCCGCTTGATCAGGGCGCTGGACGACTACCTGGCCAGCCTCTACCCCGGCCCGTCCAACCATCTGCTGGATGTGGCCGCGCTGGAGCAGCCGGGCGTGAGCTTCTACCTGGGCTGGTTGGGCGACAAGGCCGTGGCCTGCGGCGCCATTGTGGCCCATGCCGGCTATGTCGAACTCAAGCGCATGTATGTCGACCCGCAGCACCGTGGCCAGGGCATAGCCCGCGCCCTGCTGGCAGCGCTGGAAGCAACGGCCCGCGAGACCGGCAAGGTGCTGGCGCGGCTGGAGACCGGCATCCATCAGGCCGAGGCCATCGCACTGTATCGCGCCTGCGGTTTTGCCGAGCGCACGCCCTTTGGCAGCTATGCCGCCGACCCGCTCAGCCTGTTCATGGAAAAACCCCTGGAGTAAGGCCATGGTCCAGCCCCATATCGTCAAATCCACCTGCTGCTACTGCGGTACCGGTTGCGGCGTACTGATACACACCGATGGCCAGCAGGTACTGCGGGTGGAAGGCGACCCCGAGCACCCGGCCAATCTGGGCCGGCTTTGCATCAAGGGCGCTACCCTGCACCTGACCGATATGCGCACGGGCCGGGCACACTATCCCGAGCTGCGGCAGCAGCGTAACGACAGCAGGCAACGGGTGGTCTGGGATACGGCGCTGGACCACGCAGCCCAGCGCTTTGCCGCCATCATTGCCGAGCACGGCCCCGATGCCGTGGCGTTCTATATCTCCGGCCAGTTGCTGACCGAGGACTACTACGTCTTCAACAAGCTGGCCAAGGGCCTGATCGGTACCAACAATATCGATACCAATTCACGCCTGTGCATGTCCAGCACCGTAGCCGGCTACAAGGCCACCCTGGGGGCCGACGCCCCGCCCTGCAGCTACGAAGACCTGGCGCTGGCCGACTGCCTGTTCATCGCCGGCGCCAACCCCGCCTATGCCCACCCCGTGCTGTTCCGCCGCATCGAGGACGCCAAGACTGCCCGGCCTGACATGAAGATCATCGTGGCCGACCCCAGGCGTACCGACAGCGCCGAACTGGCCGATCTGCACCTGCCCATCCTCCCTGGCACCGATGTCGCGTTGTTCCACGCCATGCTCAATGTGCTGGTCTGGGAGGGCTGGGTAGACGAAGCCTATATCGCCGCCCACACCGAAGGCTTTGCCGAACTCAAGCGCCGTATCCGCGAATACACCCCATGCTTCGCTGCCGACATCTGCGGTATCAAGCCCGAGCAGATCCTGCAGGCCGCCGAATGGTTTGGCCGTTCACCCAGGGCCTTGTCGCTCTGGTGCATGGGGCTCAATCAGTCGGCGCGGGGCACCGACAAGAATGCCGCCCTGATCCACCTGCACCTGGCCACCGGCAAGTTGGGCAAGCCCGGCTGTGGCCCCTTCAGCCTGACCGGCCAACCCAATGCCATGGGTGGGCGAGAGGTAGGCGGCATGGCCAATTTGCTCAGCGGCCATCGCGATCTGGCCAACCCGGCACACCGCGCCGAAGTCGCCGCCCTGTGGCAGGTGCCCGACGTACCCAGCCAACCCGGCAAAACGGCGGTCGAAATGTTTGAGGCCCTGGAAGCGGGCCAGATCAAAGCCGTATGGATAGCCTGCACCAATCCGGCGCACTCCCTGCCCGACACCGCCCAGGTAGCCCGCGCCCTGCAGCAGGCCGAGTTCGTGGTGGTGCAGGAAGCCTATGCCCATACCGACACCACGGCCTATGCCGATCTGCTGCTTCCGGCCTCGAGCTGGGGCGAGAAAACCGGCACGGTCACCAACTCAGAGCGCCGCATCACCCGGCTGCACGCTGCCGTGCCCGCTCCGGGCGAAGCCAGGCATGACTGGCAGATAGCGGTGGACTTTGCCCGCCGGCTGGAGGCCCTGTTGCCCCCCCGCGCAGCGGTACCGCTCTTCCCCTATGCCACGCCAGAGGCCGTGTTTGACGAGCACAAGCGCAGCACGGCAGGCCGCGATCTCGACATCAGCGGCCTGAGCTATGCACTGCTCGATAGCCAAGGCCCGCAGCAATGGCCCTATCCCACCGGTGCGGGAGCTGGCCAGGCCCGGCTTTATGCCGATGGGCGCTTCCCCACCACCAGTGGGCGGGCTCGCTTTGTGGCGGTGGATTACCACCCGGTGGTCGAAAAGACCGATGCCCGCTACCCCTTGCACCTGAACACTGGCCGGCTGCGCGACCAGTGGCACGGCATGAGCCGCACCGGTACGGTCGCCCAGCTGTACAACCAGGTGGAAGAGCCCCTGCTGACGGCCCATCCTGACGACTTGGCACAGGCCAAGCTGGCCAGCGGTGATCTGGCCCGTGTACGCAGCCGGCGGGGAGAGCTGCTGATACGAGTGGAAGCCAGCACCCGCCAGCGTCGTGGCGAGGTCTTCCTGCCCATGCACTGGTCCGGACGCTTTATGGCCGGCCAGGGCAGCAACGCCCTTACCCTGCCCAAGCTAGACCCGCAATCGCGCCAGCCCGAGCTGAAGCACGCCGCCATCAAGCTGGAACGGGTTGAACTGCCTTGGCAGATGGTCGCCATGAAGCAAAGCTCCGATGCGGTGCAGCTGATGCACCGCGCGGCCGACCTGTTGGCGGGCTTCGACTACGGTAGCGTGGGCCTGTTCGGCCACGACCAGCCGGCCGTGATACTGAAGCTGGCTCACCGCAATGCCCCTTCCGCCGAGTTTATCGCCCGGCTTGATGCCGTATTCGGCTTTGACGACCCCATGGCCACACTCAGCTACCGCGACCCCCGCCGTGGTGTGGAAAAGCACGCCGAGATCCGTCTAGGCAGGTTGACTGGCATTCGGCTCACCGGCGAGACCGCCGCACGCGACTGGCTCAAGCAGCTGATCGCCGCCGGCGCCGACGCCGCCAGCCTGCGGCCCTGGCTGCTGGCCCCGCTGGCCGCACCACCGCAGGGCCAGCAAAGCCGCGGTAAGGTTATTTGCAACTGCCTCAATGTATCGGCCGATGAAATTGGCGCCGCACTGAACCAGGGCTGCGATCTGAAAGGACTGCAAACCAAGCTCGCCTGCGGCACCCGTTGCGGCTCCTGCCTGCCCGAACTCAAGCGCATGGTCGGCAGCGCGACGATGGCGGTAGCCGTTTGACCCTTTCCAGGAGTGACACCATGCAAGGCAAGGTCTACCTTATCGGCGCCGGCCCCGGCGATCCCGAACTGCTTACGCTCAAGGCTGCCCGCGTACTGGGTGAATGCGACGTGCTGCTGGTCGATGACCTGGTCAACCGGGCGGTGCTGGCCCATGCCCGTCCCGATGCCAGGCTGATTGAAGTGGGCAAGCGTGGGGGCTGCGTCTCCACGCCGCAGGCCTTCATCACCCGGCTGATGCTGCGCCATGCCCGCCAGGGCAGGATAGTAGGCAGGCTCAAGGGCGGTGACCCCTTCATCTTCGGCCGGGGTGGCGAAGAGATCGAAGCCCTGCGCCAGGCTGGCGTGACCCACGAGGTCATCAATGGCATCACCGCCGGGCTGGCTGCTGCCACGGCTGCCGGCATTCCGCTCACCCACCGCGATTGCTGCCGTGGCGTCACCCTGCTGACCGGCCACACGCAGGAGGGTGGCGAACCCGATTGGGCCGGCTACGCCAGACTGGATACCACCTTGGTGATCTATATGGGCATGCGCCACCTCGACAGCATGGTGCAGGGCTTGCTGCAGGCAGGCCGGGCTGGCCATACCCCTGCCGCCGTCATCGCCCACGCCACCCTGCCGCAGGAGCAGCGCCTCAGCACAACGCTGGCGCGGCTGGCTGACGATGCCCACCGCCATGGCATGGCCAGCCCGGCCATCGTGGTGATCGGCGAGGTAGCCGGCCTGGCCTTGCCGCAAACTGTTGTAAGCATGCTGGCGGCCTGATTTGTACTTCCGGGCACGGTCATTGCGAACTATGATCGTGCAGTGCACCAAAATATAAATAGCAGCTGATTTCTGCACCATAAGCTGCCCTGTCGGCCTCGCCGACGCACCACCCTAGTGCAACAGAGGCTTCATCATGACCATATCGGTACCCTGGCAGCCCGAACTCGATGCGCTTATCCTCTGCGCCAGCGCACAGCGCCCTCATGGTGACAAAGGCCTGAAACTGCATGGCGGCAAACCACTGGTGGTGCACGCCCGCGAGCGGCTGGCACGGCAGAGCTGCCCGGCCGATACCCTCTATGCCAGCACCAACGGCCAGCACGAGGTCTACCAGGGCCTGGGCTTCGAGCCGCTGGCGGATAACTACGAGGGCTGGCCCGGCCCCCTCGCCGCCCTTGAGGCTGCCTTGGCAGCCAGCGATGCCGATTGCCTGCTGGTCATCCCCTGCGACCTACCCGAGCTGCCGGCCGATGCTGCGGCCAAGCTATGGCGCCCCCTGGCCCTCAGCGATGCCCCCTATGCCTATGCCGTCTGCGATGGCGCCGAGCCCTCGGGCGTGTGCCTGCTGACCCATCGCGTTCTGCCTCAGCTGCGCCGCCGGCTGGATGGCCCAAGGGTGGAACTGGTGGAATGGCTACGCGAACCCGGCGGTGTCGCCGTCGCCTTTGCCGATGGCGCCGCCTTCTGCCCGGTGGCCGCCTGATCAACGCGATCAGCCAACAGGCAGATGGAGGCTAGCCTGCTCGCCATCTGGTTGACTCCTGTCAGCGTATGGCTGAGCGGCATGCGTCTGGCCTCTCCACCGTCCAGACTGCGAGCGACACGGCAAGATGACTTTCAACAGACCCCAAGGCAGGGCTCGCACAAGGACGGCCAGCAGGCCTACACTAACGTCATAGAAGGCACTCTTGCCCGACCAAGCCAGTATGAACCCATCGGACACTCCTACCGCCACGGCACACAAGGTACTGATCGACAGCTACGGCCGCCGCATCGATTACTTGCGCCTGAGCGTGACCGACCGCTGCGACCTGCGTTGCAACTACTGCCTGCCCAAGGGCTTCAAGGGCTTTGAGGAGCCGGATCACTGGCTGACCTTTGACGAAATCGAGCGGGTGGTGGGCGCCTTCACCCGCCTCGGCGTGCGGCGGGTCAGGCTTACTGGCGGCGAGCCCTTGCTGCGGCGTGATCTCCCCATACTAGCAGGCAAGCTGAGCGCCCTGCCCGGCCTTCAGGACCTCTCGCTCTCCACCAATGCCACCCAGATGGCCAGGCAGGCACTGGCCCTCAAGGCGGCGGGCATCACCCGCCTCAATGTCAGCCTCGACAGCCTGCAGGGCGAGCGACTGGCCAGCATTGCCGGCCGCGATGTTCTGGCCGACGTATTGGCCGGGCTGGACGCTGCCGCCGCTGCCGGCTTCGCCCCGGTCAAGATCAATATGGTGGTGCAGGCCGGCGTCAATGACGACGAAATCGACGCCATCGTCGCCTATTGCATGGAACGCGGCTTTATTCTGCGCTTGATCGAACTGATGCCGGTGGGCGATACCGGCCGTACCGCCCAATATCTCGATCTGCAAGCCGTAGTGGCCAACCAGGCCCAACGGCTGGGCCTGATTGCCAGCGCTACCGAGCTGGGCGGCGGCCCCGCACGCTACTGGCGCAGCCAGGATGGACGCTTCACCCTGGGCGCCATCACCCCCATCTCGCAGCACTTCTGCGCCAGCTGCAACCGCGTGCGGCTAAGCGTGGACGGCACGCTCTACCTCTGCCTGGGCCAGGACGACAAACTGGCCCTACGCCCCCTACTGCGCGCCGGCATAGACGACGCCGGGCTGGAGGCCGCCATAGTGGGCGCCATCGGCCGCAAGCCCGAACGCCACGAGTTCCGCGAACAGCCCGACAAGATCATCCGCTTCATGTCCGCCACCGGTGGCTGAAACCAACGCCCCAGCAGCAAGAAATCCGCCCCCAATCCACCAGCTAAATGCAGCCCTTTCTGGAACAAGTACTTAGCGCTGCACCGCACCAAACAGGGCAAAAATGCATCCAAAACGCTTGACATGGTTACAACACCCCCTATAATTGCGGCCTTCGCAACACACAACGCGAAAAACAAAGCGGGAGTAGCTCAGTTGGTAGAGCGCAACCTTGCCAAGGTTGAGGTCGAGAGTTCGAGACTCTTCTCCCGCTCCAAACTGTTTAAGCGTGTGTGGTAAGTGCAAAGCGGGAGTAGCTCAGTTGGTAGAGCGCAACCTTGCCAAGGTTGAGGTCGAGAGTTCGAGACTCTTCTCCCGCTCCAGTGCACTTATGCTTGCGATACAATGCGGGAGTAGCTCAGTTGGTAGAGCGCAACCTTGCCAAGGTTGAGGTCGAGAGTTCGAGACTCTTCTCCCGCTCCAGATACCGCAAGAAGGGAAAGCAGCGACTTTCCCTTTTTCGTCTGCAAGTCACGGCGGGTTAGCAAAGTGGTTATGCAGCGGATTGCAAATCCGTCTACATCGGTTCGATTCCGGTACCCGCCTCCAGAAATTGCAAAAGACAAAGCCCGCTACAGCGGGCTTTTTCCTTTGTCCGTGCCTGGCCAATACCTCGGTGACAGCGATCCTTTGCTCCGCAACTCTGCGGCTTGCTCCGCAAAACTACCAAGTTGGGTCCGATAGATCGCCGTTGCGGTCCCGTCCATAGTGGTCGGCCATGCCAAAGTTTGCACGACCAAGCTGCCACTTGTTGTTGCCACTACCTTTCCAGCCTTATCAAACCGCACTCGGAATGCAGTATGGGTCAGCAGCCTGCCCTGTTTCATCGACTAGGCACTTGAGTGCCTTGACCATCTAACCCTTCCAGCGTTGCTCAATGCACGCCTAGTAGCGCCAGTGGCATAGAAACAAGTAGGCGACGGTAATCTGCATGGTCACCACCAGCGCACCACTGGCAATCATGCCGGTGAGCCCGGCCAGCAGACTGGACGCCAGCGGTAGCATCACGCCAGCATGGCCCAGTTGCTCGATCAGGAAGATGCCGCCCAGCAGCAGGAAAAAGATCATCGACCACTTGATGATATAGGCAGGCAGGTACACCCTGTGCTCGCGGTTATAGCGATAGGCCGCCGCCTGCTCCAGCAGGTTGCCCTTGCTGACATCCTTGAACATCCAGAAAGGCCAGAAGTAGAGATAGAGTAAGGCGCTCAGCGAAATGCTCTCTTCTGCATCGCAAGTGGTAGTGGCCATGGCCGTGTCCTCAGAAGGGGCAAGGTGTTTTCTATCAACATGGCTCACGCCGGCACCGTTTGCATGGCCGTTCGGCGGAAAGCTGCAAACTGGCAAACGAGCGCTGATATTGCTGCGCCAGCTTGGCATAATGATGGGCTGTGCCTTTACTGGATGCCCCATGCCTGCCCTGACCGAACTGTCGCTACTGGAAACCCGCGTGCTGGGTGTGCTGCTGGAAAAACAGCGCACCGTACCCGATACCTACCCGCTTTCGCTGAATGCGCTCACTGCAGGATGCAACCAGAAGACCAGCCGTGATCCGGTGCTGGACGCCAGCGAGGCCGATGTGGCCGAAGCCATCGTGAATCTCAAGCGGCAGAGCCTGGTGATGGAAAGCAGCGGCGGCCGCGTCACCCGCTACGCGCACAACTTCGAACGAGGGATAGGCGTGCCCACCCAGGCGGCCGCCCTGCTGACGATATTGATGCTGCGGGGACCACAAACCGCTGGCGAGCTGCGCATCAATTGCGAACGCCTGCACAAGTTTGCCGATATCGGCACGGTAGAGGCCTTCCTGCAGGAGCTGGCCGAACGTGCCGAAGGGCCCTTGGTCACCGAGCTGCCACGCCAGCCGGGCGCCCGCGAGAATCGCTGGGCCCACCTGCTATCGGGCCAGCCCAGTGCAGAGCAGTTGGCAGCCCCCGTCGCCAGCGGCAATACTGCAGGCAGCAATGGATTGGAAGCCCGCGTCAGCCGGCTGGAAGACGAAGTCGCCCAGTTGCGTACGGCGCTTGCGCAACTGCAGGCGGCGCTAGGGAACTGATTAGACCCAGTTTTGTATAGTACAATGTGAGTCACTGGCAAAAACCAGCGTAGCCGGTTCTGGCTAGGCTTGTGAGCGATGGCGCGCGCAGCAGACAATTCGTGGGTACCGCAAGCGCCCGCAACAACGCCAGCAGCTTTCTGTTAGGGGCTCTTATAACAAGAGCAGATTCGCCCGGCGCCGCCCAAGTACAGCAGGCAAACCAAGAGGAAAAACGCGTGAGCAAAGACGCCCCCCAGACTCCGGTCTTCACCGAATACACCCCAGTCTCCAGCCGCATACGCGAGCGCCTGCGCCATGCGCAGCAGCGTTTTCACGCCAATGACAATATCGCCGCTTATATCGAGCCCGGCGAACTGGAAGCCCTGCTGGACGAAGTGGCAGGCAAAATGAAGGGGGTGCTGGAGAGCCTGGTGATCGACACCGAGAGCGACCACAACACCCAGGACACTGCCCGCCGGGTCGCCAAGATGTACCTGAACGAGGTCTTCAAGGGACGCTACGTGGCGCAGCCGCCGGTGACCGAATTCCCCAATGTGGAGCACCTGAACGAGCTGATGATTGTTGGCCCGATCACCGTACGCAGCGCCTGCTCCCACCACTTCTGCCCCATCATCGGCAAGCTGTGGATAGGCGTGATGCCCAACCAGCATTCCAACCTGATCGGCCTGTCCAAATACGCCCGGCTGGCAGAGTGGATCATGACCCGGCCGCAGATACAGGAAGAAGCAGTCACCCAGGTGGCCGATCTGCTACAGGACAAGATGAATCCGGATGGCCTTGCCATCGTGATGGAAGCCGACCACTTCTGCATGACCTGGCGCGGCGTGAAGGACATGGATTCCAAGATGATCAACAGCGTGATGCGTGGCTCCTTCCTCAAGGACCCCAACCTGCGCCGCGAATTCCTGGCCCTGCTTAATAACAAGCGTCCCTGAGGTAACCACCATGCTCGTCCGCCTGCTCTACGCCAGCCGCGCTTCCCAACCGCTTACGCCAGAGATGACCGAATCCATACTGGCCAAATCACGCGCCCACAATAACGACAGCGGCGTGACCGGCATACTCTGCTTTAGCGGTGACATCTTCATGCAGGTACTGGAGGGTGGCCGCCAGCCCGTCTCCGATCTCTATAGCGCCATCATCAGGGACAAGCGGCATCATGATGTGGTCCTGCTGGATTTCGAAGAAATCACCGAACGCCGTTTTTCGGGCTGGACCATGGGCCAGGTCAACCTCGCCAAGGTCAATCCCTGCACCCTGCTCAAGTATTCCGAGAAACCCTGCCTGGACCCCTTCAGCGTCAGCGGGAAGGTCTCGCTGGCCTTGCTCGAAGAGCTGATCGCCACGGCCGCCATCGTCGGGCGCTGAGCGAAGCGTGAATCAGGCACTGCCGGCCAGCAGTGCCTACTCTTCCAGCAGGGCGCGCCTGAGCTGCTCGGGAATGTCATAGAGCACCAGCGTGTCGGTCTTCTTGTCGTAGATCACGGCACCCGAGCGCAGGCTGCTGCGGTCGAATTCTATCTTCCACTTGGGCGCATTGGCCTTGAAGCGCACCAGGGGCTTGATGGCCCGCCGATCCGGCACAAAACCACTGGCCAGCTCCAGCGCCTCTCCCCCCAGGGTGTCGCGCAAACGTTCGGGTGCGTCCGGCCAAACCTGCTGCGCGATCACATCCAGGCTAACCGGCTCACTCTGCTCACCCAGTTCATCCAGGTAACCGTGGGCCCGCTCCATCAACTGGTCGCGCACTGTAGGCTCTAGCTTCTGCGCATCGGCAAACTGGTTCAGGCCCAGCACCAGCTTCTGGGTCTCCTTCAAGGCGATCACCACATCGTTGCAGCCTAGGAACAGCTTGAAGTACTGGGCCACGTCGCCACGGCCTTTCAGAAAGCTGATATAGCGCTCCGCCCCGCGCAGCCAGGCCGTCATGTCCACCCGCCCTGCCACCCGTACGTTGGCCAGGTCCAGATGGATATTGTCGACAATCTCCAGCCCATCGGTAATGGCCGAGCCTACCGCCTCAGTGATCAGCACCACCAGCAGACAGTCCGAGATGCTGTTGTTGATGCGGGCAATCAGGACATACCCCCCGCTTGCCAGCTGCTCCTGGTCTGCCCGCACCTGCAGGTGCTGCATCATCAGGTGCGAAAGGCCGACAAAGTCGAGACTGTGCTCCACCACATGCTGGCGCACGAAGCGCGCCATGGGGAAGTTGTCTTCATCATCCTCAAAACGCCCATAGCCCTTGCCCGGTCTCTCGGCATAGTGCTGGCAGAGGTGATCAACCAGGCGCTGCACCGATTCCGTCACCGGCACGGTCGCGTGGCGCAAGGCCACACTGGCGGGGCCGTGGGGATCCTTGTTGAGCTTGTGGACGATCAGGTCGGTGATGGTGTGCTGGAGTAGGGTCATGCAGGCGGCTCAGGTCTGTAGCGAGCTGCATTTTCGCATGCGCCGGCCTGGGCCGGCAGCACGATGCGCGTAAAGCGAGTTATTCGCTCACGTCATAGAAAGTATCGCCCTCATCACCCTTGTCGAAAGCCGCACCTGCTGGCGAGGCCAGCAAGGGGATGATGGTCTCGTCGTAGTTGGCGATCACATTGACGTCGAGCAGGCTGAAATTCTTGGGATTATCGATATAGGCATCGCTCTCGTTGCCCGCAAAAAAACGCCAGCCGCTGTCGTGTTCATCCTCTGGCTCATCACGATACATATAGCCAACCGGGTAACCCTCTACCGTAATCATGTCCGTCACCATGGCCAGGCCATAGCCCACTGCGAGGTCACGGATTTGGCTCTTGTCCAGCTTGTAGTGCTTCATGGCATTGGCCTTTCCTGTTATGTCCAGGCTCAGGATACGCAAGCGGCGCGACCGCGTCATGCCCTCCACTGGCAATCGCGCTAAAGTTTTCCAGCCAGTTTCCGATAAGTCACTCAACAGGCAGCACTTTATCGCTGCACAGTATGGGCCGGCACAACCGGTAATCGACAGACAAAGGAGCGCGACGTGTTGGTGGTGCGCAAAATAGGCGAAGGCAGCAATATGCAGGAGCGGGTGCAAAGCCACTATGGCCGCAGCATCGCCGCCAGCGAACTGCCGCCCGCCACTGCCGCAGACCATCCTTCACGCCAACCAGCACTGCAGGCCGCCACCAACCCAGGTTGGCAGGCCGCCCTGGCAGATGCCATGGCCCGCACCGGCGCCCTGGCCGAAGTGCAAGCCGCCCTGCGCGAGCAGGAACGCCTGCTGGCTGAGCGCGAACGCCAGCTGGCCCAGCGCGAACAAGCCATGCAGCCACGCCAGGCCCAGGCCGACGAACTATTCGGCTGGCGCACCATGCTCTACGGTACGGGACGCTGATCGACGCTAGCCCAACAGCAAAAAGGCCAGTCCACCAGACTGGCCTTTTTGCTGACTAACCATCACGATTACCTCAGCGTCGCGCATTCCAGATCGCAAACATCACTACCGCCACCACCGGCAACCACAAGGGCGAGAACGCCAGCAGCACCGCCCCCAGCGCAACGGCCACAGCCAGCACCGCCACCACGGTCGCGCCTGCCACCACCACCAGGGCAGCCACAATGGCAAAAGCCACTGCCAGGGCACCCACGATGACACCCAGCACCCCCAGCGAGACGGCAGCCACGCCCCCCAGGGGCTCTCCGTTGATATCCATGCTGAACTGGGTATTGCCACTCGCCCCCAAGGCCAATATGGCGGCGCTCAATACCACACACAGCAGTGCCAGCAACATCACCAGGCGCATCTTGCCGCGCTTCTTGGCGGGTGGCACGCTGGCCGCATCGGCATCGTTATCAAACTGCATGGTTGCTGCGCTCATCTTGTTCTCCTGATCTTGTCCCCAGACTGGCCTTGCTGGCCGGTCTCCATGTCCCAGAGATTAGGCCTGGCCGGCAGCCGCAACGAGCGGGTCACGACACGGTGCAGAATTCGCAGGATGAAATACCGCCAAACCGGACAGGCGTAGGGTCCAATGCCACCCAGACAGGCTGCAGCAAGGTCGCCTAGCCCCGCAATCGCACAGACCAACCAGCACAACGCAATCGCTGGCGGTGGTGTTGGGGTATGGACTAGTCACACCCCATGGACCAGGAACTAACCACACCCTGCCCGACAACCATGCCTGGCGGCGCCCCGGTCCCACGCTCTAGTGGTGCCAGCGTTGAGTATGCTAAGCGGAACAAGGCCATACCTGCGATAATCCGGCCCGTCATCAAATTGTCACCAAATAGTCATGTTCGATTTCTTTACAGGGCTGGATTTCTGGGTAGCCGCCAGCCTGGTACTCGCCTTTGCCTTCGTGATGGCCTTTGAGTTCATCAATGGCTTCCATGACACGGCCAACGCGGTCGCCACCGTCATCTATACCAAGGCCATGCCGCCCAAGCAGGCAGTGGTCATGTCCGGCATATTCAACTTCCTTGGCGTACTGCTGGGCGGTGTGGGGGTGGCCTATGCCATCGTGCACCTGCTGCCGGTAGACCTGCTGATCAATGTGAACACCGGCCAGGGCCTTGCCATGGTGTTCTCGCTGCTAAGCGCCGCCATCATCTGGAACCTGGGTACCTGGTACTTCGGCATCCCGGCATCCAGCTCGCACACGCTGATCGGTTCCTTGCTGGGTGTTGGCATGGCCAATGCCCTGATCTCGGGCATTCCGTTGGCCGAGGGCATCAACTGGAAGAAGGCCATTGATATCGCCGTCTCGCTGGTGCTTTCACCGACCGCCGGCTTTCTCCTGGCAGCACTCCTGCTGCTGGGCTTCCTGAAATTCCTGCCTCGATCCAAGATGCACAAGACGCCCGACACCCGCAAGATGGTGGACGGCAAGAAGCATCCTCCGTTCTGGAGCCGCCTCACCCTGGTGCTGTCGGCCATGGGCGTCAGTTTTGTACACGGCTCCAACGATGGCCAGAAAGGCATCGGCCTGATGATGCTGGTGCTGATCGGCATCGTCCCGGCACATTTCTCGCTGGATGTGGGCAGTACCAAGTATGAGATAGAACGTACCCGCGAAGCCGCCGTTTACCTGCAGAAGTTCTACCAAGCCAATGAATCCAGGCTGACCCAGCGCATCAGCGCCGGCCAGGTCAATGGCAGCGAAATGCCGGCCAAGTTCAAGTGCGAACCCGCTGCAACCCAGCAGACCATAGGCAGCCTGTTGACCATTATCGGCACGGTGCGCAGCTATGACGAGCTGGCCCCCGAGACCCGCTCGCAGGTTCGCCGCTACCTGCTTTGCCTGGACGATACCGCCAAGAAGATCTCTAAGCTGCCCGGCCTCAGCAGTGACGAGAAGAACGATCTGGCCAAGCTGCGCAAGGATCTGACCACCACTACCGAGTACGCCCCTGTCTGGGTTATTGTGGCTGTGGCCCTGGCACTGGGCATAGGCACCATGGTGGGCTGGAAGCGCGTGGTGGAAACCGTGGGTGAGAAGATCGGTCGCCAGGGCATGACCTATGCCCAGGGTATGAGCGCCCAGATCATCGCCGTGATCGCCATCGGCATGGCCAATGTGTTCAGCCTGCCCGTCTCTACCACCCATGTGCTGTCATCCGGGGTGGCAGGCACTATGGTAGCGAACCGCTCCGGCCTGCAAGGCGGTACGGTGCGCAACATCCTGATCGCCTGGGTGCTGACGCTGCCTGTGTCCATCTGCCTGTCGGCCGGGTTGTTCTGGTTGGCGACCACCTTGTTCGTCAAGTAATACGCACTGCCGTGCGATAAAGAGCCCACCGTGCGCGGTGGGCTTTTTCTTGGCCTCCAGGGCCCAGCCATGTAAACCCGCCACAGTTGCTCAGTAGCACTCAACCGTACCCGAGCTACCGATGGTACGACAACCGATGACGGCAGCGAGCTGGTCGGCTCGGCGCCATGGCAGAATTTGCGCCGACGTCCATGGGCAGTCTTGCCGCCTCCGGCGCCGAGCTAGCGAGCGCGCCGATACTGATCGCGGTCTCGCAGCCCTAAAGCCAGAACGGGCCGCACATCGCAGCCCTTTGAGTAATAGCCCTGCCCCGCAAAGCAGCAAGAAGCGGCGACTGGGTAACTTTGAGCCACCGCAGGTTAGATCATGGCTTCCCTGATCCTGTGTTCCCCGCACCCGCTGGATGAACCGGTGCATGCGCCATGCTTAAGTTTTTTGCTCCGTTGGCACATGGCGCCGCCATCGATCTTTCGAAAGGGAGTTGGGCAGCAAGCCCACGATGGCGGCGCCAATTCGGGCATCGCTTCCCTTGCAAGCAGTTGCAAGGAGAAAGCAAGCCCTAGCCATGAGATAGGACTGTGCTTTGGGCTAGAAGTGCCGCTGAAGTTATCTGTACAAGTACCACACTAGGCCGGGCTCGCCACTACGCCGGCTGCCCTGTCGGCTAGCCCCTGCTCATTACCCCGCCCTGCGTGCCACGTATTCGCCCTCATAGCGTGCTACCAGCATGCCATTGCAGTGCAGCGCCACAGCTACTGCCAGGCGCGCCAGCCCCTTGCGAGCGTACATGCGCTGGAAGCGTTCCAGTTCGTTGGTGTCGGGCAGTTGCGCCTCGGCAGAAAAGTCTGCGGTGATGGGCAGCAGGTAGTGGGTTTCGCCTCTCTGCACCATGATATCGACCTGCTCGGTCACGCCTGCCTTATCCAACTGCCGTTGGGTCTCAACCCAGCCTGCCAGGGTAGCGAGGGCAGCCACGCTGCCGCCAAATCCGGTGCCCTTGTCGTTAACATTGGGCGCCAGCGGTACGCGCAGTTGCTGGCGGCCATCAGCGAGCGGGGTGACGCTTACCTGCATGGCGGTGGCCAGGGGGATGGAGCTGTGTAGCAGGACGTGCCAATCTCGAATCATAGGGTGCGGGCCAAGAGCCTGTTCAAAGAAGGTCGTTAACCACACGCAGTCTACCCGCTACCAGCCGCCAGAAAAACCAAGGGCGCCATTTCGGCGCCCCGGTTGGGTACAACGGACTTACTTCTGCACTGCGTAGCGCGGTGGCAACAGCAGCGCCGGCAGTTCGCGCACCACATTGGGCCCGCGATGGAAGTGGGTATGGCCTACGCCACCCACTCGGCCACCCAGGGCAGCAGGGGCTTCGCGGTTGCGGCCTTCCACCAGCGGCGTTTCTATCTGCATGATATCGCTGCGGCGACCACCTTCACGCGGCGTACGCGGCTCGCGCTCAGCCCTGGGCTCGCGGCTTTCACGGTATTCCCGCTGTGGCCGCTCACGCGTTTCGCTGGTGGAGAACTGGCCGGGCACGGGGGTAACTTCCATGGCCTTGTTGGTCAGCTTGCGTATCAGTACGGCCGACTTTTCCTCGTCCGGCCCGACCAGCGAGATGGCGATGCCGCTGGCGCCCGCACGGCCTGTACGGCCAATACGATGCACATAGTCTTCCGGGTTGGTCGGCATCTCAAAGTTCACCACAAAGGGCAGCTCCGAGATATCCAGGCCACGGGCGGCCACATCGGTCGCCACCAGTACGCGCAGGGTGCCTTCCTTGAAGGCGGCCATGGTTTCCAGCCGCGATTGCTGTGTGCGATCGCCGTGGATGGCTTCGCAATTGAAGCCATCGCGCTTCAGCTCGCGGGCCAGGCGCTCGGCCATCAGCTTGGTGCGGGTAAAGACAATCACCTGCCCCATATTGTGATGGCGTATCAGGTGGGCCAGCACCCGGCGCTTCTTCTCGGGCTCGACCGCATGCAGATGCTGCTCCACCGATTCATTGGCGGCATTGCGACGTGCCACCTCGATGAACTCGGGCTGGCGCATGAAGTCTTCCGACAGCTTTTTGATCTCGGGCGCAAACGTGGCCGAGAACAGTAGTGTCTGCCGGCGTGCCGGCAGCAGGCTCAGTATGCGGCGGATATCCAGGATAAAGCCCATGTCCAGCATACGGTCGGCTTCGTCCAGCACCAGCATCTCAACCTGCGACAGATCAATGGACTTGCCCTGCACATGGTCCAGCAGGCGGCCAGGCGTGGCCACCACAATCTCGGAACCACGGCGCAGCGATTCGGTCTGTGGCTTCATGTCCACGCCGCCAAACACGGCGGTGGCACGCAGCGGCAGGTACTTGGCATAGGTGGTGACGCTCTCGAACACCTGGTCGCACAGCTCGCGGGTGGGCGTGAGTATCAGAGCGCGTACCGGATGCCGGGCCGGCGATGCGCTGGTATTGGCATAGGGCTGCAGTTTGTGCAGCAGGGGCAGCGTAAAGGCGGCCGTCTTGCCGGTACCGGTCTGGGCGCCCGCCATGACGTCGCGGCCACTCAGCACCACAGGAATGGCACGGGCCTGCACCGGCGTCGGGTCGGTATAGCCGGAATCGAGTACGGCGCGAAGAATCTCGGCATGTAAGCCGAGGGTGTCGAAAGACATTGCGGATAAATCTCCAATGACAAAAGCGGGTGGCCGAATGCTTCGGACGCCCGTGAGGGCTGAACTATACGCCTGTCATGGCCGCAATGAAACCGCTAAGCCACGAATTTCAAAGGAAAATCCGACCTGGGTAGCCGGTTTGCCGCGAACTGTCGCCTGGGCTCGCGTAGAATGCTGCTTTTACGCTACTGCAAAGCCCCACCATGTACGACGCCGCACGCGCCCATCTGCACACCGTTAGAGACCTGCTGCGCTTTGCCGTATCGCGCTTTCAGGAGGCCGAGCTGTTCTTTGGTCACGGCAATGCCACAGCCTGGGATGAGGCGGCTTACCTGACCCTGCATACCCTGCACCTGCCCTTGCACCAGCTCGATCCCTACCTGGATGCACGCCTGCTGCCGACGGAGATAGACGCCGTACTGCAGCAGATCGAGGCACGCGTCACCACCCGCAAACCGGCAGCCTACCTCACCCAGGAGGCCTGGCTGGGCGACTACCGATTCTATGTGGACGAGCGCGTCATCGTGCCACGTTCCTTTATAGCGGAACTGCTGCCCCATGCGCTGGAGCCGTGGATCGAATATCCCGAGCTGGTCCACCGTGCCTTGGATCTCTGCACCGGCTCCGGCTGCCTGGCCATCCTGCTGGCCGAGCACTACCCCGACGCCGAGGTGGATGGTGTGGACCTGTCCACCGAGGCGCTGGAAGTGGCCGCCATCAACGTCGAACAGTATGGCCTGCAAGACCGCGTGCGCCTGCTGGAATCCGACCTGTTCACCGCAGTCGAGGGTGAGACATACGACTTGATCGTCTCCAACCCACCCTATGTCGATGCCCCATCGGTCGCGGCCTTGCCCGATGAATACCTGCACGAGCCCGAGTTGGCGCTGGGCAGTGGCGAAGATGGCCTGGATGCCACGCGCGCCATCATCGAAAACGCCAGCCGCCTGCTCAACCCGCATGGCGTGCTGGTGGTGGAAATGGGCCACAATCGCGAAGCGCTGGAACCGCAGTACCCGGCACTGGCGTTCCACTGGTTGGCCACCAGCAGCGGCGATGGTTTTGTCTTTCTGCTGACGCGCGAGCAACTGGTCGAAGCCGGGTTCTGATTCCGGCCCCAGCAGCGCCCTGGCCGTTGGCGCGCGGGCAGCACCAGCCAGCCGGTACGGCTACAGGCCAAAGAACCGCCGTATCCGGTCCAGCACTTCGGCCTGATGCGGCACCACCGGCACAGTAGCAAGGTCGCGGGCATGCAGCTGGTTCTCCGCCAGGCGCTCCGCCAGTATCCGTGACAAGGCATCGGCCAGCGCTGGCCGCGCAGTCAGTATGGCCTCAAAGCCAGCGCGGTCCAGCCGATAGCATTCCACATAGGTCGCCGCCACCACCGTAGCCGTACGCGGCGCGCCTGTCATCAGGCCCATTTCGCCAAAGAACCCGCCTGCCTTGAGGTGGCCCAGCAAATCCGCACCCGGTGCCTGGTAGTTGCGCCAGACATCCACCTCACCCAGGGTCAGGATATACAGCCAGTGCGCCACGGCCCCCTGCCGGCTGATCACATCACCACTCTCGAACGGCGCGAACCGCAGTTGCTCTGCCAGGTGCCTGCGTTCCTCGTCGGTAAAGTCATTGAACAGCGAAACACACTCCAGCGCCCGCAAGCGCCGGCTGATATCGGTCTCCTGCCGCTGCGCCGCCGTCTTGTCGTTGTCCTTGGTCATCAGCACGTTGTGGCTGGGGCTGGCCAACGGTATGCCGTGGCGCACCAGGGCAGTGATCAGATGCGCCCGGACTTGAGAATCGGTCGGGTCATCCTGGGCAAAATCCGTCATCCAGTAACGCATGGCATAGCGCGCTATGCCGTCCCTGGCCTCCATCAGCACCGCGCCGGGCGGCGGCTCGGTCGATACGCCAGCGATATGCGCGTCCTGCACGGCCTGCTGCATCAGGGCAATCACCATGCTGGGCGGATGGTCCCAGGCGATATCCAGCCACACCCAGCGGCGCCACTCCAGGCCATGACCATTGAAGCGCTTGCCTATCACCTGGAAGCTGTTCTTCATGAGCCAGGCATTGGGTATCACCACCGTCTCGCCATTGCGGGTTTCGATCAGTGTGGAGCGCCACCCTACCTGCAACACCTTGCCAGAGTAGTCATGCAACTTCACCCACTGCCCCAGTTGCAGCGAGTCATCCAGCTGCAGGGCGATGCCTGACAGGATATTGCCAAGGGTATCCTGCATGGCAAAGGCCACCACCGCCGTGATCACCGCCGAGGTCGTTACCAGTTGCGACAGGTCCAGCCCTGCATAGCGCAGCCGCACCAACCCCCAGGCCAGGTAGCCCAGCATCACCAGCACGTCTTCCAGTATCCGCGGCGGTTCTACGCCCAGCGCCCTCAGCAGCAGGCGGAACAAGGCCAGGCCAAACAGGCGGATGATGATCAGCCCCAGCAGGATGGTAAATATCTCGCGCAGCACTGCCCCACCCTGCGGAAAACCCATGCCGGCCAGGCCGCTGCTGAACCACAGGCCCATCGCTCCCAGCATCAGGTAGAGCAGCGTCAATCCCACATTGCGCCGCTCGTCCGGCCGAAAGCGGTACAGCGCCAGGAGCAGACCCGAGCAGATAACGAAGAGGTAAGGCCATTCCTGGCGGGCGAGGTGTTCGAGCGTAAGCATGTTTGCGACAAGCAGGTGTTCTGTACTCAGGATAGGCCATGCAATGGCCCGGCGAGTGCGGCGTAATTTGCTAGGATGAAATGACACCCGCCAAACAGATGCCATGCCAGCCCCACAATTCTTTCTCGGACGTCAGCCCATAGTCGGCCGCCAGCGCGAACTGGTGGCCTATGAGTTGCTGTTCCGCACCAGCCAAGAAAACAGCGCCAGTGTAGAGGATGACGTCGTCGCCAGCGCCGCTGTGATGCAACATGCGTTTTCCGGACTGGGCCTGCAATCGGTGCTGGAAGACAAGCTGGGCTTTATCAACCTGTCCGCCCCCCTGCTGTGCAGCGATGTCATCGAGATACTGCCACGTGAGCGAGTGGTACTGGAGATACTGGAGACCGTGGAGCTGACCCCCGCCGTCATCGAGCGCTGCCGTGCCCTCAAGGCCGCTGGCTACCGGCTGGCGCTGGACGATGTGATACGGTTTGACGAAGCCCAGAAGGCCATCCTGCCGCTAGTCGAAGTAGTGAAACTGGACGTGCTGGCCATGCAGGCGCGCGAGACCGAGCAACTGGTTCGTGCGCTCAAACCTTATGGCGTCAAACTGCTGGCCGAGAAAGTAGATTCCACCCTGCAACGTGATTTCTGTCACGAGCTGGGCTGCGATCTGTTCCAGGGCTACTATTTTGCCCGCCCCACCATACTCAGCGGCAAGCCAGTGCAGCCCTCGGCCATGCTGCTGCTCAAGCTGCTGAGTCAGGTGGCCGCCGATGCCGATACGCAGGATCTGGAAGACACCCTCAAGCATGCGCCCGATCTGACCGTACACCTGTTGCGCCTGGTCAACTCGGTGGCATTTGGCCTGCCCCGCAAGATATCCAGCGTGCGCACCGCGCTGACCCTGCTGGGTCGGGCGCAATTGCATCGCTGGGTGCAGATCATGGTGTTCGCCCAGCAATCCTCCACCCACACGGCGGCCGACCCGCTGGTGCAAACCGCCGCCGTGCGCGGCCACCTGATGGAACGCCTGACCCAGACCCTGCGGCCCGGCGACGAGCTGCTGGCCGACCGCGCCTTCATGGTAGGCATGCTGAGCCTGATCGATGCCCTGTTCGGCAAGCCCATGGAAGACGTGCTCAAGCCACTCAACCTGGAAGACACCGTACACGAGGCCCTGCTTAACCGCGGGGGCTGGATAGGCTATCTGCTGCGTCTGGTCGAGGGCATAGAACTGGCCGACCGCAATGTGACCCTCACCCTGCTGGGCGGGCTGGAAAACCTGAGCCTGGATACCCTCAATCGCCTTCAGATCGAAGCCATGAGCTGGGCCGCCCGCCTGGGCCGCGACGAAGAAGCCTGACTCACCCCCTACTCAGGCCATGTACCATGAAAAACGCGAGGTCCATGCCTCGCGTTTTTCGTACTGTTGTGAGGCCAAGCGCTTACTTGGCGCCCACCGTCTCCAGCACCGTCCACTTGCCGCCCACAACCTTGTAGATGGTGATGCCACCGTCTTTCAGATCGCCCTTGTCGTCAAAGGCAATGGCGGCTGCCGTCACACCGGCATAGCTTTCCTTGGCCAGCACCGGCAGGTAGACCTTGGGGTCCACCGAATTGGCCTTCTTCATGGCGTTGATCAGTTGGCGGGTGGAGTCGTAGCCATAGGGCGTGTAGATCTCCATTTCCTGGTACTTGGCCTTGTAGCGAGTCTCGAAATCCTTGCCGCCGGGCATCTGCTCCATCGGCAGCCCAGCCAGCGAGGCAATGCTGCCTTCCGCGTCCTTGCCTGCCAGTTGCACAAAGTTGTCAGTACGGGTCATCTCGCCCGATACCAGCGGCGCCTTCAGGCCCAGGCGCTTGAGCTGTATGGCCATGGGGCCGGACTGCGCATCAGCGCCGCCGTAGAAGATGATGTCCGGATTGCTGCCCTTGATGGCGGTCAGGATGCTGGCAAAGTCGGTGGCCTTGTCATTGGTGAATTCGCGCTTCACGATCTCGCCACCCGCTGCCTTGGCGGCCTTCTCGAACTCATCGGCCAGGCCCTGGCCATAAGCGGTACGGTCGTCAATGATGGCGATCTTCTTGGCGCCCAGCTTCTCCACCGCGTACTTGCCCACCACACCGCCCTGCTGGGTATCGTTGGTCAGCGAACGGAAGGTGGTCTTGAAGCCTTGCTGGGTATAGGCGGGTGCCGTTGCCATGGCAATCTGTGGAATACCGGCATCGGAATACACCTTGGAGGCCGGGATGGAGGTACCCGAGTTGAAGTGGCCAATAACCCCAGCCACACCACTGTCCACCAGCTTCTGTGCCACCTGCGCACCGGCCTTGGGGTCAGCCTGGTCGTCTTCTGCCAGCAATTCGAACTTCACCTTCTTGCCGCCGATTTCGGGGTTGAGGGCGTTCTCGTCGTCTATGCCCATCTGCACACCGTTCTGGTAACCCTTGCCATAATGGGCCTGGGGTCCAGTCAAGGGGGCGGCAAAGCCGATCTTGACGACTTGTACTTCAGCACCAGCAGGCGCGCCTGCCTCGGCGGCGGGGGCGTCTTCCTTCTTGCCACAGGCACTCAGTGCCATTGCAACAGCAGCGGAAAGGGCAAATACACGGGTCTTGTTCACAGTCATCCTCGTTATGCTTGTGCAGTCCGCCAGGCTGCGTGGGTAGTAGCGGCTGGTGTCGCGTGCCGGATCGCGGCAGTAACGGCCAGGATTGTATGCCTGTGCGGCAGCGCTACATCTCGGGGATATCCCTAGCAGGCAGGATATTTTCCTAGCCAAGACAACACCTTAGAACCTATGCAATTGCTCGGTATCGATTTCACCAGCCGCCCCACCAGACGTAAACCCATTACCGTCGCCCTGGGCCAACGTGAGGGCACCGTGCTGAGGCTAACTGCCATCCAGCGCCTGCCCGACTTCGCCGCATTTGAAGCCCTGCTGGCCCAAGCTGGCCCGTGGCTGGCCGCTTGCGACTTCCCCTTCGGCCTGCCAAGGGCGCTGGTGGTCAACCAGAGCTGGCCCACTGATTGGCCCGGTCTGATGGACTACCTTGCCACGCTCGATAGAGCCCGCTTGCGCGACATCTGCAAAGCTTATTGCGACGCACGCCCAGCCGGTAGCAAGTTTGCCCACCGGGCAACCGATCTGCAGGCGCGTTCCAGTCCGTCGATGAAATGGGTCAATCCCCCAGTGCTCTATATGCTGCATGAAGGCGCCGTGCGCCTGCGGCAATCCGGCATCACGGTCGCCGGCCTGCACATGGGCGACCCGGCACGCATCGCCGTGGAGGGCTACCCCGCCCTCGCCGCCCGCACCATCGTAGGCAACGCCAGCTACAAGAGCGACAGCAAGCAAAAGCAGACCGCCGAGCGCCGTGCGCGCCGGCTGGATATCGTGCAAGCCTTGCGGCAAGGCCACCCTAGCCTGGGGCTACGCCTGACCAGCGCAGACCCGGGCCTGCTGAGCGCCCTGGTGGAAGACCCCACGGCCGATCTGCTCGACGCCGTGCTATGCCTGCTGCAGGCCGGCTGGGCCAGCCAACGGGCGCACTACGGCCTGCCGGCGGATATGGATGTATTGGAAGGGTGGATCGTCAGCGTAGCGCCGGACTAGCCCGCATCGTCAAGACAGTACCAAGCTGCCTGACACAAGGGCTGCGCTACGAGAAACTTGGGGAACAAGCGCGACAACTACGGCTGACTGCCTTGGCCATGGCGGCCTGCCAACCAGCGCTGAATCTCTTGTTGCTGCAGCTTGCGTAGCCCCTCGGGCATGGTCAGATGCGATGTATCCCACCCCTCAAGCTCTATCACGCTATCCAGGCATGCCTGCAACACTGCGTGCGCCTGGGCCGTGGCCTCAGCGATCAAATGATGGGTTTCGCGCAAAGGGGCATCATCACGGCTCAGACAGGCTTGCTCGTAGCCATGCACTTCGCGCAATGCCAGCATAAGCCTGGCTACCTGCGCCGGACACGCGCATTGGTAGATCATGGCTTGGTCTATCATGTGCTCTAGTTGCTGGTCCTGATACTTTTCCTGCAGGTTCATGGTGGTTTCCTCCTACACGGCTAGTTATAGACCGGTGAGGACGATCATAGCGGCATAACCGACACCAACCCCGGGTGTGCAGAGGGGGAGCGCTCAGCAATCAGGCGAAGCGACAGAGACGATTGACATGGCCATTTAGCGCCGCAGATACAGGGAGTTCTCGCCCGCCAGCGAAACAGCTAGGCAGGCGCCCGCAACTAACCCAGGCGTTGCAGCGGTAGCCCATCTGCCAGGGCTTGCTTGGCACGGTAGACCTCACCTACCAGCAAGATGGCCGGCCCGGCCAGTTCCCAGCCAGCTGCCTGAGGCAGTTCGGCCAGGCTCATGGCCCATTCGCGGGCGTTGGGCAGGGAGGCATTCTCCACAATCAAGAGTGGGGTGTCGGGCCGCATGCCGCCAGCCAGCAAGGCGGCAGCTATCTCGGCCGCCTGCTTCACCCCCATATACAGCACCGTGGTATCCGCTGCCAGCACCGGTCTGACCCAATCGCTGCCCGCCTCGCCCTCGCCTACCCGCGCAGTGGCAAACAGCACATTACGGGCCTGGCCACGGCTGGTCAGCGAGACGCCTGCATCGGCCGACGCCGCCAGGGCAGCGGTAATGCCCGGTACGACCTCGCAAGCGATGCCCGCTTGCGCCAGCGCCTGCAGCTCTTCCTGCGCGCGGCCAAACAGCATGGGGTCGCCGCCCTTGAGCCGCACCACGCGCTGGTACTTGTGGGCGGCATCCAGCAGCATCTTGTTGATGAAACGCTGGGCGGTGGAGGCCTTGTTGCAGCGTTTTCCCACTGGTATCAGCACGGCCTGCGGGCAGTAGTCCAGCATCTCCGGCTGCACCAGGGCGTCATACAGCACGGCATCGGCCTGCTGCAGCAAGCGCATGCCCCGCACGGTGATCAGGTCAGCCGCGCCCGGCCCGGCGCCGATCAGATGGACCTTGCCCGCCATGGTTCAGCCTCCCCGGCGCCGGAACAGGGGCAAGGGCTGGTCGGCCGCGCCCTGATAGAACTCGCTGAAGTCATCCAGCCCCTTGGCAGCTTCTTCCACATCCTTGTCGGCACGTATCTCGAAGGCATCGAAGCCGCAGCGCCTGAGATACAGCAGGGTATCCTTGAACACATCGCCCACCGCCCGCAGCTCACCGGCAAAGCCATAACGCTCGCGCAGCAAACGGCCTATGGAGAAGCCACGGCCATCGGTAAAGGCGGGGAAATCCACGGCAATGATGCTGAGCCGGGCTGCGTCCTGCCCCAGTGCCTCGGGTTCGTCATCCGGTGCAAACCAGATGCCCACATCGGCACGCCCCAGCAACTCGTCGCGCCGCTCCAGCCACTCCTTCAAAGGCAGCAGGGTATGCGCCGGGATGGTGTCGTCACAGCCCTCGGCCACGCGCAGCCAGTGGTTGGCCACGATCTCGCGCTGGCCATTGCTGCGATCGAGCTTGATGATGTGCGGGTGCTTACCCATGGGCACGCTCCTTTTGGTAGATGCGGGACTTGAAGGGTTCCATGCCCACCCGGTCAAACACGTCAAGGAAGCGCTCATCGCCTTGGCGGTGCTCCACAAAGACCTCGATGATCTGCCTTACCACACCCGGTACATCATCCTGGGCGAAGCTGGGGCCAATCACCTTGCCCAGGCTGGCATCGTGCCCCTGACGGCCACCCAGCGACACCTGATACCACTCCGAGCCGCTCTTATCCACGCCCAGGATGCCGATATGGCCCACATGGTGGTGGCCGCAGGAGTTCATGCAGCCTGAGATATTCAGATCGATTTCACCCAGGTCGAACAGGTAATCCTGGTCGGCAAATACCTGCTGTATGCCCTCTGCGATGGGTATGGACTTGGCGTTGGCCAGATCGCAGAAATCGCCACCGGGGCAGCAGACGATATCGGTGATCAAGCCGATATTGGGGGTGGCGAAGCCCAGTTGCTTGGCGGCTTCCCACACGGCCGGCAGGTCGGCCTGCTGCACATCGGCCAGTATCAGGTTCTGCTCGTGGCTTACCCGTATCTCGCCGAACGAATAGCGGTCTGCCAGCTCTGCCACGCCATCCAGCTGCGCATCGGTCGCATCACCCGGCGCCACACCGGTGGCCTTGAGCGATAGCGTCACCGCCGCATAGCCAGGCTGCTTGTGTTTGAATACATTCCGCTCCACCCAACGGGCAAAGGCTTTGTTCTCGCTACGCAGGCGGGCAAAGCCTTTGTCCTCGGCCGGCAGGGTCTGGTAGGCCGGCGTAGTGAAAAAGGCAGCCACCCGGTCTATCTCGGCCTGGGTCAGGGTCATGGGGCCATCCTTCAGATGGCTCCACTCGGCTTCCACCTTGGCGGCAAATGCCTCGGGCGTCATGGCCTTGACCAGTATCTTGATACGGGCCTTGTACTTGTTGTCGCGGCGGCCATAGCGGTTATAGACCCGCAGCACGGCATCCAGATAGCTCAACAAATGCAGGCTGGGCAGGAACTCCCGTATCACGGCGCCCACCATGGGGGTGCGGCCCAGGCCACCGCCCACGATCACCTTGAAACCAACCTCGCCCGCTGCGTTACGCACCACATGCACACCTATGTCGTGCACCCAGGTCGCCGCCCTGTCCTCAACCGAGCCACATACTGCAATCTTGAACTTGCGCGGCAGGTGGGCGAACTCGGGATGGAAAGTGGACCACTGTCTTATCAGCTCGCACCATGGGCGCGGATCGATGATCTCGTCGTGCGCCACGCCGGCAAACTGGTCTGTCGTGGTATTGCGTACACAATTGCCCGAGGTCTGCACGGCATGCATCTGTACCTTGGCGAGGTCAGCCAGGATATCGGGCACGTCTTCCAGCTTGGGCCAGTTGTACTGGATATTCTGCCGGGTGGTGAAATGGCCGTAGCCGCGATCGTACTTACGGGCGATCTCTGCCAGCGCGCGCACCTGGTCGCTGCGCAGATGGCCATAGGGCACAGCCACCCGCAACATGGGCGCATGGCGCTGTATATAGAGCCCGTTCTGCAGGCGCAGGGGACGGAACTCCTCGCCTGTCAGCTCGCCGGCCAGGAAGCGGCGGGTCTGATCGCGAAACTGATCAACACGCTGGTCAACAATCTGCTGATCGTAGTCGTCGTAGATATACATGTCGGGAAGCCACCTATGCGGAGCATTGCAGAATAACAGGACAGCCTTATGCGAATAACGAACGTTTACATCTATTCATATCGCACGACCTGCATATAAATAAGGGCCGGTTTCCGTCACCTTGCTGCGGCAAGGGTTTCCCCCACTCGCCTAGCGATGGAAATACTGTGCAAGAACAGAAAGCCCGGTCGGGTTTATAATCGAGCGTTTACGTTATTTCCCCTGGCATGGCGGCAGTGATCCTGCCGCCATGCCGCAGCCTGAGACCACCATGGCCAAACTCGACGCAACGACTCCCCAGCCCATCCAACTGAAGGATTACACCCCGCCCAGCTTCCTGATCGACAAGGTCGACCTGACCTTTGATCTGGAAGAGGACCATACCCGTGTAACCTCGCGCCTGGTGCTGCACCGTAATCCGGCCCACCCCGACGCCCGCGCTGCACTCCAGCTCGATGGCCGCGAGCTGGAGCTGGAATCGGTCAAGCTCGATGGTGAACTGCTGGACAGCAGCCGCTATGAGCTGGATGCCGAATCGCTGTCGATTGCCGCCATGCCGGACAACGCCATCCTCGAGATCGTGACCGTCATTCACCCCGAGACCAATACCAGCCTCAACGGCCTGTATCGCTCGGGCGCCAATTTCTACAGCCAATGCGAGGCCGAGGGCTTCCGCAAGATCACCTACTACCTGGATCGCCCCGATGTGATGGCGCGCTTCAGCACCACCATCGTGGCCGACAAGCAGAAGTGGCCGGTGCTGCTGTCCAACGGCAACAAGGTGGGCGAAGGCATGCTGGACCGCAACCGCCACTGGGTAAAGTGGGTAGACCCGTTCAAGAAACCGGCCTATCTGTTCGCCCTGGTCGCCGGCAAGCTGTCGCTGCTGGCCGATCGCTACACCACCACCTCGGGCCGCGAAGTGGCGCTGGAAATCTGGGTTGAGCCTGCCGACCTCGACAAGTGCGCGCACGCCATGAGTTCGGTCAAGAAATCCATGCAGTGGGACGAGCAGCGCTATGGCCTGGAATACGATCTCGACACCTATATGATCGTCGCCGTCGGCGACTTCAATATGGGTGCCATGGAGAACAAGGGCCTCAACATCTTCAATACCAAATATGTGCTGGCCCGCGCCGACACCGCCACCGATGTGGATTTCGATGGTATTGAAGCCGTGATTGCCCACGAGTACTTCCACAACTGGACCGGCAACCGCGTCACCTGCCGCGACTGGTTCCAGCTGTCGCTGAAGGAAGGCCTCACCGTCTTCCGCGACCAGGAGTTTTCGGCCGACATGGGCAGCGCCGAAGTCTGCCGCATTGATGCCGTGCGTACCCTGCGCACCCATCAGTTTGCCGAGGATGCTGGCCCCATGGCCCACCCCATCCGGCCCGAGAGCTATATCGAGATCAATAATTTCTACACCGTGACGGTGTACGAAAAAGGCGCCGAAGTGGTGCGCATGTACCAGACCCTGCTGGGCCGCGATGGCTTCCGCAAAGGCATGGACCTCTACTTCAAGCGCCATGACGGCCAGGCCGTCACCTGCGACGACTTCCGCGCCGCCATGGCCGATGCCAACGACTACGACCTGGGCCAGTTTGCCCGCTGGTACTCGCAGGCCGGCACGCCAGTACTGCGTGTGCGCGGCCAATACGACGCTGCCGCGCAAACCTATACCTTGGAAGTCAGCCAGAGCTGCCCGGCCACGCCAGGTCAGGCCGAAAAGCTGCCTTTCCACATCCCGCTGACACTCGGCCTAGTCGGCCCCGATGGCGCCGACCTGCCCTTGCAACTGGCCGGCGAAGCCGAGGCCGTTGCCGGTAGCCGCGTGCTGTCGGTGAAGGAGGCCAGCCAGACCTTCCATTTCATCAATGTCGCGGTGGAACCCGTTCCGTCCTTGCTGCGCAATTTCTCGGCCCCGGTGAAGCTGGACTTCCCCTACAGCCGGCCGCAACTGGTGCACCTGCTGGCCCACGACAGCGATGCCTTCTGCCGTTGGGAAGCCGGCCAGACCCTGATGCTGCAAGACCTGCAAGGTTTGATCGATGCGGCCCGCAGCGGTGGTGAACTGGAGCTGAAGGACGATTTCGTGGCCGCCATGCGCCGCGTGCTGGCCGACGAAAGCCTGGACCCGGCCCTGGTCGCCCTGATGCTGACCCTGCCCGCCGAAACCTATCTGGCCGACCAGCAGGACGAGATCGACCCCGACGCCATCCGCGCTGGCCGCGAAGCCATGAAGCTGGGCCTGGCCCGTGCGCTACGCAGCGAGTTCAAGGCGGCCTACACCCGCATGCTCGATAGCGGCGCCTACCAGTACGAAGCCACCGCAGTGGCCCGCCGCTCGCTCAAGAACATCGCCCTGGCGTATCTGTCCGAGCTGGACGAAAGCGGCCTGATGGAACTGGCCGAACGCCAGTTTGCCGAGGCCAACAACATGACCGATGCCCAGGCTGCCCTCGCCTGCCTGGTGAACTGGCCTGAAGGCGATGCCGCCCTGGCCAGCTTTGCCAGCAAGTGGGCCGATGAAGCGCTGGTGATGGACAAGTGGTTCACCCTGCAAGCCAGCAGTCGTCGGCTGGGCGTGGTGGCCAAGATCAAGGCGCTGATGCAGCACCCGGCATTTGCCCTGACCAACCCCAACAAGGTACGTTCTTTGATCGGCACCTTTGTGCACAACAATCTGGCGGGTTTCCATGCCATCGATGGCAGCGGTTATGAATTTGCCGCCGACACCCTGTTGGCCGTGGACAAGCTCAACCCGCAGGTTGCAGCCCGACTGGCAGGCAGCTTCAACCGCTGGAAGAAACTGGAGCCGGTGCGCCGCGCCCATATGCGTGCCGCACTCGAGCGGGTGGCTGCCCATGCCGGGCTGTCACGCGATGTGTATGAGATTGTTTCGAAGAACCTGATGTAAGGCATGATGAATGGGGGGGTGCAATCAAGCGCCCCCCATTTGTTGGCAGGGTGCCGGCCGCCTGCCTGACGAATAAATACACCAGCAAGGCCAGCCCGCGCTTGCCCTGCAAGCCTGCTGTGGTCTAGTGTTCAAGCGATTCCCCTTATAAAGGGCGGCTTAGCGCCGCCAACAGGAAGGCAGCATGCAAACCCCGATATTGCTGGTTGAAGACAACCCGGATGACGAAGCGCTGACCATACGGGCCTTCGGCAAGAACGGCATACAGAATCCCATCGTGGTGGCGCGCGACGGCCAGGAGGCCATCGACTATCTGTATGGCCAGGGCAGCCATACCGGACGCGATGTCAGTGAACTACCGGTGCTGATACTGCTGGATATCAAGCTCCCCAAGCTCAACGGCATCGAGGTGCTGCGCCAGATACGCAGCAATGAGTCCACCCGCCTGATCCCGGTGGTGGTGCTGACCACCTCCAAGGAAGAAGACGACCTGGTCAAGAGCTACAGCCTGGGGGCCAACAGCTATATCCGTAAGCCGGTTGATTTCATGCAATTCATGGAAGTCGTCAAACAGGTAGGCATCTACTGGTTGATGCTGAACGAGCCGGTGCAGGGGTAAACGCTGTTGATCCACATGGACGAACCCAACCTGCTGGATAAAACCCTCTCGGTGCTGGTCGTCGATGATTCGGAAGACGACGCACTGCTGAATGTGCTCGCCTTGCGCCGCCAGGGATTTACCGTCAACTACCAACGGGTGGATACGCCGGAAGATATGCGTGCCGCCCTGGACAGGGGTAATTGGGACCTGGTCCTGTCCGATTACTCCATGCCACAGTTTTCTGCCCAGGAAGCCCTCAAGGTCTTCCGTGAGCATGGCCAAATCATCCCCTTTATCGTCGTCACCGGCACCATAGGCGAGGAATCCGCCGTGGCCATGATGAAGGCCGGCGTCAACGACTTCATCCTCAAGACCCACCTGAAGCGGCTGGCCAGCGTGGTGGAGCGTGAACTGCGCGAGACCGGCAACCGCCGCGCCAAGCGCCAGGCTGAACTGGCCCTGCGCGAGAGCCAGGAGCGCTATGAACTGGCCATACGCGGCGCCAACGATGGCCTGTGGGACTGGAATATCCGCGAGGACAGCATCTATTTCTCGCCACGCTGGAAAGCCATGCTGGGCTATGACGAAGCCGAGCTGCTGGACCCGGTGCCCGAGACCTGGCTGGCGCTGACCCACCCAGACGAGAGCGAAGGTCTGCGCCTGCAGCTGATACAGCATCTGAAAGGCGAAACGCCACACTTTGAGGCCGAGCATCGTATGCGCCACAAGGACGGCAGCTGGCGCTGGATGCTGACCCGTGGCATGGCCATGATAGACCCCGATACCGGGCTGGCATTTCGCATGGCCGGTTCGCTGACCGACATCACAGAGCGCAAGCGGGCCGAAGAGCAGATGCTGTACGACGCCCTGCACGACAGCCTCACCGGCCTGGCCAACCGGGCCATGTTTACCGATTTCCTGGGCTTTTCGCTGGGCCACGCCACGCGCGACCCCGATTATCTCTGCGCCGTGCTCTGCCTTAACCTGGAGCGCTTCCGTTATATCAATGACAGCTTTGGCCACGCCACCGGCGACCGCATCCTGCGCGTCACCGCCGAGCGCCTGGGCCAGGTGCAACGGCCAGGCGACGTTGTGGCACGCTTTGGTGGCGATGAATTCGCCATCCTGCTCGATGCCATCGAGGATCCCTCCGAGGCGCTCCGCTTTACCGAGGCCATGCTGACCGAGCTGGCCAAGCCCATAGACCTGGAAGGCCACGAGGTCTATCCCGGCGCCCGTGTGGGCATCGCCCTCTCGTCGGGTGGTTACTCGCACCCCGAGGAGATGATACGGGACGCAGATACGGCCATGCACCGCGCCAAACAGCGCGGTCGTGGCAAGCTGGAGGTGTTTGACCGTGCCATGCAGGGCACCATGCTGCGCGCCCTCAAGATGGAACAGGAAATGCGCCGTGCCCTGGCGGCGCAAGAGTTCCTGCCCTACTTCCAACCCATCGTCGATCTCAACACCGGCAGTATTGCGGCGTTTGAGGCCTTGGTGCGCTGGCGCCAGCCTGATGGCCGGCTGGTCAGCCCGGCCGAGTTCATTCCCCTGTCGGAGGAAATCGGCCTGATTAACGAAATCGGCCGGCAGATGCTGGAAACCTCGGCCCTGCAGGTGGCCGAATGGCAGCAGGCCTTCCCTGACCTGATGCTGCGGGTCAGTGTCAACCTGTCGGTCAAGCAGTTCAATCAGCCCAATCTGGTTGAGCAGATCGATTTCGCCATCAGCAATGCAGGGATAGAGGCTGGCAGGCTGGAGCTGGAGATTACCGAGAGCATACTGATGGACAATACCGATGCCACCATAGGCATGCTGGAAGCCATCCGTGCGCGCGGCATACAGATACTGATGGATGACTTCGGTACCGGCTATTCCTCACTGTCCTATCTGCACCGCTTCCCTTCCAATGTACTGAAGATAGATGGCTCCTTTGTACGCCAGATCACTGGTGACCATTTCAGCCGCGAAATCGTACGCGCCATTGTGCTGCTGGCCCGTAACCTGGGCATGGCGGTGATAGCCGAAGGCGTGGAGACTGCCGAACAACTGGCTGCCCTGAGAGAGATGGCTTGTGATTTCGCCCAGGGTTATTACTTTGCCAAACCCCTGCCGGCCGCCGATGCCACTGCCTTGATTGCCCAGCGCAGGCAATGGTAGTTGGCAGTACTAAGAGCCTGTTCAAAGACAAACAGCCCTGCAATGCAGGGCTGTTTGTCTTGGTACTGCGTACCATGGGCTCACCGCTCAATAGGCAATACGGTACTGGCGATAGATAAAACCCAGCAGCCAGGCCGGCCCCACCAGCAGGAACTTGATGTCCTCGAAAAATGAAGGCTTCTTCCCCTCTACCTTGTGGCCGATGAACTGGCCTATCCAGGCCAGCACGAAGATGGTGAGACTGACTTCCAGCACAAAGGGCAGGCGTGACAGCAACAACAGCATGCTGCCCGCCACCAGAAACATGCCCAGGGCAATGGCGGGCGACAGGCGCAGGTAGTAGGTCAGCGCCAGCAGACTGAAACCTATGGCCAGCCACGGGGTTACCGCCCACAGCAGGCCCAGCAGGCTGAAAGTGATCAGCGGCACACACACCCAGTGCACGCGCTTGTTGAAGGGGTGCTGATGGCTCTCGCCATAACGGTCGAACAACTGGTCTATGGCGCTCATGGGCTGCCTCCTCTTGGTATGAAGACACAATGTAGCGCGCCAGCCCATGGTCGGGCTTGAACGATTCTGCTACGCCGCCACGATGGCAACACGACTGAGGGTGGAGGGCACCACCCCGAAAGTGGCATGGAATACCCGGCTCATGTGGGCCAGGTCCGCAAAGCCTGCCGCATGGGCAGCCGTGGTGAGGTTGCCCCCTCGGCCCAGCTGCGCCACAGCGGCCAGCAGCCGCATCCACAAGACGTAGCGGCGAAAAGGCAGGCCGGTATGCTGGCTGAACAGGTGGCTGAAGCGGCTTTGCGACAGTTGCAGTGTGTCGGCCAGGTACTCGGCTGTGAGTTCCCCCTCCTCTGCCAGCAGGGCCAGCGCCTGGGCAATTCGGCTGTCCAGCACGGGTGCCCGGTCAAACCCAGGCAGCCAGGCATCCTGCCACTGCGCCACCAGGGGCTCACAGGCACTCAGCGCAAGTGGTGCATGCCAGGCCGCCCGCAAGGCCGCCAGTAGGTCGGCAGGCAGCGCGGCGGGTATCTCGTCCCGGCGCCAATCTGCCAGCGAACGCTGGCCGGGGTCGATAAAAAGGTGGGCCATCAAGGCGCCATTGGCCGCCAGCCTATGCGGCTGGCCTGGCAGGAACAAGTCCGCCGTGGCCATGCGTGTGCTGCCGTCCGGCAAGGAAAGGCGGAAGGTGCCTTCCAATGCCAGGCTCAGTTGCAGTGCATGGTGGGCATGCGGCGTGGAATCGCTGTCCACCCCCAGCACCAGCGCCCTGCCCCGCCATAGATACATGCGTCCCGGTTCCATGGCCGCAGTATAGGCAGGGCGCGTCAGACCTGTCCCAGGAACCAGTTCACGATATAGAAGTGGTCTTCATACAGTTGCTCTTCCATCCGATTGAACTCGAACAGCGGCATCCACTTGGCCCTGTCGCTCTCGTCGTCGCCCCTGACCTTGGGCAGCCCCTCCGAGGTTGGCGCCAGTTCGATCAGGAAGGCATGAGTAATGGTACGTCCCCGCAGGGAGCGCTGAGGATGGTCGAATACCCTGCTGGCGCGGATGGAGCCCGCCAATACCGGTGCTGGCACCTTGAGCCGGGTTTCTTCCTTGAGCTCCCGTATCACGGCATCCTTGATCCTTTCATCCGGTGTCACAAAGCCGCCAGGCAGCGCCCACAGGCCCTTGCCCGGCGCAGACCGGCGACGCACCAGCAGCACATGCCCAGAATGGATGACCACCGCATCCACCGTCACGAAGGTAGGTGGATAGGGCGCCGTTGCCCAGCTCTGCCGATAGCGTTTGACGAACAGGTACTCGCCCTGCAGGTTGGCAAAGGTCTCGCCCGCGCGGAAGGCATTGAGCCAGTTGAATACCGGCGCTGGCAGCAGTGCCGCGCAGCCCGGCCAGTCGTCGCCCCGGTCTGGATCGAAAAAGGCATGGCGTATGCGCGAGGCATGCACATCGGGCAACTCGGGCGCCTCCACCCGTTGCCATTGCGGGAACAGATCCAGATACTCGGCATTGCCCTTCTTGGCCCCCCGTGGCGGCCCGACGATGCCGATGCGGAACTGCGCCTGCCGGCTACCCACGTCGGAGTTGTCCACAGCGATCACCCGGTCAACCAGGTTCTGCACCTCAGTCAGCCATTGCTGGTCGTTATACATGCGGTCCGAGATACCGACGACGAACACCCTGGCCTGCACCTCGTCCGACAAAGACATGCGTATCAACTGCTCGCGGTCATCGACCGTCCACGGATGATTGGGTGTACGCGCCTGCCGGGCCGAGCCACACAGCACAATCACCTTGTCTGCCAGCTGCAGGGCGTGCTGCAGGGTCCACAGATGGCCATTGTGGAAAGGCTGGAAGCGGCCGATGAAGATCAGGTAGTCGAATTCACGCATGGTATGTACGCCATTGGTCCTGCCATGACAGCGTTGGGCCGCCTCGCACACCATGGGCTTCGGCCATGGACCAAGCGGCGTGCGGGCTGGGCGCAACGCAACAAAAAGGGCAGTTCACACTGCCCTCGGTCTTACTCCTTGCCTATGTCAGGCAGGTACTACTACCGGCGCCGGCCTGGATTGCCGCATCTGCGCCTCGCTGAACGCCAGCATGCGTTCTATCGGCAAGCGGGCGGCATCCATCTGCTCGTGGCTCAGGTAATCGATGCGGGTGCCTTCTCCAGCCTGCGCGCGCTGTACCCGCTCGACGTTGTTCAGCTTCATATAGGGGCACTGATTGCACTGGCAACCGGCATAGATGGGCGCCTGCACAATCTTGAGGTCTGGCCGGGCCAGGCCCATGTTGTAGAGTATGCCATCCTCGGTTGCCACAAACAGGGTGGCGTCGGGTTCGCGGTCGAACTGTTTCACCCAGTTCAGCATGCCACTGGTGGAGCCCACATAGTCGGCGCGCTTGAGTACCGGCAGCGGGCTTTCCGGGTGGGCAATCAGGTAACTTGGGCCAGCCACCGCGGCCATGCCTTCATTCAGTGCGGTTTCGTTGAACTTGTCATGTACCTCGCACACCGCGCTCCAGAGCGGCATGTCGTAGCCGTACTGGTAGTTCAGGTAGGCGCCCATATTGCGGTCGGGCGAGAAGATCACCTTCTGGCCCTGGGCATACAGGTGGGCAATGATGTCGTCCACATTGCGGCTGGTGACGATCCAGTCGCTCAAGGCCTTGTGTTCGGCCGAGCTGTTGATATAGGACACATGCACATGGTCGGCATGCTTGTCGCGCCAGGCCTTGAGGCGCTTGACGTCGGTCTGCGTCACCAGGGAACAGGTGGAACCGGCGTCAGGCAGTATGACCTCGGCCTGCGGATTCAGTATCTTGGCGGTCTCTGCCATGAAGCGCACGCCGGCAAAGACGATCACGTCGGCATTGGCATCACGGGCATAGAGCGAGAGTTCGAGAGAGTCGCCGACCTTGTCGGCCATCTGCTGGATTTCTGGCGCAGTGTAATAGTGCGCCAGCGTTACGACACGCTTGGACATGGCAGTTCCTTCCATGTTGATACACCGCCTCTCCGGCGGCAGACTGAGCCCGGTAAACTGGGCGGTTCTTGCAGGCTGCACGCGGAATCCCCGCGCTTTGCTACAGCAGCACAAGCGCACCATAACAAAATCAATGGCTTTGCGCCACCACCCTCCCCTTGCCTGCCGCCTTGGTGTAGGGTTAGGTCGCACCCATGACTCTGAGCCGTTGCCATGTCCCTGATGACCTTTGACGAAGCCCTGGCCCGCCTGCTGGCGTCAGCCCAGGCCGATACCCGGCAGCAATCCCTGCCGCTGAGCGAATGCGATGGCCGGGTGCTGGCGCAGGATGTGATCGCCCCCTTGGCAGTACCCGGTTTCGACAACAGCGCCATGGATGGCTATGCCCTCCATATCGCCGACTTTGCACAGGTACCCGCGAGCCTGCCGGTGGTGCAACGCATCGCCGCTGGCGAAACCGGCCAGCCGCTGGCGGCCAATAGCGCCGCCCGCATCTTTACCGGCGCGCCTGTGCCACTTGGCTGCAACGCCGTGGTACCGCAAGAGGAGGTCAATGCTGGCGACGCCGTAATCAGCCTGCAGACGCCTCCCAGCCCTGGCCAGCACATACGCCGGCTGGGAGAAGACATCGCTGCTGGCAGCACGGTATTGCAGGCAGGGCAAAGACTGGCCCCCCAGCATGTTGCGCTGGCCGCCTCTCTGGGCATAGCCGAACTGGCGGTACATCCGGCCTTGCGGGTGGGGCTGCTGTGTACCGGCGACGAACTGACCCAGCCCGGCCAGCCGCTGCCGGCAGGTGGCATCTACAACTCCAACCAGTTTGCCATCGGCGGCTTGCTGAGCCGGCTGGGATGCCAGGTCAACGACTACGGCAAGGTGGCCGATAGCCATGACGCCACCCTGGCCGCCTTGCGCCATGCGGCACGGGAGAACGACGTGGTCATCACCTGCGGCGGGGTCTCGGTCGGCGAGGAAGACCACGTCAAGGCAGCGGTATCCGAGCTGGGGCAGCTGGATCTTTGGCGTATTGCCATCAAGCCCGGCAAGCCACTAGCGTTTGGCAAGGTAGGACAGGCCGCCTTCATCGGCCTGCCTGGCAACCCAGTCAGCGCCTTCCTGACCTTTTTACTGCTGGCCCGTCCTTTCCTGCTGCGCCGTATGGGTTGCCCATCACAGCCCGCGACTGCCCTCCAGGTCAGCGCCGGCTTTGACTGGCCACGCGCCGACAAGCGACGAGAGTTTCTGCGCGCCAAGCTGGAAGTGGACAGCATCGGTGGATTGAGCGCCACCCTCTACCCCAGCCAGGGCTCTGCCGTCATGAGCAGCCTGGCCTGGGCCGGCGGCCTGATAGACCTGCCCGCCGGCCATACCGTGAAGAAAGGCGATACCGTACGGTATCTGCCACTGGATCAATTGATTGGATAGCCCCCTATGCAAGTGACACTGCTTTACTTCGCCCGCCTGCGTGAGCGGTTTGGCATGGCAGAAGAACAACTGAGCCTGCCCGAAGGCATACAAACCGTGGCAGGCCTGATTGCCCACCTGGCGGCCCGTGGCGACGTCTGGGCCGAGGAACTGGCCGGCGAGCGCGTCTATCGCGTCGCCTTGGATCAGGAAATGGCCGATTTCAGCGCCCAGTTGCACCACGGTGCCGAAGTCGCGGTGTTTCCTCCCGTCACAGGAGGCTAACGCGATGGAAACACTGCCTCAAGCTACCATTCCATCGGCGCGCCTCCATGTTGCGGTGCAGGCCGAAGACTTTGACCTGCAGACCGAGCTGCGTACCCTGTCTGCTGGCGACCGCGGTATTGGCGCCATCACCAGTTTTGTGGGCCTGGTACGTGATCTGAACCTGGCCGATGATGTCGTGGCGCTGGAACTCGAGCACTACCCCGGCATGACCGAAAAAGCCCTGATACGCATCGCAGAAGAAGCTGCCGTTCGCTGGCCGTTGCATGGGGTAAGCATCATCCACCGGGTCGGCAAGCTATACCCTGGTGACGCCATCGTACTGGTGCTGGTCGCCAGCGCCCATCGCCATGCCGCCTTCGAGGCCAATGCCTTCATCATGGACTTCCTCAAGACCCGAGCCCCCTTCTGGAAGAAGGAATGGACACCCGAAGGACCGCGCTGGGTGGATGCCCGCGAAACCGACTACAGCGCAGCCGCCCGCTGGCACAAGGTCGTCAGCGAGCAATATGGCAATGACAAACACGACTGAAGCTTATGAAGCCGTGATACTGGCCGGCGGTCAGGGCAGCCGCATGGGCGGCCTGGACAAGGGCTTGGTGCCCTGGCAGGGCACACCCCTATACCAGCATGCACTGAGCCGTCTGGCGCAGCAATCCTTCCGCCCCCAGCGGGTCAGCCTCAGCGTCAATCGCAATCTCGCCCACTATGCGGCCAGCGGCCTGCCTCTGTTGGGCGACAGGCGCCTTGGCCACGCCGGCCCGTTGGCCGGCGTGGAAACGGCCTTATTACACAGCCAGAGCGACTGGCTGTTGTGCCTGCCATGCGACATGCCCCTGCTACCCACTGAGCTGGCCGCCAGCCTGCTGAGTGCGGTAAACGGCACCACCCTGGCGGCCTACGCCACGACAGCAGAGGGTCCGCAGCCGGTGTGCTGCCTGCTGCATCGATCCCTGGGCAGCGCCCTGTCGCGCTATCTTGATAGCGGCCAGGGCCGGGTACTGGGCTGGCTGAACACCCTGCCTGCCGCTGCCGTCGGCTTTGACGACAGCGCCAGCTTTGCCAATTTCAATACCTTGGCGGCAGTCGCCGCAGACGAGCATAAGACATGAGCAATGATTTGACCCATTTCAACGCCCAGGGCCAGGCCCATATGGTGGACGTGGCCAACAAGGCGGAAACCCACCGGGTCGCCATCGCCGAGGGTCGTATCAGCATGCAGCCCAGCACCTTCGAGCGATTGCAGGGAGGCCAGGCCAGCAAGGGCGATGTACTGGGTGTAGCGCGGCTCGCCGGCCTCATGGCCGCCAAGCAGACCGGCACCCTGATCCCGCTATGCCACCCCATCCCCTTGACCCATGTGGCGGTAGAGTTTGAGCTGGATGCCTCCCACCACGCAGTCTGTTGCCGCGCCACGACCGAGACGGTGGGGCGCACCGGGGTGGAGATGGAAGCCATGACGGCGGTCAGCGTGGGGCTGCTGACCATCTACGACATGCTCAAGGCTGTGGACAAGGGTATGGTCATCGACTCCGTACGGCTACTGGAAAAACGTGGCGGCAAATCGGGGCACTGGCATGCTGGCGAACAGAGCAACCACTAAACATAGTCTGTCAATGCCAGCGCCAGTGCGACGCTTTGCTTTCGGTGCGCCGACTAGGCAAATTCAGATTCGCGTGCGGGCGCTGGTGACCGTAGACCTGTCTTAACTAGTCCGCCCTGAACAATTCCACTTTCAGCCAGCACCCGGCGTCAATTGCGATCCCATCCGCCAGCGAATCACCAGCAACCTCGCCAGGCCAGCCAGAATCAAGGCACAAAGAAGCCGCAGCTTCCGCAGAATCATCCGCAAGTTGTGACCACAACCGCACAGCAGGGCATGGGAGGCATCGCCTTCCGCGCCTTTCAGCCAGTTCCGCTGACTTTCCCCCTCGCAAATTTGCAAGATATTGGTGGGACTTTAATGAAAACCGGCAAATCCCAACACTTGGATTTGCCATTTTTTACATATGGATCAGTGTGTTGTGGATTGTTCAGTGGTGACTAACTAACATGGGCATGCTGCCAGCAGCGCTGACCACATTCTCCAAGTCAGGCGACTGCAGGCGCCTCTTGTTTTGCTCTCAGCATTGCGGGCTCGTCTACATCCAGCACACGGGAAATGAAGACTGAACTTTCGGACGTAGGACGTGCATAGGGTAAGTAAGTCAGGTGTTCCATTATCAGCTTCAACTGAGGCGGAAAAGACAGATACTCCAGCAATTCTTGAGAAGTAGGCCGTTCGCCTGACCAGAGTCGATGGATGATTTTTCTCATCTTTTTCTCACCGTCTTTCCAGTGGAATTCAGAAATGGTACTTTCGTCAAAGAATTTACCCAATGCCGAATAATCGGAAATGTAGACGCCGTCTATAGGCTGCCTTGAGTAATTCATAGAATTCAAAATTACTGGCACCACCGTAAGCTCAGAGAGCTTCCGATCGAACAGCGACTCGACCACCTCAGGGCGGGCCCTTAAGCCGCGTTCTAGACGTTTAACCTGCTTGACTGTGTCGTCGATAAATTTGCTATAACGCAGGGCCTGTACCGCATGATTGCCTGATAACAAGGTATTCTTGCACTCGACCAGGAACAGCGTGTCGTCCAACAGCAGCAAGGCATCGTACTCATACTGAGCGTGGTCGATGCTGAAGCTGGTAGCCTTGCACTGGTAGTCCCGCTCATGGAAAAATGAGACGACCTTGCCTTCAAAACCCTTACCCTTTTTCTCAAACTGCGTGTCAAGTGAACTCAACCTCGAAAAGAGTACGTTTGGAAGGTTGCAGGTTATGAGAACATCTGCGAGCAGCGAATATTTGCCATCCTGCGAACGGATCAATGGTGAGTCATAGAGATCACGGCTGTCCTGACCGAACGTCAGATGATGGATTAGTGTTGGAATATGCAAGGCGGGAATCTGGTAATCACTGAAACCCTGCTCCAGCTCCGCTTTGTCGAACATTACCAGGCAGGAATCAGCCTGTTTGGCTTCTGCCAACAGCTTCAGCGAGCAGTAGCCTCGCACCCACTCCCGCAGGGTCAGACCGTGGTATCGCTCTTGATCCGAAAAAACGTCAAATGACAAAATTTCTGCTAGTGTCGCAAGGGCAATCCCTTCTTCCTTTGAGACGAATGGTCCACCTGAAAGACTTGGCGCTACCGCGCCTTTGGCCATGACGGGTATGAGCTGATTCGCTCCTTGTATGAACCGAATCGTGTTCTGTACCGCCCAGGAGTGAAGCCTACGGTTAGCCAAGAAATCGTAAACCTCAACCTCAGAAGGCTCACGATGAAAAAAGAGAGGGTCTGCGAATTTTGAGTAAAAATCTTCTGGAAGAGAAGAACGAGGAATCCCGGCATTTTCCATACTGGTAATTTCGCCGCCAAAGAAAAGCGTGCGGTTCGCGATGTCCTCAAGAGCATTCCAGGTTATCGCGTAGAGTTGAATAGAACCGGCTTTAAAAATATGTTCATCCGTGATTGCAACTTTTTGGGGGGCTAGTAGTTTGCCTTCAGAAAGTAAATTGTGCTCAAAAGATAACATTTTCAACGTCAAGCTCAGCGAGGAAATGATGTTGGAATATGCAGCATCCACATTCACCTCGTTGCCGTCTGGAAGTTTGACGATTACCATTTCTGGCATCGCAAACTGCAGGTTGGCTTTGGCCCTCACCTCGATTTCTGCCATCGCCTGCTGAGCTGCATCGTGGAGATCCTTGAGCTCTCGCGATGCCCGCTCGACATGGCTCCAGAATTGAATGTCCTCAGGAAATTTTGAAATGTCACACTTAGGGAGAGACGAGCGGGTCTCGTCAAAGCTACGTTCAATGATCTGAATCTTATCGTTGAGATCCCGAGCGAAAGGCTGAGCCTGTGCGTGATGATTCGTCATAACGGGAGCGTTTAGAAGCGAATCGTAAAACTCGTTTCGTTTTGTGCGGTTGCCGCGTATCTGAAAAGCACCAGGCTGTGCCAATTTCGCCGCAAAGGCAGCTATCACTTCTTCGGTACTGAGGGACTCTAGCGCTTCAAGAGCTTTTGGTAGGTCAAATTTATCAAAAGCATTTTGCAGCTGTTTTCGATGGCCGTTGTGGTCGGTACTCATGGATTGTCCTTAACGATTGGTGTAAAGGGGCAGAGTCGCCGCTAAACCCGTTCATCTATAAACGGCCTCCGAGGATCTCTGAGTTACGAGCGGCACCCACCGCAGCAAATTCTGCGCCACCGTATTGACCTCCTCCCGGCTAACCGAGCGGTCGAACCTAGAGATTCCCAGCCTTATGACCTCCTCCCGGCTAACCGAGCGGTCGAACCTAGAGATTCCCAGCCTTAATATGAGCGAGCCGGAACTCGCTCGGGGTCAGGTCATCCAGCGAACTGTGTGGCCTGAATTCGTTGTAATCCACTCGCCAATCTTCGATCTTCTCGCGCGCATCGTCCAGCGACAGGAACCAGTGCACGTTTAGGCATTCGTCTCGCAAGCTGCCGTTGAACGACTCAATGAACGCATTATCCGTGGGTTTGCCAGGGCGCGAGAAGTCCAACGTCACTCCCTGCTCATAAGCCCACTGATCCAGCATCTGGGAAATAAACTCGCTGCCATTGTCGACCCGAATTCGCCGTGGCGTCCCTCTCAATGCCTGCAAGTGACGCATCGTCGCGACGACATCCGCCGCTTTCAGGGCGTAATCGACCGTGATGGCAAGGCTCTCTCGGCTAAAATTATCGACTACAGTTAACGCCCGGATTTTCTGCCCGTTGAAGAGCTGATCGGCGACGAAATCCATGCTCCAGCACTCATTCAAACCAGAGGCGATGGGTCGTTCTTCGCGGTGTGCAGCAGCGACATGGCGGCGTGGTCGCTTCCGTCGCAGGTTCTGCCCTTCATCGCAATAAATCCGGTAGGTCTTCTTGTGGTTGATTACCCAGCCCTCGCGCCGCGACAGCACGTGGATGCGCTCGGCACCATAGCGAATTCGGGTCGCGGCGATTTCCTTAATCCGTTGTCGCTCAGCTCGATCGTCCCTGGGATGGGGGCGATAGAAATACGTCGCTTGCCGCAATTGGTTCACTGCGGTGGCACGACGAATACTGACGCGATAGGCGCCAATCAGAAAGTTAGCCAGCTCGCGCTTGCGAGCTGGCTTTACAGCTTTTTTTGGATGACTTCCTGCAACATCTGCTTGTCCAGGCTCAGGTCGGCCACCATGCGCTTAAGCCTGGCGTTTTCTTCTTCCAGTTGCTTTAACCGACGCAGTTCGGTGACGCCCAAACCGCCGTACTTCTTCTTCCAATTGTAGAAGGTGGCTTCCGAGACACCCATCTTGCGGCAGACCTCTGCAACCGTCGTACCCGACTCCGCTTGGCGAAGTGCAAATGCGATCTGCTCTTCCGTGAATTTCGACTTCTTCATGACAAATCTCCTGTCTCGCAAGGCGCTAAATTTGCCAGAAATCTCTACTTCTCAGCGCTACGATTTTGCGGGGGGAGGTCAAATCTTTCAGATCAAGGTGGGGCGAGAGGCGCACAGGCATGGGCGGCAATGGCATGGTAGTTTTCACCTTCCCTCTGTAGGATGGACACCTGTTCACCCCCTTGTGATAGCGCCGCGCCATGGGATTACCCCTGATCTACCGTCTGTTTGCCTGCCTAGGCTCGTTCCTGCTGATTGGCGCTGCCATGGCAAACTCGGTGGAACCGGCGCGGCTGACCATATTGATCGCAGAGCGGATGACAGCCGCCGGCCAACCCAAACCGGTTGATGAAAGGCGTGCGGAGGCCATACGGCTGCTGGGTGACGAAGCCCGGCTGCAGTTTGATATCAAAGCCTATCCTTGGCGACGCGCTCAGCGCATGGCGGAACTAGGCCAGGGCCTGCTATGGGGCGTCTCACGCACCACCAAGCGGGAAGCGGCCATGCTGCTATCCCGTCCTATATGGGATACGCATGTCTGGATGGTGGTACGCTCCGGCGAAGCCTTCAGCTATCACGGATTAGCAGACCTGCGCGGCAAGACGCTCTCCATCATGCGTGGCGCCCAGTATGGTGGCGAGTTTGAGGAACAGCGCGGCAAGCTGTTCAAAGTGGAGGAGGAGTCTCCCTCGCTGGAAAGCAGGCTGACCATGCTGGTGCTGAAGCGGGTGGATGTCGTGCTGCTGGCCGATACCCGCCAGGATCCGCACGATATGGAACAACATCTGAACCTGCGCTATGGTCACCTGGGTCGATGGCAGATCATCAACCGCCCCATGGTAAAAGACCCCATCCATATCGGCGTAGCCCGCAATGCCCCGATCAGCCACTACCTTGGCCGTATCAACACGGCGCTGGACAGACTGCATCAGCGGGGCACTTTGGCGGCCCTGATGGCCAAGCCGCCAAGCAAGCCCCCAACCCCAGCTTGCGCTGACTACTTGGGGCGCTGCACGATATCGCCAGCTTGAACCCGGTACGGCTGCACCGCTGGCCACGGGCCTGACTGGTTCAACCCATGCTTGGCCGTTGCGGCCGCAGGTGCTGGGTTCCCTGCTTGAGCCAGCCCGCAAGGGCATCGCCAGGCACTGGCTTGGAAACATAGAAACCTTGCGCCACGTCGCAGCCCAACAGCCTTATCAACTGCCAGTCTGAGGGGTTTTCCACGCCCTCTGCCACGGTAGTCAGATGTAGCTTCTTACCCATTTCTATCGTGCTTTGCAGCATGACATGCAGATGGGGTTTCTCGGAGGCGCCATGTACCAGGGAGCGATCTATCTTCAGCTCGGTAAAGGGAATACGCGATAGCTGCTGCATGGATGAGAAACCCGTGCCAAAGTCATCGATGCCCAGCCCAAAGCCCTTGAGCCGCAAGCGTGCCAAGGTACCCAGGGACAGTGCGAGATCCGACATCACGGCGGTCTCGGTAATCTCCAGCAGCAGGTATTTGGGTTCTATGCCGATGCGGCTGGTCACGGCCGCAATACGATCGGCCAAGTCTGGCGTAGAGAGCGACTTGGCCGACAGATTGACCGCCACGCTGATGGTCAAGCCCCTGGCATGCCAGTCCCGCAATTGCTTGAGCGCTGTCTCCAGTACCCAGTCGGTCAATTCATCAATGATGCCGGCTTCCTCAGCCATGGGAATAAAATTGGACGGTGGCACCAGCCCCAGCTCGGGATGCTGCCAGCGCACCAGCGCCTCAACCCCCCGCATCACACCCGAATGAGTCGTCACCTTGGGCTGGTGGTGCAGCACCAGCTCGCGATTGATGATGGCCCGTCGGATATCGTTGGGGGTAAAACTGTATTGTGCCTCGCGCTGCTTGTCGGACACCTCGCCGGGGCGGAATCTGGCAATCAGATTGGCCAGGCCATCATAGGACAGTGGCTTCTGCGCAATACCCAGCACGATCAGGCCATGCTCCTGCGCCATGGTTTCCACCGTGGACAAGATGGTGGTCTCGCGGCTGGATACCACGATCAAGGCATTGACCAAGTGCTGCTCGGCAATATGGCGTATCAATTCCACGCCATCCATGTCCGGCATTTCAAGGTCGGTAATCATGATGTCGGGCTTGGCGCTCACCGCCAGCACCTCCAGTGCATGCCTTCCGTTCTCTGCCTCCAGCCTGTTCTTGACCCCCAGATTGTCCAACAGGTCGAGCGCGTGTAGACGCTGTACCGCGCTGTCTTCCACCACCATGACGCTGAGTTCTGCGTTGACTGACATCGGCTTTGCCCTTGAGTCCCGCCAGTTAAAATTAACAAGCTGTAATGTAGGGCGACTTGATCGCACCGTCTAACAGAATACTAGCTCAAGCTACCGCGAAAGCGGCCGCTGCGCGCCCCTTTCAATCAAGCCGGGAATATCCCCCAGGCTGGCCACATTATCGGCAGCGCCCAGTCGTATGGCCTCCTTGGGCATGCCAAACACGATACAACTTGCTTCATCCTGGGCTACCGTGGCGGCACCGCTTTCGCGCATTTCCTTCAGACCCTTGGCCCCATCATCGCCCATGCCCGTCATGATCACACCCAGCGCATTGCGGCCAGCGCACTTGGCCACCGAGCGGAACAATACATCCACCGAGGGCCGGTGCCGGCTCACCAAGGGACCATCTATCACCTCAACGTAATAGTGGCCTGCCGCCCGCTTCACCAGCAGGTGCTTGCCGCCCGGTGCAATCAAGGCCCGGCCGCGCAAAAGCTTGTCATTGTTCTGCGCCTCCTTTACCTCTATCCGGCACAGGGTATTTAGCCGTGCCGCAAAGGTCGCCGTGAATTTCTCGGGCATGTGCTGGACAATGGCCATGGCCGGGCAATCTGCGCTTAACATGGGCAGTATCTGCTCCAAGGCCTGCACCCCGCCTGTCGATATACCCACCGCCACTATGCGTTCGGTCTGCCCCACCACCGGCATGCCATTGGGTGCATCCATGATCGCATCGGCGGTCAGCTTGGGGGACTGTATCTTCTCCGTCACGAAGGACATGGCCGTCGCCGGCTGCTTGGCAGGCGGCACAGCCGGTGGCGTAGCCGGTATGCTGCGCAGGAGTTTCAGGCGGCCTGTGGCGGCATAGGCTGCCCGTACGGCCGAAATCAGGTCAGACGAACTGTCCTGCAGAAAATCCCGTACGCCGATGGAAGGCTTGGTAATGATGCCCAATGCCCCGCTGGACAAGGCCTCCAGGGTAATGGCCGCGCCTTTCTCGGTCAGGCTTGAACAGATGACGACCGGCGTGGGCCGCTCCACCATCAGTTTTTTGAGGAAGGTGATGCCGTCCATACGGGGCATCTCGATATCCAGCACGATGACATCGGGCCACTGCAGCTTCATGCGTTCCTGGGCAAAGATAGGGTCGGCAGCCGCACCGATGACCTTGATATCGGTCTCGCGGCCCAGCTCCTCGCTCACCACCTGACGCACCACGGCCGAGTCATCGACGATCAGCACGTTGATGGGCATCGCTTCCCCCTGTCTGTCACCAAGCCCCCGCGCCTGCCGGGGGTACGCTATGGTTTAGTCTTGCCGGCGGGCTCATCCTGCGGCCGGTAGCGCAACCACACATCGCCAGTGGCAACATCAAACACGATGTGCCTATGGCCATTACCTGCCAGGTGTTCCCGGCTCAACCGGAATCCATTGCCCGCAAGCCACTGCTTGCCAAATTCAATATTGCGCTCGCCCACAGCCGGCATGCGGCCGGTATCAGTAATCAGCATCTGACCACCGCCAAACATCTTCACCACATAGTCTGCTGGCAAGGTCCCTACCGAATGAATATAGCGCATGGCCAGTTGGAAAGCCTCCTCGGCATAGCGCCCATCCAGCGGGCCATCGCCACGTGGATGTCCCTGTGGCCGCTGCGGCAAGAGGTAATGGCACATACCCCCCACCTGCCGCGTGGGGTGCCACCAGGTGATGGCAATGCAAGAACCCAGCAGGGTGCGTATGCGAGTATCACGGTCGCCGAAATACACCTCGCCCGGCTGCAGAAAGATATCAATCTGAAAGCTCATGCGCGCTTCCGATATATGGTGGGAAGTATCGGCTCGAGATCGCTGGGTATGCCTATCAACGACTCGGAGTGACCGACCACCAGCCAGCCCCCCGGTTTGAGGGTGGCCGCAACAGCATTCACCACCCTCCGCTTGGTTTCTGCGTCGAAATAGATAATGACATTGCGCAGGAAGACAGCATCGTAACGACCCATTTCCGGCAAAGGCGCAATCAGGTTGACCGGCATGAAGCGCACCTTTTGACGCAGCCCCTTGTCTATCAGCAGGCTACCCATATAGTCGCCGGTGCCCCGCAAGCAGAAGCGCTTGAGGTATTCAGGCGGAATATGATGAGCCCGCTCCATCGGGTAGAGCCCGCGCCGCGCCATCGAGAGCACCCTGCTGGAGATATCGGAACCGATAACCTCCCATACCACCCCTTGCTCCAATCGATCTGCCAATACCATGGCGAGGCTATAGCTCTCCTCTCCACTGGCGCAGGCTGCGCTCCAGATACGCACCGGTTGCCGCCCCAATTGGGGCAGCAAGACATCACGCACAGCATCGAAATGCTTGGGTTCGCGAAAAAAATAGGTTTCGTTGGTGGTAATCAGGTCAATGGCAAGCTGACGCTCCTCGGCATCGCCACCGTCCCCTATCAGGCGAAGGTATTCACCGTAGTTGGCGATGCTGCGATCCCGTAGCCGCTTGGCCAGGCGCCCAGACAGCATGGCTTTCTTGATGGGGGCCAGATGTATGCCGGTCAGCCGCTCCACCAGCACCTGGTAGAGCAGAAATTCGGCATCCGCCATCTGCACCAGGCCGAAATCATGCGGGGAAAGTGCCTCCACCGGTGCGGGGCTCACATGCTCAGCTTTCAGGATGCAGGCTTTCACTGCTACCGGCCAGTTCGGCCATTTCATCGATGGACAGCACATGCTCAAGGGCCAGAACGATGACAAAACGGCCACTGATCTTGCCCATGCCCCGGATAAATTCAGCCCTCAGCTGGGCACCAAAGGCCGGCGCCGGCTCGATGGCTTCGGGCGGGAGATCCAGCACTTCGTCGACCGCATCCACTATCACACCCAGGTCGTGCCAGTCGTCACCATACTGCACTTCCACGATCACGATGCAGCTGCGCTTGCCTATGGTGGTGGCGGGCCGGCCAAACCGCACAGCCAGGTCGATAACTGGCACCACCGCGCCACGCAGGTTGATCACACCGCGCAGAAAACGCGGCATCAGCGGCACTTCCGTCAGGCCACCATACTCAATAATCTCCTTGATATGCAATATCTCCAACGCATAGGTTTCGGTTCCCAGCCTGAAGGTCAGATACTGCGGCTGCTCCACCGGCTCGACCATGGGTACGCTAGCACGTCGATGTGGAGTAAGGGCCTGGCTCATAGTGTCACCACCGGGATCAGAAGCGGACGAACTGCGTTTCGTCCACCGGTTGAGAAGGATGCGTCAGGCTGGCCGGCAACGGTGCCCGCGGCGACACCGGCTTGACCGCGTCTGGCGGCGTAGGCGCCCTCAGTTGCACGGGCTTTGCAGTTCCAGGCTGCTTCGTGGGTGCCGGTGTGGACGCCATCCTGGTAGGTTCGATCGCAGCCAGCTGGTGCTCACCCGCCTGGCAGAACCGCTCTAGCAGATCATTCAGCCGTCGCGCATGGGCATGCAGTTCCTCAGCCGATGCCGATAGCTCCTCGGCCGCTGCCGCATTGGTCTGGGTACTTAGCCCCAGCTGCACCACGGTCTGGTTGACCTGGCGAATGCTGTCTGTCTGCTCACGGCCAGAGGCATGTATCTCGCCAACCAGTTCAGCCGTACGCCGAATTTCAGGCAACACGCCATTGAGCAGGCTACCAGCACGTGCCGCCAACTGATCCGATTCACCTGCCAGCGCCCCTATCTCTCTGGCCGCTGCCTGGCTGCGCTCCGCCAGCTTGCGCACTTCTTGCGCCACCACCGCAAAGCCTTTGCCGTGTTGGCCCGCACGTGCCGCCTCGATGGCTGCGTTCAAAGCCAGCAAATTGGTCTGGTAGGCGATATCGTCCACCACGCCTATCTTGCTGGCGATCTGTCGCATGGCTTCGACCGACGCCGCCACCGCCTGCCCCCCTTCGCTGGCCACGCCGGCCGCTCGGGCCGCCAGTTGATCGGTCTCCGCCGCATGGCGGGTACTCTGGCTGACCGCCTGGTTGATATGCTCCACCGCCACACTGGTGTGTTCGATGGCACTGGCTTGCTCGCTCGCTGTCTGCGACAAGGCGCTGGACGACGCCTCAATCTGTGAGGCGATACGCAGATTGGACTGCGCCGCATCGCATAGCTCCTGAATCATCTCGTGCAGCCGCTGGTGCATAGCGGCCAAGGCAGCCATCAGGCTGTTCTCATCCCCCGGCTTCAGTACGATATCAAGGCTGAAATCCCCTGCCGCCACCCGGCGCGCCAGCCGGGTAGCCTGCTCAGGCTCGCCCCCCAGCAGATGGGTGAAATAGTGGGCAACGCCATAGCCCAACACACCTGCCAACAGCAGGCCACCCACGCTTAGGCACAGCACGGCCACGCTCCAGTTAGCCAGAGACTTGGCTTCATCCTCAATGCTCCTGTCCAGCAGCGCGGTCTGGTCATTGGCAGCTTGTTCCAGCGCGCTCTCCAGCGGGCCGAAATCCAGCGCAATCTGCTGCAGCAGAACCGCTTTCGCCTCCGCCTGCTGCTCGGCCTGCACCGATTGCAGCAGACCAGGAATACGCTGGAGGTATCTGGGGTAGTGATCAGCAATGCGCTGGCGCAAGCCGGTCTCAATGCCACTATCAGCCTCCTGCTGGAAGCCCCCCAGCGCTGCATCCAGCTCGCGCTGCTTCTCCTTCAGACTGGTCAGCAAAGCCTCACGTTGACCAGGTTCGGCGTAGATGATCTCGGCTAGCATGCGGCGATGTTGCAATAGCCGCACATGCACACGCTCCAGGGTATGGGCGGCTTCGGCATGGTTCCGGTGCAGGCCTTCCAGCCGCTGCTGGCCCTGGTTCAAGGCCTGAACTGCCACCGCTCCGACCACAGATAGCACCGCAGCCATCAGCCCAAAGGCCAGTAGCAGCTTCTTGAACATCGATAGGCGGCCCAGCCAGCTCATGGTCGGTCTTCCTCGCGCATTGCTGGGTGACGGGCTTCACGGGCGGCTATCAAAGCCACCTTGCGCCGTTCATTCTTGGCAGCCCGATTGATCAGGTCAGGCACATCCAGTATGAGCGCCACCGCCCCGCTACCCAATATGGTAGATCCCGCCAGGCCGCGTACGCCTCTGAACAACTGACCCAAGGGTTTGATCACCGCCTGCAACTCGCCTTCCAGATTGTCCACCACCAGGCCGGCACGCTGGCTGCCATACTGCACCACCACCACCGACTGCCTGGCCGGAGCAGGAGCATCCACCTCGAACAACTCGCGCAGGGGCAGGTAGGGCAACACCTCGCCTCGCAGATTGAGGTAATGCTGTTGACTGCTACCCCTATCGGTAGGTAGGTCTAGGCATTCCAGCACCATATCCAGTGGAATCACGAAACTCACCTGCCCCACACCCACGCGGAAGCCATCGATGATGGCCAGGGTCAGCGGTACGCGCAGCCTGACTATCGTCCCCTCTCCCGCCACCGAATCAATCTCGATGTTGCCCTTAAGCGCTTCGATATTGCGCTTCACCACATCCATGCCTACACCCCGGCCCGACAGATTGGTGACAGTCTCAGCCGTGGAAAAACCCGGCTCGAACACCAGTTGCAATACCTGTTGGTCGTTCAAGACTTCGTCGGCCTGTATCAAGCCCCGCTCCACAGCACGGTTGCGTATCCGCTGCCGGTCCATACCGCCACCATCGTCCCCGACCTCGATCACCACGCTACCAGACTCATGGTAAGCATTGAGCCAGACCGTGCCATAGTCCGCCTTGCCAAGGTTGCGGCGGGCATCGGAACCCTCTATACCGTGGTCTATAGCATTGCGTACCAGGTGCACAAGCGGGTCTGCCAGCTTGTCCACCATGGACTTGTCGAGTTCTGTCTCCTCGCCTGCCAGTTCCAGCTGGATATCCTTGCCCAGTTCGCGCGACGCATCGCGTACTACCCTGGGAAAGCGGCTGAATATCTCCCCCACAGGCACCATGCGCAGCGACAGTGCCTCATCGCGTATGCGCTCCACCAGCTCACCCAGCGAGGCGATGGTCTCGATCAGCGCGCTATCGCCACTGCGGCTGGCTGACAGCTGTGCCGCCGCGCCCGAGATCACCAGTTCCCCCACCAGGTCTATCAAGGCATCCAGCCGGGTCGCATCCACCCTGACGACCCGGTGTTCGCGGGTTTTCTGGGCAGCATGCTCACGCTGTTTGTCCAGCGCTGCGGCCACCGCCTGCGGTGGCGCCAAGCGTTCTTCCACCAGCAGGGTGCCCAGGGGCCGGTGTTCACCGGCACCGGCATTCTCACGCTGTATGCCCAGTACCTCGTCCAGCTCCATCGGCGTCAGTGCGCCACCCCGCACCAGTATTTCGCCCAGGCGCGACATGCCTTCAGGCATGTCCTTGATCAGGCGTATGTACTCCGCGATATGGGCATGCGGCGGCAAAATGCGCACCTTGCTGTCATCGCGGATGAATTCGAACACATTCTCTATGGTGAGCTTGTCGACATTGGGTGCCGCCTGGAACTCGATCTCAAAACCCAGATAACAGCTCTCCGGATCCATCTCCTCGGGGTTGGGCAAGCCGTCATACAAGGTGGTGAGGTAAACAATCCGCCCCAACGATGCCAGATAGCGGATAAAGGAAATCGGGTCCATGCCATTGCGAAGCACATCGACGCCAAAACGCAGCGAGATATGCCAGTGGTCGCTGGACACAACATGGTCGCCGCCGCTCTCGACCTCTACCCTCGGCCCCGTCTGCTCCTGCTTTACCACCATGGCAGCGGCTGCAGGTGTGGGCACAACCGGCGCAGAGTCGACTAGATAAGACTTAAGTTGCGTACCCAAAGCACCGGAGTCTGGCGCTTCTACACCACAGCGCACAGCATCCACCATGCTGCCGATATGGTCTCGGCAGGTGAACAGCAGCTCGATCAGCGGGGTAGTGATGGCAAGCTCGCCCTCCCTGGCCTTGTCCAGCACGCTCTCGCATAGATGGGTAAAGGCAACTATGTCGTTCAGGCCAAACAGCCCAGCGGAACCCTTGATGGTGTGGGCAGCCCTGAACATGGCGTTGAGATGTTCACCCCGCTCCGGGCCAGCGGCATTCTCCACCGCCAGCAGCGCCGCTTCCATCGCCGCCAACAGCTCATAGGATTCCTCGTAGAAAACCAGCTTGGCGGCTTCAAGGTTCATCAGCCCGCTCCGCCTGCCAATACCACTGGGTCGCCAAACACGCCGGCCATATTGTAGAGATCGACCACCGCCAGCACGGCCTTGCTATGGCCATGGAAGAACAGCGGCTTCTCCTGCCTGGCCGCCTCACGCTTGAGCATCAGCAGCAGCTGTATGCCGGCGGTGTCCAGCTCGGCCACACCAGCCAGGTCCACCTCCACTTCGCGGGCCAGGTTGAGTTCATCCATCAGCCTGCGCTTGGCCTCGCCCGCCTCGTAGATGGTCAGCGATCCATCAATACGGAGTATGCAGCGCTCATGGTGATAGATGGAGGAGATCGCCATGGTGACATGGTCTTTCAGGGCAGTATCAGCTTGGATACGGCACGCAGCATCTGCTCGGGCTGAAAGGGCTTGACTACCCAGGCCTTGGCGCCAGCCATCTGCCCCTCAATCTTCTTGTCTTCTTGCGCCTCGGTGGTCAGCATGATGATGGGCGTGAAGCGATAGTCTGGCAGCTGCTTGACGGCCCGCACAAAGGCGATGCCGTCCATATTGGGCATATTCACGTCGGAGATGATCAGATGTACCCGGCGACCATCAAGGCGCGCCAAGCCTTCCTTGCCATCTGCAGCCTCGATCACCTCGTAGCCCGCCTGCAGCAAAGCCAGATGCACCACCTGCCGGAGGCTGGTGGAATCATCCACTATCAGTACAGTCTTCTTGCTGTCAGCGGCGGCCATGTAAGCAAACGTGGGATGGAGACTCACCTCATTGTAGTGCAGCGCTTGGCCTCCCTGCCAAGCTGCATTTCAAGCCAGGTGCCGCTTTTGCGCAAACCACATCATCAGGGTGGCGTCGCAGGCGGCGTAGCAGGCGGCTGGCTGGCCGGTGTGGCCGGCACCATCGCAGGCGTCTCTGACCGGGCAGCCTCACGCAAACGCTCCTGTAGGATGCGCCAGCGCTCTAGCCGCTCGCGCCGCATCTCCAGCCGCTGCCGCAGCAATGCTGCCTCAGCCGGTGTCAGGTCCCCCCGCTCCAGCGCCTCCCTTATGCGGGCCTGGCGATGCTGAAAGCGTTCATGCTCGCGCTCCATCCTGGGCTGGACGTGATCACGCTCCGGCCTGGCAGGTGCAGGCGCATCCGGCCCAGCCCATGCCAAAGGCAGGGCCAGTAACAGGATGGCGAGATGGGCAGTGCGTGACATGATGGTATATAGCAACAGGATGTAGTCGATAACTTGAGAATACGCCGCCTCAAACTCGGCGATGACAGCCAATTGTAAACGGGCTTGACCAGCATGCCTGCCGGTAAAGCTTTTTTACATCTGCCTACGCTTGCATGACGTGCAATCGCTACACTGCGCTCATTACTCCAGACCCTGCCGCCATGACCGCCTCCGCATCCAAGAAAATCCTGCTGATAGACGACGACCCTCGCCTGAGGGAACTGGTGCAACGCTATCTCAACGAACAGGGTTTCTCAGTCGATGCCTTCGAGGATGCCAGCCGGCTGGAAGCACGGCTGCAGCGCAACCGGCCGCAATTGGTGCTGCTGGACCTCATGATGCCGGGCGAGGATGGCCTGTCTGTCTGCCGGCGGTTGCGCGCCATGGGTGACAATATCCCCATCATCATGCTGACCGCGCGGGGGGATGATATCGACCGCATCATCGGCCTGGAAATGGGCGCAGACGACTACCTGCCCAAGCCCTTCAATCCGCGTGAGCTGCTGGCCCGCATCAATGCAGTGTTGCGCCGGCAAAAGGAGCCATCGGCACTGGCGGCACCGCTGACGGAGGGCGAGCACTTTGACTTTGGCCCATTCCGCCTGGAGATCGCCAACCGCCGCCTGCTGCGCGAGGGGGTATCGCTGCCATTGACCAATGCCGAGTTCGCCCTGCTGCGCGTTTTTGCTGGACATCCGCGCGCCCCACTGTCCCGTGAACGACTGATGGAGCTTGCCCGCGGCCGCGAACACGAGGCCTTTGACCGCAGCATCGACGTCCAAGTATCGCGGCTGCGCAAGCTGATTGAAGACAATTCGGGTGAGCCACGCTACCTGCAGACGGTGTGGGGCTTTGGCTATGTCTTCGTGCCGGACGGCAGCGAACGCTGATGCGCTGGGCACGGGTACTGCCGCAGACCATCTTCTGGCGCCTGACCTGGCTAACCGCCGGAGCGCTGATCATCAGCGTCAGCTTTGTCATTGCCCTGTTCGCCTACCAGCGCCAGCAAATGGTGGCCGCCGCCATCACCGAACAGGTCAGCGAGGTGTTGGCAGACCTGGAGGACCAGTTGGATGGCATGACACCTGCAGAGCAGGCCGAGTGGCTGGCAGCCACCCGCCGACCCTATACCCCCTACCTGATTGCCATCGACAACCCGGAAGTACGCAAGGCCGGCCCCCTGCTGTCAGCACAAAGCCGGGAGGTTGCTGCCACCTTGCGGCGCAAGCTGGCGGGCGTCAGCGAGATACGTGAGGTACGCCGGCCCAAGCGCCAACTCTGGATCAAGGTAGACATGCTGGGCCAGCCGCGCTGGCTGGTGGTGCCACTGGGCCGCTTCAAGATGGATGCCAGCTGGACCCTGGCTGCCAGCGCCGCCATGTTTGCCCTGGTAGCCCTCACCGTAGCGGCCCTGTTTGCCTGGCGCATCAATCGCCCGCTGCGTGAACTGCGGCAGGCGGCAGCCCAGCTGGGTCGGGGCGAGCAGCCTGCGCCCCTGCCGGAAACCGGCCCGCTGGAAGTCAAGGAACTGTCGGCCAGCTTCAATCGCATGCTGTCGGACCTGGACGCCAACGAGCGTGAGCGCGGCGTGATGCTGGCCGGGATATCGCATGATCTGCGAACCCCGCTGGCCAGGCTGAAGCTGGGTGTGGAAATGATGCGCGACGACAGCCTGCAGGGCGGCATGCAGGAAGACATCGAAGATATCGAACGTATCCTCGGTCAGTTCATCGATTTTGCCCGTGGCAGCGGCAGCGAATCGCCCGTGGTCAGCGACCCTGCCGACCTGGCGCGCAACCTGGTAGCCCGCTATCACCGCAGTGGCTGCGCCATAGAGCTGGATCTGGCGGACGAGCTCCCCCTGCTGGCACTGCGCCCGCTGGCGCTGAGCCGTGCCTTGAGTAATCTGATCGACAATGCCTGTCGCTACGGCAGCCCTCCCCTCAGCCTTTGCGTGGCCTATCACAATGCTCAGCTCTGCTTCAGCGTGCGCGACCATGGTCCTGGCATCCCCCCTCAGCAGCTGGAGATGGCCCTGCAGCCATTCCAGCGCCTGGACAGCGCCCGCCGCGCAGACGGCGGTAGCGGCCTGGGCCTGGCCATAGTCGAGCGCATTGCGCGCCAGCATGGCGGACAGCTCAAGCTGCGCAATCATCCCGATGGCGGCCTGCTGGCCGAGCTGAGCCTGCCTGCTTGCCAACAGCAGACCTAAGAGCCTGTTCAAAGTCTTTTCACCGCTTCGTTCGCAACCTTGCCGGATGAAGGGCAAGGCGCAAGCCGCGCAGCGGTACGGGTACCGTAAGCGGCTTGCAACGCTGCCATTCGCCGGCAAGGCTGCGAACCCGTAGGGCTGAGCTGGAAAACGGCCATTCACTGCGTTGTGGCGCTTGGCAATAACTTGTTATTGCCTGCGCACCACGCCTTGTGCCTGGCCATTTTCCAGATCAGCGACGCGGTGAAAAGACTTTGAACAGGCTCTTAGCGCCTGTTCCAACAAGCACTGCTAACAAAACCCTGCCAACGTTGTTATCTACAGCCCATCCCGGTTTGCGCTATATTCCCCGCACCCCAAACCCTGCGGGAGCCCACCGTGAAGCTTTTGAAGCGTTTCGTCCTTGTCGTGGCGGGGCTGGTCGCCTTGCTGCTGGTAATCGGCTTGCTATTGCCCAGCCATTTCGCCATCTCTCGCAGCCTGGTCATCAATGCGCCGGCCGAACGCATCTTTTCCCACCTGGATAAGCCTCGAGCCTGGAAAAACTGGTCGGTCTGGAATCGGCGTGACCCGGCCATGCAGATCGATTACGCCGGGCCTGAACAGGGTGTGGATGCCGCCTGGCGCTGGCAAAGCGCTACCGAAGGCAATGGCAACATGACCTTTACCGCCGTGGACACCAACAGGCAGCTGACCTATCGGCTCAGTTTTCCTGACTTTGGCATGAGTTCCACCGGCGTATTGAGGCTGGAGCCTGCCGGAACAGGCACCAAAGTCACCTGGACCAATGAGGGCGATATGGGCAACAACCCGGTCAATCGCTACTTCGGTCTGTTCATGGATCAGATGGTGGGCCCGGACTTCGAAGCCGGCCTCAGCAATCTCAAGGAAATCGTCGAGAAGCAGGGGTAAGCCCCCTGCCTTATCGGCGTAGCTCGCCGCGCCCGTACCCCGGCGCAGGTGTGCTGATGCTCAAGGGCGAGGCCAGCGGCCCACGCCCTCCATACCCATAGGAGACAGTAGTAATGCAGATCAAGGACAGTGTATTTCTGGTAACCGGCGGCGCGTCGGGACTGGGCGCCGCAGTGGTGCGCATGGCAGTGGCAAGTGGCGGTCGTGCCGTCATCGTCGACCGCAATGAGGCTGCCGGCCTGGCGCTGGCCGAGGAACTGGGCGCCAACGCCCTATTTGCCCGTGCCGATGTGGCCGACGAAGCCAGTTGCAGGGCCGCCGTCGCGCTGGCTGGCGAGCGCTTCGGCAAGCTGGATGTGCTGGTGAACTGTGCCGGCATCGTGCATGGCGAGAAGGTCGTCGGCAAGGAAGCCGCCCACGCCTTGGATAGCTTCAAGCGCGTGATAGACGTCAATCTGGTCGGCAGTTTCAACCTGTTGCGCCTGGCGGCAGAGGCCATGAGCAAGCAGCCGGCGCACAACAGTGCCGAGCGCGGCGTCATTATCAATACCGCATCGGTTGCCGCCTTTGACGGCCAGATCGGCCAGTGCGCCTACACTGCCTCCAAGGCCGGCATTGTGGGCCTGACCCTACCCGCCGCGCGCGAACTGGCCCGCTTCGGCATACGCGTCATGACCATTGCCCCCGGCATCTTCAAGACCCCCATGATGGCCAGCCTGCCACAGGAAGTGCAGGACAGCCTGGGCGCTGGCGTGCCCTTCCCCTCGCGTATGGGCGAACCGGATGAATACGCCCAGCTGGTGGCCGCCATCGTGACCAACCCCATGCTCAATGGCGAGGTGATACGGCTGGATGGGGCCCTGCGCATGCAGCCCAAGTAAGAACCGCTAAGTACACACCCAAGCAAAACGCCCCGCATGCGGGGCGTTTTGCTTGTCCTGCCGGCTTGATCAGGCCGAGAAAGACGAGCCGCAGCCACAGGTGGACGAGGCATTCGGGTTCTTGATGGTGAACTGCGAACCTTCGATGCTTTCCACATAGTCGATCTCAGCGCCGACCAGATACTGGTAGCTCATCGGATCAATCAACAGCGTCACGCCATTCTTGGTGTAGGCCGAGTCGTCCTCATTGGCGATCTCGTCAAAAGTGAAGCCGTACTGGAAGCCCGAACAACCGCCGCCTGTTACAAACACGCGCAGCTTCAGGTCGGGGTTGCCTTCTTCGGCAATCAGGTCGGCCACCTTGGCGGCAGCGTTGTCGGTAAAGACAAAGGGGGTGGCAATCTCTGCGGGTGCATTCATGATGGTACTCCAGACGATTCAATTATTTAGCCGCGATTATCCGCGCTTCTGGCCCGCTTGTTAACCCTTGCTACATCATGGTCTTAACTGCGTTGCCGTCATGCTGGCCCCCCTACCGCCGGGGCACCGCCAGAAACGCCATCTCCTATCCATACCCGACACCGGCACCTAAGCCGCATCGCCCATCAAGTATAGGCACGTGCAGGTGGCTCGAAAGCCGGTTGTCGCGGCAGGCAATGGCTACCCACCTTGGTGGTACGGACAGTGACGTTTCCGGGAGCACGTGCAAGCGTGCTCTCTACACACCCCTTTAGATGGGGTCAATCCATCACAGTTTCAACTGGCGAGGACAGCATGGCCACCGGCTGGTCCTTGCCTGCCAGATGTATCAACTGACCGGACACCACTGCACCCGGGTGCATTTCCAGCGTCTGGTAGTAGACATCGCCCACCACCCGGCACTTGGACTGCAGCTCAAGATAGTGGGCGGCATAGATAGGCCCCTCTACCGTACCGTTGAGCACCAGATGCCCTACTCGCACCGTACCCTTGACCCTGGCCTTCTCACTCACCACCAGGGTGCTTTGCTTGTCGTTGGCCGCAGCGGTCACATCACCGTGCACTTCGCCATCTACCCGCAAGCCGCCGGAGAATGTCATATTGCCGTCGATCCGGGTCTCCAGGCCTATCAGGCTGTCGATACGGTTGGTGGCTTTCTGCTTGTTGTTACCGAACACGGCTCTATCCTTTCACATCATAGCTGCGAGAGAGTTTGACGCGGTTGTCACCCACCGCGTACACACGCATTTCCACCTGCTTGAGCTTGGCATCGACCCCAAGGTCGGTTTCCTTCTCCAGCCGGGTATAGCGCGAAACATTCAATGGTATACGGCGCTCAGGCCAGGTCATGGTAACGCGCCGGCCGGCGCGCTCCACCACCAGTTGAAAATCCACCTCACCCTTGAAGGGCTCTTGGCTGGATTGGCCCTGTACCAAGATGGCCCGCAGGCGGTACTGTCCCGGTGTCAGCGCCTCTACCCTGAGCTGATCTATGGCCAGCGCCGGGGCGCGGTCTGTCTTGGTCAACAGCGATTCGTAGAAAGCGATCTGCTCACGCAGCCCGCTATTGTCATTCTGCAACTGGCCCAACTGGCGCGACAAGGTCTCGCGCGTCGCCATTTCCAACCGCAGTTGTTGCTCCAGCGCCATCAGCTTTTGCCGGTTGGCCTGTAGCTCAGCCTGCAAGCGATCGCTTTGCTGCGACGCGCCTTGCACCGCCAGCAAGGCACTGGGGTCGCGGCGCCCCTCCTGCTCGCCATAGCGATACACAGCTATTCCCATGCCCGCCAACATGCAGACCAGCACAATAGCCAAGCCGAACTGGGCATACCAGGGTAAATGCCGCTTGACGGCCAGTTTGGCGGTAGCCAGGTGATTACCGCGACGTTTCCAGCGACCTATCATGCTACGGCCTAGGGTAGCAAGGGGACGACATCAAGCCCCTGACCTTCGGGCAAACCGAACATCAGGTTCATATTCTGTACTGCCTGGCCGGCAGCTCCCTTGACCAGGTTGTCGATCACCGACAACACGACGACCGTATCGCCGCCCTGGGGACGGTAGACCGCCATGCGGCAGGTGTTGGCGCCACGCACCGAGCGGGTTTCCGGCGTACTGCCGGCCGGCATCACATCGACAAAACGCTCGCCGGCATAGCGCTGCTGGTACAGCGCCTGTACATCGATATCGCGGGTCAGGCGGGCATACAAGGTGGCATGTATGCCCCGTATCATGGGCGTCAGATGGGGTACGAAAGTCAGGCCCACCGGGCCGCCTGCGGCACGCGCCAAGCCCTGCTTGATCTCAGGCAGATGGCGATGGCCACCTACGCCATAGGCCTTGAAGTTATCGCCGGCCTCGCACATCAGCGTGTGCACCTCAGCCTTGCGGCCTGCGCCTGAAACACCCGACTTGCTGTCGGCAATCAGGCTGGTCACATCCACCGCACCCGCTTCGATCAGGGGTAAGAACCCCAGCTGCACCGCCGTGGGATAGCAACCCGGATTGGCCACCAGGCGCGCCTGGCGTATCTGTTCGCGGTTGATTTCGGGCAGGCCATAAACGGCCTCACCCACCAAGGCTGGTGACGCATGGCTCATGCCATACCATTTTTCCCATTCGGCCACGTCCTTGATGCGGAAATCCGCCGCCAGGTCGATGACCTTGACGCCAGCAGCCAGCAAGGCCTCTGCCTCCCCCATTGCGATGCCGTTGGGCGTCGCAAAGAAGACCACATCGCACTGGTCCAGGCTGGCATCGGCAGGTGTGGAGAAAGCGATGTCTACATGGCCGCGCAGGCTGGGATACATCTCAGCCACCGGCATGCCGGCTTCCTTGCGCGACGTGATCGCCTGCAACTGCACACCGTCGTGACGAGCCAACAGCCGCATCAACTCTACACCGGTGTAACCTGTCCCACCCACTATGCCCACTTTGATCATGCTTGTATCCAATGCCACTTAGAAACCAGGGAAGCGCGATCATACAACGATTCCGCAATATGCCGGATAGATACGATAGCCAAAGAAAAAGCCGCCAGTGAACCTGGCGGCTTTTTCCCGGCTTGCGCCGGCGTACTCGAACGAATCTTCGCGTCGAATCGCGTACAGCTTAGCGCTTCGAGAACTGCTTGGCGCGGCGGGCCTTACGCAGACCGACCTTCTTACGTTCAACTTCACGTGCATCACGGGTCACCAGACCAGCCTTCGACAGCGTGGGCTTCAGCGCAGCGTCGAATTCGATCAGGGCGCGGGTGATGCCATGGCGCAGGGCGCCGGCTTGGCCGGTTTCGCCACCACCAACAACGTTCACCAGGATGTCGAAAGCTTCCAGGTTCTCGGTCAGCACCAGCGGCTGACGAACGACCATGCGGCCGGTCTCACGCGAGAAATACTGATCCAGCGGCTTGCCGTTGACGACGATCTTGCCGGTGCCCTTGGCCAGGAACACGCGAGCAACCGAGCTCTTGCGACGGCCAGTGCCGTAGTAGTACTTACCAACCATTTTGTCAGTCCTTGTATCTGATTAAGTTAGATCTCGAGGACTTTAGGCTGTTGCGCAACGTGCGGGTGCTCTGCGCTAGCGTAGACCTTGAGCTTCTTGATCATGGCGTAGCCGAGCGGACCCTTGGGCAGCATGCCCTTCACGGCCTTCTCGAGCACGCGCTCGGGGAAACGTTCCTGCATTTCGGTGAAGGAACGCTCGTAAATGCCGCCCGGGTAGCCCGAGTGACGGAAGTAGGTTTTCTGCTGTGCCTTGTCGCCGGTCACGCGCAGTTTGCCAGCGTTGACGACGACAATGAAGTCACCGGTATCAACGTGGGGGGTATAGATAGCTTTGTGCTTGCCACGCAGGCGGTGAGCGATTTCAGCGGCGAGACGACCGAGTACTTTGTCGGTGGCGTCGACCACGAACCAGTCACGCTGTACCTCATGCGGCTTGGCGGAGAAGGTTTTCATACGGCTCTTCCAGATTCGTTCGATTTACGGAAAGTCGCGCATTCTATGTGATAAAACAAAGCGCTGTCAAACCGAACACAGATGATAGTTGGGGCCTGCGCCACACATTGCAGCCACGCCCGGCGAAACGCGGCTGATAGCTTGATATACAGGCTCTTGCCGCCATCTACTGCCATTCCCACACGGTGCTTGCCCAAGCCGTACATGTTACCAGCAGGGGCAAAAAAAAGCGCAAGCCAGTTGGGCTTGCGCGCTAATTCCACCAAAGAAGGAGGATGGAGGAGACAACATCAAAGCACACACATTGCGTGTACAGCCTCAATGCAGTTCGAATACTACGTGAAGCTTACTTTTTATGCAAGTCGTTTTTTGTGCGGTGCGCCATAAATCAAGCAATTAGAAATAAAGTTACAAAGAAAAATTAGAGGAAATGCACTAATTCCGCACTTTTGCTACGCTTCTGTAACTCCAGAGACCGCAACACCCCTGGTCCGCTTGCGCATCGCGTCAAAAAGACCCCCAAACTACCGCTAACAAGGAACAGTCCATGCAAGCCCGCATCAAGTGGATAGAGAACGTCAGCTTTCTGGCTCAAAGCGAATCAGGTCATTCCGTGCTGATGGATGGCGCCCCTGCCGCTGGCGGCAAGAACCTGGGCTTTCGGCCCATGGAGATGGTGCTGATGGGCACAGGCGGCTGCACGGCCTTCGATGTGATCACCATCCTGAAAAAAAGCCGGGCCGACGTGGTGGATTGCGAGGTGGAACTGCAGGCAGAGCGGGCAGACACCGAACCTAAGGTCTTCACCCGCATCCATATGCACTTCATCGTCAAGGGCCGCGCCCTCAAGGCAGACCAGGTCAAGCGCGCCATCGACCTGTCAGCCGAGAAGTATTGCTCTGCCTCCATCATGCTGGGCAAGACTGCCGAGATCACCCACGACTTCGAGATAGTTGAAGTCTAATGCCCACCCTGGGTGGGCGCCTCCTCAGTCCGCTTGGGCAGCACCAGCAGCAAGCGGGCCGGCGACCGGTACAGGGCATGCCAGGCCAGTACCAGACCCATGGCGGCGATCACGTAGATAGCACCACGCAAACCCAGCGCAGTAGCCAGCATCCCGCCTGCCAATGCCCCCAGGGGCGCGGGCGCCACCGTGACAAAGCGCATGGTGGCAATCATGCGCCCCAGCAGGGCATCGGGTGTCACGGCGGCACGGGCAGCCAGATAGTTGATGGAAAACAAGGTCGCACCGAAGGCAAATAGCGCCTGGCACAGGCTGAACCACAGCATGGCCGGCCCCCAGCCTTGCACGATCAGGGCGAAACCCAGCCAGGCCAGGGCGGTGGCGGCAAAGCCCATGCCTACCGTCGGGCCTATGCCAAAGCGCCTGCCCAGTCTGTCCGCCAACAAGGCGGCCGCCAAACTCCCCAGGCCACCCAGCATGTAGCTGACGCCCATATCACCGGCATCCAACCCCAGATTGCGGGTGGCAAACAGCACCAGCACGGCACCCAGCATATGGTTCAGCAACTGCCATAAGGTTGTCTGTATGGCAAAGGCGCGAAGCACCGGCGTGTGCCTGACCAGATCGATACCCGCCTTGATCTCCTGCCACACTGACGTATTGCCTGCCGAGACAGGCGCCTGTTCAGGCGTTTTGACCGTTCGCAGTACTAAGGCAGAGATGACGAAACTGCCGGCCGTAAACAGGATGGCGAACGGCGCCGTCAGCCACTGTATCAGTAGGCCCGCCAGGCCCGGTGCGGTCAGCTGCGCGGTGGATGATGTCGCGGTGAACTTGCTGTGTGCCTCCACCAGCCTGTCCTTGCCAACCAGCATGGCGACATAGCTCTGATGGGCCGACCCACCTATCACCTCGGCCGTCATGCAGAGAAAGCCCACCACCCATAGCACCGGCATGGAGAGCCAACCACCCCAGGCCGCCAGCGGCACAATTAGCAAGGCCACTGCGCATAGGGCATCGCGCCCCAGCATCAGCGGCATCCGGCGCACCCGGTCTATCAGCACCCCGCCGTGCAGGCTGAACAAGGCGAAGGGCAGCACCTCGATGGCCATCAACACCCCCATTTCCATGGGTGTGGCATGTAACAGCACGGCGGCAGTCAATGGCAAAGCCAGCCGGGATATATAGGAGCCGAAGTCCGAGATACCTTGAGCCAGCCATAGCCGCACAAAATCGCGATGCCGCCATAGTCCATCAAAACGAATGGGGAATATCATAAAAATCTTATTCTTATAACCAAGATAACCCGGGGCAAGGCCTCTGCCCCGCATGGCATGTCTATTAATTCTGCCGGGGTTCAGACCGGGTCGGCAGCGGAAACAGGCGGGGGATCAGACCCGATAGGACAAGCTGGTCATCACCCGAGACATGGCTCGCATGGCCGCCTTGGCCGGTGGTGGTAGCTCGGCCGCGCCCAGCGCCACCGCCATCTCGGCGTGCGCGGTCTCGTCGGCATGCATCTGGCTGACTATGGCACGGCTGCGCTCATCAGCCTGGGGCAGGCTGCCCAGGTGGCTGGCCAGATGCTCACCCACCTGACGTTCCGTTTCAGCCAGAAAACCCAGGTTCCAGCGATCGCCCACCAGCCCGGCCGCCACCCCCATGGCCAAGGAGCCGGCATACCACAGCGGGTTCAGCACGCTCTGGCGCCCACCCAACTCTGCGATGCGCTGCTCGGTCCACGCCAGGTGCTCGACTTCCTCATGGGCGGCCTGGCGTAATGCCTCACGGGCCTTGGGATCGCGCGCAGTCAGTGCCTGACCCTGGTAGAGCGCCTGCGCACAGACCTCGCCACAATGATTGACGCGCATCAGGCCTGCCGCATGACGCTTGTCCTCGGCGCTCAGCTGGGCTTCGGCAATTTTTGCATCAGGATGCGGACGCAGACTGGCCGCCGGTGCGAACACGGTGCGCAGGGCGCGATCGAATTCGGTAATCAGCTTGTCCATGGTCTACTCCCGCTAATGGCTTAAGGCCGGCAATTCTAGGGCCTGGCATGATTTATTTCATCAATATCGTGATCCTCGAGCGCCTCCCAGCCAGCACCAGCATCGATATAACCAGCCTTGCCTGGTAGCGACAGATAGCACAGCCCGCCACCTGCTGAGAGCAGCCGGCTGGGTGTGCTACCATTCCGGACTACATTCGCAGCGCACTGGGTTTGTCCGGCCGCTGCCATCAACTCACCCTTCTTCCGAGATACCGTATCCATGAAGAAACTATTGCTCGCATTCGCACTTGTATTGGCTGCTCCCGCCGCCTTGGCGGCCAACCCGCTGGTGCGCTTCACCACCAACCAGGGTGATATCGATGTAGAGCTGTTCCAGGATAAAGCCCCTAAGTCGGTGGCCAACTTCCTGGCCTACGTCAAGAAAGGCCACTACAACGGCACGATCTTCCATCGCGTGATTCCTGGCTTCGTGGTTCAGGGCGGTGGCTTCACCCCAGACATGCGGGAAAAGCCCACCGGCAAGCCTATCGAGAATGAAGCCAAGAACGGCCTCTCCAATGCCATCGGCACGCTAGCCATGGCACGTACCATGGACCCGCACTCAGCCAGCGCCCAGTTCTATGTCAACGTCGGCGAGAATGTCCAGCTCGACTACCGCGAAGAATCCCCTCGCGGATGGGGCTATGCCGTGTTCGGCAAAGTGATCGCCGGCATGGATGTTGTCGAAAAGATTGCTGCCGAGCCGACCAGCATGATCAACGGCATGCGCGACGTACCGGTCAAACCCATCATCGTCAAGTCTGCCAAGCAGATACCCGATACCCGTGTCGCCAAACCGGCTCCGGCAGTGCCCCCGGCACCCACGCCCGCCGCCGACCCGGCCAAGCAGTAAACACTCCTGAAAGGACACCGCCATGCGCGTCAATCTGCACACCAACCACGGCCTCATTGGCATCGAACTCGATGAAGCCAAGGCCCCCAAGACCGTTGCCAACTTCGTCGAGTACGTGAAGTCCGGCCACTACGACGGAACCATCTTCCACCGCGTTATCAATGACTTCATGATACAGGGCGGTGGGTTCGAGGCTGGCCTGAAGCAAAAGCCCACGCGCGAGCAAATCGAGAACGAGGCAGCCAATGGCCTGAAGAACGACAAGTACACCGTGGCCATGGCCCGTACGCCCGATCCGCACTCGGCCAGTGCCCAGTTCTTCATTAACGTCAGCAATAACAACTTCCTCAACTACACCTCGCCCACCGCGCAAGGCTTTGGCTACTGCGTGTTCGGCAAAGTAGTGGAAGGCGCCGATGTCGTTGACGCCATCAAGGCGGTCAAGACAGGCAACAAGAGCATGTACCAGGATGTGCCCGTCGAAGACGTGGTCATCGAAAAGGCCGAGCTGGCCTGATACGGCCGGCACTTTTTGCCAGAATACGGCGCGGACGCTTCCGCGCCGTTTTACGTTGCCCGCCCGAATGAATCCGCCACCCTTGCTGTTTGCCTCCGATCTGCACCTGTCCGATAGCGACCCGGCTACCGAAGCCGCCTTCATGTCCTTTCTGGCAGGCCCGGCGCGACAGGCGCAAGCGCTTTACCTGCTGGGGGATATCTTCGAGTATTGGGCCGGCGATGACGACGACGACCCCCTCAACCAGCGCATCGCCACCGCCCTGCATGCGGTGAGCCAGGCTGGGGTGGCTGTCCATCTCATGCATGGCAACCGTGATTTCCTGCTGGGCGAACAATACGCCAAGGCGGCCGGTGCGATTTTGCTGGCCGACCCCACGCTGATTACGGCATTTGGCCGGCCTTGGTTGCTCAGCCACGGCGATGCCCTATGCACCGATGACCTACCCTACCAGCAGTTCCGCGCCCTGGTTCGTCAACCTGCCTGGCAAGCCGCCTTCCTGGCCCGCACGCTGGCCGAACGCAAGGCTGAGATCAGCCGCATACGGGCAGCCAGCCAGTTGGCCAAGCAGCAAAAGGCCAGCGACATCATGGATGTGAACGACTTTGCCGTTGCGGCCCTGCTGGCCAAATACCCTGGCGCCCATCTGCTGCATGGCCATACCCACCGTCCTGCCCGGCACCAGCATGAGGTGCAGCATGGCCTTCGGCAACGCTGGGTGTTGCCAGATTGGTACGCTGGCAAAGGGGGCTATCTGCGGCTCGATATGGCCGGCCCAACCCTGGTCGGCATCAATCAGGACGCGACCTGGGCCTGATTGCCGGCACCACACTACCGCACACGCCACCCACCGAGCCGATTGACTTCCTGCTCAGGCGGCATAGACTCAGCACATTATTGCAGCGCAACATCCGTCCACAAGACTGAATTATCAGGATTTATCTCCCTATGAACGCGCCAACCGCTGCCTGGGCCCTACCCCGCCTGGAGCAACAATTCGAGTTCCTTAACGAAGGTGCCGACATTGCCAATCGCAATTTCGAACGCCTGCTGAGTACCCAGTTCGACGGTTGCCGGGACTGGATGCGTGCCATCAACACCTCGCAAGAACCCGCACGGCAACTGGAGCAGCACCTGGATCAAAGCCTGCACCTGAGCTGCGCCCTGTTCGTAGCACAGGTATCGGCCCTGACCGACGCCATGCAGTTGGTAGAACGCAACTGGGCCGAGCAACAGCGCGCCCTGCTGGTCAGCCTGGGCACGCAACCCGAAGCCGTCAATGCCCCACTTAAGAAGGCAGTCTGCGTCAGCAGCTGCGCTTTCGACTCCATGTCCAAGGCCACCCGCCAGGTAGCCAACTTTGCCAGCAACCGCTTTGCCGCCGCCGCAGTCAGCGCCTTCCAGCAAGCGCGCGACAAGATGGCCGAGTCCAGCTAAGCGCTACCCTGCGCAAACCGATCAAGCCACGGCATGCCGTGGCTTTTTCATGGCCTGAAGCCGCCCAAAAACAGTTAAGACCTTGATTACACAGATCGGTGCGGGTATTCCCTATTGGTAGCCGGGCGTGTAGCGCTCTTAAATGAGAGCACTACGACAGTCAGGCCCCCCATGTCCGAGGCATTCCTCAGCGCATTGCGTCATACCCTCCCCGCCGAAGCGCTGGTCCTGGATGTTGAACGCCTGCGCGCATTCGAATGCGATGCCCTGTCGGCCTACCGCGCCTTGCCAATGGCTGTCGCTCTGCCTGGCAGCGAAGAAGATGTCATTGCCGTTCTGCAACTGGCCCACGCCCACCGCATACCGGTAGTCGCCCGCGGTGCCGGCACGGGCTTGTCAGGCGGCGCCACGCCGACGGCTGGCTGCCTGCTACTGGGCATGTCGCGCATGCGCCGTCTGCTTTACCTGGATCCCCTGGCCCGCTATGCGCGGGTACAGCCCGGTGTACGCAACCAAGCCATCTCCGAAGCGGCCGGCCACTATGGCCTGTACTACGCACCAGACCCCTCCAGCCAGATTGCCTGCACCATCGGTGGCAATGTGGCGGAGAACGCTGGCGGCATTCATTGCCTCAAGTACGGCCTGACCGTGCACAACCTGCTGGGGCTGCGCGCCGTCACCATGGAGGGCGAGTTGCTGGAGCTGGGAGGCACCCTGGATTGCAACGGCTACGACCTGCTCGCCTTGCTGACCGGCAGCGAGGGACTATTGGCGGTGGTGACCGAGGTGACAGTCCGCCTACTACCCAAGCCGCAACTGGCCCGCGTCATTCTGGCCAGCTTCGCCGAGGTGGGCCATGCAGCCGATGCCGTGGCCCAGCTGGTTGGCAGCGGCGCCACGCCCGCCGCGCTGGAAATGATGGATGGCGCCACGGTAAGGGCCGTGGAGGACTTTCTCCATGCCGGCTACCCCACCGATGTCGCCGCCCTCCTGCTGTGCGAGGCCGATGGCACGCCAGAGGAAGTAGAGGCGGATATCGTCCAGATGAGCCGTGTCCTGCGCGCAGCAGGTGCCTGCGAGCTACGGGTCTCAGACTCGGAGGCGGAACGGCAACAGCTCTGGGCAGGCCGCAAGGCCGCCTTTCCGGCGGCCGCCAAACTGGCGCCCGATTATTACTGCATGGATGGCAGCATTCCCCGCGCCGCAGTCGGGCGGGTACTGGCGGGTATCACGAGCTTGAGCGCGCAATATGGGTTGGCCTGCATCAATGTCTTCCATGCCGGCGATGGCAATCTCCACCCCTTGATCCTGTTCGATGCCAACCGAGCCGGGGAGTTGGCCAGGGCCGAGCAGTTCGGCACCGATATTGCGGCCCTGTGTGTCAGCGAAGGTGGCGCCATCACAGGCGAGCACGGTGTCGGCATAGAGAAGCTGGACGGCATGTGCGCCCAGTTCAACGCTGCCGAACTGGGTCAATTCAGCGCCATCAAGGCTGCCTTCGATCCCCTGGGCCTGCTCAATCCCGGCAAGCTGATCCCCACGCTGCATCGCTGTGCCGAGTATGGCCGCATGCATGTGCACCGGGGCCAGCTTCCCCACCCCGAACTCCCCCGCTTCTGATGCTGACCGATCTACAGGCGCAACTGCGCCAAGCCCACGCCATGTCCGTACCCGTGCGCATTGTCGGTGCCGGTAGCAAACAGGGCTGGCATGCCCCCCAGCAAGGCGAGGCCCTCCATGTGGGCAGCCATGTAGGCATCATCGACTACGCACCGGCAGAGCGGGTCATCAGCGCCCGTGCCGGTACACGGCTGGCCGAAATACAGGCGGTACTGGCAAGCCAAGGACAGATGCTGGCCGCCGAACCGCCGGATTTCGGTGGCCATGCCACCCTGGGCGGCGCGCTGGCCACCGGCTGGAGCGGCCCACGCCGGCCTTGGGCCGGTGCCATGCGCGACCAGCTACTGGGGGTGGAGATACTCAATGGTCAGGGTGAGTTGATGCGCTTTGGCGGTCGAGTAATGAAAAACGTCGCCGGCTTTGACCTGACCCGTTTGATGGTAGGCGCCAACGGTACGCTAGGGCTCATCACCGAAGCCCATCTCAAGGTACTCCCCCTGCCCGAAGTCGAGACCGTGCGGGTATTCGAGCTGCCGCAAGCCGACGCCATCGCGTTGGCCAATCGGCTCTGTGCGGCGCCCTGGCCGCTGTCCGGGGCGGCCTGGCAAGGCGGCCTGCTGCGGATACGGCTATCCGGCAATGCCGCCGCCGTGGCGACGGCACAGCAGCAACTGGGGGGCGAGCCTGACGTCGAACGCCATTGGTTTGCCCGACTGCAAGCCATGCAGCTGGATAGCTTTGCACCGCCCGGTGCCGAGCAGGGCCTTTGGCGCTTGTCCTTACCGCAGACCTGCCCACCGCTGCTGGCGGACTACCCCCAGCTGATCGACTGGGCTGGCGGCCGACGCTGGCTCAGCGCACCCTTGGACGCCGCCCATGCCATCAACACCAGCGCTCGCAGTGCCGGGGGGCACGCGCTGCTGCAACGCAGCCAGGCTGGCTGGCCAACAGCGCCACGCAATCCCACCTTGCTTGCGCTGGAGGCTCGCATCCGCCGCGCGCTCGACCCCCGGCAAATATTGAATCGCAGGCAGGGGGATTGATGCAGACCCAGCTCACCGCACACTACATCAGCACCACCGAGGGGCAGGAAGCCGATGCCATCCTGCGACGCTGCGTGCATTGTGGCTTTTGCCTGGCCACCTGCCCGACCTACCAACTGAGCGGCAACGAGCTGGACAGCCCACGCGGCCGCATCTACCTGATCAAGCAACTGCTGGAGGGGCAGCCTGCCAGCCGCAGCACCCAACAACACCTGGATCGCTGCCTAAGCTGCCGCGCCTGCGAAACCACCTGTCCATCGGGGGTGGCGTACCACCGGCTGGCGGACATAGGCCGGCATGCCCTTGAGGCACAGCTGGGGCGGCCTCTGCTGGAGGGCTTCAAGCGCAGCTTGCTCAAGCGGGTGCTGCGCAACCGCCCCTTGTTTGGCGGTCTGGTCATGCTGGGGCGGCTGAGCCGACCACTGCTGCCCAAGCGCCTGGCCAGCATTCCCCGGCTGGGCGACACCCGCCGTCCCCGCCCCCAAGCCGGCAGGCCACGCTGGCTTATGCTGGAGGGATGCGTGCAACCCGCCCTGGCACCCGCCATCAATGCCGCTGCGGCGCGGGTATTGGCAGCCTGCGGTATCGACCTGCAGGCACTATCGGGCTGCTGTGGGGCGCTGGCCTGGCATCTGAATGATGCCGCCGACGGCCTGGCCGACATGCGGCGTATGGTGGCCCAAGCAGACCATGCCCTGGCCCAGGGCGCGGCGGGCGTCGTCTATACCGCCAGTGGCTGTGGCGCCAGTGTCGTGGAGTATGGTCAGTTGCTGGCGGGCGACATAGCGCATGCCGCTGCCGCAGCGCGGGTTTCGGCCAGCGCGCTGGATATCTCCGACCTGGTGTTACAGCATCTCGACCAATTGCTACCGCAACTCCACCCCCCCGCCGACCCCAGGTTGGTGTTCCACGCCCCTTGCAGCCTGCAGCACGGTCTTCGCAAGAAAACATCGCTAGAGGCCATGCTGGTTCGGCTGGGCTATGTGCTGCTGCCGGTAGCCGATGCCCACCTGTGCTGCGGCTCTGCCGGCAGCTATTCGATATTGCAGGCAGATATCGCCAGCCAGTTGCGCAGCGACAAGCTGGCCAAACTGCAAGCCGGCCAGCCCAACCAGATAGCCACGGCCAATATCGGCTGCCAGACGCACCTGCAAGCCGGTACCCGCACCCCCATACGGCACTGGATAGAGCTGATCGCTGAGCGACTGAGCTGATACCCCGGGGCTGACCGTCTGGAGGCCGCGGCTTGCCGCGCCCCCACCCCACCTATACAGTAAAAGCAACCTGATTCGAATTGCTGGCAAGGGCGCCAGCCGCCCGCCATGCTCATCCTCTCCCAACTCAGCCTCGAACGCGATGGCCGCCAAGTGCTGGAAAAAGTCAGTGCCACGGCCCCACTTGGCCAGCTGACTGCGCTGCTAGGCCCCAATGGCGCCGGTAAGTCCAGCCTGCTGGCAGTGGCGGCTGGCGAGCTGACACCGACATCTGGGAGCTGCGAGTTCGATGGACTGCCGCTGTTCCGCACCCACGCCAGCACCCTGTCGCGCCGTCGCGCCCTGCTGCCACAGTCAAGTACGCTGGAGTTCGATTTCAGTGTCCGCGAAGTGGCAAGGCTGGGTAGTACGCCCTTCCCCGACATCCCCGTCGCCGAACTGGAAGGACTGATAGACAGCGTGCTGCGGCTTACCGATGCAGATGCCCTGGCAGAACGCCGCTACGTGCACCTGTCGGGCGGAGAGCGGCAACGGGTACAGCTTGCACGCGTCCTGGTGCAAGCCTGTGCCGCCGCCGCCCAAGGCCCTGCCTTGCTGTTGCTGGACGAGCCTACCGCCAGCCTGGATCCTCGCCACCAGCACACACTGCTGGCCGGCCTGCATGAACTGGCACGCAAGCTGCCCCTGGCCGTGGTTGCCAGCCTGCACGATGTCAACCTGGCCCTGCATTACGCCGACCAGGCCTGGCTGCTGCAGGAAGGCCGCCTGATCACAGCCGGGCCGCCATTGCAAGCGCTTACGCCAGAGCGGCTCACCCTGGTCTTCCAGCTACCTGCCCAAGCCATGGCGGGGCGTATCTGGTTCGGCCTGCCACCGGGATAATCGGCCATGTCATTGCCAGTCACGTCGCTACTCGCTTCGTCGTTTTTTCGCGACGTACCTGCGCATAGTCATGGGTGGAAAACCACAAATACGGCAGAAATTCGAAACAGGATTGCGCAGCGCAGCATAAGCAGTAAAAATCGTCTCGACCTCATCGGCCCCGATCATCTCGTCACGGCCGCCATCATGGTCCACGCCTGCGGCGCGGTGCGATCCACCAACACCGCCGGCGTTACGACTCCACTGCGTTGCAATGAAGCATGACCCGGCCCACCTACAGGCCTTCAACCCATTCGACTGGTTTCACACCATGAAGCTGATTGCCTCGCTCACCAGCCCTTTTGCTCGCAAGGTACGCATCGTCCTGCAGGAAAAACGCATCGAGTGCCCGCTGACGGTGGATATTCCCTGGGATGCCAACACCCAGGTACCCAACGTCAACCCGCTGGGCAAGGTGCCTGTGCTGGTGCTGGATGACGGCTCCAGCTTGTACGACTCACGGGTCATCGTGGACTACCTGGACCATGTGTCACCGGTGTCGCGACTGATACCCAGCGATTATCGCCAGGCTATCCAGGTCAAGCGCTGGGAGGCACTGGCTGATGGCATCTGCGACGCCGCCGCCGCCATCTTCCTGGAACGCAAACGGCCCGCCCGGCAGCAGAGTGAGGACTGGATCAATCGCCAGCAGCTCAAGCTGGCGCGCGGCTTGGCCGCCCTGTCAGAAGACCTGGGCGAACGGCCCTGGTGCAACGGCGAGAGCTACACGCTGGCGGATATTGCCGTCGGTGTCTGCCTGGGCTACCTGGATCTGCGCTTTGCCGACATCGCCTGGCGCGAATCCTATGCCAACCTGGCCAGGCTGGCCGACAAGTTGGCCCAGCGGCCGGCTTTTGCCGACACGGTTCCGCCGGCCTGACGAATGCTTGAAACTGCCATACCCATGACGGGCGTCAAGGCTTAGAATCTGCCTTGCACCCAACAGGGCCGTATCCAGCCGGATACGGCCTTGCGCTTTTCCTGGCGATGCGTCACAAGCGCGTCGTGATTGAATGACAAGCTACGGCCATGGCCGTACCGGAGTACTCCCCGATGAAATTCCGCTTTCCCGTCGTCATCATCGACGAAGACTTCCGCGCCGAGAACTCCAGCGGCTTCGGCATCCGTGCATTGGCCAGCGCCATCGAAGCCGAAGGTTTCGAGGTCATGGGCGCCACCAGCTATGGCGACCTTACCGGCTTTGCCCAGCAGCAAAGCCGCGCCTCGTGCTTCATCCTGTCCATAGACGATGAGGAATTCATCGGCGGCGAAGTCGGTGAGGAAACCGCCGCCATCAAGAACCTGCGTGCCTTCGTGGAAGAGATACGCTTCAAGAACGCCGATATCCCCATCTTTCTGTATGGCGAAACCCGAACCAGCCGGCACATCCCCAACGATGTCCTGCGGGAACTGCATGGCTTCATCCATATGTTCGAGGACACGCCAGAGTTCGTGGCACGCAGCATAGTGCGCGAGGCCAAGACCTACCTCGACTCGCTGGCCCCACCGTTCTTCCGCGCGCTGCTGCATTACGCCCAGGATGGCTCCTACAGCTGGCATTGTCCCGGTCACTCCGGCGGCGTGGCCTTCCTCAAGAGCCCGGTGGGCCAGATGTTCCACCAGTTCTTCGGTGAAAACATGCTGCGCGCCGATGTCTGCAACTCGGTCGATGAGTTGGGCCAGCTACTCGACCATACCGGGCCGGTAGCCGCCAGCGAGCGCAATGCCGCCCGTATCTTTGGTTCCGATCATCTGTTCTTCGTCACCAACGGCACCTCTACCTCCAACAAGATGGTCTGGCACGCCACGGTGGCACCGGGCGACATCGTGGTGGTGGATCGGAACTGCCACAAGTCCATCCTCCACTCCATCATGATGTGCGGCGCCATCCCGGTATTCCTGATGCCGACCCGCAATCACTTCGGCATCATCGGCCCCATCCCGCTGTCCGAATTCCAGCCCGAGACCATACAGAAGAAGATTGAGGCCAACCCGTTTGCCCGAGAGGCGCTGGCCAAGCGTCCGGACAACAAGCCGCGCATCCTGACCATCACCCAATCCACCTACGATGGCGTGCTCTACAACGTCGAAATGATCAAGGATGTGCTGGGCGAAACCATAGACACCCTGCACTTCGACGAGGCCTGGCTACCCCACGCCGCCTTCCACGAGTTCTACCGCAATATGCACGCCATCGGCCGCGATCGCCCCCGCTCCAAGGACGCCATGGTGTTTGCCACCCAGTCCACCCACAAATTGCTGGCAGGCCTGAGCCAGGCCTCGCAAATCCTGGTGCAGGAGTCCGAGACCCGCCAGTTGGATAGGCATCGCTTCAATGAAGCCTATCTGATGCACACCTCCACTTCGCCGCAGTATTCCATCATCGCCAGCTGCGATGTAGCCGCCGCCATGATGGAAGCACCCGGTGGCACCGCCCTGGTCGAGGAATCCATCGCCGAGGCACTGGATTTCCGCCGCGCCATGCGCAAGGTCGATGCCGAGTACGGCGAGAGCTGGTGGTTCAAGGTCTGGGGGCCGGAATACCTGGCAGACGAAGGCGTAGGCACCCGCGAGGACTGGGTATTGAAGGCTGACGAGCGCTGGCACGGCTTTGGCGCCCTGGCTGATGGCTTCAACATGCTGGATCCGATCAAGGCCACCATCATTACCCCCGGCCTGGATGTAGGCGGCGACTTTGCCGATAGCGGCATCCCCGCGGCCATCGTCACCAAGTACCTGTCCGAGCATGGCGTGATCGTGGAGAAGACCGGCCTTTACAGCTTCTTCATCATGTTTACCATCGGCATCACCAAGGGCCGCTGGAACACCCTGGTCACCGCGCTACAGCAGTTCAAGGACGATTACGACAAGAACCAGCCGCTCTGGCGTGCGCTGCCCGAATTTGTAGGCAAACACCCGCGCTACGAACGTGTGGGCCTGCGCGATCTGTGCCAGCAGATTCATGAGGTGTACCGTGATAACGACGTGGCACGCCTCACCACCGAGATGTACCTGAGCGATATGGTGCCGGCGCTCAAGCCTTCCAAGGCCTTCAGCAAGATGGCCCATCGGGAGATCGAGCGGGTATCGCTGGATGCGCTGGAAGGCCGTATCACCGCCATTCTGCTGACACCCTACCCTCCGGGCATCCCCTTGCTGATCCCTGGCGAGCGCTTCAACAAGACCATCGTTGACTACCTGCGTTTCGCCCGCGCCTTCAATGAGCGCTTCCCTGGCTTCGAGACCGACATCCATGGCCTGATCAAGGACGAGGTCAGCGGCGAGTACTATGTGGACTGCGTCATTGACGAGTAAGCCCGGCGCAAGGTAGGCGTCAGCATCTAGCAATTGCCAAAACAAACGCCGCATCCCGGGATGCGGCGTTTTTCATGCTGCACCAGGCAGAATGGTCATGGCGCTTTCGGCTGGGTCGCCTGCGAAGAATCCGGCAGGAACAAGGGGCCCTTGTAGCCGCAGGCAGTCAGCAAACAGGTGGCAGCAATCAGGCAGGACAAGAGGAGGCGCATGGCAGCATAGGTAGGGGGTAAAATAGCCATACTAACAACGCAAACCGGGCAAGCCAATGAACGAGAGTGAATTTCTCAACGCCAGCGACCAGATATTCGACCGGATAGAAAACGGCCTGGACGATGGCGAGTTCGATGTGGATCTCAACCGCAATGGCAATGTGCTGGAGATCGAATTCGATGATGGCGCCAAGATTGTGGTCAACCGCCACTCGGCCAATCAGGAAATCTGGCTGGCGGCCCGTTCCGGTGGCTTTCATTACCGCTATCAGGACGGCCACTGGCGCAGCACCCGTGATGAGGGGGAGCTGTTCACCCAATTGGCCGACATGGTAATGGCTCATGCCGCGCGCAGGCCGCAATTCTAGGTGCTGGACTGGTTAAATCCCCTGCCGGCCAGCTACGGCCTGGCCGGTATCTTTATATCAGCCCTGCTGTCGGCCACCTTGCTGCCCGGCAATTCCGAACTGGCGCTGCTGCTCTGGTTGCAAGCCAGGCCCGACACCGCCTGGAGCGCCCTGGCCGTGGCATCACTGGGGAATACCCTGGGGAGCCTGACCAGCTTCTGGCTGGGCCTGCGACTATCCTACAAGGGTAGTGATGCATTGACCGCCAAATTGTCGCCTCGCGCCCTGTGCTGGCTACAGCACCATGGCAGCACCACTCTGTTGCTAGCCTGGCTACCCCTAATAGGCGACGCACTCTGCCTGGCAGCTGGCTGGCTGCGTCTTCCACCGCTGCGCAGCGCTCTTTGCATTCTGTTAGGCAAGACTCTGCGTTATCTGCTGATCGTTCTACCCTTCATATAAAGCCCAGCCAAAATGCGTTGTTCGCGATACCCGTATTGCTTAGTAAATTATAAGTCCATGGGCTAGCCAAGCGGGCCGATGGCAGCGCAAAGCTGTTCAATTTTTAAGCAATTCCTCTAACCGCGAGTGCCACAGCCTTATGCTGGACGCAAATCCCGCAGACAGGATTTCCCCAATAGCCAGGTTTTGTGTTGCATTGCCGCAACCTAGGGATAATTCACAACATCACCAACAAACCCATATAAATCAATACATTAAATGTTGCGCATCATCAAACAGCGATAAACCCTTTCTGGCAGCATTGATAGCACCGCATTGCTTACACAAGTGCGTGCCGCCTATCATTCGCCCGTAATGTATTCGCTTCGCAAGTAGCGAGCATCTTTTGCAACACCGTTTTTCCAACCTTGATAAGGAAGACGCAATGAACAAGAAATTCATCGCTCTGGCCGTTGCCGCTGCTGTGGCCGCCCCTGCAGCCCTGGCTGCCGACAACGAAGTGGTTCTGTATGGTCAAGTCAACCTGGGCCTGAACATCACCACCGCTGGTACCGACCAACTGAAGGTCTCCAACATTTCCTCGCGCATCGGCTTCAAGGGTCAAGAAGACCTGGGCGGCGGCATGAAGGCCTTCTTCAAAGTCGAAACCGGCATCGGCCCGGACAGCGCCCCCGCCAGCAGCTTCGGTTCGCGCGAAGCTTGGGTTGGCCTGAAGGGTGACTTCGGCAGCGTGGGTCTGGGTCGCGGCAAGACCCCCTACACCCTGGCTACCGAAGAACTGGATCCTTTCTACTTCAATGAGTCGCTGGGTCTGACCAACACTTCGATGAGCAACTACCGCGCCAACAACTCGATCCGTTACGACGGCGAGTTTGGTCCGGTCAGCGTTGCCGTGAACAACAGCTTTGGTGAAGACAAGACTGCTGGCAAGAACGCCTCGAACGAAATCAGCGCCTCGGTGAAGTTCTCCGGCCAAGGTTTTGCAGTGTTCGGTGCTGTGAACAGCAACAAGCCCGGCGGCGCCAAGGCCAACGACGCTTACCTGGTCGGTGCCTCCGCCAACATTGGCGATCTGAACCTGGGCGGTGCCGTGCAACACACCGACGACGCTGCTGGCAAGAACGACGACGTTCTGCTGCTGGTCGGCTACACCATGGGCAATGCTTCGGTCCAACTGGGCGGCATCGTTTATGACGAAGATCGCAAGACCAAGGATCAAGTGACCGCTGGCTTCTACTACAGCCTGTCCAAGCGCACCACCATCCTGACCGAATACACCAGCAACTATGTTGGCGTAAAGAACGACAACAGCTTCATCGTTGGCTTGGCACACTCGTTCTAAGCACTCACGTGCTGGCATGAGCAAACAGGCAGCCTCAGGCTGCCTGTTTTCTTTTCAGCCGCCTTACCCACGGCGCATGACGCAAGAACAATGCCTCGCCTAGGGTAAACGCTTCATCACCGAGGGATTACCATGCTTAAGGAATTCAAGGAATTTGCCATGCGTGGCAATGTCGTCGACTTGGCCGTTGGCGTCATTATCGGCGGCGCCTTTGGCAAAATCGTCGATTCGCTGGTCAAAGACGTGATCATGCCCCCTATAGGCTATGTGCTGGGGAATGTCGATTTCTCCAACCTGTTCATCCTGCTGAAAGAGGGCACCAAGGCCGCCGGTCCATATGAGTCGCTCAAGGCCGCGCAGGATGCCGGTGCAGTGACCATCAACCTGGGCGTCTTCTTCAACGCAGTCATCAGCTTCACCATCGTCGCCTTTGCTGTCTTCCTGCTGATACGCACCCTCAATAAGCTCAAGCGCGAAGAGATACCCGCACCCGCAGAGGTCAGCAGCAAGGAATGCAGCTACTGCTACAGCGCCATTCCACTCAAAGCAACGCGCTGCCCCTGCTGCACCTCGCAACTGGGTTGATGCCGGATGGCAAGGCAGTTGATCGTGCTGGGCGGCGGTGGTTTTTCCATGGAGCCTTCCCCGCTACTGGATAAGTACTTCCTGGCGGCCGCCGGCAAGACATCGCCGCGCATCTGCTTTCTGCCCACGGCCAGTGGCGATGCCGACAGCTACCAGCTGAAGTTCTATCGCGCCCATGCTGGCTACCCCTGCGTCGCCAGCCACCTGTCCCTGTTCCAGCCCCACACGGCAGACCTGCAGGGCTTTCTGCTTGCGCAGGATGCCATCTTCGTAGGTGGCGGCAATACGCTATCCATGCTGGCCCTATGGCGCACCTGGGGAGTGGATATCCTGCTGCGGCGCGCCTATGAGCAAGGCACGGTCATAGGTGGGATCAGCGCTGGCATGATCTGCTGGTTCCAGCAGGGGCTGACAGACTCTATCCCCGGCCCGCTGACTGCGCTGCAAGGCCTGGGCTGGTTACCGGGTGGCGCCTGTCCGCATTACGATGGCGAGGCCTTGCGTCGTCCTACCCTGCAGGACAAGGTAGCCAGCGGCAGCATGCCGGACAGCTGGGCAGCCGATGACGGTGCCGCGCTGCACTTCATTGACGAGCAATTTCACGCGGCCGTGTCATCACGCCCCTTGGCACGAGCATGGCATCTGCAGCGGCAAGCCGATGGCAGCCTGCAAGAGATCGCCCTGCCCACTCGCTACCTGGGGGACATGCAGCCCTAGAATAGGGGGTGCAGAAAACAGAAAAGCCAGCATTTAGCTGGCTTTTTGCTGTATCTGTTGGCGCGCCCGCCTGGGATCGAACCAGGGACCTTCAGCTTCGGAAACTGACACTCTATCCAACTGAGCTACGGACGCACGCTGAGAGGCCGGCAAGAATAGCGGTTTTGGCGCCCAACGTCCAGCCGACAGAAGTGGGTACAGTGTATTTTTTCCCGCGCTAATCTCTGCCAGAGCGCAGCACTGCTGTGGCATGCCGCCGACGATGCAGCGCCAGGATTGGTGAGCGGCCACAATCCCCGCTATAATCGCGGGGTTTTTCCCGTACTGGTTTAATACAGCGCATAAAAAAGGATGGCAGCATGAGCGAAGCGCACGCCGGAGAAAATTTCTCGGCAAAGTCCCTGATCATCATTGTCCTGCTGTCGATTGTCGGCCTGGTCTTGTTCCTGGTCCTGATCGCCAAGCTGGCCAACAGTGGCATGCAGGTTGATGCTGGCGGTCCGACCATGACCAACGAAGCGGTGATCGCACGCATACAGCCTGTCGGTGTTGCCAAACTGGACGAATCCGGCCCACCCGGCAGCCGTAACGGCAAAGCGGTATATGAGAATGTGTGCCTGTCCTGCCACGGTGCAGGTTTGGCTGGTGCCCCCAAGTTTGCCGATACCGCCGCCTGGGCGCCACGTATCGCCCAAGGTTTTGCCAAGCTGGTCGAGCATGCCAACAAGGGCCTGGGCGCCATGCCTGCCAAGGGCGGCGCGGCCGACCTGACCGATGATGAAGTTGCGCGCGCTGTTGCCTATATGGGCAATGCCGCTGGCGGCAAGTTCACTGAACCCCCGATTGCTGGCGCAGGCGCCGTGGCGGCGGGCGGCAAGGTAGACCCCGCCACCAAGGGCAAGGAAATCTATGCCAGCGTTTGCATGGCCTGCCATGATGCTGGTGTTGCAGGTGCACCCAAGATCGGCGACAAGGCCGCCTGGGCGCCCCGCTTGAAGGATGGCACCGAAGCCGCCATCAAGATTGCGACTGCGGGCAAGGGCGCCATGCCCGCCAAGGGTGGCTATAGTGGTTCCGATGAGGAATTCCACGCGGCGGCCGAGTACCTGATCAACGCGTCCAAGTAAGCAAGGACGTTGTGCACAGAGCGGCGCACCTGCAGGTGCGCCGCTTTGCATTTGCCGACTCGATACATAACCGACTGTCGGCCAGGAATTTACTTAAAGAAACAGGCTCTAATGTCTGTCATGGGGGCAGTGATACAATCCGCCCCCGACTGCCCTAGCCGAGACCCTACCATGGCACTGATGATTACCGATGAATGCATCAACTGCGATGTATGCGAGCCGGAATGCCCCAACCATGCCATTTCGCAAGGGGCGGAGATCTATGAGATCAACCCTGACCTGTGCACAGAATGTGTGGGGCATTTCAACGAGCCGCAGTGCCAGCAGGTCTGCCCGGTAGACTGCATCCCGCTGGACCCTGACCGCAAAGAAAGCCAGGAAGCGCTGCAGCAGAAGTACCTGCTGATCACCCAGGCCTGATTTCCAACAGGGTAGCGCCAGGGGCCATGCTGCCCCACTGGATACCGAACTTGATACAGCCCCTAGGGGCTGTAACGCATTGATGGCCCAAGGTTTGCTTCCTGTATAGGAAAATACAGGAGGAAATCATGGTCAGTCCTATAGTAGGCCACTTTGCTAACCAACCGCCTGCCAACCGACCACCTGTCGCCCCGCTAGCGCAGCACCAAGGCTTTGCCGGCGAGCTGGCGGGCCAACTTGCCACCCAGGCCAGCAGGCTGGGCAGTCTCAGCCTGCCCGACCCAGCCCAAGCTGCGGCCGACCTGACTGCCACCCTGCCCGCCAAGCTGCGCCAGTACGGTATACGGGTGCCGCCCGACCTCCGGATGGAAGGCGGCGCCAAAGGCATAGTGCTGCGCGATGATCATCGCGCAGCAGCATTCCACGCCATGCTGGAGGCTGAGCCCCAACTGGCCAATCAAATCAGCCTGGTGCTGTCGGGCGCGGAAGTCGCCCGTGCCGGAGCCCTTGCCGCCGCAGCCCAGCATTTCACGGACAACGCCAAGGATCCGCGCCATGCCAAGGCTGTTGTCGAGCGCTACCGCCGCGATCATCCAGCCCCGCCCCTGTCGGTCAGCTACAACGGTTTCAAGGTCGAGACCGCCGAGCTAGGTCCGGAAGGCTGGCGCCCCGTCAAGACCGAAGCCGAGTTTGCCTGGGAACTGGCCGAGGCCGCCCAGCGCTATGCCAAGGATGAAGAAGCCTTGTTCAATAGCCTGATGGCTGCGGTCTCCAGCAAAGCCGGTACTTCCGCCACCGCTACCGACGACCAAGCGAGCGAAGACACGCCAGACTCAGATGGCCATAGCCTAGTGCCCATCCAATCCAGCAGCGCGGCAGCACCATGACCTTGCGGCACTTGTGTGAGCTGACCTAATGCAGCCGCCCTATATCCACCCTGTTGCCAACTCGCCCGGCGCAGACAAGCACCAGCCCTACCCCCTGCTCAGTCGCGAACCCGCACCAGGATTTGAGACCTGGTTGGGCCAGGCCATGGCAGCCCATCCAGCCGTGCCGGACCCTGCCTTGCAGCATGGCCCCGCCGACTATGGGCTTTGGGGTGTGTCACCCGACAGTGACGGGCGTCTTAACCTTGACGAGGTCGCTGCCAATCTGCGTGCCACCCTGCCTGCACTGGCCGGCAACCTCGGCAAGGTTTGCCGCAATAGCGGCATCGGCCTACCGCCCCCGCTCCGCCTGCTGGCCGGCATTGCCACCCAGCCCAGCCTGCCATTCGATCGGCGTGAGACCGCCATACAGCAATTATTCGATGACTGGCCCGCCCTGGCGCACCAGTACCGCCGACTGGCTGCAGGCTTTGGCTTTATCCGCTGCAGCGATGCCCTGCGGGCCTATCAGCGCGTCATTGGACGGCTGGGGCCAGGCCGGCTGGCACATGGCCTGGCTCCCCAGGGCGATGCCCACGCTACACCGCAGCTGGCCCTGGTTTTCGATGGCAACCGCATCTGGCCGGAAGAAGCGCAGGGGGAACGCTGGCGCCCCCTAGCCGGGCTGGAGCAGCTGACACGTGAACTACTTGAGGGAGCCAGCCCAGCCACTTTGAGGGAACCCCAGCGCCCGCTAAACCAGGTACTGGACCCCGCCGACGCACTGCTCCGGGCGGCCCGCCAACGCAGCTGACTGTCAGAGCCTGGCATGCACGCAAGGGATGTCCGGTTGGAGATGGACAGAGCAGCTACCGGGCGTCAGCGCAGCCTGAATTCCTAGACTATCCCCTGCCCGCCCGTTGGATGCGCTTCAACCGTTCTACGAATTAAGTTCATGACCAGCGCTAAGTCAGCGCGGCCTTGCCATGGGTTTGCTAGAATTGCGCCACTTTCCGCATAGCACCCAACTGGATTCCTCATGGCCCAATATGTAATGTCCATGCTCCGCGTGAGCAAGGTCGTACCGCCCAAGCGGCAAATCATCAAGGACATCTCCCTCAGCTTCTTCCCTGGCGCCAAGATAGGCCTACTGGGCCTGAATGGCTCGGGCAAGTCCACCGTGCTCAAGATCATGGCGGGCGCGGACAAGGAATTCGAGGGCGAAGTACAACACCTGCCTGGCATCAAGATCGGCTACCTGGCCCAGGAGCCGCTGCTGGACGCGACCAAGACCGTGCGCGAGGAGGTGGAATCCGGCATGGGCGAGATCTTCGAGGCCAAGCAAAGGCTGGAAGCTGTCTATGCCGCCTATGCCGAGCCAGATGCCGACTTCGACAAGCTGGCCGAAGAGCAGGCCCGTTGCGAGGCCATACTCTCGACCGCCGGCCAGGATCTTGAAACCCAGATGGAGATCGCCGCCGACGCCCTGCGCCTGCCGCCCTGGGATGCCAATATCGGCAAGCTGTCCGGTGGCGAAAAACGCCGCGTGGCGCTGTGCAAGCTGCTGATGTCCAAGCCCGACATGCTACTGCTGGACGAGCCGACCAACCACCTTGATGCCGAGTCGGTGGATTGGCTGGAGCAATTCCTGGTGCGCTTCCCCGGCACCGTGGTGGCCGTTACCCATGATCGCTACTTCCTCGACAATGCTGCCGAGTGGATACTGGAATTGGACCGTGGCCACGGTATTCCCTGGAAAGGCAACTACTCCAGCTGGCTGGAGCAAAAAGAAGCACGCCTCAAGCAGGAAGAGTCGCAGGAATCGGCCCGCCAGAAGGCCCTGAACAAGGAACTGGAATGGGTACGGCAGAATCCCAAGGCGCGCCAGGCCAAGTCCAAGGCCCGTATCGCCCGCTTTGAAGAGCTGAACTCGCAGGAATACCAGAAGCGCAACGAAACCCAGGAAATCTTCATTCCCATCGCCGAACGCCTGGGCAATGAAGTGATCGAGTTCGAGAACGTCAGCAAGGCCTTTGGTGATCGCCTGCTGATCGACGACCTGAGCTTCAAGGTGCCGCCTGGTGCCATCGTCGGCATCATCGGCCCCAACGGTGCCGGTAAATCCACTCTGTTCCGCATGCTGGCGGGGCAGGAACAGCCCGATAGCGGTAGCGTGAAGATCGGCCCTACCGTCAAGATGGCCTACGTGGACCAGAGCCGTGGCGCCCTGGGCAACGACAAGACCGTGTTCGACGAAGTGGCTGAAGGCCGTGACATCCTGCAGGTCGGCAAGTACGAAACCCCCAGCCGCGCCTATCTGGGCCGCTTCAACTTCAAGGGTGGCGATCAGCAGAAGATCGTCGGCAACCTGTCCGGTGGCGAACGCGGCCGCCTGCACCTGGCCAAGACCCTCATCGCTGGCGGCAATGTCCTGCTGCTCGATGAACCGTCCAACGATCTCGACGTGGAAACCCTGCGCGCACTGGAAGACGCCCTGCTGGAATTCGCCGGCTCGGTCATGGTGATCTCGCACGACCGCTGGTTCCTGGATCGTATTGCCACCCATATCCTGGCTTGCGAAGGCGACTCCAAGTGGACCTTCTTCGACGGCAACTACCAGGAATACGAAGCCGACAAGAAGCGCCGGCTGGGTGAGGAAGGTGCCAAACCCAAGCGCATACGCTACAAGCCCATCAGCCGCTGATCGGCGTACCTCCTGAATAGATCAACACCCCGCCACAAGCGGGGTGTTGGTTTTTCAGTGCACGACGCCAGCCAAGGCAGCCACGCGGCTCAAACAGCAGCCGGCTGCGGCTTGTCCTCAGTCAGGCTGCGAATGCTACGGTAACTATGGTGACGCCCATCATAGGGATCCACGAATCGAATCTCCCGCGCCAGCAGCTTGAGCGGCTGGCTGAAATCATCTCCCTTGCCCTCGGTCAGCACCGGATACCACGGGTCATGCAGTATGGGTATGCCCAGGGCCGCCATATGCGCCCGCAACTGGTGCTTCTTGCCGGTATGGGGTTCAAGCCGGTAGTGGCCCAGTTCCCCCAGGCGCCCAATCAGGCTGATGCGGGTTTCGCTATTGGCGTCGCCCTCCACCTCGCGCATAGCAAAGAAGCCCTCGCCCTCCTCCAGCCTGCTGCGATGCACCCTGGGCAGTGCCAGATCAGGGCGGAATGGCGCGATGGCCTCATAGACCTTTTCCACCTGCCTGGCCTCGAATAACTTCTGATAGGCGCCACGACTGGGAGGGTGCAGGCAGAACAGCATCACCCCGGCGGTTTCCCGGTCTAGCCTGTGTACCGGAGTCAGCTCGGGGAGGTCCAGCTTGTCGCGCAATCGGGTCAGCAGGGTTTCGCGCAGATGGCGTCCTGCCGGGATGGCCGATAGGAAATGTGGCTTGTCCACCACCAGCAGGCGCGCGTCACGATGCAGGATCACCTCCTCGAAGGGGACAGGTGTCTCCGCAGGTACTTCGCGGTAATACCAGATACGGCTACCGGGCCGGTAGGCGCTACTGCATGCCAGTGCCCTACCCGCCTCATCCACCAGCTCCCCCCGCTCCAGGCGCCCACGCAGCACGGTTTCCGCCACATGCGGAAAACGCTGCACCAAAAAGCTGAGCAAGTCCGGCCACTGCCCGGCAGGCAGCCAGAGATAGCTGGGGGCCACACCATCGCGTAAGGGTAAAGGCGCTTTCAAGTATTGCTTCCTCGCTGAAGAAGGCGGCAGTCTAACCGGCAAACCCAAATGCGCAAGTAGCCCGCCGCACGCCCAGGGCGGGTAAAATGCCCAGCCAAATCAGATTCATGCATTCCAGCAAGAGGACTTACCATGCCGATACTCGGCCTAGGGCTGCACTTCATCGTCGCCCTGTACTTCGGCATCCATGCCATACGCAGCCGTCAGAACATGTACTGGCTGATGATACTGTTCATGTTCCCGCTATTGGGCAGCATTGTTTACTTCTTCGCCATCTACCTGCCGGAACTGCGCTACACCCGTGGTGGCCGGGTTGCCAAAAAAGTCATCAAGCAATTGGTCGACCCCAACCGCGAGCTGCGCGAGGCCCGCCAGGCATTCGACCTGACACCCACGCTGGACAAGCGCCTGCGGCTGGCAGCCGCCCTGATGGAGACGGGTGCCGTAGCCGAGGCACTGCAGCACTATCAGGAGGCCGCCCAAGGCCCCTTTGCCCGTGACCCTGCCGTGCTGGCAGGCCTGGCCCGCGCCCAGTTCGACAATGCGCTGTATGCGCCGGCGGCCACTAGCCTGCAAACCCTGTTCGAGGTCCAGCCCGACAGCCGCCGCCAACCTGCCCCAGCCTTGCTGCATGCGCGTACGCTGGCCGCACTAGGCCAGGAATCGGCTCGCGATGCCTTTGAAGCAGCCCTGGTCGTGGCTAGCGACCCGGAACCCAAGTGCCGCTACGCAGACTGGCTGAGCGGCCATGACCATCCCGCTGACCAAGCGCGTGCCAGCCATCTCTATCAGGAAATCGTACAAGACAGCCGGCACTGGCACAGCCATGCCAAGTCGCTGAACAAGCAATGGCTGCAGCAGGCACAGGCCGCACTCAACCAAGGCAAGAGCTCATGACACAAGCCAACAACCCCGGCCACGGCATCACTCTGGAAGCCATGCTGAACGCGCTGGTCGCCCACTATGGCTGGGAGGAGCTGGGACGCAGGATTGCCATACGCTGCTTTCTGGTCGATCCCAATATCAAGTCCAGCCTGACCTTCCTGCGCCGCACCCCGTGGGCGCGAGAGAAGGTTGAGACGCTGTATGCAAAGTACGCCCGCAGCCAGCCCAAGCCCACGGCATAGCGTCAGCTAGCCAGAAAAAATGGGGAGCGATCAGCTCCCCATTTTTTCTGGCTCACTATCCTCTGATCAGCTGTTCTGCTGTATACCCGCCACTACCCAGCCCTGACGGCCATCGTTGTTGCGGCTGAGGTGCCAGGTTTCATCGAAGCGCTCGGCAGCGCCATCCTGGCTCTCGCGAATCAGGCCATAGAAGCGCACGCTGGCGATATCGCGGCGGCCTTCCTGGGCGTAATCGATCACGTCAGCATTTACTTCAACCACGTCGGTGTGGTTGGCAGCACCCTTGCGCTCGCTGATCTGCATCTTGATCTCGGCGAACATCTCCGGCGAGGTGAACTCGCGGATATCGTCCAGATCGGCTGCATCATAAGCGGCCTGCAGGCGGACGAAGTTCAGCTTGGCCACACGGACGAAGGCTTCGCGATCAAAGTCGGCCGGCATAGTGCTGCTGGGTGTCACGCTGGCATATTGCTGCTGGCCCTGGAAAGCCATAGGCGCAGGGATGGGCGCTGCAGTGCCGGCTGCGCCAGCAAACTGCGCAGGGGTGGCCGTCGCTGGACGCATGCGTTGCATCAGGAAGCGGATGGCAAAGAAGGCCACCGCAGCCAGCAACAGAATCATGGCGAAGTTGGCCATGCCTTCACCCATGCCCAGATGGGAGAACAGTGCCGCCAGGCCCAGGCCTGCTGCCAAGCCGGCAATCGGGCCCATCCAATTGCGCTTGGGGGTGGTCGGCGCAGCTTGCTGTCCCTGGCCTTGGCGCTGGGGTGTTGCGTCCTTCTGTGGCGCCGTATTGCGCTGCATGCCGGACGAACGGCCGCCGCCAAAGCGCTTGGCCTCGGCTTCTGGTACCAGCACGGTAAAGCTCACAAAGAATGCGAACAGGGCTACCAAAAGTGACTTCATTTCGCTGCAAACTCCTCGACTTGATTGAGTGGCCACGCCCAGCGTGGCAAGAAGGAATGATACCCGTCCTCATACCAAGATGGTGGCGCAATGCCGATTGGACAAGTCAGACCGTATCCTGAACTGATAAGTTCAGCCCCGACTCAATTATCCTGCAACGGTGCCGTGTTGATCACGACCGGTCTTGGCGCCGCCTGCCCTAGTACCTGCAACGATACGGCCAGGCTGTCTGTCCGCAAGGCCAGTGGCCCACCCAGCCACAAGGTGTGGTCCACATGGTCAGCCAGCTCAGCATCGGTATTGGGGTGCACCAGCACCGGCAACCCCAAGCGGTTTAGCATCAACCAGGGCACCAGGCTGCCGAACAAGGCCTGTTCGAAGCCGATTTCATACTGGGCGCAGGGATGCGGCCCCACGGCCTGCTCAAACAAACGCCCCATATCCACCGCGAAACGCTGCGCCACCCGTTCACGCAGCAGCAAGGCCTGCTCACGCGTGGCAGCGTCGAAATACACATGGGCGTGGTAGTGGAATATCGTTGTCAGTGCCTGCACAGGCGCAGGCTTGAGGGTGGTGGACATGTGCGTATCACGATAACAAGGCTGCCCGATTGTCGCACGACAGCGCAGGTCGAAATCGGGCAAACTGCCAGCTTCCCACCCTGGCCCGCCACCCATGCCCTTGACGCCCGACGAACGCAAGCTGCTGCAACAGCAATGTCGCCACCACATCAACGGATTCCATAGCCCCAGCCCGGCCGAGCAGTTCCGCGCGCTGGCAGACTGGTGCGAGACCCACCAGGTAGAGCACGACAACTACGGCAGCGGCGAGCTGATCGAGCGCTTCGAGCAGAAGATTGCGGGCTTGCTGGGCAAGCCCGCAGCCGTCTTCATGCCCAGTGGCGTGATGGCGCAGTTGATCGCCGCCCAGATATGGGCAGAACAGGCCGGCCTGCCGCGTATCGGCCTGCACCCGACCAGCCACCTGGCGCTGCACGAGGAACAAGCCCATGCCGCCTTGCTAAGGCTGCATGCCGTACCGGTAGGCGACCGCCTGCGCCCCATGACCGCAACCGACTTGGCTGACGTAAAGCAAGCCCTGGCCTGCCTGCTGGTAGAGCTACCCATACGCGAGGCCGGTGGCCAGCTACCGGCATGGGACGAGTTGATGGCACTGCAGGCCCTGGCCCGGCAGCGGCAGTTGCCGCTGCATATGGATGGTGCCCGCCTGTGGGAAAGCCGTGCCTACTATGGCAAAAGCTATGCCGATATCGCAGCCGGCTTCGATTCGGTCTATGTCTCTACCTACAAGGGCTTGGGTGGCATAGCCGGTGCCGTACTGGCTGGTGATGCGGGTTTCGTGGCGCAGGCCAGGCTATGGCAGCGTCGCCTGGGCGGCACCCTGATGCACCAGAGCCCCATGATAGCCTCGGCCGCCATGCAGTTGGATGCCAGGTTGTCCCTGATGGATGCCCTCTACCAACGGACATGCTCGTTGGCACACGGGCTGGCAGGCTTGCCTGGCCTGCGGGTGAACCCTGCCACGCCGCATACCAATATGCTGCATCTGTATTTTGATGCCGAACCCGAAGTCCTGCTGGACAGGCGCGATGCCATCGCCAAGGACAGCGGTATCTGGCTGATCAACCGCATGCGTCCCACCGACGTGCCAGGCTGGAGCTATACCGAACTGTATGTGGGCGATCGCCTGCTGGAGATCGACAACGCGATACTGATTCCCCTGTTTGCCCAACTCGCGCAAGGCTGAACCATGCAGCAAACCGCCCTGATTGCAGGTGCCACCGGCCTGATAGGCCGCCATCTGGCACAGTTGCTGGCGCACGACCCGACCTATGGCCAGGTGCATGCCCTGCTGCGCCGCCCCACTGGGCTCACCGAGGGCAAACTGGTCGAAATGCTGGTGGACTATGAACAATTGGATGCCATCACGCTGCCCCGGATCGACACCGTGTTCTGCGCCCTGGGCACCACCATCAAGACCGCCGGTACGCAAGCTGCCTTCCGCCGGGTCGACCTGGACTACGTCCTGACCATTGCCCGCCTGGCGCGCGAGCGGGGCGCCCAGCATTGCCTGGTGGTCAGTTCACTGGGAGCCAATGCCGGCTCACGGGTCTTCTACAACCGGGTTAAAGGAGAGATGGAAGCCGGCTTGCAAGCCCTGGGCTACCCCAGGCTCAGCCTGTTCCGTCCTTCGGTGCTGATAGGCGAGCGGCCCGAGTTCCGCCTGGGTGAGAAGATTGCCGCCAGCCTCGGCGGCTTGCTGCCATCCCGCCTCAAGCCCATAGCCGGTGCGGATGTCGCCTTGGCCATGCATGCCTGTGCCAAGCAGCTTGGCACGGGCGTACGCATCATCGAATCGGCCGAGATACGGCAATTGGCGCGGCAGCAACCGGGCTAGGCTGCCGCCATTTTCTCGACCAGCTTGGCGCTGGTAAGCCGTAGGCGATGGCTAACCAAGGCCGTCAGGCGCATCAGCAGCAAGGACCCCAGCTTGGGGTGTTCATCCAGCAGGTCCAGCAGGGATCGGCGGCTCAACACTGCGATCAAGGTATTGGTGGCGGCCACGCAGCTGGCAAACCGGGGCTCGCCGTCTATCAAGGACATTTCCCCTATCAGCCGTCCCGGCATCACCATGGCAATCTGATGCTGGCTACCGTCCTCGTGCGACTTCACTACGCTCACGGCCCCCGACAGTATCAACAGGGCAAAGTCGCTGCGCTCCCCTTCCTTCAGCAATCGCTTGCCAGCCGAGACCCGGTATATCTGCATGTAGTCCGCCAGTATTTCGATGGCAGCGACATCAAAGATCTTCAGCAGGGTGGATTGCCCGAACTCATTGCGCAGTTCGGCCAGATACTCATTGCCGGCCCCCGCCAACTCGTAGTCATTGGCTGGGACGGTGGGCGATACGCGGTTCACCATGGCGTTGGTCTCCTTGAGGCAACACAGGCGCTTAGATCCTGTTCACGATTCTTTCGCCGGGATGAAAGAATCGTGAGCAGGCTCTTACAGGCGGTAGCCATGCGGCTTGTAGTCAGGTCGCAGATTCACTATAGCCATTGAAGGCCCCGTCACGTCGAATGCCACTGCCCTGCCCTGCACCTGTGTTGTGGCGGCAACAATGGATGCGGCCATTCCGGAACCTTGGCCGCACGGCAACAACCATGCACCGAGATTCCCCACCTGCCCTAACGCTTGCGCCGGCCCGAGGCTATGCCATGACCCCTGAACTCGCCCACAAATACATGCACGACCTGCTGCGGGCCATGCTGACCAAGAACGCCTCCGACCTGTTCATCTCGGACGACTTTCCGCCCGCCATGAAGATCAACGGCAAGATGACCCCAGTCGGCGGCCAGAAGCTCACTGGTGTGCATAGCCGCGCCCTGGCCTACGCCATCATGAATGAGGCGCAGCGCAGCGAATTCGAGCGCGAGCAGGAATGCAACTTTGCCATTGCGCCGCCCGATATCGGCCGCTTCCGGGTCAATGTGTTTGTGCAACAGGAACAGGTGGGCATGGTGCTACGGACCATCACTACCAAGATACCGAACTTCGACGAGATGGGGCTGCCCCCCATACTCAAGGACGTGATGATGTCCAAGCGTGGCCTGATACTGCTGATAGGCGGTACCGGCTCTGGCAAGTCCACCACCCTCGCCGCCATGATCGACTATCGCAATGAGAACAGTTTCGGCCACATCATCACCATCGAGGATCCGGTCGAGTATGTGCACAAGGCCAAGAACTCCCTGATCACCCACCGCGAGGTGGGGCGCGATACCAAGGGCTGGTTCGCTGCGCTCAAGAACACCTTGCGACAAGCGCCTGATGTCATCCTGATCGGTGAGATACGTGACCGCGAAACCATGGAATACGCCATGGCCTTTGCCGAAACCGGCCACCTGGCCATGGGCACGCTGCATGCCAACTCCTCCAATCAGGCCATAGAGCGCATCATCAACTTCTTCCCGGAGGAGAGGCACCCGCAGCTGTATATGGATTTGTCGCTGAACATGAAGGGCTTTGTCTCGCAGCGGCTGATTCCCACCCGCGATGGCAAGGGTCGGGTGGCGGCCATCGAGATCATGCTCAACACCCCCCTGGTGGCCGACCTGATCTTCAAGGGCGACGTAGGCGGTATCAAGGCCGTCATGGCCAAGTCCAAGGAATTGGGTATGCAGACCTTCGACCAGGCCCTCTTCGATCTGTATGAGAACGGCAAGATCACCATGGAAGAGGCCTTGCGCAATGCCGATTCCGTCAACGAGCTCCGGCTCAAGATCAAGCTGGAGAGCAAGGCCAACGACGGTGGCAAGGTCACCGATGGGCTGGATCACCTGAGCCTGGTGGCAGAGCAGGCGCCAGAGGACGACGATGGGCTGGCTGTTGTTTGAGTGCCTTGTGGGACTTACACGCAGTACAGGTTCACTACCCTTGGTACAGGCCCCCGGGAAACCCGGGTGCTTACCGTATGGGCAAGCTCAAGCAGCGGCACTCCCTTGATTGAGCCCCACCCCTACCCCCGCCCGCCGGCGGGGAACCTCGCTACGCTCGAGGGCGCCTGCGATGAACTCACAAGCGGTATAGGTTCAATATCCTTAGTACAGGGCCCCCTGGGAAACCCGGGTACTAACCGTATGGGCAACCTCAAGCAGCGGCACTCCCTTGATTGAGCCCCACCCCTACCCCCGCCCGCCAGCGGGGAGCCTCAATACGCTCGAGGGCGCCTGCGATGAAATCACAAGCGGTACAGCGCCGTTACCCTTGGTTCAGCCCCCCGGGAAACCTGGGCGCTTACCTTATGAGGCAGCTCAAGCAGCGGCACTCCCTTGATTGAGACCCACCCCTACCCCCGCCCGCCTGCGGGGAACCTCGCTACGCTCGAGGGCGCCTGCGATGAACTCACAAGCGCTACAGGGTCACTACCCTTGGTACAGCCCCCCCGGGAAACCCGGGTACTAACCGTATGGGCAAGCTCAAGCAGCGGCACTCCCTTGATTGAGCCCCACCCCTACCCCCGCCCGCCAGCGGGGAGCCTCAATACGCTCGAGGGCGCCTGCGATGAAATCACAAGCGGTACAGCGCCGATACCCTTGGTACAGGCCCCCGGGAAACCCGGGTGCTTACCGTATGGGCAAGCTCAAGCAGCGGCACTCCCTTGATTGAGACCCACCTCTACCCCCGCTCGCCGGCCATCGCCCATTGAGCCCACTCATGCCGCCAAGGTGTGACTTGCAGCCCACGAATCAGCCACAGGCACGGCGTAGCGTTTATTCCAGGTGGAAACATCGGTAGGATTGCATCACACCATTCTGCATAAGGACGCCCATGAAGCGCCGCCTCACCCTGATCGCTGCCCTGTTGATCGCTGGCAGCAGTGCCTATGCCGCCACACCGCCCGCCAACGCCGATCACAAGCTGCCTCCCGGCATCGCCTGGCAGCAGGGTGATGTCGCCGCCGCCTTTGCCCAGGCCCGTGCTACCGGCAAGCCGCTGTTTCTGTACTGGGGTGCGGTATGGTGCCCGCCTTGCAATCAGGTCAAGGCCACCATCTTCAACCAGCAGGCCTTTATCGATCGCACCCGTCAGTTCATCCCGGTCTACCTTGATGGCGACCAGCCCGGGGCGCAAAAGCTGGGTGCGCAGTACAAGGTTCGCGGCTACCCCACCATGATACTGTTCAAGCCTGACGGCACCGAGATCACCCGTCTGCCAGGCGAAGTGGACTTCGAACGGTATCTGAATACCCTGGAGATGGCCCTGGGCAATGCACGTCCGGTCAAGCAGACCCTGGCCGCAGCGCTCAAAGGGAGCAAGCTGGGCAGCGATGACTGGAAGCTGCTGGCCGATTACTCCTGGGATACTGACCAGGCGCAGCTGATCGCAGAAGACAAATTGCCCGCCACCTTGCTCAAATTGGCCCAATCCGTCCCTGCCAGTGAAGGCCCCACTGCCGCCCGCCTGCAGCTCAAGGCCCTGGCGGCAGCCGCCAACGCCGAGAAGGCCCCACCTATCGACAAGGCAGCCGCGCTGCTGGCGCTGAACAAGGTATTGGCCGACCCCAAGCAGTCGCGCGCCAACTTTGATGTGCTGGTGAACTACGCAGGCGAGATCATTGAGCTGCTCACGGCAAGCGGCACGCCCGAGCAAGCCACACTCGTGGCCAGCTGGAACAAGTCGCTGCAAAGCCTGGCCGGCGATGCCAGCCTGTCGGCCAATGACAAGCTGGGCGCCGTGACGGCCCAGGTTGCGCTGGCGCGCCTGCTTAGCCCCAAGGGCAACCTGCCCGAGCCACTGCTAAGCGAGGTAAAGAAGCGCGTAGCCCAGGCCGATGCCGGCACCACCAATGGCTATGAGCGCCAGGCGGTTATCAACACTGCGGCCTATACCCTGAGCAGCGCCGGTCTGCTCGATGACTCGGACAAGCTGCTGAACGCCGAACTCAAACGTTCACACTCACCCTATTACTTCATGCTCAGCTTGGCCAGCAATGCCAAGAAGCGTGGAGACAAGGCCACGGCGGTGGATTGGTATGAAAAGGCCTACAACGCCTCAGAAGGCCCCGCTACACGGCTGCAATGGGGTGTCAGCTACGTCAGCGGCCTGGTCGAACTGGCTCCCCAGGACGAAGTGCGGATAGAAAAAGCCGCCACCAACATCCTGACCGAGGTAGCCGGCACCAAGAACGCCTTCTATGAGCGCAACCGGCGCTCACTGGAGAAACTGGTCGGTAAGATCCATGCCTGGAACAAGGATCAAGCCCACCAGGCCAGTGCCAAACGGGTATTGGCGCAGCTGGAAGGGGTCTGCGGCAAACTGCCAGGCAAGGACCCGCAAAAAGCTGTCTGCCAGGGTTTGCTCAAACCTGCCAAGGCTTGATAGGCCGCCTGGTTTGCCGGCTGTACGGACAGCAGGCAAACCGGCCTCTCCTCAGGTGCTCCACCTACTTGGCCGCCCATTGCCAGGGCGGCCGTTCCAGTTCATGCAGGCCACACACCTGGGTTTCGCCCAGTGACTTCTCCAGGGCAATGGACTGGCAGCCAGCCTGCCGCTCCAAGGTGGCGATCAGGCGGCTGGCATGCGTGACCACGATGATCTGCGAGTGCTTGGCCGCCTTGGCAATCAGCCGTCCCAGCGCGGGCAGTAGGTCGGGATGCAAGCTGGATTCAGGCTCGTTGAGCACCAGCAGCGCTGGCGGTCTGGGCGTCAGCAGCGCCGCCACCCACAGTAGATAACGCAGGGTGCCATCTGATAACTCGGCCATGCGCAAGGGCCGCAGCAGGCCATACTGCTGCATGTTCAGCTCGAATCGGCTGTCGTGATTGCCCACCGAGATGGTTGCGCCGGGAAAAGCATCATCCACTGCTTGCGCCAGACCCTCGGCATCTCCGATCTCCAATATGGTCTGCATGGCCGCTGCCAGATCGCGGCCATCATCACTCAGGACCGGGGTATGCGTCCCTATCTGCGGAATCCGCGCCGGTGCATCGGCATCGGTACGAAAATGGTCATAGAAGCGCCAGCCCCGCACCTGCTCCCGCAATTGCAGCATTTCAGGCGCATGGCGTGGGTCGGCCAGCTGCATCAGCATGCTGTCGAAGCTGGAGAGCTGGGTGCTGATGACCTGCCAGTTGCCGGATTCATCCTTGGACCGGACCAAGGCCCCCTGCCTGTCCACCCACTGCGACACCCGCCTCAGAAACGGCCCGGTCCAGATCTGCTCGCTCTTGATTTCAGGGTCCAGCCCGAAGGCGGTCTCGCGCGGTATGGGCAGACCCAGCTCTATCAAGTAGCCCAGGTTCTCACCGGCAAAGCCCAACCGCAACCGGATGGGATCCTTGCGCACCGTCCCCTCTATGGCCTGATCCCCCTGCCGCATGGCACGGGTAATGGTCTCCGGCCCAGCCCACAAGGTCGATTGCAAACCACCTTCCCGCGCCAATGCCGGTATCACACGCCCCTGTGCTGTTTCGGCCAACAGGCGCAGGGCACGATAGATGCTGGATTTGCCGCTGCCATTGGCGCCGGTGATCACATTCAACGGCCCCAGCGGCAACACCAGGTTGCGCAGGGAGCGATAGTTGGAGATGGCTAGCGTAGTCAGCATGAGATGCGATAGGCAGTAGGAGGAGGGGATGGTAGTGGATCGCGGCACCCCTCGCCTAGTTCCGTCGCGTAGCGGTAGTGTTCAACGGTGCAAGCCGACTCTAAGCCCATTCAATGCCAGCATCACCGGCAAGGTGCATACCAATGCCCAAACGGGGTGATCATCCCGCCAGAGCAGCCAGGCAAGCAGCAACCATAGCGGTGCCGTCGCCAACAAACCCAGTACCAGAGGCCACGATACCTGCCCCGGCGGCAGCACCCTGACCGGCCCCTTGCGCAGCATCGCACGCAGCAATACGGCTCCCGGTAGGCCGAACATGGCGGCCCCCAGCAAGGTCAGGCCAAACTCCAGCCAGCGTATGTCGGCTATGACAACAGATTCAGTGGGCCGCGCAGGATTGACCAGTACGGTGATGGGGCTGCCTGCCGGCCCCAGGCGCGCAGCAATGCGCTCGCGAAACCCGTCATCCAGATTGTCGCTGACCAGGCTGAAGCTGATACGGCTGCCACCATATTCCCGCCCTTGCCAGCGATAGCGGTAGCTACCTTCCAGCCGATATAGATCTGCCCTGCCGGTTCTGCCCTCGGCCTTGATGTAGTCGAGCGCCTGCAAGACCCCGGGTACGGGTTGCCAGTGCTGGGCGCGTAGATGCTGGACTATGGGATAGAACGACACCCCCAATGCAGCCAGCCCCAGCAAGACAAAGCAGCAGGACATCAGGATGCCGGGCGCAATTCCCCGCCAGAAACGCTGCCACCAGGAACGCTTGAGATTTTGTGCCATATGCCAGCCTAGCCAACCTGTCTGGCTGAAGCATAGAGGGTGAAAGGCCATACAGCCGGATAGGTCGCTTGGTGCCAATAACCTCTGGCAGTACAGGCGGCACCAAGGAAGGGGGGGCGCTCAATCAGGGAAGTGCCTGCTGTCTAAGGGCGCCCTGGCGCCTGCTGCATCTCGCCCATTCACGAATGGCTTGAGCTGATATAAGGCGCTCAACCTTTCCAGGTAAAGGGAAACTTGAACTGCTGCCAGAAGCCGTTGGGTACGTAATCTCCGAGCACACCATACTCGCTGGGCCAAGGCCGGTCGCTCTTGACCGCCGTGCCGAACAGGTAGTCGATAAAGGCAAAATGCGCTGCATAGTTGCGATCCAGCGCTTCCTGATCCTGACTGTGATGCCAGTGGTGGAAGTTGGGCGTGACGATCAGATAGCGCAGCGGCCCCAGCCGCACACTGACATTGGCGTGGTTGAACACCGCCTGGAAGCCCACGATGACGATATAGGCGTCGATGACCTCCTTGCTGAAGCCCAGCACAAAGATGGGGCCCAGCACCAGCGTACGGGTGATCAGCAGCTCCAGTATGTGCTGGCGCGATCCCGCCAGCCAGTCCATGCTTTTGACGCTGTGGTGTACCGCATGCAGGCGCCAGAGCCAGGGGACTTCATGATAGGCGCGGTGGGTCCAGTACTGCATCAGATCGGCCACCAGCACGATCAGGAACAGCTCGACCACGAAGGGCAGATCCTTGACGGCATCCTGTACCGTGCTGAAGGTAGCCCAGCCAAACAGCTTGTGTACCAGCAAGTTGGTGGCCAGCAGCACAAAGCCCACCACCATGTGGTTAACGATGAAATGGTGAAAATCCGTCTGCCACTCAGGCCGGAACACTGGCTGGTCGCGCCGCAACGGGAACAGCTTCTCGATAAAGATGAAGATCAGGCTGGAGCCCAGCAGATCGAGAATGAACCAGTCCAGACCGATATAGGGCGTGTGGTCGGCAAAGTCCCTGACCGGTACCTTGTGACCACCCAGCAAGGCGGTGAGAACCACAAAGCCAAAGGCCCAGGCAGAAAGCCAGCGCACCCGGCCCAACACGATGTTGGCCAGCGATATCCCGCCTGCTACCACCATGGCCCAGAACATGATCTGCCGTATGGTGGCCACATCGTAGTTCTGGCGTAGCTCGGGGGTGGTGAGGTAGGCAGGAAAGTGGAAGGCCAGCACGCCCAGGAAACACAGTATGCCCAAGCACAGGGCCACGACACCGGATACCAGGCCACGGCCCTTTTGTAGCTGCCCGTGGGATTCAGCCAACTGGTTGATATGTTTTAGCATGGCCGCGACTATGCCAAAACCGGCTACATCTGGAAACGGTAGCAATGACGATCACTGGGAAGGTCCGGCGCTGGCCCCGCCCCGGCTCTGTCGTTCCCGCAGGCGGCAGTCCACGCAGGCTGGGTACCGGAGGGTGCCCAGCCTGCTATTTGTCAGTACGATCCCAGGTAGTCTGGCTTACCGATATCTACGCCGTTATGGCGCAGGATGGCGTAGGTGGTGGTGACGTGAAAATAGAAATTGGGCAGCACGAAGTTCAGCAGATAGGCCTGCCCGGCAAACTGCGCCTCACGGCCACGCAGCTTGAGGGTAACCAGCTTTTCCTCAGTGCCATCGATCTGCGCTGCGCTGACGCTTTGCAAAAAGGCCACGGTCTTGGCTATCCGCGCCTGCAGCTCATCTATGGTGGTCTCGGTGTCTTCGAACACCGGAATATCGATGCCGGCCAGGCGCGCCGCACAGCCCTTGGCGCCATCAGTGGCGATCTGTATCTGTCTCGCCAGCGGGAACATATCGGGTGCCAGGCGGCTGTTGACCAGGACACTGGGGTCGAACTGCTTTGCTTCTGCGTGCTTGGCCCCCTTGTCCAGTATCGCAGACAGGTTGCCCAGCATGCGGATAAAGACGGGGATAGACGCTTGGTACATGGACAGGCTCACGGCAAGGCTCCGGTGGGTGGGTAAGAGTCAGCTAGCCAGTAAGTGGCGCCGGATGTTCAAACATCAAGCCCATCGTTCAAACAGGCCATAGCGGCGGTTCTTCCATCTGCGCTACCTGTTCGCGCAACTCCAGCATGCGCTGGCTCCAGTAGTGCGCCGTGCCAAACCAGGGAAAGGCCGCAGGAAAGGCCGGGTCGTCCCAGCGGCGGGCCAGCCAGGCACTGTAGTGCAGCAGGCGCAAGGTACGCAGTGCCTCTATCAGATGCAGCTCGCGCTGGTTGAAGTCACAAAAGTCTTCATAACCCGCCAGTACGTCGGCCAGTTGCCTGACTTGATCCTGTCTCTCGCCCGACAGCAACATCCAGAGATCCTGTATGGCCGGGCCCATGCGGGCGTCGTCAAAGTCGACAAAATGCGGGCCGGCGTCGGTCCAAAGGATATTGCCGGCGTGGCAATCGCCATGCAGGCGCAGGCTTGCCACTGCCCCAGCTCTATCGTAACAGCGGCGCACGCCATCCAGCGCCTGGCGGGTCAGCGCCTGGTAATCCTCGCGCAAGTCTTGCGGAATGAAATCGCTGGCCAGCAACCAAGCCACGGATTCATCACCAAAGCTGGCGACATCCACTGTCGGCCGGCTTGTAAAAGGCCGGGTCGCGCCCATGGCGTGGATACGCCCCATGAACCGGCCTATCCACTCGAGCACGGCCGAATCATCCAGCTCTGGCGTACGGCCACCACGGCGGGGAAACACAGCAAAGCGAAAACCCGCGTGATGGTGCAGGGTCTGCCCATTGATCTGCATGGGCGCCACTACCGGAATCTCCTCGGCCGCCAGCGCTGCCACGAAGTCATGCTCTTCGATGATCTGGGCGTCGGTCCAGCGGGCTGGTCGGTAGAACTTCACCACCAGCGGCGGCGCATCGTCCATGCCCAGCTGGTAGACACGGTTCTCATAGCTATTGAGTGCCAGCAGGCTGCCACTGGCAGGCAGGCCCAGATTCTCCACCGCCGTCAGCAGGCAATCAGGAGTCAGGGTTTCGTAAGGAGGGGGTAGTGACATACCGCTATTGTACGCAGGCTCGCCGTCGACGCTGGCATATCGTAGGATGCGCCTGCATATATCTTTAGCTAGTAGCCAACGTGTCCACTTTGCGTCTCTATACCGCCCTGCTGTCCAGCCTCTTGCTGGCCGCCTGCGCCAGCACCCTCGATCCGCAGCAAGCGCCGGCCCCCGTCGTGGCAGCACAGCCGGCTGTCAGCAACGAGCCAGCCATTGCGCAGGCCCCACCTACACCGCCACCGCCGCCGGCAAGGCCCGATGTGGTGGCACCCACCGCGCCAGCCGCCACGGCACCAGCCTGGAGCAACCCCAAGCAGGGCCGCGCCCTGCTGAACCGGCTGATGCCGGACAAGATCAAGGACAGGGCCGGCTGGAGCAACGATATCTTTGCCGCCTTCGAAGCCCTGCGCATACCCTATACCGCCGAGTATTTCTGCGCCGCCACCTCGGTCATCGAGCAGGAATCCAGCTGGGAGGCCGACCCGGTGGTGCCCGGCCTGGGCAAGATGGTGTGGAAGCAGATAGAACTGAAGGCCGACGAAAAAGGCATACCCATGCCCCTGGTGACCGCCGCACTCAAGGTCAAATCCAGCAACGGCCAGAGTTTTCGCAGTCGCATAGACAAACTCCGCACCGAGCGCGAGATGAATCTACTGTACGAGGAAATGTCGGCCGAAGCCGAGAGTTTCGGCGTCTCGCTCAGCAGCCAGAATCCGGTACGCACCGGCGGCCCCATGCAGGTCAGCATCGACTTTGCCACCAGCCACGCCCGCGCCTGGCCTTATCCTTACCCGGTCAGGGAAAGTATGCGGCGCGAAGTATTTACCCGCCGTGGCGGCATCTACTTCGGCATTGCCAACCTGCTGCACTACCAGGTGCCTTACGATACCTTGTTCTTCCGTTTCGCCGACTATAACGCCGGCCGCTATTCCAGCCGTAATGCGGCTTTCCAGGCAGCCGTCGCCAAGCTCAGCAAGCGTAAGATAGACCTGGACGGCGACCTGCTGCGCTACAGCGCTGGCCGCCCCAGCAAACAGCCCAGCAGCACGCTGGAAGCCATCCGCCCCCTGGCCGGCAAGCTCAAACTCAGCCCAGCCGAGATAGAGCGCGACCTGCTGCTGGAAAAAACCAACAACTTCGGCCAGAGCCCTCTCTACCAGCGCCTATTTGCCCTGGCGGACACTGCTGCCAGCAAGCCCCTGCCACGCGCCATCGCACCGCAGATACGGCTATCGAGCCCCAAAATCAGCCGCAAGCTGACCACCGAGTGGTTTGCCAAGCGTGTGGATTGGCGATACCAGCGTTGTTTGGCGAAGGTCGCTAGCTGAAGAGCGGCACAGTGCTTGGACTGCATTCCCCCTGGCAACTCAAGCTGGTGCGGACTATTGCCCTGATTTCGTCTCGCCAGCAGCGGCTCGCTAGTCCGCCTGCTTGCGCCACAACTGGATATTGCGCGCCAGCAGTTCCTCCATCACCTTGTCCTGTGCCAGCTTATGCATGGCGCGCGCAATGCGCCCGCGCATCTCGCCGGTATTGCAGACCGATTTATGCGACAGGGTCAGGAAAAGATCTTCATTGGTGATGGGCACAGTCGCCGCCTTGAGCCCGCGCACCCCCAGCTTGGCGGCATAGGCAAGCCCGGGGGCTTCCTCGTAGATGACGTAATCGGCCCGCCCCAGCCCCAGCATCTTGAGTGCGCTCTCCACGCTGGCTACCTTGTAGATATCCAGGTGCTTCTTGGCATAGGTATCGAAGGCTTCGCCAAAGCTGTTGTTGATGACGGTAATACCCTTGAGCCGGCTCAGGTCCGACCACTTGCGGTACTTGATACCCTTGGTGTCCTGGGTCCAGATCACAGTGCGGGTGGTGGCGATGGGCGGCTGAAAGTAGTCCATGTACTCCAGCCTGGGCAGGGTAAAGAAGGCGCCGGCGATCATGTCCACCTTGCCGTGACGGGTTTCCTCCTGCACACGGCCCCAGGGGCCGGCATATTTGACGCTAACCGGCACGCCAATTTCCTTGCTCAGCAGCTGCATCATTTCGGCGTTGGCGCCTATCAGGCGGCTCTCGTCAGCCGGGTCGCGCCACAGATAGGGTGGGTATTCGGGGTTGCCCGAGATCAGCAACTGCTTGCAAGGCTCATCCGCAGCAAGGGCTGGCATGGCCGCCAGCAACAGGCCTGCGAGCAGGCACAGACTGTGCACCGTTGCCCTGGTGTCAACGCGTGGCAGGTAACGACCGGTCATAGCAATACAACCTCGGCATGCTGGGGCAGTTGCCTTGCAGTTTAGAGCCTGTTCATGATTTTTTCGCACCAGCGTCGCAAACGCCAGCACAGGCCATCGGCGTGGCTTGCCGTCGGGGTGGCATGGTAGTGTAATTGCCCAAGCGGGCATGCTTGCCCCCTGCCCATACTTTTCTACAGGACATCCCATGACTGCAGCCCTGCTGATCGCCAAAGCCGGCCCCACGCCCATTGAGATACTGCCCGCCCTGGCCAACCGCCATGGCCTGATTACCGGCGCCACCGGGACCGGCAAGACGGTGACCCTGCAGCGCATGGCAGAGGGATTCTCGCGGGCAGGTGTGCCGGTATTCATGGCCGATGTGAAGGGTGATCTAGCGGGTATTGCCGCCGCCGGCAGCGACAACCCCAAGCTGTCAGCCCGGCTGGCGCAGCTGGAAATGCAGCTGGACTATGCCGCCTGCCCTGCCATGTTGTGGGACGTCTATGGCGAGGCCGGCCACCCGGTGCGCGCCACCATTTCGGACATGGGGCCGTTGCTGCTGGGCCGCCTGCTCAACCTCAACGAGGTGCAAGCCGGTGTGCTGCAGCTGATTTTCAAGATTGCCGACGACAACAGCCTGCTGCTGATAGATCTGAAAGACCTGCGTGCCATGGTGCAGTACGTGGGCGAGAACGCCAAACAGTTCACCACCGAATACGGCAATATCTCGGCCGCCAGCGTTGGGGCCATCCAGCGCGGCTTGCTGACACTGGAGACCCAGGGCGGCGACAAGTTCTTTGGTGAGCCCATGCTCGATATCGCCGACCTGATGCAGACCGATGGCCAGGGTCATGGTGTCGTCAACATCCTGGCTGCCGATAAGCTCACCAATGCGCCCAAGCTGTATTCCACCTTCCTGCTGTGGCTGCTGTCCGAACTGTTCGAGCAGCTGCCAGAGGCCGGCGATCTCGATAAACCCAAGCTGGTATTCTTTTTCGACGAGGCTCACCTGCTATTCAGCGATGCACCGCCCGCCCTGGTCGAGAAGGTGGAACAGGTGGTCAGGTTGATACGCTCCAAGGGGGTGGGCGTGTACTTTGTCACTCAGAACCCGCTGGACATACCCGAGACCGTGCTGGGTCAGCTGGGCAACCGGGTGCAGCACGCCTTGCGTGCCTTTACCCCGCGCGACCAGAAGGCCGTCAAGGTGGCCGCAGAAACCCTACGTGCCAACCCAGCCTTCAATGCCGAAGCGGCCATCATGGAACTGGGTGTGGGCGAGGCGCTGGTGTCGTTCCTGGACGCCAAAGGCAGCCCCAATGTGGTCGAGCGCGCCTTCGTGGTGCCGCCGGCCTGCAGGCTCGGCCCACTGAGCCCGGCAGAGCGCCAGGCCCTGATCGCCAACTCGGTACTGGCTGGCCATTATGAAGCTGCTGAGGACAGGGAATCGGCCTACGAGAAGCTACGCGGCAGCAAGGATGGTGCCGCTGCGGCCAAGGCCGGGTCGACCGGCCAGGCTGCACCTGCCGAAGCAGAGGGCGGTGGCCTGCTGGATGGGCTGGGCGCTTTCCTGTTTGGCCGTACCGGCCCGCGTGGCGGCCAGCATGATGGGGTAGTTCAGAGCGCGGCCAAGAGCATGGCACGCACCATGGCGAACGAGGTCGGCAGGCAGATACTGCGTGGTGTGCTGGGCTCCATCGTCGGTGGGCGCAAGCGTTAAACCTTGCCTTTGCCCGCGACAGGTACTTGCCTGAGGCCCGCTGCGGCCACCCTGTGGATAACAACCCAGCCCACAACGTAGATCTCAAGCAATCTCAATCAATACAAGGCGATATCCCTATCGCCTTGTTTCATTTGTCATAATCAGTTCAGCTTGCATTCAGCCAGCCATGGTCACAATGCCCCCTATCAGCCAATGTGATGGAGCAATGCGGGATGAACAAGTCCATGCTCACCGGGATAGTCATCGGCGGCACCACTGCGCTGTCACTGGGCGCCGCAGCCGGCTACCAGGCAATCAAGGGCCCGGATTACGCTGACGTCGTCCAGGTCGCTGCGGTACACGAGACCGTCAAGGTGCCCGTGCAGGTTTGCCAGCAGGTGCAGGTCAGCCGCCAGGCCAAGGTCAAGGATGAACATCGAATTGCCGGCACCGTCATCGGCGGTGTGCTGGGTGGTGCGCTGGGCAGCCAGGTAGGCGGAGGCAATGGCAAGAAAGCCGCCACCGTGATCGGCGTGCTGGGCGGTGGCTACGCCGGTAATCGCATACAGAAGAACATGCAGGAAAAAGACCGCGTCAGCCATAGCGAGCAACGCTGCAAGACCGTGCTGCGTACCGAAGACAAGCTGCGCGGCTACGACGTGCAATACCGCCTGGACGACAAACTGGCGGTGATCCGGATGGCGCAGCCGCCCACCAGCAACCGTATCCCGGTAGAGGATGGCCAACTGATGCTCAGCGCCGTCACGGCCCCGCCTGACACCGCACCCGTTGTAAGCAACTGATACACCGATTGATTTCTCTGTAACTCCCTGCTCGGGGCGCCTTGTGCGCCCCTTTTTTTTGCGTGTGGAGCGCCAAGGTTAACTTGGCGCCCACCCAGCCCTCACCGCCCAGCCCTGACTGAAGTCCGTAGCAGACGCTCAGTATGCGCGCTCGCGATCCACCAGACCGGGCACTGTCTCACCACGCAACAGTGCGCGTAACTTGCCGGCCACCTGGCGGGCCGACGGGCCAGGCAGCGTGGCAGCCGCAATATGCGGCGTCAGCACGATAGCCGGGTGGTGCCAGAACGGGTGTTCCTTGCCGGGTGGCTCCTGACCCAATACATCAAGTTGTGCCCCTCGCAGATGGCCTGCATCGAGCAAGGCCAGCAGCGCCGATTCTTCCAGCTGCTCGCCGCGCCCGGCATTGATCAGGGCAGCACCCTTGGGTAAGCCGGCCAGGCGCTCATGGTTGAGCAGACCATGGGTTTCGGGGGTGTTAGGCAGCAGATTGACCAGCACATCGGTTGCGGCCAGCAGGGTGGGCAGGGTGTCCCAGCCATGCAGGCAGCGCACACCTGCCAGCTCGCGCGGGCTGCGGCTCCAACCGGCCACCGCATAGCCCAGCAAGGCCAGGGTACGGGCGACTGCACCACCTATCTCGCCCAGGCCCAGCACCGTCACACGCAGGTCGGCTGCGGCCCTGCCCGGTAGTGGTTGCCATTGTGCATCCGCCTGCTGGCGGGCATAGCAATCCAGGTCACGCTGGTAGCGCAACACCCCGGCCAGCACGTATTCGCACATCTGCTGTGCCATGCCGGCATCGGTCAACCGCACCAGCGCCACCCCAGGAGCCAGGTCGCTGCGCTGCAGAAAGCGGTCTATGCCCGCCCCCAAGGCGAACACGGCGCGCAAGTTGGCAAAGCGGCCAAAGAGACCTTCGGGTGGTCGCCAGGTGGCAAGGTACTGTACGCGGGCCGGGTCGACCTCGGCAGGCGCCGCAACAACATCGAAATCAGGTAGCTCGGCCGCAAACAAGGCTTGCCAGCGTTCGCCGTTATTCGGGGTATGCAGATAAAACAAGGGGTTTGCAGCAGTCATATAGGCATCCAGTTCAATCAGCCAGTGGCACCCAGGCCTCGCCGCGCATCAATACGCGAGCACTGCGGGTCAGGCGGGAGGCCACCACCTGTTCACCGTCCAGCACGGTGACTATCTGGTTCACCCCACTGGGGTGACCGAAACATAAGGAGCGAGATATCAAGGGCTGGCCCAGCAATGCACTGACCAGCGTGCCGGGCAAGGCCGCTGCCGCCGCCAGCGCTATGGTGCCGGTGCCGGTGAAGCCGTGGTGCAGCTTGCCCATGGAAACAATACGAGCCAGCAGATCCAGCTGGCCGGCCTCAAACACCCTGCCATCGACGGCGGTAAACCCGGCCGGCGGGGCGATCCAGCACAGCTTGGGATTGCTGGGCCGTTCACGGCTGGCCTGGGCAGGTGTTGCCGCCAGCCCCATGGCCACGGCAGCCTGGGCGCGCAGCGACTCCAGCTGCGCCAGCAGGCTGGCATCGGTGTTGACGTCCTGCGGCTGCTCCAGGCCGGTCAGCCCCAAATCGGCAGCCCGCAGTATCACCAGGGGGTTGCCGGCGTCGATGAGCGTGGCGTCGATCTCGCGCTGCGGGTGCAAGCTCAGCTTGTCGATGCGACGGCCAGTGGGAAACAAAGCGCCCGATGCCCCGCCGGCCGGGTCCAGAAACACCAATTGCTGCGGCGCCCCGGCAAAGGCAACGCCATCCATGCCGAATTCCCCCTCCTGGCATGGCAGGCCATCTCGCATGGCCACCTCGGCCACGATCACCTTGCCGGTGTTGACCTGCCAGATGCGTACCGTGGCCACGCCATCATGCGGCCCCGCCACCAGCCCCTCCAGCAAGGCAAACGGCGCGACAGCGGCCGACAGGTTGCCGCAACTACCCGACCAGTCTATCTCCCCACCCTCCACTGCGATGTGGCCGAACAGATAGTCCACATCACAACCTGGCTGGCGAGAGGTACTGATCAGCGCCACCTTGCTGGTGGACGATATTCCGGTTCCCAGGCCATCGATCTGCCGGCTATAGGGGTCGGGGCTACCTATCAACCGGCTGAGCAGGCGGTCGCGCAGTGTGATATCGGCAGGCAAGGCATCCGCACGAATGAACACCCCCTTGGAGGTGCCACCCCGCATCAGCGTGGCGGGTAGGCGATGGAGTGGCATGGTGGTTCCCGCGAGGATCAACGGTGCTCGACGATGTTGCCACCATCGAGGATATAGCCGGCACGGCCTTCGACATACTCGACAAAGACATTGCCGGGCGCCAGCGACAACGCGCGCTCCAAGCATGCGGCGGTCAGCCGCATGGCGGCCTCCCTGGTCTCGGCAGGCCGGCCCTCGAAGGCCAGCAGCCGCACCAGCGGAGAATGGCTATCCACTGGCTGCGACTGCGCCACCTGCCCACCGACCGCGTAATGGCCCGGCTGCAGCACATGCCAGCAGGACCAGACATGCTGTGGCTCGCATTGAAACACGGCAGCCAGTTCCTGGTTCAGCTCGGCCAGGATGCCGGGGATATCGGCCTCGACCGGCAGACTGCTGATGGTCAGCACGGGCATGCTGTCAGTCCTTCTCTAAGAACAGCCGCGTTGCCAGCCAGCAGAACACGCTGTACACCACAGCGCCGACTATGGCCATGGCAAAGCTGCTGACGGCGAAACTCTTCAGCACCTCGGCCACCAGCCAGAAGCAAAAACCGTTGATCACCAGAGTGAACAAGCCCAGGGTCAGAAAGTTGACCGGCAGCGTCAGCAAAAGCAGTACCGGCCGTATCAGCAGGTTGACCAGCCCTAGTACCAGCGCAATCCAGAGTGCCGACAGGAAACTGTCTACCTTGATGCCGGGCAGCAGATACGCCACCAGCAACAGGCTAAGCGCATTGATTACCCAAACCGCCAGCAGCTTCATCGTCTTTTCCTCCCTCTCCCATACGTTTTCATTCAGGCGGTGCCGCTCGCCTTCAAGCTGCCTCGGCCGCTTTTCGCAGTTCGGCTATGGCGGCAATACGCGCCTGTCGTACCACCTCGGGTATCTGCGCCTTGTCCTCGGTGGCTGCCGCCAAAGCGCCTGCATCCACAGCGGCGGCGGCATCGCGGCAAGCCAGCAGGTAGGCATGCTGGGGGTAGGCTGCCGTCTCGAAGGTGGGTCGGCCACGGGCATCTGCCACGCAAGCATCCAGCATACGGACAAAGCGCTCCGGTTTGCGTAAGGCGTCGCAACGGGCCAGCAGTTCCATCACGGTGGCGGGGCGCAGCTCTTGGGCCTTGTGCACCAGGCCATGCTCGCGGCACACCATCAAAGCCAGATCCCGGCAATCATTGGGTGCGCGCAGGCGTTCCGACAGCTGCTCCACCAGTGCCACTCCCCGCTCCTCATGCCCGATATGGCGGGGCCATTCCGCCTCGGGCGTCGTGCCCTTGCCCAGATCGTGGCAAAGGGCGGCATAGCGAGTATCCAGCGGCCAGCCCTGGCTGGCAGCGTAGTCCAGCACCCGCATGGCATGGTCGCCGGTATCGATCTCTGGGTGCCACTGGGCAGGCTGGGGTACGCCAAACAAGGCGTCCAGTGCTGGCATCAGCCTGGCCAATGCACCGCACTCACGCAACACCATCAGCATCCGCGATGGCTGCGCCTCCATCAGGCCCTTGGCCATCTCGGCCCACACCCGCTCAGGCACCAGATGATCCACTTCGCCCATGGTAACCATCTCGCGGCACAGCTTCATGGTCTCGGGTGCCACTTCAAAACCGAAGCGCGCCGCAAAGCGGGCCAGCCGCAGTATCCGTACCGGGTCCTCCACAAAAGCCGGCCCCACATGCCTAAGCAGCCTGCGGGCCAGGTCATCCTGGCCGCCATAGGGGTCCACCAGTTCGCCATCCTCGTCCTCGGCCATGGCGTTGATGGTCAGGTCGCGCCGGGCCAGGTCATCCTCCAGCGTCACATCGGCTGCGGCATACACGGTAAAGCCCTTGTAGCCGTGGCCGGACTTGCGTTCGGTGCGGGCCAACGCGTACTCGGCATGGCTCGTGGGATGCAGAAACACCGGGAAATCCTTGCCCACCGGCTTGTAGCCCTGCGCCAGCATCTCGTCAGGGGTGGCGCCTACGACCACGTAATCGCGATCCTTGACCGGTAAACCCAGCATCTGGTCGCGCACTGCGCCACCCACGGTATATATCTTCATGGTGCTTCTCATTCAGGCAAGTGCTGCCCCCAGGCAGCAGTAAAGCATTGATACAACTGGCATATCCATCTACAGCGCAGCCATGGGAAACAACACGCAAGCGCATTCCTCCCCAAGCACGCCAACTGGCTTGCAAGCTTATTGTATCCCTGCCCGGTCGCTGGCCTAAAATCACGCACCAGGCAGGCGCCCGCCCGATCATCAAGTGGCCGCCACTTACCCCTACAGGAGTCCTCCATGCGCATTGCCCACGATATTACCCAACTGATAGGCCACACCCCGCTGGTGCAGCTCAACCGTGTCACCCAGGGCTTGGGGGCACGTGTGGTCGCCAAACTGGAGTTCTTCAATCCCTCACACAGTGTGAAGGACCGTATCGCCGTCAGCATGGTCAACGCCGCCGAGGCCAGCGGCGCACTCAAGCCGGGCGCCACGCTGGTGGAGCCTACCTCGGGCAACACTGGCATAGGCCTGGCCATGGTGTGCGCGGCCCGGGGCTACCGCTGTGTGCTGACCATGCCCGAAACCATGTCCAAGGAGCGGCGTGCCCTGCTGCGTGGCTATGGTGCCGAGCTGGTGCTGACACCGGGGCCAGAGGGCATGACCGGTGCCGTCAACAAGGCCAGGGAGTTGGCCGAAAGCAATGGCTGGTATATGCCACAGCAGTTCGAAAACCCTGCCAACCCCAAGATCCATCGCGAAACCACGGCTGAGGAAATCTGGAACGATACGGATGGCCAGGTCGATATCCTGGTATCGGGCGTGGGCACCGGAGGCACCATTACTGGCGTGGCCGAGGTCATCAAGGGCCGCAAGCCCGGCTTCAAGGCCATTGCAGTGGAACCGGATGCCAGCCCGGTATTGAGCGGCGGCGCCAAGGGCCCCCACCCCATACAGGGCATAGGCGCAGGTTTTGTACCGGCCGTACTCAATACCAGCAGCTACGACGAAGTCATCCGCGTGGCCAACGAGCATGCCTTTGCCACCGCCCGGCGCATGGCCACTGAAGAAGGCCTGCTGGTGGGCATCAGCTCCGGCGCCGCCGTCTGGGCCGCCCTGCAGGTGGCCGCCAGACCAGAGCATGCCGGCAAGCTGATTGTGGTGATCATCCCGTCCTTTGGCGAACGTTATCTGTCGACCGCCCTGTTCCAGGGACTGACAGACTGATGGAAAGTCGTGGCGGCAAGGGAGGTCCATGCCGCCACCCCAGTAACTTATCCACAGGCTGAAAACCGCATCAATGTAGCCACAAACGGCTTTGTTGCTTGCGCCAGTTAAGTGTCATATTCACACTCCAATACGCCTCCAATGATGACGACATAAGGCTAAGATACGTGCCTCATCTAATAAGGAGGATGCCGTATGCAGTTCAACAAGATAACCGCTGTACTTTGCCTGGCCACCAGCCTGACTGCGGCTGCCGACATCGCCATCGACAGTACCGGCGCTGCAGTGCAGTTTGCCGGCAAGGACAGCCTGCAGGTCAACAATCTCCACGTCCCCGGCTACGGTAATTACAGCCTGCGCTTCAAGTGGGACCCGGTCAGCCTGAGCTTTGTCTATGACCCAGCCACCCTGACCCTGGCCTCGCAAAGTCGTTGCAGCAAGCAGGTCTACCAGCTTTCCGACACGTTCTCTGAGCACATCCAGGCTTCTACCCGGGTGGTGGACGGCGTTGAATATGGTGGCCTCAGCGATGTTGCCACCAAGTCACTGTCCGACTGGACTGTCACCAATGTCTGGACCAACTTCACCGTGGTGTGGGCCAAGACGGCACTGCAGGCCGACAACCCCTATCTGAAGGGTCAGACCGTAGCCAACTTCGACCCTAACAAGGGCTATGGCTTTGTCAGCACCTATGGTGACTATGGTTTCAAACACCACGATCTGGTTGAAGTAGGCGGCAATCTGGATACCGAAGACTTTCTGCTGATCAAGCAGGTCAACGGCAGCAACACCGCCATCTTCGACAAAGGTGCACGCCGCACGGGCAGCTTCGGCTGCGCCTCCAACACCGGTACCTACTACGAGCACAGCACGTCCAAGGCATCGGTGGTGATGGCGGGCGATACCGCCGCCCTTACCAGCGGTTACAACACACTCAAGACCTCCTGGTCCATCAGCACTGGCATAGGCAGCGTGGGTGCCTCATCTGATAGCCGCGCCAAGTCTACCCACGACTACGGCGGCCTGGAAAAAGGCGACAAGCTGCTGGTGCGCGACATCGGCAATGGCTTCAGCATGGTGGCCGTCGACGAAAGTGGCAAGGTATTGGGCAGCCATCTGGTCATGACCATGTATTGATGGTTCCGGGCTTGCTGCATCCCCCAAAACAAAAGGCCCTCACGGGCCTTTTGTTTTGCTATGGCGCATGCCGTAACAGGCGGCGTCGCGACAATCGATCCAGGAACCAGGTCAATCCCAGCGCAGCCACGGTCAGCCCCACCACCAGCGATATCCAGAAGCCTTGCGCTGCCATCGGCTCCTGCTGCCACGGCAGCCAGTCTGGTGCCAAGCCAAGTATGCAGCCCAGCGGCAACGAGAAACCCCAGAAGGCCGCCATGTGAATGACCATGGGCGGGCGGGTCACCTTGTAGCCCCGGATAGCTGAACTGGTCGATACCTGGGTGGCATCGGACAGCTGGAACAGCGCGGCAAAGATCAGCAAATGGGCTGCCGTCGCCGCCACGGCGGCATCGCTGGTGTAGGCAGCCGCAATCTGGTGGTTGAACAGGGCAATAAAGGTGGCCGAAACCATGGCAAAGGCCAGCGACACCCCTACCCCCACCCAGGCCCTGAAGCGCGCCGCGGCCGGATCGCCTTCGCCCAGGGCGTGGCCTATGCGGGTGATCAAGGCCACGCTCAGACTCAGCGGCACCATGAACACCAGCGATGAAAAGTTCAGGGCAATCTGGTGCGCTGCCACCTCGGCAGCACCGAACTCGGCCACCAGCAGGGCGATAAGGCCAAAGGCGCTGGACTCGGCAAAATAGGTCACGCCTATGGGCAAGCCTATCTGCAACAGTTTGCGTATCTCCGGCCCGTGCGGCGCCTCGTAGCGGGTAAACGGCCAAGTCTGCCGATAGACCGGCGACCGTTTCATCCACCACAGCAGCGCCAGCAGGTTAAACCAGACGCAAACCAGCGTGGCCCAGGCACACCCCACGCCGCCCAATCTGGGCAGGCCAAACTTGCCGTAGATCAGCAGCCAGTTAAGCAGGATATTGATGCCCAGTGCCAACAGGGCAATCACCATCATGGGCTTGGTCTCGTTAAGACTGGCGCTGTAGCCATACAGCACGCGGTAGCAGGCGAAGGCAGGCAGGGCAAAGCTGGTCACCTGCACAAAAGCCTTGGCCATGTCGCGCACCGCAGGATCCAGCTGCATCACATCGAAAATCAAGGCCGAAGCCTGGGCTGCCAGCAAGGCCACCACGCCCACACCCAAGGCTTTCCACAGCGCCTGCCGCACCACATGCGGTATCAGGTGATGCTCTTCCGCCCCCACGTGATGGGCCACGGTAGGATTGACCGACATCATGACCCCCATCAGGGTCACGATGATGATGGACCAGACCGAGGCACCCAGCGACACTGCCGCCAGATCCTCGGCACTGGCATGGCCAGCCATGGCCACATCGGCCACGGCCATGCCAACGGTAGCCAACTGGCCTATCAGCATGGGCCAGGCCAATTGCCAGAGCGCGGCGGCTTCAGTCTTGATGGCTGGCGTAGTAAGGCGTTTCAAGGGCATGGGGCAAACCGGATCTGCAAACACGGTCTTCCATTCTAGCCCGCCTTGGCTTAAGAGCCTGTTCAAGATCTTTTCGCCTCGCGCCGGCCCGCTGGGCTAATCTGGAAAATGGCCAGGCACAAGGCGTGGTGCGCAGGCAATAACAAGTTATTGCCAAGCGCCACAACGCAGTGAATGGCCATTTTCCAGTTCAGCCCTTCGGGTTCGCAGCCTTGCCGGCGAATGGCAGCGTTGCAAGCCGCTGACGGTACCCGTACCGCTGCGCGGCTTGCGCCTTGCCCTTCATCCGGCAAGGTTGCGAACGACGCGGCGAAAAGACCTTGAACAGGCTCTAATCGCCCCGTGACGGTGCAAAGGCAGAAGGACTTAGCTGTAGTGGCCCTGCCCGGCAATACTGGCTTCCAGGGACAGCTCCCGGCCAAAGCGCTCGCTCAGTGCCAGGGTCTCGTTCAGGGACAGGTCCAGTATCAGCAGGCTGCCATCCGGAAGACGTTCTATCTGGGCCTCAAAATACAGCGCTACCTCACGTGCCTTGGCCAGCAAGGTCTGCTGGCCCTTGCCTGCGCTCAGGCGTAGCCAGTTGCGGCCAGCATGGCGGCGTGCCAGTTGTTGCGACACGGTGCGGGCATCAATGGTGGCGTCGTGCAAGACGGTGCGGTCACTGCCGTAGGTGTTGTAAGCGGACGCGGAGGTATCGAGACAATCAAACATGGTGGGCTCCAGAAGCGTGTTACGACAGCGTGCCCGGCCACCGGGCGTCGCTTTAGCGGGTTAGGTTCGACGGCTTACCGTCACGCGCCCCGCAAGTTGTCGATTAAATCGGCGCGTTTACTGCTGTTTTGGCTGCATAGGGCCAGGCAAACGCCTGATCCGAAAAACAAAAAACCCGCTGCCTGAGGCTAGCGGGTTGGAGCGCATGCGGTACTGGACCGTCTTGACGCTGACCACGCTTTAGCCGCATTTATCAAGCGCCCGCAAGCTGAGGGTCAAATCGGCGCCAAGGTCTGCAATGTATTACGACTACACCCGCAACGTCAACGGGTGTTTACCGCCAGCGCCGCCATGGTCTGCAGCAAGCGGCGGCGGTCAGGCGGTGTGAGAGGTTACTCGGGCGCGCGGCTATCCAGCATCAGCGTGACTGGGCCGTCATTGACCAGGCTGACCTGCATGTCGGCGCCAAACACGCCTGTGGGGACGGGTTTCCCCAAAGCCAGGGACAGGGCTGCGACAAAGCGGTCGAACAGCGGCTGCGATACCGGCCCCGGCGCAGCGCGGCTCCAGGAGGGGCGGTTGCCTTTCTTGACGCTGGCAAACAGGGTGAACTGGCTGACAGCCAGCACCTCTCCACCGACATCGAGCAGGGAACAGTTCATCACCCCCTGCTCGTCGCCAAACACCCGCAGCTTGCAGAGCTTCTGTACCAGCCAGCCGATGTCAGCCTCGCCATCATCGGCCTCGGCCCCCACCAGCAACAGGAGACCGGGGCCGATGCGGCCGACGGTCTGGCCGTCGACCGCAACGGCTGCTTCGCTGACGCGCTGCAGCACTACCCTCAAGCTTGCGGCTCCCGGTTGTCGTTCAGGCGCAGGAAGCCCTTGACCAGACGGTAGACCATCCACAGCCAGGTACCAGCACCCACGATGATGGCCAGCGGAATACCGATCAGGGTGACAAACAGCAGGCTGGCGAGGATGCAGCCTGCCAGCGAGTACCAGAATATCTCGATCTGCCAGCGGAAGTGCTCGGCCAGCCAGGTTCCCCTGGCTTCGTCACGCTTGACGTAGGCAATGATGACGCCGATCAGGCCAGTAGGTATGGCGGTCATCAAGGAGACGGCCAGCAGGATATAGACTGCCAGCACCAGATTCTTCATTGAACGTTCGGCCTCGTCGGGCAATAGGACTTGTGACATGGTGTTTGCTCCCCTTTGTTGATCAAGCAGGCTCCAGCTTATCAAAGCTGGCCGGCGCTGCAGTGCTTCCGCGACAGTCAGCGCCAGCAATGGCCTGGGTTACCGCCAGGCGGGAATGAAATGCATGTCCCACCGGCTGCGAACCGCCTGGTCAGCATTCCACCACGTTGACCGGCACTTCAACGATGTCAATGGCGAGGCCGCCTCGTGCGGTTTCCTTGTACTTCACATGCATGTCGCGCCCGGTATCGCGCATGGTGCGTATCACCCGATCCAGCGAGATATAGTGCGTGCCGTCGCCGCGCAAGGCCATGCGCGCCGCATTGATGGCCTTGATCGACGCCATGGCATTGCGTTCGATACAGGGCACTTGCACCAGGCCACCCACCGGATCGCAGGTCAGGCCCAGATTGTGTTCCATGCCGATCTCGGCAGCATTCTCCACCTGTGCCGGCGTACCGCCGAGCACTTCGCACAGGGCGCCTGCCGCCATGGAGCAGGCCGAGCCCACCTCGCCCTGGCAGCCGACCTCAGCACCGGAGATGGAGGCATTGGTCTTGAACAGGATGCCGATGGCGCCTGCGGTGAGCAGGAAGCGGACTATGCCGTCTTCGTTGGCACCCGGCACGAAATTCACGTAATAGTGCAACACGGCCGGCACGATACCCGCCGCCCCATTGGTAGGCGCCGTCACAACCCGGCCACCACCGGCGTTTTCCTCGTTGACAGCCAGGGCGTAGAGGTTGACCCAGTCCAGCACCGTTAGCGGATCACGCAGTGCCGCCTCGGGCTTGCCGGCCAGTTGCCGGTACATATCATAGGCGCGGCGCTTCACCTTCATGCCACCGGGCAAGATGCCTTCGGTACGGCAGCCACGCTCCACACAGGCATGCATGACCTGCCAGATGTCCAGCAGCTTGGTTCTGACTTCGGCCTCGCTGCGCCAGGCCAGTTCGTTCTCCAGCATCAACTGGCTGATAGGCTTGCCATGGCGCTCGGCCAGCGCCAGCAACTGCGCGCCGGTGGTAAAGGGATGCGTCAGCACTTCGGCCGTCGGTGGGGTAAAACCGCCTTCCACCGCGTGCTCATCCACCACAAAGCCGCCCCCCACCGAGTAATACGCACGCCGCTCCAACTCGCTGCCCTCAGCGTCGTAGGCACTAAAGATCATGCCATTGGGGTGGTATGGCAGGGTCTTGCGCTTGTGCAATACCAGATGCAGCGGCTCGTCGAACTCGATCTCATGACTACCCAGCAACTTGAGCCGCTTGCTGGCGCGTATGGCTGCCACCATGGCGGGCACCTGATCGGTATCCACCAGCTGCGGCTCCTCACCCAGCAGGCCCAGTATCACTGCGGTATCCGAGCCGTGACCCTTGCCGGTAGCCCCGAGCGATCCATACAGCTCGGCACGTATGCTGGCCACCTTGGGCAGCAGGCCTTCGCGCTCCACCCGCTGCATGAACTGCCTCGCTGCACGCATGGGGCCTACGGTGTGAGAGCTGGACGGCCCGATGCCGACCTTGAACAGATCAAAAACGCTGATAGCCATACTGATGTCTCCACGCCGCGCTTGGCGGTCATTTTCTGGTAGTGCCACCGGGGTGCCGGTGCCTGGGTCGCGCGTAGTCTAATCGTGGCAGACTACAGATGCACGCAGCTTTGCCGCCGCCCACCATCGGCCCGAGCCGGCCAACCCGGCAGCGCCAGTTTTGCCCCGCAACTCTCGCCCTGGCGAGGCCGTCCCCACTGTGCCAGGAAAACAATAAGCCATTGATTCAAATCATCAATAAATACCAGATAGCGAGCAAGGACAGAGACCGAGGACACAGGATACGTCCCTATTAGGACTTACCCTAGGTAGATATCAAACCGCACACTATCGCCCTCCAGGCTATAGCTGGGCTTGGCGCCTGCCAGCAGCGGCGCATGGCGCGGCCGCTTCACCACTACCCGGCCGGTTGCCAGTGCTCTTGCCGGCAGCAGCAAGGCATCGGCATCGGCATCGGCCCCCACTACCTGCTGAAAGGTCTGCATCTCTTTCTTGGACAGCGCCGATTTGGTTTTGGTCTCCGGGAACATCGGGTCCAGATAGATCACCTCGGGCCGGGCGGCCGTCCAGGCCTGCATCAACTCGCTGGCCATGCCGTGGTGCAGACGCATGCGGCTGGCAATGGCGGCCACCTCATCGCTGGCCTGTGCCCGCAGCAAGCCATCGGCCAACAAACTGGCCGCCACCGGCGATCGCTCCAGCATGTCAACCTGGCAGCCCAACGAGGCCAGCACAAAGGCATCCCTGCCCAGGCCAGCGGTGGCATCCAGCACATGTGGCGTGCTACCGCCCTTCAGGCCGCAAGCCTTGGCTACGCCCTGCCCCCGTCCACCGCCATGCTTGCGCCGCCAATCTGCCGCCCCACCCACAAAATCCACAAAGACCGGGCCCGGTGCGCCCTTGCCCAGGCTGCACAAGGCCAGCCTATGGGCATCCAGTACCAGGGCGTGACCTTGCTCTGGCAAGGCATCAAGCAGCACAAAACCGTAGTGCGCCGCCAACTGTTGGGCATGGTCACGGCGCTCGGAACTGGAACAAAACAATGGGGGCAGCATAGGATAGGGTCTGGGCCGTTACCGGCCGTACAAGGAGAGCCATGCGGCTGGTCATTATCGCATTCGTGGCGGGTGTCGTCTGGCTGCAGTTTCAGGCAGCCTTGCCACCGCTATGGCCGGGCCTGCTGCTGGCCGCCGTGGCTGCGGCCTGTGCCTGGCGTCAGCCGCGCTGGCGAATAGGCCTATGCCTGCTGGCTGCCTTGGGGCTAGGTGCCAGCTACGCCACCTTGCGGGCCGATATCAGGCTGGCGCAGCAACTGCCAGGCAGCCTGGAACTCAAGCCACTGCAGATCGAGGGCGTGGTGGCCGGTCTGCCCCAGCCCAGCCAGTACGGCCCGCGCCTGCGCTTTGCAGTGGACCAGGCACCGCCCGGGGTGCCGGCCTTGCTGCTGCTGAACGACTACGCCCGCCCAGCCCAAGACTGGCATGCAGGCGAACGCTGGCGCCTGACCGTGCGGCTCAAGCGCCCCCATGGCAGCCTGAACCCCGGCAGTTTCGACTACCAGGCCTGGCTGCTGGGCGAAGGCATAGGCGCCACCGGCAGCATCGCCAAGCGCCATCGTAGCCTGCTGGATGCCCATGACCAAGGCCCCGGCTCGCTGCTGCACCGCAGCCGCGCCTGGCTGGCGCAGCGCATACAGCAGCAGTTGCCGGAGCAGCCCTTTGCCGGCGTGATTGTCGCCCTGGTCATCGGCGAGCAGTCAGGCATCAGCCAGGATCAATGGCGCCTGTTCAGGCAGACCGGCATTACCCATCTGGTCAGCATCTCCGGCCTGCATGTCACCCTGGTCGCTGGGCTGCTCGGAGCCACCGTCGGCTGGCTATGGCGACGCTCCGCCCGTCTCACCTTGCAACTGCCCGCCCGCAAGGCCGCCCTGATCGCCGCCGTGGCGGGGGCATTGGCCTATAGCGTGCTGGCCGGTTTTTCGGTGCCGACCCAACGTACGCTCTACATGCTGGTAGTGGCGGCCATCGCCCTGGCCAGCCATCGCGCGCTGTCCATCTCCACCATCTGGACCCTGGCGCTGGGCACCACGGTGTTGCTCGACCCCTGGTCGGTGCTGTCTGCCGGTTTCTGGCTGTCTTATCTGACCGTGGGCGCCATGCTCTGGGCGCTGTCTGGCCGCCACGGCCATTCGCAGGGCTGGCGCCAGCGATTGCTGCAATGGGGCGCGGTGCAATGGGCCGCCACGTTGGGCTCGTTGCCACTGCTACTACTGCTGTTCCAGCAATTGCCGCTGGCCTCGCCTCTGGCCAACGCCATCGCGATACCCCTGATCAGCAGCGTCGTTACCCCGCTGTCCCTGCTGGGTGCGCTGGACCCTACAGGCCTGTTGCTGCAATTGGCGCACTGGCTGCTGACCCAAACCCTCTGGCTGATCTCGCCGCTGGCAGAAAGCCGCCTGCAATGGACCCAGGCCGCCCCGGCAGGCTGGCTGATACTACCCGCCGCCCTGGCCACGGCCCTTCTGCTGTTGCCACGAGGCGCACCGGGCAAACTGGCCTGCTGCGCCTTGCTCCTGCCCCTGCTGCTGCCCTTGCACCAGGCAATGCCGCAAGGCCACTTCCGCGCCACCGTCTATGACGTGGGCCAGGGCTTGGCCGTGCTGGTAGAGACACCCCGGCATGCGTTGCTGTTCGATACCGGCCCCGAGGGCGGAGGTGGCCGTACCGTGCCATCGGCCCTGCGCGCCAGCGGCATCAAGATGCTGGACGCCTTGGTATTAAGCCATGACGATGGCGACCACACCGGCGGTGCCGCACTGGTGCTGCAGGAGGTCGGCGTTAACCGCATCGTCGGCACTGCACTGGCCGCCAACAAGCTGCCCGCAGGCCGCCCCATTCCGCCTCACCTACCCTGCCGGGCTGGCCAGCAGTGGGTATGGGATGGCATACGGTTCGCCATGCTGCATCCACAAACGGATGGCGGCATGGCGGGCGACGACAACGCCAACAGCTGTGTACTCAGGATCAGCGGGCCAGGTGGCAGCCTCTTGCTGCCCGGAGATATCGGCATGAAGGAAGAAGCTCTGTTGGTCGGGCAGGCGCAGAACCTGACCGCCGACGTGCTGGTGATACCCCACCACGGCTCGGACACCGCCTCCAGCCCTGCCTTCATCGATGCCGTATCACCCCGCCTGGCCATCGCCACGGCAGGCTATCGCAACCACTTCCGCCATCCCAGACCCGCCGTGGTGGCACGCTACCAGGCCGCAGGTGCCAAGGTGCTGCGCAGCGACGTGGACGGCGCGGTACGGCTGGACTTTGCTCCGGATGGGTTGGCGGTGAACAGCTGGCGGGAGATCAAACGGCGGTACTGGCACTGACCTGGCTGAGGCCACTCCCCACTCAAAGCCCACCCGCAAGCTGTTCCGGTGGCGCCAGCAGGATGGTAGCAATCACCACATTGCCGGCACCCTGGTAGGCCAGCGATTCAAAGCTCATGGCGCGGGCCATGGAGATGCCTCGGCCATTGGGGTCGAATGCGCGGGCGGGGTCGAAGTCGAGGAAGCGATTCCAGTCAAAGCCATCGCCTTCGTCTTCAATCTCCACCAGCAATCTGCCGTCCTGTCGGCGGGCTACGATCTTCACTCGCTTGCCTACATGTTCGGGCTGCTGTTGCAGGGCCTCAATTTCCTCGCGCCAGCGGCCAGATTGCATCATGGCTTTCTTCTCGGCATAGCCCACGCCCAGATTGCCGTGTTCGATGGCATTGACGATCAGCTCGGTCAGGCCCAGCACAGTACGCTCTGGTGCTGGCGTCAGCTTGCCCAGCAAGGCGGCGACCCGTTGTGCTTCATCCAGTGTGCCCAGCTGGAAGCGGGCTTCGCAGAGCATGGCCAGGCCATCGAGCGGTTGGGCAGCGGCCTGCTTGACCGAGCGGCGGGCGCGATGCTGTGCCACCGCAGCGGCCACAATCGCCAGCAGCATGTCGCGCTCGAATGGCTTGGTCAGGTAGTAGTAGGCGCCCGCCTCCATGCCCTCGCGCACGGCCTCGGGCGAGCCCACCGCCGTCTGCATCACCACCGGCAGGCCCGAAAGCTGCGGGTGGGCCTGCATGCGCTTGAGCACCTCCATGCCATTGAGGCCGGGCATCATGCGGTCCAGCAGCACGGCATCAAAGCTGTCGCCGGCACGGGTAAGCCAGTTCCATGCTTCCTCGCCATCCGATGCCAACTCGACGGCATAGCCGGCTTCGGTCAGGTGTTCGGCCAGGATTTCCAGATTGAAAGGCTCATCATCGACGAGCAGCAGGGTAGGCTGGGGTTTGTTGCTACCGGTCATGGATTTCCTCCTGGTCCGCTGCGTACGGCGGAATAGTCTACATCCCATTGTAGTTCGGGATTAGCGATCAACAGGCTCACCACAAAACGCGCGCCACCATCAGGCCGGTTCTCTGCCCGTATGCCGCCACCGTGGGCTTCGATGATCTCGCGTGAGATGGCCAGTCCCAGGCCTGTGCCACCCGCACCGGTCTTGGTCTTGGAGCTCTGGATGAACTTATCGAAGATGGTGGCCAGTTCATCCGGCGGAACGCCCACGCCCTCGTCATCCACGGCCAGCTGTATGCAGCCGCCCTCCTGCCAGGCGCTGAGGGTGACATTCCCGCCCTCGGGGCTGAACTTGACGGCATTTGAAACCAGATTGCGCAGCACCTGTATCAACCGCAGCGAATCCCCTTTCACCCTTGGCAGATCGTCCACCAAGGTGATGTGGATGCGCAGGCCGCGATCGCGCGCCAGCGGAATGAATTCGCTGGCCACCTCGCGCACGATGGGTGGCAGCTCCAGCGGCTGCATGTCGTACGTCATCTTGCCGGCTTCCAGCTTGGAGAGGTCGAGCAGGTCATTCAATATTTGCAGCAGACGCTGGCCGCTTTGGCGTATGCGACCAAAGTAGTGTGCCAGCTTGTCTGGCGCCACCTCGGTAGCACGCCGCTCGCCCAACTCGGCAAAACTCAAAACGGCGTGCATGGGCGTGCGCAGCTCATGCGACATATTGGCCAGAAATTCCGATTTGGCCATGTTCGCCGCCTCGGCCAGATCCTTGGCCACCCGCATGGCCTCTTCGCCGGCCCGCCGCTCGCCGATGTCCTGGTAGATCCAGATGGAGCCCGCCAGCGGGTCGGCTGGGTCGATGGCCTTGCCGAACGCTTCGCACAGCACCAGCCGGCCATCTGCCGCCCGGTAGCGGACTTCCAGGGTGACCACGTTGCCCCCCACCATGGGCAGGTAGGCCTCGTTCGATAGCCGCTCGAACGCCCCATCATCCGCAAAAAGCATGCGGATGGATTGGCCTATCAGGGCAGAGCGCGTATAGCCGAACAGCAGCTCGAAGGCGGCGTTAACCTCTAGTATGTTGCGCTGGCCCAGGAATACCGTGGGCAGCGGGCTGGCGGTAAACAGGGTATTGAGCTCAGCGGTACGCTCGCGCACCAGGTCTGCCAGATGATCGCGGTGGCGTATCAGCTCAGCCTCGATCTGTTTCCGGTCGCTGATATCACGCAGCATGACCAGCCACTCGCCCTCGCTGGCGGGAGTGACACGCGCTTCAAACTGGCGGTCGCCGTCGCCCAAGGGCAGGCTGTATTCAAAACTGCGCACCCGGGCGGGCCAACCGTCGGTCAGGGCAAAATCAAGCTTAATGGCAAACTCGCCCGGCAGCCGGCGGTAATGCTGGCCCACCACCTCGCGCGACAAACCGAATTCACCGCTGCCGGCACGGCCCCGGCAATCCACCACCACGCCGGTGTTGTTGAGCTGCAGCATCAGGTCGGGAATAGCCTCCAGAATCGCCACATTGCGGATTTCGGCCCGCAGCATGGCCTCTTCAGCCGCCTTGCGTTCACTGATATCGAGCAGCGAGCCCGCCAGCCCAGGACGATTGTCGAACAGGATGGGCTTGGCCGTGATGAGGGCATAGAAGCGGCTGCCGTCGGGGCGCTGCATCAGCACCTCGGTTGGCTTGCCGCCCGAGCGCTCGGGCGAGATCGCCACCGCCAGCGCCTCGCGCCAGGCACTGGCAATCAGGTCGTACAGGCTGCGGCGCTCGATCAAATCGACCGGGCTGTGGCCAAAATAGGCGGCAAAAGCCGGGTTTACATAACGCAGCTGGTCGTCCTGCAGCACATAGATACCTATATGTGCGGCGTCGAGAATGGCCCGGTGCTTGTATTCGCTCTCGAACAACATGCGCTCGGCCCGGCGCCGATCGCTGACATCGCGGATCACCCCGACAAAATAATGGCTGTCGCCCAGGGTGAACTGGCTGAGTGACAGCTCGACCGGGAAGGCGGCACCATCCTTTTTCTGCCCCAACAACTCGCGGCTGCCCAGTAGCCGATCCTGGTCCAACCGCAGGGTCGGCAACTCGTCGCCCCGGCTGCGTTGCACCGAGGGCAGCAACATGCCGATGTTGAGCCCCAGCACGGCATCCATCTCATAGCCAAACAGGCGCTCGGCCGCCCGGTTGAAGCGCTCGATGCGGCCCTGGTCATCAATCAGGAAGATGGCCTCGCTGGTGGTGTCCAATATGGTCTGCAAGCGCAGGCCATCACGCCGAGCCTCGCTGGCCGCAGTGCGGGCACGGGTGAGTTCCTGCTGCAGGCTGCGGTTCTCCAGCTCCAGCGGGCTCAGCTCGGTTTCCTCCGGACTGACTTTGCGCATCGCGAGCGCCGCCGCCAGCAGGGACAACAGCCCCCCCAGCAGCAGCAAGGGCTCGCGGCCCTGAGTGCGGGCTTCTGCCAGGGCTGATTCCACCAGCCTTGCCTCCAGCCGCCACTGCCGCCCGCCCAGGTTGACATCGCGGCTGGCCAGCAGACGCAATGGCAGCGCGGCGTTGTTGAGTTCGGCCGGGTAAAGCGGCTCGGCCCGTGTGGGGTCAGTCACATCGAACCAGACATCCTGGATAGCCTTGTTCTGCGGCAGGCTCAAGGCCACGTCAGCCGGGGTAATGGCCAAACCCAGCAGACGCGGAGGTTGCTCTTCGCCCTGCCAGCCCAGCAGCAGCGCTGCCACTCGCCCTCCTGCAGCGCGGTAAGGCGCAGACAGGCGGACCTCATGCACAGGCAAGCGCGACAAGGTGGGCGCCAGTTGCCGGTCTGCCGCCAGATCCAGCCCTATGCTGAACTGCGATGGCACCGACAGGGCACCATAGACGATGGGCAGGTAGTCACGCCGCGCGGGCGAGCGCACCTGCTGCCCCAGTGCGTTGCGGAAACGCAGGGAAAAATCCGGGTAGAGGCGGCGCCAGCGCGCCTCGAAGGCTGCCCTGGCTTCGCCCCCTACCGGCTCGGCGGCCAGCAGGGTATCCACCCCCGGCGTGCGCTGCAGCGCCGAAGCCAGCAGGGTGAACTGCTCGGGGGAGGGGTCAGGATTGAGTTTGAACAGGGCACGCATGCCCTCAATGCCTTCTTTCGCACGCCGCATGCCGTACTCGGCATTGGACACCCGCTCTATCGCCTCGCCCTGAAAATGGCTGAATGCCAGGCTCTCCATATGGCGGGCGCGCCAAGCGTCCAGGCCCGCCGTCAAGGCGAATCCCAGTAGCAGGCTAGCGACCGCCAGGGCGGCACGACGCCGCATCAGGGCTGCGCTGCAGTACGGCTAGGCCGACTGCAGTTCCTGGAACAATGCCAGGAATTCCTGGCTGAGTTTGTGACGCGCATCAAGATGTATCATAGGCAAGCCTCGATCATGCGATTCGCGGATCTTCACCGAGCTGGAAAGTTTGCTGTCCAGCACCGGCAGGCCTTCTTCCTTCAATTCGTTGACCAGCCGCTGTGGCAGGCTGGCCCTGGGTTGGAACTGGTTGACCACGATGCCTTCCACGATCAGCGCTGGATTGTGGTCAGCCCGTATCTCGCCGACATTGTTCATCAGGGTATAGAGTGCCTGGCGCGAGAAGTCATCACAATCAAACGGGATCAGGCAACCTTCCGCCGCGATCAAGGCGGACTGCGTAAAGAAGTTATAGGCCGGCGGCGTATCGAGGATGATCTCATCGTATTCCTTCGCCAGCTCATTGAGGGTGTCGCGCAGCTTGTAGATTTTGTGGCGTGATTCCAGCTTGGACTGCAGCTCACCGATTTCCGGGTGGGAGGGTATCAGGAACAGGTTCTCGAACGGCGTGGCGTGGACAAAGGCGCTGGCTGGCTTGGAAAACAGGCTGAAGTTCAGCGTCTGCTCAAAATACTCTGCCAGGGTGGGGCTGATTTCCTTGGCGGCATCGCCGAGCAGGTAGCGGCTGGAGTTGCACTGCGGGTCGATATCGATCAGCAGCGTCTTGCGTCCCTGGTGTGCCGCAATGGCCGCCAGATTGACTGCAATCGTGGACTTACCGACGCCACCTTTCTGGTTGAAAATGACCCGCTTCATGGCCTGCTCCGAAGTAATTGATTCCGCTGGATTCTATCAGCCTGCTGCAGCGCAGCAGTGAAGGACCTGCCTATCATTGTGGCAGTCAGGCAGACGGGTGTGGCTTTTTGGTCGCCGATGCTATGCACACCGGGTAGGCAGCCGCGACAGCGCCTCGCAAAAGTAGGCGCGGTCGCTCGCCGGCAGGCCGTCCAGCTCCCGCTGTAATTGCTGCACCGAAGCCTGTGCCGCCGCCACGGCACCGCCATGCAGGGCATACCAGGCATGCTCCAGGCGCAAGCCACAGCGTTGCAGCAGGCTGTAGCGTGCGCGGTTTTCCTGCTGTGCCGCTAGCAGCGACTCGGCCAGGGCCAGCCAACTGACAGGCAGTAGCGCCTGCGCATCCAGCCAGGGTAGCTGGCCGGCTTGCGCCAGGATGGTTTCCGGTACCAAGGGTTGATAGTTGCGAAAAGCCGCCAGCGAGGGCGACTCGGTACGGGGGCAATGGCCTCGGGCAATACGCATCAGGTAGATGGCATTCCAGGCCGACAGGGCGCCACTGCCCGCACAGCGGCATAGCCATTCGCTCAGCAGCAGCCAGCGCATGGCGGCTGGGCTGGCCGTCTGTGGCTCGCCGCAGAGACCTTCCTCGGCAAACAGCCAGATGGCCATGCCAGTATTGGCCGCCACCTGCTGCGCCGCATCGAATGAGCCAAACTCGAAGGCTGCTTCCAGGGCGCGGGCAAAATGATCGAGTGCCTGTTGCGCCATCTGCTTGCGCAGGGCCAGATCGGGCCCCTGCCCGGCAAGCGCCCTGGCTCGGGCAATCAGGGCGGCCAGGTTGTACCACTCAAAGCGGATGCGGGGGTGGTGGCGGACGACCGACGCCCTGGGCTCTACCTGGCGCATCTCGCGCAGTATGGCCTCGGCCTGCTCCGCCTCGCGCTGGCCCCAGGCCACCCAGGCCGACAGGATATGCTCCATGGCATCCAGGTAGCCGCTCTCCCCTGCGCCATCGTTCTTGAGCGTCCGGCGCAACTGGGCCAGCAATTGCCTAGCCGCTCCCAGGTCGTCCAGCCTGCGCCAGGCACTGGCTTCGCCCAGGGCAGCCAAGGCCTGCTGCAGGCCATTGCCAGCTAGCCCCGATGCTGCCTTGAACCCTGCCAGCGCGCCTCGCTCCTGCCGGCCGCCACTGGCATCCAGCACCGCCAGCAAACGGCCTTGACGTAAATCCTGCTGCGCAGCGGCCAGGGTCAGCCAGAACTCCACCCCCTGCTCTGCCGGCCTGGCGGACGGGGCGGCAGGGCGCGATTGCCCCAGGAAATCGGCCACCTCGCCCGGTGTTGCCTGCCGGCCTTCCACCGTCAGGCACAGCCTCTCCGCCTCGGCCTGCGGCAACCAGAATGGCCCCTGGCTGCGGCCATCGGGATTAAGAAAACGCGGATCGCGGCTACTGTCATCACCCCAGCCTGCCCGTATGCCCCAGCGGGCAAAATCGCGGTAGGCGCGACTCACCAGCATGCGCAAGCTGCGCGCAGCGGGAAACTGCTGGCGCAGCTCCGCCAACCGTACCAGGCCGCCGGGCTCGCCCCCCTGCCGAGCCTGGCACAGTCGGGCCAGCAGCCAGAGCGACTGGTGGGCTGCACGCTGCCCGCCTACAGTCTGGGGTACAGCAAGTTCTACAGTCAGGGCAATCGACATGGTGTTCCGGTTTTCCAGCAAGACCCGCCATTGTGCGGCCTGCCAGCCAGCCAACCAAGTTTGCGTTACAGACGTTACAGTCGTGGCCACAGTGACGCCCGATGCGCTCAATTTGCCTTAGCCGCCCTCTTAGCATGGGGCTACCCATCCACCACTAAGAGGTACACCATGCTTTACCCACTACGCCTACTGACCTTGATGAGCTGCCTGCTGCTGAGCCAGGCGCCGCGTGCGGCCGGTGTCGTCGAAACCGATGCCCTGCAGCGGCACTTCGACGCTGCCGGCCTCAAAGGCACTTTTGTGCTGTACGACGCCAGCGCCGACCAGCTGACGGTATACAACCCCAAACGCGCCGCCACGGCCTATACGCCGGCCTCCACCTTCAAGATATTCAACAGCCTGGCTGCCTTCGACAGTGGTGCGGTACGCGATGCCGACGAGATCCTGCCCTATGGCGGCAAGCCCCAGTGGCTGCCAGCCTGGGAGCGTGACATGCATCTGCGCGATGCCATGCGTCTATCCAACGTGCCTATCTACCAGGAGGTCGCTCGCCGCATCGGCCAGCCGCGCCTGCAGGCCTATGTCAAAGCAGTGGGTTACGGCAACGGCGATATCGGCACGGTGGTCGATCGCTTCTGGTTGGATGGCCCACTGGCCATCACCGCCGAGCAGCAGGCCCGCTTTACTGCCCGCCTGGGCCTGGGGCAACTGCCCTTCTCGGCCAAGGCCATGAGCATGACCCGCGATATCATGCAGCTGGAGAAGACCGCCGATTACACGCTCTATGGCAAGACTGGTTGGGCGACCAACAGCAAACCGGCCATAGGCTGGTGGGTGGGCTATCTGCAGCGGGGCGACAAGGTATACGGCTATGCGCTGAATATCGACATGCCCACGCTGGAGGACGCACCCAAGCGCATGCCGCTGGGCAAGGCCTGCCTGAAGGCACTGGGCCTGCTGCCGTAACGTCGTTTTATCACCAGCGGGCAGCAGTCATCGCAGCCCTGCCGCCTCCTGCGTGCCAGGCCAGTGCACAAGCTCGGCCTGATATGCCGCTCAGCACCGCTACGGCAATTCATGCCCCAGCATCTCCCAGGACTGGTCGGCTTCCAGCTGTGCCAGCAGGAAATCCAGCAAGGCACGGACGGCGGGCGAGAGGCCGCGCTGGCTGGCGTAGACCGCCTGCAGGCTGACCACAGGGAAGCGCCAGGCCGGCAACACCTCGACCAGCCGGCCCGCCTGCAAATCTGCCCGCACCAAGGGCTCGGGCATCATGGAGACACCCAGCCCATCTATCAAGGCACGGTGGCGCAGGCCGAAGTGCTCGCTGGCCAAGCGCGGTGGCAGGATGATCTCGGTGGGCACGCCGCCCGGCCCCCGCATGCGCCAATGGATTCGGCGATCCGCCTCGATGGCGCCCAGCGCCGGTAGCTGGAGCAGGTCGTCCGGCTGCCGTGGTGGTGCATAGCCGGCCAGCAGTTGTGGGCTGGCCACCAGGCAGGTGCCGTACTGCGCCAACCGCAAGGTGGGCCATTGCAGGTCTTCGTCATAGCTGGGCCGCACCCGCAGTGCCACATCCACGCCCTCTTCGATCAGGTCTACCCGCCGGCTGGTCAAGACCGTCTCCAGCGCCACCTTGGGATAGGCCTGCAAAAACGCGGCAAACACCCGTCCCAGGCCGGAATCCACCAGCACGCTGGGGCTACTGATACGCACCAGGCCGCTGGGTTCCTGCTTGAGGCTGGCGGCCACCCTGGCTGCCGCATCGGCCTCGCGCAGCAGGGCCTGGCTGTGCACCAGCACTTGCTGGCCGGCATCGGTCAGGGTCAGCTTGCGGGTGCTGCGCTGTATCAGCCGCACGCCCAGCCCGGCTTCCAACTCGGCCACCCGGCGCGACAAGCGCGACTTGGGTATGCCCAACAACCGGGCCGCTGCCGAGAAACCACCCGCCTCGATCACCTGGGCAAAATAGCGATAGTCATTGAGATCTGCTGTTTGCATGGCCTGGCCCACTTGCTTCATCAATAGAACAATACTTCCCAATATTGCCGTCTAGTTCGACTAGTGGTGCAAATATAGGATACGCCCTATCGAGCGCAACGCTGCGCACATCCAGATAAGGACGCGAAACATGAAAGCCATCGTGGTAACCCGTTACGGCAAGACCGAAGAGGTCGTGGAACTGCGCGACATGCCCGCACCCGTCGTGGGCCCACGCGACGTGCTGATCGAAGTGCACGCAGCCAGCGTCAATCCCATCGATTTCAAGATGCAGCAGGGCGAGCTGAAGGCGGTACGCAAGCTGCAGTTCCCCTACATCATGGGCTTTGATGTATCGGGCGTGGTCAAGGCCGTTGGTAGCGAGGTTTATGGCTTCCTGCCTGGTGAGGCGGTGTATTCGCGGGTGGATGGCGAACGCTTTGGCACCTTTGCCGAACTGGTGGCGGTGGATGAGCAGTTCGTGGCCCACAAGCCTGCACGCCTCAGCCACGCCGAGGCCGCCTCCCTGCCCCTGGTGGCCCTGACCAGTTGGCAAGCATTCGGCCGCGCTAGCCTGAAGGCCGGCCAGCGGGTGCTGGTGCATGCAGGTGCCGGCGGCATAGGCACCATCGCCATCCAGATCGCCCGTGCCCTGGGGGCCAAGGTAGCCACCACCACCAGCGCCAGGAATGTCGAACTGGTCCGCTCGCTGGGCGCCGACACCGTGGTGGATTACCAGCAACAGCAGTTCGATACCGTACTCAGCAACTACGACATGGTGCTGGAGACCCTGGGGGGCGACAACCAGCGCCGCTCCTTCTCGGTACTCAAGCCCGGCGGCATGCTGGTCAGCATCCTGGGGGTGCCCACGGCAGCCTGGGCCCGCAAGCAAAAGCTGCCCTTCTTCATGCCTTGGCTGTTTGGCTGGCTCAATCGCGGCAACGACAAGCTAGCGCGCCAGCACAAGGTGCAGTGGGACATGCTGCTGATGCAGCCTGACGGCCAGCAGCTGCGCGGCATCAGCGATCTGGTGGAAGCCGGCCTGGTGGCACCCGTCATAGATCGTGTCTTCCCCCTGGCCCAGGCCAAGCAGGCCCTGCTGCACAGCCAGAGCGGCCGTGCACGCGGCAAGATCGTGATCGAGGTCAAACCAGCTGCAGCATAAGCCCTGTACCTTTGTTGCCAGGGGGAGGAAAAGCGCGGCAAGCGCCCGCCCAAGGCAGTAGCACTGGGCCGGGTGGGCGGCTTCAAGCGTCTGTGTGCAGTCCATACCATGAGAAATACATATAGCATTAGAGAGAGAAGCTGGACTTAGAGTGTGGGGTGAGTGGCAAGGTTATTAGCGCGACTCACACCCCACCATGCCCAAGCAGTAACCTGATAGGCGTGCCGGGTGGCTGCCCCTCGCTCATGCCATGCCGCGCACCCCGCAACAGGGTGCTTGAAACCACAGCCGCCGCCCCCATCTGCTGACTCATCAGTCCCAAAACCCTGTTATCAACAAGGTGAATTTCTTATGAGCAAGCAAACCCTCGGTTTCCAGGCAGAAACCAAGCAACTCCTGCAATTGATGATCCACTCCTTGTACTCCAACAAGGAAATCTTCCTGCGCGAACTGGTTTCCAACGCCAGCGACGCCTGCGACAAGCTCAAATTTGAAGCGCTCAACAACGACGCGCTGTATGAGAACGACGGCAGCCTGCACATCGATGTGACATTCGACCGCGATGCCCGCACCATCACCCTCAGCGACAACGGCATAGGTATGACCCGCGAGGAGGTGGTGAACAATATCGGTACTATCGCCCGTTCCGGCACCAAGGCCTTTTTCGAGCAACTGAGCGGCGATGCCAAGAAGGACGCCAACCTGATCGGCCAATTCGGCGTGGGTTTCTACTCGGCCTTTATCGTGGCCGACCGCGTCAGCCTGACCACCCGCCGTGCCGGCGAGACCGCCGCCACCCGCTGGGAAAGCGAAGGCGCTGGCGAATACACCCTGGAAGACGTGGAAAAAGCCGGCCGTGGCACCGAAATCGTGCTGCACCTGAAGGACGGCGAAGACGAATTCCTGGATGACTGGCGCCTCAAGTCCATCATCAAGCGCTATTCCGACCATATCACCCTGCCCATACGCATGAAGAAAGGCAACAGCTACGGCGAGAACGGCGAAGTCATCGTCTCGGACGAGCTGGAAACCATCAACAAGGCCTCGGCCCTGTGGGCACGCAGCAAGAACGACATCAGCGAGGAGGAATACAAGGCCTTCTACAAGCATGTCTCGCACGATTGGGAAGAACCGCTGGCCTGGAGCCACGCCAAGGTGGAAGGCCGGCAGGAATACACCGAGCTGCTCTACCTGCCCAAGCGAGCCCCGTTCGACCTGTATGACCGCGAGCGCCGCCATGGCGTGAAGCTGTTCGTGCGCCGTGTATTCATCATGGAAGACGCCGAGAAGCTGCTGCCGCAGTACCTGCGCTTTGTGCGTGGCGTAATCGACTCCAATGACCTGCCCCTCAACGTCAGCCGCGAAATCCTGCAGCACAGCAAGGATATCGACACCATCAAGGCAGGCTGCGTCAAGAAGGTGCTGGGCCTGATGGAGGACATCGCCGAAAACCGTGCCGACGACTACGCCGCCTTCTGGAAAGAATTCGGCCGCGTGCTGAAGGAAGGCGTCGGCGAGGACATGGGCAACCGCGAGCGGATTGCCAGCCTGTGCCGCTTTGCCACCACGGCCAGCGATAGCGAAGAGCAGTCTGTATCGCTGAAGGACTACCTGGGCCGGATGAAGGAAGGCCAGGACAAGATCTATTACGTTACAGCCGACTCCTTTGCCGCTGCCAAGAACAGCCCGCACCTGGAAATCTTCCGCAAGAAGGGTATCGAGGTCCTGCTGTTATCCGACCGCGTGGACGAGTGGTTTGTCTCCTCGCTGACCGAATTCGACGGCAAGTCTCTGGCCTCGGTGGCCAAGGGCGGGCTGGATCTGGGGGCGCTGGAAGACGAAGCCGAGAAGCAGGCTCAGGAGACCAAGGCCGCCGACTTCAAGGAACTGACCGACAAGGTCAAGGAAGTGCTGGGCGACAGCGTAAAGGAAGTGCGGGTGACCCACCGCCTGACCGACAGCCCAGCCTGCCTGGTGGCAGAAGAGCATGGCATGAGCGGCAATATGGAGCGCCTGCTCAAGTCAGCCGGCCAGAACATCAGTGGCAGCAAGCCCATTCTGGAAATCAACCCCGACCATGTGCTGGTGGCCAAGCTCAAGAGCGAGCTGGGTGGCGAGCGCTTTGGCGATTGGTCCCACATCCTGTTCGACCAGGCCCTGCTGGCCGAAGGCGGCCAGTTGGAAGACCCGGCAGGCTTCGTCAAGCGCCTGAACGGCCTGATGCTGGCCATGTCGGCCTGACCCATCCCCGCTCCAGATAAAGCGCCCGCCCACGCGGGCGCTTTTTATATGCGCCGCTTATGGCCTATTTGCCCTTGCTGGCCAGCTCTATCCGCGCCGCGTATTCCTTGTAGGCCGCCGTCGCCGCATTACCGGCATCAATGGCCGCATTGGCCTTCTCCAGCTCCAGCTTTCGCTGCGCCTCGGCCGCCGCCACGATGGCATTCTGGCTCTGGATAAACGCATTCACACAGTCACCATAAGCCTGATAGAGCTTGTTGAACGCCTCGATCTTGGCCGGCTTGGCCTTGGCGCCAGGGAACTCCGGCTGCACGCAGTCAAGCTTGGCCGATGCTGCCGGCGTGGCAGCACTGCTGGTGGGTTCGGCGGCAAAGGCACTGCTGCACAGCAGGCCGGCAATCAGGATGGCGTAGCGCATGGTGAGTATCCGTAGTGGCGGGACAGAAAGAACCAATAAGATACCACTTCAAATCCACATCAAGCACCCGTGGGTGAGTTGAAGTGGCTTGTTGTGTTGTTTCTGTGCCAATGGGGCAGCGCGTAGCGGCCTGCATTGGGTGCACGGGATCGACTACCGGGTGGGTGCAGGGGCAGTGCTCAACTCAGATTGATGACAAGGGATTTTGGGGGCTGGAATGGGGGGCACACCCAAAACGAATGAATCAGGCAACGGAACTGTCATAGATTGAAGAGTCTTGGATGCTAGCATCCTTTGCCACGTCAAGGTTAATTAGGCAGCTTGGGGATAAAAATAACAGCCCCCCCTGGTCCGCTCCCTAGAATTTGTGAACCGCCACATGCAACTAGAACAGAGTGCAAGTTTCGCTAGCTCCCTGGCAGATCGTATCAATCTCTCTGCAGTATCATAGAGTGCGCACAATGACACCTTCACAACGCACCTTATAGAAGTGGACCTCAGTCATTCCTACCGAAAAATCGTTCCATTCAATTACCAGCTCCCCACCGCTTTCATTGAGTAAAAGAGTTAATATCTCACCGTCTGGGCTTTCCATTAGAAAATCCCCCGTATCAACACCATCACGAGTCAACCCCAGAACCCCGCAGAATTCCACTTCAACAGAACTGCTTACACCATCAACCTTGATTTCTTCAACTGATAAAAGGATAGCCCGATCACTTAGGCGTACATCGCGGACAGTTGACGCATGTAAGCAAATTTCGTGAAATTTTTTCATTTCACCCTCCCAAAAGTTATACCTATTTAGAAATGCCGCCCTTGCCTAAACTAGCCCAGCAAAAACACCACCCCATAACTTTCAGCCTTAGCCTGAAACTCATTCCTTAATGCCTCTGAAGCAAAACTCAGCACAACAGCTTCACCTGCTAAAAGCCGTTCAATCTCCCCCTTCGCCTTGACGAGAGATCCCGTAGAGTATTGCTTTACTGCCTTAATCAGCGATACCGTCTGCAACCCATGTTTCCATGAAAGCATTGTGAGCTCTGTCATAAACCAGTCCGAATAGTAATGATCTTGGCGCCCGCTCACGATAAGCAGGCTAGTGAGACGCTGCGGAACCTCACCTACTTCGATACGCTGTGACCGCCTTTTCTATATCGACATCCGGCACCACAGAATACACACCTTCATGATGAACAAAAACCACCTTTCTATCCTTTAGCAAAAAGAAAAGTACGTCGCCATTATTAAACAAACGCTCCGAATAGCTTTCAACATAACTAGAAACCATTGAAAACAGCTCTCCGCACCCGACCAAAAAAGCCACACCCTCCATATAGGAATACTCGCTTATTATCAACACATCGCCACTCGATTCAACCCCCATAGAAGTGAAGATATCCGCATCATTAAAGCAATGCCAACCCGGAACAGGAGGCGACTCTGGCAGAAAAAAGCTTAGAGCCACCTCCACCTCACCGCGCCTAATAGCCTCAACACAATAGGTCATCTCAACAATTGAAATAGCTTCTTCATATGAAATTTTCTCCACCAACAACCCCTTCATCTCCAACCAAACAGTATTGACACCTGGCCCCATTGCTTTACTAGTAGCCAACTTTGTAACGCCCCTGCTCCTTTGAGCACCATGCGCTAACCATTGCGTGAAAGGATGGGTTCTCATGCGCCAACGCAAGCTTTTCCAGCGCCTTGTAAATATCTTCAAAAAGCCAGCCGTTAGAATTGAGAGCAAACCAGGCGTCAGACAATCGACCTTCATCCATGTAGCGGGAAAATAACTGGCTCTTATTTATACCACTGTACCATAAAGGCCGATTTTCTTGCCTACGGATTTTCTCTTCGAGTGCCTCACCCAACTCCAAGGAACACGTACCTAACATACTCTCCTCGGTAAGAGTCATTGTGCCGCACGGAAAGTCACCAGTGTAAGTACGCTCATCGGGAACGCAGTTAAGTGGAGCATCAACCAGGAATTCGCGCAGTTGAAGGAGCGCCATCGGATCATCACCAGTCTCCAATGAGATATCCTCAATCAGTTCAATATTTTTTACGCCAAGCTCCGTTGCAAGCTGTTTTACTTCGGCAGACTTAACGTCAAAAATGGAAATCTCATTCAGCAACAAATAACAAGAAAGCTGCTCAAAGGTACGAGCAACCTCAGTTGAGCGGTAAAATACATTTACATAGCTTTGAACAAATGTTGGCTTTCTAGTACCAAACCAATGCTTCCACAAGCCTGTGTACATCATACCATCAGGATTACTCCAAAATGGGATGAGCGCCGGAGGATAGCCGTAGCACCGTGCCGGCTGTTCGTCAGAGCCATTTGGTATTCTAATAACTCCCGTAGCCAGGCCAATTGCTTCGATTGGAAACGCAAGCTCACGATACAAAATCAAATCTTCCTTCATCTTAACCCCGGCGCCATCACATTAATCTTTCTATTTAACACTACAACCATCACCGCCCTGGATACAGCACACGCTCCTACAAGGCTAGCCAGTACCACAATCCAATCGCTGAGTTGGCAATACCCATAAGTTTTGCTCGGCCGATCAACGGACTGATTTCGAGCTCCAGAATGGGTGGCCACTAACAACCAGATTCTGCCCTCGATGGAGCACCTCTGTTCAAAAAACTTGTATGGCCCGCGCCTGCTTTCTGGCGCCTGCGCTATCCCCGCCCACACTTTGGCCCTACACGCCCGCAACCACACACTAAGCTGGAATCACACCCCAGACAGGAGCCCATGATGAGCGATACCGCCAAGGCCCTGGCCACGCAATTGGCCAATATCGAGCAACGCAGCGGCAAGCGCCTGGATGAGCTGGTGGCGCTGGTGCGGCAGAGCAGCCTGAAAAAGCATGGCGAGCTGCGCGATATGCTGCAGCGTGAGCTGGGCCTGGGGTATGGCGATGCCAATACCCTGGTGCACCATGCGCTGCAGTCTGATGGCGGGAGCGCTGCGGCGGCCCAGGGCTTGTCGGGGGATGAAGTGCTCGATGGCCTCTACAGCGGGCCGAAAGCCGTGCTACGGCCCATACACAACAAGCTGATGGCGGCCTTGGCCAGTTTTGGCGAGTTTGAGACTGCGCCCAAGAAGACCTATGTCAGCCTGCGGCGCAAGAAACAGTTTGCCATGGTGGGGCCGGCGACCAAGACCTGTGTCGAGGTCGGCATCAACCACAAGAGTCTGAGCCCGACCGAGCGCCTGCAGGCACTGCCTGCGGGTGGCATGTGCCAGTACAAGGTCAGGCTGAGCCAGCCGGAGGAAGTGGATGAGGCGCTGCTGGGTTGGTTGCGGCAGGCCTACGACAGTGCGGGCTGAAGGGCGCTGTCAGCAGCCTCAACGTGTTACGAAACAGCTTTCCAGACCGGATTTTATCTTTTCATATCAAACACATGCTGCATCGCGGTTTGCCCCCCACCTTGCCTTGCCTGGAAGCCGAGGTTTCCGGCAAGGCACAGAGTCGCGTCAACGCCTTGTCACATTAGCGGGGCATGCTGGGTCGAGATCAACTACCTGGCCTGACCGTGAGCGAGCCCGCCAGCCACCACTACCGCAGTATCTGGATATCCGACGTGCATTTGGGCACGGCAGGATGCCAGGCATCCTATCTGCTAGATTTTCTCAAGCAGAACGATTCGGACTATCTGTATCTGGTCGGCGACATCATAGACGGCTGGGCGCTCAAGCGATCCTGGTACTGGAACCAAGAGCACAACGATGTCATCCAGAAGATACTGCGCAAGGCCCGCAAGGGCACCCAGGTGGTCTATATCGCCGGCAATCATGACGAGGTGGTGCGGCAGTTCATCGGCCTGGCATTTGGCGGTATCGATATCCAGGATGAGGTCATCCATACCACCGTCGATGGCCGCCGCCTGCTGGTACTGCATGGCGATCTGTTCGACGGGGTGATCCAGTGCGCGCGCTGGCTGGCCATCGTGGGGGATCATGCCTATACCGTCACGCTCAAGCTCAACCGCTGGTTCAACCATGTGCGGGCCAAGCTGGGGCTGGGCTACTGGTCGCTATCGCAGTTCCTCAAGCACAAGGTGAAGAAGGCGGTGAACTTTGTCAGCCAGTTCGAGCAGGCCGTGGCGCGCGAGGCCAAGGCACGGGGGCTGGATGGCGTGATCTGCGGCCATATCCACAAGGCCGAGATGCGCGAAATCGACGGCATACTCTATTGCAACGATGGCGATTGGGTAGAGAGCCTGACCGCCCTGGTAGAGACCTATGAGGGGGAGCTGAAGATTGTGACCTGGCAGCAGCTGGGCGCCAAGCCCGCTCAGGCGAGGTCAACCAGGGAGGCTGTGGGCGTAGCGGACACGCCGGCCTGATCGCTGGGCACGGTGCGGCTCAACAACGCGTCATCCCACCAGCTTGCCAGCCAAGCTGCCAGGCAAGCGGGGTCGGGCAGTGCCGGGGTGCCGCCCCAGGCGTCCGCCAGTTCGGCAATGCTGCAGCCTTGCTGCTGCAGCGTCATCAGAAAAGCCGCCTCCGCCTCGCCTATCGATCGAAAGTGCGGCTGCAGACCCTTGCGCCAGACCAGTATCTGGCGAGGCTGGGGCCAGCGTTCAGCCTCCGGTACGTCCTCGTCGGCGTCTATGGCCTGCCAGATGGCCAGGGCATTGCTGCGTACCGGCAGCAGGCTGACCGTAGGGTGCACGATGGCAGGCTGGCCCAAGCAGGCTTCAGCATCATCGCCCGCCATGGACTGCCTGTCCCAACTGGCCTGGTCGGCCGCGTCGAACACGGTGCGCAAGGCCCATTCCAGCCGTGCCAGATCGGCCAGCTCCAGATTGTCGGGGTAAGCCTGCGCCAGCACATCGGCCAGGCCCGCGCCATAGCGCCCCAGATTACGCTGCCGGGGTGGCTGGGCCGCTATATAGCGCGCCGCCAGTTGCTGGAACAGCTCGCTGCCCAGATAGGCTTCGGTCTTGCCATAACTATCCGCCAGTACTTCCAGCAGGCGTGCCCGGTAGGCGTGGTGGTAGATCGCCATCCCCGTCTCGCCCGCCAGGATGCCGTCAGGCGTGATGCAGTCCGGTATGCCTTGTAAGACATCGTCCAGCACCTGTGCAGCCACCTGCTGCTGGATCTGCAACAAATCGGCATATTGGGTAGCCTGGGCTTGCCACGCGGGCAAGGCGGGCACCACGGCACTGCTACTGCTGCAGTGCTCGGCGGCAATGGCGCGGGCTTGGTCCAGCTCCTGCAGCAAGTCGGCCAGGGGTGGGATATTGTCGTCGCGCTCTATCATGGTGGCCACCTGGCCAAAGCGCTGGCAAGCCTGCGCATAGAGCTGCCAGACCGGGGCGGCGACGGGATGATCGTGGGTATCGATGATGTGCTCATCCACCCGCGAATGGCCGGCCAGGTGGATCTGCCGCACCCTGTCCACGGGGATGCCCTGCAGATAGGCCTGGGCGGAAAAACCGTGATTGACGCTGCTGACATAGACATTGTTCACATCGAGCAGCAGCTCGCAATCGGCCTCGACCAGCACATGGTGGAGAAACTCCCATTCCTGTACCTGCGAGGCCCGGTAGCCTACATAGCTGGAGACATTCTCCAACACCAGGCGGCGCCCCAGCATGTCCTGGGCCTGCCGTATTTGCGCCACCAGCAGGCGGGCGCACTCTTCGGTATAGGGCAGTGGGTAGAGATCGTGAAGCACATGGGGGGCGAAACCGGTCCAGCACAGGTGATCCGACACCCACATGGGTTCCAGCCAGTCTGCCAGCTGCTTGATGCGGGCCAGATAGACCTTGTCCAGCCCCTGCGCACTGCCTATGGCCATGGCAACGCCGTGCATGGCCATGGGGTAGTCACGCCTGATGCGCTCCAGCATCACCAGCGGCTTGCCGCCCTCGACCAGAAAGTTGTCGCTGATGATCTCCAGCCAGTCGACCCGCTGGGGAGACTCGAGGAAATCCCGGTAATGCGGTGTGCGCAAACCCAGGCCAAAACCGGCTGGGGCGTGGGGTGGTTTGGACATGGCGGCAGAAACTCGGTGTAGAGGAAGATCGCTACGGCAACCGCCAGGCAGCCGCAGCGCAGGCAATGCGCGCTATTGGTGCGCTGCACCCGGGCCATGCCGCCGTCTGGCAGCCAGGGGCCGGGTGCCTGGCATGGCCTATTACAGGTCGCCTATGGTGCCGCCCTTGCTGAGGCATTCCTTAGCGGTCACGGCCTTGAAGCCATGGCCCTTGCAGGCATTCTGGCCTTTGCAGCCATGCTCGGCGGTCTTGCAGTCGCTATTGCCCTTGCAGTCGTGCACGTTGTAGCAGTGCACCTTGTCGTTGGCGGCAACGGCCTTGCCGGACGAGCCCTTGGGGGCATCGGCGGCCATGGCGCCAGCGGCCAGTGCCAAGGCGCCTGCGGCGAGGGCGAAGGAAGTGGCCGATTTGAGGGTACGTGCGTTCATGCTGTGCTCCTGAGAAAAGGTAGGGAGGTATCGGCGGCGCGGTATCGGGTTGAGTCGGCAACGCTGATTAGCCGGGGTTGCCGGCAGAGCCCGAACGCATCCACCGTGCACCTTGGTCTAGCCGCCCATGCATTTCTTACAAAGACTTTCACAATAATCACTGCAGCTATTTACAGTCGCCCAAACGCTTGGCGCTGAACTCGGTATTCATACGCATCCGTCCCTGCGGGCCCATGCTGTCCACGGTGGTCTTGCCACTGTAGCTGTCCGTGCCAAAGGTCATGCTGCCGCTGATCTCGCTGGGCTGGGCACCTGTGCATTTCATGCGGTAGACCATGGTGTTGCCTGTCATGCTGTTGCTCAGCATGGTGCAGGCCGGCGGCTTGCCATCCGGGCTCTTGGGCATGCTAGGGCGGCTCATGTTCTGGGCATCTTCGGGCTTCATGCATTGCTTGACGGTCGTCGGGGGGATATTGACCTTCATGCCTTCCATATTCATCTTGCTGGTAATGGACCACATGCCGGGCCGGATGGTGGGGTTGGCCCAGACGGCAGCAGTGAAGAGGATCAGGCAGGTATTGCGGGCGAGACGCGACATGACATGCTCCATACAGTAGGCCAGCGATGGCGGTATCCCACCAGTGTAGACCCCTCTTGTGTTTGGCAACTACGGCTGCATCTGATCGGTACTACTACTACCGATACCACCATGTTTAACTTCCTCAGTCGCAAACCCGAGCATGACCCGCTGGCCAACCCAGCCTGGCCGGAGTTAGGCCGGCAGATGCCTTTGCTGCAAGGCCTCAGCACAGAGGAGTGGCAAAGGCTGGAAGACCGCATGCGGCACTTCCTGAGCCACAAGGCCATCAGTGGGGCGCATGGCTTTGCGCTGAGCCAGAACCGTTTGCTGACCATCGCGGCGCAGGCCAGCCTGCCCATCATCAATCTCGACGATACGGCCTACCAGGGCTGGCACGACGTGGTGATCTACCCCGGCGCCTTTGTCAGCCGCGAGGCCTGGCGCGATGAGCAGGGTCTGATGCATGAGGGGGCGCAGAATGTGTCGGGCATGGCGCGTAGCGATGGCCCCATCCTGCTTTCCTGGCCCGATAGCCGCCAGGGGCCGGCACTGGATGGCCGCAATGTGGTGATACACGAGTGTGCCCACAAGCTCGACATGCTCAATGGCCGCGCCGATGGTTTTCCGCCCTTGCATGCCGGCATGGTGCAGGCCGATTGGAGCCGTGCCTTCGAGCGGGGCTATCAGGATTTTCGCCGCAGGGTGGACTACGGCGAGCCGGTACGTATCGACCCGTATGGCGCGACCAATCCGGCCGAGTTCTTTGCCGTGCTATCCGAATACTTCTTTGAGTTGCCGCACCTGCTGCATGCCGAGTACCCGGCCATCTACGAGCAATTGCGCCAGTTCTACCGACAGGACCCTGGCATGCGCCTGCCGGTACTAGGCCTGGATGAGAACGACTGGTAGGCGAACCGGCCAAGCACGCCTGGGCGTAGCCTGATCAACCCGGGGCCTTGGCCTGGCTGGTGCCCTGCTTCATGGCTTCGCGCTGCTCGGCATAATCCAGCCGGTGCTGACGTCTGAGCTGGGCCTCGCTATAGCGCCGACGGGCTTCGGCACTATCCAGTGCCAGCGGTGGCACTGCAACGGGCTTACCGTCGTCGTCTACCGCCACCATGGTAAAGAAACAGCTGTTGGTATGGCGTACGCTGCCCTGGCGCACATGCTCGGCCACTACCTTGATGCCGATTTCCATGGAGCTGCGGCCGGTGTAGTTGACGCTGGCCAGAAAGGTGACCAACTCGCCCACATGGATGGGCTGGGCAAAGGTGACCTGATCCACCGACAGCGTCACCACATAGCTGCCGGCATAGCGGCTGGCGCAGGCATAGGCCACCTGATCAAGCAGTTTGAGTATGGCGCCACCATGGACGTTGCCCGAGAAATTGGCCATGTCCGGTGTCATCAGCACCGTCATGCTCAATTCATTGGGGCGCATGGCGTCGCTCATCCGTGATTGACCGCCGCCCCCAGGTGCCCCAGGAACCGGTCGACCCCGTTGCGCAAGCCATCCAGCGAGGAGACACCCAGCAAGAACGCCAGATAGCCTTCAATGCGTTTGGTTTCGAGCAGAAACTGTATGTGCAGGAACAGTACCTGGCATTCCGGCTCGGCCCCCCGCTGCAGCAGCACATCTACCCCCTTACCGCTGCAAAGGCTGGGGAGCGAGTAATCGAAATCCTCGGCCATGATATCGGCCAGGGCAGAGAGGCAGGCGGTCAGCAGTACATTGCCTACCTCGGCCAGAGCATCTTTGGTCAGCGCTTCGACATCCACCGGCTGCTTCAGCGAATTGAGCATCAGGCGGACCACTTCTTCGCCATCGTCGTCGGCAAACATCAGCAGGGCATCGCCATCAAAGCTGCCGGCAAAATGCTGAGCCACGGCATCCACATGGCGCCACTGCGCCCAACCTATACGGTCATTCAATTCAGCTAGCCGGCAAAACCGCATGGCCGGCACCGACAGGCTGACCTCTTCGCCCACCAATCCACTCATGGCAGCCGCAGCTCGCCCTACGCTGATATTAAAAATCTCGCATAGCGCATCATGCTGCAGCGGGCTGAGGTAGTTGTTCATTCGCCCTCCACCAACTCCAGCAAACGGGTAATGGTGGCTTCGGTCACCGGTTTCTGCAGAAAGTGCATGCCCAGGGTCTCGGCCCGCTGCCGCACACTGCTCTGCACATTGGCCGTCAGCACCACCACGTGGATACCCGGCCGTATCTGCAGGATGCGTTCACCAGCAGCCAGGCCGGACATGCCGGGCATATTCACATCCAGCGTCACCAGCTCTATGGGCTCACGCTCAGCCACCGCGATGGCCTCGTCGCCATTGGCTGCTTCAAAGAAAACCCAGCCAGGGCGCATCTCCTCCAGATAGGCGCGCGCCAGCATGCGCGACACGCGGCTATCGTCGACAATCAGTACCGGCTTGCTCATGGGCAGACACTTTCTGATAGGGCAACAATTGCGATACTTGCATCATAGTGCATACACCATAGCAAGCCAGCAAGACCGGCCGGAACCATTTAATACTGCCAATTGTCGGCAAACACACTAAACCTCAATAACGGGAATTACGGATCGCACACCACCATGCGTCGCCTTGCCGCGTTATTGCTTCTCTGGCTTACCCTGGCATCAGCCCAGGCGCGTGAACAATTCACCGTCTGCTTCGATGACTGGGCGCCCTATGCTGCCTATACCCCGGAGCGGGGCCACTACGGCATCACGGTGGCATTGATGCGAGAGATATTCAACGACATGGGCCTAAGCCTCAAGCTGCAATCGGCCACCCAGAGCCGCTGTGTGGCAGCAGCCCATGCAGGCCGCATCGACATCATGCTGTTTGGCGACAAGGAAGCTCTGCCCGCCCACTGGCTGGCCACCAATATTCCCACCGAGTTCTGGCTAGTGGGTGCCTGGGTGCCGCAGCAATCACCCCTGCAGCGCTATGAGCAGTTGGCACAGTTCAACGGCCTGCGGGTCGCCATGGTGACCGACTATATCTACCCTGCGCCCATACATGGCTACCTCGGCTGGCACAGTGTCATGGTGGGGGACGCCATAGATGGGGTACGCCAGCTGGCTGCGCGCCGGGTAGACGTCATGTTCGACGACCTGATCTGGATGCGCCAGGTTGCCAAAAGCAAGAAGCTGAAGATACGGATGTTGCCGCCGCTGATTGCCGCACAACCGCAGCAGCATTTTTACAAACCCCACCTGGCCCCCTTGTTCGAGCGCTATGAACAAGAGGTACAGGCCCGTATCAAACGCGGCGAGCTGGATGCAAGCTATCGCGCAGAACTGGGCATCAGCTACGACGCGCTGCGCCGGGGTGACTACGCTGGCGCAATACAATAGAATTATTCTCATCTAGCCCTACACCCCTAACTGGGTGGGGCTTCTCGCGTACGCTTTCAGGACAATCCCGCATGAGCCAGCATCGCACCGAAACCGATTCCATGGGCGCCGTTGACGTCGCCGCCGACCGATACTGGGGGGCGCAAACCCAGCGTTCCATCCATAATTTTCCTATCGGTGTGGACCGCTTTCGCTGGCAGCGGCCAGTCATCCGTGCGCTGGGCTTGCTCAAGCGTGCCGCCGCCGAAGCCAATGCCGAACTGGGTGAACTGGCGGCCGAACCGGCCCGGCTGATCGTGGCGGCAGCCGACGAGGTCATCGCGGGCAAACTGGATGACCACTTCCCCCTGGTGGTATTCCAGACGGGCTCCGGCACCCAATCGAACATGAATGCCAACGAGGTGATCGCCAACCGTGCCATCGAGCTGGCCGGTGGCACGCTGGGCAGCAAGCAGCCCGTGCACCCCAACGACCATGTCAATCGCGGCCAGTCGTCCAACGATACCTTCCCTACAGCCATGCATATTACGGTGGTTGAGGAGCTGGCACGCCGCCTGTTTCCCGCCGTAGGCCAGTTGCGCGATGTACTTGCCGACAAGGCGGCCCAGCACGCCGGCCTGGTCAAGACCGGCCGCACCCACTTGCAGGATGCCACGCCCATTACCCTGGGGCAGGAGATCGGCGCCTGGGTGGCACAGCTGGATTTTGGCCTCGCCACCGTACAAAGCGCCCTGCCGGGCTTATACGACCTAGCCATCGGCGGCACCGCCGTTGGCACGGGCCTGAATGCCCATCCGCAATTCGGCGATCGCACCGCCGCGCACATCGCCAAGCTGACCGGCCACCCTTTCCGCGCTGCTGCCGACAAGTTCTTTGCCTTGTCAGCCCACGACGCCTTGGTCAATACCTCGGCCGCTTTGCGTACCCTGGCCGGCGGCCTGATGAAGATGGCCAACGATGTGCGCTGGCTGGCCAGCGGCCCGCGCTGTGGCATAGGCGAGCTGACCATACCCGAGAACGAACCGGGTTCGTCCATCATGCCCGGCAAGGTCAACCCCACCCAGTGCGAAGCCATGACCATGGTGTGCGTACAGGTGTACGGCAACGATGCCGCCGTGGCCTTTGCCGGCAGCCAGGGCAATTTCCAGCTCAACGTCTACAAGCCCGTCATGGTGCATAACGTGCTGGAGAGCATCACCCTGCTCAGCGACGCCTGCGATGCCTTCCGCGAGCATTGCGCCATAGGCATCGCCCCGGCGCTGGCGCGCATCAATGAAAACCTCGACAAGAACCTGATGCTGGTCACCGCCCTCAACCGTCATATCGGCTACGACCGCGCCGCCGAGATCGCCAAGAAGGCCCACAAGGAGGGCACCACCCTCAAGGCCGCCGCCCTGGCCCTGGCTTACCTGACCGAGCAGCAGTACGCCGAATGGATGGTGCCGCTGGAAATGACGCGCCCCAGCACGAATTGAGCGCCTGTGGTGGACTCCAGCCATCACTGGGTGACGATGAGCTAAGCTGGGCCTGTACTCGGTAGTTTATGACTACCCCGGTATCATGCCCGGCATGCCTACCCTAGACAGCCTACGCCACCAGGCCCAGTTGGCCTTTATCGCCAGCGGCCAGGATATTGAACTCGGCCATCCCGGCCTCTGCCCACGCAACCCGACCCAGCTGGCAGCACTGGTGCCCGGCGATGACGGGGTGCTGGCTACGCTATCGTCTGGCCTTACCGCCTGGGTGCATCACCTAGAGCAGGGTGGCGTGGCCTATGCCATCAAGAAAGCCCGGCCGCAATGCCTGGTGCAAAACCTGGACGGCCAGACTTCGTTCCTGAATGAGCTGCAGCGGCGGCGTGACATTGCCGAAATCCAGGCCCGCCACGGCGGCTTTGCCGGCATGGTACCAACGCTGTATGGCTCGCTGGCCCATGGCATCATCGTTTCGCCGTGGATAGAGGGCGGCACGGTGCAGCAGTGGGACGAACGCAGGCTGCTGCAGTTGTTCGACAGCGGTGCCGAGCTGCTACGCCATGGCCTGTTTGAATGGGACTACTGCCCAGGCAATCTGCTGGATGACGGCCGACAGCTTTGGCTGTTCGACTTTGGCTATATGTACCGGTTTGATCCCCTGCGCCAGTTCAATTCGGCCGGCATGGGCAACGATGTGCCCCAGCACCACCTGGCCGAGCGCTTCGAGACCCGCAACTACTTTGCCTGGTTGCTGCAACTGGAACAGACCCAGGGGCAGGATGCCACCCTGGCGGCATTCCGGCTGGAGAAGGAAATTGCGCTGGAATGCTATCTACGGCTGCGCGCGGACTTGAACGCAGCAGGCGCTACGCTGGATGTGCGCGACTGGCTGGATGCCATCATCAAGCACTGGCGCCAGGCGCTCAAAGGCGAGCTGGAGGCGCTGTACTGGCAAGAAGGCTGGCGTTCGCACCGGCTGGACCTGGATGACGATCTACGCGGCCAGACCTGCACCCCCCGTACCCTGGCCCGATGCGACTGGCTGTTGGATGCTGTCACCCAGCACCATGACACCCTGCGTGCCTGCGGTGCGCTGACGGACGAAGCAGTCTCATCGGATCGCCGCACGCTGCTGGCGCACTACCGACAATTGCGCGAGCAGGCCGAAGAGCTCCAGATCACCACCTAACCCCTGGCCGCAAAACAAAACAGCCCGTGAGGGAACTCACGGGCTGCTCAGTGGGCTGGCGGCAAGCATCGAGTTCTGCCGCCCGGCCCCGGTGGGGAAACTATCGCTAGTGGCTCAAGCATGGCGAGCCGCCTTGGCGGTCTGCGCCACTTGCTGCTGCGCGGCATCCTGCTGGGTTGCAGGCTGGCGCAGATCGGACACGATGGCGACACTGAACAAGGCCAGCAGACCCAGAATCAGGCCGGACTGGAACAGGTCGTTCAATTGGTTGCGTTGCATGGTATGACTCCTGGTTGGTTTATCTGGCAGGCCCCAGCCCGCCTTGCATGGTTGGCATAGTGGCTGAGTGCCCGGCAAGTCGCGACCGGCTTGCGACCAAGTGCAGCTAGACAGGCGCGAATGACGTACAGTGCCGACGAAATGTCTGGCGCCCCCCGGAAAATCCGCCATCAGCAACGCCCAATGACGAAGTCATAACCAAGCCAGGCAAATCAAATACTTAGAACACCCCAGTGGGCGTACCAACCGGTGCAGAACAAGCTTGCCAGCCTCTACATAGACAGGGATGATGCGCGGCTCGTTTGTTTATTCACCTGCTCGCTCCGCCATGTCCGACCACGTTCAACTCTCACTCAGCGGCCTGTTGCTGCCGGGCTATCAACACGCTACCGCCGTCGCCGCCCTTGCGCAGCTGCTCAAGGTCAGTGAGGAAAAAGCCCAGGCCATGCTGGCAGGCCAGCCCACGGTAATCAAAAAGGCCCTGCCCATTGCTGCCCTACCGCGCTATCAGCAGGTACTGGGAGAGATAGGCGTGGAAGTGCTACACGCCCCAGTGGTACAGGCACCTACCACGGCGCCCTTGAGCCTGGCACCTGTCGCGCCATTGGCGCCCGAGCCATCACCTGCGCCGGCAGTACCGCCCGTAGCGGCAGCGCCGGTGCCTGAGGTGGAAACCATCACCTGTCCCTCCTGCCAGTTTGTGCAGCCCAAGCGTACGCTCTGCCGTGAATGCGGCGCCGACATGCCACGGATGATGGCTGCCGCGCGCGAACCCAAGCCCACGGCGCGCGATACCGCCGATGGCAACCCGTATCGGCGGCAGCCAGGCCGAACGGAGGAGCAGCAGGAAGAAACGCGTACCCCGGCTTTCTTCTCTTTCAGCTTTGAAGGCCGCCTCAACCGCCTGCGCTATATCGCCTACAGCACGGCCTTCCTGTTTCCCCTGGTGCTCGCCGCCATCCTGGGCGCTTTGGCATTGGGCTGGGTTGCCCTTGTTGCGATGGTCGTCCTGGTGCCGATATTCGGCCTGCGCTATATGGCATTGCGGCTGCACGATATCGGCCTCAGCGGCAAATGGCTGCTGCTGTTCCCGCTCAGCGGCCTGATGCTGATCACCGGCTCGCCCAAGGCGGCCATGGTGGTGTATGCCATCATCCTCATCGGCTCGTTAGCCTTATGGGTTGTTCCCGGCAATGCCGATACCAATGACTACGGCGCCCCCAATGAACCGAACGGCCCCTGGGTGATCGCAGGTGCCACAGTAGCCATCTTGCTGACGATCTCCTCTGGGTTCAGCGGCTTTACCCGCAGCCCGTTCAAGGCCGGTGTGACGCCTGCCACAATAGAAGAGACTGCGGACGAAGTGACGGCCGATTCCACGGACAGCCAGGAAGAATTGGCGCGCAAGATGGTGGATGCCGCAGCAGAGCAGAACAATCTCGAACTGAGCGAGGCAGACCGCGAGGCAGCCGTACAGGAAGTGCTCACGCGCATGCGCAATGCAGAAGCAGAAGCAGAAGCAGAAGCAGAAGCAGAAGCAGAAGAATAGGTACCTCGCCCTGCTTTATTAGCGCTTCCTTCATCAGGCCACAATATTTGCCCGCCACACTGTCACCATTCGCAATCTGCAAGGTGATCTGGCATGCGCACTCCTCTACTGCTGGCCGGCGTGATACTGGCCCTGATACACCTGCAGCCCATGGCTGCAGGTAACCCCATCCATATATTGCAGGTAACCGACCTGTCCGGCCCCAATGGCGACACCGGCCGCGACTTTGTCACCGGCGCCCAGGTTTACCTGGACCAACTGAATGCCAAAGGCGGTATCGCTGGACGTGAGGTCAAGCTGGTGGTGGAAGACGACAAGGGAGAACAGGCCAATACCGTGGCGCTCAGCCGCAAGGGCGTGGCCCAGTATGCGCCTGCCGCCCTGTTCGGCTATTTTGGTGCCGACAACGTCAAGGCCGTGCTGGCCGACCGCAGCATTGCCAGCCAGGGCATACCTATGGTTGCCCCCTATGTGGGCATCAATCTGCCCTCAGCCAACCCGGTCTATTACCTGCGTGCCAGTTCTGCCGACGAGCTGGCCAAGATCAGCCGCATTGCCACCAGCTCGGGCCTGAACCGGATTGCCCTGGTGACTGGCGACGATGCCCTGGGCCGAGCTGCCGGCGTGGAAATTATTCAGCAGTTGCAAGGCAGCAAGACCCAGCTGGTGGGGCGGGTCAGGCTGGCCAGCAACAGCCTGGAGGTAGACAGCGCGGCCGATACGCTGGCGAGCATCAATCCACAGGCCATCATCCTGGCCGCGCCCACCATTGCCTCGGCTGCCTTTGTGCAGGCCTACCAGCAGCGCCGCCCAGGTACCGCTTTCTACGCCCTGAGCTGGATCAATCCGCAGACCTTGCAGGAGTTCCTGGGGCCAGAGGCGGCTCGCTGGGTAGCCATCAGCGCCCTGGTGCCCTCACCCTACAATCCGACCTCCGCCGTGGCACGCGAGTTTGTCGGCACCCTCAAGAAATACCGCGACGAGCCGCCCAGCTATGCCTCCATGGAAGGCTATATGGCGGCACGCATGCTGGTGGATGCCTTGCGCAAGAGCGGTGGCGATGCCAGCCCGTTCAAGCTGCACCAGAGCCTGGCCAGCTACCGTAGCGATATGGGGGGAGTGCGATTACAACTGGACAGCACCCGTCGACGGGCGCTGAGCCTGGTGGATCTGGCGGTATTTACCAGCGGCGGGCGGCTGGTCAATTAAGCGCGCTGACAAAAACTTCTGCCGTTGTGGTGCAAGCTAGCCGCACCCACATACTGCAAAGTGATGTCGAGCGCCAGCGAGGTTCTCTCCACGCACCGTGCAACGTGGACTTCCGTCGCCGAGCGAGGGCGGAGGGTGTGGATTAAATCAGCGGAGAGCCTACTGTATCAGGCTGCTTTAACGCATAGCGCCAGGGTTTCCCTGGCGCCCGCACAGCCCGACATCAACAGTCAATGACTTAAGTTCATAACAGGCTCTCAGTCCCAATTCAATGTTTCTGACTCATTGCGGCCGCGCGCCAGCCAGGGTGGCGGCTCGCCACGGGCGGCCCAGTAGGCCGTCAGTCTTTGCCATACGGCCTCCTTCTGGGCATCCGTCATGGCCACCCATTGCGCCACCTCGATAAAGCTGCGGCCGCAACCCATGCAGGTTTCGTCCCCCAGGGCGGTAGAACAACGTGCCACACAGGGCGAATCGGGACGAGCGGACATCAGTGGACCTGGGTAGTAAGCATGGCAGCCGCATTCTACCCCATGCCCTCTCCGGCCTGCAGACCTAAACAGTTTTCCGATCAGTACTTTAGTTCCAGAGTGGCCGACCAATAGGCCGCGTTACGCTCCACGCTGTGCTGCTCGCTCCGGCCCGCCTCGGTCTGCCGTGACTCGGTCTGCCGTGCGTCACCGGCACCCAGTTGGTTGGCGGTCAGCCGCAGTTGCACCTGTGGGCTGAACCGCCACGCCGCATACATGTCCAGCGAGCGCTCGCGACCCTTGCGGCGACGGGTACCGGCCTCCAGTTGCACCATCTGGCCGGGCGACCAGTTGTAACTGCCCCCCAGCGTCAAGGGCAGCGACGCCAGCCGGTAATCCATCCCCAGCTTCAGGCGTTCGCTTTCCTGATCCTCCAGTCTATTGTCAGGCCCCGGCAGGTCGTGTACCTGCGACCAGTAGCGGCTATAGGCCAGTTGCAGGTCAAGGGGTATGGCCTGTTCCATCAGCTCGGCCAGCGTAAACTTGGCCTCCAGCTCCACGCCTGTCAGGCTGGCCCGGCCAAGGTTGTAGGGGCGGCGCACCCAGCGCTCCCCTTCCCTGCCTGTACGTTGCCGTACCATATCCTGTATCTGCTGGTGGTTCAGGGCAGCGCTCAGCATGCCGTTCTTGCTCAGATAGTGCTCGTAGGCCGCATTGAACTTCCAGGCCAGTGCCGGCTTGAGTGCCGCATTGCCCGCCAGGTCCGGCGTCAGCTCGGTATTGTCGTCCACCCGCCGTGGCTTGGTCAGCAGGCTGCCCAGGTCTGGCACGGCATAGCTGCGCGATACGCCAAAGCGTAGCTGGTCCTGCTTGCTCTGCGGCAATCGCCACAAGGTCTGCAGGCTGGGGCTCAGCACGCGGCTACGACGGTCCAGGCTGGCCTGGGCATCGCGGCTGCGGCTGACCAATTGCTCCCAACGCAGGCCAGCATAGATGGACCATTGTTCGTTCACCGACCACTCATCCTGCCCATAGGCAGCCAACAGCCAGGTCGAGGCCGTCAACTCACGCCCCAGCCCCGCGTCCATGTCCACCCCGTCCGCCAGTCGGGTCTTGTGCTCTCGCCGTTGCTTCCACTCGGTCTCGTAACCCAGTTCCAGCTTGTGCTCAGCCTCGCTCAAGGGCAGCGACCATTTTCCGCTGTGCGCCAGCCTGACGTCACGATTGTGCTGCCTCTCGTGGACCACCATCGGTGTGCCAGGCGGTAGCACGCCACTGAACACCCGCCGGTTGTCCTCATGGCTACTGCCCTGTCCGACCATCCAGCGCAGCGACAGCTTGCCACCATCCAGCAACGGCATCTGCCGTATCAAGGTGCCCTGCGCCCGCCCCCAACGCCAGTCCACACTGCCCAGCGAGCCATCATAGTCAGGCGCCGTACCCGCCAGCAAAGACCGGCGCTGCACCTCACCTTGGCCTTTATCCTCATTGTGGGACAGCAGCATCTGCAGGCTCAGGCTATCGCCTTCGCCGTAGCGCCAGTTGAGTCGCGGCATCAGATTGAACAACACGCCGCGCGCGCTATAGCGATCTAGCGTCAGCTCATCCTGCTGCTGCAGCCCGGCAGCACTGTAGCGTTGCATCTGCTGCCAAGTGTCGTGCTCGGTCTGGTCGTAATGGCGCAGCAGGGCACCCACGGTGTAGCCCAACCGGTCCAACTGGTCCGAGCGCTGCAGATTGAACTGGGGCTGGGCATAGTGATCCTGCTCGCTATAGCGGCCCCGCAAGCTCAGCTCTGCCGTCTGCTTGCGGCTGCCTTCGCGCAGCACGATATTGAGTATGCCGCCCATGGCCTGGGCGCTGTATTCAGCGGTGGGCGCGCGCAGTATCTCGATGCGCTCGATCTGCGAAGGCGTCAGCGTATCCAGCGAGAATCCACGGGCTATCGGCTCGCCATTGATCAGTATCTGGGTATAGGCGCTACCCATGCCCTGCATGCGTACCTGCAGGCTACGGCCCGAGCCCGAGACGCTCAGTCCTGGCAAGCGCTTGAGCACATCCCCCAGCCCGCTATCGCCATAGCGGCTGATCTCCTCCCGGCCCACCACGATCTTGCCTGCCGTGGACTGACGACGCAGATCGGTTTCCCCCGCCTTTTTGCCACTCACGATCAAGGTCTCGCTAGGCGGTTGCGCTGGCGGCACAAGCGCACCTTCGCCGACATCGGCTGCCGCGGCCGACCAAGCCAGGGTGCATGGCACCAGCAGGCGCGACAGGTGCTGGCGACGGGACATGCGACGGTGTTGCTTCATGTTTTTCTTCGTGCAGTGCTGGGGCGCGCACTATGCCATAAACACCATGGCGGTTTGTAGGCAAACTCACCATGACGGCGCAGTGCTTGCAGGCATCAACACGATAGCGGCTGAAAGTTCATATCAGGCTCTTCACCCAAGGATGCCTTACAATAGAGGGTGTTGCCGCCGGCCTCGTGTCCGGCGGCTTTGCATTACGCTGAACCGGCAGGCCAAACCCTGCCGTGAACTTGCCTTCCCGACTGGAAACACCATGCTGCGCCTGAACGAACTCCGCCTGCCACTAGACCATGCTCCCGAAGCCTTGCCGGCAGCCATTGCCCAGCGGCTCAAGATCAAGCCTGCCGAGCTGTTGGCATTCGAGGTGTTCAAGCGCAGCTACGACGCCCGCCGTGGTCATCCATTGACCCTGATCTACACCCTGGATATCACGGTCGCCAACGAGGCCGCCCTACTCAAGCGCATGGCCGGCGATAACAAGATCGGCCCCTCGCCCGACACCAGTTACCATTTCGTGGGCCAGGCGCCTGCCAACCTGCAGCACCGGCCGGTGGTAGTGGGGTTTGGCCCCTGCGGCATCTTTGCCGCGCTGCTGCTAGCGCAAATGGGCTTCAACCCCATCGTGCTGGAGCGTGGCAAGGAGGTGCGCCAGCGTACCAAGGACACCTGGGGGCTGTGGCGCAAGAATGTGCTCAATCCGGAATCCAACGTGCAGTTCGGCGAAGGCGGTGCCGGTACCTTCTCCGACGGTAAGCTCTACAGCCAGATCAAGGATCCGCGCCATCTGGGCCGCAAGGTACTGGCCGAATTCGTCAAGGCTGGCGCACCCGACGAGATTCTTTACGTCAGCAAGCCGCACATCGGTACCTTCCGCCTGGTCGGCATGGTCGAAAGAATGCGCGAGACCATCACGGCCTTGGGGGGCGAGGTCCGCTTCGAGCAAAAAGTAACCGATATCCTGATCGAAGACGGTGCCATACGCGGACTGGTCCTGGAAAGCGGCGAACAGCTGCGTACCGACCATGTCGTCATGGCACTGGGCCATAGTGCCCGCGATACCTTCCAGGTCCTGCATGACCGTGGCGTGTTCATGGAGGCCAAGCCGTTCTCGGTCGGCTTCCGCATCGAACACCCACAGTCGCTGATCGACCAGGCCCGCTTCGGCAAGCATGCCGGACACCCCCTGCTGGGCGCAGCCGACTACAAGCTGGTACACCATGCCAGCAACGGCCGGTCGGTCTACAGCTTCTGCATGTGCCCTGGCGGGACGGTGGTAGCGGCGACCTCAGAACCCAACCGTGTGGTCACCAATGGCATGAGCCAGTATTCGCGCAATGAGCGCAATGCCAACGCAGGCATCGTGGTCGGCATCACCCCTGACGACTACCCCGGCGGGGTCATGGCCGGCGTGGCGTTCCAGCGCGAGCTGGAATCCCGCGCCTTCGTGCTGGGGGGCGGCAACTACGAAGCGCCAGGCCAACTGGTGGGCGACTTTATCGCCAACCGCGCCTCTACCCAGTTGGGCAGCGTGGAACCCTCGTACAAGCCCGGGGTCAAGCTGGGAAATCTCGATACCGCCCTGCCCGCCTACGCCATCGAGGCCGTACGCGAAGCACTGCCGGCCTTCGGCAAGCAGATCAAGGGCTTCGACATGCACGACGCCGTCCTTACCGGGGTCGAGACCCGTACCTCTTCCCCCCTTCGTATTACCCGAGGCGAGGACTGCCAGAGCCTCAACGTCCGTGGCCTGTTCCCGGCCGGCGAGGGCGCAGGCTACGCCGGCGGAATACTCTCGGCCGGCGTGGATGGCATCAAGGTGGCAGAAGCGTTGGCCTTGAGCGTGCTGAAGGGCTAGCCATGTCCATACTGGGCGCGGTTGAAGCGGCATGGGGATGGACCGGCATTCGACCAATTGAGCTGGTTGGTGAGAATGCTTTCGGTAATTTGATGTTGCGCGATGACGATGGCTGCTACTGGCGACTTTGCCCTGAGGATGGCTACTGTGAAATTGTCGCGTCAAATGCCACCGAACTCGAGAAGCTATCACTGGACCAGGATTTCTTGCATGACTGGTACATGCAAGCCCTCGTGAATGAAGCAAGGTCATTGCTGGGCGAGCTAAACAATGGCCATAAATACTGCCTGAAGATTCCCGGCGTATTGGGCGGCCTTTACGATCGGACCAATCTCGGCACACTGCCGCTTCTAGAGCTGATACATGCCTCAGGCCACATTGCATATCAGATCAAAGACCTACCAGATGGGTCGAACGTCAATCTCAGGATTACTGAGTAAGCAACAGCATCGATTTTCGTAATCCGCAACCGTGAGCCAAAGTAGCCAGGAAATCCATACCTGACGGACACCCCCGCCCTGGCCCGGAGCCTATGTCCGATTTGTGGTGGCGCAAGCACACCCCACTTACTGCAGGTCTTGTATAACCCGCGCTCCTTACTTGAGCGGCGACAGGGCCGCATTGAGCCTGTCCATCACGCTGTCCGGCACCTGCTTGCTGCAAAAAAAGTAGCGCAGCTCGCCTGGGGGCATATCGCCGAAGCGGCGTACGGTCACAACGCCTCGTTGTTCGTCATGCTCGGCCAGCAGCGTGAGCGCTTCCTCCTCGGCGGCGATTGTCAGGTCGGCCATATTCATTGCCACCATGCGGACAATGCCACTACCTGTGTCCGGCGTGTTGATTCGCTGTGCCTGCATCTGTGCCAAGGCCGCATCCAGCGTGGGGCCATAGGAATAGCCCTCCTTCAGTACCACCCGTATGTCACGCCGGCCCAATAGCGCCAGTAGCTTGCTGCCATTGCCCATACGATGGTCGCTCGCCCGTACCATGGCCACAAAGCTGCCGTCGCGGTAGATGGGCAGGCTGTACTTGCCCAGCCGCTCACGCTCCGGTGTCTTGAAACGCCCGATGGCGCAGGCCCGCTCCCGGTTCTGTTCTATCAGCGCCATATGGCGCTTAAAGGGTGCTTCTACCAGGCTGGCGGGGATAGCAGCGGCCTGCATCGCCGCATAGGCTGGGCCGCCCACCAATCCGCCCAGGCCCTGGCCCTCGACATAGGTCAGTGGCGGACGGGTCTCGTAGTAAAAGATCACCGTCTCTGCAGGCGTGGCCAGCGTCGCCATCAATAGCGGTATCAGCACCATGCTCTCCATCAACCACGGCTCGATTCCGACCCGTCATCTCATTCTGGTATGAATCTCGCCGTTGTGCTGCGTCCGGACAGCGGATTTTCGGTGCTATTTACATGCGCGACGGGTCAGGTTTGCTTATCATCGGGCCAAACAACTCAGGACAACGTCATGAATAGCACTCACTACCTGCTACCGCTCTTGCTTGGACTTGCCGCCTGCGGTGGCGGCGGCGGTAGTGATGGCGGCGGCGGAACCACCACGCCTGGTGCCAGCCAGCCCAGCATCCAGTCTTTCGGCGCCACGCCGGCCAATATCACCGCAGGCCAATCGAGCACGCTGAGCTGGCAATCAAGCCATGCCACCAGCCTCAGCATCTCGCCTGGCGTGGGCTTGGTCAGTGGCAACAGTGTTGCCGTTGCACCTGTCACCACCACCACTTACACGCTCACTGCCAGCAATGCCGCCGGCACCATCACGGCCAGCACCACCGTCACCGTGGGTAGCGGCAACAGCAATGGCAGCTATGGCAGCATGGCGGCGGCCAGCTTGGGCATAGGTGCAGCCTTGAACGGCAGCCTCCCCTTCCCGGCCAGCAATGCCTGGAACCAGGATATCTCGGCCGCACCGGTAGACCCTAACTCCACCAACATCCTTACCACCATAGGGCTGACCCGCGGCCTGCATCCAGACTTCGGTGCCGGCCTGTATGAAGGCGCGCCCATAGGCATACCGTATGTGGTGGTCGCCGGCACCCAGGCCAAGGTCAATATCCGCTTCACTGCCTATGGCGACGAAAGCGACCCTGGCCCGTATCCGGTGCCGGGCAATGCACCTATCGAGGGTAAGCGGCCCGATGGCGGGGCATTCGATGGCGACAGGCATGTGCTGGTCGTGGATAAGGACAACAACCGCCTGTATGAGTTGTATCGCGCCTTCCCCCAAAGCGACGGCAGCTGGAACGCCGATGCCGGCGCTGTTTTCCACCTGGATTCCAACACCGTACGCCCCGGCGGCAAGCCCGGCTGGACCAGTGCCGATGCGGCCGGCCTGCCCATCTTTCCTGGCTTGGTGAGGTACGATGAAGCCGCCAGCGGCACGATACGCCATGCGCTGCGCTTTACTGTGAACCAGTCTCGACGCGCCTATGTTCCCCCAGCCACCCACTGGGCCGCCAGTAGCACCGACCCCAATCGAGCGCCCATGGGTATGCGGGTCAGGCTCAAGGCCAGCTATGCGATACCCGCCAGTTTCAGCACCGAGAGCCGGGCCATACTGCAGGCCATGAAAACCTACGGCATGATCGTGGCGGACAACGGCAGCAACTGGTATGTCAGCGGTGCGCCTGATGACCGCTGGAACAATGACAAACTGGTGCGCGAGCTAGGCAGCGTGAAGGGCGCTGACTTCGAGGTCATCCGCATGGATGGACTGGTCACCCCCTGACACACATAGCAACCGTCACAGCTTCGACCGACGGTTGCACCCTGCTGGCCCATGATGTCGTGGGCCAGCAGCAAGGGCCTAGCGGCCCAATCTGCCCTTGACCGGCACCTGGCTCAGAATCAGTCGGCTGTAGGTCTCCTGTACGCCAGCACGTTCACGCAGCGCCTCTATCAGCCGTACCAGATCCTGCTGGTCTGCACAGGCTGCGCGCACCATATAGTCAAAAGCCCCGGTCAGCAGCGTCGCCTCCACGATACCCGGTATGGTCTGTATCACGGCCTCGAAGTTGGCTGCCGAGGTATCGGGTCGCATCTTGATATCGATCAGCGCCTCCAGCGGCAGACCCAGCGCCCCCATGTCCACCCGTGCATGAAAGCCCTGCAAGATGCCCTGCGCCTGCATCCGTCTCACGCGCTCCGCCACCGCATTGGCGCTCAGGTGTACCTGCTCGGCCAGCTCGCGGAAAGTCAGCCGAGCGTCTCGTCGCAGCAGATCAACAATATCTCTGTCCAGCTTATCCATCGCAGATTTTTCCACTGTTAAATATTCAAAACACCACAGAAATACTCACCAATCTCCGCGCGCACCTCGATAAGATTGGCGGTCTCAGCAGCAATCCTACAATAGAAGATAGAGAACCCAGATGACTTCCATGCAACGCTCACAACGCACCCTGTTTGCCGGCCTGCTGGCCACCGGCCTGCTCAGCGCCGACCTGCAAGCCGCACAGCCCGACATGACCATAGACGCCAAGGTACGCCAGGAAGTCATCAGTAATACCATCAAGTACCTGGGTGACAACTATGTCTTCCCCGACATGGCCAGCAAGCTGGTGCAAGACCTCAAGGCGCGGCAACAGCGTGGCGAATACGATAAGCTCACCAGCGCCACCGAGTTTGCCAAGCAGTTGACCGCCGACATGCAGGCCCTGAGCCGCGACAAGCACCTGAATGCCCGCTATCGGCACGAACCCATTGCCGACGACCGCACCACGGCCAGTGAGTCGGCCGAGGAATTGGCACGCTATGCCCGCCAGGCGCGTGCACATAACTATGGTTTCAGCAAAATTGAGCGGCTGCCGGGCAATGTAGGGTATCTAAAGCTGGACGGCTTTGAAGACCCCTCGGTCGGAGGCGCCACGGCCACCGCCGCCATGAACCTGCTGGCCAACAGCGAAGCGCTGATTGTAGACCTGCGTGAAAACGGCGGCGGCAGCCCGGAGATGGTGCAATGGATCACCTCCTACCTGTTTGGCACCACCCCGGTACACCTGAATGACCTCTATTACCGGCCACAGAATGAAACCACCCAGTACTGGACCCATGCCCATGTGCCAGGTGCCCGCATGGCTGACACCCCCGTCTATGTGCTGACCGCCAAGCGTACTTTCTCGGCAGCCGAGGAGTTCAGCTACAACCTGAAGAACCTCAAGCGCGCCACTCTCGTCGGCGAAACCACTGGCGGCGGCGCCCATCCCGGCGACCGGTATCGGGCACACGCGCACTTCAGCGTGTTTGTTCCCACCGGCCGCGCCATCAACCCCATCAGCAAGACTAACTGGGAAGGCACGGGTGTAGTACCGGACGTGGCCGTGCCTGCGGCGGAGGCCCTGACCACCGCACACAAGCTGGCCCTGGAAAAGCTGGCCAAGGACGGACGCGACGAACCAGCCCGCAAGATGGCAGCCATGGCCCTGAGCAAGCCGGCCAACTAAGGTATCTCGCTGCACCATGCAAAACGGCACCTCCAGGGGTGCCGTTTTGCATGCCAGTGACTGCCGGGTTCAAACAGGCTGCATGGCCGGCCGGCTAGGGAAGGCGTGGCGGAACAGGCGCACCAGTACGGTGAAGAACTGGCCGGCAAAGCTGCCGGTGTTGTAATGCTGACCGTAGCGCTGGCAGATTTCGCGTACTTCCACCGCCATGCTGGCATAGCGCCGCGCGGGGATATCCGGAAACAGATGGTGCTCGATCTGATGGCTGAGATTGCCGGTCAGGAAGTGCAGCCAACGGCTGCCCGAGAGATTCGAGGAACCGCGTAGCTGCCGTACATACCAGCCACCACGGGTCTCGTCCTTGAGTACGGATAGCGGAAAGACTTCGGCGTCCTCGGTGAAATGGCCGCAGAAGATCACGGTGAACGTCCACAGATTACGCAGCAGGTTGGCCACCGCATTGCCGGCCAGCACCGCCAGCCAGTGCGGCCCGGCGATCAGCGGGAAGAACACATAGTCCTTGATGAACTTGCGCCATAGCTTGCGCAGCACCGGTGGCGCCTTGACCTTGAGTTCGGACAGTTTGGCGCGGCCCCGCAGATAGCGGTCCAACTTGAGGTCGAAGACCGCGATGGCGTACTCGAAGAACACCGCCTGCAGCAATGCCCACAGGGGCTGCAGCAGGTAGAAGGGCCGCCAGCGTTGTTCGGCAAAGATGCGCACCGTGCCGTAGCCGATGTCGTGATCCTTGCCCAGCACATTGGTGTAGGTGTGGTGCTGGTAGTTGTGCGTGCGCCGCCAAGCATCGCTGGTGCAGCTATGGTCCCACTCGAAGTGCTTGCCCGAAAATTCCGGGTCGTTCATGAAGTCATACTGGCCATGCATCACATTGTGGCCCAGCTCCATATTGTCCACGATCTTGGAGAAAGCCAGCAGCAGCACACCCAGGCACCAGGTGGGCGGGAAAAAACCAGCAAACAGCATCAGCCGACCAGCCAGCTCGGTAATGCGTACGCTGGCACGGACACGGCGGATATACCGTGCATCGGCCTCGCCCAGCTCGGCCAGGTGGCGGTTGCGCAGGGCATCTAGCTCGGCCCCGAAGGCCGCCAGCTGGTCTGGGTTCAAGCTCAGACTTTTACTCATGGTGGTCTCGTTTACAGATCCAGCACGACATTACCCACGGGTGCTGTGATGCACAGCCGTATGGTTTCGTCGGGCTTGGTGGAAATCTCGCCAGTACGCAGGTCGCGCACGGCGCCTTCGCGCTTTTGGCAGGTACAGGTATTGCAGATACCCATGCGGCAACCGCTGGCAGGCTTGAGGCCATGCGCCTCGGCTTGCTCAAGCAGGGTGCCGCCGGTACGGCCAGCCAGCTGCCGGCGTGCCCTGGCAAAGGTCAGCGTCACCGGCTTATCGTCTTCCAGGTGCCAGGTAGGCGGCGTAAACGACTCACAGGCCAGACCTTGCCAACCGCGCTGCTGCCATACCGCCTGCACTGCCTCGGTAAAACCATGGCTGCCACAGGCGAACACCGCGCTGCCCTCGGCCTTGGGTACCAGGGCATCGAGCTGGGCGGCGCTGAAGCGTCCAGCCTGCTCCCCCGCCTGGGCTTGTTCCCCGGTGAGGCAGACATGCAGATGCAGGCCCGGGTAGGCCCGCAACTCGTCCAGATAAGCCATTTGGTTACGGTGGCGGCCGTAATAGAGCAGATTCAGCTCGCCCTGATAGCCACGGGCTTTGAGCTCGCGCAGCATGGCCAGGATGGGGGTAATGCCGCTGCCGGCAGCCAGGAACAGCAAACGGGGCGGCAAGGTATCGGGCAGCACGAAGTCGCCTTCGGCCTGGCCTATCTCCAGATAACCGATGGAGTCGGCCTCCTCGTGCAGCAGGCTGGAGACCAGGCCTTCCTTCAGGCGTTTGATTGCGATCTCGATACGGCCATTGGCTGCCCGCATGGGGCTGTAGCGGCGGGTATGCCGCACGCCGTCTTTCTCCAGCGTCACGGCCACATGCTGGCCCGCGCGAAAACCACGCCAGTTACGGCTGGGCGATAGTGTCAGCACCACGGTGGCCTCGCCCTCCAGCCGGCGGGCCTTGAGCCGGGCGAATACCCGGCGCAATTGCAGTTGGGGGTGCAGCAGGCGGCCGTAGTAATCAAATACGTCCTCGCGCAGAAAGGCGGCCAGCGGACGTGTCAGCGGCAGGGCGAGGTTGACGAGCGCAGCGGGGATAAGCGGCATGTCTGAGATTGAGAAGTGAACAAGTGTTTACCAAGATGCCAGTCAAATGCAACTCAGTCAACAGTTGTTCACTAAATATTCTACAGGCTGCCCCAAGGTAGCCGCCTTCTGCTACATTGCAGCGCAATTGCATGATTACCTTGGGTATATGACTTTGTTGATACGCGCAGAAAAGAAACAGCAGACCCGCCAGGCCCTGCTGGACGCCGCACTGACCCTGATGGCCGATGGCCAGGGTTTCAGCGCCGTCAGTCTGCGTGAAGTCACCCGTCAGGTGGGTATCGTGCCGGCGGCCTTCTATCGCCACTTTCCCGACATGGACGCGCTGGGCCTCGCCCTGGTCGAACAGGTGAGTTCCACCTTCCGCGAGGCCATACGGCTGGTTCGCCGCAATGAGCTGGAACAATATGGTGCCATCCATGCTTCGGTACGCATATTTGCCGAGTACGTGGTGGCCTACCGCCAGCACTTCCTGTTTCTGGCGCGGGAGCAATACGGCGGCTCAGCCGCCGTGCGGCAGGCCATCAACGCCATGCAGCGTGATTTCATTACCGATCTGGAGGCGGACCTGGCACTCAGCCCTCGGCTCAGTCATCTGGGCCCGGAAGACTACGAAGTCCTGGCCAGCCTGGTGGTGAAAACGGTATTCACCACCCTGCCCGAGCTGATCAACCCGCATGAATCCGATCAGCCCGACAGCCGCAGCCCGGCTCATCAATTGGAAGACAAACTGCGCTTTATCCTGATCGGCGCCAAGCACTGGCGTGGCATCAAGGCACGCACGGACGGCGACTGACCCCGTCAGGATCGAAGCAAGGACAATACCGCACGCGGCTGGGCATTGGCCTGCGCCTGCATGGCAATGCCGGCCTGGGTACGGATATTGGCAGCGGCCAGATCCGCCGATGTTTTGGCATAGTCGGTATCGCCAATGCGGCTTTTCGCCGCCGACAGGTTTTCGCTGCTGTTGCGCAGGGCATCAATGCTGGCGCCAAAGCGGCTGCTCACGGCGCCCAGGGTGGCGCGCTGCTGGCTCAAGGTGCCAATATCGGCGTCGATGCGGCCCAAGGCCTGCTGTGCCTTGGCCGGGCTGGACAAATCAACCCGTCCTGCGGCACTGGCCACCACGCCGGATGACAGATCGCCCAGTGCCAGATTGATCTCATTGCCCGCATTGGGCCCCGCCTGAAAGCGCAAGGTATTACCCTGGAACAGGGCCTGGCCATTGAAGTTGGCGCTGGAGAGGGTATCGGCACTGGCCTGGCTTAGCGCATCCGCCTCACTTTGCAGGGCCGCCCTGTCCTGCGCGTTCAGGGTGCCATTGCCGGCCTGCACCGCCAGTTCGCGGATACGTTGGCTATTGTCGCCCACGCTGCTCAAAGCGCCCTCGGCCGTTTGCGCCAGCGATATCCCATCGCTCAGATTGCGCGCAGCCTGGTTGCTACCGGTAATCTGCGCGGCAAAGCGCTCGACGATGGCGCTGGCCGCGGCATCGACCGCTGCGCTGGTCAACCGTTTGCCCGACGACAACTGCCCCAAGGCCAGTCCCTGGGCATCACGGCTGGGCTGTAGATTGCGCTGCGCATTGAGCGCAGGCAGGTTGCTGGCTATACCCTTGATCATGGCTCGCTCCCCCGCTGAATATCTCGCTTGGAACGAGCTTAGGCCAGCCAGTTGCAGGCTGTGGCAACTAGCCGACTAGCGGGTAGGCACCCTGAACGGCCGCCATGGCCGACAAGCTACCCACCCACAGGCTGAGCCTGCCCTTTACTCCAGGCCCTTGGCCAGCGCCGCTACCGATTGCGCATCCGGGAGATGCGCCAGGGAGCTGAGGAAGGCCACGCGTACCTCGGCAGTCCGCTCCTGCACCACGGCCTCGGGCAAACCCAACTGGGCCGCGATAGCGGCGATCGCGACCTTCTCTTCTGCGCTGTAGTGGCCATCGGCAAAGGCACAGGCCAGGCACAGGTCCAATACCAGCTGCTTGTGCCCGGCCGAGGCAAACAGCCCAGCTGCGAAGGCTTCGGTGGTATTGGCATCGAACGCCCCCAGGGCGGGTTCAGCCTGCTGCCAGAAGCCGCTGATCAGGCTTGATTCCGCCGGGTGCAGGCCATGCGAGCGGGCCACCTGCAACATGGCCAGACAGCTGGATTTGACCTGTTCGGCAGAAAACGCGGGCAAGGTTTGATCGATAAACATGAAGTCTCCTCAATGAATGATGTGCTGCAGTTGTAGCAACTGCGCTTGCATGGCTTCGGTGCTCAGGTCTTGCAGATGGGCGGGCAACCAGGATCGGCGTGAGCATTCCAGCGCCGCCAGCAACTCCATGTAACGAACCATATTCCTGTCCTGCGGCGGCATGAAGTCGGCCACCGCCTGCTCGAACTGTTCGGCACTGATGCTGCTGCCCTGGTCGCTGACGCTGGCCGCAGCCAGCAGCACCACGGCCTCAAGATCGGCATTGGAATACCCGGCCAGCGGCGTACAGGCTTGCAGGCGCTGTGCATCGGTAGCCACCCAGGACATACCGTGCCGCGCCAGCAGTGCGCCTACAATTTCGACCCGCTCGGCGTCGGTCTGGGCGTAGAAAAACGGTAATTTGACGTCCAGCCGGCCTGGCCGCTTGATATCGATATCGAGCTTGTCCGGCCGGTTGGTCATCATGATGAACAGCACGCGCCCACGGTTTTCAGGTTCGGACATAAACGTCTTCAAGCGGGCAATCACGCGAGAGCTGGTGCCGCCATCGCTGTCTTCGCTACGTGAGCCAAAGCTGCGATCACCCTCGTCTATCACCAGCGCTACCGGCCCCATGACCTTGACCATGGCCAGTACCCGCTCAAGGTTGGACTCGGTGGCACCTACCCATTGCGAGCGGAAATTCTTCAGCATGACGCCGTTGAGACCCGCCTCTTTCAGGAAGGCCTTGATCACAAAGGTCTTGCCCGACCCCATGGGGCCGACTGCCAGTAGCCCCATGGGCGCCCGGCGTATGTCACCTTCTCGCAGCGCCTTGGCCACGCGTGCCAGCTCGGTCTTGATGGCAGCATTGCCACCAACCACTTCCAGGCCATGCCGGGGCTCGATGAACTCGATCAGGCCCGAGCATTCCTTTTCCAGGATTTCGCGCTTGCGGCGACGGATGACCGCCATCACCTCGTCTTCACCCTCCTCGTGTTCCTCAGGGGTGGCCGGTGCAATCAGGGCACGGATGGCCTGCCTGCTCATGCCTGCCGTCACCCGGGCGAACTCCTGGGCACGGCTTGCAGCATCGGGACTTTCACCGAGCAGCCCGGCGATATAGCTGCGCCGCGCCGCCTCATCCAATCCATCGGCACGGCCGTGGTCGCTGACGATGCTGGATATCTGCACCAGACGCAGACCAGCCGTCTGCTCCGCAATGCGGGTGCGCTGCTCGGCCGACAAGGCCGGGGCGAATTGGGCGATGGCCTCGGTGCGGGCAGCCTCGTCCGGCAAACCCAGGTCGATGGCGATAATGCGTGGATTGCTCAGCAGCGAGGGCGCCAGCGAGGTCAGTGTCTCGGCCACCAGGATGATGATTGCATCGGACCTGCCCAGCGCCTCGTCCAGAGACCAGCGATGGAGGGTAGTGACGGCAGCCCGCTCTTCAAAGGACAGATGGTGCGTCTCGGCAGCCGGGAACAGGGTCTCGGCATAGGGCACCACCACAGCCGTATTGTGGTGGGTGCGCATATGGCTCTCCAGGTACTGGAGGGCGCCACCCAGGCCTTTCTCCTGCAGGCCATCGAGCGAGGGCAAGGCCCGCTGGCTGCGCACTATCCTCACCCCCTGGGCCAGGCTCAGCTCCAGCAGGCTGTCCTTCTTGGCCAGCATGCTGTCCAGCACACGGGGCAGCGCAGCGTAGTCCTTGCCCAGCGGGTAGCTGTCGAACACATTGCCATGCAGGACAAAGACATTGGCCTCGCCCGCCAGATAGCGCTCACGCAGGATGTCGGCCCAGGCCGGCATTTTGATCGGTTCCGCGCTCATGATCCGGCTCCCGCCTTAGAGGGTTTTGCTACCTGCAGCCTTGGCGGCCTGGGCTTCCTTCAGCTTTTCCAGCGTGGCGCGGGCCGAGATGGCGCCGCTGGACACCCGCAGCTGTGCCAGCTTGTTGTCCAGGTCCGAATCGGCCAGTTCGGCGCCGAGCTTGGCGCGGGCCGCCGTGTTGTTGATGTGCTCGCGGACATTATCCAGCGCCCGTACATCCGCCTCCACCGACAGCCCCTCCAGTTGATCCTGAATCTGGATACGGGCCTGCGCACTCTGCAGCTTGGCCAGCATGGAATCCCGCTCGTCCTTCAACTTGGCGATCTCGGCCTTCATGCTGTTGAGAGAGGACTTGGCTTCCTCGGCATCGCGGCGCGACTGCTCAAACTCTACCGACAGCGAGGCTATCGACGCCTCCAGCGCCTCCTTCTTCTGTATCAGCACCACGGCCAGGTCATCCTGCCCGGTGGCTACCGCTGCCTCCAGGTCAGCCGCCACCCGCTTCAGTTCCTCGCCTTGCTTGTTGAGGCAGGAATCGATGTCTTCGCGCCGACGCAGGACGGCAGCAGTGACATCCTTGAGCTTGGCATACTTGGACACCATGGCATCAATGCGATTCTGGTAGGCGATCTCCGGGTGCTCCTTTTCCACATCCTGTATCCACAAAGACATGAAACCCTTGAACAGATTGCCTACCCGCGAGAAGAAGCTGATGTCGGACATGATTTTCCTTCCTGATTGTTCAATGTAAGGCGCTATGACTAACGAGCCGAGCGGACGCTTGCGGCGTCGCCCGTGCGTTTCGTGGTTGGGCTGGGTATGGCGCCCGAAATATCCTCGGCAATCTCCGACTCAATGTCCTGCCGCAGACGCAGGCTGGCGATGGCACCGCTAAGGCGTGCGCCATCGTTCTGTGTGCTCTCGCCCATGACGATCTGGTAAATCTCGGCCAGTTGGTCGGGCAAGGCGACGATGGCAGCCTCAATTGCCGTGCGCTTGCTGAGCATGCGCTGATGCCGGGCAATCAAAGCCTCATACTCGTCCCGCGCCCGTTCAAGCTGGCGGATATCGCTACCGGGCCTGGGGTCGTCGATCTGGTTGACGATGTGGTCCAGCTTGCGATGTATATCCTTGAGATCTATCGCGCTGGTGCGCTCATCCATCACCATCAGCGACAGATGCAGGCCCAAGTATTCGCTGGGCACATCCGCAATGCGTTCCAGATCCTCCAGCCTGAGCGTGCCCGGCTTCTTGCCCGCCAGTTCCAGCAGGCTGGCTACCTGCTGCGCAATGGCCCGGTGTCCTTCCTCATACTGGCGGAACTGACTGGGGCTGGAACAACGCCTGCGTATCTCCCCCATCACCCGCTGCGTATGCTCCACCCTATGCTGCTGGCCACGCCGGGTATCGGCCCAATGCCTGAACGTGGTCATGTCGGGCACGAACAGACAGGCCACGAACTCCAGCGCCAGCGTACCCAGCAAGGGGAATGCCGCCCCCAGCAAGCCATAGGGAAACGACAGGAAGACAGCCGTGGCCACCCCGCCCAGCATCAAACTGACATTGCCTGGGCTTTGCAGAAAATCCGATAAGTAGCTTGGCTTGTTATCACTCATCGCAGCGCATCAGCCCTTGGGGATGACCAGCTTCTGGCCGACCTGGATCAAGTCGGGATTGGGCAGGTTGTTGCGGACCTCGATCTCGGCATAACGTGCCTTGTTACCCAGCAGGCGGGTAGCGATGATGGACAGGGTATCGCCCGGCTTGACCACATAGACCGTCTCGTTGCCATTGGCGCCAGCGACACGACCCAGATTGTTGCTGATGAAATACTTGCGCAGCAGATCCAGGTATTCGGGCGACTGCTTGACCTTGCTGATGGCGGTATTGAGGTTCTGCAGCAGCTCGGCATCGCCCTTGCGGACACCAATCTTGTAACGCACATCCGATTGCGGCAGCTTGGCAACCGCAAACACCAGGTCGGTGCCGGCAATTTCGGCCACGCCGAAGGGGTAGTCATAAATCAGGGCATCCACCTGGCCCGATTGGATGGCACGCTTGATCCAGTCACGCTCGCCATTGGTGCTGGCATCGCTCAGCTCGACAATCTGCGCACCACGGAAATTCTGCTGGGCATAGGCCCTGGCATCCGGGTCGCCCTGCAGCACCCCTACCTTTTTACCGGCCAGGTCGCTGACGCCGCGTACCGACGAATTCGCCGCTGTGATCAGCGAATAGCCGAAGTCGCTGACATAAGGCACCGTGTAGACCACCCCAGGCTGGTCACCGTCGGCAAAGGTCAGGCCATCGATGGCGATGTCCACCACCGGGTTGCCGCGGCTGTCGTTCTTGGTAAGTTGCTCCGGCACTGCAGGATAGGTGTCGACGATATGGTCGGTATCCAGCACGATCTTGGGATGCTGCTTGGTGAATTCCGATTGGGCAAACAGCAGCTTCATGAAATCCACATTGAAGCCCTTGGGCGCACCGTTCTCCAGCGCAAAAAAGGGCTTGGCGGGCGACTGCACGCTGACGCGGACCACGCCTTTCTCGATAATGCTGCGATAGGAATTGAACCCCGACTGTTGTGCAGCAGGGCTGGCAACCGGTGCGGGCGTGGCAGCCGCCACGGGTGCATCCGCCCCGGGTGCATCCGCCCCGGGTGCCGACGCTGGCGTGCTGGCAGGTGCCGCAGCCGCATCCACGGCTTCGGCAGGTGCCGCTGCCTTGTTCTTGTACAGGTTCCAGCCCACGGATCCCAGGCCAGCCAACACGATCAGCGACAACAGGCCTTTTGACAGGGGGGTCAGTTTCATATTCACATTCCTTGGATAAGGGATATCAAAGCGGGTTGGCGGCTTGGCCAAGATGACGGGCAATGCCATCAAGCCGCTCTATTTCAGACTGTATGCGTGACTGCTCGCGCTGGCTGGTATTCACTGCCGCCAGCGTACTGGCCTCCAGCGCCGCCAAGGCACTGGCATTCTCTGCGGCGGCCAGTTGGGCGGCCTCCTGCAACTGGGCCATCTGCTCGGCAATCGAAGCACGCAGCCCTTCATAGTCCTTGGCCAGCGCAGCTTTCTGCACCTGCTCCTGCTCGCGCACCACAGCCACCGTCTCATTCAGCTTGGTCAAGTGGGCTTTCAGGGCTTGGACTTTACGGGTTGCGTCTTCCAGCACATCCTCAATCGCCCAGGAATCATCGGCCGCATCCAGCGCGGCAACGGCCGCCCGCTGGTTCACCGGGTCCATGGCGCGCAAGCCATCCAGTACTTTCAACAGGCGCTCTGCCGGAAAGGTAGTACCAGGCACACCAAATACCGCGTAGATGGATTCCAGCGGCGTGTTCTCGGCAATATGGTTGCTCACGCCTTCCGCCGTCGCCTGCGGTATTGCCGGCGGCTTGGTTGCAGGGGGCTCAGGCACCGCCCGGCTAGTGCCCATCAGTTCAAAATCAAGCGGGGCAGCCATGGGGGCGGCATCCGGCTCCACCGGATCCGGCTCGACCAATTTCGCTTTGATCAGAAAGCTCTTGAGTGACACGCTTTTCTCCAGAAAAGTTGGGCGGCTCGGGCATTAGTCAATCGCTAGCGCATGCACGCTGGGCCTTGCCTATATGCAACAAAAAATCTTAGCACAGCCCCCACCCCACACAAGGCGCCCCTGCGCAGGCAGGCTTGGGGGCCAAGCACAGTGCAAGGTGGCGCGGATACAGCACCGCCTGCACCATCAGCTTGATATCTAAGGCCTATCCAGCATGGGCCGCAGATTCCGGCTCGCCCACAGCCAGCAAAACCCGCCTAGAAATAGTCGCGCAAACGGTAATATGACATACCCACGGCCTGAAATAGCGCGCCCAATTTCTCGCCACCGGGAAAAGGCGGATTGCGCAAGGCGGTAAACAGCTTGAGATGGGTGTCGTCGCCCCGTATCGCCTCCGCCAGCACCCGGCCTGCCACGCAGGTCGGCACAATGCCGTGACCAGAGAAGCCCTGCGCCCAGTAGACATCACCGTCGCAGCCAAAGTCCGGCGTACGCGGCATGGTGATGTCGATATGCCCACCCCAGGCGTGGGTTACCTTGGCCGACTGCAGTTGCGGAAACACCTTGAGCATGTCGGCGCGCATGCCCGCCGCCAGATTGCGCGGGGTCTTGCCGGTATAGGTGCATTTGCCGCCAAACAGCAGGCGATGGTCTGCCGTCATGCGGAAATAATCGAGGATAAACTGGTTATCCGACACGGCATGGCCCGATGGCAGCAATTGCTTAGCCACCGTCTCGCCCAGCGGCTCGGTGGCGATGATATAGGTGCCGACTGGCAGCACCCTACTCTGCAGGCGGCTATCCAGCTTATCGATATAGGCATTGCAGGCCAGCACCAGCTTACCGGCCTGGATGCGGCCATGGCGGGTCTGCACGGTGACGCCATTGCTGCTACGGGCGTAGCCAGTGGCCTGGCTGTCTTCATGAATACGCACCCCAGCGGCTTCTGCCGCCCGGGCCAGGCCCAGTACATATTTGAGCGGGTGCAGGTGCCCCCCCTTGCTGTCGAGCAAGGCGGCCTGGTAGCGATCGGAGCCTATATGCTGCGGCAGTTCCGCCTTGGGTATGAAGCGCAGCCCCTCATAACCCCACTTGCTGGCCGCTTCTTCCTGCCAACCCGTCAGCAGGCCCACGCGCCGCTGCTGCACCGATGTCCACAAATGCCCCTCGGCCAGGTCGCAGTCGATATCGTGCCGGGCAATACGGCCGCGTATCTCGCCCGCCGCCTCCTGTATCAGCCGCCATACCTCGCGGGCGCCTGCCAGGCCCAATGCAGCCTCGAACGGCGGCATATCGCAGCTAAAGCCCAGGATGATCTGCCCACCATTACGGCCGGATGCCCCCCAGCCCACCCGGCTGGCTTCTATCACCGCCACTTTGAGGCCAGCCTCGGCCAGATTGAGCGCGGTATAGAGGCCGGTAAAGCCGGCGCCGACTATGACCACGTCGGCATCCACCTCGCCCTCCAAGCGGGGCCGCCGCACCTGCTGCTCCTGGCTGCTGACGCTGTAATAGCTATCCAGATAATCTGTGCCCTGCTGAAACATGCCGCGTGTCTCCTGCTTATCATTTTGATGGCGGCGGCCATTATGGCGAAGCAGCGTTGCGCTGTCGCCACCGCCGCGTAGCAGTGCCCTGCCACGCTACAACAATTCAGGCCGCTGCTCTAAACTGCCGCGTCCTGCAAACCGAGTACGATAGTCATGCGCCGCAGCTTTGACCCCCACCGCGAACCCCAAGCCGATTTCAATCTGGTGCGCCAGCAACTGCAGCACGGCTATCAAGGCCCCTTTCTGTTGATGGACAGCGACGTATTGCGCGAGAAAGTCCGCCGCTTCAAGGCCGCGCTGCCCCGCGTAACGCCGCACTACGCCGTCAAGTGCAATCCCACCCAGGCGGTGCTGGCGGTATTGCACGAGGAAGGTGCAGGCTTTGAGATCGCCTCACCGGCCGAGCTGGATGCCTGCCTGGCCCTGGGTGTGCCCGCAGAGACGCTGTACTTCAGCAACCCCATGCGCGCGCGCGAAGCCATCGCCCTGGCAGCAAAGGCTGGCGTGCAATGGTATGTAGTGGATTCGGTCAGCGAGCTGCGCAAGGTGCATGGCATCAAGCCCGACGCCAGCTTCTACCTGCGCCTGCACACCAGCAACGAAGGCTCGGTCTCGCCTTTGTCAGAAAAATTCGGCGTGTTCGAAGAGGAGATCGAGGCCATCCTGGACGAAGCCGTCAAGCTCGGCGCCGACTTGGCCGGCGCCACCTTCCACGCCGGCTCGCAATGCCTCAATCCGGACAACTGGCGCATAGGCATAGAAGCCGCCGTCGCACTGTTCGACACCATGCGCACCCGGGGCCTCAAGCCCCGCCTGCTCAACCTGGGCGGCGGCTTCCCGGTCGAGCACCGGGCCGCCATCCCATCGATACGGCAGATTGCCGAGATCATCAACGCCGCCCTCGTCGCGGTACCCGACGATATCCGCATCATGGCCGAGCCCGGCCGCTTCCTGGTATCCGACGCCGGCTGGCTGGTAACCCGCGTCATCGGCCAGACCGTACGCAAAGGCCAACCCTGGGCCTATCTCGACGCCGGCGTGTTCAACGGCCTGCTGGAAACCACCACCGGCATCGAATACGACATGCGCAGCGACCGCCAGGGCGATATCGTACCCTGGGTGGTGGCCGGCCCCACCTGCGATTCTATGGACATCTGCACCCGCAGCCAGCCCCTGCCAGCCGACCTGACCGAAGGCGACTTCGTCTATGTACGCAATGCCGGCGCCTACAGCAACGCCTGCGGCTCCACCTTCAACGGTTTTGCCTTGCCTGAAGTGATTGTGGTGTAGCGGACTTGCGGGGGTAGGCAAACTGCAGGGGGCCGTCTTGTGTTTAGCACCGCGTTGAGACCATCCAGGCACGGCGGTTTCAAAACGCTAATGCAACTGTCAAGTTGTCAAACGTCGTCGTAACTCCACTGGACACCCTCACGCAGAAGAAAGCCGCCAACGGCGGCTTCCCTTACTATCCATACAACCGCTCATACTCAGTCGCTTTTATCGCTATCATCGTCGCGCTGAGCGAAGGTGCCTGCATTACAAACCTGCGTCATGCGCCTGCTGATCTGCATGGTAGGAGCTACGCACCAGCGCGCCGACGGCAGCATGCTTGAAGCCCATGCGGTAGGCCTCGGCCTCGAATGCCTTGAACTGGTCGGGGGTGACATAGCGCAGCACTGGCAGGTGGGAGTTCGACGGTGCCAGGTACTGGCCTATGGTGATCATGTCGATATCGTGGGCGCGCATGTCGCGCATCACTTCCAGCACCTCTTCATCGGTCTCGCCCAGGCCCACCATAATGCCGCTCTTGGTCGCTACATTCGGGTTGAGCGCCTTGTAGTCCTTCAGCAGCTTGAGCGAATGCAGGTAATCGGAGCCTGGCCGTGCCTGCTTGTAGAGGCGCGGCGCGGTTTCCAGGTTGTGGTTCATCACGTCTGGCGCCGTCTTGGTCAGGATATCGATGGCGATATCGAGCCGGCCGCGGAAATCCGGCACCAGCACTTCGATCTGGGTGCCGGGCGACAATTCGCGGGTCAGGCTGATGCAATCGGCAAAATGCTGGGCACCGCCGTCGCGCAAGTCGTCCCGGTCCACCGAGGTAATCACCACATACTTGAGCCGCAGTGCGGCGATGGTCTCTGCCAGGTGGCGCGGTTCGTTGGTATCCAGCGGATTGGGGCGGCCGTGGCCCACATCGCAGAAGGGGCAACGGCGGGTACAGATGTCGCCCATGATCATGAAGGTGGCCGTACCCTTGCCGAAGCACTCGCCGATATTGGGGCAGCTGGCTTCTTCGCACACCGAGTGCAGCTTCTGCTCGCGCAGGATGTTCTTGATCTCGTAAAAACGGCTGCCACTGGGCGCCTTGACGCGTATCCAGTCTGGTTTTTCCAGCGGTTTGTCCAGCGGCACGATCTTGATGGGAATGCGGGCAGTCTTGGCCTCGCCCTTGAGCTTGACGCCTTGCTCGGCGCGGGCGGGCGGGGTAGTAACGACGGGCGAGGACATGCTTGGGGGTTCTTTCTTTGTTATGGATACGACCGCAGGCCACCCTGGATCGCAACGCGACATGGCGCACAGGATGTATCGCTTCGCCCCCCAGCCATGCAAGGCCGATACGATAGATGTGCGCTGCGCCTTGCGTAGACCAAGCAGCTTGCAGCTGCACCCTTATATAAGCAGCTCAGCTAGCGGCCGGCTTGGCGCTCAGGGCGTAGTCTGCTGGCGAGGCAGTACCTTCCTGCCCCAGCAAGGCATTGATTTTAGCGGCCAATTGCGGCGCAAGCGAGGCCGGCGTTTCCCGAATGCCGAAATCGGCCAGCTGTATCACCCGCAAACCGGCGTAACCACAGGGGTTGATCTGGCTGAACGGCGACAGGTCCATGTCCACATTCAGGGCCAGGCCGTGATAGCACTTGCCATCGCGTATGCGCAGGCCCAGCGAAGCGATCTTGGCTTCATCCACATAGACGCCGGGGGCATCTTCCTTGCCATAGGCGCGTATGCCGTGGTCTGCCAGCAGATCGATGATGCTTTGCTCGATACGGCGCACCATCTCGCGCACACCCAGCTTGCGGCGACCCAGATCCATCAGCAGATAGCCTATCAGTTGCCCTGGGCCGTGGTAGGTCACCTGGCCGCCACGGTCTATCGGCACGATGGGGATATTGCTTCTTTGCAGCACGTGTTCCGGCTTGCCGGCCTGGCCTTGCGTAAACACCGGCGGGTGTTCCAGCAGCCAGAGCTCATCGGTGGTGTTGCCATTGCGGTGGCTGGTCATGGTCTGCATGGCACGCCAGGTCGGGATGTATTCCTGCGTCCCCAGCCAGCGGCTTGCTACGGTCGATCCGGCCAGCATGATCTCGTCCTGCAGCAGCATCAAGGGCAGTTGCCTGCCTTCGGGCTGGGATGGCAGCATGCCTATGGTGCGGGCGCCAAAGCGGTGATAGAAGGTTTCAGCCTTGGGTTCGGCGGCAATCAGCAAGGGCTCGCTGCGGCCCAGGTGCTGCCTGGCAGCCGCCAGCAGTTGGCGCCCCAGGCCTTGTCCCATGGTGCCCGGCAATACCCAGCAATGGGTCAGCTCGGCCAGGCCGTCTACCCGTTCCACCATGGCAAAACCCACCGTTTCGCCGCCAGTTTCGGCCACCACGGCCCAATTGGCAGCCAGCTCCGGCTCGGTGACGGTCAATCCGTCACGCCAAAGCGCCAGCCATTCTGCCGGGTAGCCCCAGTGGGCCTTGGCTGCATGGGCAATGGCGCTAAGTGCCGCGGCCGCTCCCGGCCGCGCCGGGCGTAAGCTAAAGCCTGCACTCATAGCACGTATTTCACCATGGGGTGTCCGGTCACGGCGCGATAGATTTCATCCAGCTGGGCCTGCGAGATGGCCGTCACCGTGACAGTCAGCGACACATAATTGCCGCCTGAACTGATACGCAGCTCGATATCCTCGGCCACGATATCCGGCGCATGCACCCGTACCAGCTCGAATATGGTCTGCGAAAATTCATCATGCCGCGCACCCATCACCTTGATGGGGAAACGCGTTGGAAACTCGAGCAGGGGTTTATCCTGTTCACTCATCGTCTATTCCTTTCCTGCCCGCATCACGGTGCGTTTGAAATCCTGGTAGTACTGGTCCAACTGCCTGGCCATGGGGCCGACACAGCCATCGCCCACTGCCTGGCCATCGAGTTCCACGATGGCCAGCACCTCCCGAGTGGAGCTGGTCATCCACAGCTCATCGGCATTGCGCACCTCTGCCTCGGTCACCGGGCGTACCTCCATGGGTACACCATGCTGGCGCGCAAGCTCTATTACCAGGTCGTAGGTAATGCCCGGCAGTATCAAATGGTTCTTGGGTGGGCAGGCGATCACGCCCTGCTTCACCACAAATACATTGCTTGCCGCACCCTCAGACAGCATGCCATCGCGGAACATCAGGCACTCGGCACAGCCTTGCTGTTTGGCCGCCTCGCGCAGCAGCACCGTGGGCAGCAGGTTGAGCGATTTGATATCGCAACGCAGCCAGCGGAAATCGGCATGACTGATGGCGCGCACACCCTTTGCCTTGGCCTCGGGCGATGGCGTGACCAGCGGGCTGGGGTTGATCAGCACAGTGGGGGCCACGCCAGCAGGGAAGGGAAAATCCCGCTCGCCGGCATTGCCGCGTGTCACATGCAGGTAAACGGACTGATCATCGTAGGCCTGCAGTCGTATCACCTCGCGCACCAGCTCTGCCCATTGCAGCGGTGTGTGCGGGTTGGGCAGCGAGATGGCTGCCAGGCTGGCGTCCAGCCGGGCCAGATGCTCATCCAGCCGGAACGGATTGCGCGAGTAGACAGGGATCACCTCGTACACCCCGTCGCCAAACAGGCAGCCGCGATCAAGCGCCGAGATCATGGCATCTTCAGCACGGCAAAACCGGCCATTCAGATAAAGCATTGCTAGCCCTTAGAGAGACTTGGAAAACGCCTGCTGCTGCTTGATAGCGGTATAGCCCAAACTCAGGTAGAAACAGTGTGCCTCGGGCCGCTCCATACCAGAGCGCAGGGTGATCCGGCCCACAGCCTGGGTGCGAGCCCAGTCCTCCAGACCGGCCATCAACGCCCGCCCCAGCCCCTGGCCACGGCAGGCGACGTCCACCACCAGGCCACCCACTTCCACCGCCGGCTCCGCCTCCAGCACCACCCGCACATAGCCATGTACCCAGCCCAGTATCTGCCCCTGGGCATCGGCTACTACCAGCACCCTGTGGTCTGGTCTGGCCAGCATGAATTGCAAATTGTGGCCAAGCAGCTGATTTTCAATGGGATAGCCCAATTGCGCCGATAGGCGGATCAAGCCCGCCTGATCGGCCAAAACCACCGGGCGCAGCGACCACCCCGGCTTAGCTACCTTGGCGTCTGTCCCTGCTTTCACGACCTATCCATGACTCCGGTCCAGCACAGGCGCTCAGTTGAACCACAGCTTGACGCTATCGACACTACGACCGAAGAAACCAGCCTCTGGCACGGCAGTCAGTACCTTAAGCGGCAGCTCGGCCAAGGGCTGGCCATCCACGCTCAACTTGATGCTGCCCACCACCTGGCCTGCCGCCACCGGCGCGGTCAAATGCGGCTTGAGCAGTACCTGTTTCTGCAGGCGGGCCGAGGCTCCCTTGGCCACCGCCACATACTGATCGGTATCAAAACCGACCGGCACCGTATTGCTGGCCCCCTTGTACACCTTGACCTGGCTCACTGGCTGACGGGCCGCGAACAGCTTGGGCACGTCGAAGAACTGCATGCCATAGCCTAGCAGGCGGGCGCTTTCATTGGCACGGGTCACATCAGAATCCGTACCCAGCACCACACTGAGCACCCGCCGCTGTCCGTCGCGCTTGCTTGCCACCAGGCAGTAGCCTGCGCTGTCGGTGTGGCCGGTCTTCATGCCATCGACTTGTGGATCGCGGTACAGCAACAGGTTGCGATTGGGCTGGGAGATATTGTTGTAACGGAAATCCCGCATCGAGTAGATGGGATAGTGCTGCGGAAAATCGCGGATGATGGCGGCTGCCAGGATGCCCAGGTCGCGCGCTGTGGTGTAGTGCTGCGGATCAGGCAGGCCGGTGGAGTTCATGAAGTGGGTGTTCTTCATGCCCAGCCGGGCTGCCTGCTGGTTCATCATGCCGGCAAAGGTTTCCTCGGTGCCGGCGATGGCTTCGGCCAGCGTCACGCAGGCATCGTTGCCGCTCTGCACGATCATTCCCTTGATCATGTCGCTGACCGAGGCTGGCTTCTTGGGATCAAGAAACATGCGCGACCCTTCGGTGCGCCAGCCTTTTTCCGATACCGTAAATTGCTGATCCATCTTGATGCGGCCTTCCTTCAACGCCTGGAAGGTCAGGTAGGCCGTCATCAACTTGGTCAGGGAGGCCGGTTCAATACGGCGGTCGGCATCCTTGGCAGCCAGGGTGGTACCGCTATTGAAGTCCAGCAGCAAATAGGCAGTTGCCGACAGATCAGGGGCGGGCGGCACGGGCAATGCAGCAGCACCAGCCTGGACGGACAAGGCGACGGCCAGGGCAATCAGGGTATTTTTCATGCGGGATATAAGGCGGAATGATGCGAGAACGCAGGATTATAAAGCAATCGCCCGCGCTAACCGGTGCGGTCGATTCCGAAATCGCAATTAGATTGCCGATACCGTTGCGACTCGCGCAGCGCGGCGATGTTCCCCAGCCACAGCGTTGTTCCGGCTGTATCACCCTGCGGACCTGGCGGGACGTTGTGCCAGTTGCACCGATGGCTGGATCAGGCCCCTGCCACGAACCGTACCTCTATCCGCCCGGCCTGGCTATCCAGCCACAGCAGCCAGTCGCGGCGTCCCTGTACGCAGAGCGGTAGCACCACCTGGGCTGCGGCCACCCCGCCCGGCTCATCATTGAGTGGTAGCGCTATCGGGCCCATATCCATCCCTACCATGCCAAAGCGAGCGGTGATCGGCCCGGCCAGGCCGCGCACCTCCAGCTGAAATGGCTTGAGGGCAGAGGGAAGCTGCAAGGCTCGGACCTCCACCACCTGCGTACCATAGGGGATGCGGCAGGGCTGAGTCAGATCAGCGCAACTGGCCGTCAGCACCGAGGGCGGGGCCACGGGCCGCAGGCGATTGGCCAGCAGTAGCAGGGCCGTCAGGCTGGCCACTGTCATCAATAACCAGCCGGCGTGCTTCATGACAGCCCTTGCCAGGCGGCCCGCAGCAGGGCAACGCCTTGGGCGCCTGCAGCCTGTGCCGCGGCGAGATCGGCCTGCTTGAGACCACCAATGCCATACACAGGGAAGGGCCAGCCCTGCCCCACCAGCGCGGCGAAGCCATCCCAGCCCAGCGTAGCGCTGCCTGGATGGGTCTGTGTAGGCTGTATCGCCCCCAGCACAGCGTAATCCAGGCCCAGCTCAGCCACCCTGGCCAGCTCTGTTGCATTATGTACCGATGCACCACACCAGCCCTCAGGCCGTTCGGTGGTTTCCATCAGCACCCGCGCAGGCAGATGCACACCGGCCGCGCCCAGGTCGTGCGCCCGTTGCGGTTGGCCATGCACCAGCAGGCGAGCCCCATAGGGCTGCAACCGTGCCTGCACCTCGGCTGCGAGGCCTGCGTAGGCCTGCGCTGGCAGTTGCGGCTCGCGCAGCACCAGCCAGCGCAGGCCTTGCGCCAGTGCCAGGTCCAGCTGCCTAAGCCAGGCCGCCTCGCCCAATTCCGCCACATTGGAAAACGGCAACACCGCCGGCAACTGCAAGCCACGCAGGATGGGGGTGTTGGCGGGCAACACCGGGTCCACCGTCAAGGCTCCCGGCACCTGCCAAGCAAATGCCTGCCCTTCATGCGGGTGGGGCTCACCCTGCCAATCGGTCACCTTGAAGAAATTGAGCCTGACATGGGCATGGGGATAGGTGAAGGTCTGCACCAGCCAGGGCTGCGCCGCCGAAACGGTCACGCCCATTTCCTCGTGCAACTCGCGCACCAGCGCCTGCAGCGGCGTCTCGCCCCCCTCCAGCTTGCCCCCTGGGAACTCCCACCAGCCGGCATAGGGCTTGCCTTCCGGGCGCGAGCCCAGCAGGAACTGGCCATCAGGCCGTATCAGTATGCCGGCGGCAACATGGGTAGTCTTGGTTTCGGTCATCTTTGCCCTGATAAAGGTAATGGACGGCTACGCCCTAGCTGATGCGCCCTGCCCGATCACGGGCAAACTGCCAAGCCACCCTGCCCGAGCGTGAACCACGGCCCAGCGCCCAATTGAGCGCAGCACGCTCCAGAGGTTCGTTCCACTCATGCCGGCCAAACTCGGCCAGCCAATGACGCGCAGCAGCCAGATATTCCTCCTGGCTGAAGGGATAGAAACTCAGCCACAGACCAAAGCGCTCGGACAGGCTGATTTTTTCCTCTACTGCATCTGCCGGGTGCACCTCACCATCCACATGGCGGCTACGTCTGTTCTCGTCAAAATACTCGGGCAACAGATGGCGGCGATTCGAGGTGGCATAGATCAGGATATTGCTGCTGGTTGCCGCAATACTGCCGTCCAGTACCGACTTCAGCGCCTTGTAACCGCCCTCGCCCTCCTCAAAGCTCAGGTCGTCGCAAAACACGATAAAGCGCTCCGGGCGATGCGCCAGCTTGGCGACGATATCGGCTAGGTCACACAGATCGTCCTTGTCCACCTCCACCAGACGCAGGCCCTGGTCGGCAAACTCATACAACAGGGCTTTGACCAGCGAGGATTTGCCGGTGCCGCGTGCGCCGGTCAGCAGTACATTGTTGGCCAGCCGCCCCTGCACGAACTGGTGGGTATTGCGGACGATCTCGGCCTTTTGCGGTTCGATGTTCTGCAGATCAGCCAGCCGCAGCCGATGCGGTTGGTGCACGGCTTCCAGCCAGCCCACAGTGGTGCCCAAGGCAGCCTGCTTGCGCCAGCGAAAAGCCGTGGCAGACCAATCGGGCGCGGCGTCTGCTGGCGGCAGTATGGCCTCCAGCCGGGCCAACAGCTGCTCAAGATTCATCGTCGCCTCCACGGCGGCTCAGGTAGATCAATCCAGCACCCAGCAGTGCCAGCACCGTACCGCTGCTTGCCAGCAGCACCACGGCCGGGTTGCGTTGCCACAAAGAGGGTATGGCAGCACTGTAGCCGGGCTCGCGGCAGACGGCGCGGGCATAGTCATAAGCGCCGCCGCCGTCCAGGCAGACATCCACCATGGCCCACTCCACCCCCTGCCGCAGCAAGGCGCCCGTCAGCAGCATCAAGCCCAGCCCGGTAATGATCTGTGGCGCGAGGCTGCGCTGGCTCACGAGCGGTAGTCCGCGTTGATCTTGACGTAGTCGTAGCTGAAATCACAGGTCCAGACCGTGGCCGCCACCGGGCCACGGTTCAGCACCACGCGTATCAGTATCTCGGCCTTGTTCATCACGCGCTGGCCGTCTTCCTCGCGATACGCCGGGTTGCGACCGCCCTGAGTGGCGACCAGCACGTCGTCCAGATAAAGATCCAGCTTGTCCACATCCAGGTCGTCGATGCCGGCATAGCCTATGGCAGCCAGGATGCGGCCAAGATTGGGGTCAGAAGCAAAAAAGGCTGTCTTGACCAGTGGCGAGCGGCCTATGGCATAACCCACAGCCTTGCATTCGCTCTCGTCACGGCCACCCTCCACTTGCACGGTCATGAACTTGGTGGCGCCTTCACCATCGCGGACAATGGCTTGTGCCAGGGTCTGCGCCACCGCCGTCACGGCATCACGCAGCAGCGCGTATTCAGCGCTGTCGGCATCGCTGATCTCGGCGCCGGTCTGGCCGGTAGCAATCAGCATGAAGCTATCGTTGGTCGAGGTGTCGCCATCAATGGTGATGCAGTTGAAGCTGCGGTCAGCCGCATGCTTGACCAGGGCCTGCAGCAGCGGCTGTGCCAGCTTGGCGTCCAGCGCTACATAGCCGAGCATGGTCGCCATATTGGGGTGAATCATGCCGGCGCCCTTGGCGATGCCGGTGATGGTAATGGTCTGCCCTGCCACCTGTACTTGCCGGCTGGCTGCCTTGCTCACCACATCGGTGGTCATGATGGCCTCGGCGGCATCGGCCCAGTTGGCGGGCGACAGATTGGCCACTGCACCTGGCAACGCTGCCACGATCTTCTCGTAGGGCAGAGGCTCCAGTATCACCCCGGTAGAGAACGGCAGTATCTGGCTGCGCTCGGCACCCAGCTCCGCTGCCAGTGCATCGCACACCTTGAGCGCCCGCTCGCGCCCATCCAACCCGGTACCGGCATTGGCGTTGCCGGTGTTGACCACCAGCGCACGCGGCGTAGCCTGGGCCAGATGATCGCGGCACAGTTGGACCGGCGCGGCGCAAAAGCGATTGCGGGTAAACACCCCGGCCACTTTTGCACCTTCTGCCAGCAGCATCACCAGCACATCCTTGCGGCCGGGTTTCTTGATACCGGCGCTGCCTATGCCCAGGGTAATGCCGGGAACGGCGTGCAGGCTGGCGGGGTCGGGGGCGGTGAGGTTGACGGGCATGGTGGTTCCTTAGACTTTTCTGAGTCGAATGCTGCGGTACGAAAAGGCGATGATTGTACCGTTGCTGTTACAGGAATACAGGGGGATTAACGAGGCAATGCACGCGCAATTAGGGTAATTGCCGCAACCGGAAACAGTATCAATTGTTCGCAAGTGATAGCCCCTACCTGGTTTGTGCGCTATCAGCGGCGATCTCACCCACTTGGCCGACCATCCCCATGCAGCATCCCGGCCAGAGCGCTATCATGCCGCATCCCATTTGCTCCGCTTCTACACAAGGTAGCCCCATGTTCGCACCCGACATCTATCGCGCCCGTCGCGCGGCACTGGCCCAACAGGTCGGTTCTGGCCTGATCCTGCTGCTAGGCAATGCCGACAGCCCCATGAACTACACCGACAACATCTACCACTTTCGCCAGGACTCCAGCTTCCTGTATTTCTTCGGGCTGGACCTGCCGGGGCTGGCTGCCGTGATAGACGTGGAGGCCGACAGCGCCACCCTGTTTGGCGACGATGGCGGCCTGGACAGCATAGTCTGGACCGGCCCGCTGCCTAGCTTGGCCGAGCAGGCCCAGGCGGTGGCAGTCAGCCAGACGCTGGCGCTGTCCAAGCTCGACGGCGTGGTGAGCCGCGCCCGCGATGGTGGCCGCAAGGTGCACTATCTGCCGCCTTACCGCGCCGAGCACCGCGTCTGGCTGGCGGAACTGCTGCAGCTCTATGTCGCAGCAGTGGACGATGCGGCATCCGAATCGCTGACCCGTGCGGTCATCGCGCTGCGCTCGGTCAAGTCGGCCGAGGAAATCGCCGAGATGGAGAACACCCTGGAAGTCGCCTACCGCATGCATATGCTGGCCATGCGTTCGTCCCGCCCCGGGGTAAAGGAGCAAGAGGTGGTCGGCTTGATGACCGGCCTGGCGCAGAGCCAGGGCCGTGCGCTGGCCTACCCCGTCATTTTCAGCCGTGACGGCCATATCCTGCACAACCACGGCCATGGCTACACCCTCAAGGCTGGTGATCTGGTGGTCAACGATGCCGGCGCCGAGAGCCCGCTGCACTACGCCAGCGACATCACCCGCACCATTCCGGTGGCAGGCCGTTTCAACGAACGGCAGAAGCAGGTCTACCAGGCCGTGCTGGATGCACAGCTGGCGGCCATTGATGCCATGAAACCCGGCGTACCCTACCGCGAGGTACACGATCTGGCCGCCAGGGTGCTGGTCAGCGGCTTGGCCCCCACCGGCCTGTTCAAGGGCGATGCGGCCGAGGTAGTTGCCAGCGGTGCTTACGCCCTGGTGTTCCCGCACGGGTTGGGCCACCACATCGGCCTGGATGTACACGATATGGAAGCGCTCAACGAGAATTGGGTGGGCTACGGCGAAGGGGTAGAGCGCGCCAGCGAATTCGGCCGCAAATCGCTGCGCCTGGGCCGTCCCTTGCGTGAAGGCTGGGTCGTGACCGTGGAGCCTGGCGCCTACTTCATTCCCGCGCTGATCGAGCGCTGGGCAGCCGAGCAGCGCCATGCCGGTTTGATAGACTACGACGTGGCGCGGCAGTACGCCGACTTCGGTGGCATACGTATCGAGGATGACGTGCTGATCACAGCCGATGGTGCGCGCGTGCTGGGCAAACCCATACCCAAGACCATTACCGAGATTGAAGCGCTGGCGAGTGCCTAACTTGAATCAGACCAGCCGGCATCTGCCTTAATTACGGCGGACAAGTGGCCTAACCACCCCTTGTCCACCGTATCTATCGGAACATGCAAAGTGCCTGACATCAACCACCTAGCGTACCTTTGGGAGTCCGGAGACTGGGCATTGGCGCAAGGCATACATAGCGAAGCACATGTCATTGTCAGCTTTGCTGAAACCGGCGTATCAGTCAAAGAGTTGGTCGCTTTACGTGGCTTACTTCCTCAATTCAGCACCATGGCCCCCGCAGCCGTCAGAGCCTTGGCACAAGAGGAAAGGGAACTCGATCTCGGCCGCTACGGCAATCTTGAGGCCCGGCGCCTTCATAACAAAGCAAAAAAACTGGGTTTGAACGCACATCTCAAGGATGCCTCGTATGTCGTCTACCAACCTATCCACCGCATCAATGGGGTTTCGCATCTACCCTCTGACGATGAGGCCGTGAATCAAGCCGTCATTACTGAAATGCTGCGCCGCAACCTCCCCATCCACATTGGGTATGAAACGGACTAAGAGCGGCTAACAAAACCCAGCGTAGCGGTTCTGGCTAAGCGTGCGAGCGATGGAGCGCGCAGCAGACAGTACGTGGGTACGGCCAGCTCGCACAAAAACGCCAGAGGTATTTGTTAGCGGCTCTAAGCGCTACGCTTGAGTCAAGCGCCTCTTCCGGTTTATCCTGCGCACTGGTCGGCAGTTCACCCAGGCGTCGCCGGTTCATGCGAACCACGCTAAACCTGCCAGGCAAAACCACTCCATGCGCCTCTCGGCGCAGCTTGGCTCGAAACCTGAGTGCCAAGCCACAACGGCGACCATGGCATGCAGCTTGGACTGCAGGCACGACGACAAGGAATCGACCATGTCTCGTCCCGTTTTTCCGTTTTACGCTGACGATATCTCCTCCCTGGCCCGCTCGCTGGTCAAGCAATGGGCAGATGCCAGCACACCACCCGGCCATCTGCAGATGCTCAATATGCTGGCGCGTGCTGCCGGCTATCAGAACTTCCAGCATTTCCGCGAAAGTGCCGAGGCGGTAGTCTCCGCACCGGCGGCCGCCGCGCCGGCCGTCGCCGCGCTTCCCGCCGCCGCTCCTCCACTCAACGGCCCCAGGTTGGTAGCGGGCAAGATGGTGGCACCTGCCAATACCCAGCGGCTATTGCGCCATTTCGATGAGCAAGGGCGCCTGCTGCGCTGGCCGGGCAAGTTCTCGGAACAATTCCCCGTGCTCTGGACTGTTTGGGCCCGCCTGCCGGCCCGACAGGATATGACTGAGCGTGAAGTGAATGACTACATCAGACAGGGCGAGGCGTTTGGTGACCACGTGCTGCTGCGGCGCGAGCTGGTGAACTACCGCCTGCTGGAGCGCACGCCCGATGGCGCCCGATACCGCCGGCTGGAACAGGCACCGCCGGCCGATGTACGCGAGCTGATGCAGCTCTGCCGCCAGCGGGCCGCCGCATGAGCCCGCTGGTACTCTGCAGCCCCAGACCCCACAACGCCACCGTGTCCACCATCACCCTGACCCCACTGCAAGCAGCCGCCTTGCCGGCATTGCAGCAACTGCGCGATGACTTGCTGGCACCCCATGCCCAACCGGGCTTGGCCGAGGAGCTGACCGACGTGGCACGAGGCCATGGCCAGCATGCCTGCCTGGCTTGGCGCCGTGGCCAGGCGGTGGGTTGTGCTGGCTGGGTGCTGCAGGGGGTGGAGCAGGATGGTTGCGGCTATGGTGCACCGCTACTGGCGGCAGACCAGGAGGTAGCCAGCTTGCTGATTGCCCGGGTCATCGCGGTGGCGAGCGAGGCTGGCGCCAAACGCCTACGCATCGGTAGCTTTGCCGCCGAATCGGCCAAGCAGTCGGCACTGCTGGCTGCCGGCTTCGTGCCGGTGTTCGAGTTCGTTCACTGGGCGCTCCCCCTGCCTATAGCCGGCACCACCACGCTACCAGCAGGGCTGCGTAGCCTGCCCTACGCCGAGATCGACTGGCCTGCCCTGCGTGCATGCTATGCCCAGTGCTTCCAGCAGGTACCCAACGCCCCCGTGCCAGACGTGGCCGCCATGCAGGAGGAGTGGTCGGCTGCCGATTGGACAGTCAGCCGCGTGCTGGTCGATGAGCAGGGCCACTACCAGGCGTTCTTGCTGGTCAGCGGCGAAGAGGTCGATGCCGTCGGAGTCATGCCGGCACTGCAAGGCCGAGGCTTGGCTGCGGCGCTGTATGCCCAAGCAGGCGAGGCGCTGCGGCGACGGGGAGTCAGCCATCTGCATGCCATGGTGGCCAGCAGCAACGGCGCCTCCATGGCACTGCATGAGCGGCTGGGCGGGTACGAGCACCTGCCCAGGCGCACGGTGTATCAGCTATCCCTCTGCTAGCCCCAGGCCAGCCGCCACGGCGGCTGGCATTCAAGGCGCTTTGGGTGGTGCGGGCGGAGCCGGCACCTTGGGTTGCTTGGCCATGACATCACGCACCTTGTAGTCGGCCGGCGGCTTGAAAAGGTCGCTGGCGGGTTCGCTGCGCTTGAGCTTGGTCAGCTTGTAGCTGGTTTCGCCACTGCGGGGGTCACGGGTCTGGGTTGCCAGCACCACCTTCAGCTCAGGTGCGTACCAGCGCTCCGTCACGATCTGGATAGGTTTTTCATTGCCGATCCGGCCAGCCGGTATGGTACGGACTAACTGGCTGCCTTCCACCTTCACCCCCTCCATCTCCTTGCTACCCAGGGATTTGCGGGCTGCGCCGGATTCAGGTTCGCTGCCCTGCTCCAGGCGCGTCTCCTGGCCATCCTGGCCTCGCAACACCACCACATTGCGCTCTACCCTCACCTCCCTGCCGGCCTGGCCAGCGCCCTCCATCCCAGCCTCATGGTGGCCCACTTCGACACGCGAATTGTGCATCGCGGGGAAAGGCAGCTTGGTGGCCGCCTTGCGCGCTGGGCTCAGCAGCCAATGCGCGCCACCAACGGGGTCGAATATGAAAGCGCTGCGGACAGTGCCATCGTCGTTCAGCGTATCTTGCCGGCTGCGCCCCTCGCCATCGCGATACAGGCGGGTTACCGACCGCTTCACGATGCGATTGCCATCCAGCAGGGTCTGTACTTTCTCGCTGATGGCCTCGGCGCTGTAGGGTGCGCCCTTGACGTTGGCGGCGGAGCCGAACTCGCTCCCGGCAAAGGCCAGCGTATTGCCATCGGCAAACGGCATGCCGGGCATGTGCAGGTTGATCATCTCCGGCGTGGGCGGCAACGGAGGGAGCGGCGGCAAAGGTGGCGCGCCTACGCCATCCCCACCTACCCGGGTAATGATGATGCGTTTCTCCATCGTGCTCTTGCCGCCGTCTGTGGGTGCTGGATCGCCGGCCAGTACGATACGTTCCTCCACCACCTCGTCGGCCAGGGCCAGGGGGGCCAGCAGGCAGAGCAGCAGCCCCAGCGGCAGATGTTGGGTTGTCATGGCATTCCTTTCAGATCAGTTGGTATTTACCGCGTACAAAGCGCAAGGCCAGCGGAGCGCCATCGTCGCCGACCAGCAGGTCGGCCTCGATGGCCTCGTCGGCCAGTTCCGGGTTGACTGGCAAGCCATAGGCCGCCAGCGAGGCCCGGGGCATGGACACTCTCACCATGCGGGCATGCTGGGCGGCCTCGATACGGGCAGGGTCGCCCAGGGGGAAAAAAGCCGTGGTCAGCTCTGTGCTGGCGGTGGGCACCAGAGTGCCGGCAGGGGCCGCCTGCAAGGCCTGTGTCTCGTTCCACAGCATGGGGCGCAGCCACATCAAGGCAGCCAGGGCGGCCACACAGCCCCCACCCAGCGACAGATATAGCCCCCTATCCTGCCGTAGCCACTGCATGAGCCGCTGCCACCGGCTGACGGGAGGATGCTGCTGGCGGAAGGCAGCCAGCAAACCTGCCTCCAGGCCGGCAGGCGGCACTGTCGCGGCCAGTGCCTGGCGTAGCGGCGCATAGGCTGCATGCAGGGTTTTCTCATCGGGTGTCATAAGGTGGTCTCCAGGCGCAAGGGCGCGTGTTCGGCCAGCAGTTCAGCCAGCTTGGCGCGGGCGCGGTTGAGTCGCGAACGCACGGTGCCGATAGGGCAGCCGATCACGTTGGCGGCATCGAGATAGGGCAGTTCCTGCAGATCGCACAGCACCAGGGCTTCGCGGTAGGCAAACGGCAGGGACAAAATGGCTTGGTGCAGGCTGTTGAGTGTCTCGCCTGCCAGCAGTGTCGCCAGCGGGGTGGGGTCGTGGCTGCCGTCAGGCACCGAATCATCCTCGTCTGGCGCCGCGACAGCCAGGTCGTCGCGCCCCCGTCGCACCAGATTGCGCACCACACCGAGCAAAAAGGCAGACAGCGCACCACGCGCCGGATCAAACCGGGCAGGCTCGCGTATCAGCAGCAGGAAGGTTTCCTGGGTGGCATCGGCAGCCAGGCCGCTGGCGCCGCACAGCATCAGCGCAAAGCGGTAGACCACATCCTTGTGGCGACGATAGACCTGGGTAAAGGCCGCCTCGTCGCCCGCCATCAGGCGGTTGTGCAGCTCGGCATCAGTAGGATGGGCTAGGACGGACACTTTGGGCTCGGGTTATGGGTGCCCGACACGGCACCCTCTACCCGTATTCAGCGCTGGCGGCGAAAAAGTTCCAGCGTAGTGGTTCTTGCCAGGCGTGCGGGCGATGGCGCGTGCAGCAGTCAGTACATGGCTACGGCAAGCTCCCACAAGCACGCACAATAGGTTTGTTAGCGGCGCTTAGTCGCTACCTTCTACCGACGGCGTCGGTGCGGCGGGTGTTTCCGCGGCGTCATCGGCTACCTTCACGCTGCCCATCTGTGCCCGCAGCCGCAAGGTCAGTTGGTCGTCGGCTGGCACCATGAAGGCCAGGCAGGTCTCGGCCTGCTGCCTGAAGGCTGGCTCCTTGTAGCTCAGGTAGTTCTTTGCGGCGGCATTGGCCGCTGCCGCCAGCAGCCGGTTGTTGCGGGTGCGCTGGCCCTCTTGGATCAACAGCTCAGCCGCCGCGCGCGTATTATCCTCCACCATCATTTTGGCCGCCTGGTTGGTGGTCTGGGCTATCACCTCGCCCGCCCTTGTGATCACTCCCACCAGCTTGGGGTGCTTGACCAAGGGCTGCACCAGCAGCTGGTCGGCATGGCGGCCGCTGTCAAACCGCAAGGCGATGGGCTCTATCCAGGCTATCAGCGTGCTGGCGATATCCTCGGCATACAATTGTGCCAATAAGGCCAGGTAATCCAGCGCAAAGGCAAAGTCAAAATCCGGGGCATCCCAGTGGGTCGCCAGCTTCCGCATGACATCAATGGCCGCCAGCGGCTCACGGCGGGCGATTGATTCCGCCGCCTGCGCCAGCTCGGCATACCACTCCCCCCGACGGCCCTCCACCCCCAGCTCCTCGGCCTTGCACTTGGCCAGCAGCTGTTTGACCAGGCTGGCGCCATCGGGCAACCCGCCTGCGTTGAACTGCAACAAGGCCAGGTGGAAGATGCTGCGGTAGTCCAGGTCTACCGCCTTGCCATTCAAGCGCACCGCACGGCCCAGGTGCTCGGCCGCCTTGGTCGTATCGCCCAGGCTCCAGGCTATCTGCCCCGCACGCTGCAGGCGCTTGAGGTTGTTGGGCGTGATCTTGAGCGCCTGCTCGGTGATATCCAGCGCATCATCGTAGCGCTCTTCCGACAGATATAGCTCGGCCAACTGGTTGTATACCGGCAGGTAGCGGAAATGCAGGTTGACGATATCGAGCATGGCCGCCTCGGCCGTTGCCTTGTCGCCCATGCGCAAGGCCACCTTGGCCAAGCCCAGCTTGGCCCAGGCCGGATTACGGGTGGCCAGGATACGCTTGTACATGGTGGCCGCTTCTTCCAGCCGCCCCAAGCGGAAAAGGATATTGGCGGCCAGCCGGACGATATCGCCCAGGTAAGGCGTTTTCACCGCCATCATCTGCTGTGCGCTCTTGAGCGCCTTGTTGTAATGCTTGTCGTTCAGCGCCTCATAGATTTCCATCAGCGCCTGGCGGCGATTGAAAGCCTTCTCTATCCGCTCCGACAACTCCCCTGCCTGTACCGGCTTGAGCATGTAGTCGTCGGGGGTTTCCTCCGCCACATTCACTACCCTGGCGTAGCTGGCTTCGGCGGTGACCATGAAGAACAGCGTGGAGAGCGGCAGTAGTTTCTTCTCGCGCAGCTCTTCCAGCAGATCCTGACCTGTCTCCTCTGATTCGAAATGGAACTCGCACAGCACCAGATCGTATTTGCCATCCAGCAATCGGCGGCGCGCTTCGCTGATGGTCGAGGCGGTATCAATGCGGCCCACGTCGCAACCCTGCAAGATGGCGCGCAAGGACAGCCTAACGGTGGATGATGGGTCCGCCACCAGGGCGGAAAGGGAACGCTGATGCATGGTGTTTGCCTGGCTTCAAAGGGCCGCATCAGGGCCAGTGCGTGCCGGCCCAGGGCACGCAGGCCGGGTTATCAGATGACGGGTTCAGGCGCGACCAGCAAGCCATCCTCGTCGGCGTACAACCAGTGGCCAGGGACAAAACTGACACCTGCGAAGTGTAGTACCAGGTCGCGGCTGCCCTCGCCTTTCTTCACGCTCTTGCGCGGGTGGCTAGCCAACGCAAGGATGCCGACATCGTGGCCATGGAGTTCGGTCGTATCACGTACACAGCCCCATACCACAATGCCAGACCAGCCATTCTGCACCGCCAGCTCACCCAGTTGCCCTCCGACCAAGGCGCAGCGCAGGCTGCCGCCGCCATCCACCACCAACACCCGGCCATGACCCTGGGTTTCCAGTGCAGCACGCACCAGGCTGTTGTCCTCGAATACCTTGAGCGTGGCAATCTGCCCGGCAAACCGTCCGCGTTGGCCAAAATGGCGGAAGATGGGGTCGGCCACCTGCACCCGTTCGCCCTGATGATCACTGATATCGGTGGTATGAAAGGTCATGCCGCAGGCTCCATGCAAAATGTAAGGGGTAGCTGGAGCCTAGCAAAACGGGGAGCACATGGCTCCCCGTTTTTTGTCTCTCGTGCTGGGCAGGCGACAGAAGTGTCGACTTCCCGCCATCGCCCCTCAATGCTTCAGTCCAACATGTTTTAGCGCAGGCCCAGCACATCCTGCATATCGTACAACCCAGCCGGCTGCTGCTTCAGCCAGCGCGCAGCGCGTACGGCGCCTTGCGCAAAGGTGGCGCGGGAGCTGGCCTTGTGGCTGATTTCCACTCGCTCGCCATCGGCCATGAACATCACCGTGTGGTCGCCCACCACATCGCCGCCCCGCACGGTGGCAAAGCCGATGGTGGACGGATCACGTGCGCCGGTCACGCCTTCCCGGCCATAGACCGCGCAGGTCTTGAGGTCGCGCCCCAGGGCATCGGCTACTACCTCACCCATGCGCAGTGCCGTACCGGAAGGGGCGTCCACCTTGTGGCGGTGGTGCGCCTCGACGATCTCGATATCGTAGCCTTCGGCCAGCACCTTGGCGGCCATTTCCAGCAGCTTGAAGGTCAGGTTGACCCCCACGCTCATATTGGGGGCAAACACGATGCCTATGTCTTGGCTGGCATCCTTCAGCGCCGCCTTGCCAGCTTCGTCGAAGCCGGTGGTGCCAACAACCAGATTCACCCCCAGCTCACGGCAGATGGCCAGGTGAGCCAAAGTACCGTCGGGGCGGGTGAAGTCGATCAATACATCTGCCTCACGCAGCGCGGTGGCCACATCGCTGCGGATAGCCACACCGGTAAGCTGCCCCAGATTGTGCCCGGCATCCTGCCCCAAGCTGGCTGACTCGGCCCGATCCAGCGCCACCGTCAACCGGCAGTCGCCGGCCGCCAGTACGGTTTCGATCAATACCCGGCCCATGCGGCCCGAGGTACCCGCGATGGCAACGCGCAAGGGGCCGCTCATTTTGCCACCGGCGCAGCAGCCTCCGGCGCCGCCGTGGCGCGCGGATCCTTGGGGGCCTTGTCGGCCACACTGGCACGGGCCGGCAAGGTGTCGCCACCCATGCCGATCACCCGGTCGCCATCGAACAGCACATGGTAGCGCTTGTTCTGCTCCACCTTGCCGCCCTTGCTATCGTAATAGAGGTAATCCCAGCGATTGGGGTGGAAAGCATCGACCAGCAGCGGCGTACCCAAGGCAAAGCGCACCTGCGCGCGCGTCATGCCCAGCTTGAGCTTGGCCACCTGGTCTGCGGTGATGGCGTTGCCTTGCGGCACGTCCAGCTTGTAGGGAGTCAGGTAGCTGCAGGCGGTGAGCGAGGCTAGCAAGGTGGCGATCAGCAATGTACGCATGGATGGAATACTGGAATCGATAGTAGACGGAGGAGACTGCGTTCAGCCCAAGAAGTGCCGTATCATAGCCTAATCATTCATCCTGGACGTGATCATGAGCAAAGCAAGTGACCTCAAGGATGCCGGCCTGAAAGCTACCGGCCCGCGTCTGAAAATCCTCAATCTGTTCGAAACCAGCGAGCAGCGCCATTTGAGCGCCGAAGACGTCTACCGTCTGCTGCTGGATGAACAGGACGACGTAGGCCTGGCCACCGTCTATCGTGTACTGACCCAGTTCGAGCAGGCAGGCCTGCTGGTACGCCATCACTTCGAGTCCGGCAAGGCCGTGTTCGAACTGAACCAGGGCGGGCACCATGACCATCTGGTCTGCGTCAAATGTGGCAAGGTGGAGGAGTTCTACGATGCTGAAATCGAAAAGCGCCAGGACGCCATCGCCGAGCAGCATCACTTCCTGATACAGGATCATGCCATGTACCTGTACGGCGTATGCGCCGAATGCCAGACCCGTCTGGCTGGCAAACTGAAGGCGCGATGATTCCCTGGTTGGGCCGTGCGCTGGCGTTTCCGCCATTGGAAAGCGCGCTGACCGAACCCAACGGGCTGCTGGCCGCCGGTGGCGATCTCAGCCCTGATCGCCTTTTGCTCGCCTATCATCAGGGCATATTTCCCTGGTTTGCACCTGGTGAGCCCATACTCTGGTGGAGTCCCGATCCGCGCATGGTACTGGTGCCCAGCGAGCTGCACATCCCCCGCTCGCTGGCCAAGACCTTGCGCCACAAGCCCTACGAAATCCGCTTCGATACTGCCTTTCGCACCGTGATCAGCCATTGCGCCGGCAGTGCCCGGCCAGGCCAGGACGGTACCTGGATCGTGCCCGAAGTGATCGAAGCCTACTGCCGCCTGCATACGCTGGGCTGGGCGCATTCGGCTGAGTGCTGGATGGACGGTGAACTGGTCGGCGGGCTCTATGGTGTGGCCATAGGAAAAATGTTCTACGGTGAATCCATGTACACCCAGCGTCCCGACGCCTCCAAACTGGCCTTTGTGCACCTGGTGCAGTGGTTGCAGCAACAGGGTTATGGCCTGATCGATTGCCAGATGCGGACCGACCATCTGGCTCGATTTGGAGGGCGCGAGATCGGCCGGGTGGATTTCCTGGCCGAACTGCGCAGGCTGGCGGCCCTGCCGGCCACGGCCGGTGCATGGCATTATCGCCATCAGTCACCCAGCGAAGGGCGCCTGCCATGAGCCATCCCAGCGACAGCAAACTGATACGCCTGCAGTTCTACGCCACCGCTCCCTACCCTTGCAGCTATCTGAATGAGCGGATGGCACGCTCGCAGGTGGCCATACCGGCGGAGCTGATAGATACCCATATCTACAGCCAACTGGTGCGCAACGGTTTTCGGCGCAGCGGGCTGTTCACCTATCGCCCCTGGTGCGACCAGTGTCGTGCCTGCGTACCGGTACGTCTGCGCAGCAACGAATTCATTGCCGACCGCACGCAACGCCGGATACTTCGGCGCCATGGCGATCTCAGCGTCACCATGCTACCGCTGGAGTACCACGACGAGCACTACGCCCTCTACCATCGCTACCAGCTCAGCCGCCACAGCGGCGGGGGCATGGACGAGGACAATCGGGAGCAGTACGAAAACTTCATACTGAAGAGCCAGGTGGACAGCTTCCTGGCCGAGTTCCGCCTGGATGGCCAGTTGAAAATGGTGAGCCTGATAGACAAGCTCAATGATGGCCTCAGCTCGGTCTACACCTTTTTTGAGCCGGACGACCCACAGGCCAGCTACGGCACCTATAACGTGCTGTGGCAGGTCAGCCTGGCGCAGGAACTGGCCTTGCCGTATGTCTATCTCGGCTACTGGATAGAAGAATGCCGCAAGATGACCTACAAGACCCGCTTCAAGCCCATTGAAGGCTTGCTTGATGGCGCCTGGCGCCTGCTGACGGATGCGCCACCTCATCCCGACGCCAGCCCCCTGGACGAATGAATCACCCCCTGGATGCGGACGCCCGCCCCCACCATGCGCGTCCGGTCACCCCACTGTTCCGTCTGATGCGCCTCCCCCCACAGCATGCCCGCCCCTTGCACCTTGCACTGGCAGATTGGGCGTCCGGCACGCCGCGACAATGGTGGCACCTGGAAATCGCCGCCACCCTGCCTGTAACCACGGCCCCACGCTGGGTGCGGCTGCTGGCATGGCTGCTGGCCCGTGGCCAAGGTCGCCGCCTGCTGCCTTGGCTGGCTGCCATCGGCATGAGCGGCCTGGCGCCGTACAGACTGCCCTACCAGCCCCCCCTGGCCAAGCGGGCAGAGGACGCGGCCCTGCTGGCACTTTGCCTGCTGTGCACGCTATGGGGGCTGGACAGTCTCAATGCCAGCCGCGAGCTTTTGCTGATCATGCTGGCACTACTGGGTGCGAGCGCCTTTGCCTGGCAAAGCTGGCGCGAGGCCAGCCGGCTACGCGCCGCCATACAGGCCCAGCATGCCGAAGTAGCCGCAGCACTCACGCCCAGCGAGGCAACCCTGGGCCTGGCCGGCTTGCTGATTGCCGCCGGCCAGGATTACCCGGCCGCCCAGGCCAACTGCCAGCGCCTGGTCAGCCAGCCCGACAGCATACGTGACGAGGAGCTGCTGCAACTGGGGCTGGCGTCGCCCGCCCAAGGCTATATAGGCCGGGCCGCGCGGCTGACGGCAGCCGCCTGGCTGCTTGGTGTATCGGCCGTAGCCTGGCCCTGTTGGCTGACCCAGGCCAGCTGGCAACTGGCGCCAGCCACCCTGGGCGCATTACTGGTGCATTACGTAGCCGGCAGCAGCCGGCCCGGCTGGCTACGGCGTGGCGTCCACACCCTCATCGCCGGCTTGCTATGCGCCACCATGGCCCGCCTGTACACCATGCTGTAGGAAAACCAGCCAATCCGACCTCGCACTACCGGGGGCGCCCACCCGCACCAAAAACCAACAAAGCGTGCTGCGTCAACTGGTAAGGTTGATAACAATTCCCATTACCGTTAGCATTAGGGTTTCGTATAACGCCATCCCCTCCAAGAGGAAGCTAGTCATGTCGCTGTTCCGCCCCTGTCTGATCGCCGCCGCCCTGGCCACCAGCTTGTTTGCCCAGGCAGCCGAGCCTGTTACGTCCGCTACCGTGGCCAACCACTACGCCACCCTGGTGCACGCTGGTTACGAAGACAGCCTGGCCGGCGCCAAGCAGTTGCAGGCCAGCATCGACGCCTTTCTGGCCGCCCCTTCGGAGGAAGGCCTGAACAAAGCTCGGCAGAGCTGGTTGGCCGCCCGCGAATGGTATGGTCAGACCGAGGCCTTCCGCTTCTATGGCGGCCCCATCGATGGCGACAATGGCCCCGAAGGCCAGATCAACGCCTGGCCCATGGACGAAGCCTATGTCGACTACGTCAAGGGTAAGCCCAAGGCTGGCGTGGTCAACAACCTCAAGGCCAAGCTGAGCCGCGAAGCACTGATAGGCCTTAATGAGAAGGGTGGCGAAGAGAACATCAGCACCGGCTGGCATGCCATCGAGTTCCTGCTGTGGGGCCAGGATCTGTCCAAGGACGGCCCAGGCGCGCGTCCTTTTACCGACTTTGTGGACGGCAAGGCCCCCAATGCTGATCGCCGCCGTGCTTACCTGAAGATCGTCAGCGACCTGCTGGTTGACGACCTGGCTAGCGTCAGCCGCGAATGGGCACCCAATGCCGCCAACTTCCGCGCCAAGTTCGTGGCCGACCCGACCGCCGTGCAAAAGATGCTGACCGGTATCGGCACCCTCTCGCACGGCGAGCTGGCTGGCGAGCGCATGGAAGTGGCACTGGCCTCCAAGGCGCAGGAAGACGAGCACAGCTGCTTTGCCGATAATACCCACCGCGATGTGGTGACCAACGCCCAAGGCATTCAGAACGTCTGGGAAGGCAGCTACAAGCGTGCCGATGGTACTGTGCTAGCTGGCCCCTCGCTGCGCGCACTGGTCGCTGCCAAGGATGCCAAGCTGGCTGACAAGACCAGCGCCGACATTGCGGCTTCGGTCAAGCTCGCGGGCGAGATCAAGGCACCGTTCGATCAGGAGATCGTCGGCAAGAACACCGCCCCAGGTCGGCAGCGCGTTCGCGCAGTGATCGACGCGCTGCGCAAGCAGGCCAAGGGCATCGTCAGTGCCGCCAAGAGCCTGGGCATCAAGAACCTCAATACCAACGTATAATTCCCGTCCCCCTTACCCTGGGGGTCGCCCACCCTGGGGGCATGACCGCACGGCGGCCATGCCCTCTTTGTCGTTTTCCGGCCCGATATGAAACTGCTGCTTCCCCTGATACTGACCGGCACTGTGCTCGCCACCGGTGTGGCCCTGGTTCCGCCCTATAGCCCGGACGAGGCTCTGCCTGGCGGTAAGACCACCACCATCGATGCCGGCCAGAATGCCTTCTCCCTGCCCGCTGCCAATCTCAATGACCAGCAGCGGACAACCTTTGTCATCGGCAACTCCTTCTTTAAGAAGAACTGGGTAGAGGCGCCCGCGTCCACGACGGCACGTGATGGCCTGGGCCCCCATTTCATTGCCCGCTCCTGCGGTGCCTGCCATGCGCTGGACGGCCGCGGCGCCCCGCCCAGCTTCGAGAACGGCTTGCAGACCGAACAGCCGCTGGCCCTGCTGATACGCCTGTCCATACCCGGCACAGACGCGCATGGCGGCCCCGTGGGCGAACCGGTCTACGGCGGCCAGTTCAACAACGATGCCATCCCCGATGTCAAACCCGAGGGCCAGGTACAGATCCGCTACCAGGAGATCAGCGGCCAGTTTGCCGATGGTGAACGCTACAGCCTGATCAAGCCCAGCTATCAGCTGACCGAGCTGGCTTATGGCGCCATGCACCCCCAGACCATGCTGTCCCCCCGCATTGCACCGCAGATGATAGGCCTGGGCTTGCTGGAGGCCATCAAGGAGAGCGATATCCTGGCCAATGCCCAGCGGCAGGCCGCCATGGGTGGCGATATCAAGGGCAGGCCCAACCGGGTCTGGGACGCTTATGCTGGCAAGATGGTGATAGGCCGGTACGGCTGGAAGGCCAATACCGGCAGCGTGGCGCACCAGAGCGCAGGCGCCTTCCTGGGCGACATCGGCATCACCTCACGCCGCTTCCCCCATGAGGAATGCACCAAGGCACAGACCGACTGCCGCAAGGCCCCCAGCGGCGGCAAGCTGGAGATCGCCGATCACCTGATGGAGTCTGTCATCTTCTACAGCCGTACCCTGGCCGTGCCGGCTGCCCGCCACCAGGACGACCCCAAGGTACGCCGTGGCCGTGAAGTCTTCCACCAGGCCCAATGCGCCAGCTGCCATGTACCCAGCTACACTACCGGCAGTTTCAAGGCGGTGCCGCAGCTGGGCCAGCAGACCATCTATCCCTATACCGACCTGTTGCTGCACGATATGGGCGAGGGGCTGGCCGATGGCCGACCTGACTTTGCCGCCGGCGGCCGCGACTGGAAAACACCACCGCTATGGGGCCTGGGACTGGTGCCGACAGTCAACAAGCACAGCCGCTACCTGCACGATGGCCGCGCCCGCAACCTGATGGAGGCGGTGCTGTGGCATGGTGGCGAAGCCGAAGGCAGCAAGCAGCACGTACTCAAGCTCAGCCGCGCCGATCGCGAGAACTTAACCCGCTTCCTGCAGTCACTGTAGCTTTTCAAGGGCGGCGCGTACCCCGCGCCTGCTCTGCCAATACCTTGCTTCACCCTTACCAGGAATACCGCGCATGTTGCTACGCCCCGCCCTGATTGCCTTCGCCTGCGGCTCGCTGCTCAACGTCCATGCCGAGGGGCTGGATGCCACTGCAGTGGTGAAGGGGTGGCAAAGCCAGCAGTTGGGCCGGGTACAGACGCTGCAAGCCAGCAGCCTGGTGCTGAAAGACAGCGTGGATGCACTGTGCAAGCGCCTGGGCAACAGCGAGATACGGGCCGCCCGCCAGGCCTGGCTGCAAACCTATGTGGCCTGGCGTGCCGTGGAGGCGCTGCCCATGGGGCCGGCTCTGAGCCGCCGTACCGCCTGGCAGATAGACGCCTGGCCGGTAAAGCCGCAGAAGGTGGAAGAAGCCGTGCGGCTGGTGGAACGCGATGCCCCCATCGCCGATAGTGTCGGCGCTAATGCACAGGGCCTGCCTGCGCTGGAATACCTGCTGTGGGGTGATGACCGGGCCAGCGCGCAGCTGGGCCGCCTGCATTTCCGCCAACGTTGCCAGTACGCCCAGGCACTGGCGGCCGATGTCGCAACCGAGGCCCAGTCCTTGCAGCAGGACTGGCAAGGCTATAGCAGTACTGCGCTGGATGCCGACGCAGGCCGCCAGGCCTTTGAGGAGGCCGTCAACCTGATCGCCGGCAGCGTGGAAGCACTGCGTGACAAGAAGGTTGGCCGCCTGGGCAGCCCCAAGCTGACCCAGAAACCCACCCGGCAGATTTTCGATGCCTGGCGCAGTCACGGCACCCATGCCGGCATGGCCGCCACGCTCAATGCGCTGGAACAGCTGTTCCTTGATAATCGCCAGGCACCCAGCTTCGTCGACCGGCTGGCAGTAGAAAAACCCCTGCTGGCCCAGCACCTGCGCGAAGAATTTGCTATCGCCCGCGAACACCTGGCCAAGCTGCCTGCCGATATGGCCGCCAGCGCAGCCGCCAAGCCAGCCAGTGTCCAGCCCTTTCTCGATAGCATCAAGAAACTGCAAGGCATCATCGAATTGCAGGTGGCTGACGCGGTAGGCGTGACCATAGGCTTCAAGGACAGCGACGGTGACTAGCCGCTTGCACCCACTGCGCGGCGCACCTGCAAGCCATGCTTGAGCCCTATCGCGACAATCCCGGCTTGCCGGCGCTTGCCATGCCCCCAAGGCAACCAACATGCGCATAAGCCGCCGCCAGCTACTCGGCGCTGGCCTGACGCTTGCCACCCTGCCCCTGCTGGCGGCCGGCCGGCAACGCCAGCCCATTGTGCTGTCCGCCGGCTGGGATGGCGATGAGCAATGGTGCGCCGGTACCCTGGAGCGTGCCAGTGCCCCGTTGCCGGCACGCGGCCATGTACTGGTGCCCGACCCGCAGCGTTATGGCGAAGCGATTGTGGTAGCCCGCCGGCCTGGCTACTACCTGGCACGGATAGACTGGCGCCGTGGCAAGCTGCTTAAGCAGTTTGCACTGGAAGATGAACGCAACCTGGTGGGCCATGCCGTCTTCAGCCAGGACGGGCGGTATCTGATCACCGCCGAGACCGACGAGAACACTGGCGCCGGCCGCTTGGCGATCCGGGATGCCCGCAGCTTCAAACGCCTGGAAGACCGGCCCAGCCATGGTGTCGGCCCGCATGAAATCCTCTGGCTGAACTCACATACCCTGGTGGTAGCCAACGGCGGCATACTCACCCTGCCCGAGACGGGACGCTACAAGCGCAATATCGACCGCATGGATCCCTCGCTGGTGCTGATAGACAGCCGCGATGGCGGACTGCTGCAAGAGTACCGGCTACCCGACAGCAAGCTCTCGATCCGCCACCTGGCCGTAACGGCCGATGGCACGGTGGGCACGGCGCTGCAGAACGAGGGCAGCAATAGCTCCCCCATGCTGGCCATCCTGCGCGATGGCCAGTTTGCCTATGCCAGCACGCCGCCCGAACTGGCTCAGGCCATGCGCGGCTACGCCGCCAGCCTGGCTGCCCTGGGCAATCGCTTCCTCATGCCTTGCCCCACGGGCAACCTGCTGACCGAATGGAGCAGCGAAGGCCAGGCCACGGCCCAGCTGAGCCTGCCCAGGGTGTTCGGCGCGGCCGCCCTACCTGACCGCTGGCTGGCAAGTGGCGAGCAGGGCGAGCTCTGGCAGCTTGTTCCGGGCAAACTGACGGTACAGGCCAGCCAGCGCTACCCCCACCACTGGGACAACCATCTGACGGTGGTGTAGCGCGGCGCGGGCTAGACATCCAGCGCCTGTCCCTGAAACAGCACCCGCTTGAATGGCCAGTGGCTGGCCAACCAGGATCGCAGCACCGTCTCCATATGCCCCTCCAGGCCACTGGCCAGCTCGCTCTGGCGGCCCCAGAACCAGACCTCGGCCTCTATGCCAGGCGCCCCACCATAGGGTGGATCCACGTACACACAGCCCAGCAAGCGGCTGTCGTCCAGACTCATCACCGCATAGTCGAATGAGGACCGCAGCACGAACTCATGCTGGTGCCAGCCCAGGTGCACCAGGTTCTGCTCCAGCGTCCAGTCATCACTGGGCCAGCCCCAGATATCGCCAAAGCGGGCGCGCAGATGGTCACGGCTGCTCATTACCGCATCGAAATCCTTCACCACATCGTTGATATTGATGCTGCGCATCTTCCAGCGCTCGGTGACCAGCGTTGCCGGCACCACAAACTCAAGTGGCAGAAAAGCCATACCTGTTTCCTTGTCTTGCCCCCTGCAGCCTCTCTGTAGGGTCGGCAGACACAGCCTAGGCGGCAAGTCGGCCAGCATCACTTATTATCAAGACATTGAATAGATCATTAGAAAAACTGATGAACCTCGATAGACAGCAGCTGGAAGCGTTTGCTTGCATACTCGATGAAGGCGGCTTCGAGCGCGCAGCCCAGCACCTCCACCTATCACAAAGCGCCATCTCGCAGCGCCTGCGCACCTTGGAGCAAACTCTGGGCTGCGCCCTGCTGATACGCACATCGCCGCCACAGCCCACGGCGGCCGGCCATACCCTGCTGCGGCACATACGCCAGCTACGGCTGATGGAGGCGGCCGTGGCCGATCAGCTACGTCCGGCGCCGGGCCGCAATATCAGCCTCAGCGTGGCGGTGAACGCCGACAGCCTGGCCACCTGGTTCCTGCCTGGCGTACAGCCAGCGTGCGCGCGCCAAGGCCTGCTGCTGGAGGTGATGCTCGATGACGAAAACTACACACACAGCTGGCTGCAGCGCGGTGAAGTCAGCGGCTGCATCACGGCCCTGGCCACACCGCTGGCCGGGGGCGTGGCAGAACCCCTGGGCATGATGGAGTATGCCTGCGTGGCCACCCGCAGCTTTGCCGCGCAATGGTTCCCCCACGGCTTGCAGGGCCTGTGCTGGCAGCAGGCCCCCGCCATCTGTTTTAATCGCAAGGACAGCCTGCACGCCCATTTTATCGAGCAGCATTTTGGCGTACTGGCGGCCCAGTTTCCGCGCCATCTGCTACCCTCGCCAGAGGCTTTCCTGTCTGCCATACGGCTGGGGCTGGGCTATGGCTTTGTGCCGGTAATGCAGTTGCCAAACCTGGCCCATGAGGCCGAGCTGGTCGAACTCACCCCCACGCAGCGCCAACGGGTGATGCTGTACTGGCAGCATTGGAGACTGGAACCCGAAGCCGCACAGCGGCTGAGCCAGGCCGTCATGGCGGCAGGGCAGCAAGTCCTTGTTCAACTCCCCCACACCACGCACTGATCATGTCCAGCCCGCACCCCGCACCATCCGGCCTGCAACCCCGCCACCTGGCCATGCTCTCCATCGCGGCGGCCTGCCTTACTCTTGGGCTGAAATTCTGGGCCTACCATCTGACCGGCTCGGTCGGCCTGTACTCCGATGCCATGGAGTCTTTCGTCAACCTGGCCGCCGCTATCGCAGCGCTGGTGGCGCTGACCATCGCCGCCCAGCCGGCCGACCCAGGCCACCCTTTCGGGCATGAAAAAGCCGAATACTTTGCCAGCGGTCTGGAAGGTGGTTTGATCTTCGTCGCCGCCTTGGCCATCGCTTACGAAGCCGTGCAGCGGCTGCTGCATCCCGCGCCAGTGGCACAACTGGGCATGGGCATGCTGATTTCGCTGGTGGCCAGCGCCATCAATGGTGGGCTGGCTTGGCTGATGCTGGGCTACGCACGCAAGCACGACAGCATCGTGCTTGAAGCCGATGCCAAGCACCTACTGACTGATGTCTGGACCTCGGCCGGCGTGGTAGCTGCGCTTTGCCTGCTGCTGGTGCTGCCGCCGAGCTGGTGGTGGCTGGACCCCCTGATCGCCATCGTGGTGGCCGCCAACATTGTCCGCACCGGCGCCGACCTGCTGCGCCGATCGGCCGACGGCCTGATGGACGCAGCCCTGCCCGCTGAAGAGCAGGGCAGTATCTGCCGGATACTGGAGCAGCAACTCGCCCCTGGACTGCGTTACACCGGCCTGCGCACCCGCAAGGCAGGCAATCGGCGCTTTGTCGAATTCAAGCTGCTGGTCGCCCCCGCAATGACCGTGGCCGATAGCCATGCGCTCTGCGACACCCTGGAGGCGGCCATCATGGCTGAGCTGAACCGCTGCCAGGTCACCATACATGTGGAACCACTGACCTCCTGATCCCCCCGCTGGGCCACTGGACGCAAAAAGGCCGGTCTCATCACCGGCCTTTTTGTCCGTGCCGTTCTGTCGGCGGGTTACGCAAGCTACAGGCCGATTACACCGCCATCGAGCTTACGCACCACCACGGTTGCCGAGCGTGGCCGGCCTGCTGGGTTGGCATCGGGCCAGGCAGAAACCGCCGTCGGCTTGGCCGGATCCGACACTTCGCTGGCCGGTTCGCCAGGATGCTGTATATTGATGAACAGCGTGGTTTGATCGGGAGTGAAACTGATACCGGTGATCTCACTGCCATTCGGGCCGGTCAGGAAGCGCCGAATCTCGCCTGTCTCGGGCAGCGCGGCCAGCATCATGTTGTTGCCCATGCCCGCATATTCCTTCTGATTCAGTATGCTGGTGCTGATGTCGGTCTGTATCCAGAGGATGCCGCTATCCGAGAAGGCCAGGCCGTCGGGGCTACCAAACAGATCGCCCAACTGCTTGTGGTTCTTGTGCTCTTCGGCTGCCGCATCAGGCCGGCCACCCATGGCGAAGATATCCCACTTGAAGTCCGCTGCGGCCACATCGCCGTCGCGCTCCTGCCAGCGGATGATCTGGCCGAACAGGTTGTTCTTGCGGGGATTGGCGGCATCCACCCCAGGCTTGCCCTCCGCGCCGCGCTGGTTGTTGTTGGTGAGCGTGCAGTAGACCTCGCCCGCTTTGTGCGGGTTGACCGATATCCACTCCGGCCTGTCCATCTTGGTGGCCCCCACCAGGTCAGCCGCCAGGCGGGTCTTGATCAACAGCTCGCCCTGGCTGGCAAAGCCCTTGTCGGCCGTCAGGCCATTCTTGCCCTGGGTCAGTTCCAGCCAGTTACCGCTGCCATCCTCGTTGAAGCGAGCCACATACAGCGTGCCTTCGTCCAGCAGATCGCGGTTGGCCTTGCGGTTCTTGGGGTTCCAGGCCTTGGCGCTGACAAACTTGTAGATGTACTCGAAGCGCTGGTCATCACCCATATAGATCACCACCCGGCCATCCTTGGCCAGGGCAGGCGTTGCCCCTTCGTGCTTGATGCGCCCCAGGGCGGTACGCTTCACCGGCTTGGAAGCGGGATCATAGGGGTCAATCTCTACCACCCAGCCAAAGCGGTTGATCTCGTTGCGATTGATCTGCCTGTCCCAGCGCAGGTCGATATCGGCCCACTTGTAGAGCTTTTCTTCGTCCTGCACGCCATAGCGGGTCTTGTTGAAATCGTGATCCTGCTTCTGGCTGAAATCACAGAAAGCAGCGTCGAAGTTCTCTTCGCAGGTCAGATAGGTACCCCAAGGCGTCCAGCCATTGGCGCAGTTGTTGAAGGTACCCAGCACTTCACGCCCTGTGGGGTCATCCTGGGTCTGCATCAGCGGATGGCCAGCGGCCGGCCCCTGCAGCGCCATCGGCGTCTCCAGCGTGATGCGGCGGGCATAGCGGGAAGGACGCACCACCTGCCAGCTGCCGTCTTTCTGCTTGGCCACCTCGATCACCGATGCCCCTACCGCCGCCAACGCCTTCTTGTACTTCTCTTCGGTCATCTGCTTGTTGCCGTCAGTCGTCAGCAAACCCGGATCGATGTACTCGTGATTCATGCACAGCAGGCCATGCTTGGCAGCCCGCGAGCCCATGGGCAGCGGAAAGAAGTGCATGCCATCATGGTGCATGCCAGCCTGCACCCCCTGCTCTGCCGCACTGTTGCTGGCATCGTGCTTGAAAGCCGGCATATTGCCCTTGATGCCGACGGGGTCACCCCAGGCATAGAGCACTTCTGCCGTGTAGCCATCGGGTACCACCACCTTGTCGGCGTTCGAGAACGGCACGGACTGGAAACCCAGGGCCGTGGCCTTGCGCGGCATGGCTGGCAGCACGGGCTTGGCCGCCAGTGCCTGCATGGGCAACAGTCCGGCAAACAGGCCCGCCGCCGACAGGCTGGCGCCGCCGGCCAGCACAGTACGGCGGCTCAGATGGGCATCGATCAATTGCGACAGGCTGGGATTATCGGAGCCGTTGCTGACCAGCTCGTCGTGTTTGTTGAGGTGCGACATGGTGCGCGTCCTGATCGGGAAGAAGACGCGGCACGCTAATACCCGAGCATGACAGGACCGTGACAGACGGCACACACAGGGCCACATGGTGACTTCCTGTTGCAGACACGCCATACAGAAAACCCCGCAAGGGGTGACACCAGGCAGACACTGGAGACAGCCGTATAGCTGCAGTACATCGGCTGGGCAACAGACAACACCGCGCGCAACCCGGCACCTGCGGGCTAGTGACAAGCCTGCCGTAACCAGGTCTCCATATCCCGCAGGACCGCTGCCAAGGCATCGGCCTGCCAGCGGCTGCCGTCGTAGTTGATGTTCAAGCCCAGCCTGCCGGCATGGGTGGTCACGGCGGTGAACAAGGGTTGATTCGGCATGGGGAACAGCACAAAGCCCACATCATCGAGCACCAGCGGGTAATCCCCCGCCAGCGCCAGCCTGCCGACATTGCTGACCAGGCTGGTCTGCGGGCTGGCCGCCAGCAATTCGGCAAAACGTAGCTGTCCTTGCTCCCCCGCGCCAAGGCGCGCAGCGCCGGGCATCAAGCGGTAGAGCAGATGCCCGTCACCACGCTGCAGGCAATGCTTGAGGTCGGCCGACAACGTGCGCGCCAGGGTCCAGAAATCCAGGCCCGCAGCCACGCGGGCTCGGCTGGTCAACAAGGTCACGCCAAAGGCCGGGGTATCCGCCGCCAGCGGATGGGCCAGCTGGCTGCGCAGATCCACCGGGCTGGTCAATGCCAGGGTATGGGCATCTCCATCGGCAAAGCGCCCGTACAAGGCCAGCAGTTGTGCCGCGCAGATGGCGCCATGCACGGTGGTGGCCGCCGCCTGCGCCCGGTGCTGCAGGCAGTCCAATTCAGTCGCATCCAGTTGCAGCACATGCGTAGCAGGCTGCAGCGCCTGGTTTGAATGACCATCGTAACCCGGCAGTTCAGCCGGTTTGCCCAGCGGCCCGAACTCGGCCTTGCGCGCAGCCTTGATCGCCTGCGCCGCCGCCTCTCCCGCTTGATCCTGCCATGCGGCGGGATAGCATGCGTGCAGCGGCATTGCGGCCAGCCTGGATGGCGCAGTGGTCTGCCGCTTGACCGCCAAGGCCAGCAGTTCAAGCAGCAATGCCAGGCCAGAACGGCCATCCGCCACGCTATGGTGAAACAGCAGTGCCAAGCGCCAGCGCCCGTCAGGCCAACGCTGCCATAGCACCCGCCACAAGGGGGCGCTATCGAGGTCGAAGGGTTGCACCACCCACCGCGCCAGCGCCTGCCTGCCGTCATCCGCCGGATGGCTGATGTCCAGCCCCACCGCGCCTGCCTGGGGTACAAATTGCAGCTGCTCTGCCGTATCAAGATGGATGGCCACATTGAGCAGAGGATGAGCCGCCTGTACAGCCTGTAGCGCCGCCCGCAAGGCCTGTTCTTCCAGCACCGTCCGCCCCTCGGCGTAGACGGCGAAGTTCATGGACGAGACCCGATCCAGCATCCAGAACAGGGACTCGGCGGGGTCCAGCGGTCGTGCGATAGACATGGCGGCAAACCTGGGCGGCAAGGCCACCACTATAACCAGCACCTGCCGGCTTGGCAGCAGTTTTACGGGGTGCGGCGCGTGGTGTGCGGGCGGCTTTGCCCGGCAGTCAGCCATCACCAGGCGAGCAGGCCGGCAACCCTCACCAGGGCCGCATTCGGGTATTCAACGATCTGAATTCATCACAGGCTGTAACCCGGCTCGAAGCGACTGCTGTCGCTACTCTGTCATCTCGTAGCTCATCTTGAGTAGGCCGGTGATCAGGGTCGCCAGCACCGTCGCCAGTGTCGCTCCAGCCAACCAGGACCAATATGGCAGCACGGGCGCCAGCAGCGACTCGGACAGCACCCCGACATTGACCAGCAGCACCAGGATAAACAAGGTAATGCCCGCAAACACCAGCAGCAACGTTAGTTTCAGCAAGCGGCCGGCCCAGCGGTCTGCCTTTTGCGCCGGGCTTATCTCCTGCGCGATCAGCCCCGCCAGCGGGTCTATCCTGTCTGTTTTGCTCATGGCCGCCCCCTTTTCTCGCTAGTGTGTAACGACTCAGACAGCATAGCCGGGCTGGCGCCAGTTGCCAGCCGCTGCAGGCGCTAGCGACACTACAGGCTGGCTGGAAGCAACAGCCAATTGCAGCGCGCTCACAAGACTAACCCAGGGTAGATGCAATCGCTCATCTGCAGGCTTTGATTGGCTAGCCTCCCCGTTGCTCCAGTCTAACTCGCCACACCACTCCCGCCGCTAACCACTGGCCACTTTACGATAATAATCAATTACTTAAAATCGCACCCCAGCCCTCTCTCGCGGTGTATCGAATCCAGCAGCACCGTACCCAGAACCGCAAGCAGAATCCTTCCCACAGGTTTTTCAAGCTCGCGTAATCTTGCACCGCCAGTTACCCCCTGATGCCACACTTAGAGCTTGCTCAAAGTCTTTTCACCGTGTCGCAGCCCTGCCGGATGAAGGGCAAGGCGCGAGACAAAAAGACCTTGAACAGGCTCTGAGGCCCTTTGGCATTTATTCAGCGCCGACAGCAACCGGCCTATCCGGGCTGCTGCACCATTCGCTCCAGGAACCCGGATACAGCCGTGCGCCAGGTAAACCCGCCACTTCCAGCGCCAGCAGATTGTGGCAGGCCGTGACGCCAGAACCACATTGCTGCACCGTATCGTGCGCATCCTGCCCGGCCAGCAAAGCCTGCCATTCGGCGCGCAACGCACCTGCCGGCTTGAAACAGCCGTCAGCCTGCAGGTTCAGCTGAAAGAAACGATTCAGCGACCCAGGGATATGGCCTGCCACCGGGTCTATGGTTTCGCCTTCACCCGCATATCGACCTGGTGCGCGTGCATCGACCACAGTGAAATCGCCCCTATCCAGATTGGCCAGCACGGTATCAACGTCAACTATCCAGCCATCCTGCACCCTGGCACTGAGCTGCTGTGCCGGCACGGCAGGCACGCTGCTTTCCATGCCGCCGCCTGCGGCAAGCCAAGCGGGCAGGCCGCCATCAAGCACCTGCACCGTCTCATGCCCCAGCCAGCGCAGCAGCCACCACAACCTGGCGGCATAGGGGCCGCCGTGGGCATCGTAGGCCACCACGTGGCTATCATCACCTATGCCCAGCTGCCCCAGCCGGGTAGCAAGCGCTGCAGGATCTGGCAGCGGATGGCGGCCGTTGCTACCGGTCTTGCTGCCAGACAGGTCTGCATCCAGATGGGCAAACACTGCGCCCGGCAGATGGCCCAGGGCATAGGCCTCACGACCGGCCTGCGGATTCATCAGGTCGTGCCGGCAATCCACCAGCACCACCTTGGCGCGCCCTTGCAGCGCCAATAGTTCTGTTACGGAAATCAGGGGGGACATACAGCCTTCTCCGTCTTATCAGCACCGCCCAGGCCCAGGAGCCGGGCCGGCACGGTTGCCAGTATCACGCCCAACAGGGCAAAGCCAAAAGCCAGCAACTGCATGCCGCCCAGTTGCTCACCCAGCCACCACACCCCCACCAGGGCAGCCGAAACCGGCAGCATCACGGCAAATACACCGCCCTCACTGGCGGGAATCGCCTTGAGTCCCGTCATCCATAGCCAGACGGTCCAGACACTGGCGGCCAGGGCGTAGAACACCAGCAGCACCCAGGTAGGGCCTGCCACCCCGGCAAAATCAAACTGCAGGGCGACATAGAAGCCCATGGGCGTCATCAGCACAAAGCCCCAGAGATTGATCAAGGCGCTGATGCGGCGCGGCCCCAGGCTGCCTGTCAGTTTCTTGCCGATAACGGCATAGGCTGCTTCGCACAGCACGGCGCCCAGTACCAGCAAGTTGCCCAGCCAGGCGTGGCCATGCGGGCTGGCAGTCGCCGCATGTGCCGGCTTGGCCAGTGCCAGCAGCCCTATGCCCAGGGCTGCACAGGCTATCGCCAGCCAGATGCGCAGGCTGATGCGCTCGCCCAGGAAAACCCAGCTCATCAGTGCCACCACAGCGGGGATGGCCGCCATGATAACGCCGGCCGAGACTGCGCTGGTCATGCTGACACCAAACAGCATGCAAAGAGAGAACAGGAAGTTGCCGACAAATGACTCCAGGAACAGCAGCCAGCGGGTGTGGGAGGTCATGGCAGGTTCGTCTGCTGGTTTCCTGAGCCAATGCAGCATGGCAAGGCCACCTATGCCAAAACGCAGCCAGGCAAGCAGAAAGACGGGGAACACGGTCGTCAGGGGCTTGGAGAGGGCGACATAGCTCCCCACCAGCGACATGCTGAGGGCAAGACAGGCACAGGCGAGGGTGCGATTCATGGGCGGCTCGGGCTAGCCGGTACGACAGGCCGCCCAGGGGCGGGATCACCTCAGATGGGCGACACTTGTACCGACGTCCTATTGTGCATCAGTCGCCGGTACGACCGGCATCGCAGCAGCAGAATATAAGCCGTAACAGGCAGCACCGTTGCTGCCAAGCGCCAGTCTGTGGTCGATTCAGGCCTGGTGCAGCAGGCAGATAGCCTGCGCCTCTATGCTGTCGCCCGCACCCACAGGACCCAGCTTTTCATAGGTTTTGGCCTTGACGTTGATCTGTCCTTGCGCCACCCCGAGGTCGGCCGCGATATTGGCCACCATGGCCGGGATATGCGGTGCCATCTTGGGTGCCTGCACCAGGATGGAAGCATCGATATTGCCCAACTGCCAGCCTGCAGCCTGCACCCGGCGATAGGCCTCGCGCAGCAAGGCACGGCTATCGGCCCCCTTGAAGCTGGCATCCGTGTCGGGAAAATGCCGGCCGATATCGCCCAGGCCCGCAGCACCCAGGATGGCGTCGGTAATCGCGTGCAGCAAGGCATCAGCATCTGAATGCCCCAGCAGCCCCTTGTCGAAGGGAATGGTCACGCCACCCAGTATCAGTGGCCGCCCCGCCACCAGGCGGTGCACGTCCCAGCCCTGCCCTATACGTATGCTCATCGTGTCGTCCTTGCTTGCAGGTATAGCGCGGCCAGCGCTAGATCCTGCGGATAGGTCACCTTGATATTGCGCTCGTCGCCCATGACCAGGCTGGGCGACATGCCTGCAGCCTCAATGGCGCTGGCCTCGTCGGTAATCGCCTCGCAGGCGCCCTCAGCCAAGGCCCGGCACAGCGCGCCATGGCGGAACATCTGGGGTGTCTGGGCGCGCCACAGACCATCACGTGGCACCGTGGCGGCTACCCGGCAGGCCGCATCGGCACGCTTGAGGGTATCGGCCACCGGTACAGCCAGCAGGCCTCCCACGCTGTCGTCCCCCAGGGTGTTGATCAGGCGGGCCACATCGGCGGGGGCGATGCAGGGTCGGGCTGCATCATGTACCAGCACCCAGTCGTCTGCCGCCAACTCGCCAGCCAGCGCCTGCAAGCCATTGCGCACGGTTTCGGCGCGGCTGGCGCCACCGCAGCGCAGCACAGTCAAGCGGGGCATATCCGCCACCCAGTCCGGCTCGAACCAGCTGTCGTCGGCAGACAGCACCAACACCACCCTGTCCAGCTCGGTCACCGCCAGCATGGCCCGCAAGGTATGCAGCAGCAACGGTTCGCCCAATAAGGCCAGGTACTGCTTGGGCACACTGGATGCCATGCGGCTGCCCGCACCCGCAGCGGGCAGCAGGGCGACGTAGCGACTCATGCGGCCGCTTCCGGCTTGGGCTCCAGGGTACGCCATAAGCAGCTGCCCTTGACTGCTTTGTCCAGCCCGTCCAGATAGGCTGCATGTTCAGCCAGCTCGGCCGCAGTGGCTGCACGTACCCGGAGCGGACCACGGGCCACCTTGGACAGTCCCAAGGCGGCCTCATGGTCCGAGCCGGTGTCGTCGGCAGCGGCAAAGTCCATCAGCAGACTGTCCTGGCCGCGCGTCATGCACAGGTAGACCTCACTGAGCAGCTCGCAGTCTATCAGTGCCCCGTGCAAGGTTCGTGCGCTTCTGTCCACCTCGTAGCGATCGCACAAGGCATCCAGATTGTTGCGCTTGCCGGGGAACAGCTCCTTGGCCTCTTTCAGCGTATCGATGATGCCACTGACGTAATCGGTAATCTTGCCCAGCCCCAGCTTGCCCAGTTCCATATTGAGGAACCCCACGTCAAACGGGGCGTTATGGATAATCAACTCGGCATCGCGCACGAACTCGATGAACTCCTGGGCGATATCCGCGAAAGTGGGCTTGTCAGCCAGAAAACTGGTGGTCAGGCCGTGCACATTCAGCGCCCCTTCCTCGCTGTCGCGGCCGGGGTTGATATATCGGTGCAGGTGGCGATCTGGCGGCGACAGCTTGCGGTTCACCATCTCGACCGCGGCGATTTCCAATATGCGGTTACCGTCTTCCACCCGTAGGCCGGTGGTTTCGGTATCAAGAATTATCTGGCGCACGGGGTGTTCCTTTTATTCAGTCCAGCGGCAGGGTATCCAGCGGCAAGTTATCGTCGTAATGGTAAAGCAGCAGGTAGTCCTCCCACCCCTCTTCACCCGTGCACATGGCCATGGAGGTGGCGCGCAAGGCATCGCCCAGCGCACCTGCACCGTAGAACGCAGCTTCCAGCAGGGGCCAGACACGGCCAGGCTGTTCAGTCTCGAACATCAGGTTCACGTAAGGGCCGTCGTCGTCCCCTTCTTCACGCTGAAAACCACTGATCAGCGGCTTGTGTACCCGCATAGCTTCGCAGGCCGCCACCACGGCGGGGTGATCGAAGTCGGCAATGCGATCAGGCTGTATCTGTATGCAAAGCGTGGCCATGGGGCTTCCTTGAAGAGTATTGGTTGGTAGGCTAGCTGGTGAGGTGTGCTCAAAGGCCCGACACGAGACTGGCGCTGGCAGACCCGTATATCCGCGCCGCGCGGGCGCCACGCCGCTGTGCCGGGCATGCAATCAACGCAGGGAGTCGACCCCGCGATTGGCCAGGCTGTCTGCCCTTTCGTTACCGGCATGGCCAGCATGGCCCTTCACCCAGGCCCACTCGACCTGATGCTGGTTGCGGGCGATATCCAGCCGCTGCCATAGCTCGGCGTTCTTGACCGGCTTCTTGTCGGCAGTCTTCCAGCCATTGCGCTTCCAGCCATGTATCCAGGTCTCGATGCCGTTCTTCACATACTGCGAATCCAGCCAGACCTTGACCTTGCACGGCCGCTTCAGGGTTTCCAGCGCCATGATGACGGCCATCAGCTCCATGCGGTTGTTGGTCGTATCGCGCTCGCCGCCAAATACCTCTTTCTCCTGGCCCTTGTAGACCAGCAGTGCCCCCCAACCGCCGGGGCCAGGGTTACCCTTGCAGGCGCCATCGGTATAGGCGACAACCACATCCTCGTTCATCGCTTGGCCTTTTTTGCACCGCTGCTGGCCTTGGCCGCAGCCGGCTTGAAGCTGTAGCGGTATTCATCGCTCTTGCTGCCCTTGAAGTTGTCGGCATTGGGCAGCAAGGCCTCACGCTTGAAGCCCAGTGCTTCCACCAGGGCAATCGAGGCCTTGTTGCGGGTATCAATGAATATCTTGAATTCCTCGGCCATGAACGGGCCCATCAGGTGTTCGCGCAACTTGGCCACAGCTTCGGCCGCATAGCCCTTGCGCTGGTGCGGGGTGAAGATGAACCAGCCCATGCTGGCCACGTTGTCTTCATCCACCGTCGCCTCAACCACGCCGACATACTCGCCATCGGTCAGGCGCACCGCCCAGTTCAGCCACCATTCGGCGCCATCGGGCGAACTGCGGCTTTCCAGCCGCTGATAGCGTGCAGTCAGCGCCTCCAGCGAGGCCGGCGGGTTCTGTGGCACAAAGCTGAATAGGCTGGCATCGCTCAAGCCATCGAGCAGCAAGGCGGCATGCGCAGCAGTAAGGGGTTCGAGCGTCAGGCGCTGGGTGGTAAGTACAGTATTGGCTGCGCTCATGGTGTTCTCTTCAACTCTTCAAATAAAACAAACAAAAACGAAACCCCAGCCATAACGCTAGGGGGTAACAGGGGGTTCATCCAGCAAGGTCCGATACAAGGTCATCAGCATCCCTGCGGTCGCCCCCCAGATGATCTTGCCTTCCCAGTTGAGCGCGTAGGTCACCGCCCGCCGCTCCGGGAAATTCAACACCCGTTCGGTGTAATTGCCCTTGTCCAGCAAAAAAGCCAGCGGCACTTCAAACGCCTCGTCCACCTCATCGGCTTGCAGGCGCATTTCAAAACCCGGTGCCAGCAGCCCCACCACCGGGGTCACCCGGTAACGGGTAATCGTGGTGTACTGGGCCAGGCGCCCTACCGGTTGCATCAACCCGGCTGCAATGCCGACCTCTTCCTCGGTCTCGCGCAGGGCCGCCGCTTCCGGCGTTTCACCCAACTCCATGCGCCCACCCGGAAAACTGATCTGGCCGGCATGCTTGGCCAGCTTCTCAGTTCGCTTGGTGAACAGCACGGTGGGGCCAGCCGCATGCATGACTATGGGCACCAGCACCGCTGCGGGCGTGGTGTCATCGTCAGTGTGTACATCACCACCTGCCGGCAGCCTGACGGTATCGAGCCTATGCGCGAGCCAGTCGCGGGCGGCGTCGAAATCGGGGGGCAGTATCAACATCGGGTTATTTTACCAGCCTGCAACCTGCTACGGCAGAACACCGTTCAATATCAGGTCCATAGCCAGCTGATGAAAAATGCCATCACCCCTACACCTGCGGCAGCCGGAAGTCGCGCCAATGGGCAATCAGCCTGATGGCCAGGCCCAGGACAAACAGACTCCAGATAACGGTGGCGCCCTTCCAGCCCAGGCTGTTGGCGGCGTAGAGCAGGCCAGCCACTAGCATGGACACGGTACCGTAGACATCCTTGTGCAGGATGAAGGGCACGTCGTTGACCATCATGTCGCGCACGATGCCGCCCCCTATGGCGGTGACAAAACCCACGAACAGCACGCCAAAGAAATTGAGGCCGTAGTGGATGCCCAGCTCGGCGCCCGCCAGACTGAAGGCAATCAGGCCGATGGAGTCGGCCACGATAAACACCCGGTACATGCCCACGCCGTAGACCTTGTGCAGGCTCATGGCCCAGCTCACCAGCAAAGTGGCGGTGATGACCCAGACGGAGCTGGCATCAAAGAAGATAACCGGTATGCGATTGAGGAGGATGTCGCGTATTACCCCGCCGCCTATGGCAGTGAGCAAGGCGACGATCAGCACGCCCAGCAGGTCAAAGCGTTTCTTCACACCTATCAGGTAGCCCGAGACACTGAATGCCGCCGTTCCGACCAGGAACAGCCAGTCCATATCGAACAGCAGACCGGACAATCCTTGCCAATCCACAATCAGCCCCCATCCTGCCGGCTAGGTTGCAGACTGCGGTAGAGCACGATGTTCTCGTGCTGCTCGCCATCCAGCTCGAAAACCGTCTTGCCCAGGGCGGTAAAGCCGCGTGCCGCATAGAAACTCAGCGCATCGGCATTGCCGTGGTAGACCCGGAGCCACATCCCGGCACCACCCAGCTCGGGCAGCAGGCTATCGGCCGCCTGCAACAGGGCCGAGCCCAAGCCTTGCCGCTTGAAATGGCGTGAGAGATAGAGCGTTTCCAGTTCCACCGACCCGCCTTCGGCTTGCGGGCAGGGCGTTGCCATACTCAGCTTCAGGTAACCCAGCAGGTAGCCTTGGGCTTCGACCACCAACACCCGCCGCAGCGGGTGGGCCAGCACCTGCTCAAAGTGCGCTGCCGTGTAGGTATCCAGCACATAGCGGGCAATGGCGGGGTTGACCCCGTCAAAGGCATAGGTATCGAGCCATACCTGTATGGCCAGCGCGGCAAGTGATACCGTGTCTTGCGGCGTTGCCGCGCGTAGCGTGTAATTCATGCTGCGTTCAATCCTGGTTGCCAGCACACATCGGCTTGGCCTGCGGCCTTGTTAGCGCTGCGGGCCAGCACGAACAGCAGGTCGGACAGGCGATTGAGATATTGCGGCGCCAGTGTCGATACCGATTCGTTCACGGCCAGTGCTACCAGCGCACGCTCGGCGCGGCGGCAGACTGTACGGGCTACATGCAGCGCGGCCGCTGCACGGCAGCCGCCAGGCAATATGAATTCCTTCAGGGGCATCAGGGCGCTGTTGAACGTTTCCACATCGGCCTCCAGTCGTGCCAGATGCACCTCCTGCAGGGCAATGCGGCCCGGTATGCAGACCTCGCCGCCAAGATCGAACAGATCGTGCTGCACCCGCACCAGGCTGTTGCGCAAGGTATCAGGCAGGTTCTCAGCCAGGGCCACGCCCAGATGGCTGTTGAGTTCGTCTATCTCACCCATTACATGGATGCGGTGGCTGGCTTTGGATACCCGGCTACCATCACCCAGACCGGTACTGCCATCATCGCCGGTACGCGTCACGATCTTGCTGAGTCGGTTTGCCATCATATTCCTTGCGAGTTCATTTGCAGATTAGCCGCCGTGCGACGACGGCCTGCGGCCAACAGGCCATCCACCAGCAAGGCCAAGTCTGCCTCGCTGGTACGATGATTCACCAAGGCCACCCGTATAGCCAGTTGGCCGTTGATCATGGTGGTAGAGGGTACAGCCAGTCCATCTTCCTGCAGATCGGCCACGATGTCGGCATTCAGCTGGTCCAGGTGGGCTGCGGCGGCCCGGAAACGGAAGCACACCACGTTGAGCGCCACGGGCGCCAGCATCTCCAGTTCAGGTTCGGCCGCCACCCGCCGCGCCAGTTGCTGCGCCAGTTCACAACTGCGGTCTATCACGGCACCCAGCTTGTCTGCACCATAGACCTTGATGGTCATCCATACCTTGAGCGCCCGGAAGCCGCGTGACAGATCAGGGCCGAAATCGGTTGGCCAGGGCCGGCCTGCAGCCAGGCCCCGCTCCTCCCGCCGCAGATAGGCGGGCTGGGTAGCAAAGGTGGCCGCATGCAGGTCGGCATCCCGTACCAATATGCAACCAGCGTCATAGGGCACCTGTGCCCATTTATGGAAATCAAACGCCACCGAATCGGCTTCACTGATACCGGCCAGCAGAGGCCGCTTCTGGGCCGATAGCATGGCCAGCGCACCAAAGGCGGCATCGACATGGAACCACAAACCATGCAGGCGGCTGAAGCGTGACAATGCCATCAGATCATCAATGGCGCCGGTATCCACCGTACCCGCACTACCCACCAGCATAAAGGGCTGCAGACCCTGAGCCTGGTCATGGGTCACGGCTGCGGCCAGTGCATCCATATCCATCCTATGCTGTGCATCGCACGGTATCAGCCGCAGGGCGGCCGTACCCAGGCCGGCCATATCCATCGCCCGCGATACGCAGTTATGTGCTTCGGTCGAGGCGTAGGCCACCAGGGGACGCGCCTGCAGGCCATGCTGGCGTACAGCCCCACCCAGGGCGCGGGTACGTGCAACCAGCACAGCAATCAGATTGGCCAGCGAAGTACCGGTAACCAGGACACCGCTGGCGGTGGATGGAAAGCCCAGCATCTCGGCAGACCAGCGTATGACCTGCCGCTCCACCTCCACCGGGGCGTGATCCCGCCCCCCCAGATTGGCGTTGAGCCCACCGGCCAGCAACTCGGCCAGCATGCCCACCGGGTTGCCGCCGCCATGCACCCAGCCGACAAAGCGTGGGTGGATATTGCCGCCGATATAGGGCTGCACCAGCGCCTGGAAATCGGCATAGCTGCCCGCCAGGTCACCAGCCTCACGCGGCAGCGGTGTCTTGAATGCCTCTCGCACCTCGCCCGGCATGGCCTGCCAGACCGGGCCATCACCCACACCGGCCAGCAGCGCCACCATATCGTCCACCATGCGGTAGCCCAGGCTGCGTACCGCCTCCCAGTCCTGGGGGTCCAACGTATCGGGTTTGGCGGTAAAGGGAGTGTCGTGGGTCGTACGCATGGTTGTCTGGCCGGTGCCATAGTTCTGGTGCAAGGGGGGCGAGTCTAACGCAGCCAGCGCGGGCTTTCTCATGAAATCCACCATGCCGCCGCACCATCGCGGTGCATAAGCAAGGCACGCACGCCACTCGCCATTATTACCACTGTAAAAACAGGACATACGGTCAGGCAAGCACTTGATTATTACTGGTTTTATGCCGACGCTAAGAGGCCTGATATAAAAAGTCCGCCGGCATCAATAATGCGCCGCCAACAAAACCCTGCCTAGCCGTTCAGCTTGTATGTGCAAACGATGGCCTCAAGCTCTACGGCAGGTTTGCGCAACAGCCCAGGCAGGGGTAACTGAGCGGTGTCACTGGGCAGGATCAGCCCGCCACGACGCGTGCCATCCCGACTCGGCCAGGACGTGACTGCCAGGGCGATCAACAACAACGAACGGGCGCGCGACGTTGGATACTGCTGGCATCGACCCTCTCACCGGTTTTCTGGACAGGCACGGCTGCCTGCGCAATGCGGCACGCCTGACCGAACACGCCCATCGCGATCAAAAGCCGCTGTCGGCCATCTGGGTCAACCTGGATCGCTTCCGTAAAATCAATGGCTCACTGGGCATGGGGGGTGGTGATGCCGTCATCGCCAAGATGGGAGACCGCCTGCGCAGCCGCAACGAGCACCGTGCCCACATTGCCCGTATGGGTAGCGATGAATTTCTGCTGCTTGCCCCCGCCCACGGTTGCGAGGAGGCCGCGAGCCTAGCCAGCGAATTGCTGCAACTGATTGCGCAGCCCATGGAAGTGGGCGCCATGAGCCTCTACCCCACCTGCTCAGTGGGCGTGGCCTCGCTGGAATATGCCGAGGAAGCAGAAAGCCTGCTGCAACGTGCCGAGCACGCCATGCACGAGGCCAAGCGCCAGGGCGGCGGCCGGGTTGTGCAGTCGGGCGATGAGCAGTTACCAGGCCGCCTGGGTATCAAGCTGGCCCGGGAAGAACTCGAAGTCGAGCACAAGCTGCATGCTGCACTGCAGATAGGTGGGCTGTACCTGCATTACCAACCTATCGTCAGCTTCAATGGGCGTATCGAGGCCATCGAGGCTTTGATGCGTTGCGAACTCAATGGCGAGATGGTGCCGCCGGTGAAGTTCATCCCGGTGGCAGAAAAAACCGGCCTGGTCATTCGCCTGGGTGAATGGAGCCTGATGCAAGGCGCCATGCAGGCCAAGCGGCTATCCGACCTGGGCCTGCCCACCAAGGTGGCGGTGAATGTCTCCCGCGCCCAGCTTACCGCCCCCAAGTTCTCCCAGGCGCTCTATGCGGCCCTGCTCTGCAGCGATGTGGAACCCAGGCTGATCGAGCTGGAAATCACCGAATCGCTGTTCATGGACGTGTCCGAGCTGGTGCAGTCCAATATGCGCGCCGCCATCGCCATGGGCGTCAGCCTGTCCATAGACGACTTTGGTACCGGTTACTCCTGCCTCGCCACGCTCAAGGATATTCCCGCCGGCAAGCTCAAGCTCGACCGCGCTTTCGTGGTGCCCCTGCCCGAGGACAGGCGGGTGTACGCCGTGGTCAAGGCAATCAGCCAGCTGGGACGCGAGCTGGGCATGACAGTGGTGGCAGAAGGCGTAGAGAACGAGCAGCAATCCTGCGCGCTGCAGGACGCCGGGGTCGATGCCATCCAGGGTTATCTGCACGCCCGCCCGATGAGCGCCGATGCCGTCACCGGCTGGCTGGATTATCAAGCCGCCCTGCTGAAAGCCTAGTCAGATGGGGACCGATCGCACATGACTACGGAAACCACCCAATCGCCCTCGGTGGAAGAAATCTATGCCAGAACGGTGCTGGATATCGGCATACCGCCACGGCCCACAATACTGGACATCCTGGCGCGCGAATTGCGCAGTGGCGAGCCCGACTTCGGCCGTATCGCCCAGTGCGTCAGCGAAGACGTCAGCCTGTCGGCCGGCCTGATCAAGACCGCCAATTCGCCTTTTTTTGGCTTCCGTGTCCGCGCCCGCACGGTCTCCCATGCGCTGACCATGCTGGGCATCAATATCGCTGGCAAGGCCATCGCCGGGGTAGCGCTACGCAATGCCTTCCCGGCCAGCCCGGCACTGGAGCGCTTCTGGGACGCCTCCGCCCGCATTGCCGAATATTCCGGCCATCTGGTGGGGCTATTGGGTGTGCGTGAAGGCATACGCAGCGACGATGCCTATACCTTCGGCCTGTTTCGCGACTGCGGCATGCCGGTGCTGATGCGCAAGTTCCCCGCCTATCGCGACACATTGCTGCGCGCCAATGCCAACCCCGACAAGCGCTTCACCGCCATAGAAGACGAAGACTTCCCCACCAATCATGCCATTGTGGGTTGCATGCTGGCCCAAAGCTGGTCGCTGCCCGAGGAAATCTGCCTGGCCATCCGCCACCATCACGACTTTTTACTGATGCAGTCAGGGGCCATCAGCCTGCCGCCGGCCAGCCGACGACTGGTGGCGCTGGCGCAACTGGCCGAATACATACACCAGCAACATAGCGGCATGAACCAGACCGAGGAATGGGCCAAGCTGGGCATGGCCAGCCTCAGCACCCTGGAGCTGGGACAAGTACAGCTGGCCGAGTTGGCAGCACAGGTAGTGGCGCACAGTGCACAGGCAGATATCGAATAGTTTCGAATAGTTGGCCGCCGGCCACTTCCAGTTTTGCGCCAGGCAGGCTACAACAGAGGCCATGCGCGAATACCAAGACTACGATGCCCTGGGCCTGGCCCAACTGATACAGACTGGCGAAGCCACACCGTCAGCTTTGCTGGAGGCCGCCATTGCCCGCTGTGAGGCAGTAAATCCGGCACTCAACGCCGTGATCGTGCCGCTCTACGAACAGGCCCGCACCCTGGCGCGCCAGCCACCAGCGCAGGCACCCTTTGCCGGCGTACCCTTTCTGCTCAAAGATCTGCTGGCCGCCCTGCAGGGAGCGCCCCTGGCCAATGGTTGCCAGGCACTCAAAGGCTGGGTACCCGATTACGATAGCGAACTGGTCAGGCGGTTCAAGGCGGCAGGCGTCGTGATCTTCGGCAAGACCAATACGCCGGAGTTCGGCCTGCTGGGCTATACCGAACCCGAAGCCTGGGGGCCGACCCGCAACCCCTGGTCGCTTAGCCACTCACCAGGTGGCTCCTCTGGCGGCGCAGCCGCGGCAGTAGCAGCCGGTATCGTGCCCATGGCGCACGGTGGCGATGGCGGTGGTTCCATACGTATTCCCGCCAGCAATTGCGGCCTGTTCGGGCTCAAACCCAGCCGTGGACGCATCCCACTGGGGCCGGATTTCGGCGAGGTGTGGGCCGGTGCCGTGCAGGAGGGCGTGGTCAGCCGTAGCGTACGCGACACCGCCGCCATGCTCGATTGCATTGCCGGGCCCGAGCATGGTGCCCCCTATGTGATTGCCGGCCCAGCCACTACCTTTGCCCATGCCGCCAGCCAGCCGCCCCCCCGGTTACGCATAGGTTCGGTATTCAGCACGCCTGACACGCCCATGCACGCAGACTGCCGCGCAGCCGTTGAAGCCGCCGCGTCACTGCTGCACGAATTGGGCCACGAGGTCGAAGAGGTGGCCCTACCTTACGACCATGCACAGCTGCTGGATTGCTACCTCACCATGTACTACGGCGAAACCGCTACTGATCTGCGTTGGCTGGCACGCCACCTGGGCCGGCCATTACGCCGTGGCGATGTGGAGCTGGAAACCTGGATACTGGGACGCATGGGCGAGCAACTGCGCGCCGCCGATTTCAGCACGGCCAAGCGCGACTGGAATCAGCTGGCACGTGCGATGGGGCACTTTCACCAGCAGTACGACCTGCTGCTCACCCCCACACTGGCAGCCCCTCCTACCCGGATAGGCGAACTCAAGACGCCACCTTTGCAGCGCGCAGCCCTGTCGGCCATGGCCACCCTGGGTGGCATAGGCCTGCTGCGCAAGGCCATCCATGAACAAGCCTGCATCAATTTCGCCCGTATGCCCTACACCCAGGTGGCCAACCTGACGGGCCAACCGGCCATGTCGGTGCCGCTGCACTGGAACGCCGCCGGCTTACCCATAGGTGTGCAGTTCGTCGCTGCCATCAACCGCGAGGACTGCCTGTTGTCCCTGGCTTGCCAACTGGAAGCCGCTCACCCATGGGCACATCGGCGTCCAGTGCTAGCGTAAGAGCCTGTTATGCACATTGGTTCTTGATGGGATGGGTATGGGGCCGAGCGAGCGCCAAGGGGCACCCGGGCGCTAGACCTAGGTGCCGCCAGAACCAGCTGGCGCTTGCTGCCAGATTGAGTCGCCATCCGGGGCGTAGCGACCATTTGATTGAACCAACCTGCCAGAGCTGGTCGTATCGCAGCCGGTGCAGACAAGGTTATGCTACGGTCAGGCGAGCCGGTTATAGAGGCAGTAGTCGCTTGCGTCGGTTAGTCTTCTGAAACACACAGATTCACGTTCAACAAAGCCTGCTTCACCCCAGCCTCGGTAGTTGGGGGTATCCTGCGTTGTGGTGGCTTTGCATCGATTGCCGCAAGGCCATATCAAGTAGCAAACTGCTTCAATACACTGGCAACGCCGGACAAGTATCATCGTCTGGCAAGGTGTTTCACTGCGCGTTAGATGGAGGAAGCATGAAACGCCGGCAACATCTGCCTGGATAGAATCAACTCGGCATCCAGGTGGCAGCAGCAATGATTGCGTCGGTAGACGGGTGGATAAACCTGCACCGACGGTAGTTTGCAATCAGGGGAGAAATGGATCAGACACTGATGGCGCACTCGGGCGCCGACAGCTGTTTGGTGAAGCGTAGTGTACGAAAGCATCTATGAGCACAGAGAATGCTGTACCTAGAGAAATATCAAAGCCTGATCTCGGCTTCAACCGAAGCAGAGGCCTTGCAGCAACTGAGCAATGTCGCCAGCCAGTACGGTTACGACAGCATCTTGCTGGCAGCCGTGCCCACGCCCGGCCAACCACTCGAAACAGCCTATCTGCGCAGTACCTACGATACGGCATGGCGCGAAACCTACGACAAGCGAGGTTTCGGCGCCATCGATCCTACCGTGTCGCATTGTTTCTCGCATTCAGCCCCCATGGTGTGGAGCCCGGATAGCTTCAAGACGCAGGACGAGCGCGCCCTGTATGAGGAAGCGTCTGGCTATGGACTCAAGGCCGGCATTACCCTGCCCTTTCACGGGCCCGGGGGCGAGGTCGGCATGTTGACGCTGGTACGGGATGAAGTGGCCAATCAGGGGTTCTACGAGTCGCTGCGATCTTCAATGAGCGATCTGGCCTTGCTGCGCGACTTGGCTTTCGAGGTATTGCGTCCGCATATCCACGCCCAGACGCCGGCCAAACAACAGCCGGAAGCCATACTGCCCAGCCTCACCAGCAAGGAAATGGAGTACTTGAAGTGGCTGACCGCAGGGAAGACCGACTGGGAGATATCACGCATTATGGGAGTATCGGTCGCGGGCGCACGTTTCCATATCGCCAATCTGCGACGCAAGTTTGACGTCAGCCGACGTACCGATGTGGTCGTCCGTGCCCTGCAGATGGGTCTGGTTGCGCTTTAGGGTTGCCAGCCGGCCGTGCGGCATGGCTGGCGTGGACCACGCCGGTACTTATTCAGCGGCAGGCGATATCCGCAAAGGGTATTAGACGCCTGCACGAGGCGTAGGGATCACAGTGCACCTCAACAGCAAGGTGCGCCTGGGCACACCCTGCTGCTCGATCAGGCTGCAAGCCGGACTAGGTTCAGTCGCAGGCTACTTCTACCTTAGCCATCGCCGAGGATAAGTCATGATCGGTCACACGACCATCCAGGTACAGGTGTATCAGTATCTGCAGCGATGCTGGCAAGGGCAGGCCTTGCTCGAATCGGCTGCCGCTGGACTGGCTGACGCCAAAGCGTCGCCAGAATTCGGTCTGGTTCTCTCCCAGGATCTTGCGCAAGCAGCGCAGTTTGTCCTTATGAGCCAAAGGAAGGGCAAAGCCCCGCTTATCTCGTGCATTCAGCACGTACATTGCCTGTGCGGACATATCGCCTCGCTATTCTGCCGTGAACGACGGGCGCAAAGTCTGTCATGCGCCCCATCCAGCCACACCTAGCAAGGTAGCTAGTACCGCTATTAACCTAACTGCATATATTTTATGCGGCCTGGGTATGCCTAATCACGGGAGGATGTAAATGCAAACCATGTCTCAAACCATACAGATCAGCCGGCGCCAGCAGTTCAATGGCGGCGACTTGCGCGCCATACATTGCCTGCGCGCCCGCGTCTTCAGGGACAGGATGGGTTGGGAGGTTCCGGTGCTCGCAGGCATGGAAATCGACGGCTATGACGCCCTTGAGCCCCACTACATGGTGTTGCGCAATCACAGCCAGGATGTCTATGGCTGCTGGCGCCTGCTGCCAACGCTTGGCCCCTATATGCTCAAGGACACCTTCCCCGAGCTGCTGCACGGCCAGCAGGCGCCGGAACAAGCCGACGTGTGGGAGCTAAGCCGCTTTGCCATAGAAACGGACGGCTCGCACACCTTCGGTTTTGCCGACCAGGCGCTGGATGCCATGCGCGAAATCGTCCGCTTTGCTGACGAGAACGGCATACGTCGCTATGTCACCGTCACCACTACCGCCATAGAGCGCATGCTGCGCCGCGCAGGTATTGAGATCAGCCGCTTCGGCCCTCCTATCCGTATTGGTGTCGAGAACGCAGTGGCGCTGACCATAGAACTGGGCGATCAGACGCACAATGCCTTGTTCGGCTTGAAACACTAGCCACGAAGGTAGGAGGTGATGGACTGAACAGGCGCCCGATGTCTAAGCAGCCTGATACCGCAGGCACCTAACAGGATCAAACGCAGCACGGAGCAAGAGTAGGAGGAGAAAAGAGGCAGGCGCCCCACCCACAGGTGGGGCGCACTGACCCTACCCCTGCAGCAGCGATCACGCCACCTGCTTCAGTGCAGCGCGATACAAAGCCTGGTAAGCCTTGGCCGGGCCGGTCCAACCAAAATGCTGCTGCATGGCATGCCGCCTCACCTCGCGCCAGGCCTGGGGCTTGGCATACAAGGCGAAGGCCCGTCGCACCGCTGCGTCGAAATCAGCCTGCTCAAATCGCTCGAACAGCATGCCAGTGGCGCTGGCGTCCTGCAGGTTCTCCAGGCTGCAATCCCGCACACTGTCGGCCAGTCCACCGGTGCGGCGTGCCAACGGCAGGGCACCATAGCGCATGCCATACATCTGGGTCAGTCCACAGGGTTCATAGCGCGAGGGCAGCAGCACCACATCGCTACCGGCAAACAGCCTATGTGACAAAGGCTCGTCAAAGCCCAGCCTCACCGCCACGCGGCCTGGATAGCGGCCCAATAGCTCGCTAAAGCCCGCTTCCAGTTCAGGTTCACCACTCCCCAGCACGGCCAGTTGGCCGCCTTGGGCCAGCAAGGCCTCAGCCCCGGCCAGTACCAGGTTCAAACCCTTTTGCTCGGTTAACCGGCTCACCACACAAAACAGCAGGCCCGTCGGTTCTGCCGCCAGCCCCAGTTCCGCCTGCAAGGCGGTCTTGCAGCGGGCCTTGCCACCGGTTTTGTCGGCATCGAAATGGCCCGGCAAGGTGGGGTCGGTAGCCGGATTCCACAGGTTTTCATCCACACCGTTGAGTATGCCGCTCAAGGCAGCCCGCCTATGCCGCAGCAAGCCTTCCAGGCCGCAGCCATGTTCGGCGGTCTGGATCTCTGCGGCATAACTGGGGCTTACCGTCGCCAATCGGTCGCTGTAGTACAGCCCGGCCTTGATAAACGACAGCTGACCGTGGAACTCCATGCCATCCATGGCATAGCACTGCGCCGGCAAGCCCAGCTCGGCAAACAGGCTGGCTGGGAACAGACCCTGGTAGGCCAGATTGTGTATGGTGAACACACAGGCTGCGTCGGCCATATCGGGTGCCGGCGTAGTCTGTTTCAGGTAGGCCGCTGCCAGGCCGGCATGCCAGTCATGACCATGCAGTACATCAGGCCGCCAATCCGGCAACAAGCCCTGCGCCATGCGTGCTGCCACCCACCCCAGCAAGGCGAAGCGTCGATGGTTATCGGTATAGGGATGATGCTCGGCATCGGCATAGGGATTGCCCACGCGGTCATACAGCCCCGGTGCATCGATCACATAGCCAGGTACGCCATCAGGCAGGTAGCCTTGCCACAGGGTTAAGGGGCCACTGCCCAAGCGCGGCGGCATGCTGGCCTGTACCTTGGCGTCCTGCAGCCCTGCCCGTATGGCCGGAAAGCCCGGCAACACGACACGGGCGTCCAGCCCCAGCTGGCGCTGCGCCGCCGGGAGCGCCCCCAACACATCGGCAAGGCCGCCAGTCTTGAGCAGGGGGTAACATTCAGCAGCGACGTGCAAAACCTTCATCAGTGGTCACTCGGTAGAAAAGCGCAGGGGCATGGCACGTTAAACGGTATCTCGGCATCGGACCAGACCAGTGCGCCTGGGTTCAGCCAAACGCTGGTACTGCTTCGCGGGAGAATGCAATCTGCGGAGCGCCCAGGGCCAGGGCTGCACCGATGCCCATCCAACCCACCCATGAGCTGAGCCCATGGCAAACGCTCACGACACAGCCAGTCCCGCCAGCATGTCACGGGTAATCAACACCACGCCCCCCTCGCTGCGGTGGAACGACTTGGCATCTCTGGCGGCATCGTCGCCCACGACCAGGCCTGCCGGTATCTTGCAGCCACGGTCCACGATCACCTTGGTCAAGCGTGCTCCCTCGCCCACATCCACATCGGGCAGCAGCACCGACTGATCAATCACACAATGCGGATGCACCCGCACCTTGTTGAACAGCACGGAGTTGGTCACCTGCGCCACCGAGACAATGCAGCCACCCGACACGATGGTGTTGTAGACCCGGTGCTCGCCGCCTGCATCCTGCACGAACTTGGCCGGCGGCAATTGCTCCTGGTAGGTCCATACCGGCCAGTTGCGATCGTACAGGTCCAATTCCGGTGTAATCGAGGCCAGGTCCAGGTTCGCGGCCCAGTAGGCGTCGATGGTGCCCACATCACGCCAATAGGGCTTGGCATGGGGATAACTGGCCACACTGGAAAGCGAGAACGGATGGGCCACGGCCCGGCCTTCCGCCACCGCAGCCGGGATCAGGTTCTTGCCGAAGTCATGCTCGCTGCTGCTGTCATGGATATCCTCCTCCAACAGGTGGTAGAGATAGTCAGCGTCGAATACATAGATGCCCATGCTGGCTAGCGCCTTATCGGGCTTGCCGGGCATGGCAGGCGCTTGAGCCGGCTTTTCGACAAAGGCCACGATCTTGCGGTCGGCATCGACCTCCATCACGCCAAAGGCCTTGGCCTCGGCCAGCGGCACCTCGATGCAGGCCACCGAGACACCGCCCTTCACGCCCAGGGCCTCCAGCGATTTGACGTGATCCAGCAGCATGCGGGCGTAGTCCATCTTGTAGATGTGGTCACCGGCCAGGATGACCACATACTCGGGCCTGTAGCTTCGGACGATATCCAGGTTCTGATACACGGCATCGGCCGTGCCACGGTACCAGCTGTCTTCATCCACCCGTTGCTGGGCGGGCAGCAGGTCGATGAACTCGCCCATCTCCGAGCGGAACATGGCCCAGCCACGCTGCAGGTGGCGCAACAGGGAGTGGGACTTGTACTGGGTTACCACGCCTATGCGGCGTATGCCGGAATTCAGACAGTTGGACAGGGCGAAATCGACAATACGGAATTTGCCGCCAAAGTACACCGCCGGCTTGGCCCGCTTGTCGGTCAGCTGCATCAGCCGCGAACCTCGCCCGCCGGCCAGCACTAGGGCAATACTGCGGCGCGGCAATTGCCGCGCAATGATCAGGTCATCCATATGGCTCCCATGCACTACCGGCACGCTGTTCCGCCTCCAGGCCGGGACGGCAGGACCTCTGCCGCCTCGCCTGTTGCCGTCCTGTCATGCAAGCCGGCCTACCCGTTCATTGTTGGCAGAAAATCCGGCCTTGGGAAATTTGTTATGCCGAATCAGGTGACTACATCCGCCCGCACCCTACCGGTGTGCGCCTCGATCTCGCCCAGTTGTGCAGCAAACCGGGCCACTTCGGCCAACGCCGCTTGCGCGGGCTGCGCATGTTGCGCCACATCTGCCAGATAGCGCTCCAGGTAGACCCGCAATGTGGCCCCTTCAGTGCCCGTGCCGGACAGGCGAAACACGGCGCGCGATCCATCGGCCAAGGCCACCCGTATGCCTTGCTGCCCACTAACCGTGCCGTCGACTGGGTCGGTATAGGAGAAATCATCCGCCAGGCTAACTTGCAGGCCATATACCGTCTGCCCAGGCAGCGCGGCCAGCTTGCCGCGCAAGGTCGCCATCACGGCCTCGCCTGCCGCCAGCGGCAAACCTTCGTAGTCGTGTCGGCTATAGCAGTGCCTGCCATAACTGGCCCAGTGCTCGCGCACGATCTCGGCCACCGGCTGCCGCCTTACTGCCAGCAGGTTGAGCCAGGCCAGTGCCGCCCAGATACCATCCTTCTCCCTAACATGGCTGGCACCCGTGCCATAGCTCTCCTCACCACACAGAGCTATCCGGCCTGCATCGAGCAGATTGCCAAAGTACTTCCATCCCGTGGGGGTTTCATAGCAATCGAAACCCAACCGGGCCGCCACCACATCCACTGCGCGTGAGGTGGGCATGGAGCGAGCCACGCCAGGCAGTCCATCGCGAAACTGCGGCAAGGTTCGGGCATTGGCCGCCAGAATGGCTAGGCTATCTGACGGCGTTACCACACACCCCCTGCCCAGTATCATGTTGCGGTCTGCGTCGCCATCAAAGGCGGCCGCAAAGTCTGCCGCGCCCGCTCCCATCATGTGGGCCACCAGGCCCGCGCAGTGCACCGGATTCGGATCGGGATGCTCGCCCGCAAAGTCGGCCTGGGGCGCTGCATTGCGCACACTGCCCAAGGGGGCACCCAACAGGTCTTCAAACAGCTTGACGGCGTAGGGTCCGCCTACCGCATGCAGGGCGTCCAGTCGCACGCGATGGCCTGCGCGCAGCCAGTCACGTATGGCATCGAAGTCCACCAGGGTCTGCATCAGGCCGGCATAGTCGGCAACCGGGTCTATCACGTCGACCTGCATGGTTTCCAGCTGGCTGCGGCCCAGGCTACCCAGGTCGATATCCTGGCTGTCGCAGCAGTAAAAGCACTGCAGCACCTGACTGGCAGCATGCATGGCCTCGGTCAGCCGTTCCGGTGCCGGTCCGCCGTTGGCCGCATTGAACTTGATGCCAAAGTCCCCCTCCGGCCCGCCTGGGTTGTGGGAAGCCGAAAGGATGATGCCGCCCACCGCACCATGGCGCCGTATCAACAGCGAGGCCGCCGGGGTAGACAACAGGCCATGCCGACCCACGATGACCTTGCCTACGCCATTGGCCGCCGCCATGCGCAACAAGGTCTGTATGGCCCCATCGTTGAAATAGCGGCCATCGCCCCCCACCACCAGCAAGCCGCCTTTGAGTGCCGGTACCGCATTGAATATGGCCTGGACGAAGTTCTCCAGATAGTGCGGCTGGCTGAAGGTGGTGACCTTCTTGCGCAATCCCGAGGTACCGGGCTTCTGGTCCAGGAAGGGGGTAGTGGCAAATGTCAGTACGGCCATGGAATGGTTCTCTCCGGGTAAGCAGAGGGATTATCCGTCCACACCCGCCATCCGTGCCAGAAAAGGCAACAGTCAGCGCCGCCGCAGCAAAGTGTTCATCACGCCTGCAGGCCGCTTGTTGTACCCTGTTGATTGCACCGTGCCCTGACCCTGTAGGTTAAGGCCCCACCGGCCCAGGGGTCGGTTTTGGTGCAGCGCCCAACCCTGCTGATACCCGAACCAGCCCATGACCACCCGCTCCCAAGCAAGCCAGTTGATCGAACAGTATTGGCAGTACCGCTACAAGGACGCGGGTGAGGCGCGACGGCTGGCCGAAGCCGCGCTGGCCAGCTGCGCGGGGCCAACGGCACAGCGTGACGCGGCGATGGCGCGCTTCCTGATACTGACCCACTCTACGCTGGAAAACCCCCACGCCTCGCACGTAAAGATCTGTGAGCGCCTCCTGCAGACTTTCCGAGAGCAAGGCGATGAGGAAGCAGTGCTACTGGCGTATGCACAGCAGGGCATGACACTGTGGAGCACCGGCCGCAGCGACGAGGCCTGGGCCATACTACGAGACAAGGTCGAGCCGCAGCTGGAAAAGCTATCGCCGTTGCACCGTTATACCGCCTATATCGCCCTGCATTGCGTGGCAGGCGGCGTCAAGGATGAAGTCACCCGGCTACGCCATGACTACGCCTCGCTGCAGCTTGCCCGGCAGTTGGACGACCCGCCCCGTATCGCCCTGGCACTGCACAATATTGCCGAAGTCCACCTGAACTACGGCAACTTCGGAGAGGCCCGCGACTGCCTGCGTGAGGCGCTGGCGTTGGCGCAGCAATTCCAGTTGCGTAACCGGCTATGGGGCGTTCCGCCCTATTTGGCCATGGCCAATATCGCCCTGGGCGACGCCACGACGGCAGCCAGCCTGATGGATGACTGGATGCGGCGCGAGAGCAATCGCACACCCGGTTACTTCGATTTCATCGGCAACCTGATGGCCATCTACCTTGGTGGGCTGCAAGAGTCGCAATGGGCCGCAGCGGAGATCTGGCTGAAACGGGTCGAGATCGAAATTGCCCGTCGCCGTGCCAGCGACGATATGGGCAGCCTGGACTTGTTCGGTGTCTTCTACGCTTGGGCCAAGGGCAGCCTGCGGCGCAGGCAGGGACGTTTCGCCGAGGCCATCATCGCTCTGCATGCCGCAGACCTGGTCTACGACCTTTGCGAATCCATGTTCATCCAGGTAGACGCACGGCACGAGCTCTACCTGTGCCACGCCGCCCTTGGTGACAGCGCCGCCGCACTGGCGGCCCATGTTGATTACGCCCGGCGCCAGGCCGCCATGCTCAACAGTGCCAACAGCCTGCGGCTGCAAAGCATGTCCATACAGCATGATGTGGAAACCGAAAGGCTGAAGCGGCAAAAGGCAGAAGAATCGACACGCCTCAAGAGCGAGTTCCTGGCCAATATGAGCCACGAGATACGCACGCCAATGAATGCGGTGATCGGCCTTGCCCACCTGGCCTTGCAAACCGAACTGAGCGCCAAACAGCGCGACTATGTCAGCAAGATTCACCGCGCCGGTAAATCCCTGCTGGCCATCATCAACGACATCCTGGATTTCTCCAAGATCGAGGCCGGCAAGCTGGATGTAGAGAGCGAGCCCTTCACCCTCGACGACGTGGCCATCAATGTGGCCACCGTGACCAGCCAGAAGGCCGCAGACAAACAGATAGAGTACCTGTTCCACATCGCCCCCAATGTGCCGCGCAACCTGATGGGCGATGCACTGCGACTCACCCAGGTGCTGATCAACCTGATCAACAATGCCATCAAGTTCACCGAACCCGGTGGCGAGATCGAACTGGCCGTCAACCTGCTGGGAACAGAAGCCGGCAAGGTGCAGCTGGGCTTCGAGGTACGCGATACCGGCATAGGCCTGACAGCCGAGCAGCAGGCGCGTCTGTTCCAGCCCTTTACCCAGGCCGATGGCTCTACCACCCGCAAATATGGGGGTACCGGACTGGGCCTGTCGATATCGCGCCGCCTGGTGGAACTGATGGGGGGGCAGATTGGCGTACGCAGCGACACCGGCGTGGGCTCCACCTTCCACTTCCAGTTGACGCTGCCCCTGCCCACAGGGCCGCAAGCCACCCTGGTACTGCCGGCCCGCTTCAACGACGCCCGGGTACTGGTGGTGGACGACAGCGAGCACGCTCGCGCCATCATGGCGGAGATGCTCACATCGCTCCCCCTACGGGTGGATGAAGTAGGCTCGGCCCGCGAGGCACTGGCCTATCTGCATACAGCCGACCAGACCGACCCCTACGACGTGGTGCTGACGGACTGGCACATGCCCGACATGGATGGCATGGAGCTGATCCACACCCTGCAGCGCGACGCCAGCTTGAGCCACCCACCCAAGCTAGTGCTGGTGACCGCCTTCGGGCTGGAATCCGTCGTCAATGCGGCCGAGCAGGCTGGTATCGACGGCCTGCTGTTCAAGCCTGTCAGCCCATCCACCCTGGTCAATACCCTCACCGGCGTGTTCCACCAAGCGCCCACGGCCACCACCCCTGCCGAGCACACACCGCCTGCCCGCCGCTACGCCGGCAAGCGCATACTGCTGGCCGAGGACAACGCCATCAACCAGCAGATTGTGGTGGAGCTGCTCAGCGCCATGGCACTGGAGGTGGACCTGGCCGAGCACGGCCAGCAAGCCGTGGAAATGGCGCTGGCCGCTGCACCGGGCGACTACGCCATGATATTGATGGACCTGGAAATGCCGCAGATGGACGGCCATGCCGCCACCCTCACCTTGCGTCAGCACAGACAGCTGGATGCCATCCCCATCGTGGCACTGACAGCCCATGCGATCTCCGATGTGCGTCAGCGCTGCATGGAAGAAGGCATGCAGGATTACTTGACCAAGCCCATACAGCCCGAACAGTTGTACAAGCTGGTAGGGCATTGGCTGGATCGCGGCCACCAGGCAGTACCCGCACCTGGTGACGAGGCGGCAGGCGACATGCCGCTGCCAGTGCTGCACGGTGTCGACGTTGCCTTGGGGCTGCGCTATATGGGCGGCAAGCAGCACCTGTATTTGCGCCTGCTGACCCGGTTTGCCACTGGCTATGGCAATACCGTCGCGCTACTGCGCGACCATTTGGCACAGGGGCAGAATGAGGAAGCCAAGCGGCTGGCCCATACTCTTAGAGGCTTGGCCGGCAGCATGGGCGCCACCCAGGTCTCGGAGGTGGCGGCCGAGCTGGAAGCCACTTTGCCCGTGGTCGGTGAAGCACCGACCGATCACTGCCTGTCCGTGTTGGCAGAACTGGATCGGGTATTGCAGCCACTGCTGACCGACCTGGCAAAACTGGCCAGCCTAAATGCCTCGGCCTCGATAACGGCCACTTGATATCCATCACCGCCACCCATGCACAGCGTTGCAAGTGCGGAACAAACCCCGCAAACCCGCACAAAATATGGACATGCAGGATTGCTAATCTTTTGCCCGCGTACAATACTCAAGCAGCCCGCACACCAGCGCTTGGGCGCGAGTGCTAACGGACTGAACCACCACCTCTAAATAGGAGAGAGCAATGGCAGAAAAAAAGGCCGCCCCCAAGAAAGATGACGTGCTCGCCGCGCTGCAAAATGCGGTCAAACACATTGAGACCCTGGAACTGGAGCTCAAGACCATCAAGAAGCATGTGAAAGGTGTTGCGGATGGCGTCAAGCTCGCTCCTTTCCATGTCGATCCTCCAGTCAAAGCTGCGGCCAAGCCAGCAGCCAAACCCGCTGCCGCGAAGCCTGCTGCTGCTGCCAAGCCCGCAGCAAAACCGGCAGCCAAGCCGGCTGCCAAACCCGCAGCAGCAAAACCTGCTGCCAAGCCCGCAGCAAAGCCCGCCGCCAAGAAGAAGTAAATCTCGGCGCGAGCAATCTGCTGGCTCGTCTGCGGCGTTATCGTACTGCGGTACATAACGCCGCTTTTATTTGGCCTGTTAGTACGGGTGCCTAACAAGACAGCGCATTACATCGCCACCAGACACGATGGCGGCGCACTATCCCTGCCCTAGTCCAGCCACCGGAGCCTAACCACCATGCGCTATAAACGCGCGCTAGCCCTGAGCATCCACTGGCAGGACGAGCAGCTGGCATTCAGCAACTACCTGCAGCACCACTGTGTCAGCGGGCATCCACTCACCGTGCAGGTACTGGACTACTTTTCGGACTGGCGCAGCCTGGACGAGATACTGGCCCACTTCACCCAGTATTCCCCGCAGAGCCTGCGCAAGACCTTGGAGCAGCTGGTGGCCGAACAGCTACTGCTGGAGGAAGGGTCTGCCCAGGCTGCCAGCGATGCCCTGCTGGCCGATCAATGGGCCCCCTGGCTGCCCGAGGGGGCATTTCACTTCGCCACCAAGGACACGCCGTTCGCCTCGGCAGCCTCGTCAGAAGAAGAGCTGGCTGCCGTCGTACCCGTGACCGAGCCGCCTGCCCTCTACCGTTCCCCTCTGGGCGGCGAACCCATCAAGCTGCCCCAGGCCCCCTACCCCGAGGATGCCTTCCACCAGGCACTGCTGGCACGCCGCACCCATAGGTCATTCTCGCCGCAAGCCTTGGCTCTGGATGAGCTGAGCCGTTTGCTGGGCTTGGTCTGGGGGGTACAGGGGCATGTCGACAGCGCAGCCTTTGGCCGCTTGCCACTCAAGACCAGCCCCTCGGGCGGCGCCCGCCATCCGGTCGAAGTCTACGTCATGGTGCTTAGGGTGGCAGGACTGGCGCCAGGTATCTATCACTACCACCCCTTGCACCACACACTCACCCTGGTCAATCCGGTCGCCACACCGGCGCAAGCCAGCCTGTACTGCGCCGATCAGGAATACTTTGCCGATTCTGCGGCGCTATTCCTGATGACGGCGGTGTTTGAGCGCACCATGTGGAAGTACCACAAGCCGCGCGCCTACCGCGTGGTCATGCTGGATGCCGGCCACCTGGGCCAGACCTTCTGCCTCACCGCGACTGCCATGGGCCTGGCGCCGTGGGGCACAGCCGCGCTACGCGATAGCCTGATCGAGCAGGACCTGGGTATAGATGGAATCAGCGAGTCCGTCCTGTTCGTGACCGGTGTAGGCCATCCGGCCGAGGCCGCAGACGCTACCGAGCCGGAATAAACACCACTACCGCCAGCATCACGGTCGCCTGGCGATGAAGCGGCGCGTCCTGGCAGGCAGGGCTACCAAGTCACCCTGCCGCCGGTATCGAGCACCAGCAGCCATACGGTATTGGCTGGCAGCACCACCTGCTGCTGGAACAGCGCATCACCGGCATCGGGCTCAGCGGTATCCAGCACACGCAGCCAGCGGCCTGGCCGCAGATTGAACTCGGTGGCAACTGCCTCGGCGTTGATCAGCAGCAGGCAGCGGTCACGGGTCCCCTCCGGCCCCAGCTCCACCGCCAGGCTGAACTGCTCGCGGCCGTCCCACTCGGCTGGCGTCATCGCACGGCCTTCGGCATTGCGCCAGTCCACATCGCGGCGTTCGTAACCGCCGTGAGCCTCGGCGCTGAACCAGCGGCCATGGCGCAGTGCCGGATACTGGCGGCGCAAGGCCAGCAGCCTTGCCACATACGCTGCCTGGGCAAAGTCGATATGCTGCCAGTCCAGCCAGCTGATCGGGCCATCCTGGCAATAGGCGTTGTTATTGCCCTGCTGGGTGTGACCCATCTCATCCCCTGCCAGCAACATGGGCGTACCCTGGCTGAAGATCAGCGAGGCCAGCAGCGCCCGCTGCAAACGCCCCCTGATCTGCAGGATGCCGGGGTCATCAGAAGGCCCTTCCACGCCGCCGTTCCAGCTGTGGTTGTTGCCATGGCCATCTCGGTTTTCTTCGCCATTGGCCTCGTTATGCTTCTGGCTGTAGCTGACCAGATCACGCAGGTTGAAGCCATCGTGGGCGGTCAGGAAGTTGACACTGGCCCACGGCGGCCGGCCGCGTCGCTCGAACAGGTCACTACTGGCTGTCAGCCGCCGGGCATACTCGCCCCGGGTGGGGCCATGATGCAGCCAGAAGCTGCGCATGCTGTCGCGGTAGCGATCATTCCACTCCGCCCAGCCGGGCGGAAAGCCCCCTACCCGGTAGCCATCGGGGCCGATATCCCAGGGCTCGGCCACCAGTTTCAGGCGGCATAACAGGGGATCGGCCTGTATGGCAGCGAAGAAGCTGGACCAGGCCTCGAATGGCCCATGCATGCCACGCGCCAGTATGGGCGCCAGGTCAAAGCGGAAACCATCGACATGGCACTCCTGCGCCCAGAAGCGCAGGCTGTCCAACACCAACTGCAGGCAACGTGGCTCGGCCAGGTTGAGGGTATTGCCGCAGCCCGTCCAGTTCTCACAGTGGCCGTCTGGCGCCAGCCGGTAATAGCTGCGGTTGTCCAGCCCGCGCAGGTTGAATGCGGGCCCACCGACGCCCCCTTCAGCGGTGTGGTTGTAGACCACGTCCAGCAATACCTCGATGCCTGCAGCATGCAAGGCACGCACCGCCGACTTGAATTCCGTCACGGGGTCGCTGCCAGCGGCATAGCGCGCCTCTACCGCCATCAGTGCCACCGGGTTGTAGCCCCAATAGTTCACCATGCCACGGGCCAGCAAATGCCCCTCATCCGCGCAGGCCGCCACAGGCAGCAGTTCCACCGTGGTCACGCCCAGCCACTTGAGCCAGTCAATGCTGGCGGGGTGTGCCAGGCCGGCATAGCTGCCGCGCAATGCCTCCGGCACTGCCGGGTTCAGCCGGCTGAAACCCTTGACATGCAGTTCGTAGATCACCGTATCCGCCCAGGCTATCCCCGGCCGTCTGTCATCCTGCCAGTCAAAGGCATAGCTGCCGTAGTCGGGTGCATCAACCACGCCCTTGATCGCATGGGTGGCGTTGTCACGCGGGTCGGGCCGGCTAGGGTCGCCCGGCAGGTGATCGCAGAAATCCCCCTGCCCCGCATAGCGCCCGTGCAGGCGGCGGGCATAGGGGTCCAGCAGGAGTTTGGCCGGATTGTAGCGATGGCCGCGTTGCGGCATCCACAGGCCATGGGCACGAAAACCATAGATCAGGCCAGGCTCAGCCTCGGCCAGATAACCATGCCAGACGCCCGCATGGTGGCCGGGCAAGGGCAAGCGCGCCAATTCCCGGTGCCCTGCAGGGTCGAACAGACAGAGTTCGACACGGTCTGCGTTGAGCGCATAGACGGCAAAGTTCACCCCTGCGCCATCCCAGTAGCTGCCCAGGCGGAACGGATCTCCCGGTACCAGTCCAAGCGCCAGTGTCATGATGGCATCCAGCGAAAGAACTGGGTCGCCAGCGGCCCCAGCGTCAGCGCTACCGTATGGGTACGGCCATGGCCGGGCTGCGGCTCGCTATGGGCATCGCCATTGCCCACATCACTGCCGCCATAGTGGCGCGAATCGGTGTTCAGTATCTCTACCCAGCAACCGGCCTGCGGCACCCCCACCCGGTAACCGGTACGCACCTCGGGGGTAAAGTTGCATACCACCAGAACCATGCCGCCCTGCCCATCATGGCGGACAAAACTGAGCACCGAATTGGTCTGGTCGTCCCAGCATATCCACTCAAACCCAGCCGGATCGCAATCGAGCCTATGCAACGCCGTTTCCTGCCGATAGCAGCAGTTGAGATCCCTGACCAGGCGCTGCATGCCCGCATGCCGCTCATCCTCCAGCAGGTGCCAGTCCAGGCTGGCATCATGATTCCACTCCGCCTGCTGGGCAAACTCCCCCCCCATGAACAGCAGCTTCTTGCCCGGATGCGCCCACATATATCCCAGATAGGCACGCAGATTGGCGTAGCGCTGCCAGTCATCGCCCGGCATCTTGCCCAGCAGCGAGCCCTTGCCGTGGACGACTTCGTCGTGGGACAGCGGCAGCACATAGTTTTCGCTGAACGCGTAGGTCAGGACCAGACCCAGCTGGCCATGGTGATGACTGCGATGCACCGGCTCGCGCCGCATATAGTCCAGCGTGTCGTGCATCCAGCCCAGATTCCATTTGTAGTGAAAACCCAGGCCACCGTGCTCGGGCGGCCGGCTGACCTGCGGGAAAGCAGTGGATTCCTCGGCCAGGGTAATGGCCCCCGGCTCTGCCACGCCTACCCAGTGATTGGTCTGGCGCAGGAAAGCAATGGCCTCCAGGTTCTCCCGCCCGCCATGCACATTGGGCACCCACTCACCGTCGGCCCGGCTGTAGTCTCGGTAGAGCATGGAGGCCACCGCATCGACCCGCAGGCCATCCAGGCCGTACTGGCTGAGCCAGAACAGGGCATTGGCACTGAGGTAGTTGGCCACTTCCCGCCGGCCATAGTTGTAGATCAGGGTATGCCAATCGCGATGAAAGCCCTCGCGCGGATCGGCATGCTCATACAGATGCGTACCGTCGAAACAGGCCAAACCGTGCTCATCGGCCGGAAAATGCCCCGGCACCCAATCAAGCAGCACGCCCAGCCCTGCGGCGTGGGCGGTCTCCACAAAATGCCGGAAATCCGCAGGCGTGCCAAAGCGCGCACTGGGTGCATACAAACCGGTAGGCTGATACCCCCAGGAGCCATCGAAGGGATGCTCGCTGACCGGCAGCAGCTCGATATGGCTGAAACCCATCTCGCGCACATAGGGCACCAGCGTGTCGGCCAGTTCCCGGTAGCTGAGCCAGCCTCCATCGGCACGCCGACGCCAGGAGCCCAGATGCACCTCGTAAATACTGACAGGCTGATCCAGCCCCCCCTGCCGCTGCCGCGCTGGCAAAGCAGGGGGCAGTTTCGTCACCACCGAGGCATTGGCCGGACGCAGTTCGGCCGCGAACGCAAAGGGATCGGCCTTCTGCAGCGCCACACCGTCCCAATCAAGCACCTCGAACTTGTATTTCTCGCCTGCCGCCACGCCAGGCAGAAACAGCTCCCACACCCCACACTCGCGCCGCAGCCGCATGGGATGGGCCGCACCATTCCAGAAATTGAAATCCCCCACCACGCTGACCCGCTTGGCATTGGGCGCCCAGACAGAGAACAGGGTGCCATCGATGCCATCCAGGCATTGCGGATGGGCGCCCAAGGTCTGCCAGAGCTGGCGATGGCTGCCTTCCCCTATATGCCACATGGCATCGGCCGAGAGCTGCGGCGGAAAGCGGTAGGGATCGTCCAGCTCCAGCTGTACTGCCTGCCAGGCAACTCGCAAACGGTAGTGCGGCGGCAGGCTGGGCAAGCAACCGGCAAACAATCCACGCGCATCCAGCTGATCAAGCACCGCCAGGGGCGCCCCAAGGGCATCGGTCACCTCAACCCGGCAGGCCTCCGGCTGCCAGCTACGCAGCCATACCCCCGATTCGCCAGGATGGGGGCCCAGCACGGCAAAGGGGTCGCCATGCTCACCACGGCATATCGCCTCCACCACCCAGTGATCGAGCATCGCGCCCGTCATGCCAGCTCCCCAATTCAACGCCGCCAGATCGACGTCTCCTTATCCTAGATGGGATTGGGCATGTAGGCACGCCTGGGCAACTACTCACTGCGGATGGACTGTGGCCCGGCAAGGTGAGCGACGGACTTCAGAGCCGCCAACAAAACCTTTCTGGCGTTGTTGTGCAAGCTTGCCGTACCCACGTACTGTCTGCTGCGCGCACCAGCACTCGCACGTCCAGCCAGAACCGCTACGCTGGGTTTTGGTAGTCGCTGTTATAAGCAGATAGATCGATATCTTCAGGCAAGTCAGGGGCAGCCAGACACCGGCAGTAGCTGCAAGAATAATGCCCCCCGCACATAGCGCGGGGGGCAGGGATTGGTGCCCGGTACCATGGGCTCGTCCGGGCAGGAGCCACATCCGCCCAACGGCAGCGGAAACGTGCGCGGATTCTGCCCTTGCTTTGTTGCAGGCAGTTTGCAGGTACGGGTGTTTTGCCATGGGTCGGAATACCGCTCAACTTCGCGGCAATCCTGCCGATAAGTCAGGTACGGGGCAACTGCTCCGCCAGGAGCCCCGCCATGCTGATCCAGCTGTTTTGCCGAGCTGATATGCGCACCGTTGCCGAAGTTGCGGCCCAGTATCGGGCACTGGGCTACAGGGCTGAAACGTGCTGCAAGCGTGGGGTGTATTACCTGAAGCTGTGGCAGGATGAACCCGCAAGGCACCAAGGGCCGCATCCTGCGAGCCTGACGCGCCTGCAGAGCGGGTAGCAGAAAGCAAGAGGCCGGACAGTTGTCCGGCCTCTTGTCTTAGAGCCTGCTATGGACGCCAGCCATAGCTGGCAGGCAACGCACGGAGCAGATACCTACCCCTCGACGCATCCTGGCTTGGACTCAGCCCGCAAAACGCGGGGTGGGCCGAGCCAGGTAGAACCATTCCTGCCCTGCCTGCGCCCGGGCGTTCGGGAACAGGATGTAGCCCTCACAATCGGCCTTGACTGGCGTGCCATCGTGGCGTGTGCCAATCAAATCGCCTGCGGACAACCGGTCAAAGCTGGACCAGCCATGGGCAAAGGCATCGTCCGGGTGGGCACGATCTATCACTTCATAGATATGTAGCGCCTCGACCTCAGCGACAGGCTGGGGCGCTGTGGCGGCAATCAGCCCCAAATGGGCCAGGGTGTTGTATATGGCCTGGTAGGCCACCTCAGGTGCTTGCGGGTCGTCGTGCTGGCCGCACTCCAGGGTAAGGGCATAGCCGCCCTGGGCGCGCATATATTCGGTGGTACCCACGCCATAGCGTGCATCGGCATTCAATAGCTGGCTACGGCTGGCGCCCGGCCCCATGGCTGCGCGGCGGCGTTCCACGCCTCGTGCGTAGGTGCTCAGCCAGCCATCCACCAACCGCCCTACCCCCAGCCGCAGTGCCAATGCCTCTTCCGCAGCGGCATGGGCAAAGGGTTCCAGCGTGCCGGTATTGTCTTCAGGCCCCACCATGGCAAACGGGCGCCCCTGTGCCTGGAAGGAATGCAGATCCAGCAGCACGTCGTGTTCTGCCAGCAGGGGGCACAGCCAGTTGGCAATATGGTCTTCAAACTCGACCGGCTGATCGGTAGGGCACAGATTGCGGTTGAGATTGCGATCGCCCATGCGCTGCTTGCGCTCATAGGCCAGCGGGTTGGTTATCGGCACCAGCGTCAGCTTGCCTGCCAGCAGTTGCACCGCACCGCTGTCCAGCTCTGCCATCAGGCGGGTGATGCCCTGGGTGCCGCAGATTTCATTGCCATGAACCGCCCCCAGCACGATCAGACGAGGGCCCGGCTGCAAGCCGGCATAAGTGACGGATTTGAACTGTTGCATGGGTAGGCTGGTCAGGCGAAAAGGGAAAACAAGTATAAGCCGCACCGCACAATGCTGTTGGCATAAACCAACAAATATGCGCAGGTGTGATTTCCCTCACAGCATTCTACTAATGCTATAGGCATAATGGCGCCGCTTTAAGGTGGCTTCCAGCACCTCAGGCTCCATGCAAAACCAAGCTCGAACGGCCAATTTCGACACAGCATAGCTTTGATATGCAAGGAGAAACTGCCTTAAACAGCGCCGTATTGCGACAAAACCGGGGCGCTGAAAGCGCTCTTATGGGTGGCCATCCCCAAGATCAACATGCCGCCCGCTTTATCCCGCCAGGACCAGACCGCATGAAATTCGATAGCCTTCAGCATCTCAGCACCCAAGCCACCCTGCCGCATCGCCTGATGGGCGATACCCCTTCGGCACAAGTGGCCAGCATGATGGCGCATGGCTTGTGGCATCAGCTGCAACTACGCCGTGATGGCACGCTGTGGGCGTCGGGCGATAACCGCTATGGCCAGCTTGGCGATGGTAGCCGCCAGGATCAGCGCCGGCCGGTGCTGGTGGGGCGCAACTTCTGCGCCATTGCGGCGGGGCGCTTCCATAGCTTGGGTCTGAAGCGCGACGGTAGCCTTTGGGCTTGGGGCTACAATGGCGACGGTCAGTTGGGTGATGGTAGCTTGGTCGACCAGGCTCGGCCGGTACAGATAGCCCGTGGCTGCATGGCCATTGCCGCTGGCGCCTTGCACTCCTTGCTGCTGAAGCACGATGGCACGCTCTGGGCCTGGGGCCACAACGGCCAGGGCCAATTGGGCCATACCGTGGATGCCAAGCAGGCACTGCCCACGCCCATGGGCCACGGTTACCGTGAAATCGCTACGACTGACTACCAGAGCATGGCACTTCACCATAGCGGCCAGCTGATACGCTGGGGTGTCACCCCTGGCGAAGAATCCGAAGACGGCAGCTTAGGCACCTCGCGCGTCCAGTACGACGATATCAGCCTGGGGGACGAAACCTGCTTTCTGCAGGCAGCCCAGCTGATGGCTCAGGCCGCGCCGGCCTATCAATTACCCCGTTAAGGACTTCTCTGGCCTTACCATCGTGCCCCTTGCCCACAGGGAAGCCACACGGCGCTAGTCGCCCGCCATCGGCTCTGGATGGATAGACAATATGATGGGGATAGTCGTACCGTGCCCTGCTTCGCTACGGTATATGATCTGTCCGAGGTGTCGCTGGATGGATTTCTGGCCGGCTGCCGTAGTCATCGCCCGCCGTTGCCTTGTGCTTGATACTGCTGTGGGCGATGCTCAGCGCGTTGTCTACGCCCTGGGCAGCGTTGTCGCAAGCTCAGCTATAACCCGAAACTGCTTTGCTTGGTAGGCATGTCCGAAGCAGACATCGCTAATGTGACCAGCCCCGTCGGTGAGTGCTCGATCGCATCAGTGACTAACCATGGTCAACGCGTTTTCGCTGGTGGCTTAAGCAACCACAACCAGCACCTGCCCATCGCTCCAAGGCTTGGTCAGGGACTTGTAGATCGCACCATGATGCATCGACTCGGTAACTGGCCTCTGGCCAGTGTCGCCTGACAGGAGAGTGCGCACGGTAGCGGGATACAACTCGTTGACCCGGTTAAGGAATTCGGTGCCGTTCAACGTCGGCATATGCTGATCTGCCAACATGACGTCACCAAGGATCTGGTTAGCTTCAGCTATTCGGTCTTCAACGATTTTCGCGCCCCAGTGAGGGCCATTGGCGCCTTTGCTGCCCTGCTCAACACAGAGCGCCAGCGCCTGCTCGGCATAGTGCGCAGCTAAGCCAGCCGCATGGGCTACCTGATAGACGATCTGCTGGCCTTCTCCCAATTGGGGCGGCAGGCCACGCAGCTGGCGCCGCTGACTACCCCGGCACAGGCGTAGGATTAGCCTTGGCACAACGCATCATCAATTGCCACAACGGCACAATGTGGGCGGACAGCACCCAGGGTGAGGGCGCCAGGCTCTATTTCACCCTACCGCGCAGCCATTGAATATCTTGCAGGAGCAGCAGCATGGAAGAGGATGAGCAAATACACATACTGCTGGCAGAGGACAACCAGCCGGACGCCAAGCTGACCATGTACGGGCTGCGCAGCACCAGCGCCAATACCATTATGGGCAGGAAGTCCTGGGCTACCTGTTCCGCGAGGGCGAACACCAGCATCTGGACGCAGCCATGCCCGGCTTGATATTGCTGGACCTGAAGATGCCCAGGGTAAGCGGCGCCGAAGTGCAACTACAGGCCAAGGCCGACAGCCGCACCCGCCGTATCCCCGTGGTGGTCATGACTTCCTCACGCGCAAAGTCGGATATCCTGCGCAGTTACGACTTGGGGGCCAGCAGCTATGTGGTAAAGCCGGTCGATTTCGACGGTATCAGCGATGTGGCCAAGCAGGCCGGCTTTTACTGAATGGTGGTGAATCGGCATTTGCAGCGGTGATGGCTGGGCGGGCGCCGGGCATTGCCCGCTGGCATAACTGGGGGCTGCTCTGGCTATGTGCGTACTGTTTTTGCTAATTATCAATGCGACTTGAAAGCAATGGATTTTCACCTTCTGCAATTAATGATAGAAAATGCAGCCAAACAAGCCTTCGATGGTGTTCGCTTGCGTTACCCCGACCAAAAATTCTGCGGTTACGCTCTGTATTCCGACCCGGATGCCATCACAATTTGCCCTGCGGTAAATTCTCTTGAAAACCTAGAGAAACTCGTTGCCGGCGACCCAGGAGATGCAGTCTATTACAGATGGAGCCCTGGCGAGTGGGATCACGAGTTCGAGGGTGCCGAACACTTCCAAGATATATGTAGAATATTGCAGGAAGAAGCACGTTGCAGTCATTCAACTGAAGCACGCAAGAGACTTAAGGAGGAAATTTATGAAGCCTGCGTGCTTGCATTGGAAAACATGAAAATTCAGGGGTACTTTTACACTGGCAACGACCCCATTGCTGTGGTTTTCACCGTCAGAGGAGGAGAGACACAAAGCGAAATAGATTGGATTGGAAAATTAAACACCAGCGAATCACTTAATGAGTTTATTCGATGGTCCGACCCCAATACATAGGTCATTTCCTTGCCGCACAAAAAAACCGTTCTTCAGGCCCGTGAACTTCCTTGCTGAAACACATGGCTCACCTGTCAAAAATTTCAACTCAAGAGGCAGCAAATATGAGTATGTGGCCTAGCCTCAATACTATTCGGTTAGATTGCTATCGCGATAATCGCTATCCACGACGACAGAGGCTGGATTGCACTGCAGCCATGTTTGAGCTCAAGTTGATTCATCCACGGCAGCATCCGTTGAAACCAATCTAATCGAACAGACTTGAGACCTGCCCCGTGATCCCTCAAGTTCCTTGAGTGACTTTAAAACAAATATGCAGCCGCGGCCTGAAAAGTGGATTTATGATAGTCCATAAAGCATTACAATCTGGATTTCATGAATAAATGAGAGGATGATTATGGCCAGGAAAGACTACTCTGATGAAGATGAGTACTACACCCAAGGTTTTGAGCGTGAAGGTGTTGTATCAATCTGGATCGGTTTACTCGGTGATGAAATAGACACGGGCTCAGATGTCTTACAGGACTTGTGTGGTGTCGGCCATTACCGCCTTGATGATCAAGAAATTAATAGCTTCGATTTTGAAACGACTGGGATTGATAGATTGCTAGGCGATTTATCTTATTCAAGGTCGTTTCTTGCGCATGCGGTTGAGGCTGCAAGTAAGAAGGGATTGAGTGAAGCCAAATGGGTGACAGCGCAATACAACTTCGAATATGATCCTTCTCTAGTTTGTAGGCCGGTTGCTGTAGACCCCATTTTTATCGGGAGTTTCACATACTCTGAGGATGAGTAACCTGTAGCCCCAGACAGTGTCTCTACAACTCTGCGCCTTGAGAAGTTTTGCAACTCGAAAACAATTGGCCTGCTTCCTGCAACAAGAGAACCAGCCTTTAATCAAATTTGGATTATGTTGTGGGGTCAAGGGCAAAATCCTATGCAATTGAGCACACCTTCCACTTACTTCGAAAGGACGACCAAATGCAACCACACGGAATGCTTGCAGAAAAAATCGATTACCTGGAAAGGGCCATCTTTTTTGGAAACTTGGACCTATTGAAAGGAAAGAAATGTCCAATATGCAGACAAGGTAAGTTGCTTTATAGCGTTACCAAGAATCTCATTAACACCGAAGCTAAGCCAGGGCGGCGATATAAGGGATCGGTAAATATATACTGCACGGGTCTTTGCAATACCATGATTACGCATGCGAACGCATTCATCCCTGCTTGGGCGGAAACTATCTCTAATTGGGATGAGCTATCTGACTCTTTGGCTTAATGGGTGCCGAGCAAGCTCAAGCAGCGGTTGGGCTTGCTGTTCCAAACAAGAATGCTCGCGCAGCAAAACACCATGCGGGCCTTTGCTATCCCGAGTCTACCGGGATGACTATCGGTCCCAATCAGTCCATCAACGCTGAAACCCGCTTGCCAGCCCGTACGCAACGCCACAAAGCAGAAAGGGGCTACGTTTTCACGTAACCCCTTGAGTTTCTGGTGCCGACAACCGGAATCGAACTGGTGACCTGCTGATTACAAGGCAGCTGCTCTACCAACTGAGCTATGTCGGCACAGGGGGCGAATTATACCGATCTATCAGCTTTTGCGAAGATCTTTCGACAGAAAAAATGCATCCGAGAAGAACTCGTCGGCCGGCAGGCCACGGCCGGTGAAGCTGCCGTGGGCGGCTTCCACCATCACTGGAGCGCCGCAGGCGTAGACCTGGTAGCCCGCCAGGTCGGCAAAGTCGTGCAGCACGGCCTCGTGCACAAAGCCGGTACGGCCATGCCAGGCATCTTCAGGCTTGGGCTCGGACAGCACCGGGATAAAGGTGAAGTTGGGCATCTCGGCCTGCCACTGGCCTGCCAGCTCGGGCATGTAGAGGTCGTCCAGCGTGCGGGCGCCCCAGTAGAGGATCATCTCGCGCTGGATGTTCTTCTTGATGGCGTATTCGACGATGCTCTTGATGGGCGCGAAGCCGGTGCCGCTGGCCAGGAAGATGATGGGCTTGTCCGACTCTTCACGCAGGAAGAAGGAACCCAGTGGGCCGGTGAAACGCAATATCTCGCGCTCGCGCATCGAGTTGTGGACGTACTCGGAGAATTCGCCACCGGGCACCAGCCGCACATGCAGTTGCAGGTAGTCTTCGGTGTGGGGTGGGTTGGCCAGCGAGAAGCTGCGCTTCTTGCCGTCCTTGGTATGGATGTCGATGTACTGGCCGGCCAGGAACTGCAGGCGCTCATTGGTAGGCAGCTTGAGCGAGAGCACGGCCACATCGTGCGATACCCGGTCTATCTTCTCTACCCGGCACGGCAGGGTACGGATCTGGATATCCTTGGTGGCCTGGATTTCGCGGCATTCGATCACCACGTCGCCTTGCGGTTCTGCACAGCAGAACAGAGCCAGGCCTTGGGCTTCTTCGGTCTTGTTGAGTGCCGAGCCGGAGTGCTCGCGATGGCTGATCTCACCCTGCAACACGCGGCCCTTGCAGGCGCCGCAGGCGCCGTTGCGGCAGCCGTAAGGCATATTGAAGCCGACGCGCATGGCGGCATCCAGCAGGGTTTCGCCTTCTTCTACGGTAATTTGCTGCTTGCTCGGTTCGATGGTGAGCTGATGCGACATGTTGATTCCTGCTGGCGCACACGGTACGGCTACAATCGCACCATGCGTAAAAGAAGACTATTGATCGTGGGTTGCGGCGACGTGATGCAGCGGGCCTTGCCCTGGCTGACAGCACGTTTCCGTGTCTATGCCTTGTGCCGTGGTACCGAGCAGGCCCTGCGGCTGCGCAGTCAGGGCGTGGTGCCGGTGCACGGTGACCTGGACCAGCGCCACAGCCTGCAACGCCTGGCTGGGCTGGCCGAGTATGTGCTGCATAGTGCCCCGCCACCCAATACCGGCAACAACGACCCGCGCAGCATGCGATTGGCCGCAATGCTCGCGCAAGGCGCGATTCTACCACGGGGGCTGTGCTACATCAGTACCAGCGGGGTATATGGCGATTGTGGCGGCGCACTGTTAAGCGAAAGCCAGCCCTGCCGGCCCGAATCCGCCCGTGCCTGGCGCCGGGTTGCGGCGGAGACCTTGCTCCGGCGCTATGGCCGGCGCAGTGCTTGCCGGGTAAGCATACTGCGCGCCCCTGGCATCTATGCGGCAGACCGGCTACCGCTGGAACGCCTGCAAAAGGGCACTGCCGCACTGCGGCCGGAAGACGATGGCTACAGCAACCATATCCATGCCGATGATCTGGCCCACGCCGCCTGCCTGGCCTTGTTCCGTGGCCGCCAGGGCCGCGTCTACCACGCTTGCGACGATAGCCGCTGGAAGATGGGGGAGTGGTTTGACAAGGTAGCCGATACCTATAGTCTGCCCCGACCACCTCGGCTATCGCGTGCCGAGGCAGAACAGCAGGTTTCGCCGGCGTTGTGGTCGTTCATGCGGGAATCACGCCAGCTGAGCAACCAACGGCTGCGCAAGGAATTACGATTGCGGCTGGCCTACCCTACGCCGCAAACCCTGCTCAACCGGCTGGGCGATCAGGCGGCCGAGTAATCAGTTGCGCAGCAGCTGATGGCGCTCGCGCTCCAGTTGCGCAATATAGCGCTGGAGCAGGTTTTCGGTCTGCCGGGGCAGATCGACAAAGCGAGTGCCCAACATGGTCTGCACGGTGCCGTCCCGTTTGGTGACCTGGCGCTTGCTGCGTATCTCTATGGTCAGTTCCACCATGCCAAAGGTGCCAAGGTCGACGCGGCAGCCGGGGAACACATCCAGCTGCTCCACTTCGACCTGACCTTGCATCCACAGCCCCATGCCGCCGATGGAGATATCGTGCAGTGGGAGATCCAGCACTCGGCCATTGGGGTGGCGCAGCTTGCACAGCAGCGGCTTGCCTATGGGGGTATCGAGCCGGAAATACTCGCGCCGCTGCAGCTTGATCAGATCATTGGGGAAGCTGGCTTCAAAAGCCGGGCGCTCGTCGTAATCAACCAGCGAGATGCCGCCATCGAGCACAAACTGGATGCGAACGCCCTCGGGCGCTGCGGCAAATACAATGTGATCGGCACGCAGCAGCGAGCGGTTGATGGCCTCTACCCCGCAGATGTCGAACCAAAAGCGCTGCTGCTTGGTGTCGCACTCCAGGATGGCGGACAAGAAGGAGAACTGGCCGTGATCGAAGTACACCGAGACCAGATCACCCTTTTGCGCCAGCGAACGAAGCACGAAACCGATTTCTACCGGCGTACGCAGCAGAAAGCTGCTGACGTCCACGCCTTCTGGAATCAGCGCAACGGGTGCCTTGCCTTCCTGAGAGGGGTTGTTTTCCGCTTCCGCCACAGTGTTTGGGAGCCTGTTTATATATTGATGATTTCGGGATTTTGCCACAGCCGGCGCGGCATCCACACTAGCGCGATGTTATCCACAGCCCAAAGTCCGGCACTACATCGACCCATTTTTACAACAATAGACCAATGTCATGAGAAAACACCTTTGCCCCTGCACCATAGCTGACAAACAGGCGCAACTTGCCTTCCCTGTCCAGAATATAGCTGCCCGCGCTGTGGTCTACGGTGTAATTTGTCGCATCGGTGCCATTCCGCTGAAAAACAATGCGGAATCGGTCGGTCACCGCCCGAATTTCCGCCGTGCTGCCGCGCAATCCCAAAAAGTCGGGATGAAAGGCCGGCACGTACTGGCTCAGCAGCGCCTGGGTGTCCCGCTCCGGGTCCACCGTCACGAATAACACCTGCACCTGCTTGGCCTTGTCGCCCAGTTGCGCCATGGCCGCCTTCAGCTCACTCATGGTGGTGGGGCAGACATCGGGGCAATGGGTGTAGCCGAAGAACATCACCACCACCTTGCCCTTGAACTCCTCCAGCCGACGTTGCTTGCCATGGTGATCGGTCAGCGCAAACGGGCCGCCTATGGGGGCGCCGGTCACGTCGGTGGAGAGGAAGGCCGGCTTGGGTGCCTCGCTGCAAGCAGTGAGCGCCAGGCAGGTAGTCAGCAGCAGGGTACCCAGAGTACGCAGGGATATCATCGTAGCGGGATGTGCAGATAGTGATCCACCAACAGCGCGGCAAACAGCAGCGAGAGGTAGAGGATGGAATAACGGAAGGTGCTGCGTGACAACTCATCGGTATAGCTGCGCCAGATGCGCCAGGCGTAGACCAGGAAGATGGCATCGAGTATCAGGGTGGACACCAGATAGATGCCGCCACCCATCCCGGTGGCCACGGGCAGCAGGGTGACTGCCGTCAGTATCAGCGTGTAGAGCAGCACATGCAGCCGGGTGAAGGCTTCACCGTGGGTGACGGGCAGCATGGGCAGCCCGGCACGGGCATAGTCGTCGCGCCGATAGAGCGCCAAGGCCCAGAAGTGAGGTGGGGTCCAGGCGAAGATGATGAGGAAAAGTATCATCGCATCATGGCTGACTTCACCCGTGACTGCCGCCCAGCCCAATATCGGTGGCATGGCGCCCGATGCCCCGCCTATCACGATGTTCTGCGGGGTGCTGGGCTTGAGCACAACCGTATAGATGATGGCGTAGCCGACAAAGGTCGCCAGGGTCAGCCACATGGTGAGTGGATTGGCCCATTGGTGCAGCACAAACAAGCCTATGCCACCAACCACCAGGGCAAAGCCCAGTGTCTGGCCGCTGGTCACCTGCCCACGCGGCAGGGGGCGAGCCCGGGTGCGGGCCATCAGGGCGTCAATCTTCTGCTCCACCAGGCAATTGATGGCCGCAGCGGCACCGGCCACCAGGGCAATGCCTATGGTAGCGGCCAGCACGGGCAGCCAGGGCGGCAGGGTGGGGGTCGCCAGAAACATGCCTATGACCGCACAGAAGACGATCAGGGCCACCACCCTGGGTTTGGCCAGGGCAAGGAATTCACGCAGCCGGGCTTTCAGGCCCAGTGGCGGTTTGGTCAGGGTCACGGCACTCATCACATTTCTCCTGCGCTTTGCCCTTAGCGGCACTGCGCCAGCCGGTAATTCAGCACCACCATCAGCAGCAGCAGCATGGCAGCGCCAGCATTGTGCAGCACGGCAACCGACAGCGGCAGATGGAAGACCACATTGCTGATACCCAGGCCTACCTGCACCAGCAACATGCCAGCAATGGCGAGCGCTAGGCTACGCAAAACACCCTGTGCGTACAAGCGCCAGCTCAGTATGCCAATAAAACAGAAGGTCACCAGCGCCCCCAACCTGTGCAGCCAGTGTATGGCGGTCAAGTTGGCCATGCTCAGCAACTCCCCTTCCGGTGTCTGGCCCAGCTCGCGCAGCACATGGAAGGCATCACGGAAATCCATCTGCGGCACCAGGGCACCTTGGCATGTGGGGAAGTCGGTGCAGACGACGGCGGCGTAGTTGGTGCTAACCCAACCGCCCAGGATGATCTGGCAGGTCACTACCAACAGGCCGACAAAGGCGGCCAGGCGGAATCCGCCTGCACGCTCTACCCTGGCCCAGTCCCGCTGCCGCAAGGCTAGCCAGGTCAGCATGGCCACCAGGGTCATGCCACCGATCAGGTGGCTGGTGACGATGGCGGGCTTGAGCAGCTTGGTCACCGTCCACATGCCCAGCGCGCCCTGGAAGCACACCACGAAGAAGATGGAAACCGCCAGCAGGGGCGATTGCCGCAGACGATCGCGATGCTTGACGGCCATCACGGCCAGCACCAGCACCAGCAGACCCAGGGCGCTGGCCAGATAGCGATGCACCATCTCTTTCCAGGCCTTGGCCATGCTGACCGGACCATGGGGTGCTTCGGCATGTGCCGCCAGTATCTCGTCCACCGCATGTATCGGTGTGGCCTTGCCATAGCAGCCGGGCCAATCGGGGCAGCCCAGACCGGCATCAGATAAGCGCACATAGGCGCCCAGCACCACCACGCAAAGCGTCCAGACGACGGCCAGGAGAGTGAGTTTACGAAACATGATCAACCCAGGTTCTCATTGTTCTTCAGGAACTTGCCCACTTCCTTGATCACCCGTACCGGGTCGGCGGTACGTGGATAGCGGATCACTTGGTTGCCCAGCGGATCGATCAGGTAGTAGCCGGTGGCCACGTCGCCCTGCAAGGGAATCGCCTCCAGTGCGCGCACCGTGCGGGCACCATCAGCAGCGGCCACTGCCTGCTTTGACGGCGCGGCGGCATCGGTCACCAGCCACAGCCGTTCTACCCTATCCATGAACTTGCCTTGCGCCATGCGTATCTGGCGCAGGGCATGCAGATCTTTCTGGCAGGCTTGCTGGCAGTCGCCGCTGGCGGCCATGACCAGCACCCAGCGCCCTTTCAGATCAGCCAGCGCTGCCGGCTTGCCGTCCAGCCCTGCTTGCCGGAACGCCGGCACCGGGCCAACCTTGAGCAACTCGCCATAGGTCTTGCCGCCCTCGGGCCGCCAGACGTAATAAGCGAGGTAGGAAGCCAGCACCGGTGCGATGGTAATGGCGATCAGGGCAAACAGTATCCAGCGGCCGTTGCGCTTGGGTTGAGTGGCAGCATTCATGTGTTACGGCGCTTCCAGTGCAAGATAAAAAACAGAACAACGGCCAGGGCCGCAAACAGAAACCACTGGCCTGCATAGGCGTAGTGCTTCTCCACGCCAAAATCCACGGCTGGCCAATCACGGGCCAGTGCATCACTCTCACCTAATTGCTGCGCCAGTGCCGGCACCACCGATGCCGGCACCAGCTTGCGGTAGCGTGCCCAGTCCAGATTCTGCCAGACCACGCCACCAGCCTGATCTGCCGACAGCTCCACATACTGCTGCTGGGGTGGCTGCAGGCGTATCTGCAACACCACGGGCCCCGCCGGTAGCGGTGCCTGTGGCTGTACCCCTGGCACCTTGGGCAGCCAGCCCCGATTGACCAGCAACAGGCGACCATCCGCCAGTTGCAGCGGTGCCAGGGCATGGAACCCTGCCCTGCCCTTGTGTATCCGGTTGTCCAGGAATATCTGGCCGCTGGCCAGCCACGCGCCTTCGACCTGATAGCGCCTTTGCCATGCGGCCTCACCCAGCTCGCCCCGCCAGGGCAGCAGTGCCAATTGGTCCATGGCCTGCTGTCGCTCCGCCAGCGCCTGTTTGTGCTGCCCCCGCCCCAGTTGCCAATAGCCCAGACGCAAGGTCAGCGCCACAAACAGCAAGGTAGCGATGATGATCAGCAGGCGGGGACGACGCAAGGGCATGGCAAGAAGCAGACGGGGATGGCGATAGGGTTGGATACCGAGGGGTGACTGGGCATAAACTCGGGTTTTTCCCGCTTGCGCCCTACATCATGAAAATCATTGTCGTGCTGATGATACTTGGCATCCTGTTTGCACTGGGTAGCGCCATGTTCTCGCTGATACGCAGCAAGGACAGCTCCAAACGTACCGTCAAGGCGCTGACCCTGCGCATTAGCCTGTCGGTCGCCCTGTTCCTATTCCTGATGCTGTCGTACCGCCTGGGCTGGATACAGCCACACGGCGTGTACTGAGCCAGTAAGCGCGGCCAACCGCAACCGGCTGGCGCTGCAGCTGGCCTTTACAAACAAAATGGTGCAGCCTGCGCTGCACCATTTTTACGCCTTGCGGCAGGCCTTATAGCCAGTACACGAATACAAACAGGATCAGCCACACCACGTCCACGAAGTGCCAGTACCAGGCGGCAGCTTCGAAGGCGAAGTGGTGCTCGGCGGTGAAGTGACCCTTGACCGAGCGGAAATACATGACTGCCAGCATCAGCGCGCCGATGAACACATGCATGCCGTGGAAGCCCGTCATCATGTAGAACGAAGCGCCATACACGCCGGAGGCCATGGTCAGGCCCAAATCGCCCCAGGCGTGGGCGTATTCATAGACCTGCAGGCCCAGGAACAAGGCGCCCAGCAATACGGTGAGCAGCAGGCCCAGCTTGAGCTGGCCACGCTTGTTTTCCATCATGCCCCAGTGCGCCCAGGTGAGGGTCACGCCGGAAGTCAGCAGGATCAGGGTGTTCCAGGCCGGCAAGCCCCACGGGCCCATCACCTGGTAGGGTTCGGTGCCATTGGGCGCGACGGACATGGGCCACATGGCCTTGAAATCGGGCCACAGTATCTTGTGTTCCATATTGCCCAGCTCGGGCACCGAGATACTGCGCAGGTAGTAGAGGGTGCCGAAAAAGGCGGCGAAGAACATCACCTCAGAAAATATGAACCAGCCCATGCCCCAGCGGAAGGAGATATCAACCCGCTTGGAGTAGACACCGCCTTCGGACTCGCGGATCACGTCACCAAACCAGCCGAACAGCATCCACAGCAGAATGGCGATGCCGATGGCCAGCGGCACCCAGGAGAACGGCACCGAGTTGACTAGCAAGGCGGCGCCCAGGCCGATGCCGAACAGCGCAACGGCGCCCTTGAATGGCCACCAGGACGGCGCGGGTACGAAATAATCAGGCTGCTGCGTTGTTGCCATGTTGTCTGCTCCCTTTTCGGTCTTGCGTGTCCGCCGCTACTGCGCCGGCACGATGCTTTTTACCAGGATGATCAGGCCGGCGATCAAGACTGCGGCACAGATCAGTGCGGCCAGAATGATCTGGACCGGCTTGAGTTTCTGCAGATCTTCCTTGGAATCCTTGCCTCGCCGTATGCCGGTAAAGGCAGCCAGCACGGCGCCTACGGCGCGCAGGGGATTCATGCTGGACTTCTCTTGCTCACGCATGTTCTAGGCTGCCGGTTGGGCCGTGCCGGCCACTTCAAAGAAGCTGTACGACAGGGTGATGGTATGGATGTCCTCAGGCAGGCTGGGATCAATCACGAACACCACCGGCATGCGGCGCTTCTCACCGGCCGCAAATTGCTGCTTGCTGAAGCAGAAGCACTCCAGCTTGTTGAAGTATTCACCAGCCCGCTTGGGGCCATAGCTGGGTATGGCCTGCGCCACGATGGGGCGGGGTCCGTTGTTCTCGATATCGTAGACCACCTGCACCATCTGGCCCGGATGCACCTGCAGCTTGCGCTGCTCCGGCGCAAAGCGCCAGGGCAGGTCGGCCCGCAGGTTGGCATCCAGTTCCACCGTCACCGTCCGGCTGGCCACCACCTGGGTGTTTTCCACCTTGTCGGGGCGCAACAGGTTGTTGATGCCCGTGGCTTCGCAGATCTGGTCATAGAACGGCACCAGTGCAAAACCGAAGCCGAACATGCCAACGGCAATCACGATCAGCTTGGCCATCAATCGGCGGTTATCGGACTGCAGCGTATCCATCAACAGGCCTTATTGACCAAACAACCATAAACGGGCGGCAAAGCCGAGACATAGCACCACCGCAACGCTAGCTAGCACCACGGCGGTACGCAGATTCTTGCCAGCCATGCTTAGTGCAACTGCTGCTGGGCGGCGAGCTTATCAACCAGCTCACGCGACGGCGGTTGCTCCCAGGTATGGAACGGCGCCGGCGACGGTACTTCCCACTCCAGGGTATTGCCGCCTTCCCATGGCTTGGCCGGTGCAGGGCCGGCACCACCACGGATGGTGGGCAGCAGCACAGCAAACAGGAAGTAAATCTGGGCGATACCGAAAGCAAAGGCGCCAACCGAAGCCAGGGCATTGAATTCGGTGAACTGCACGGCATAGTCGGGGATACGACGGGGCATGCCAGCCAAGCCCAGGAAGTGCATGGGGAAGAAGGTCACGTTGAAGGCGATCATCGACCACCAGAAGTGAATCTTGCCTCGGGTCTCGGAGTACATGAAGCCGGTCCACTTCGGCAGCCAGTAGTACACGGCGGCAAACAGCGAGAACAGTGCGCCGGCGACCAGCACATAGTGGAAGTGGGCCACCACGTAGTAGGTGTCATGCAACTGGATGTCCACTGCGGCAATCGACAGCACCACACCGGAGAAGCCGCCCATGGTGAACAGGCAGACGAAGCCGATGGCAAACAGCATGGGGGTCTCGAATGTCATCGAGCCCTTCCACATGGTGGCGATCCAGTTGAACACCTTCACGCCGGTAGGCACCGCGATCAGGGTAGTGGCGTACATGAAGAACAGCTGGGCCGTTACCGGCATACCCACGGAGTACATGTGGTGCGCCCACACCATGAACGACAGGATGGCGATGGACGAGGTGGCGTACACCATGGAGTGGTAGCCGAACAGGGTCTTGCGGGCGAAGGTGGGGATCACCTGGCTGACCACGCCGAATGCGGGCAGCGCCATGATGTACACCTCGGGGTGGCCGAAGAACCAGAAGATGTGCTGGTACAGCACTGGATCACCACCGCCGGCAGCATTGAAGAAGCTGGTGCCGAAGTGACGGTCGGTCAGCACCATGGTCACGGCACCAGCCAGCACGGGCATCACGGCAATCAACAGGTAGGCGGTGATCAGCGAAGTCCACACGAACATCGGCATCTTCATCATGGTCATGCCGGGGGCACGCATATTGAGGATGGTGGTGATGATGTTGATCGCGCCCATGATGGACGAGATACCCATGATGTGGATGGCGAAGATGGTCAGGTCCATGCCCATGCCCATCTGCGTGGACAGCGGGGCATACAGGGTCCAGCCTGCGGCAGCGGCCCCCCCTGGCACGGCAAAGCTGATCATCAGCAGCAAGGCCGCTGGTGGCAGTAGCCAGAACGACCAGTTGTTCATGCGGGCGAACGCCATGTCGGGCGCGCCTATCATCAGCGGAATCATCCAGTTAGCCAGGCCGGTAAAGGCCGGCATGATGGCGCCGAACACCATGATCAGGCCATGCAGGGTGGTGAACTGGTTGAACAGCTCAGGCCGGACGAACTGCAGGCCCGGGCTGAACAGCTCAGCCCGGATACACAGTGCCATCACGCCGCCGGTGAGGAACATGATGAAGGCAAACCACATGTACAGCGTGCCGATGTCCTTGTGGTTGGTCGCTGCCAGCCAGCGGGTCAGGCCGTGTGGATGGTGATCGTGGTGATCATCGCCGTGGGCGTGATCAGGCGTGTGAACGGTAGTGGTCATATCTTGTCCTCGCTCTGTGCTGCCGTCACATGCTACGGGCGGCTTTGATCTCGGCAGGCTGGATCAGCTCGCCGGTCTTGTTGCCCCAGCTATTGCGGGTAAAGGTAATCGCCGCAGCGATTTCGGTATCGGACAGGGTCTTTTCCCATGCCGGCATGGCGCCCTTGCCCTTCAGCAGCAGATGCACCTGATCAGCCTTGGGGCCCACCACCATCTTGGAGCCATCCAGCGCCGGGAAGGCGCCCTGGCCCTTGCCGTTAGCCTGGTGGCAGATGGCACAGTTGCTGTCGTAGACCTTCTGGCCACGCGCCACCATCTCGGGCAGCGTCCAGACCTTGTTCGGGTCGTCCTGGTTGGCTGCCATCAGCTTCTTCTGCTCGCCCACCCAGGCATCGTACTTCTCTTGCGAAACCACATTCACCACGATGGGCATGAAGCCATGGTCCTTGCCGCACAGCTCTACACACTGACCACGGTACACGCCTTCCTTCTCGGCCTTGAACCAGGTGTCACGTATATAGCCGGGGATGGCATCCTGCTTAACCGCGAAGGCCGGCACCCACCAGGAGTGGATCACATCATTGGCAGTCAGCAGCAGACGTACGCGCTTGCCCACCGGCACCACAACGGGGTTATCCACTTCCAGCATGTAGTCGGCATTGCGTACCGGCTTCTGGCCTTCGTAGTTCTCGTACTGTTCTTGCGGGGTAGCCAGGCGGCTGTGGAAGCTGATGCCCTCGTCGAGGTAGTCATAGCCCCACTTCCACTGGTAGCCGGTGACCTTGATGGTCATGTCGGCACCACGGGTGTCCTTCTGGGCAATGATGACCTTGGTGGCAGGCCAGGCCATGGCCACCAGGATCAGCGCCGGGATAATGGTCCAGACGATTTCCACTGTGGTGCTTTCGTGGAAATTGGCGGCCTTGTGGCCCGCTGCCTTGCGGTGCTTGAAGATGGAGTAAAACATCGCTCCAAATACCACCACGAAGATGACCGAGCAGATCACCAACAGGAAGGTATGGAGGTCATATACCTCTTCACCGAGTTTGGTAACAGGTGTCTGCAGATTGAGCTTGTAGTCTGCCAAGGCAGATAGGCTGGTGCCGAGCGCCAGCGCTGCAAACGACCAGGATGCGCGTTTTTTCATGTTGTCCCCATGACGGAACGCCCACGGATGCAGGCGTCTTTTCCCTCTGCGCCGGTGTTCCGGCGTCGTGTCTGTTTCGCGGCATGTCTTGATGACGATCAAGGCATGTGGCAAAAAGTCGCACGTATGCTAGCAGAGCTGTCGGGGCGGCTCAACGGCAGTTCAGGGCCGAAGTCCTTATTTGATAAGCATTTTGAGCTCGAATCCGAGCATTTGCTCTTGATTCGACTCGGCTTTTTGCCCGGCAGAGAAATTAGGGATCACCCCAAGGCAAGGGGCCGCAATGTGTTGCGTTAAATAGGCAAGATTGTCCTCGCGCGCCCGCATGGCCGGATCCACGCAGTTTGCCACCCAGCCTGCCAACGGCAAGCCCCGTGCCGCAATGGCTGCCACCGTCAGCATGGCGTGGTTCAGGCAACCCAGTCGCAGGCCCACCACCAGGATCACAGGCAGCCCCAGCCTGACGGCCAGGTCCGCCATGGTATGGCTGTCGTCCAGCGGCGCCAGCCAGCCCCCTGCCCCCTCCACCAGCACCAGTTCTGCCTGCCCTTGCAGTTGCTGGTAGCGTGCCTGTATCAGGCCGATATCGATCGCCACACCCGCGCCGCGTGCCGCCAGATGCGGCGAAACAGGCGGCACAAAGGCATAGGGATTGGTCAGCGCACGGGGCGCCACCACATTGCCGGCGGCCTCATGGGCCAGCACATCTTCATTATCCAACCCGCCATGCGGCCCCGGCACGCAGCCTGAGGCAACCGGCTTCATGCCAACCGCCTGCACGCCGCCCGCCACAGCCGCGCGCAGCAGGTGGCAAGTGGCAACCGTCTTGCCTACCTCGGTGTCGGTGCCGGTAATGAAATAGCCATGGGCCATATCGACCTCAGGTCTTGGGGCGGGGACGGAACTCGATGACCTGACGGCCATCAGCCAGTTGCGGCTTGGCTTGCGGCTTCCAGGCGTGACCATAGACCACCTCATAGGTGGCCGGCAGCTTGCCATCACGGCGCATCTGCTCATAGGCGGCCTCGGCACGGGCAAAGGCCTGCTTGCCCATCAGGCCGCGGCTACGCCCCATGGCCACATTATGGGCACCGATGGCTTTCAGATCTCGCATCACGCTGCGGACGTCGGCATAGGTCAGCACGATCTTTTCCATATCCATGACGGGCGCAGAAAAACCTGCATGACTCAGGGCATCGCCCAGATCGTGCATATCGATAAAGCGGTTAACGTGGGGCTTGTCATCCACCTGACCAAAAGACTGTTTCAGTTCCAGCAGGGTATCCGGCCCGAATGTACTGAACATCAGCAGGCCCTCCGGCCGCAGCACACGATGGCACTCACGGAATGCCGCATCGGGCTCGTTCAGCCATTGCATGGCCAGACTGCTCCACACCAGGTCTACCGAATCATTGGCCAGCGGCAGGGACTCCAGATCGGCGCAGACCTGCCAATGACGCTTGCCGAATACCTTGCCCAGCAAGCCAATCCGGCCTGCCGCCACCTTGAGCATGGCCATGGCCAGATCCAGCTCGATCAGCCTGGCATCGGGATAGCGGCCACGCAGCTTGGGGCCGGCATAACCCGTACCACAGCCAGCATCAAGCATCTGTGCCGGCGCCAGCTTGACCAGCTCCAGCCGCTCGAACATACGATCGGCCACTTCGCGCTGCAGCACCGCCGCGCCATCGTAGGTGCGTGCCGAACGCTCAAAGGCACGGCGTACCTGCGATTTATCGGTATAGAAACTTTCCATGGGCACTGCCACCCTCAATCCATCAGGCCCGTGCAGCCATGCGGCTATGCACCAGCTTGATCAACATGGGCAAAAGGGAGAGCACCACCACCACCACCACCATCAGCGACAGATTATTCTTGATGAAAGGCACGTGGCCAAACTGGTAGCCCAACGTCACCAGCGAACCCACCCAGGCCAAGGTGCCCACCACGCTGAAGAACAGGAATTTGCCGTAGGCCATATGGGCCATACCCGCCACGAAGGGCGCAAAGGTTCGGACAATGGGTAGGAATCGGGCCATGGCCACGGTCTTGCCGCCATGGCGCTGATAGAACTCCTTGGTGCGCTCCAGGTAATCCCGCCGGAATATCTTGGACGACGGATTGCTGAACAGGCGCTCGCCAGCCCTGCGCCCTATCACATAGTTGACGCTGTCACCCAGTATGGCCGCCACGATCAGGCACCCACCCAGCAGGAAGGGATCCATATCGCCCTGTGCCGCCACCGCCCCCGCCACAAACAGCAGCGAATCGCCCGGCAGGAAGGGCATGACGACCAGCCCGGTCTCGCAGAAGATGACCAGGAACAGGATGACGTAGATCCAGGGGCCGTACTGCGACACCATCATGGCCAGAAATTGGTCCAGATGGAGAATGATGTCTATCAGGTTGAAATCCAAGGCTACATCCCGGCAGGTGAATCAGGGCCTTGCCCTAGGCAAAGACCAGCAAGCAGTCGGTTACAAATGGACAACGCCGACAGCACAACCCGAACCCAGGTCGTACTGCCGGCGAGCATCCCGAATCAAACGACCGCTTCTTCCTTGACCCTGACTGGCTTGACCATGCTTTCGCGGGTCAGGCCAAACAGTAGCAGCAGGGGCGAGGCCACCAGCACGGAAGAGTAGATACCGAATACGATACCGATGGTCAGCGCCATGGCAAAACCGTGCAGCGCCGGGCCACCAAACAGCAGCATGGCCAGCACCATCACTTCGGTCGAGCCGTGGGTAATCACGGTACGGCTCATGGTGGCGGTGATGGCGTTGTCTATCACCTCATTGATGCTCTTGCCGCGCATGCCCGCCTTGCGGAAGTTCTCACGGATACGGTCGAACACCACCACCGATTCGTTCACGGAGTAGCCCAGCACCGCCAGCACCGCTGCCAGCACGGTGAGCGAGAACTCCCACTGGAAGAAGGCAAATACACCAAGAATGATCACCACGTCATGCAGGTTGGCGATGATGGCCGAAACTGCAAAGCGCCACTCGAATCGGATACCCAGGTAGATGATGATGCCGACGCACACCAAGGCCAATGCCGTCAGACCATGGGTCAGCAGCTCCTCACCCACCGAGGGGCCAACGAACTCCACCTTGCGGCTCTCGACCTTGGCATCGGTCTTGCGCAACTCGGCCATCACCGTCTCGGATAGCTTGGCGCTGGTCATATTGCTGACACTGGGCAGACGTATCATTACGTCACGCGGGCTGCCCAGCAGCTGCACTTGGATTTCCTGATGCTTGCCGCTTAGGTTGAGCGCCTCGATCGAGTGCCGCATCTGATTAGGATCGGCTGGCTGGCTGTAACGCACCTCCAGCACCGTACCGCCGGTGAACTCAATACTGAGATTGAGGCCCTTGTAAAACAGGAAGAACACCGCAAGCAGGAAGGTGGCGAGCGAGACGGTCGTCGTCAGCCGTCCATAGCTCATGAACGGTATGTCTTTTTTAAGGTGGAACATTTCCAACATGGTCTTGCTTCCTTATACAGCCAGCGACGTGACCTTGCGGCGGTAGCCGTAGATCAGGTTGACGAGAGCGCGCGACACCACCACGGCAGAGAACATCGAGGTGATGATGCCCAGACAATGCACCACAGCAAAGCCACGCACCGCGCCCGAACCAAAGATAAACAGCGCCACGCCGGCAATGAAGGTGGTGATGTTGGAATCCAGAATGGTGGCCCAGGCATGCTCGTAACCGGCCTTGATGGCCGTTTGCGGTGGCACACCTGCCCGCACTTCTTCCCGTATGCGCTCATTGATCAGCACGTTGGAGTCAATCGCCATACCCAGAGTCAACGCGATGGCGGCGATGCCTGGCAGGGTCAGCGTGGTACTCCATACCGACAACAGCGCTATCAGGAACACCAGGTTGGCACCGAGTGCTAGCGAAGCCGTCACGCCGAACATACGGTAGTAAATGACCATGAACAGGACCACGGCACCAAAACCATAGAACATCGAGTTGAAGCCCTTCTCGATATTCTCCTTGCCCAGGCTTGGGCCTATGGTGCGCTCTTCCACCACTTCCATGGGGGCGGCCAGCGAACCAGCGCGCAAGAGCAGCGCAGTATCAGTAGCGTCTGCCGTGGTCATGGAACCGGTGATCTGCACTCGGCCACCGCCGATTTCACCGCGTATGACCGGGGCAGTCACCACCTGTCCCTTGTTTTTTTCCACCAGCACCATGGCCATGCGCTTGCCGATATTTTCGGCCGTCAGCTGGCGGAAGATATTGGCGCCAGCAGAATCCAGAGTAATTTCTACGGAAGGCTGGTTCTGCTCGTCAAAGCTAGGTTGAGCACCGTTGATATTCTCGCCAGTCAGCTCTACATCGGTCTTCAGCAGGATGGGGCGGTTGCCTCGAGGATCCAGCTCCTCCAGCAACTCGTAACCCGCCGGAACCTTACCAGCCAAGGCTTCCGACAGCTTGGCGGCATCCTCTTCCACCATGCGTACTTCCAGCGTGGCGGTACGACCTATGATGTCCTTGGCACGAGCGGTGTCCTGGACGCCTGGCAACTGCACTACGATGCGATCAGCACCCTGCTGTTGGATGACTGGCTCGGTGGTACCCAGCTCGTTCACCCGGTTATGCAGGGTGGCGATGTTCTGTTTCACCGCATCGGATTGAACGCGGCGCTGCTCCTCATCCGTCAGAGTCAGCATCAAGCGATAGTTACCCTCAGCGCTTTGTTGGGCGATCTGCACGGTTGGCAGCGAACGCTCGATCGCCTTGCGGCTCTCAGCCATGGTCGCCTCATCGCGCAGCTGTATTTCCACCCCGGAGACCAGGCGCTTGATGCTGCCGGCACGTATCTTCTTGTCCTTGAGCTCGCGCCGCACATCGCCTGCCACCCGTTCATAGGCCTTGTCCACTGCAGCACGCGTATCCACCTGCATCAGGAAATGCACACCACCGCGCAAGTCCAACCCCAGGGCCATGGGCTTGGCACCCACCTTGGCCAACCAGCCAGGGGTATTGGGCTGCAAGTTTAAGGCCACCACATAGTTGTCACCTAGCGCCTCTTGTATGGCGGTCTTGGCCTTCAGCTGCGCCTCAGTGCCGGCAAACTTCACCTTCAGGCTATTGTTCTCGAGGAAGGCACCCTCGGGCTGGATATTGGCTGCCTGCAACAACTTTTCAACCCTGTCCATCACCGCCGTATCGACCTTCACGCTGGAGCGCGTACCGGATACCTGTACAGCAGGGGTTTCGCCATAGCGATTGGGAAGGGCATAGATCAAACCGGCCACCAGGGCGAATAGGATGATCAGGTTTTTCCAGAGAGGATAACGATTCATGGCGGGGCAACCCGTGCGGCACATGGCCGAATGAAGAACGGGCAGCCCACAGGGCTGCCCGATTGAAACTTAGCGTTGAGCTTTGATCGTGCCTTTTTCCAGCTTGGCCGCAACAGCGCCACGCTGAATGACGATTTCCACGCCATCGGCGATCTCTATGGTCAGGTGCTGTTCGCCAGCCTTGACCACACGACCCAGGATGCCGCCATTGGTGACCAGCTCATCACCCTTGCCGATGGCGTCTATCATGGCCTTTTGCTCTTTCATGCGCTTTTGCTGCGGACGAATCAGCATAAAGTAGAACAGCACGAAGATGACCGCCATGGGGGCCAGTTGCAGCAACAGCGAGCTCTCAGCAGCCTGGGCTGGTGCAGCGTAAGCGGGGGAAATGAACATGGGTAAATCCCGGTAAGCATTGAAAAATCAAGCCGCGCATTCTAGCCCCCCACGGGGGCAAAATCCACCAGCGACCGATGACGATAGCGTATTAGATGATGGTCGGCGCAACAGTTCACAAGACTGGCGACTAAAATAAGTTGCAGATGCAGGCCACCGCAAGCCAGCACACCCACATAAAGGACTCCGACATGCGCACCCTCCCCTTACTCCTTGCCTGCCTGATGGCCGCCCCTGCACTGGCAGGCGATGCCGTGGCAGAAGCCTATAACGCCGAAAAAACCCGCATCGCCGACACCTACAAGCTAGCCATTGCGGAATGCAAGGAACAACGTGGCGCCCATCACAAGCAATGCAAAAAGACGGCGGACCGCGCGCGGCAGGATAGCCTCAAGATGGCCAGCCGCGAGCGCGATGCCGCCCTCAAATGCCGCAACAGTTGCGGCCTGGTCACCGAAGTGAAGCAGCAGGAGCGTGACGGTGACAGCACGGGTGTGGGCGTAGTGGGCGGCGGCGTGGCCGGTGCCGTGATAGGCCGGCAGATCGCCGGCAGCGATGCCAGCAGTTCCACCAAGAACGTTGCCACCGCCATCGGCGCCGTAGGCGGCGCCCTGCTGGGCAAGAAGATCGAGGAGAAAGCCCGCCGCCACAAGGTCTGGCAGGTGAGCTTCCGCCTATACAACGGCGAGGTCGCCCATGCCGAGTTCAACGAAGACCCAGGCATGCAGCCCGGCGACAAGGTGGCCGTCAAGGACGGCAAGCTGATGAAGCGCTGATCAGGCCAAGCACGACCCAGAGGCGGCGGCTAACTCAGCGCCCCTCCTTCATGTCAGTCCACGCCGCGCCCACGCTCGGCATGGAATTGCGCCACAAACTCGGCAAACTGGCCGGCCTCGATAGCCGCACGCATTTGCGCCATCAGCCACTGGTAGTAGTGGAGGTTGTGGATGGTATTGAGCCGTGCACCCAGTATCTCGCCCGTGCGGAACAGATGGTGCAAGTAGGCGCGGCTGAAGTTGCGGCAGGCATAGCAGCCACAGCTTTCGTCCAATGGCCGCACATCGTCCTTGTAGCGCGCGTTCTTGACCTTGACATCACCCCAGCGGGTAAACAGCCAGCCATTACGGGCATTGCGGGTAGGCATGACGCAGTCGAACATATCTATGCCCTGCGACACCCCGTAGACCAGATCCTCCGGCGTGCCCACCCCCATCAGGTAACGGGGCTTGTGGGCAGGCAGCCTGGGGGCGGTATGCGCCAGGATGCGGGCAAAGTCCTCCTTGGGCTCGCCCACGCTCAGCCCGCCGATGGCAAAGCCGTGGAAGCCTATCTCCTCCAGCCCCGCCAGGCTTTCTTCGCGCAAGCGCTCATGCATGCCACCCTGCACGATGCCAAACAAGGCATTGGGGTTCTGCAGCCGCTCGAACTCCTCCTTGGAACGCCGGGCCCAGCGGGCCGACATGCGCATGGAGGCGGCTGCCGTCTTCTCATCAGCCGGATAAGGCGTGCACTCGTCGAAGATCATGACGATATCGGAGTTGAGCACATCTTGTATCTGCATTGACACCTCAGGCGTCAGGAACAGCCTGTCGCCATTGACCGGCGACTGGAACTTGACCCCTTCCTCGCTGATCTTGCGCAGGGCGCCCAAGCTGAACACCTGGAAACCACCGGAGTCCGTCAGGATGGGCTTGTCCCAGCCCATGAAGCGATGCAGGCCCTCGTGTTTGGCGATTACATCCAAGCCCGGCCGCAGCCAGAGGTGGAAGGTATTGCCCAGCACGATCTGCGCGCCTATTTCGTCCAGCTCGTTCGGCGCCATGGCCTTGACCGTGCCATAGGTACCCACGGGCATGAAGACAGGCGTCTCCACCACACCATGATTGAGTTCCACGCTACCACGGCGGGCGCCGTGGCTGGTGGTCTTGAGGGTAAAGCTCAGGCCGTTGTCCGGCATGGTATGACTCCTTGCACCACCGGATACACAGCCCGGCGCGCGTCAGGGTTAGAAGAACAGGAAACCGCGAGCCATGCTCAGCGGGTATAGAAGATAGGGTTGCCGCCGTTGTGTTCGGCCATGGTCAGGCGCATCGGCGCACCGCTGTCGACCCGATTGACATCCACATTGCCCTCATAGCCCGAACCGGTATCTATATGGCAATGCGATTGATGGATGACCGGGTAGGGTACCGGGTTATGACCGCAATAGGTCAGCGACAGCCCCTCCCGCCAACTGGGGCCACGGTGTTCCAGCGCCGCTACGGCAGCCTCATCCGCCAGATTGCGACTCCAGATCAACCGCTCCACCGCCTTGTCATCGGCACTGTCTAGCTTGGCATCCAGGTCCGCGTCGCGGTACAGCGACATATCGGCCGGCGATTGCAGCAAGGCGGCATGCACCACATTGAATCGCTCGGAGGTGCCAGGCCCCACCACCAGCACATGAGGCAGGCGCTCCACCACCCGTGCGGCCGACTGCAGGGCCGGGTCACGCTTGAGTATGGAACCCAGGGCCCAGCCGCCACCATTGGCCACCGACAAGGCGATGGCAGCATCGTCTCCGGTCAGGGCGTTGAGCAGCATCTGCTCATGATTACCCAGCACGCAATAGAACCAGGGCTGAGCCAGCAGCTTGAGGCAGCCCATGGCATCCGGCCCCCGATCCACTAGGTCGCCGGTGGCGAACAATCTGTCGCCCCTATCCGGATTAAAGCCGGAGAGCACCAGCAACACCTCCAGATCCCGCCGGCAGCCATGCAGATCGCCCACGACAAAATCGCGACCTTTTTCGTTGCGCGGCAAGAAGGCGACGCGTGGCGTCACAGGGGCGGTATCGGACATGACAGGATTATGGCAGCAGACGGCAGGTTTTACCGCCGCTCCAGCAGCATTGCATCTCCGTAACTGAAGAAACGGTATTCCTCACGCACAGCATGAGCATAGGCCAACCGCATGCGCTCGTAGCCGGCAAAGGCCGACACCAGCATCAGCAGGGTGGATTTGGGCAGGTGGAAGTTGGTGATGAGTGCGTCCACCAGCCGGAATTCATAGCCCGGCGTGATGAAAATGTCGGTATCACCCTCGGGCTCGGCCATATCGCCATGCTGGCACGAGGCCTCCAGCGCACGCAAGCTGGTGGTGCCCACCGCCACGATGCGGCCACCCTGCTCGCGGGTACGGCGTATGGCGGCCTGTGTTTCGGCAGGTATGCTGTAACGCTCATGGTGCATGCGGTGTTCGGCCAGATTCTCCACCCGCACGGGCTGGAAAGTACCGGCCCCCACATGCAGGGTCAAACGGGCATGCGCCACACCCTGCCCCGCCAGCGCAGCCAGCATGGCATCGGTAAAGTGCAGGCCGGCCGTCGGTGCGGCCACCGCACCGGGCTCCCGCGCGAATACGGTCTGGTAGCGCTCGGCATCGGCGCCGTCAGGCGTGTGTTCTATATAGGGCGGCAAGGGCAAGGCGCCGGCAGCGTCCAGCACCGTCAACACCGGCTGCTCAAAACGCAGATGAAAGAACTCCCCTTGCCGCGCCAGCATCTCCGCCCGCCATGTGCCGCCAAAGTGCAGCCAGCTACCGGGCTTGGGCGATTTGCTAGCGCGCACCATGGCCAGCGCCTCGTGCTCGTTCAGCACCCTCTCCACCATGGCCTCAACCTGGCCGCCACTGTCCTTCTGCCCCAGCAAGCGCGCCTTGATGACGCGGGTATCGTTCAGCACCAGCAGATCGCCGGCGCGGAGCAAGCTGGGCAGATCGGCAAATTGCCTATCCGCCATCCCCCCTTGCATGGGCAGATGAAGCAGGCGGCTACCGCCACGCTCTGCAGGGGGAAACTGGGCAATCAGGTGATCGGGCAGGAAATAATCGAAATCGGAGAGCTGCATGGCTAAAAAATTCGGCATATTCCAGGAAAACACGCCATTATATCAGCCCACCTGCCGCCGCCCCCGATCCTGCGCCAGCCGCTAGGACATCAGCGTAAACCCTTACGCAGCGCACATTTCCGCAACAAGTACGGCCTATTTTCGAGCGGGCGCTTGACCGAATTTTCGGCGATCTGTAGACAACGTGCGCGTATCTGCGGCAAACTCGCCGCCATGACTCAGCCGACACAGCACAATTTGGCTGGACAGCCCAAAGACATTTTGGTAGTGCACGGACCGAACCTCAATATGCTCGGCCGCCGCGAACCACAATACTATGGCGCTGACACCCTTGCCAGCATAGACGCTCGTCTTATCGAGCAGTCGCGTGCTGCCGGCTTGTCCTGCACCACCTTTCAAAGCAATAGCGAAGCTGCGCTGATAGAGCGTATCCACGCCGCCTTCACCGACGGCACCGGCTTCGTCATCATCAACCCGGCCGCCTATACCCATACCAGCGTCGCCCTGCGCGATGCGCTGGCGGCGGTCAAGTTGCCATTTATCGAAGTCCATCTCTCCAACGTCCACGCCCGCGAGCCGTTCAGGCATCACTCGTATTTTTCCGACCTCGCGGTGGGCGTTATCTGCGGGCTGGGCGCAGCCGGCTACGGTTATGCGCTACAGCACGCCATTGACTATCTGAATCGCCAAATGTCGACCTGACGCAAGCCTTCAGGCCAGACAAGACAAACCAATACCTAAAAAAGGGAACGGGCATGGATCTACGCAAGCTCAAAAAGCTGATCGACCTCGTGGAAGAATCCGGCATTGCCGAGATTGAAGTCACCGAAGGCGAAGAGAAAGTCCGCATCACCCGCGTATCGCAAAACGCCCCGGTGATGTACGCACAAGCCCCCATGCAGCAATACAGCATGCCCAGCAGCGCCCCCACTGCACCCGCTGCTGTGGAAGCCCCGGCTGCCAGCGCCCTGCCCGAAGGCACGCCGCTCAAGTCGCCCATGGTCGGCACCTTCTATCGCGCCTCCAGCCCTGGCGCCAAGGCTTTTGTCGAAGTGGGCCAGCAGGTCAATGTCGGCGACACCCTCTGCATCATCGAAGCCATGAAGCTCCTGAACGAGATCGAAGCGGAAACCGCCGGTGTCGTCAAAGCCATCCTGGTCGACAATGGCTCGCCCGTTGAATACGGCGAGCCGCTATTCATCATCGGCTGAAATTCTGTGAGGCTGGAGGGATAGGACCCGAGGCTGCCACTGCGCCCGCGCCCCATCCCCGGCTCCTCACCCCTCACGGAGTTAATCCATGTTCGAAAAAATCCTGATTGCCAACCGGGGGGAGATAGCCCTCCGCATCCAGCGCGCCTGCCGCGAGATGGGCATCAAAACCGTGGTCGTCCACTCCGAAGTCGACCGCGAGGCCAAGTACGTCAAGCTGGCCGACGAATCGGTCTGCATCGGACCGGCACCGTCGCCACAGTCCTACCTGAACATCCCCGCCATCATTGCCGCAGCCGAGGTTACTGACGCCCAGGCCATCCATCCCGGCTACGGCTTTCTCAGCGAGAATGCCGATTTTGCCGAGCGGGTGGAGCAAAGCGGCTTTGTCTTCATCGGACCGCGCCCTGAATCCATCCGCCTGATGGGCGACAAGGTCAGCGCCAAAGATGCCATGAAGGCCTCAGGCGTCCCTTGCGTGCCAGGCTCTGACGGCGCGTTGCCGGACGATAACGAGGAAATGCTGAAGATAGGCCGCCGCGTCGGCTATCCCGTCATCATCAAGGCTGCCGGCGGCGGCGGCGGTCGTGGCATGCGGGTGGTCCGGCAAGAGGAAGACCTGATCCGGTCGGTGGAGATGACCCGCACCGAAGCCGGTGCCGCCTTTGGCAACCCGACGGTGTATATGGAGAAGTTCCTCGAGAACCCTCGCCATATCGAGATACAGGTACTGGCCGATGAATACGGCAATGCCGTGTTCCTGGGCGAGCGCGACTGCTCCATGCAGCGGCGCCACCAGAAGGTGATAGAAGAAGCCCCCGCCCCCGGCATTACTGACAAGCAACGCAAGCGGGTAGGCGAAGCCTGTGCCGAGGCCTGCCGCCGCATCGGCTACCGTGGCGCCGGCACTTTCGAATTCCTGTTCGAGAACGGCGAGTTCTACTTCATCGAGATGAACACCCGGGTACAGGTGGAGCACCCGGTGACCGAGCAGATCACCGGCATCGATATCGTGCAGGAACAGATACGTATCGCGGCAGGCGAAAAGCTCCGCTTCAACCAGAAGGATATCGTGCTCAAGGGTCACGCCATGGAATGCCGCATCAATGCGGAAGACCCGTTCAAGTTCATCCCTAGCCCGGGCAAGATCACCACCTACCATCCGCCAGGCGGCCCTGGCATCCGGGTCGATTCACACATCTACCAGGGCTATACCGTCCCCCCCAACTATGACTCCATGGTGGGCAAGGTGATTGCAACCGGCGATACCCGCGAGCAGGCCATGGCGCGCATGCGCATCGCCTTGTCAGAGATGGCGGTGGAGGGCATCAAGACCAATATCCCCTTGCACCAGATGCTGTTTACCGACAAGGGCTTCGTCAAGGGCGGCACATCCATCCATTATTTGGAGCACCTGCTGGCCGAGGCCAAAGGCTAAGAGCGGCTAACCGCCCGCAATAGCTGTTAAAATCCACAGTGGCCGAGCCTTGAAGCTCGGCCACTGTCATTTCACGCTGCCCCTGGAGTATCGCCATGCCCTGGCAAGAACTGCGTATCCACGCCGATTCCACCCACGCCGAAGCCCTGTCTGACGCCCTGTTTGACCTGGGTGCGCTCAGTGTCAGCATCGAAGACGCCACCGCCGGCACCGAGCAGGAGAAACCCATTTTCGGCGAACCCGGCATGCCGCTGGAACAGTTGTGGGAACAAAGCGTGGTGGTGGCCTTGCTGGAAGAGGACAGCGATGCCGCCTTGATGGTGGTGGCCGCCGCGGGCACAGCCGGCATCGCCTTGCCGCGCCATAGCGTCAGCCGGGTGGAGGAGCAGGACTGGGTGCGGCTGACCCAGTCGCAGTTCGAACCCATACAGGTATCGGACCGGCTGTGGATCACCCCCACCTGGCACGAGGCCACGCCCAATGCCATCAATATCGCGCTGGACCCAGGCCTGGCCTTTGGCACCGGCAGCCACCCCACCACCTGGCTATGCCTGCAGTGGCTGGATCACCAGGTGCGCCAGGGCGAGAGCGTGCTCGACTATGGCTGCGGCTCAGGCATCCTGGCCATCGCCGCCAAACTACTGGGGGCCGGCGAGACCCATGGCGTGGACATAGACGAACAAGCCATGACCGCCAGCCGTCAGAATGCCGAGCAGAATCACGTCGACGCCGACTTCTTCCTGCCTGATGCCGCCCCGGATCGTACTTACGATCTGGTTGTCGCCAATATCCTGACCAACCCGCTCAAGATGCTGATGCCGCTGCTGGCTAGCCGATGCCGCAGTGGTGGCCGCCTGGTGCTATCCGGCATCCTGGCGGAACAAGCCGACGAAATCATTAGCCTTTACGCCCCCGCATTCGAGCTGGCAGTATCCGCCGAGCGCGAGGGCTGGGTGCGGATTGCAGGCACACGCAGCTAAGTCGGCATGACACTTTACGCACACCCCGGCCCCGCCTCATGCGGATAGTTAGACACGCCCGCAGAAGCTGCGGCTAAAATCCGGCTCCATGTACCACATCACGCGCTGCCCCAACTGCCGCACCAGCTTCCGCGTCACCGACGCCCACCTCAGTGCCTTTGATGGCAAGGTGCGCTGCGGGCGATGTGCCTTCGTCTTCGACGCCCTGAGCCAGTTGCAGGGGGAATCGCGGCCTCGTGAGTCAGCCAAGCCAGCGGCAGTAGCTCCATCGCCCAAGACCACACCTGTACCGGCGCCAGAGACCGCGGTAGCGCAGCCCAAGCCCGAACCGGCCAAGCCGACCGCCGCCGAAACCCAGGCACAGGAAGACGCAGCCTACGGCCTGGACAGCGTCACCAGCCAGCTGGAGGCAGCAGCCGAAGCAGAACGTGATGGCAAGGATGATTCGCTCGCCAGCCAGAGCCTGCAACACCTGGCCAGCGTACTGTCGCAGGCCGGCCTGCCCGCCAGCCTGGCAGACGATGCGCCCAAGGCAGCGACAACCCACGCCGAACCGGACGGGATGCTGGAGCTGGACCTGAACTTCCGCGAAGCCGAACATGAGGCACAGGTCGCGCCTACGCCCGCGCATGATCATCTGGGCGACGACCACGGCCTGCATGATCTGCCCGCCGGTGGCATAGAAGTCATCGAGATTCCTCCCGCCGAAGCAGCCGCCGCCTTTTCCAGCGCCGACTTCGAGGCTTGGCATAGCGCAACCAGCGCCAGTGTGGAAGCTGCCCTGCCTCCAGCCGAGACAGCCGAGCCTGAACCTGCCGTGATGGCAGCAGCATCGCCCCTGGCCGGCGACACAGCCAGTGGCACCTATCGCCCCATACTGACGGCGCAGGACGAAGCCATGCTGCGCGTGCCAGGTGGCCCCTCGCCCTGGCGCTGGTTGTGGAGCATACCGGCCCTGCTGGCCGCCATTGCGCTGGGCGGCCAGCTTGCCTACCGCTACCACACCGACCTTGCTAACGAGCTCCCCGGCATGGCCCCCAAGCTGCAGCGGTTCTGCGCCATGGCAGGCTGCACCATGACCCTGCCATCGCGAGCCGAGTTCCTGCGTACAGAATGGAATGAGCTGGTATCACTACCCGATCACCCCAACCTGATCCAGCTGAATGCCACCTTGCGCAACCAGGCCAGCTACGCCCAGGCCCTGCCCATGCTGGAGCTGACCCTGACCGACGATAACGACCGTATCGTCGCCCGCAAGGCTTTCTCCCCGCGTGACTACCTGGCCCCGCTGGCCGATGGCACGCCATCCCCACTGCCAGCCAACCTGGCTGCCAATGGCGAGTTGCGTGCCTTCCTGCAACTGGACCTGGGCGATATGCGCTCCAGCGGCTACACCCTGAGCTGGTTCTATCCGGTACGGCACTAGCTGGGCGCCACAAGCCGGTATGGCACAGGCCCGGTGAATTCCACGCAACCGGCTTGCTTTCATGGCTGCGGCTGTCGATACTGTAGATGCCATCAACCGGAGGACAACAAACATGGCCACTGTGCTACTTAACGGCGAGCCGATAGGCGTGGGCGGCCGCTTTCCGCGCGTAGGCGACACCGCGCACAGCTTTATGCTGGTGGACACCAACCTCGGTGATGTCCCACTGTCCAAGTTCATCGGCAAGCGCAAGATCATCGCCGTGGTGCCCAGTGTGGATGCCGAAATCGGCCTGAAGATAACCCGCAGGCTGGAAAGCATCGCCGATGGCTTCCCCAACACCAAATCCTTTGTGGTATCTGTCGATACCCCCTATGCCATGGCCCGGGTGATTGCCACCGAGGGCATACGCAAGGTGCACCTGCTCTCTACCCTGCGCGGCCGTGATTTCCACAAGGATTACGGCGTCATGATCACCGATGTGCCACTATCGGGCATGATGTCAACCGCCCTGTTTGGTCTCGACGAAAACGACACCGTGCTGTTCGCCGAACTGGTGCAGGACGTCAACGCGGAACCCAACTACGACAAGCTGGCCGAAGCCATGCTGGCGCAGGAATGACAGACATCGATTGAACCCGATGCTCACCGTATCGCATGACACCATTCCCGCTCCGGCGGGAATGGTGTTTTCTAAGCTACCGAATCCCGCTGGTGCGACCGCCTACCCAACCGGGAAGCTGCGCCGCCCGGCACCAACCTACCCGTTTTTCTAACCAGGAGTTCCCCCATGTCCACCGTTACCCTGCGCGGCAACCCCATCCCCGTCAATGGCACCTTCCCCGTGGTTGGCAGCACCGCCCCCGCCTTCAAGCTGGTCGGCGCCGACCTGGCAGACGCCACGCTGGAGACCTTTGCCGGCAAGCGCAAGGTGCTGAACATATTCCCCAGCATCGATACCCCGACCTGCGCCATGTCCACCCGCAAGTTCAATGCCGAAGCCGACAAGCTGGCCAACACCGTGGTGCTGTGCATCTCGGCCGATCTGCCATTTGCCCAAAAGCGCTTCTGCGGTGCCGAAGGCCTGAGCAATGTGGTCACCCTGTCCACCATGCGAGGTCGTGAATTCATTACTGACTACGGCGTCGACCTCGCCGGCGGCCCTCTGGCCGGCGTGACCGCGCGCGCGGTGGTCGTGCTAGATGAAGCCAACAAGGTGATCCACGCTGAACTGGTTGGCGAGATTGCCGATGAGCCCAACTACGAAGCAGCCCTGGCCGTGTTGAAGTAAGCACGGGCTAAGAGCCTGTTCACAGGCCACCAATAGGTGGCCTGTTTCATTTCCCTGTCTCATCCAGCCAGTGATCCCAATATGGCCTACCGCCATTCCCTAGCCGCTCGCGCAGAAAATCGACACAAGCCCTGACCTTGGGTGAGAGATAGCGGTTGGGCAGGTAGACTGCCAGGGCCGTCTGCGGTGGTACGGCGTAGTCCTGCAGCAGGGGTCGCAAGCTGCCGTCGGCCAGTTGCCCCGAAGCAGCAAAACTCGGCAAGCGCACTACACCCAAGCCACCCAATGCGGCCAGCAACAGGGCCAGGCTGTTGTTCATGCGTAGCGGGCCGCTGACCGGCTGCTGCCAGGATTGCCCCTGCAGCAGGAATGGCCAGGCTCCGCCCGGCGTCAGTGCTGGATAGGTAAGGCAGGCATGCCCTGCCAGGTCTGAGGGCTGCATTGGGGTGCCATGCTGGGCTAGGTAGGCTGGGCTAGCGCAGACCACCCAACGTATGGGCGCCAGCGCGCGCGCCACCAACAGGGGGTCTGGCTTGTCCGTCACCCGAATGGCCAGGTCGTAGCCTTCTTCGGCCAGATCCACCAGCCGGTCGCTCAGTTGCAAATCTACCTGCATGCCAGGGTAGCGCTTCAGCAACTCGGGCATATGGCGTGAAAGATGCTCGCTGCCAAAGCTGATAGGCGCTGTAATGCGCAGCACGCCCACAGGCTGGGCATGCAGTCTGTCCACCGCCCTACGTGCCTCACCGGCCTCCAGCAATACCCTGCGGCAGTGTTCATAATAAGCCGTGCCCACCTCAGTCAGGGACTGACGGCGGGTAGTGCGTTGCAACAGCTTGGCTGCCAGCCTTGCCTCCTGTGCCACCAAGGCCTTGCTGACCGCCGACTTTGACAGCGCCAGCCGCTCGGCAGCCGCAGTCAGGCTGCCGGCTTCCACCACGGCGGCGAAAAGCGCCATGCCGGCCAACTCGTCTGGGCTAATGTTATTGTCTTCCATAAGAAACAATATTGTTCTTTTTTGATTATTTATCAACTCAAAGAACGAATCTACACTGCAGTCACTCGAAGTTGCTGCCACTCAATCACGGGTTGCAGCCCCTGAACCCTTATGGAGAACATCATGCGTGCTGTCGCCCTGACCAAATACCTGCCTATCAACCACCCCGAATCGCTGCTGGATATGGAGTTGCCCCGCCCCGCCCAACCCAGCGGCCATGACCTGCTGGTTCGTATCGAAGCCATCGCTGTCAATCCGGTGGACTTCAAGATCCGCGCCCCCAAGGACACGGTGGAAGCTAATCCCAAGATACTGGGCTGGGATGCCGCAGGCGTAGTGGAAGCCGTAGGTGAGTCCGTGACCCTGTTCCAGCCTGGCGACAAGGTTTATTACGCTGGCGATATCACCCGCCAAGGCAGCAACGCTGAGTACCAGCTGGTGGATGAGCGCATTGTCGGCCCCATGCCCACCACGTTGGACTACACGGCCGCCGCCGCCCTGCCACTGACTGCCATCACCGCCTGGGAGGCCTTGTTCGAGCGGCTGCGGCTGGATCGTCACGGTCGGGATGCCGGCAAGACCCTGCTGATAGTCGGCGGTGCCGGTGGTGTAGGTTCCATCGCCATACAGCTGGCCAAGCTGGCAGGCCTGAAGGTGATCGCTACAGCCAGCCGGCCGGAATCACGGGCCTGGTGCCAGACGCTGGGTGCAGACCATGTCGTCAGGCATGGCAGCGAACTGCTGGACGCCGTGCGCGCTGAAGGCTTTGCCCAGGTGGATTACATATTCTGCACCAGCGATACCGATGCCTACTTCGATACCCTGGCCGAACTGGTCGCGCCTCAAGGTGGTATTGTGTCCATTGTAGAAGCCGCCAAGCCGCATGATATCGAGAAGCTCAAAGCCAAGAGCGCCTTCTTCGCCTGGGAGATGATGTTCACCCGCTCGCTGTTCCAGACTGCCGACATGATAGAGCAGCATCGCCTGCTGGTTGAGGTAGCCCGACTCATAGACAACGGTACACTCAAGACCACACTGGGTGAAAAACTGGGCAGTATCAATGCCGCCAACTTGCGCCGCGCCCATGCGCTGCTGGAAGAAGGCAAGGTCATAGGCAAGCTGGTGCTGACTGGCTTTTGAGAGCTTGGTATGAACTGACGCCATTGATGGGCGTTACGGAGATGTCAGGCGCCAGGGAGACCCTGGCGCTAAACCGCAGCGCAGCCTGATACGTTGAGCTCTCCCTTGTTTTATTCCACACCCCCCGCCCGCGCCGCCGCGCGGGAGCCTCGCTGACGCTCGTTATCAGTTTTAATTGGCTTCAGCGCCTACGACGAAATCTGGCCATTGATGGGCGTTACGGAGATGTCAGGCGCCAGGGAGACCCTGGCGCTAAACCGCAGCGCAGCCTGATACGTTGAGCTCTCCCTTGTTTTATTCCCCCCACCCGCGCCGCCGCGACGGCAGTCCATGTTGCACGGTGCGTGGAGGCCACCTCGCTGGCACTCGTCATCTTGCTGAATGGCGTTCACTTTCAACGATTCAGCTCGTGGCAGGCAACTTTGCCTGGCAGGCCATAGGCGCTAAGCTCATGGCCTTTTGAGTTGCGACACCGTCATGCTGCCCTGGCCCCTGCCTCATCTGCTGCACTCTCCCTGGCTGCTGCCACTGCGTGGCGTACTGGCCGAGTTGGATTGGCAGCAGTTCCCCCGCCATGCCGACTGGCAGGCGCTGCCGCCTTCCTTGCAGACGCTCAACCAGGCCGGGTTGCCGATAGGCTTTGCCGACCCTGCCGAACTGGCCGATGGCAACTACGAGCTGCGTATCGCCCAGCAAGGCCTGGTGGCTACCCGGCCCGACAACTGGCACGACTGCTTCAATGCGCTATGCTGGCTGGCTTGGCCGCGCACCAAGGCGGCGCTGAACCAGCAGCATGTGGATGAGCTGGCCTGCCAGGCAGGACCGCTACGTAGCCGGGCCCGTGATGCCGCTACCCTGTTCGATGAGTCGGGGCTGGTGCTGGCTGTAGCGGACCCCACCTTGGCCGAAGCACTCCGGGCACATGATTGGCCGCAGCTCTTCCAGGCCCGCCGAGGGGATTGGGGCCGGCTGATGGAACCCTGGAGTGTGGGCCACGCCCTGATGGAAAAAAGCCTGGCGCCATTCAAGGGCATTGTGGCCAAGGTCATGCTGGTAGCGGTCGCGGCCGACTGGTTCGAACTCGACCACCCTAGCCGGCTGCGGTGGCTGGATAACCAGCTGGCCGAGGCCATAAGCCGCGGCCAGTTGCAGGATCCACGCGCCTTGCCGCCCCTGCCTGTGCTCGGCATACCCGGCTGGTGGCCGGAGCAGACGACAGATTTCTATGCTGACGAGACGCATTTTCGTCGCAAGCGCAGCGTCGTTCATCAACGCTGAATGCATTTCGCCCGCCTAAACCGCATTTCATCGCAAAGCACTCCGCGACCTCGAGCAGACGCGCTAACTTTCGCCTCGCCAGCCAGTCAGCCGGCTTTAGGGGGAGAGAAAGATGTTCAGTCCGTTTACCTTGGGCCGCCGTGCCCCAGCCGCACCCAGTACGCTGCAAGGAAAGGTCGTACCGTTGCGTACGCCTCAGCCCAGCAAACCCATACGTGACCCGGCGGTGCGAATCGCCTAAGCTCGAGGCATGCCCACCGCAGCCCACACTACGCTAGCTACCGGAGAGGTGCGCCGTTCACTCTGGCGCAACCTCCTGGTCACCCTGCTATTCAACACCCTGGCCGGGGTGTTCTTTGCCTTGTCCAGCGACTCGCCCACCTGGCGGGTGATGCTGACCATACAGGTCATAGGCTTCTCGGTTTTTGCTGCCATTACCTTCACCTTTTCGGTGATCAAGCCCGCGCCCGAGCGCGAGCCCTGGTACTTCGCCGCCGCCGTGTTCATTGGCGCACTGGTGGGGCTGGCCTTCAACTGGGTGGCGCGGGTGGACGAACTTGCTGATGTCATCAGCAAGTACCCGCACTACCTGGCTTTCAGTCTGTTCTTCTTTCTGCTGGCTGCCGGCGTCATAGGCAGCATCCTGTGGGGCCGTGAGAAAACCAGCCGGATGGAATCGGCCTACCATCTGGAGCAGGCCAAGCGGGCCGAGCAGGACAAGCTGCTGATACAGTCGCAGCTACGCATGCTGCAGGCGCAGATAGAGCCGCACTTCCTGTTCAATACCCTGGCCAGCGTGCAAAGTCTGATCGATATTGCGCCAGACCGCGCCAAGCAGATGCTGGGCCTGTTTAACGACTATCTGCGCGCCTCGCTGGCCCGTACCCGCAACGAGCACAGCACGGTCAGGCAGGAGTTGGACCTGCTGCAGGCCTACCTGGGCATACTCAAGATACGTATGGGCGAGCGTCTGGACTTCAGCCTGAGCTGCCCCGAGCCGTTGCTGGATGCCCACCTCCCTCCCATGCTGTTGCAGCCCCTGGTGGAAAACGCCGTCAGCCACGGGCTGGAGCCCAAGGTGGAAGGCGGCACGGTACAGGTCGCCCTGGATATAGATGGTGGCCGACTGGTCGCCAGCGTCATCGACAACGGCCTGGGCCTGCCGGAAGAAGTCCGCGGCCAGGGAGTGGGGCTGAGCAATGTACGCGCCAGACTGGCTACACTGTACGGTAGCGCTGCCGGGCTGTCATTGCAGTCCAACCCGGCCGGTGGCGTCACTGCCCGGCTGGAACTGCCGCTGAATCACGGATAATCGACACACCGATGCAAACACCCACCGCCCTGATCGCCGACGACGAACCCCTGCTGGCCGACTATCTCAGGATCAAGCTGGGCCAGCTATGGCCTGAGCTGGACATCATCGCAGTGGCCCGCAATGGCCTTGAGGCCGCTGCCGCCATGCGCGAGCACGAGCCCGACGTGGCCTTTCTGGATATTAAGATGCCCGGCCTGACTGGCCTGGAGGTGGCCCGTTCGGCCGATGGCTGCCACTGTGTGTTTGTCACGGCCTTCGATCAGTATGCCGTCGAGGCCTTCGAGCGCGATGCCATTGATTACCTGCTCAAGCCTTTCAGCGACGACAGGCTCAGCCGCACCATCACCAAGCTGCGCGACAAGCTGGCCAGCCAGCGCCCGGCCAACAACGGCGCCCTGCTGGACAGCCTGCGTGCAGCCTTGGGTGGCGGCCTGCCCATCACCCCCGGTAGCCACCGGCTGACCTGGATACGGGCCGGTCAGGGCAACGAGGTCAAGCTGATCGCAGTAGACGACGTTTGCTACTTCCACGCCGCCGACAAATACACCACTGTGGTGACCCGCGAGGGCGAGTACCTGATACGCACCTCCTTGAAGGAGCTGCTGGAGCAGTTGGACGCCGACCAGTTCTGGCAGGTACATCGCGCCACCCTGGTCAATGTGCGCGATATCGCCGAGGCCTGCCGCGACTTCACCGGCAAGGTAACGCTGACCCTGAAGTCACGCCCGGAGAAGGTGGCCGTCAGCCGCGCCTATGCGCATCTGTTCAAGCAGATGTAAGCCGTCCCCACGGGCGCAAAAAAGCCGCTACCCAGGGTAGCGGCTGTTCCAATCGCGGCGCGCCCTGGTATCAGGCGCCGCGGTGCAAGCTTGCCAGCAGCTTGTCCTTGTCCTGCCACATCTCGTGCACCCAGGCCTGCACCTTGGCGCGGAACACTGCGTCGCCCCCGTAATCGCCACGGGTCAACTCAGCCGGAATAGGCCTTTCCTTCACCAGGACCACAATCTGCTTGACCCGGCCAGCCAGGAAATCCCAGAAGCTCGGTGGGCCATCGGGATAGTAGATGGTGACATCGATCAATGACTGAAACTTCTCCCCCATGGCGTTCATGGCCAGGGCAATGCCGCCGGCCTTGGGCTTGAGCAAATGGGTGTAGGGCGACTGCTGCTGCGCATGCTTGGCAGAGGTATAACGGGTGCCTTCCAGAAAGTTGATGACCGAGGTCGGCACCAGGGCGAACTTCTCACAGGCGCGCCGGGTAGTCTCCTGATCCTGGCCACGGGCTTCCGGATGCCTCTTGAGATAGGCCTCGCTGTGGCGCTTCATGAAGGGGAAATCCAGCGCCCACCAGACCAGGCCAATCACAGGCACAAAAATCAGTTGTTGCTTGAGAAAGAACTTGAGGAAGGGAATATGGCCCTTGAGGGTCTGCTGCAGGACAAAGATGTCGACCCAGCTCTGGTGATTGGAACTGACCAGGTACCAGCCCTTGGGGTTGAGCTTCTCCAGCCCCTCCAGCCGCCAGTTGATCTTCTGCGCCAGGGCAATCCAGACACTGTTGTTGTAGACCCAACCCTGCGCCAGGGTATTGAGCACCCTATCCACCGCCTTGCGGATGGCGGTGAACGGCAGCACGAACTTGATGATGGCCAGGGTCAGTATCATGAACCCATAAACCAGCACATTCAGCGCCAGCAGCAACGAGGAAATCAGGCCGCGCAGGAACGCGGGAAGGAAGTTCAGCATGGCGAACCAATCTACTGCTTGATAATGCGCCGCATTGTAAGCCAATACGGCGGCGGTTTCGGTTGATGCCGGTCAGCTTTCCTGGTGCCCACGCATCAATCGCACATAGTGCTGGGCAGAGTAGGCAAAGTGTGCGATCTCATCTTCGGTAAGCGCCCGGACTTCCTTGACCGGACGGCCCAGATAGAGGTGGCCTGAACGTAGCACCTTGCCAGGTGGTACCAGCGAACCTGCACCTATCATCACCCGTGGCTCGATCACGGCGCGATCGAGCACGATGGTGCCGATGCCGATCAGGCACTCGTCGCCTATGGTGCAGCCATGCAGTGTCACCTGGTGACCTATGGTTACTCGCTCGCCTATGATCAGCGGCGCGCCCAAGGGGTCTTCCGGCCGCTTGTGGCTGACATGCAGGCAGGCCAGATCCTGCACATTGGAATCCCGTCCGATATGGATATGATTGACGTCCCCACGAACAATGGCGCCCGGCCAGATAGAGGCGTTCTCGCCCAGTACCACCTCGCCCACCACCACGGCAGCTTCATCGACATAGGCAGAGTCGGGCACAACGGGCTTGATACCTTTGAACGGACGTACGGCCATGGTTAAACTCCAATCCAATACAAGCGCCCGAGTATAGCCGAGAGCCCTGTGCTAGCCCATGCCAGCCCTTGCCTTGGGAGCAAATCGCCCCCATCTAGCCTCAATCAGACTTCCTATCGTTACCGGACCGAGCCCACGCCATGACCAACCCCCTACTCGATTTCTCTGCCTTGCCACGGTTTGGCGATATCCTGCCCGAACACATCACCCCCGCCATCGATCAGTTGCTGGTCGAGGCCCGCGCCGCCGTAAGGGCGGCGGAGACCATCAGCCCTGTCAGCTGGGATAACTTTGTACGCCCGTTGGATGACGCCAACGAGCGCCTGGGGCGTGCCTGGGGACAGGTGAGCCATCTCAATTTCGTGGTCAATACCCCTGCACTGCGCGAAGCCTACAATGCCAACCTGCCCAAGCTAAGCCAATTTGGTGCCGAACTGGGGCAGAACCTGGCCTTGTTCGCCCAGTACAAGCTGCTGGCGCAATGCCCCGAGTATGCGGGCTATGACGCCGCCAAGAAGCGCATCATCGAAAACGCCCTGCGCGACTTTCGTCTTGGTGGTGCCGAGTTGGCCGATGAGCAGAAGGCACGTTTCAGCGCCATCAAGGAGGAGCTGGCCAATCTGTCGGCCAAGTTCGAACAGAACCTGCTGGATGCCACCGATGCCTTCGCCCTGTATGTGGACAGCGAAGCCGAGCTGGCCGGGCTACCCGAGGATATCAAGGCCATGTGCCGTGCCGCCGCCGAGAAGGATGGCAAGCCCGGCTACAAGCTGAGCCTGCACATGCCCGTGTATCTGCCGGTGCAAAGCTACTGCGACAATCGAGAACTGCGTGCCCAGCTCTACCGCGCCTACAGCACCCGTGCATCTGAGTTTGGCCCGGCCGAACTGGACAACAGCGCCCTGATTGATCGCATCCTGGCCCTGCGTGGCGAGTTGGCCGCCATGCTGGGCTTTGCCAACTATGCCGAGTATTCGGTCGCCACCAAGATGGCCGACACGCCGGACGAAGTGCTGGTCTTCCTGCGAGACCTGGCCGCCCGTGCCAAGCCGCACGCCCAGCGCGACCGCGCCGAGCTGGAAACCTACGCCCGTGAGCACCTGAGCCTGGCCGACCTGCAGATGTGGGATCTGGGCTATGCCACTGAGAAGCTGAAGGAAGCCCGCTACAGCTTTTCTGAGCAGGCTGTGAAGCAATACTTCACCGAACCCCGGGTGCTGGCCGGCCTGTTCAATGTGATAGAGACCCTGTTTGGCCTGAAGGCAGAGGCCGACACCGCGCCGGTATGGCATGAAGACGTACGCGTCTACCGCCTGGTCGATCAGGCCGGCAAGCTAGTGGGACAGTTCTACTTCGATCTCTACGCCCGCGAAGGCAAGCGCGGCGGCGCCTGGATGGATGACTGCCGCAACCGCAGACTCAAGTCTGAAGGCCTGCAAACCCCGGTAACCTACCTGACCTGCAATTTTGGCCGCGGCGCCGACGGCAAGCCGGCCACCTTCAGCCACGATGAAGTCATCACCCTGTTCCATGAAATGGGCCATGGCCTGCATCTGCTGCTGACCGAGGTCAATGAACTGGGTGTGGCAGGTCTCAACGGCGTGGAGTGGGATGCCGTGGAGCTGCCCAGCCAGTTCATGGAGAATTTCTGCTGGGAATGGGAACGTCTGGTGGCCATGACCGAGCATGCCGAAACCGGCGAACCCCTGCCGCGCGAGCTGTACGACAAAATGCTGGCAGCCAAGAACTTCCAGAGCGGTATGGGCAACGTGCGCCAGCTGGAGTTTGGCCTGTTCGACATGGCCCTGCACAGCCGCGACAGCGCCAGCCAGGAAACTGTGCTGCAACTGCTGCAGCGCGTCCGCGAGGAAGTCGCCGTCAACCTGCCGCCCGAGTGGAATCGCTTCCCCAATCTGTTCAGCCATATTTTTGCCGGTGGCTACGCAGCGGGCTATTACAGCTACAAATGGGCCGAGGTGCTGAGCGCCGACGCCTATGCCGCATTCGAAGAAGCGCCGACGCAGATCAGCCTAACCGGCCAGCGCTTCCGCCAGGAAGTCCTGGCCGTTGGCGGCAGCCGTCCGGCTATCGATAGCTTCAAGGCATTCCGTGGGCGTGCGCCCAAGATAGACGCCTTGCTGCGTCACTATGGCATGGCTGGCTAGGCGCTGGTTTGTATTGGCGGCGCCAGAAGCCGGGCAAGATCATACCGGCAACAAAAAACCCGACACCAGTGTCGGGTTTTTTGTTGCCGCAGAGACGAGCTTAGAAAGCAGCTTGCAGGCCCACCGACATTGCAGCGCGCTTTTCATCGCTCAAGCCGGCCGTGTAGCTATAGCTGAAGTAGGCATTCACCGTCTTGCTCAGGCTGGCCGAAGTACCGACGTTGATCACCGCATAGCTGGTGTCCGGCGTGTAGACATCGGTGGCGAAACTGGCTTGCTGGCCGATCTGGGCCGCGCGCACGGTACGGTCTTCGTCCTTGACTTCGCTATAGGCCATCACCGAGGCATAGGGCTTGAAAGTGCCCCAATCGGCGTTCAACTTGACCCCTGCGCCCAACAGCATGGAATCGATGCGCTGCTTGTCATAGCGCATGGAGGTGCTGCAGGACGTGGCATTGGCGATGTCGCCGCACTTCTCCGCATAACCACCGACGCTGGTCTCGCTGGCGGCCAGGCTCAGCGTGGGCGTGACGCTGTAATCACCCAGCGACAGCTGATAACCACCCACCACGCGCAATGCAGCCTGGCTACCTGTGGTGTCACCCTTCTCGGTACGGCTCAGGGTACCCAGTTGGATGTTGCGGCGGATCTCGCGGAAACGGGCCGAGCCGAAGGAGGCATCGGCAGCCACGCTGATGGGGCCGCTCTCATAGCGGACAAAGCCGGTCAGCAGGCGGGTGTTGGTATCGAAACCACCAGCCTTGTTGCCGAAATCGGTATCGCTGTTGGCCTGGGTGAAGGCCATACCGATCGAGGTATCTGCATTGAACTGGAAATCCAGGCCGGCAGTCAGGGCGGCATTGCGGCCGTTGCTCTGCATGCCCAGGCTGTTGGCATCCTGGTCATTGCTCAAGCGGGTAATACGGGCAAAGGTGTCGAGCACCCCAACCGAACGGGCCTGACCCACACGCTCATCCAGCACGCCTTGTACGGCATTGCGGGCAATGGGCTGTGTATGTGCCAGCTGGGCAGCGTAGTAAGGCGCATCCAGTGTGGACATGAGCACCTGCGCCAGCAGGGCATGCGTCTTGGGCGTGGGGTGGAAGCCATCGGCAAAGAAGAAGTTCTCGGCCCCCGGAGTAAAGCCGGCTGCACCTTGAACGCAATTGCTGGCATCAGCGCAAGCCGTACCGGTGACATTGCTGTAGCCGAAGGCTGTGGGGTTGGCCAGCACCTCAGTCATCATGCGGAAGGCATCGATGGCGACAACGTCACCCACCTTGCCCAGGCCAGCATTCAGGGTGTTGTTGAACACGCTGCCGGCCAGCGAATTGGCCGAGGCCAGCGCTGCCGAGGCGGTAGAACCCACCTTGCCCTGGATAGGGGTAACCAGATTGGCAGCAACTGCCGCAGGGGCCGCTGCACGCAGCTGCGCGGCCACGGTGGCGTTGATCAAACCGGCACCCACCAGTGCGTCCACAGCAGCATTCACTGCCGTGGTGGCGTAGCTGGTGGCAATGGCATTCTCGGCATTGGTAGCCGCCACGGCATAGGTCGCCAGCGTGGTGCTGCTGCCATTCAGGGTGGTCTTGACCGCACCCGCGCCGGCAGTCTGCATACCCGTCAAGGTAGTAGCCTGGCCATTGGCAGCCTGGATGGCACCGCTCATCAGGCCTATCAGTGCAGCATTGCTGCCCTGGCCCATTTGCTGTGCCAAGCCACCAGCGATGGTGTTGGCGGTAGTGGCATTGTTGACGCCGCCGTACAGCGCGCTGGCCACGCCTGCTGTCACCTGGCCGTAGACCTGGCTGGTCAGCTTGGGGGTGCGGCTGATATCCACGGCATTGCCGACGATGATGTGCTTGGCGCCCGCTGCCTTGAGACGCTGTACCTGCGCCACCACGGCTTCAGCAGCCAGGGCACCATTGGTGCTGGCGCTAGCCGGGTTGGCCAGGGCAGCAGCCAGGTCGTTATTGCCTACCCAGACCATGTACAGCGCGTTGGGATCAGCCTTGCCGGTGTTGCTAGCCAGATGGGCACCAATCTGGTTGGGCACCAATTTGGTTTGCACTGGATCATTGGCAGCCAGGCTGCCAGGCAGCACCACACCACCGCCTTCGGCGAAGTTGTTGCCGCCGGCCGTGACCTTACCCTGCCCCAGGTCGATCGCCAGTACAGACTTCAGGGTAAAACCGTAGTGGCGCGCCAGGATGTCGGCATACAGGTCATTGACCGAGCCATCCGGCTTGCGGGTGGTCCAGCGATTGTTCTGCGGCACGCCAGGCAGGCCGAAGTAAGCGCCGGTATCGGTCAGGCTGTCACCAAAGAAGTAGATGTTGGAGTAGTTGCCTGCCGCCTGGGCTGCCGGTGCAAAGGCAGCGGCTACCAGAGCGGATGTGATCAGGGTGCGGGCAAGGCCAAAGCGCTTCATGGGATTGTTCTCTCTCCGGGTGTGATATCAGGGGCACAGAACCCCGCCCCTCCTCAAGGGGAAATGCAGGGTAATTGCCCGGTGTGCTTTAGAATTCAGGTGTAACGGTAATAACGCTTGGTCAAGCGCTTGTCAGGTTGCGGTGACGCATGCCGGGCTTCTGGCCACAAGCCGCGTGCTTACTCGCTTCCAAGGCATTCCGCCACCACTATAAGACATTTCAGAGTTATTACACTAGATGCCTATCCTAGACATAGACGTGGTCGTCATCGGCGCAGGTGCTGCCGGCATGATGGCAGCAGCCAGCGCAAGCCAGCGTGGACGCGGTGTTGCGCTGGTCGACCATAGCGAGCGCTTGGCCGAGAAGATTCGCATCTCGGGCGGTGGGCGTTGTAATTTCACCAATATTCACTGTGCGCCCGACCGCTATCTGTCGCGAAATCCCCACTACTGCAAGTCGGCACTGGCCCAGTACAGCCAGCAGGATTTCATCGACCTGGTCAATCGCTACGGCATAGACTGGCATGAGAAGAAACTCGGCCAACTCTTTTGCGACCACTCTGCCCAGGACATCATCAACCTGCTGAAGAGCGAGTGCGACCTGGTGGGTATCGAATGGCGCATGGGTACCCAGGTTCTCGGCGTCAGCCAGACCGATACCGGCTTCCTGGTGGAGACCAGCCGCGAAACCTGGCGCTGCCAGAGCTTGGTCATCGCCTCAGGCGGGCTATCCATCCCCCCCATCGGTGCTACCGGCCTGGGCTACGAGATCGCCAAGCAGTTTGACCTGCCCATCACGCCGCTGGCTGCAGGCCTGGTGCCACTCACCTTCGAACCCAAGGATCTGTATGGTGAGTTGGCCGGGGTATCACTGGATTGCGACGCCCACGGTGGCGAGGGCCCGCATTTCCGCGAAAACGTGCTGTTTACCCATCGAGGGGTATCGGGGCCTGCCATATTGCAGATTTCATCGTACTGGGCACCCGGCCGGGAAATCACCCTGGACCTGCTGCCAGGCCGTGACGTCGCCCAGTTGTTCGAGGACGCCAAGCGCTCCGATGCCCTACTGCCCAACATCCTGGCCGACTGGCTGCCCAAGCGCTTTGCCCAGGCCTTCTGCGCCGCCCATGTGACCATCAAGCCCATGAAGCAGTACACCCCGGCCGAACTGGCGCTGCTGGCCAGCCATCTGCATGGCTGGCGGGTCAAGCCCAGCGGTAGCGAGGGCTACAAGAAGGCCGAAGTGACACGGGGCGGTGTGGATACCGACGCGCTCTCGTCCAAGACCATGATGGCGCGCAAGATACCGGGCCTGTTCTTTGTGGGCGAGGTGGTGGACGTAACGGGCTGGCTGGGCGGCTATAATTTCCAATGGGCCTGGTCATCGGGCTGGGTAGCCGGCCAGAACGCCTAGTACGCCACAGTGCCGAGGCCAGTAGCATCCATGCGTCCTGCACTGCCTAAACGATGGGCTCTTATTGCTCGAACAACTCCCCCTGCGGCCTGGCCTTGGCCTGTAACAACTTGCGTACCGGCGTAGGGATACCGGCCTTCAGTGCCTCGCTACGGCGCAACCACGCCAGATCAGCATCGGCCCCCCTGTGCTGCTCGGCCGTCACCCGTAAGCGCAGCGGGGTAATGGTCAGGCGGAAGTGGGTAAAGGTATGCACCAGAGCGGGTAGCGTCTCGGCCAGTGCCACATCCAAGCCGAAACGCTGCCGGCATAGCAACTGCACCTCGGCTGCCGAGGCCGCTTCCGGCAGGCTCCACAAGCCGCCCCAGATACCGGTAGGCGGGCGCCGCTCCAGCAGCAAACGCCCTTCGTGTTCCAGCAGCAGCATGACAGTCTGGCGCTCGGGTATGGCCTTGCGCGGCTTGCGGGTGGGCAACTCCGCCTGGCGCCCCTCGATATGTGCGCGACAGTCCTCCCGCAAAGGGCAGGCCTGGCAGCGTGGTTTGCTACGGGTGCAGAGGGTCGCGCCCAGGTCCATCATGCCCTGGGTATAGGCCGGCATATCTGCGGCATGCTCCGGCAGCAGCGCCTCGGCCAGGGCCCATAGCTGCTGCTCCACCTTCTTCTCGCCAGGAAATCCCGCCACGCCTGCCCAGCGGGCGAGTACCCGTTTGACGTTGCCATCGAGTATGGGACTACGCTCGGCAAAGCAAAATCCGGCAATGGCCGCTGCGGTGGAACGCCCCACGCCGGGCAGCGTCTCCATCTCTGCCGCCGTGGCCGGGAAGCTACCGGCAAACGCACTCATCACCTTGCCAGCCGCTGCATGCAGATTGCGCGCGCGGGTGTAGTAGCCCAGCCCTGCCCAATGGGCCAGCACCTCATCCAGCGGTGCCGCTGCCAGGCTGGCTACGTCAGGGAAGGACTCGGTAAAGCGCTGGTAATAGGGAATCACCATCGCAACCTGTGTCTGTTGCAGCATGATCTCGGACAGCCAGACCCGATAAGGGTCGGCCACCTGCCAGGGCAGATCATGGCGACCGTGGCTGCGCTGCCAGCGGGTCAAGCGTTCGGCAAAGGGTAGGAGCTCTAGGGGCATGGCGGGACAAATCCGGGAAGGTCGGCTGCGTGATACGCTTGGATACACCCCGCGTCAACCCTGTAAACGGAATGCAGCATGAGCTACACCCTACACCCCAAGGCCGTCAGGCTGGAATTCTCCGCCCAGGCCATGGCCCACGACAATCTTTCCGGTGCCGTTTTCACGGGCGAGTGGCTATGGGTGGCAGGTGACGAATCCTGTGCATTAGAGCGATTGCAACTGCTGCCACGGCAAGGTGCCGAGACACTGCGCTTTGGCCAGTCCACCAGCTTCAGGCTGGCCGACCTGCTGGACCTGCCTGGCGATCCAGACGAAGAAGCCGACCTGGAAGGCATGGCACTGGCTGGCGGCTATCTGTGGGTGGTGGGTTCGCACGGCCTCAAGCGCAAGAGCCCCAAGCAGGGTCGTAGCCATGTCGACAATGCGCGCCGCCTGGCCAAGCTGAGCCTGGATGGCAACCGCCGCCTGCTGGCAAGGCTGCCGCTGGCCGAAGACAGCAAGGGCCGCCCCACACTGCAGCGCACCACCTCGGATGGTCGCCAGGCCGCCCGCCTGGGGGGCAATGCCCGCGACAACCAGCTGACCGATGCACTGGCGCGCGACCCACACTACGGCCCCTATCTGCACCTGCCCGGCAAGGACAATGGCTTCGACATCGAAGGGTTGGCCGTGCTGGGCGACAGGCTGCTGCTGGGCCTGCGCGGCCCTGTATTGCGTGGCTGGGCAGGGCTGCTGGAGCTGCGTATCGTGGCTGACGGCGACCAACTGTGCCTGGCTCCGCTGGGCGAGGACGCACCCTTGCTGCGCAAGCATTTTCTGGATCTGGAAGGGCTGGGCATACGCGACCTGCATCTGGCAGGCGACGACCTTTACCTGCTGGCCGGCCCCACCATGGTGCTGGATGGCGAGATACGGCTCTATCGCTGGAAAGATGCCCGCAAGCACCTGAGCAGCAACCAGGAGGCAGCGGTGTTCTGGAGCGAGTTCGAGACCTGCGCCACCCTGCCCCATGGCCGTGGCTGCAACCGTGCCGAGGCCTTCTGCGCCGTTCCCATGAGCCTCGCCCGCCGGCCCAGCTGGCTGGCGCTGTACGACGCACCAGGCAAGAACCGGCGCGAGGGAGAAGCCGCGGTATTTGGAGATCTGTTGGAGGATATCTGAGCCAGGCAGGCGACAACTGGCAGCCCCACGGGCGCCAATGCTGCACACCCCCGGCGCGCCGCCCAAGTGCGGGGATCAGCCCTCCCCCTGGCAACCCTGCCAGCCAAGCACCAAAACGAAAAGGGCTTACAAGCTGTTGCTTGTAAGCCCTTTGGTATTACTGGTCGGAGCGAGAGGATTCGAACCTCCGACCCCTTGCACCCCATGCAAGTGCGCTACCAGGCTGCGCCACGCTCCGACTCGAAGGAGGCCGAATTATACCGGTCTTTTTCCCTCTGGCAAGCTAGTTTGCAAGAAAATCTCGCAAATCTTCCAAGTCATGCCGCAGCCGGGCCAAGGAGGCCGCTGCGGCCGTCTCGGCTTCGGCCTCGTGCTCGAGGGCCGCAGCCAAGCTGGTTTCTCCGTGTTCCGCCGCATCCAGCGCCTGATGCTCCAGGCGATTGCGTGCCCCGCTGATGGTGAATCCTTCTTCATACAGCAAGGTACGGATGCGACGAACCAACAGCACCTCATGGTGCTGGTAGTACCGCCGATTGCCGCGCCGCTTCACCGGCCGCAACTGGGTGAATTCCTGCTCCCAGTAACGCAGCACATGTGGCTTCACCCCGCACAACTCGCTGACTTCACCTATGGTGAAGTAGCGCTTGGCGGGGATGGGCGGCAGCTCAGCTCTCGGTAACGAGCTTTCCGTCTGCATAGTTGTCTTCCACCATGCCCTTCAGTTTTTGGCTGGCGTGGAACGTCACCACGCGGCGGGCCGAGATGGGTATCTCTTCGCCCGTTTTAGGGTTGCGGCCAGGGCGCTGCGGCTTGTCACGCAGCTGAAAATTACCAAAACCGGACAGCTTCACACTCTCCCCGGATTCAAGCGACTGGCGGATCTCTTCGAAGAAGGCTTCCACCATGTCTTTGGCTTCACGTTTGTTCAAGCCAACCTTGTCAAATAGCAGGTCGGCGAGTTCGGCTTTAGTCAGTGTCAATGTCATGATTTTTGATGCGGATTTCGTCGCGAAAACCTAGCTTCGGAGCTGGGCTTGGACGTGTTGTTGCAGCGCGGCGACGAGCTGGGAGACGGCGGAATCGATGTCCGCGTCCGAAAGCGTTTTCTGAGTATCTTGCAATATCACCTTGAATGCAAGGCTCTTTTTCCCTTCCGGCACCCCGGCACCACGATAGACATCGAAGCCTTCTATGGCAGTGACATAAGGCTGCTTGGCGCTCGCCATGGCATCCAGCACCTGCTGGTACTGCACTGCGTCATCCACCACAAAAGCCAGGTCACGGCGTACCGGCTGGAACTTGGAAATCGGCTGCGACCGTATCAGGTCACGGCCGGTCAGCGCCCCCAGGTCCAATTCGAACAACACCGGCGCGGCATTCAGATCGTAGCTTTGCACCCACTTGGGATGGAGCTCGCCCATCACGCCAATGATGGTGCCATCCAGCACGATCTGGGCACAACGACCGGGGTGGAAGGCTGGATGCTCGGCCCGCTCGAAGCGCGCCACGCGCGGTGCCAGCAGTGCCTCCACATCGGCCTTCACATCATAGAAATCCACCTTGGCCGCCTTGCTGCCCCACTGCTCGGCCAAACGCGGCCCATGAGCTAGGCCAGCTACCTTCTCTGGCTGCTGGGTCGCCTCCACACCATGGAACACCCGGGCTACCTCGAACAGGCGCACACGCTCGTGCTTGCGATTGAGATTGGCCACCAGGGTGCTGACCAGACCGCCTATTAAGGTAGAGCGCATCACGCTCATCTGGCTGGCAATCGGGTTGAGCAGGCGCACCGGCTGCAGGTTGGCAGCGAAGTCCGCCTCCCATTTCTCTTCTACAAAGGCGTAGCTCACCACCTCTTGGTAATCGCGTGCAGCCAGCGCCTGCTTGACCAGCAAGGACGGACGCAGCTTGCCATCCTGCTTGAGCATGGCCTGGCCGGATACTGGTGGGCGAGTGGGTATCTGGTCGTAGCCGTACATGCGGGCCACTTCCTCGATCAGGTCTTCCTCGATATTGATATCGAAGCGGTAGCTGGGTGGTGTCACTGCCAGCGTCTCGCCATCGCGCGTCACCGCCAAGCCCAGCTTTTGCAGCATGGCCACGATCTCATCAGCAGCCACCGTTACCCCCAGCACCCGTGCCACCCGCGCCACCCGCAGGGTCACTGCCGGGCGCGCTGGCAGGGCAGCCAAGGTCTCGGTCACGCCGCCCGGCTGTCCACCGCAAATGGCCAGTACCAGCTCGGTGGCACGCTCCAAGGCATTGCGGCAGTTACCAAAGTCCACGCCGCGCTCATAGCGGTGGCTGGAATCCGAGCTGAAACCCAAGCGACGGCCCTTGCCAGCAATGATTTCCGGCGCAAAGAAGGCCGATTCCAGGAACACATCCTGGGTCTCGCCCGCCTGCACCGAGGTGGGCATGCCGCCCATGATGCCTGCCAGTGCAACCGGGCCATTGCCATCGGCAATCACCAGCATGTCAGGCTCCAGCATCAGTTGCTTGCCGTTGAGCAGCTCAAGCTGCTCGCCCGCCTGGGCGAAGCGCACCACGATATCGCCCTGCAGCTTGGCGTTATCGAAGGCATGCATGGGCTGGCCCAGCTCCAACAGGATGTAGTTGGTGATATCGACCAGGGCCGAGATGGAACGCAGGCCACTGCGCTCCAGCTTGCGCTTCATCCAGTCCGGCGTCGCTGCGGCAGCATTCACCCCGCGTATCACGCGGCCGGCATAGCGCGGGCAAGCCGTGGCGGCATCTAGCTTCACGCCGCGCTTGTCGTCCAGCACCGGAGCGACTGGCTTGATGGCAACGGCCTGGTAGCTGCTGCCGGTCAGCGCTGCTACTTCACGGGCTATCCCGCTCAAGCTCAGGCAATCAGCACGATTGGGCGTGAGCTTGAGCGTGAGGATGCGGTCGTCCAGATCGAAGTACTGGCGGAAAGACTGGCCTACCGGCGCATCGGCGGGCAATAGCAGCAAGCCATCGCTCTCCTCACTGACGCCCAGCTCCCGGGCCGAACACAGCATGCCAAAGCTCTCCACGCCACGCAGCTTGGCTTCCTTGATCTTGAAATCACCGGGCAGGTTGGCGCCCACCAGCGCGCAGGGCACCTTCACCCCCACGGCGACATTGGGCGCACCGCAGACTATCTGCAGCGGCTCGCCGCCCTGCCCCGCGTCTACCTTGCAGACGTTGAGCTTTTCGGCATTCTCGTGCTTGCGCACTTCCAGCACCTGCGCCACCACCACCTTGTCAAAAGCCGGTGCGGCGGCGTCGTTTTCTTCCACTTCCAGGCCGGCCATGGTGAGCAGTTCGGCCAGTTGGGCATTATCCAGCGCGGGGTTAACCAGCTCGCGCAGCCAGGATTCAGAGAATTTCATGGCTTGATCCCTCAGTATCTTGTCGGTTGGGGCCGGCACGGCCCCGTATGCATTGCCGCCAGCCCACAGACGGGCTGGCCCAGCCGGCTTAGCGGAACTGGTTCAGGAAGGTCAGATCGTTATCGAAGAACAGGCGCAGGTCGTTGACGCCGTAATACAGCATGGCAAAACGATCCAGACCGATACCGAAAGCGAAACCGGTGTATTGCTCTGGGTCTATGCCCACATTGCGCAGCACATTGGGATGCACCATGCCGCAGCCACCGACTTCCAGCCAGCCGCGCTCGCCCAGCACATCCACCTCGGCCGAGGTTTCGGTGAAGGGGAAGAACGAAGGACGGAACCGTACCTGCAGGTCATCGCGCTCGAAGAAGCGACGCAGGAAGTCGATCAGCGTTGCCTTGAGGTCGGCAAAGCTGACGCCTTCGGCCACCCACAAACCTTCCATCTGATGGAACATCGGAGAATGGGTTGCGTCCGAATCCACCCGGTAGACACGGCCAGGGGCCACGATCTTGATGGGCGGCTGGTGGTTCTGCATATAGCGAACCTGGATGGGGCTGGTGTGGGTACGCAATACCAGCGGCTCGCCATCACGGCCGCCTTCCACGTAGAAGGTATCCTGCATGGAGCGGGCAGGATGACCCTTGGGCGTATTCAGCGCCTCGAAGTTATGCCAGTCGTCCTCGATCTCGGGGCCATCAGCCACCTCAAAGCCCATGGACTGGAATAGTGCAACGATGCGCTCCTTGACCAGGGTCACCGGATGCAGGCCACCCGCCAACTGACCACGCCCAGGCAGGGTCACATCCAGCGCCTCGGCGGCCAGCTGTTGAGCCAGCTTCTCGGCTGCCATGGCTTCGCGGCGGCCGTTCAGCGCCTGCTCAAAAGCCGTCTTGGCCTGGTTGATCACCGCGCCCTGTGCCCGCTTCTCTTCTGGCGGCAGCGCAGCCAACTGCTTGAGCAGGTCGGTCAGCGCCCCGGATTTACCCAGGTAGCGCGCCTTCACGTTCTCCAGCTCGACTGGATCGTGGGTGGCCGCCAGGGCGGCCAGACCTTCATCGACTATCGCTTGAACATTGTCCATCTTGCATCGCTCCTCATCACTGGCGATGGATTCTCTAGGCGAAAACCCATGGCGAGTGGGGCGACAAAAAAAGGGAGGCTTTCGCCTCCCTTTTTCAGCTACCGGTAGCTCAGGCCGCGAGGCTAGCCTTGGCTTGCGCAACAATGTGCGCAAACGCGGCCTTATCGAACACGGCGAGATCGGCCAGCACCTTACGATCGACATTGATCGAAGCGCGCTTCAGGCCGTTCATGAACTTGCTGTAGCTCAGACCCAGTTCACGCGATGCGGCGTTGATACGGGCGATCCACAGCTGACGGAATTGACGCTTACGCTGACGGCGGTCACGGTAGGCGTATTGACCGGCCTTCATCACCGCCTGTTTGGCGATGCGATAGACGTTCTTACGACGACCACGATAGCCCTTGGCGAGAGCGAGGACTTTTTTATGGCGAGCGCGGGCTGTTACACCACGTTTGACGCGAGGCATGGTTTATTCCTTTCCCGAGAAGATTAAGCGTACGGCAACATGGCGCGCACGGAGGCCATATTGGTCGGGTGGACCATGGTCGTGCCGCGCAGTTGGCGCTTGTTCTTGGTGGTCTTCTTGGTCAGGATGTGGCGCTTGAACGCCTTGGAGCGCTTGACGCCCCCATTACCCAACACCTTCAAACGCTTCTTGGCGCTCGATTTGGTCTTCATCTTCGGCATGACGTACTCCGTTTTTGCCTTAGTTAGATTTGGCACAGGGCGGCGCTTGCACGCACTTAATACCCAACACCACGGTTATTACAACAAGGCACCCGGATTCACACCCGGGCAGGGCTTGTTGCCACCCTTTATCCTGCCAAGAAAGGTCAGACCTTCTTCTTGGGCGCCAGCATCATGATCATCTGACGGCCTTCCAGCTTGGGGAACTGCTCCACCAAAGCCAGCTCACCCAGATCGGTTTCAATGCGCTTGAGCTGCGCCATGCCGATCTCTTGGTGGGCCATCTCGCGACCGCGGAAGCGCAGGGTGATCTTCGCCTTGTCACCCTCTTCCAGGAAGCGCGTTACATTGCGCAGCTTGACCTGGTAGTCGTTCTCGTCGGTACCCGGACGGAACTTCACTTCCTTGATCTGTACCTGCTTGACCTTGAGCTTTTGCTCATGGCGCTTCTTGCTCTCGCGGTACTTGAACTTGCCGTAGTCCATCAAGCGACAGACAGGCGGAACAGCATTCGGGGCGATCTCAACCAGATCAACCTCGCGCTCTTCAGCCATACGCAATGCTTCGGCAAGGCTCACAATACCGAGCTGCTCGCCTTCCTCGTCGTTCAGACGCACTTCGCGGGCGGTGATTTCACCATTGATCCGCGGCTCTTTATCCTGAGCGATAGCGCTTACTCCCAAGTAAAAAACGAAAACCGCGCGACCCGAACGAAACGGCCCCGTATTTCAACGGGACCGTCGGACTCAGATCTTGATCATCTCCGCATTCCAGCGCTCAACCAGCGCCGCCAGCGTCATCTGACCCAGATCTTCACCACCGCGGGAACGCACGGCAACTAATCCAGCAGCTTTTTCCTTATCCCCAACAACCACCTGATAAGGTAGCTTCTGCAAGCTATGTTCGCGTATTTTAAAGCCTATCTTGTCACTTCTCAAGTCCGACTCGACTCTAAATCCCTGTTTTTTGAGGCTTGCCGTAATTTCAGCCGCATAATCGGCCTGGTGCTCACTGATGCTCATGACCACCGCCTGGGTTGGCGCCAGCCAAAGCGGAAACGCACCAGCATGGTTCTCGATAAGAATACCGAGGAAACGCTCCAGCGAACCGAGTATGGCACGGTGCAACATCACCGGCCGCTTGCGGGCACTTTCTTCCGAGCTGACATACTCGGCATCCAGGCGCTCCGGCAGCACAAAGTCCAGCTGCAGGGTGCCGCACTGCCAGGATCGGCCCAGCGCATCCTTGATGTGGTACTCCACCTTGGGGCCATAGAAGGCGCCCTCGCCCGGCAGCTCCTCCCACGCCACGCCGCAGGCCCGCAAGGCATCCCGCAGGCCATTCTCAGCCTTATCCCAAGTCTCATCCGTGCCGGCACGCTTCTCCGGCCGCAGGCTCAGCTTGACCGCCACATTGTCAAAGCCAAAGTCGCGGTAGACTGACATCGCCAGCTCATTGAACGCGCGCGACTCCTCCACGATCTGCTCTTCGGTGCAGAAGATATGCGCATCATCCTGCACAAAGCCACGCACCCGCAGTATGCCGTGCAAGGCACCAGACGGCTCGTTACGGTGGCAGGCGCCAAACTCAGCCAGGCGCATGGGCAGGTCACGGTACGAGCGCAGGCCGCTATTAAAGATCTGCACATGGGCCGGGCAGTTCATGGGCTTCACTGCGTAGTCGCGCTTTTCCGACTCCGTGGTGAACATATTCTCGCGATAGTTTTCCCAGTGACCAGACTTCTCCCACAGCACCCTGTCCATCACCATGGGCGTGCGCACTTCCTGGTAGCCCGCAACCGACAGACGCTTGCGCATGTACTGCTCGACCGATTGCCACAGACTCCAGCCCTTGGGATGCCAGAACACCATGCCGGGCGCCTCGTCCTGCATATGGAACAGATCCAGCTGCTTGCCCAGCTTGCGGTGGTCGCGCTTCTCGGCCTCTTCCAGCATGTGCAGGTACTGCTCCAGATCTTCCTTCTTGACCCAGGCCGTGCCATAGACACGCTGCAACATCTCGTTACGGCTGTCGCCGCGCCAGTAAGCCCCCGCCAGCTTCATCAGCTTGAACACCTTGAGCTTGCCCGTGGACGGCACATGCGGGCCACGGCACAAGTCAGTGAACTCGCCCTCACGATACAGCGACAGCGCCTCGTTGGCCGGAATGCTCTCGATGATCTCCGCCTTGTAGTGCTCGCCTATGCTCTTGAAGTAGGCCACCGCATCGTCGCGGCTCAGCTCGTAGCGCTCCACCGGGATATCACGCTTGGCCAGCTCGCCCATCTTCTTCTCTATGGCCTCGAGATCCTCAGGCGTAAAGGCACGCTTGTAGCTGAAGTCATAGAAGAAACCATGCTCGATGACCGGACCTATGGTCACCTGGGCATCCGGAAACAGCTCCTTCACGGCAAACGCCAGCAAGTGCGCCGTAGAGTGGCGTATCACTTCCAGCCCCTCGGCATCCTTCTCGGTGATGATGGCCAGTTGCACATCGCGATCGATCAAGTAGGAGGTATCGACCAATTTGCCGTCCACCTTGCCGGCCAGCGCGGCACGGGCCAGGCCGGCGCCTATGCTGGCGGCGACGTCAGCGACGCGCACTGCCTGATCGAAACTACGTTGCGAGCCGTCGGGAAGCGTAACGATGGGCATTTCATTCACCTTTGCGGTTGAGGTTGCCGGTTGGCCTTTCAGCCAGTTGACGATGCATATGCGTAGAGTAAGGACGAAAAAAAAGTGCGACCTAAGTCGCACTTTTCTTTTGAACAAACGAATTTCCGAAAGCCGACTCAGCCCAAGTAGAGAGTGCCGGTAGTAGTAGTTCGGAATGACATGATTCACTTGCTCCGTGTTGGTAGGCGCGATTGGACTCGAACCAACGACCCCCACCATGTCAAGGTGGTGCTCTAACCAGCTGAGCTACGCGCCTGCAAAGAGCTGCGCATTCTAGGGATGTATTGCCGTTCTGGCAAGCATTTCAACAAAGAATTTTGCAGATTTTTTACCACGACACCGCACATACAGAAAAAACAAGTACTTACATACCAGGCTTGCGCCAGAAATAGCGCGCAACAAAACCGGGATAGGCCGCCACAACGAACAAGGCGAAGGTGGTGACATAGAACTGCCAACGCTGGGTATGCACCGGGCCGTAGCGGCTTTCCAGCCACAAACCCAGCCCACCGACGATGAAATACAGCAGCACCAGCTCCAGCAGCCGCCAGCCCAAGGCCTTGCGCCCACTGGCCGGCTTGCGCACGAACAGGATGGACTCCAGCATAAACGGCAAATTGGCGGCCAAGGCCGCCAATCCGATAAAAACGATCAAAGTCGTATTCACATCACACCCAGGCTATGACCGACCGACTGGTAGCACAGCACCAGCAAGCGGTTGGGCATCAGCCCCAGTACCAGCATGGCCAGGCAGTTGACCGACAGCAGTATGCGCATATCCAGCTTCACCGCGATCGGGCTCTCATCGCTGGGCTCATCCATGAACATCAGCTTGACCACACGCAGGTAGTAGAAGGCACCAATCAGCGAGAACAGCACCGCCACCACGGCCAGCCACACCAGCTGCGCCTCGACTATGGCCTGGATGACCGCCAGCTTGGCAAAGAAGCCGACAAATACCGGGATACCCGCCATGGAGAACATCACAAACAGCATCATCCAGGCAAACCAGGGGCTACGCTTGGCCAAGCCCTTGAGATCAGCCAGGCGCTCGGCCTCGAAACCCTGCCGCGACATCAGCAGCACCACACCGAAACCGGCCACGGCGGTGATCGCATAGACGATGGCGTAGAACATGGCCGCCGAATAACCCTGCACGGTGCCCGCCAGAACACCCAGCAGCAGGAAGCCCATATGCGAGATGGTCGAATAGGCCAGCATACGCTTGAGGTTGGTCTGGGCGATGGCGACCAGATTACCTACGCCTATGGATAGCACCGCCAGCACGATCAACATGCCCTGCCAATCGGCCATCAGGCCAGGCATGCCCTGCACCAGCAAACGCATGACGAAGGCAAAGGCTGCCAGCTTGGGGGCGGAGCCGATCAACAGGGTGACGGCAGTAGGCGAACCCTGATAGACGTCGGGCACCCACATATGGAAAGGCACATTGCCAAGCTTGAAGCCGATACCGGTGACAATGAACACCAGGCCGAACACCATGAGGGTGTGATTGGCCGAACCATCTGCCACCTTGGCAGCGATGGTATGGATATCAAGCGAACCGGTAGCGCCATACACCATGGACATGCCGTACAGCAGCATGCCTGACGCCAGCGCGCCCAGCACAAAGTACTTCATGGCGGCCTCGGTAGCCGGCTGGGAATCACGTGGCAGCGCCACCAGGGCGTACAGCGACAGCGACAACAGCTCCAGGCCAACATACAGAGTCAGCAGATTGGTGCTGGACGCCATCACCATCATGCCCAGCAGGGCAAACAGCGACAGGGTGAACAACTCGCCACGGTACATGCCACGATCGGCGGCGTAGCTGCGGCTATAGGCCAGCATCAGACCTACCGCGCCGTACATGCCCAACTTGAGCACATCCGACATGGCATCGGCCACGAACATGCCGGAGAAGGCCACCCGTGGCGTCCAGGCAAAGCCGTTGACGGTAAGGAAGGCGGCACCCAGCAGCGTCACCATGGACAAGGCGTAGGTAATGTCGCGCCTCTCGTCCTTGATAAACAGGTCGATCAGCAGGATGGCCGAGGTAGCACACAGCAACCAGATTTCCGGCAGGGCCGCGACCAGATTCAAACTAGCGAGCGTCATTCTTGTTCAATCCCGTATTCGTATCGGCGCTTATCAAGGCAGCTTGGATGTTTTGACATGGGTAATCAGCGTATCCACGCTGGCGTGCATCTTTTCGGTGAAGGCCTGCGGATACAGACCCATGCCCAGTACCGCCACTGCCAATACTGCCAGCACGGCGAACTCACGGGCATTGACGTCCTTCAAAGCCGCCACGTTTTCATTGGCTACGTCGCCGAAGATCACCCGCTTGTACATCCACAGGGTGTAGCTGGCGCCAAACACCAGGGTGGTGGCAGCAAGGAAGGCATACCAGAAATTGACCTTGACGGCGCCGATGATGACCATGAACTCACCAACAAAGCCGGAAGTAGCCGGCAGGCCGGAATTGGCCATGGCAAACAGCAGGGCAAAGGCCGCGAACTTGGGCATGGTATTGGCCACGCCACCGTAGTCCGCAATCTTGCGGCTATGGACACGGTCGTACATCACCCCTATGCAGAAGAACATACCGGCCGATACAAAGCCGTGCGAGATCATCTGTACCAGCGCACCTTCCACGCCATAGGTCGTCGGCGCACCGTCCACCAGCATGTAGAAGCCCAGGGTAACGAAACCCATGTGCGAGATGGACGAATAGGCCACCAGCTTCTTCATATCGGTCTGCACCAAGGCCACCAGGCCGATGTAGACAATCGCGATCAGCGACAGCACCACAATGATCCAGCCCCACTCACGGGCAGCATCGGGTGCAATCGGCAGGGCAAACCGCAGGAAGCCATAGGCACCCAGCTTCAGGGTGATCGCGGCCAAGACCATGGAGCCGCCGGTAGGCGCCTCAACGTGGGCATCGGGCAACCAGGTATGCACCGGGAACATCGGCACCTTCACCGCGAAGGCGAAGAAGAAAGCAACCATCAGGTAGCCCTGGACCGCCAGGGGCAGCGCAACGCGCTGGAAGTCGGCAATCTCGAAGCTGCGATCCGTCTGGAAATACAGGTAGATGAAGGCCACCAGCAGCAGCAGCGAACCCATCAGGGTGTAGAGGAACAGCTTGATGGCAGCGTACACGCGATTCTGTCCACCCCATACACCAACTATCAGGTACAGCGGGATCAGCATGGCTTCGAAGAACACATAGAACAGCATGGCATCAAGTGCGGCAAACGCGCCGTTGATCAAGCCAGACATGATCAGGAAGGCTGCCATGTACTGCGCCACACGATTCTGTATCACTTCCCAGCCAGCTATCACCACCAGCAGGGTGGTAAAGGCATTGAGGATGACGAAGAACATGGACAGGCCGTCAACACCAAGGTGGTAGTTGATATTGAAGGTTTCAATCCAGGGACGCATCTCCTCGAACTGCATGCCGCCATGCATGGGCGCAAACCGGGTGTAGAGCGGAATCGTGACGAGGAAGCCCAGCAAGGCCCCTACCAGGGCAATCTTGCGTGCCCAGCCAGCATTCTGGTCGCCACCGGTCACCAGCACGAAGAGGCCGGCCACGATCGGCACCCAGATCGCCAGACTCAACAGATGTTCAGACATATCCACCCTTACCTACTGAATGTGTTTTCTATAAACGCGTAAACGCGATCAATGCGGGATAACAAAACGGCCCAGCCACCAGGTCAGCAGCAGCAGCGCACCGATGATCATGGCAAAGGCGTAGTGATAGATGTAGCCGGTCTGTACGCGACGCACCAGGCCAGCAACGGCGCCAACCAGCTTGGCGGTGCCATTCACCACGATGCCGTCGATGATGACCGTATCACCCACCTTCCAGAGCACCTTGCCCAGGCCACGGCCAAACGCCGCAAAACCCTGGATGTAGAGGTGATCCATGTAGTACTTGTTTTCCAGCAGCGTGTAGATAGGTTGCACGCGTGTCTTGATGGCAGCCGGAATATCCGGGCGCTTGAGATAGAAATAGGCCGACAGCGCCACACCGCTCAGCGCCAGCCAGAACGGCAGGGTCACGAAGGCATGCAGGCCCATCGCCACGGCGTTGTGGGCATGATGTATCACCGCTTCCATGGCAGGGTGGGCTTGCAGATTGACGAACAGCACATCCTTGAAGAAATCGCCTGCCAGCATAGGGCCGATGGCAAATGCACCGATCAGCACCGACGGGATGGCCAGCAGCATCAGCGGACCGGTCACCACCAAGCCAGGGCTGTGGGGCTTTTCGCCGGGCGCCAGGCCATGGTGATGGTCATCGCCATGCTCATCATCGTGGCCATGGTGCTCTTCAGCCTGGCCGAACCGCTCCTTGCCATGGAACACCAGGAAGAACATGCGGAAGGAGTAGAAGGCCGTGACGAACACGCCAGCCAATACGGCGAAGTAGGCAAAGCCTGCCGCCGGCAGCTTGGATGCCTCAACCGCCAGGATGATGGAATCCTTGGAATAGAAGCCCGAGAAGAAAGGCGTGCCTATCAGTGCCAGCGAACCCAGCAGCGACGTCCAGTAGATGGCAGGCATGTACTTCTTCAGGCCGCCCATGCGACGGATATCTTGATCATGGTGCATGGCCATGATGACCGCGCCGGCAGCAAGGAACAGCAGTGCCTTGAAGAAGGCGTGGGTCATCAGGTGGAACACCGCCACCGAATAAGCGGAAGCCCCCAGTGCAACGGTCATATAGCCCAGCTGCGACAAGGTGGAGTAAGCCACCACGCGCTTGATGTCGTTCTGGATGATGCCCAGAAAGCCCATGAACAGCGCGGTGATGGAACCTATCACCAGGATGAAATTGAGCGCGGTGTCGGACAGTTCGAACAGCGGCGACATGCGCGACACCATGAAGATACCGGCAGTCACCATGGTAGCGGCATGGATCAGCGCCGAAATCGGGGTCGGGCCTTCCATCGAATCGGGCAGCCATACATGCAGGGGGAACTGTGCAGACTTACCCATGGCGCCGATGAACAGCAGGATACAGGTCACGGTCAGCAGCGACCACTGAGTACCTGGCAGCAGCGAGATGGTGGCGTCCTTCAGGGCCGCCGCATTGGCGAACACATCAGCGTAGTAGAAGGAGCCGAAATGCGACAGCACCAGGCCGATACCCAGCAGGAAGCCGAAGTCACCGACACGGTTGACCAGGAATGCCTTGAGGTTGGCGAAAATGGCGGTAGGACGCTTGAACCAGAAACCAATCAGCAGGTAGGACACCAGGCCCACAGCCTCCCAGCCGAAGAACAGCTGGATGAAGTTGTTGCTCATCACCAGCATCAGCATGGAGAAGGTGAACAGTGAAATATAGCTGAAGAAGCGCTGGTAGCCGGGGTCTTCTTCCATGTAGCCAATGGTGTAGATGTGCACCATCAAGGACACGAAGGTCACTACCACCATCATCATGGCGGTCAGCTTGTCGACCAGGAAGCCGACAGCCACATCCAGGCCATCCACCGTCAACCAGGTGTAGACGTTGCCGTTGTAGGCTTCGCCCCCGTTGAGCAGGTCGAACAGCACATAGAACGAGCCAGCGCAGGAGGCCGCCACGCCGAGTATGGTGACCCAATGCGCCCCGGCACGGCCTATGACGCGGCCGAACAGGCCGGCCACAATGGCACCAAAGAGCGGGAACAGGGCTATCAGCAGGTAGAGCGTAGGTTTATCCATTTTTCGCGCGGGCTGTTTCTTGTTGAGTCGTCAGGCTCGATGGCCGGGCTTAGCCCTTCAGGCTGTCGAGGTCTTCCACATTGATCGAACGCTTGTTACGGAACAGCACGACCAGGATGGCGAGGCCGATCGCCGACTCGGCGGCGGCCACAGTCAGGATGAAGAACACGAAGATCTGGCCCGCCGTATCGCCAAGGTATTTGGAGAAGGCGACAAAGTTCATGTTCACTGCCAGCAGCATCAGTTCGATGGCCATCAGCAGCACGATCACGTTCTTGCGGTTCATGAAGATGCCGAATACCGAAATCGCGAACAGGATCGCGGCCAGTACGAGGTAATGAGTCAGGGTCATGGCTGTCTATCTCGTCTTTCGGTTCAGGCAGCCGGCTTGTCGTCAGCTGCGGCTGGCGCTTCCGGCACTTCCACTTCGGCTTGCATCTTCACAATGCGCAGGCGGTCATTGCGCTTCACGGCAATCTGATCGGCCGGGTTGATGTACTTGGTGTTCTTGCGACGGCGCAGGGTCAGCGAGATGGCGGCGATGATCGCCACCAGCAGCAACACGGCGGCCAGTTCGAAGGCCAGCAGGTAGTCGGTATAGATGGGAATGCCCAGCTGCTTGATGTTGGAGACACCCTCAGGCAGCGGCGCCACCGTGGTAAAGCTCTCCAGGCCGTTCCCCTTGGCCAGCAGGATCAGCACCATCTCGGCAGCCATGATGGTGGCCACGATGGCGGCAACCGGAAAGAAACCCCAGAAGCCCTTGCGCAACTCCTCGAAGTTGATGTCCAGCATCATCACCACAAAGAGGAACAGCACCATCACGGCGCCGACATACACCAGCACCAGCGAGATGGCGAGGAATTCGGCCTCGATCAACATCCACAGCACAGCGCCGGTAAAGAAGGACAGCACCAGGCTCAATGCAGCGTGTACCGGGTTCTTGGCGGTGATCACGCGCAGGGCGGACACAATCAGGATGGCCGCGAATATGTAAAAGATGACGGTGGTCAGAGTCATGGCTACCGGGGCTTTCCGTTTAGCGATACTTGGCGTCGGCTTCGCGATTCTTCGCGATCTCGGCTTCGTACTTGTCGCCCACTGCCAGCAGCATGGGCTTGGTGTAATACAGGTCACCACGTTTTTCGCCGTGATATTCCAGTACATGGGTCTCGACGATGGCATCAACCGGGCAGGCCTCTTCGCAGAAACCGCAGAAGATGCACTTGGTCAGATCGATGTCATAGCGCGAGGTACGGCGGGTACCGTCGTCACGGACTTCAGACTCGATGGTGATGGCCATGGCCGGACAAACCGCTTCGCATAGCTTGCAGGCAATGCAGCGCTCCTCGCCATTGGCGTAGCGACGCTGGGCATGCAGGCCACGGAAGCGCGGCGAATACGGCGTCTTCTCTTCCGGGAACTGCACGGTGATCTTGCGCTGGAAGAAATGCCGGCCCGTGAGCATCATGCCCTTGAGCAGTTCCAGCAGCAGGAAGGTTTTGAAGAAGTTCTGAATCTTTTCCATGATGCCCAGCTTATTTCCAGAGCGAATAATCGGTTTGCATCCAAGCAGCCACCACCACGATCCAGATCAGGGTCACGGGGATGAACACCTTCCAGCCCAAGCGCATCAGCTGGTCATAGCGATAGCGTGGGAAGGTGGCGCGGAACCACAGGAACAGGAACATCACGAAGCTCATCTTGGCCAGCAGCCAGAAGATGCTGGGCGCTCCGAGCACCGGTATCGAAGCCGGAAACGGCGACAACCAGCCCCCCAGGAACATGATGGAGGTCATGGCGCCGATCAGCCACATATTGGCGTATTCGCCCAGGAAGAACAGCGCAAAGCTCATGCCCGAGTATTCGATCATGTGACCAGCCACGATCTCAGACTCACCTTCAGCCACGTCAAACGGCGCGCGGTTGGTTTCTGCCACGCCCGAGATCAGGTAGACCAGGAACAGCGGGAACAGTGGTATGAAGTTCCACGACAGGAAGGAGCCACCAAAGTGGCCGTGTCCCTGCTGGTTCACGATATCGCTCAGGTTCAGGCTGCTCGACACCATCAGCACGCCGACCAGGGCGAAACCCATGGCCAGTTCGTAGGAGATCACCTGGGCCGAGGCGCGTAATGCACCGAGGAAGGCATACTTGGAGTTGGACGCCCAACCGGCCACGATGATGCCGTAGACACCCAGCGAGGTGATCGCCATCACGTACAGCAGGCCGGCATTCACATCCGCCAGTACCAGGCCTGGTGCAAATGGGATGACCGCCCAGCCGACCAGCGCCGGCGCCAGCACCATGATGGGCGCAAAGAAGAACAGGCCGGTAGAAGCGGCACTGGGAGAGATGATCTCCTTCAGCAGCAGCTTCACACCGTCGGCGATAGGCTGGAGCAGGCCATAAGGACCCACACGATTCGGGCCGATACGGATCTGCATGTAGCCGATCACCTTGCGCTCGGCGAGCGTCAGATAGGCTACTGCACCAAACACCGGCAGAATGATCAGGACTATCTTGAACAAGGTCCAGGCCAGGGTGCCCAGCATGGGGCCCAGCAGACTCAGAAAACCATTATGCAGCGCGTCGATCATGCTTCTCTCCTCAGGCGCGCGTCAGTTGGATGGAACCGAACATGGCACCCAGCTGGGCCGTGGTCGGATGAGCGGCTGCCAGGCGTACCACACCATCAGCCAAACCGGCCATGATGGTAGCGGTATAGCTGCCTTGCGCCTCGCCCTGCTGAACCTTGACGGTATCGCCTTCGGCAACACCCAGCTGTGCCGCAGTGGCTGGCGACAAGCCTGCCAACGGTGCAGCGGCATCACGGGTTTTCTGCAGTGACGGCGCGCGGCGGACCAGCGCATCAGCCTGGTAGATAGGCACTTCACCCATTCGCACTAGGCCAGTCGCTGCTGCCTGCAGCGTCACGGCCACGCCGTTGACTGTATTGCTCAGCTTGGCGGCAACGCCAGACTCGCCCTGGGGCAAGGCCGCCTTGCGCACGGCTTCTGCATTGTCGAAATCAAAGCCCTCGCTGGCCAGCAGATTACCCAGCACACGCAGCACCTTCCAGCCCGGACGGCTGTCACCCAGCGGCTTCACCACACCGTTGAAGGTCTGCAGCTTGCCTTCCATATTGATGAAACTGCCGGCTGTTTCAGAGAACGGCGTAATGGGCAACAACACATCAGCGTAGTCCACGGCGCCGTGCTTGAATGCGGAGAAGGCCACGACCATCTCGGCCTGCTTCACCGCAGCCAGCGCAGCCTGGCCATCATGGCTGTCGAATTCGACTTCATTGTTGAACAGCAGCACGGCCTTGCGTGGCTTGCTCAACAGATTGCCACTGGTGAGGCCCAACACCTGCGCGCCAACGGTGTTGGCAGCTTCGCTCAGCCAGCCCACGGTTGCGCCAGTAATGGCGGCGAGCTGGTTTGCCAGTACGGCCAGTTCGGCAGCACGGGGGTTGTGGGCTGCCAGGTTACCCAGCAGCACGCTAGCGCGGTCGCCCTCGGCGGCTGTGGCATCAACCAACACCTTAGCAATGCCACGTGCAGCGGCACAGGGTTCCGCAGCGGCAACATCCGCCGGCACTGCTGCCTGCTTCAGTTCTGCAGCTGCCTTGACCACACCAGCCAGCGCCTCGACCATTTGGTCCGGGCGGCTGATCAGCTTGGCGGCAATTGCACTGAACAACTCATCATCCGCCGGATTAAGTATGGCCAGCTTGAGGCCACGCTTGGCACCCTGGCGCAGACGCTGGGCCAGCAACGGTTGTTCCTTGCGCAGGGTCGACCCCACCACCAGCACGGCTTTAGATTGGGCCACGTCGGCAATGGGCTGGCCCAGCCAGGCGGCACCTTGCTGCGCAGCAGCCAGGCGCTCATCGGCATAGCGGCCGCCTACGCTGGCGCTACCAGCACCCAAGGCCTGGCTCAGCTTGTTGAGCAGGAACAGTTCTTCCACCGTGGAGTGCGGTGTCGCCATTACGGCCACGGTGTCTGCGCCGTAATCACGGCTGATGGACTTGAGGCCATTGCCGACGTATTCGAGCGCGGTCTGCCAATCGGTTTCCAGCCAGACACCACCTTGCTTGACCATGGGCTTGGTCAGGCGCTGTTCGCTATTGAGCGCCTCGTAGGCAAAGCGGTCGCGGTCAGCGATCCAGCATTCGTTGATGGCTTCGTTTTCCAGCGGCAGGACACGCATGACGCGGTCGGCCTTGACCTGCACTACCAGGTTGGCGCCCAGGCCATCATGCGGGCTCACGCTCTTGCGACGCGACAGCTCCCAAGTACGTGCGGTATAGCGGAACGGCTTGGAGGTCAACGCGCCCACCGGGCACAGATCAATCACATTGCCGGAGATTTCGGAATCCACAGTCATGCCGATGAAAGACATGATCTCGGAATGTTCGCCCCGACCCGCCATGCCTATTTCCTGCATGCCGGCCACTTCTTCGGTGAAGCGCACGCAGCGGGTGCAATGGATGCAGCGGGTCATGTCGGTGGAAATCAGCGGGCCCAGATCCTTGTTGGGCACGACGCGTTTTTCTTCTTCATAGCGCGAGCTGGAACCGCCATAACCCACGGCGATATCCTGCAACTGACACTCACCACCCTGGTCACAGATAGGGCAGTCCAGCGGATGGTTGATCAGCAGGAACTCCATCACGCCCTGCTGGGCCTTCACTGCCATATCGGAATGGGTGTACACCTTCATGCCATCGTTCACCGGCGTAGCGCAGGCGGGCAGCGGCTTGGGCGCCTTCTCAACCTGCACCAGGCACATGCGGCAGTTGGCCGCGATGGACAGCTTCTTGTGGTAGCAGAAGTGCGGGATGTGCGTACCGATAGAACGCGCAGCCTCAATGACCGTAGTGCCATTGGGGACTGTCAGTTTGGTACCGTCGATTTCGATTTCAAGCATGGTCGGGCTGCCCGAACTTTCGTTTCTAGCTGGCGGATGCCGGTTATTTCACAGACTGCATGCGAGCGGCCCAGACTTCAGGCCGCCACGTCGTGGGCGATCAAAAGCCCGGCACTAAGCACTTCTTGTGTTCGATGTGGTGCAGGAACTCGTCGCGGAAGTGCTTGAGCATGCCTTGCACCGGCATCACGGCAGCATCACCCAGGGCACAGATGGTGCGGCCAGCGATGTTCTTGCCCACCGACTCAAGCAGATCCAGGTCTTCCGGGCGGCCCAGGCCGCGCTCGATGCGATCCACCACACGGTAGAGCCAACCCGTACCTTCGCGGCACGGGGTGCACTGACCGCAGGATTCTTCATAGTAAAAATAGGACAGGCGACGCAGCGCCTTGACCATGCAGACGGTTTCGTCCATCACGATGACCGCACCCGAACCCAGCATGGAGCCGGCCTTGGCAATGGCATCGTAGTCCATGGTGGTTTCCATCATGATATGACCAGGCAGTACCGGCGCAGACGAACCGCCCGGAATCACGGCCTTAATCTTCTTGCCGCCACGCATGCCGCCAGCCATTTCCAGCAGATCGGCGAACGGCGTACCCAGCGGGATCTCGTAGTTGCCGGGACGATTGACATGGCCGGAGATGGAAAACAGCTTGGTACCACCATTATTGGGCTTGCCCAGTTCCAGGAACTTCTGGCCACCTTCACGCACGATATAGGGCACCGAGGCAAAGGTCTCGGTGTTGTTGATCGTGGTGGGCTTGCCATACAGGCCATAACTGGCCGGGAACGGCGGCTTGAAACGCGGTTGGCCCTTCTTGCCTTCCAGCGACTCCAGCAGGGCAGTTTCCTCGCCACAGATATAGGCGCCATAGCCATGGTGGGCATGCAGCTGGAAGCAAAACTCGCTGCCCAGGATGTTGTCACCCAGGAAACCGGCACGACGCGCTTCTTCCAAGGCCGCCTCGAAGCGCTCATAGGCCTCGAACACTTCACCGTGGATATAGTTGTAACCGACGGTAATGCCCATGGCGTAGCCGCCTATGATCATCCCCTCAATCAGCGCATGCGGATTGTTGACAATGATGTCGAGATCCTTGAACGTACCCGGCTCGCCTTCATCGGTATTACAGACCAGGTACTTCTGACCGGGAAAGCTGCGCGGCATGAAGGACCACTTCAGGCCCGTAGGGAAGCCCGCACCACCACGTCCACGCAGGGACGAGGTCTTCAGTTCGGCAATGATGGCATCCTGGGTGATGCCCTCGGCAATGATCTTCTTCAGAGCGGCATAGCCGCCGCGCTGGATGTAGGCATCGATGCTCCAGGAGTTCGGATCATCAAAATCGACGCCGTCGAATACAACGCCTTTGACGTAAACGGTCATACGCTTCGTCCCCGGCCTTAGTTGAGTTCGGCCAGTTTGCGATCAATCGCATCTGGCGTCATATGGTTGCACATGGTGTGGTTGTTCACGAGCAGCACCGGGGCGTAGCCGCATGCACCCATGCACTCGCCTTCCTTGAGCGTGAACTTGCCATCGGCGGTAGTTTCGTTGAAGTGGATACCCAGCTTCTTCTGCAGGTATTCACCGGCATCGACACCACCAGACAGCGCGCACGGCAGGTTGGTACAGACTGTGATCTTGTACTTGCCCACCGGGGCACGGTCGTACATGTTGTAGAAGGTCGCCACTTCGTGGGCGGCCATAGGCGCAATACCCAGGTATTCGGCCACAAACTTGATGGTATCGGACGACAACCAGCCTTTTTCCACCTGGGCGATGCGCAGGGCGGACATCACGGCGGAACGCTTCTGGTCGGCGGGATACTTGGCCACTTCGCGATCTATCTGCGCGAGGGATTCCGGCGTCAACATCATCGGTCTATCTCCCCAAACACGATGTCCTGCGTACCAATGATGGCCACGACATCCGAAATCATATGGCCGCGCGCCATTTCGTCGAGCGCGGACAAGTGCACGAAACCTGGTGCGCGTATCTTAAGGCGGTAGGGCTTATTGGCCCCATCCGACACCAGATAGATGCCGAACTCCCCCTTGGGATGCTCGACTGCAGCATAGGCTTCGCCCTCTGGCACATGCATGCCTTCGGTAAACAGCTTGAAGTGGTGGATCAGCTCTTCCATGTTCGACTTCATGTCGACACGGCTGGGCGGCGCCACCTTATGGTTGTCGGTGATGACCGGGCCGGGATGCTTGCGCAGCCAGTCCACGCACTGCTTGATGATGCGGTTGGACTGACGCATTTCCTCGACACGGCACAGGTAACGGTCGTAGCAATCGCCGTTGACACCCACCGGAATATCAAAATCGAGCTTGTCGTAGACTTCGTAGGGCTGCTTCTTGCGCAGATCCCACTCCACGCCGGAGCCCCGCAGCATGGCGCCGGTCAGGCCCAGTTGCACAGCACGCTCAGGCGACACCACGCCAATACCGACCGTACGCTGCTTCCAGATACGGTTGTCGGTCAGCAGGGTCTCGTATTCATCCACATAGGTGGGGAAACGCCGCGTGAAGTCTTCGATGAAATCCAGCAGCGAACCCTGGCGGTTCTCGTTCAGCTGCTTAATGGCCGCCGCGTTGCGCACCTTGGATGCCTGGTACTGCGGCATGGTCTCGGGCAGATCGCGATACACACCACCAGGGCGGTAATAGGCTGCGTGCATACGGGCGCCAGACACCGCCTCGTAGCAGTCCATCAGATCTTCCCGCTCGCGGAAAGCGTACAGGAACACCGTCATGGCGCCGCAATCCAGACCGTGTGCGCCTATCCACATCAGGTGGTTCAGCACACGGGTGATCTCGTCGAACATGACGCGTATATACTGGGCACGGACAGGCACCTCAATGCCCATCAGCTTCTCTATGGCCATGACATAGGCGTGCTCGTTGCACATCATGGATACATAGTCCAGGCGGTCCATATACGGCACCGACTGGATGAAAGTCTTGTGTTCGGCCAACTTCTCGGTAGCGCGATGGAGCAGGCCGATATGCGGGTCGGCACGCTGCACCACTTCACCATCCAGCTCCAGCACCAGGCGCAATACACCGTGCGCGGCAGGATGCTGGGGACCGAAGTTCAGCGTGTAGTTCTTGATCTCAGCCACCGTAGTTCTCCTCGCGGATGATGCGCGGCGTGATTTCGCGCGGCTCGATGGTCACGGGCTGGTAGATCACCCGCCCCTGGGTCGGGTCGTAGCGCATCTCGACGTGACCGGACAGGGGGAAATCCTTGCGGAAGGGATGACCGACGAAACCATAGTCAGTCAGAATGCGACGCAGATCCGGATGACCAGTAAAGACGATGCCGTACAGATCGAACGCTTCGCGCTCAAACCAGTTGAGGCCAGGCCAGACATCAATCATGGAAGGCATCACCGGCAGCTCGTCGTCGCCACAGAAGATGCGGACGCGCAGGCGCACGTTATGCACCAACGACAACAGATGGTAGACGACAGCAAAGCGTGCGCCATCCCAGCCACCGTCCTTGTAGGTGCTGTAGTCCAAACCACAAAGATCGATACAGCTCTTGAGCTGCAGCGATTCGTGATCACACAGGGTACGGGCAATCGCCGGCCAGTCGGCCACCTTGACTACCAGGGTCAATTCACCCAGTGCTTCTGTCAAGGAAACGGCCTTGTCACCCAAGGCCGTTTGCAGCGATTGTTGCAGCGCTTCGAGTTTGGTCGCCATGATGCGTATCTTGGTTAACGCGCGATGGTATTGGTGCGCTTGATCTTGTTCTGGAGCTGTATCAGGCCATAAAGCAGGGCCTCAGCTGTCGGCGGACAGCCCGGCACGTAGACATCGACCGGCACTATGCGATCGCAACCACGCACCACGGAATAGGAATAGTGATAATAGCCACCACCGTTGGCGCACGATCCCATGGAGAGCACCCAGCGAGGCTCCGGCATCTGGTCGTACACCTTGCGCAAGGCGGGTGCCATCTTGTTGCAAAGGGTGCCCGCAACAATCATCAGATCAGATTGACGCGGACTGGGCCGGAACACGATGCCAAAACGGTCAAGGTCATAACGGGCGGCGCCCGCATGCATCATCTCAACCGCGCAACAGGCCAGACCAAAGGTCATGGGCCAGAGCGAGCCGGTACGTGTCCAGTTGACCACTGTATCCACCGTGGTCGTCACGAAGCCCTTTTCCATCACCCCTTGGGTAACGGGATTCTCGGCTACTCCCATTCCAGCGCACCTTTCATCCACTCATAGATGAAGCCAACCACCAAAATGCCGAGGAATACCATCATAGCCAGGAAGCCGGGAAAACCGATTTCCTTGATGACAGCCGCCCACGGCAGCAGGAAGGCCACTTCAAGATCAAACAGGATAAACAGGATGGCTACGAGGTAATAACGCACATCAAACTGCATGCGCGCATCCTCGAACGCCTCAAAGCCGCATTCGTAGGGAGAGAGCTTTTCCGAGTCAGGACGATTGGTGCCCAGCAGCAGGCCAACCACCTTGCCCAGCGCCATAGGGGCAACACCAACCAGCAGACCCACCACCATGAATAGCAGGACCGGGAAGTAGTTCTCGAGCATGGAAGCTCCCAGGTACGGTTTACAAGTTTATTAGACGTGATGGAAGTCTAGCTTCCATTGACACCATGGCAACCACAATAGACGGTTAACCATGGATTTTAGAATTTGGTGCCGACAGTGAGACTCGAACTCACACAGCTTGCGCCACTACCCCCTCAAGATAGCGTGTCTACCAATTTCACCATGTCGGCAGCGGACCAAATTTTTGAACAGCTTTTTTGAACAACAATCAGTTCGGAATACTACCCTGCTTGCTGTCTTGCGCTGGAGCAACCGGTGCAGCCTGCTTGTCGGCAGCAGGCTTATCACCCACCACAGTCGACATCACACCCGCATCCGCCTTACCCATTGGCCTGGATTCGATAAGAACCAAACCAATCAAAGAAGCGAAGAAGATTGTAGCACAGTATTTGGTGGCCCTACTCAGGAAATTTGCCGAACCACTGGAACCAAACAAACTACCCGCAGAGCCAGTACCAAAAGCCGCACCCGCATCAGCACCCTTACCCTGCTGCAACAGCACCAGCACGATAACGCCCACAGCCGCCAACAAGTTGACAACCTGGATCAGGCTTTTCCACAAATGTAAGTCTTCCATACCCTCTCAACCCGCAGCGCGACATATCGCGCCGAATTCTCTTGCATCCAGCGAAGCACCACCCACCAACACACCATCCACAGCCGTCAGAGCCATGATGTCGGCAGCATTGCTCGCCTTGACACTGCCACCATAAAGCACCGCATACGCGGGACCAAGGCAGCGCTTGATAAACTCATGCATGGACGAAATCTGCTCATTCGAAGCAGCACGCCCCGTACCTATCGCCCAGACCGGTTCGTAAGCCACGCAAAACCGCTCTGGACCCGCCCCCCGCGCCATCAGCGTATGCAGCTGCGCGAGTTGCGATTCTATTCTTGCCTCAGCCCCGCCCGAATCACGCTCTGCCAGGGTCTCACCCACGCAGAATACGCCAAACAGACCCACCTCCAGCAGCCGCGCCAGCTTAGTAATCACCGCAGCATCCGTCTCGGCAAAATACCGGCGGCGCTCCGAGTGACCCACAATCGCCAGACTGCAGCCCACATCCTTGAGCATGCGGGCAGACACCTCGCCAGTGTAGGCACCATCACCATACTCACTGACATTCTGCGCACCCACCCTGATGGGCGATGCAGCCAACCTGCCTACCGCAGCAGACAGATAGGGCATCGGCACGCAAACCGACACATCGGCGGAAAAGCGCTCCACAGACAACTGATCAAGGACCTCGCCTATCACAGCAGCCGAGCCATTCATCTTCCAGTTGCCGACCACCTGCTTGCGCATCATCGGTACCTATCCACACCCAGCAAAGGCCGCGCATTCTACAGGGTCGCCCGGCAGCGCGTCAAACCGGCGCGACATCAAACAACCCGCCGCAAAAGTTGTAATGTGGCTGAAATATACGATGATTATCATCACTTCCGTTTGCAGAGCCTAGGCAGTAGAACAGGGCCTTACCAGCCGCCGGCTTCGCGAGTTATCCGCACTATCGGAACAGTCAAATCAAACGGAGAGTCACCATGTACCAGTCCCTTGGCCGCAAAATGGTCGCCATCGCCATCATGAGCCTGGGTGTTGCCCACGCCGCCGACATCACCGGTGCCGGTGCCAGCTTCCCGTATCCACTGTACTCCAAGTGGGCCGAGGTATATAAGCAGAAGACCGGCAACGGCCTCAACTACCAGTCCATCGGTTCGGGCGGCGGCATCAAGCAGATACAGGCCAAGACCGTTGATTTTGGCGCCTCCGACGCCCCGATGAAGCCCGAAGAGTTGAGCAAGCACGGCCTGCAGCAGTTCCCCACTGTCATGGGCGGTGTAGTGCCGGTTTACAACCTCCCCGGCGTTGCCGCCGGCCAGGTCAAGCTGACCCCAGCAGTATTGGCAGATATTTACCTGGGCAAGATCAAGTCCTGGAACGACCCCGCCATCGCTGCCTTGAACAAGGGTGTCACCCTGCCAGCCCTGGCGATCAACATCGTTCGCCGCGCTGATGGTTCGGGCACCACCTTCATCTTCACCAACTACCTGTCCAAGGTTAGCCCTGAGTGGAAATCCAAGGTCGGCGAAGGCACGGCAGTGGCCTGGCCTGCCGGTATCGGTGGCAAGGGCAATGAAGGGGTTGCGGCCTACGTCCAGCGCCTCAAGGGTGCCATAGGTTATGTGGAATACGCCTATGCCAAGAAGAACAAGCTGAGCCACGTTGCCCTGCAGAACAAGGATGGTGCCTACGTGCACCCGAGCGAAGAGTCGTTCAAGGCCGCCGCCGCCTATGCCGACTGGAAGAACGCCCCCGGCTTCTACGAAATCCTCACCAATGAGCCCGGCAAGAACTCCTGGCCCATCGTCGGTGCCACCTTTGTGCTGATGCACAAGAAGCAGGACAAGGTCGCCAACGCCCAGGAAGTGCTGAAGTTCTTTGACTGGGCCTATAGCGCAGAAGCCGACAAGATGGCCCTGGATCTGGACTACATCCCCATGCCGGATGAAGTCGTTGCCCAGATCAAGGCTTCCTGGAAGCAAATGACTGACACAGCCGGAACCATCGTTCTGAAGTAAACTCAGCGCCCTTTCCGCATCCCCGGGTGCGGAATCGCAAGCCACGGCAGGGATTGATGACGTTCATCAATGCCTGCCGCTTTGTTCGTAACAACGCGAGAAGCCCATGCCCGAAAAAGCCCGACCACCGCGCTTCCAACTGGCTGATGCCGTATTTTTCAATCTGACCCGTGGCGCAGCCTTCCTGGTCCTGGCGCTGCTGACCGGCATCATATTGTCGCTGGTGCATGGCAGTTGGGATTCCATTACCCACTTCGGCTACAATTTTATCTTTTCCTCGTCCTGGGATCCGGTTGCCGAGGAGTTTGGTGCCTGGCGGCCCATCCAGGGCACCCTGATCACCTCCTTCATCGCGCTGCTGATCGCCGTGCCAGTGAGCTTCGGCATTGCCCTGTTCCTGACCGAACTGGCGCCTGCCTGGCTGCGTCGCCCACTGGGCATCGCCATCGAACTGCTGGCGGGCATCCCCTCCATCATCTACGGCATCTGGGGTCTCTTCGTCGTCGCCCCCATCCTAATGGATGGCCTGCCCATCAAGCTGGGCGAGAGCGTGCTATTCACCATACCGCCCATCCAGCCTTGGCTGACCGAAGCCACGTCCGGCATTCCACTTATAGGCAAACTGTTTGACGGGCCACCGTTCGGGATAGGCATGTTCACGGCCGGCCTGATCCTCGCCATCATGATCATTCCCTACATCGCCTCGGTCATGCGCGACGTGTTCGAGATCGTCCCCACCATGCTAAAGGAATCAGCATATGGCCTGGGTGCCACGACTTGGGAGGTAGTGTGGAACGTGGTGTTGCCCTACACCCGTAGCGGCGTCATCGGCGGCATCATGCTGGGCTTGGGGCGCGCGCTAGGTGAAACCATGGCCGTCACCTTCGTCATCGGCAACTCCTACGACGCCATCGAGTCGCTATTCCACCCCGGCAACTCCATCGCCTCCATCCTGGCCAACGAGTTCGCCGAAGCCAGCGCTGCCCTCCATTACGGCGCCCTGATCGAGATGGGCCTGATACTCTTCCTCATCACCTTCGTGGTGCTGTCCTGCTCCAAACTGCTGTTGCTGCGCCTGCAAAAGGGCGATGGCAGCCACAGCTGAGCACGGGGATACTAGATATGAACCAGTCACTCTACCTGCGCCGTCGCCTCATCAACGGCTTCAATCTCACCATGTCCACACTGACCATGCTGTTCGGTCTGTTCTGGCTGTCGTGGATACTCTTCACCCTGTTCAGCAATGGCTTGTCCGCCATCAACCTGGACGTATTCCTCCACGATACCCCGGCTCCGGATAGCGAAGGTGGTGGCCTGCGCAATGCCATCTTCGGCAGCCTCATGATGGCAGCCGGCGGCACCGCCATCGGCACACCGATAGGCATCATGGCTGGTATCTACCTGGCCGAGTACGGCCAGCGTGGCTGGCTGGCCCCGACAGCGCGCTTCATCAACGACATCCTGCTGTCGGCCCCATCCATCGTGATCGGTCTGTTTGTGTGGATTGCCTATGTTCAGCATGTGGGCCACTTCTCCGCCTGGGCTGGCAGCTTTGCACTGGCCCTGCTGGTGATACCCGTGGTACTGCGCACCACCGAAAACATGTTACGGCTGGTTCCCCACAGCATGCGCGAGGCCGCCTATGCCTTGGGCGCACCGCGCTGGAAGGTGGTGACTGCTGTCACCCTGCGCGCCTCCAAGGCCGGCGTGCTCACCGGCATCCTGCTCGCCGTGTCGCGTATCTCTGGCGAGACCGCGCCGCTGCTGTTCACCGCACTCAACAACCAGTTCTTCAGCGCCGACATGAACGCGCCCATGGCCAACCTGCCGGTGGTGATCTTCCGCTTTGCCATGAGCCCGCACGACAACTGGATCAAGCTGGCCTGGGCCGCTGCCCTGATCGTGACCCTGGCGGTACTGGCGCTCAATATTATTGCCCGCGTGCTGCTCAAGAAAGACCAAGCCTAAGCCGGCCGACTGACGACATTGCAAGAAAGTCCAACACCATGACCGCGACCTCCTCCACGCCCAAACTGGCTGTCCGTAGCTTGAACTTCTACTACGGTAATTTCCATGCGCTGAAGAACATCCATCTCGACATCCCCGAGAAAAAAGTCACCGCCTTCATCGGCCCTTCCGGCTGCGGTAAGTCAACCCTGCTGCGCACCTTCAATCGCATGTACGATCTCTACCCCAAGCTCCGCGCCGAGGGTGAGATCCTGCTGAATGGCGAGAATGTGCTGAACAGCCAGACCGACCTGAACATGTTGCGCGCCAAGGTCGGCATGGTGTTCCAGAAACCCACCCCCTTCCCCATGTCCATTTACGACAACATCGCCTTTGGCGTGAAGCTCTACGAAAAGCTGAGCCGCGCCGAGATGGACGACCGCGTGGAATGGGCACTGCAAAAGGCTGCGCTGTGGAATGAGGTCAAGGACAAGCTGCGGCAGTCTGGCCTGGGTCTGTCCGGCGGTCAGCAGCAGCGTCTTTGCATCGCTCGCGCCGTGGCCGTGAAGCCCGAAGTGCTGTTGCTGGATGAACCCACCTCGGCGCTGGACCCCATCTCCACCGCCCATATCGAGGAGCTGGTGCACGAGCTCAAGCAGGACTACACCATCGCCATGGTGACGCACAATATGCAGCAGGCCGCTCGGGTCTCGGATATCACCGCCTATATGTACCTGGGCGAGTTGGTCGAAGTGGGTGGGACCGACCAAATATTCACCAAGCCGGCGCGTAAGGAAACAGAAGACTACATCACCGGCAAGTTCGGCTAGTCCATATGCCACAGAGGGCGCCCCTGCGCCTTCCTGGCAAGCAAAAGGCGACGGTTGCAACCGTCGCCTTTTGCTTTATCTATCGCGCGCCCGGCTACAAGGCAGCCTGCGCCACCACTTCAGACAAGCGCTCTGCCCAGCGCTCGGTCAGTGCCATATCGTCAGCCTCCACCATCACCCGTAGCACCGGCTCGGTACCCGAGGGGCGCAGCAACACCCTGCCCCGACCGGACAACTCGCATTCGGCCTCGACAAGGGCAGCCTGTATGGTAAGGCTGTCGCGGAAATCAAAGCCTTTTTGTATCTTCACATTGCGCAGTATCTGCGGATAGATCGTCAGATCGGCGCAGAACTCAGCTAGGCTGCGGCCCGACAGTCGCACGGCAGCCAACACCTGCAGGGCAGAAACTATGCCGTCTCCAGTGCTGTGCTTGTCCAGGCACAGCAGGTGGCCAGAATTCTCACCACCCAGCTGCCAACCTTTTTCCTTCAACACCTCCAGCACATAGCGGTCACCCACTTTTGCCCGGGCAAACGGGATATCCAACCGTGCCAGCGCATGCTCCAGCCCCAGGTTGGACATCAGCGTCCCCACGGCGCCACCCTGCAGCAGCTGCTGCTCCTGGCGGAAGCGCGCCATCACATAGAGCAGCTGGTCGCCGTCGTAGAGGCGCCCCTCGCTGTCGGCCATCATCAGGCGGTCGCCGTCACCATCCAGGGCAATGCCGAAATCGGCTTTCTCGGCCAGCACCCGCTGGCGCATGGCCTCTGGCTCGGTAGCCCCCACGCCCTCGTTGATGTTGAGGCCATTGGGCTGGTTGCCCATGGCAATGACATCCGCGCCCAACTCATCAAACACATGCGGCGCAATCTGATAGCCCGCGCCATGGGCGCAATCGACCACGATCCTGACCCCGCGCAGGTCGTACTCATTTGGGAAGGTGCTCTTGCAGAATTCAATGTAGCGACCCGCCGCATCCACTACCCGCCACGCCTTGCCCAGCTGGTCAGCCGCCACGCAGCTGAGCGGCCTGTCCAGCTCAGCCTCGATCTCCAGCTCCACGGCATCGTCGAGCTTGAGCCCGCCTTCGCCAAAGAACTTGATCCCGTTGTCCTCAAAGGGGTTGTGCGAGGCCGAGATCACCACGCCGGCCGAAAGGCGCAGGGCACGGGTCAGGTAAGCAACGCCCGGGGTAGTCAGCGGCCCCGTCAGGTGTACATCCACGCCGGCAGCCGACAGGCCCGCCTGCAGCGCAGACTCCAACATATAGCCCGATATCCGGGTGTCCTTGCCTATCAGCACCGCAGCATGGATACCACCGCCCCTGCGGGCAGACAGCACCTTGCCGGCGGCATAGCCCAGCCGCATGGCAAAGTCCGGGGTAATCGGGTAGTCACCCACGCGGCCACGCACGCCATCCGTGCCGAAGTATTTCCTGCTCATGCTCACTCCCTGCTTTGGTCCGCCATGTTCGCCATGGCATAGTTTATGGTTGGGCGCCAGGGTTGGGTGCCAGCGCCGCCGCTATTGTTAGCGCATCCACCGTATCGCGTACCGCGTGTACCCGCAAGACACCTGCCCCTGCCTGGGCGGCCAGCAGCGCCGCCGCAACACTGGCCGCATCGCGTTGCGCAGCCGGCCTGTCATCCAATAGCCTGCCCAGCATGGACTTGCGCGACACCCCCACCAACAGCGGGTTACCCAGCCCCACCAGTGTGGACAAGGCCTGGAACAGCGCGATATTGTGGTCCAGCGTCTTGCCAAAGCCAAAGCCGGGGTCCAACACAATACGCTCGGGCGCCATGCCTGCTGCCAGCGCCAACGCCCGGCGCTGACGCAGGTAGTCGCTGACTTCCTGCACCACATCCTGGTATTGCGGCTCGGCCTGCATGCTTTGCGGCTCGCCCTGCTTGTGCATCAAGCAGACTGCTGCCGCACTGTCGGCCACTGCTGCCAACGCACCGGGTGCCTCCAGCGCGGCAATATCGTTGACCATATCCACCCCCAGCGCCAGCGCCGCACGTATCACCTCGGTCTTGCGGGTATCGATGGATAGGGGCACCTGCCATTGCACCAGCTCGCGCAAAACCGGCAGCACCCGCGCAAGCTCTGCCTCCACGCCAACCTGGGGCGCCCCCGGGCGGGTGGATTCGCCACCGATATCCAGGATATCCGCCCCCTCATCCAGCAATTGCCGGGCGTGCGCCAGCGCGGCAGGCAAGGCATCGTAGCGTCCGCCATCCGAAAAGGAATCCGGCGTCACGTTGACGATGCCCATGACCAAGGGTCGATTAAGGGTAAGCCGGAAACGTCCGGCGTGGAGCAATGTGGACATGACAGAAAGCACAACAGCGGGACATGCCCGCTGCTGTATTTGCTTGGTGTTAGAGTTCCTGTGCGGGCGTCGTGGTTGGCTGGGGGGCCGAACCGCTAGGGCTGTCGCCTGCCGGCGGCTTGCTGCCCGCCGAAGGCCGGGGCGGACGCGGCGGCCTGCCCTGCATGATGTCCTCTACCTGCTCGGCATCAACGGTCTCCCACTCCATCAGCGCTGCCGTCATGGCCTCGACCTTGTCGCGATTTTCTTCCAGCAGGCGCTGGGCCAACGCGTACTGCTCGTCGATGATGCGACGGATTTCCGAATCCACCTGCTGCATGGTGGTTTCCGACAGATTCTTGTGGGTGGTCACCGAGCGGCCCAGGAACACCTCGCCCTCGTTTTCGCCATAGACCATGGGGCCCAGCTTGTCCGACATGCCATAGCGGGTAACCATGTCGCGGGCAATGCTGGTGGCACGCTCAAAGTCGTTGGACGCCCCCGTGGAGATACGGCCCACGAACAGGTCCTCGGCGATACGGCCACCAAACAGAATAGCCAGGCGGCTCAGCATCTGATCCTTGTAGAGCGAGATGGCATCGCGCTCGGGCAACTGCCAAGTCAGGCCCAGAGCGCGGCCACGCGGCACGATGGTGACCTTGTGTACCGGGTCGGTACCCGGCAGCAGCTTGGCGACCACCGCATGGCCCGACTCATGGTAGGCCGTGGCACGCTTCTCGTCCTCGGTCATCACCATGGAACGGCGCTCCGGCCCCATGAAGATCTTGTCCTTGGCCTGCTCGAAATCATTCATGTCAACCAGGCGCTTGTTCCCGCGGGCAGCAAACAATGCCGCCTCGTTCACCAAGTTGGCCAGATCAGCGCCCGACATGCCTGGAGTGCCACGGGCCAGCACGGCAGCATCCACATCGCTGGCGATGGGCACCTTGCGCATATGTACGGCCAGTATCTGTTCACGGCCACGGATATCGGGCAGCGGCACCACCACCTGGCGGTCGAAGCGGCCAGGGCGTAGCAGCGCCGGGTCCAACACATCAGGCCGGTTGGTCGCAGCGATCACGATCACGCCGGAATTGCCTTCAAAGCCATCCATCTCCACCAGCATCTGGTTGAGTGTCTGCTCACGCTCGTCATTGCCACCGCCGAGACCCGCGCCGCGCTGGCGGCCAACCGCATCGATTTCATCGATGAAGATGATGCAGGGAGCGTTCTTCTTGGCGTTCTCGAACATGTCGCGGACACGGGCAGCACCAACGCCGACAAACATTTCCACGAAATCCGAACCGGAGATGCTGAAGAACGGCACCTTGGCCTCTCCAGCAATGGCGCGCGCCAACAGAGTCTTACCCGTACCGGGCGAGCCCACCATCAGGATGCCACGGGGGATACGGCCACCCAGCTTCTGGAACTTGCTGGGGTCTCGCAGGAAGTCGACGATCTCGGTGACCTCCTCCTTGGCTTCATCGCAACCGGCCACATCGGCGAAAGTGATGGGGTTGTTGGTTTCGTCCAGCATACGGGCGCGGCTCTTGCCGAAGCTGAAAGCGCCACCCTTGCCGCCGCCCTGCATCTGGCGCATGAAGAATATCCAGACGCCGATCAACAGCAGCATGGGGAACCAGTTGATGAAGATGCTCATCAGCAGGCTGGGCTCGTCCTGCGGCTTACCGCCGAACTTGACGTTGTGCTTGATCAGGGTGTCGACCAGGCGGAAATCAAACGGCGCAAAGCTCGAGAAACTGGTGCCATCGTTGCGCTTGCCACGTATCCACTGACCACGCAGCAGATCGCCCTCGATCTCGATGCTGGCAATGCGGCCTTCCTGCACCTCGCTCATGAACTGCGAGTAAGGGACCTGGGTTTTCTGTTCCTGGCCCTTGGAGAACTGGTTGAACACAGTCATCAGCACCAGACCGATGATCACCCAGATTGCGATATTCTTGCCCAGATTATTCACGGGACGCTCCTAATTACCGGCGGTTTCGAAACGGCCACGCCGGCAGCGGCCATCATTACATACGGATTCTATCGGCAAGGGACCAGCCCGTCAGGGCTTTTTTCCCCTACCCAACAGGTAGATTTCTGTAGAACGGTCGCGCGAGGCGTCCGGCTTGCGCGTTACCACCGTCTGGAAGGTAGCGCGCATGGCTTGCATGTACTCGGTGTAACCCGAGCCCTGGAAGGTCTTGACCAGAAAATGGCCGCCGGGTTTCAACCAATCGCGGCAAAATTCCAATGCCAGCTCACAAAGATAGAAACTACGGGCCTGGTCCGTCACCGCCATACCGCTCATATTGGGGGCGATATCGCAGATCACAAGGTCTACCAGACGACCGCCCAGCAATTCGGTGAACTGCTTCAGCACCGCGTCCTCGCGAAAATCTCCCTGGATGAATTCCACCCCATGCAAGGGATCCATGGGCAGGATATCCAGCGCAAACACGCGACCATGGTCGCCCATGCGCCGGCGGGCCACCTGCGACCAGCTGCCAGGGGCCGCACCCAGGTCCGCCACCCACAGGCCGGGCTTGAGCAGCTTGTCCTTCTCATCTATCTCCAGCAGCTTGTAGGCAGCCCGCGCACGATAGCCATCCTTCTGTGCCCTTTGCACATATTGATCGTTGACGTGTTCCTGCAACCACGCCTTGCTGGTTTTGCTTCTTGTCATAAACTTTGCTGCCTATTATTGAGACATCCCGGAATCTTCTTGCCACGCTATCTAATAGTCGCTACGTTCCGGAGAGGATTCAGCTAGAATTCGTCGCTTTTTCGCGGAGTTACATGAATGGAACTGAGCAGAGACGAGCGCCTGTACCTGCGCGCTCAAGCCCACGGCCTTAATCCGGTAGTGATGATAGGCAATAATGGCCTGACCGATGCAGTCATGCGTGAAATCGCGCTCAACCTCGACGCCCATGAACTGATCAAGGTTCGCGTACAGGGTGACGATCGCGAAGCACGCGAGACCTGGTATGCCGAGATATGCTCGGTGCTGGGCTGTGCCCCCGTGCAACACATCGGCAAACTATTGGTATTGTACCGCCCTACTCAGGATGGCAAACCAAAGATTCAGCTCCCCAAGCCCGGCCAGAAGCAACCCAGCGCCAAAGCGCTGGAAACCGCCAGCAAAAAGGCGGCGGCCAAGCCTACGGTGGCTACCGGTCGCGCCGGCAAGATGGCTAACAGCAAAGGTAAGCCTGCTACCCGGATCAAGGCCAAGTAAGTCTGTCGCACTCGGGCTTATAAACAAGAAGCCGGCTTACGCCGGCTTCTTGTTTTTGCGTTGGCGCAAAGCGCCGGGCGGCAATCAGTCCTGCTTGAACACCACGTCCGTATCCACAGTAAAGCCAGCAGCAGCCTGCTGGAACTTCCACTTGCTCAGCGCAGCTACCACGGCACGATCAAAAACCCGGCGTGGCTTGGCATCCAGGATATCGACCTTCACCACCTTGCCCGATTCATTGATGGTCATACGCGCCCTGACACTGCCACCGTCCACACCATTGCGTGCCGCCTCAACCGGAAACTCCGGCTGCTCACGGTAGATGGGCTTGCGGTTTGGTGCAGGCGGCTCTGGCTTGGCCAGCATGGGCTGGGCACTTGCCACCTGCACCGATGGTGCGGGTTCAGCCTTGGGCGTTGGGTCTACTGCCAGCGGTACCGGGGCAGGCGTTACCGGAGGGACAGCAGCAGCGGTTGGCGTAGCCTGCGGGGCAGCGGCAACCGGCTGCAGTGCAACAGGCTTGGGCAGCGGTGCGGCAGCCAGCTTGGGCTCGACGGGCTTAACCGGCAAGGCGGACGGCTTGATCTCTTCTGGCGCCGGCTTGGGGCCAGGCGAGAACCAGCGCGCCGGGTTGGGCATCACACCCAATATCTGCTGTTCGGTTTCTTCCGGCGCCAGCTGGGCAACCGGCGTGCCATCGGCGGCACGCTGCTGTGCCACGGGCTGGGGCGACTGCTGGGAAAAGGCCACCAGGCTACCGACTACCGCCACGGCGCCGGCACCAGCCAGCCACCAGGGCAGTTTCTTCTTGCCACCCGCACCTGCAGGCGCTGCATGGGCAGCCGTTGCCACATTGATACCAGCACCCAAGGGCTTGAGCAGACCCAGCTTCTCCAGGCGCTCCATATCACGGACAACCTGGGCGGTATCCACCGAGTGGCCTGCAGCCATGCGCTCGGCCATTTCGGTAACAGACAGATGACCATCGCTCCACTGCAGGAACTTGCGCTGGTTGATACTAAGACCGTTGGCTGGTGCAGCAAGCTCGCTATCACCAGTAGGCGTGCGGGCGTACACCGCCAGCAGATTTGGACTGGACATTGCTTACAACTCCCCTGATAGCTCCGCGCTTGGATTTATACGGATGCAGGGGAGTAGATTAGCGCCTACTGATGATAGCGTCAGAAAAAACTGGAAATTATGCTATATGCCGTCGCCAGAATGCGACAACCCCTACTTGACAGCACCGCGCGTTACATAGACAAGCCCCAACACGCTCTGTATCAGGTAGATCAGACTGGAGATGGTTTGCCAGCTCTGAAAGCCCCCGCCGAACACGCCCTCAGCGGCAGTGTGCATCTGCGGCTTGACCTCGGAGATCACCGGGAACACCGCAAAATGATTCACCAGGGTCAGTATCAACATACCCAGGATCAACCAGAACTCCAGCGTCTGGAAAGCCCGCAGGCCCTCATCCCACAGTATGTGAAAGACGATATAGATACCTGCCACGATGCCGACCCAGGCCATGGCACGGAACATCACCGCCACCATGCGATAGGCCAGGTTGTTGTCCAGCTGCTGAAACAGCAAGGGGCCTACCAGCAGGCCTATGACCCACAGCCCACCTATCCAGAACACCGTCAGGATGGAGCGCAGCGCATTCGGAAACGTTTGCATCGCTACCTTTCGTGGGAGCCGGCAAGCCGGATCAGATGTACTTCACGTCCAGCACTTCGTACTCGCGGATACCGCCAGGCGCCTGCACCTCGGCCACATCGCCAGCCGACTTGCCGATCAGGGCACGGGCAATGGGGCTGGAAACGGAAATCTTGCCCAGCTTGATATCTGCTTCGTCGTCACCCACGATCTGGTAGGTCACGTTGTCGCCGGACTCCAGGTCTTCCAGATCCACGGTGGTGCCAAATACGATACGACCTTCGGCATCAATTTCGGCCGGGTTGATGATCACGGCATTGGACAGCTTGCCTTCCAGATCGGCAATACGCCCTTCCACAAAGCCCTGCCGCTCCTTGGCCGCATCGTACTCGGCGTTTTCCGACAGATCGCCATGCGAGCGGGCTTCAGCAATGGCCGCGATCACCGAAGGGCGCTCAACGCTCTTCAGCTGCTGCAACTCAGCCCGGAGCAATTCCGCGCCCAAAACGGTAAGAGGTACCTTGATCATTTCGTGCTTCTCCATACCGGCCACCTTTCTGGCCGGGTGCTAAAAACAAACCCGATGGCAACGCCATCGGGACAAAAACAGAGCCGCCGCGCCCAGGCGCGGCGGCCGGCTAACAATTAGACTGCTCAGGCCGTCTTCAGACGCTCGTGCAGGCCCTGCACCGAATAGACCGTCCATTCCCGCATGTGCTTGATGCCATAGGCCGCAGCACGGCCACCTGCCACCGTGGTGTAGATAGGCACACGGCCCTTCAGCGCCTCAAAGCGTATGGAATAGGAATCCTGAATCGAGGCACGTCGCTCGTCAACCGTATTCACAATCAGCGCAATTTCGCCATTCTTGATCATGTCCACGATATGCGGGCGGCCTTCCTTGACCTTGTTCACTTCCTGCACAGGAATACCGGCAGCATGCAGCACGGCAGCAGTACCACGGGTCGCCACCAGCTCCAGCCCGGCATCCACCAGCATGCGGCCCATCTCTGCCAGCTGCGGCTTGTCGGCATCGCGCACCGACAGGAACACCCGACCCGAGGTCGGCAGTTTTTCACCGGCACCCAGCTGCGACTTCACATAGGCTTCCGCGAAAGTGTCGCCCACACCCATGACTTCGCCGGTCGACTTCATTTCCGGCCCGAGTATGCTATCCACACCAGGGAACTTGATGAAGGGGAAGACGGCTTCCTTGACCGAATAATACGGCGGGATCACCTCGCCATGCACGCCCTGCGCTTCCAGTGTCTGCCCCACCATGCAACGAGCAGCAATCTTGGCCAGCGGCCGGCTGGTAGCCTTGGACACATAAGGCACGGTACGCGAGGCCCGCGGGTTCACTTCCAGCACAAAAACCGTCTCGCCCTGAATGGCGAACTGCACGTTCATCAAGCCGATCACATTCAAGGCACGCGCCATGGCAACGGTCTGGCGACGCAGTTCATCCTGCATCTCCTGGCTGAGCGAATAGGGCGGTAGCGAACAAGCCGAGTCGCCTGAGTGCACACCAGCCTGCTCGATATGCTCCATGATGCCGCCTATCACCACGGCCTGGCCGTCGCTAATGGCGTCCACATCCACTTCGATGGCATCGTTAAGGAAGCGATCCAGCAACACCGGGCTGTCGTTGGAGACCTTGACCGCCTCGCGCATATAGCGCGTCAGGTCATCCTCGCTATGGACGATCTGCATGGCACGGCCACCCAGCACATAGGAGGGGCGCACCACCAGCGGATAGCCAATCTCGGCGGCCAGCACCAGTGCATCCTTCTCGTTGCGGGCCGTTGCATTGGGCGGCTGCTTCAGGCCCAGGTCGTGCAGCAGCTTCTGGAAGCGCTCACGGTCCTCGGCGGCATCTATCATGTCCGGGCTGGTGCCGACTATGGGCACGCCATTGGCCTCCAGCGCCCGCGCCAACTTCAGCGGCGTCTGGCCACCATACTGCACGATCACGCCGGCCGGCTTTTCCACATGCACGATTTCCAGCACGTCTTCCAGCGTCAGCGGCTCGAAGTACAAGCGGTCGGAGGTATCGTAATCCGTAGACACGGTTTCCGGGTTGCAGTTGACCATGATGGTCTCGTAACCATCATCGCGCAGCGCCAGGGCGGCATGCACGCAGCAATAGTCGAACTCGATACCCTGGCCGATGCGGTTGGGTCCACCACCCAACACCATGATCTTCTTGGCATTGGTAGGCTGTGCCTCGCACTCTTCCTCATAGGTCGAGTACATATAGGCTGTATTGGTCGCAAATTCCGCCGCGCAGGTATCCACCCGCTTGTAGACCGGGCGCACACCGAAGCTGTGGCGGCGTGCACGCACGGCAGCCGCTTCGGCACCCAGCAGGATAGCCAGGCGGCGGTCAGAGAAGCCCTTGCGCTTGAGGCGGCGCAGTTCGGCGCCATCCAGGCTGTCCAGGCTGCGCTGGGCCAAGGCCTTCTCGTCCAGGATCAGATCTTCGATCTGCGCCAGGAACCAGGGGTCGATCTTGGTATGGCTGAACACATCATCCAGGCTCATGCCCAGACGGAAAGCATCGGCCACATAGAGAATACGCTCAGGCCCCGGCGCGCCCAGTTCGGCCGCCAGCTTGTCCACGTCGGTGGTGCGCTCGTCAAAACCAGCCAGGCCGGTCTCCAGGCCACGCAAGGCCTTCTGCATGGATTCCTGCAGCGAACGGCCTATGGCCATCACCTCACCCACCGACTTCATCTGGGTGGTCAGGCGATCATTGGCCTGCGGGAACTTCTCGAAAGCGAAACGCGGGATCTTGGTGACCACGTAGTCTATGGAAGGCTCGAACGAAGCCGGGGTCAGGCCGCCGGTAATGTCGTTCTTGAGTTCATCCAGGGTAAAGCCCACGGCCAGCTTGGCCGCCACCTTGGCAATGGGGAAGCCTGTTGCCTTGGACGCCAGCGCAGACGAACGCGATACGCGCGGATTCATCTCGATGACGATCAACCGGCCATCCTTGGGATTGACCGAGAACTGCACATTGGAGCCACCGGTATCCACACCGATTTCACGCAGTACCGCCAAGGAGGCGTTACGCATGATCTGGTATTCCTTGTCAGTCAGCGTCTGTGCCGGGGCCACGGTGATGGAGTCACCGGTGTGCACACCCATGGGATCGAAGTTCTCGATGGAGCAGACAATGATGCAGTTGTCGTTGCGGTCGCGCACGACTTCCATCTCATACTCTTTCCAGCCCAGCAGCGACTCTTCGATCAGCAACTCGTGGGTAGGGGAAAGATCGAGACCCCGGGTACAAATCTCGATGAACTCTTCGATGTTGTAGGCGATGCCGCCGCCCGTACCGCCCATGGTGAAACTGGGGCGGATAATAGCGGGGAAGCCCAGCTTGGATTGCACGGCCAAAGCCTCATCCAGCGTATGGGCAATACCGGAACGGGCAGACCCCAGGCCGATCTTGTCCATGGCCAGCTTGAACTTCTGACGGTCTTCCGCCTTGTCGATCGCTTCGGGCGTAGCACCGATCAACTCGACCTTGTACTTGTCCAGCACGCCATTGCGCCACAGGTCCAGCGCGCAGTTCAGCGCCGTCTGGCCGCCCATGGTGGGCAGGATGGCATCCGGGCGTTCCTTGTCGACGATCTTGGCGACCACCTCCCAGGTAATGGGTTCGATATAGGTCACATCGGCCATCTCCGGGTCGGTCATGATGGTGGCCGGGTTGGAGTTGACCAGGATGACCTTGTAACCTTCTTCGCGCAGGGCCTTGCAGGCCTGAGCACCGGAATAGTCGAACTCGCAAGCCTGGCCGATGACGATGGGGCCGGCACCAATGATCAGGATGGATTTAATGTCTGTACGCTTGGGCATGGCGTGTCCTTATTGCTTGTGTTGCGCCATGGCGGCGGTAAAGCGATCGAACAGGTAGGCGACGTCGTGCGGACCTGGGCTGGCTTCGGGGTGACCCTGGAAGCTGAATGCCGGGCGATCGGTCAGGGCGATACCCTGTACCGTGCCGTCAAACAGCGAACGGTGGGTGATGCGCACATTGGCCGGCAAGGTGCTCTCATCCGCCTGGAAGCCATGATTCTGGCTGGTAATCAGAACGCGACGGTCATCCAGATCCTGCACGGGGTGGTTGGCACCATGGTGGCCAAACTTCATCTTGCTGGTCTTGCCACCTGCGGCCAGCGCCAGCAACTGGTGACCCAGGCAGATGCCGAACACCGGCAACTTCTTGTCGAGGAAGGTACGGATAGCCGCAATCGCGTAGCCGCAAGGCTCCGGATCGCCAGGGCCATTGCTGAGGAACACGCCATCGGGATTAAGCTTGAGCACATCTTCGGCCGAGGTCTGGGCCGGCACCACGGTCAGCTTGCAGCCACGCTCGGCCAGCATGCGCAGGATGTTGTGCTTGACGCCGAAATCGTAGGCCACCACATGAAAGCGTGCATTGACCTGGGCGGCGTAGCCCATGCCCAACTGCCACTCACGGGTATCCCAGCGATAGGCCTCGGTACAGCTCACCACCCGCGCCAGATCCTGCCCGGCCATGGAGCCAAAGCCGCGGGCCAGTTCGATCGCACGGTCCGCATCCACCTCGCCGGCCATGATGCAGCCCGACTGCGCGCCCTTTTCCCGAAGGATGCGGGTCAGCTTGCGGGTGTCGATATCGGCAATCGCCACCGTGTTGTTGCGACGCAGGTAAGCGTCCAGTGTCTCTTCCATGCGGAAGTTGGAGGCGCGCAGGGGCAGATCGCGCACGATCAGGCCAGCGGCAAACACCCCATTCGATTCCGCATCCTCGCGATTCACGCCCACATTCCCAATGTGCGGATAGGTCAGCGTGACGATCTGTTTGCAATAAGACGGATCGGTAAGGATTTCCTGGTAACCGGTCAGCGCGGTGTTGAACACCACTTCACCAACCGTATGGCCATCGGCACCGATGGACGTGCCGTGGAAGAGCGTGCCATCGGCAAGGGCGAGCAAGGCTTTGGAACGTTGTTGGGACACCGGCGACTCCTGAATTGCGGTTGTCAGGACGCATTACGCGCTCTAGACGTAAGAAAACGGGATAGGCGTGCCTATCCCGTTCCCTCTGATAATTCCGTGATTTTCAGGGCGAATTCTAGCCGAAATGCCCCCGCCCGGCAATCCGCAAGCGGGCCTTGCAAGCAGTTTGCAAGATTGCGGATAACCCGTGTTCTAGCCCTCCAACAAAATCCGGTGTGGCAGCTACGACCTAGCCCACATGCGCAGACAGCACCTGGGCACAGCAAGCCTGCTCGCCCCTGCCACAAAGGTTTTGCCGGTGGCGTATTTTAAAGCAAAGCCTCTATCTTGCTGACCAGCTCCTCAGGCTTGGTCGATGGTGCAAACCGGTCTATCACCTTGCCCTCGCGATCCACCAGAAACTTGGTGAAGTTCCACTTGATGGCTTCGGTGCCCAGCAAGCCCTTGGCCGAGGTCTTGAGGTATTTATATAGCGGGTGGGTGTCGTCACCATTGACATCTATCTTCTCGAACATGGGAAAGCCCACCCCGAAGTTCTTCTGGCAAAACGCCCCTATCTGCTCGGCATCACCCGGCTCCTGCCCGCCAAACTGGTTGCAGGGGAAACCCAGCACCTCAAACCCCTTGTCCTTGAACTGCTCGTACACAGCCTGCAAACCCGTGAACTGGGGGGTAAAGCCACATTCGCTGGCGGTATTGACGATCAGCAGCACCTTGCCCTTGTAGGCATCCAGGTTCTCAGGCGTACCGTCCAGTCGGTTGGCGGCAAAATCATAGATGGGAGCAGACATGGACCAAGGCCTCCGGAAGAAATGATGAATACATCATAGCGCGCCAGCGAAGCCAGCGGCGATGAAGGATAATGGCAGCATGTCCACCCGCTACGCTTCTGGCCTCGCCCATGCTTCCCGCCCCTCCCCCAGGCTCGCTGCCGACGCAGTAGAGCAGGCGCTGTCCAAACTGGGGGAGCAAAGAGCCGCCGCCGTGCTGCTTTTCCTCTCCGCCGATTTTGCCCACGACCCACGCCCTGCCCTGGTGGCAGCCGCCCGCACGGCCCAAACGCTGGCCGTGGCAGGTTGCACCGCACTGGGGGTGATGAACGAGGACGACTGGCTGGTAGATACGCCAGCCGCTGCCGCCATGCTGATACAGCAGCTGCCGCCGGCCCAGGCCGATACACCGAGACTGACGCTGGCCGCCCCCAACACCCTGGACCTGGCCTGGCTGGAAACCGGTTGGGCACGCTATGGCGGCATTGCGGGCGACGCAACAGGTGTCGGCCCCTACAAAGTCTGGCGCCAAGGTCAGATTGCGGCAGACGGCAAGGCGGAGCTGGCCTTGCCGGCCAGCGATGTGCTGGTTTCCCGAGGCCTGTCACCGGTCAGCCCGGCCTTCACGGTCACCGGCATTGCCGGCTTCGAGTTGCAAAGCCTGGACGGCCGCATGGCTGCCGCCACGCTCAGACGCAGCATGGTAAGCCTGCCGGAACTGCATGAACTGGCCCTGGCCACCCTGGATGAAGACAGCCAACCGAGCCAATGCTGGCCACTGGTGTCGCTCAACCCCGATGGCAGCGTCACCGTGGCTGCCCGGCTGTTTCCCGGCGAGCGGGTAGTATGGATGCGCCGCACCGCAGCCACCGCTCTGACCGAAGTACAGGCCATGGCCAGCCAGCCAGCACCCGCAGCCGGGCTGCTGTTCTCCTGCGCCGGCCGTGGGCCGGCACTGCATGATGGCCAGGACAGGGAATGGCAGACCCTGGTGCGCGCCTGGCCGGGCACACCTCTGGCCGGCTTCTACGGCAACGGCCAGCTTGCCCGGCTGGACGGCGCCAATCGCCTTTTGCATCAAAGCCTTGTGCTGGCAAAGCTGGACTGACGACCGCGGGCAGCGGAAAATACCCCCTGCTTCCCTTCCGGCCACACCGATGTTCAATCCCACCCGCGACCAAGCCCGCCGTTTCCTGTTCGACACCTGGGCCAAGCAGAAACAATCCGCCCCCCTCACCGACCTGGAGAAAATCGCCCTGGCCGTGCTGGTACGCCATCCCGAGTATCACGCCATCGTCGATGCCCCCGAGCGCTACGCCGACCTGGATTACCTGCCCGAGTTTGGCGAGACCAACCCCTTCCTGCATATGAATATGCACCTCGCCATCGAGGAGCAATTGTCGATCAACCAGCCCCATGGCGTGCGCGAGCTCTACCAGGCGCTCTGTCAGCAGACAGGCGACGAGCATCGTGCCCAGCATGAAATGATGGATTGCCTGGCGGAGATGATATGGCAGGCCCAGCGCAGCGGCACGGGGCCGGATGGCGGGCTTTACCTGGCCTGCATGCGCGGCAAGGCCGGTATGCCCGACCCCATCGCAGGCTAGCCGCCCACCCGTTTGCGCGGCAAGGTGGGAGGACGTTCAAGCTTCTGCAGCCGCTGCTTCACGGATTTCTGTACCTGCTCCCTATCTGGCTTCTGACCAGGCGGCAATGCCTCTATGCGCTCGCGCACAGCTTGCCTGCCCTGCTCGATCAGGTGTTCGCGTTGCTCAGGCGACAAGGGCCGGGCGCGGAAGCCTCCCTCGCCCCTGTCATGCAGCCGCTCCAATATCTGATCCAGCCCCTGCTCCCGGCCAAACTGCTGCATGCGCTCGAACAGCCGGGGGCGCTTTGCCAGCAGGCGCGGCAAGGCACCGTCAGCCGCCGGCAGGTAGCCGCTCTCGCCGGGCCGCACCACCAATTCCTGGCCTGCAACCTGCATGACGCTCTCGCCCTCGTGGACCCACTCATACACCCCAGCCGGCGTATCGGCGTCCGCCGAGTGGTCCTGCAGCACGGTCTCGTGATCAGTACCGCGTATGCCTATGGTCATGGTTGGGGTAGCCAGCCGATAGGACGGCCGGTTACTTTGGCCTATCAAACCGGTAACCGATCGCAACGCGCCACGAACCAGCCGCAACCACGCCCGCGACTCACTGGCCTGCTCAGCCTGGTAGCGGTATTCATCGATACGCAACTGTGTATTGGGTCGCAAGGTCAGGCTGGCGCCATCGCTCATGGCCAGCACCATCCAGCCACCACTGCCGGTGATCAGGGTGTCTCCGGCCTCGACCACACCGTTGAGCATGGCCGGCTTGCTGGCACCCGCATCATCCTGCCGGCCGTACTGCCCACCGGCGGCTTCTATGCGGCCCACCACGGCAGCCTGCGCAGTCGCCAGGCAAAACAGCAAGGCCCACCAGAACAATCGCATGGCCATGTCAGCGGAAGCTGTAGTTGTAGCTGAAGTTGAAATCCTGCTGCGGGTCAGCGTCAGAGAACCCGCGCAGGTAGCTGAAGGTAAAGTAGCCACGCTCACCCAAGGGCAGGCCGGTAGACAAAGTCAGCGTGCGCGACGCCTCGCCACCAGGGGTGGCACTTTGCGACCAGGCATAGTCCAGCCCCAGGTCCAGCCCATCACTAAGGCCATAGCCCAGGTAGAGATCAGTACTCCAGGTATTGCGCGTGGCATAGCCGCTTTGCTTGCCTATCCAGTTATAGCCCGAGGTCCAGCTGAGGCTGTAAGGCCCCGAGCTGCGGCTGTAGCTGCCACCCAGCGACCAGTCTGTCTTGCCGGTAGAGAAACCCTTGGCCTGGCTACCGGTGGGCAGCTTGACCACCGCACGCAGATCCAGGCTGCCGCCGTCGTCCAGCTCGCCCAGCATAAAGCTACGGCTCAGGCCCAGATTCAGGTCACCCCAGCCGCTGACGCGGGCAGCACTGCCATCCGGCCGTGGGCCCGTCACCGGCACCCAGATGGTACGGCCGGCCAACCGCAAGGGACGATAGCCCTTGATGACAGGACTGGTCGTAGTGGCGGCGCTGCGCTGATCCCGCCAGTTGCCGCTGGCGTCCAAGCTCCAGTCGCCACTGCGATAGCCGAGCGACAAGGGCATACCGGTCTCCAGTACGCGCGGATTGTCGTACTCACTGAAACTCAGGCCGCTGCTCAGCGTGAATTCGCCGGCCCAGGCCGACGAAGCGAGGCAGACCGCCACACACCCTGTGAACTGGCGCAGCATGGAACGCACCTTTTTATATTGACCCTTGTTTCTCATTCTAGGCAGCAAATCCGGCGCATTGTCAGGAGGGATTTCGCGTAGCGGGATCTTCCTTGAATTTCCTGCCATCCAGCCGGCTGCGCAGCTCCTTGATACGGGCCTCGATAGCCGACATCTGATAGAAATCGCCGCCACTGCGGCGGGCAATATTCAGCTGCTCTATGGCCGTACTGGGCTCGTCCAGAAGCGCGTAATACTCAGCCATAGCGCGGTGTGACGGGCCTTGCATACCTTGCAGGGCATAGGCCTGGGCGAGGCGTTTATGCAGGCCCGGGTCCCCCCCTCGCTCGGCCAGTGCGGCCTCCAGCAGGGCAATGGCCTGCTTGCCCTCATTCTGTCGCATCTTTACATCAATCTCGCCATAGACCAGCGCCTGGGCGCCTGGAAAGCGCTCCCGCCCGGCAGCCAGCAACGCAGCGGCATCGGCCAGCCGCCCCTGCTGCAGACGTATGCTGCCTGCCAATGATTCAAACATGGCATGGCCGCCCGGCAAGGCCTGCTGCGCCTGCTGCAGGCGCACCCAGGCGGCATCGGCCCGTCCGGCCAGCAGCAAGGCATGGGCATAGCCATATTGCTGCGCCGCCTCGCTGGTGTACTTCTTCTGCCCTGTGGTGCCCTGGTAGTAGTCCAGCGCAGCACGTGGCCCCAATTGCAGCCCCCGCGCCTTTTCCCGCACCAACAGGTAATCCACGCTGTCCGGCCATTGCCGGTAAGCCTGCTCAGCCGCGCGCGACTGGCTGTCGCTGATGCGCTCGCCGGTGACCGGGTGGGTACGCAAAAAGGCAAAAGCCCCGTTGTCCACATTGCGGTAGTGCTTCTGCATGCGGTCGAAGAAATTGGGCATGGCGTGCATGTCAAAGCCGGCCCCCTTGAGGGTGGCCATGCCTACCCGATCAGCCTCACGCTCCAGATCCCGGGAGAAATCCAGATAGCGCTGCGCCTGGTAGCCCTCGCTGGCCGCAATGGCCGCCATGGGCGCATCGCCGCCGCGACTTTGCGAAGCCGCCAGGATGGCCAGGGCAAGGGTGCCCAGCGTCATCAGGCCGGCCCCCTTTTGCGACTCCACCATGCGCGCATAGTGATGCTGGGTCACATGGGCGATTTCATGCGCCATGACCGCCGCCAGTTCAGACTCGTGCTGCGACAGCACCATCAGGCCGGTATTGATGCCGATGACCCCCCCCGGCACTGCCCAGGCATTGATGGTGTTCTCGGCGATGGGGAAAAAGCGGAAATTGACCCGGTTCTCATTGCTGGCTGCCACCAGCCGGTAGCCCAGGCGCTCCAGGTACTCAGTCACTTCCACGTCGTCCAGCACCATGCCGGAACGGCGCAACTCGCGCACCGTCATGTCGGCAATATAGCGCTCCTCATGCGGTGGCAGGTTAGCCAGCGCCGAATCGCCCAGATCGGGCAGTTCATTGGCGCTGGCCACACCCGCCAGACCCAGCAGCACGGCAAATGTCAAAGCAGAATATCGTTTCATGGGGGCTATGATAGGCATGCAGGCAAGCTGGTTCCACTCCCCCTGTCTGGTTGCGCTTTTTTACAATTGGATACAGGCTTACCCAGCTTTGACCTCAGCTGCCGGCAAACCGATAATTCGGACTTTGCCCAGCACAAGACATTACAATGCGCGCCCTGGCTGTCCTATTGATCTGCCTGAACACCCTGGCAGCGCCTCTGCCCGATTGCCGCCAGGTGGCGCAGTCGCTCAACGGCAAGCTGCAAGGCCAGCTCAACACCACCGAACTGGCGCAAAGCCTTAGCCAGCTCAACCAGACTGGCCAGTTGCCGGCCCAGTTCGTCACCAAGAAGCAAGCCCGGCAGGCTGGCTGGCAGCCCGGTCGCCCGCTATGGCGTAGCCCGGAGCTGCAAGGCAAGAGCCTGGGCGGCGATCATTTCGGCAACCGCGAAAAGCGCCTGCCACGCGGCAACTGGCGTGAGGCCGACCTGGACTACCGTGGCGGCAAGCGCAATGCCAAGCGATTGGTATTTGAACCCAGCCGGGATGGCCGTCGCTATGTCACCATCGATCACTACGAGCAATTTACCGAGATACCCCCATGCCGCTGACCCGTATCGAATTCGTCAATGTTTCCCAGGTAGAGGATTTCTACGAGCAGCTGGAAGGCCAGCTGGAACTCGATTACGAGATGGGCCACAACCTGGATGGCCTGTATGACGTACTGTCCAACGATGTAGAAGGCACGGTCGAGATCGTCTGGCACGATGCCGGTTTCTCGCGCGTGGCCCTGGGTGACTGGTTCCTGCGCATCATGGACGTGCTCAACATTGTCTCCACCGAGCGGAGCGATCTGACAGTCACCCTGGACTGAGCGACAATCCGGGGCTGGGCCGATAGCGCCACGGCCCCGGCCACTTACGATACTCCAAGGTAATGCCCATGCTGGTACTCGGCCTCGAATCCTCCTGCGATGAAACCGGTGTTGCCCTGTACGACACCGAGCACGGCCTGCTGGCCCATCACATCCATACCCAGATGGCCATGCATGCCGAATACGGTGGCGTGGTGCCGGAGCTTGCCTCACGCGACCATATCCGGCGGGTACTGCCGCTGACCGAGGCTTGCCTGCAAGATGCCGGCAAGGTGCGTGCCGATATCGACGCCATCGCCTTCACCGAAGGCCCCGGCCTTGCCGGCGCCCTGCTGACGGCAGCGGCAGTGGCCAATGGCCTGGGCGTGGCGTTGGGCAAGCCCGTCATTGGCGTGCACCACCTTGAGGGTCACCTGCTTTCACCCTTGCTGGCTCAACCGGCCCCCAGTTTTCCGTTTGTGGCCTTGCTGGTATCGGGCGGCCATACCCAGCTGATGGCGGTGCATGGCGTAGGCCACTACCAGTTGCTGGGCGAGACGCTGGACGATGCAGCAGGCGAAGCCTTCGACAAGACCGCCAAGCTATTGGGCCTGGGCTACCCAGGCGGCCCCGCGCTGTCCAGGCTGGCCGACCAGGGCGACCCCAGCCGCTTTACCCTGCCCCGCCCCATGCTGCATTCAGGCGATCTGGATTTCAGCTTTGCCGGCCTCAAGACAGCGGTACTGACCCTGGTAAAGAAGCAGGGCGAGCTAGACGATGCCACACGCGCCGATATCTGCGCCGCCTTCCAGGCTGCCGTCGTGGACCTGATGACCAGCAAATGCTGGGCCGCACTCAAGCAGACGGGCCTCAAGCAGTTGGTGGTCGCAGGCGGCGTTGGCGCCAATCGCCAGCTCAGGGCCGGGCTCGATGCCATGGCCGCCAAGCGCAAGCTCAAGGTCTATTACCCGCCGCTGGATTTATGCACTGACAACGGCGCCATGATTGCCTATGCCGGCGCCCAACGGCTGCTGCATGCGCGTGAGGCCGGGCCGTTTGCCGTGCGTCCGCGCTGGGATCTGGCCAGCCTGCCGGCAGCCTAGTGCCAGCGCCGCATCTGCCCACGCACCCACCACCACAGCATGGGCATCTGGCAGATGCCGAATTGCAGGAACCCGGTCTCCAGACCATCCTGCCCACCCCGACCAAACCAGCCCAGGTAGTAGCACCAGAACAGCAATATGCCAAGCACGGCGAGTATCTTGAACGCCTGCGGCACCGGCGTGGGCGGGTGTATGCGCACCCGCACCTCCTCCTCGGCCCAGCGGGCCTTGACCTGGATGCGCATGCGCCGTTTCATGCGACCTCGAAACGCGCCTTCAGCACATCTTCCAACGCCAGCTCCAGCACATCACCGGCCTGGATGGCAGCCACCCCCGCCGGGGTGCCGGTATAGATCAGATCGCCCGGCTGCAAGGTAAAGCGACTGGAGAGGTAGGCAATAATGGCGGGCAGATCATGGATCATCAGGCTGCAATCCCCCACCTGCCGGATCTGGCCATTCACCTGCAAGCTGAAGCGCGCCGCCTGGGGTTCCGGCAACAGTGCCGGCACAATGAAATGCGACAGGCAGGCCGATCCATCAAACCCCTTGGCCACCGCCCAGGGCAGGCCCTTGTTCTTGGCCTGGGTCTGCAGATCCCGCGCCGTCAAATCCAGCCCCAGCGCATAGCCGGCCACATGGTTCATGGCCGCATCGCGGGCTATATGCTTGCCACCCAGCCCTATCGCCAGTACTAGCTCGGCCTCGTGGTGCACATCGTTCGAGTAGTCCGGCAAGGTAATGGCCGACCCTTCATGCAGCAAAGCCGAGGTCGGCTTGAGAAACACCACCGGCTCAGGCTCCAGCGTATTGCCCAGTTCAGCCGCGTGGGCTGCATAGTTGCGACCTATGCAGTAGATATTGGCGACAGCCAGCTGGCTGCCGTCAGTAAAGTGAATGGTAGGCATGCCATGCACCGAGTAGGGAGTCAAAGATAACGCACCAGGGTAACCAGCAGTATCAGCGCCAGCCAGAACAACAGCGTGCGCCAGACCAGGCCCACTGCACTGGCCAGCATATTGGCATCCGCCTCCTCGCCCAGCCCCAGTTCGGGGCGAAAGCGTACGGTATGCTCCTGGTGCAGCGGCATGCCCAGGCGCACGCCAATGGCGCCCGCCCCTGCCGCCAGCAAGATGCCATAGGTCTCACTGATCCAGCGTTCGGCCTGCTGGCGCCAGCAGAACACGGCGTCTTCGAAATCCCCCACCACGGCAAAGCTGGCCGCCGTGGCACGGATGGGCAACCAGTCAATGACATAGGCCGCCTTGTCGGCGAAATTGCCGAAGCGCTCGCCGCGCCGGCGATCCCGCGTACCCCATTTGAGCTGCAAGATGGTGGCGGCGCGATAAGCAACGGCACCGAACGGGCCCAGCACGATAAACCAGAACATGGGGCCAAATACGTGGCGATAAGCATCGATCAAACCCTGCTCGATCGCCACCCGCGCCACTTCGGCCTCGTGCAGCTCGCTGGCCGGCTCACGCGTCCAGCCACCCAGCAGGGTACGGGCTGTTGCCAGATCACCTTCCTTCAGCGCGTCGGCCACGCCGGTAAAGGCCGGGCTGAACTGCCTGAAACCCATGGTGACATACAATACCGCCAGGCCAAACAGCCAATACAGCGACCAATGCACCAGGTACAGCAGGCCGGCCACCAGCAGTACCAGCACACTGGGCACCAGCACGGCAATCATCCAGCCGACCACGCCATGGTGGTACTCGCCAGCATTGAAATTACGCTCCACGCTGTCGGCAAAACCACGGTAACCGCTATAGAAAAGGTTGCCGCGGCCAACCGGGTGGAATTGTTCCAGCAGCAGGGCAAGGACGAGGGCTAGCCAGGTCATAGGTCAGAGTCTGGGGATGGGCGATCGACGCATAATAGCGCAAAAGCTCCAGCCTTCGCCGCTGGGGCAAGCCGCCTTGCCCGCACGCCCATAGGCGCACAGGTAATAACTTAGTAATTTAGTCAACCATTGGCGTGCAGCGCAGCACACGCTATCATTCAGCCGCATACCAAGAGCCGGCTGCACACGGCCCGGCTGTCAACCGTCCTGGAGAACCCTATGGAACACAAGCTTCCCGAACTGCCCTATGCCATCGATGCGCTCGCACCGCACATGTCCAAAGAGACGCTGGAGTACCACTACGGCAAGCATCACCAGACCTATATCACCAATCTGAACAACCTCATCAAGGGCACCGAGCACGAGAATGCCACCCTGGAAGAGATTGTGAAGAAGGCACCGGCCGGTGGTCTGTTCAACAACGCCGCCCAGGTTTGGAACCACACCTTCTTCTGGCTTGGCTTCAAGCCCAATGCAGGCGACGCACGCCAACCCGCCGGCAAGCTGGCCGATGCCATCAATGCCAAGTGGGGTTCGCTGGACGAGTTCAAGAAGGCCTTCAACACCGCCGCAGCCGGCAACTTCGGCTCGGGCTGGACCTGGCTGGTCAAGAAGGCTGACGGCAGCCTGGACATTGTCAACACCTCCGCCGCCGCCACTCCGCTGACCACGGCAGACACCGCCCTGCTGACCGCCGATGTATGGGAACACGCCTACTACATCGACTATCGCAACAGCCGCCCCAACTACCTGGAAGCCTTCTGGAAGCTGGTGGACTGGGACGTCGTGGCCGCCCGCCTGGGTTGATCGCCCGCGTATAGGTCAGCTGCCTGACCACGCCACAGCAATGGCCCGGACACCCTCCGGGCCATTTGTCTTTCCATCAGCCTGCATGCGCGGTAAGGGGCAGGGGAAAGTAGAAAACAGCCCCCTCCCCCTCTCGGCCCACACCTCGCCGCCATGGCGGGACACGATACGCTTCACATTCTCCAAGCCTACGCCTGTACCGGGGAACTCCTGCTCGCCATGCAAGCGCTGGAATACGCCAAACAAAATGTCGTACTACGCCATATTGAAGCCGGCACCATTGTCCCTGACCGAATACACCGCCAGCGCCCCGTCCTGCCTGCCACTCACTTCTATCACCTGGCGTGGGCGTCCACGCGAGTACTTGAGTGCATTCGACAGCTGATTGACCCAGACCTGCTTGAGCATCACCGGGTCGCCCAGGGCGGGCGGCAGGCTGGCCATCAGGTACACCACCTCATGGTCCCGGTTGTCGTATTGCAGTTCCAGCCAGACACCATGGGCTAGCTGGGTCATATCCACCTGCCGTACCCGCAGAGGCACCTTGCCCACCCTGGAAAGCCCCATTAGGCTGATGATCAGCCCGTCCATCTTCATGCTGCCTTCACGGATCACCGGCAGCAGCCGCAAAGCCGCCGCATCCAGGCCGCCACCCAGATGGCGTAGATGTAATTGATGCGTGAAATCAGCGCGACCGAGCCATATGGCTTGCACAAGAAGTGCGTGGCGCCGCACTCCAGATTACGGGTGATATCGTCCCAGCTCACCAGCGACGTCATCATGATCACCGGTATGTCGTGCAGCGCCCGGCCCTTCTTGATGGTGTCGCAGAGCTGGTAGCCATCCATCTCGGGCATGACGACATCGGTAATGACCATTGTCGGCAGGGTTTCCCGCAACACCGCCAGCGCCGCGCAGCCGTTCTTGGCCATCAATACGGTGAACTGCTCCACCTCCACCTCCAGCACCATGCGCAACTGCGCTGCCTGGTTAGGGCTGTCCTCTACCACCAGTGTGGTGATCGCCGACCTGTCGCAGGAAGAAGACGCGTCCATGCATTGCTCCAGGAAGGATTGCCCCCGCCAGCACAGCACACCGAATTCCGTTGCAGCGATTACTCACTCCACCTAGCCTTGCTTGTCGCGCAGCACCGCATGCTGGGTGGCAGCGACGGCATCTATCAAGGCCGCGGCCTGCGCAGACGTGATCGGCTGCTCGCACTGCCGCACCGACATGACTAGGCGTTCAAGCTGCCTGCTCTGTGCTGCGATTTCCGGACGGTCCACTACCTGGGCAGCACCTTTCAGCCCATGCGCTTCGCGAAACAGCCGTTCCAGCGCACGCACCTGGTTATCCCCCGATGCCGCAGGCTCCAGCCACGCCAATAACGGTGTCATGGCATCGATATGGCCTTGGGCCTCACGCCAGAATGTCGCCAGCAGGCGCTCCTGAAATTCCGTGGTATTGCCATGCAGGTCCATCATGCGGCCGCCCGAGACAGATGGCGTGGGGTAAACCCGCTGGCGAGATGGCAGATGGGGCAAGGTAGGCCTGGCATAGGATTGCCAGCAAGCGCCCTTGCAGCGGCTAGGTCATTCATGTGTCCTCCTCGTGCCCATGACAAGGGCACCAGCTTTGCAGCATCGTGTGCTACTTATGACTATGTTATATGGTTTGTTCTATTCGGTTTTTAGCGGTCCAGGCCCCTGATGTAAAGCGGACCTATTACCAGCAGCGATGCGTCACGCCACGCACAGTACGGTAGCCGACATAGCTTGGGCGGCTAAGTAGCGGGCTGAACAGCCATCGGGCAAGGCTTGAGATGAGCATGCAGGAAAAGAACGAAGGCGGAAAAACTCGATACAGGCATCAGTACACCTGTTGCCACAGCAGGCAGCCCCAGCGCAACCGCGCCAGCCAAACTGCCCTAACAAAGCCAGTTGCTCCCGCATCACCCTTATGATGCAGGCAGCGCCTCGGTGAATGCCCTACTCAGCAGGCCACAAACCGAGCCCGATAGCGGCGACAGCCGACAACTCAGGCAGCCATGCGCCAATCAGGCTGCGGCTGCGCATTGCCCAGGCCCAGATCCTGCGCACGTTCCAGCACGGCGCCTTCGCGGCGCCCAAGCCGGGCAGCGATATCACGCAGTTCAAGGTTTTCACGGAAACCCGCCAACAGGATTTCATCTTCCAAGCTACTCCAGCGCTTCGCGTTTTGCATGCCCTGCCCTTAATAAAAAGCGGTTGATGTATCCAGACACCAGATTAGGTGGAATGCTCTACTGCGTGTTGTGAAGTATTGCCAGTTATCTTCCGTTTATGAACTAGTAACTCTGATTGTCGCAAAACCAGCCACACCCGATGTAATAACCATGCCTACCCTGATGCCAGCGATAAAACATCGGCGCCACTCCGCAATATTCAGTACTCGAACATGGTCGTATTACGCTTGCCTAGTATTACCTTACACCAACCCCATGCCGACAGCATAGTACATACGCATGAAATCACCACCAGTCACTGCCTCTCAGCAGCACACTGCAAAAAAGTACTGATGACTCAAGGCCATGCAGATGCCCCATGTCCCGGCAATTTCAACACAGTTGCATCGACCCTGCGCCGAAAAAACAATGGCACGCTAGCAGCCGTGGCAATGTCATCGGCCGCACCCATGAATAATTATTTTCTAATGCTAATAACTTAGCTGAGCACGACGAGGCAAGGTAGTGCCTAGGCCACTATCATGGCGCCAGGATGCGTAGTCCGCCGACGCACATGGTCGCCCACGCCGATTGGCACCGGTCACGTGAATAGCTATCTGCAAAAGTAGCGTGTTTTGTTGAAGAGCCTGTTCACGCTCTAAGGCCTGGTGTAGCGTCAAAGCCTTATTCAAAGCAGTCGCAAGGACGCTGGCCGAGCAGTCCATAGGGAGGCAACACCGGATAGCTGGGCGTTCAATCAGGATGCCCCTGCCTTCTTCCAGCGCTGCTAGCTTTGCCCCTTACCTCAGTATGTAGTGCGAGCCCGGCTCGCCAACAGCGCTGATGCTCAGTCTGGCAAGCCCGTCCTTACACCACGAGCTTCACGCAGGATGCGCTCGAACAGGTCCGCCACGGCAGGCACATCGCGCACCAACCCCTGGGCCTGGCCTATCAGTTGCACGCCCTGATTGTGGTCGCCCTCCTCGATGGCCAGGCGGATGGACTCGGTCGCCGCGCCAAACTGGGCCAACTGCTTGATGGCGGCAGGCTGGGCAAACGCTCCTGCCAGCACCTTGCTGGCCGACATGCCCATACGCCTGGCTGCCAGCATGGCGCGTGGCACAGCCTCAAAAATGGTCAGCGCGCGGCTGGCCTTGCGGCGGGCCGTGGGGGTGTCCATCATGCGGCAGGGTATGCCATCGAATTTGGCACTATAGATCGTGTCGTTTACTGCCTTGGCAACAATCATGCCCTTGGTGGCTGCATGTACCGGGCTTTCGCGCGTTGCTGCCAGACGGGTGCCCATGGCTACTGCATCTGCCCCCAGCGCCATTGCCGCCAATAGGCCACGCCCATCGGCAAAACCGCCGGCAGCAATAATGGGCAGCTTCACCGCATCGCGTATGGCCGGTATCAGGGTCAACGAGGTCACGGCACCGCCATGTGCTGCCGCTTCATGCCCGGTCACCAGCAGGGCATCCACCCCTATCTTCTCGGCGGCGCGGGCATGCTTCTCTGTCGTCACGGTCGCCACCACCTTGCCACCGTAGCGGCGGGCGCCTTCCACTATCCAGTCGCCCTTGCCCAGCGAGAAATTGATCACCGGCACTTTCTCTTCCAGCGCCACCCTGGCATTGTCGGCGGCGCCCGGCATCAGCAGGGTGACGCCCACCCCAAATGGCTTGTCGCTGAGCGCCCGTATCCGCCGTATGGCAGCACGCGTCTCCTCCGCACTGAGCGGCCCTGTCGCCAGAATGCCCAGGCCGCCCGCGTTGCCCACTGCGGCAACCAGCTCGGGTACGGCGATATAGCTCATGCCGGGGCAGATCAGCGGTTTGTCTATGCCGAAAAGTCGGGTAATGCGGGTTTGCATGGCAGCCTTGCTCAGGGGACAATGTGGGTCGATTCTATCGTTTTAAACAAGCGCTTGCTTGGTTTTGTAAACACTTGTTTACGCAGCAATAGTGCAAGCTGACTGTCATCGCCACAATCGCGGTTTACCCGCCCGGCCAGCAAGGATTTCCCCATGCTTATCGTCGTTATCGGCTACCTCTACGTCGTCGGCATCGTCGGCGTTGTCGCGCTGGCCAGCGGCCACTTTGCCTCTGGCATCTTCACCCTCCTGTTCGCTGGCCTGCTGCCCACTTGGCTGTGGCTGACCATATTGCGGCGCAAACGCATCAATCACCGTGCACTGCTGCAAGAGCAGGCAGAAGCCCAGGCAGCCGCCCCACCAGCCAACAGCGAGCCCTGAGCCCGGGCGGCGGCCCTGCCCTGCCTTGCCTTGCCTTGCCTTGCCGCCAAAGACGTTATGTTATAACATCTAATGCATGAAGCATGCGCATACCCATGATCTTGAGCACGACCTGCTCGCCGCCGCACAGTGGTGCGCCAAGCGCGGCGAGAAGCTGACCGACCAGCGTCGAGAGGTGCTGGCCTTGCTGCTGTCGGCACAGGGTTCGATGAAAGCCTACGACCTGCTGGCCGAGATACAGAAGCAGCGCCCCACGGCCGCACCGCCCACGGTTTACCGCGCGCTAGATTTTCTGGTGACTGCCGGTCTGGCGCACAAGCTGGAATCCAAGAACGCCTTCGTCGCCTGCTGCGATTTTGAGCACCCGCACCACGGCCTGATGCTGATCTGCGATCGCTGCCACAAGGTGACCGAGCTAAGCGACGAGCGCCTGGCGGCCCGGCTGGCAGAAGACGCCGCCGGCCACGGCTTTAGTGTGGCCGCCCAGGACATAGAAGTGCGTGGCCTCTGCCGCAACTGCCGCGATGGCGACACCAAGGGGGCAGCATGAAGCGCGCCAGCCGAATGATTGCGCTGTCAGCCTGGCAGCGCGTGCTGCTGGTGATGCCTGCGGTAGTGCTGCTGTGGGCAGCCGTCTGGTGGGCTACTGGGGGGCAGGCATGAGCCACCACCACGATCACCGGCATGATCACGCCCACCACCCAGCCGGCGCCATCCGGCTCAGCAATCTGACACTGACCTACCACCGCCACCCGGTCGTGCACCATGTATCCGGCAGCTTTGCCCAAGGCGAGCTGACAGCCATCGTCGGCCCCAATGGTGCCGGCAAGAGCACCTTGCTCAAGGCCATGATGGGCTTGATGAAGCCCAACCACGGCAAGGTGGAACGCCATGGCCTAGCCCCACGCGAGATTGCCTATCTACCGCAGCAGGCCGCCATAGACAGGGACTTTCCGCTCTCGGTGCAGGATGCCGTCCTGCTGGGCGATTGGCGCAACTCCGGCTGGTTTGGCCGCATCAGCCGGTCCGCTCGGCAGCGGGCAGATGCCGCACTGGAGCGGGTGGGCATGGCCGGCTTTGGCGGGCGTCCGGTCGATGAGCTGTCTGCCGGCCAGTTCCAGCGGGTGCTGTTCGCCCGCCTGCTGCTGCAGGATGCCCAGCTGATCCTGCTGGATGAGCCATTTACCGCGCTGGACGCCAAGACCACCGCCGACCTGCTGGCGGTGATCGCCGGATGGCGCCGCGAAGGGCGTACCGTGGTGGCAGTGCTGCACGACTACGAGCAGGTTCGCAGCCATTTTCCGCAGACCCTGCTGCTGGCCAAGGAATGCATAGCCTGGGGGCCAACCACCGAGGTACTCACTCCGGCCAACCTGGCGCGCGCCAACGGCATGCCGCAAAACTGGGACGACGATGCACCGGTGTGCCATCGCGACGATACCGGCGCGCCAACCACACCGCCCGCGCACGACCACACCCTGCATAGCCACTGATTGCTGCCATGACGCCTTACGAAATCCTTTGGCAGCCCTTTGCCGACTTTGCCTTCATGCGCCATGCCCTGGTGGGCTGCCTGGCGCTGGCGCTGGGCTGCGCGCCCATAGGCCTGTTCCTGGTACTGCGGCGCATGAGCCTGATGGGTGATGCCATGAGCCACGCCATCCTGCCCGGTGCCGCCATTGCCTTTATCGCCTATGGCCTGTCGCTCACCGCCATGAGCATAGGTGGCCTGATTGCCGGCCTGGTGGTCGTGCTGGCCGCCGGCATGGTGACGCGCGCCACCCAGCTCAAGGAGGACGCCAATTTCGCCGCCTTCTATCTGGTCTCGCTAGCCAGCGGGGTGTTGCTGGTATCCAAGTGGGGCAGTAACGTCGATCTCATGCACATCCTGTTCGGCACCGTGCTGGCCGTCGACGCTGCCGCACTGGTCTTTCTTGCCGCCGTTGCCACCACCACCCTGGTGGTACTGGCCCTGTTCTACCGCGCCCTGGTGGTGGAGAGCTTCGACCCTGAGTTCCTGCAGAGCATGGGCGGGCGTGGTGCCTGGGCGCACTTTGCCTTCCTGATACTGGTGGTGCTGAACTTGGTGGCCGGCTTCCAGGCCCTGGGTACCCTGATGGCCGTAGGCCTGATGATGCTGCCCGCCGCCAGCGCCCGCCTGTGGGCCAAGGAGTTGCCCGCCATGCTGTGCGTGGCCCTGGGCATCGCCCTGGTGTCGGGCTATGTCGGCCTGCTGATTTCCTACCATGGTGACCTGCCTTCCGGGCCCAGCATCATCCTTACCGCCGGCCTGGCCTACTTTGGCTCACTGGCGCTAGGCCGCCGTGGCGGCCTGCTGTGGCGCTGGCTCGGGCATGAGCACCTGGAAGCCTGATCTACCTACCGCTGGAGCCACCCCATGAAACCCTTACGCTGCCTCTATGCCATGCTGGCCGCCTTGAGCCTGCATGCCAACGCCGACAAACTACCGGTGGTAGCCTCGTTCAGCATCCTGGGCGATATCGTGCAGCAGGTCGGTGGCGACAAAGTCAGCGTCACCACCCTGGTAGGGCCTGATGGTGATGCCCACGTCTACCAGCCCAGCCCACAGGACGGCAAGACACTGGTGGCCGCCAAGCTGTTGGTCGTCAACGGCCTGGGTTTCGAGGGCTGGATGGATAGACTGGTCAAGGCCAGCCGCTACCAAGGCATACGGGTGGCCGCTGCCGAGAAGATCGTGACCCAGAAAATGGGCAGCGACCAGCATGACCATGGCCACGACAAGGGCCGCATCGACCCCCACGCATGGCAAGACCCGGCCCGCATGCGACGCTATGTCAGCAATATCGCCGATGGTTTGGCCAGCGCCGACCCCGCCAATGCCGGCTACTACCGCAAGCGTGCAGACAGTTACACCGAACAGCTGTTCGAACTGGAAAAGTGGGCCGCCGAGCAGGTCGCCAGCGTTGTTCCCAACAAGCGCCGTGTCATCACCTCGCATGACGCCTTCGGCTACCTGGGCCGCCGCTTCGGCATCCAGTTCCTTTCGCCCCAGGGCGTCAATACCGAGGCCGAAGCCTCGGCACGCGGCGTCGGCATGCTGATCAAACAGGCACGCAAGGAAGGCATCAAGGCCATCTTTGTGGAAAACGTCAGCAACCCCAAGCTGCTGGAACAGATAGGCCGCGAGGCTGGCGCCAGCTTGGGCGGCCGGCTGTATTCCGACGCCCTGTCGCGGGCAGATGGCCCCGCCCCCAACTATCTGGCCATGATGAAATACAATGTCAGCACCCTGGTGGCCGGCATGAAGCAGAACTGAAGCCCCGGACAGGCTCTGGCGGCTGGCCCGACCATGGCAGCAGCCAAGCCCGCACCGGCATATGATGAAGCACTGCGGAACCAAGCCACCACTGTCGTTGTCTGTAGTGCATTTCCTCGCTGAGAAAGAACCCGGACATGCAATGCCCTGTTTGCAGAGAAACTGCGCTGGTAATGAGCGAACGTGCTGGCGTCGAGATCGACTACTGCCCGCAATGCCGAGGCGTATGGCTGGATCGTGGCGAACTGGACAAGATACTGGAGCGTAGCCGCGCAGCAGATGCGCCGCCTGCCCAGGCCAGACCGGCACAGCAACCCTATCCACAGCAACAGCAGCCCTATCCGCCGCAACAGCAACCGCACTACCACGAGCAGAAGTACCATAGCAACAAGCACTATGGCCAGAAGCCCTATCGCAAGAAGAGCTTCCTGGAAGAACTGTTCGACTGAGCGGCCGCGCCTGAGCTCACGTCATTGATGGATCGTCAACGCTCGATGCGCCAGGTCACCCCTGGCGCGGAGCTTCAGCGTCGCCTGAGCCAGCGGGCTCGCTCCCTGATGTCATTCTCCACACGCACACGGCACGCGATCGCTTATTGCCCCACCACACCCTGACCAGGCGGTAAGGCAATGCGATAACGCAGGCCCTCCGCCTCGCCATACTGTGCCGGCTTGCGGAATCGCTCCAGCAGCACGCCACCGTTGCGGGTGATGACCTTCTGCGATGCGACATTGTCCGGGTCGGTGGTCAGCTCCACATAGGGCAAGCCCTCGCAGGCCAGCTCTCGCAAGAACAGCCGCAGGCCCCGCGTGGCATAGCCCTTGCCGCGTTTGGCCGGTATCACCGCATACCCCACATGGCCCAGCACATGGGCCGGCAGGCTGGCTGTGCCCGGTTGCCAGCGAAAATCCATCACCCCGCAGAATTCGCCATCCCACAGCCACATCCGGTATCCAGGCAAGCGCGCCACCACCGAGCCATCCGGCAGGGTAATGGCCGGCCCCTGGGCCGCTCTGTCCACCATGCGGGCCAGGTAGGCGTCGGGGTCTTGTTCTATCTGCCCCAGGGTATCGCCGGTACTCGAGCCCGGCACGTTGTTGGGCGACCAGCCTTGCGCCAGCGCAGCCATATAGCCCGGCAGATACGCCCGCGCTGGCCACACCAGGCACAACGCGCCGTCCACCAGCGGCACCCCGCTCACGGCGCCATCCAAATCATTGATGCCATGCGGCCCGTCACCCTGTCGCGGCGATAGGAAAAAAAACGCTGCGCATCGGCCACCGTACACAGACCGCCACCGTAGACTCGGCTGACCCCTGCCGCAGCCAGTCGCTGCCGGGCCAGGGTATAGATATCGGCCCACCACTTGCCGGGCGCCACGCCAGTGCGGAAGGCCGTCGCCGCCGCCGGGTCGTGCTCCACAAAGGCTAGCCTCACCTCATCCCCTACCTCGAAGGCATCCGGCCCGATCGCCGGCCCCAGCCAGGCCAGCAAACGAGCCGGTTCGCCCAGGCGGGCAATGGTCGCTTCCAGCACGCCATCATGCAGGCCGCGCCAACCGGCATGGGCCGCTCCGACCGCCGAGCCATCCTCGCGGGCGAATAGCACCGGCAGGCAATCGGCCGTCATGACCAGGCACACGGCGCCAACACCAAATGCCACCGAGGCATCGGCCTGTGGCGCCGGCGTGGCAGCAAGGCCCGCCTCCACCACTACCGTGCCGTGCACCTGGTTCAGCCAGGTGGGCTCGGCCGGCAAAGCGGTGCGCAGCAGGGCGCGGTTGGCTGCCACGGCCGCAGGGGCGTCGGCAACATGGTCGCCCAGATTGAAGCTATCGTATGGCGGCAGGCTCACGCCACCCCGGCGCGTGGTGACCAAGGCGTGTACCCCCGGCGGGCCCGGCCAGTCCGGCGTCATTGCGTGGCGTATCCAGTCACTCATGCGCTGTGCTCACGTAGTTGTTGTATCAGTTGTTGCATATCATCGGGCAGCGGGCTCTCCCACACCGGGCTGCTGCCGGTCTCCGGGTGGACCAGCGACAAACGCGCCGCATGCAGTGCCTGCCTGTTCAGCGCAGCCAGTGCGGCCGCCACGGCCGGCGGCTGGCTGCCCGGCTTGCCGCCGTAGACCGGGTCGGCCGCCAGCGGGTGATGCAGATGCGCCATATGTACCCGTATCTGATGGGTGCGGCCTGTCTCCAGCCGGCACTCCACCAGGGTATGGCGGGCGTAGCGCTCCAGCACGCTGTAATGCGTCAACGCCGGCTTGCCATTGCCCACCACTGCCATCTTCAGGCGGTTGCGCGGATCACGGCCTATGGGGGCATCCACCGTACCATCACGGGGTAGTACACCCTGGGCGATGGCCAGGTAGTGCCGCTTGACGGTACGTGCCTGCAACTGTCGCACAAGCTCGGTCTGCGCCTTCAGCGTGCGGGCCACCACCATCAAGCCGCTGGTATCTTTATCCAGACGGTGCACAATGCCGGCTCGCGGCACGCCGGCCAACTCGGGATAGCGGTGCAACAGGCCATTGAGCAATGTGCCAGACCAATTTCCGGCAGCCGGGTGAACCACCAGGCCCGCTGGCTTGTCGATGACCACGAGCGCGGCATCCTCGTAGACCACGGGGAAGTCCAGCGGCTCGGGCTGGAATGCGGACTCCTGAGGGTCCGTATCCAGCGTCAGCACCACTGCTTCGCCGCCCCACAGCTTGGTCTTTGGGGTAGCGCCCTTGCCATCCAGCAGTATGCTGCCGTCGTCTATCCAGCGGGCCAGCCGGCTGCGTGAGTAATCAGGCAGCAGTTTGGCCAGCACGGCATCCAGGCGACCACCGGCCGCATCTTTCGGCACAGTAAGACGTATGCTTTCTGCCGAATCGTTATAATCGTCGGCTTCGATATCGGAGTGTTCCATGAAGCGCATTCTACCTTTACTCGCAGCAGCCTTTCTGCTGACCGCCTGTGGCTCGCTCGGCAAGAAGCCGGACGCCGAAAACAGCGGCCCCACCGCAGAGGCCATGTACAGCGAGGCCAAGACCGAACTGACGGCTGGCAACTACACGCGTGCGGTTCAATTGTTCGAGAGCCTGCAGGCTCGCTACCCCTATGGCCGCTATGCCCAGCAGGCCAGCCTGGAAATCGCCTACGCCAACTTCAAGGATCAGGAACCCGAGCTGGCCCTGGCCGCGATAGATCGCTTCCTCAAGCAATACCCGGCCAATCCCAGTGTGGACTACGCCCTCTACCTGAAGGGCCTGGTCAACTTCATTGAAGACCGCAGCCTGTTTGCCTCCATCTCGCAACAGAACATGGCCGAGCGCGACCCCAAGGCCGCCAAGGAGTCCTTCGAGGCCTTCCGCGACCTGGTTACCCGCTTCCCCGAAAGCCGCTATGTGGCCGACGCACAGGACCGCATGGCTTTCCTCGTCACCGCCCTCGCCGACCATGACCTCTCAGTCGCTACCTATTACTACAATCGTGGTGGCTACCTGGCAGCCGCCAATCGCGCCAAGTTCGTCATCGAGAACTATGCCAATACCGACCGGGTCGAAACAGCCTTGGTCATGCTGGCAGCCGCCTACGACAAGCTGGGCCAGACCGAGCTGCGCGACGATGCCCGCCGTGTGCTGGCCAAGAACTACCCCAACAGCAAAGTGGCCGAAAGCCAGATTTTTGGCGAAACACCCTGGTGGAAATTCTGGTAATTTCACAAAGGGGGTTTACAAGTCGGAAGAACCTCCTTAATATGCGCGTCTCTTCGCTGCAGGCAACACCGTAGCGAAGCCCGAAGTGGGGGTATAGCTCAGCTGGGAGAGCGCTTGCATGGCATGCAAGAGGTCATCGGTTCGATCCCGTTTACCTCCACCAAAGAATACGATGTGCTGGTTCGCCAGCAGATCAAACGGCCAAAGTCCCCATCGTCTAGAGGCCTAGGACACCACCCTTTCACGGTGACTACCGGGGTTCGAATCCCCGTGGGGACGCCAGCTAAACAGCTTGGCGTTAGTTAGCCAGGTTGGCATGATCAGATTGATCCACCAGGTTCTTTTTGATCGCAACGCCAGCGTTGCATGCAGTATAAAGCAGTAACTTGGGGGTATAGCTCAGCTGGGAGAGCGCTTGCATGGCATGCAAGAGGTCATCGGTTCGATCCCGTTTACCTCCACCAAGAAATACGATGTGCCGGTTCGCCGGCAGATCGAACGGCCATAGTCCCCATCGTCTAGAGGCCTAGGACACCACCCTTTCACGGTGACTACCGGGGTTCGAATCCCCGTGGGGACGCCACTACGGCAAGCAAAAGGACATCTTCGGATGTCCTTTTGCTTTTTCTGCTGCCGCTATCCGGCATGCTTACCCTGGCGCCTTAACGACAGGCTATCCTCCCACGCACACGATAGCCGCAACGGAGCCCTGCATGCCGCAACCCTCACTACGTACAGCCATACAACTGCTGGCACAACGCCGTCGCCACGGCCACCAAGGCAGCGTGCTGCCGGCATCCTGCCGCCCAAGCGACATCAACACCGCTCTCGCCATCCAGGCAGGCGTGGTTGCCGAGCTGGGCGACACCATAGGCGGCTGGAAATGCGGCATGCCCAGCGAGCACAAACTGGTGGTCGCGCCCATCCTGGGCAGCAGCCGGCACCAGGCATCCCCCTGCCCCGTCTGGTCACAGCAAGGCCAACTCAAGATAGAAGCCGAACTGGCCTTCATACTGGCCACCGATCTACCCGCCCGCAGCCAGCCCTATAGCCCAGCCGAAATCGACGCTGCCATCGGCAGCGCCCACCTGGCACTGGAACTGATAGGCACCCGCTACACCGCCGACAGCGGCGCCAGCTATTTGGACCAACTGGCCGACGGCCTGTTCAATCAAGGCCTGCTGCTCGGCCCCGCCCTGCCTCTGGCAAGCGCCTATCAGGCCAGCACCCTGGCCCTGCAACTACAGATAGGCGACGCCACACCACAAGCCCATGCCGGCCAGCACCCTGCTGGCGCCCCCTTGGCGCCACTATATTGGCTGGTAGAGTGGCTGCGCAGCCGCGGGCAGAGCCTGAAGGCCGGCGAGGCCATCATCACCGGCGCCTATGCCGGCGCCTGGCCCGTCCCCCTCGATACGCCCATTACCGTCCAGTACGGCAACCTGGGTAGCCTGTCCGTCACGTTCCACACAGCCCATGCAGGTTAGGCCTACAGCGGCGCCCCAGCCATTGCCCTACTTGCTGCTGCGAACACTCCTATCAAATATCAGGATCCAACAATGGCATTCGACCTCGTCGTAGGCACGAGCAGCAAGTACAAGGGGGCATCGGCCTTCGTGGGCAGCATCGAGTTCAACGAGCTTCCCGCGATATCGCGGCTCATAGCGCGAGTGGACTCCTTCTTTCTGCACCGCATTTCCATTTTTTTTGTAGACCAATCCTTCTCACCAGAAGAAGTTGATCAAGCACTGACGCATCTGCTGCCATTGCTAACCTCGGGGCAACTGCATCCGGATGAGAGAAGCATGCTGCACAAGCTGGTTGCCGCGCTGTCATACGCAAGATGGAAGCAACAGCCGCTCCACGGAATCGCGGACTAAGCGCCGCTAACAAAACCCGGCGTAGCGCTTCTAACCCATCATCCGTCGCTGAGCCTAGCCATCATAGGCTCAGCTGCATATGCCACCGATCACCCGCATAAGGCTTGATCGGATGCGCATTACCCCCAGCCAAGCACCAACACAGCAACCCATCACCCCCGCTGAAACCCCCGCCGATACTGCTCCGGCGTCGTCCCCGCCAAGCGCTGGAACATGGCGATAAAGGCCGAAGCTGTGCTGTAGCCAAGATCGAACGCGATCTGCTGTATGGTGCGGCCCGCCTCCAGCGCCTCGATGGCCCGCAGAAAGCGCAATCGCTGGCGCCATTCGCCTAGGCTCATGCCCAATTCACGCTGGCAATGCCGGGCCAGGGTGCGCTCGGTGGCATGCACCTGGCGAGCCCATTCGGCCAATGAGCGGTTGTCGCCGGGATCGGCCTGCAGGCTATCCAGCACGGCGGCCAGTGCCGGCGTTTCGGCAAACGGCAGGTAGCGCACCTCGCACCGCGCCAGCGCCAGCTGGTCTACCAGCACCTGGGCCAGCCGCAGGTCGGCAACGTCTACCGGCACTTTCACATCGCGTTCGGCAAAGTCGGCCAGTATCGCCTTCAGTATGGGGCTGATCACCAGGGTACAGGCCTGCTCGGGCAGGCCTACGCAATGCGGCAGCGCCAAGTAGACCGAGCGATAGACCACGGCATAACGGTTGTAGCAGCTATGCAGGGCATTTGGCGGTATCCAGACCGCGTATTGGGGCGGCGAGAGAAAACGGCGGCCGGCGATTTCCAGCTGCATCACCCCGTGGGCGACATAGTTGAGCTGGCCCCAGGCATGGCTATGGGGAGCGGAGTGGGTATCGGCGCCGAACTCATCATGGCGAAAGTAAACCGGTGCCGGCAACTCAGCAAAATCCGGCACCTGCAGATACTGGCGGGTCATTACGTCCGTCCTGCTGAATGGCTTGTCTTAAATTCATTATATCCACCTTTACAGACAAGGCGACAATGGCGGCATAGAAGGAGCCTCACCATGCTGCAATACGCTTTTCCACTACTGGCCGTACTGATCTGGGCCGGCAATACTGTCGTCAACAAGCTGGCCGCCGGTGCCATCTACCCAGCCGAGATCGGTTTCTACCGCTGGCTACTGGCCGGCCTGCTGTTCACCCCCTTCATGCTGCGCCCCGTCCTGCGTAACTGGCCCGCCATCCGCCCCCACCTGGGCAAGCTGGTGGTGCTGGGCATACTGGGCATGGCCACCTACCAGAGCCTGGCCTACTACGCTGCCCACCTCACCACCGCCACCAATATGGGCATCATCCTGTCGCTGATGCCCCTGATGGCATTGGCACTGTCGATTGCCATGCTGGGCCAGCAACTGACCCTGGGTGCGCTGGCGGGCGCCGTGGTCTCGCTGCTGGGCGTGCTGTTGGTCATCAGCAATGGCCGGCCCGATACCTTGCTATCGCACGGCATAGGCCGAGGCGACGCGATGATGCTGGTCGCCACCCTGGCCTACGCCATCTACAGCGTGCTGCTGAAAAAATGGCAGCTCAAGCTGCCGCCGCTGCAGATGCTGTATATCCAGATCCTGGTCGCCATCGTCGGTCTGCTGCCGCTGTACCTGGCTTCGCCCAAGACAGGGCTGACCGCCACCAATATCCCCATGATCATATTTGCCGCCGTATTTGCCTCCATGCTGGCCGCCCTGGCCTGGATGCACGGCGTAGCGAGACTGGGGCCCAGCCGCACGGCCCTGTTCTTCAACCTGCTGCCACTTTTCACTGCCCTGATCGCCGCTGCGGCGCTGCACGAGGCCCTTTCCCTGCACCATCTGCTGGGCGGCATATTGATACTGGGCGGGGTACTGATCGCCGAACGCTGGCTGACGCCCTGGGGTAGCGCCCAGCCTACCAAGACGGCGACTTAGCGTCGCTCAAGGCAAGCGCTCAGGGTGGGTATAGACCGTCATCCTGTCCTCACGGGCAAATCCCACCAGGGTGATACCCGCCTCCCCAGCCAGTTGCACCGCCATGGCGGTGGGGGCTGAGATCGCCACCACCAGCTCCAAGCCGGCGCTGGCTGCCTTGTGTACCAGTTCATAAGAGGCCCGGGACGTCAGCAGCACGGCCCCGCCAGGGTGGGCCTGCCGGTGCATTGCACCTATCAGCTTGTCGAGCGCGTTATGGCGGCCTACATCCTCGCGCACCAGCAGACCGCCGCTGGCATCCAGCAATGCTGCCGCATGTACACCACCGGTCTGCCGGTTTAACGGCTGTAGACTAACCAATTGCCGCAAGCCGGCATGCAACTGGGCCGCCGTCATGCGCAAACCGTCGCCCACATGGGCAATCGGACTGATGGCAGTGTCCAGCGCCTCCGCCCCACACAGGCCGCAGCCGGTTCGGCCTGTCAGCTGGCGTCGCCGCGCTTTCAAGCGCCAGAAGCAGGCCTGGGCCAGGGCTATCTGCAGGCTCAGGCCGCCGGCCTCAGGCACAATCTCCACCGCACGGATATCCGCCGGCTTGTCGGCGATGCCCTCGCTCAGGCTGAAACCCAGGGCAAAATCCGCCAGGTCCAGCGGGCTGGCCATCATCACCGCGTGCGATAGGCCGTTGTAGACCAGCGCTACCGGCACCTCCTCAGCCAGTTGTTCGGCCACGACCTCACGGCCATCGCCTCTCAGCTGCAACGCCTGGACATCGCCCCAGCCGTGGCTCAGGCCTGGCATAGCGCACGCGCCTTGTCTGTCAGCCACAGGCGCAAGCGGCCACGCTCTTCGGTGCTACGCACCAGATCCAGCCCCTGCATTTGTGGGTTGTCGCCCAGGCCGGCCAACAAGCGCTTGAGTTCGCTCAGGCTCAGCCCCAGGCGCTTGCAGGCCTTGTGGATGGATAGACCGTCCTCTTCCAGCAACAGCTGCAACAAGGCCAGCGTCATCGCCTCTTCATCTGCCATCAGGCTGCCTCGCTCGGGCTCAGCCGCACCCGGATGGACTTGGCCGTCGGCGTACGGGCACGGTCGGCATAGCTGCCTAACGGCAGCAGGGTATTGGTTTCCGGAAAATAGCTGGCCAGGCAGCCAGCCGGAATATCGTATTCCACCAGCAGGAAACGCTTGGCCACCCGCTCACCATCACGCCAGACCGAGGTGATGTCCACCCACTGCCCGGCTTGCAGCTGCAGGCGCTGCATATCGGTACGGTTGATAAAGCAGACCCGCCGATGCCCACTGACACCCCGGTAGCGATCATCCAGGCCGTAGATGGTGGTGTTGTACTGATCGTGCGCCCGCACTGTCATCAAGGTGAACAGCGACTCGTCTGTGGGTTCTGCGTGGCGCGCCGGCAAGTCATGCACCATGAATCGCGCCCGCCCACCCTCGGTGCGCCAGCGCTGCTCGCGGGCACTGTTGCCCAGGTAAAAGCCACCCGGCTGCTGCACCCGCTGATTGAAATCGGCAAAGCCCTCGACCACTTTGGCAATCTTGTCGCGTATCCGACTGTAGTCCTGCACCAGCCACAACCAGGGAGTCTTACTCTGCGGCAGGGTGGCCGCAGCCATACGGGCCACGATCATGGGCTCGGCCAGCAACTGCGGGCTGGCGGGCGGGTTCATGCCCTGCGAGGCATGCACCATGCTCATGGAGTCCTCCACAGTTACCGCCTGCGGGCCGCTGGCCTGCAGATCAATCTCGGTGCGGCCCAGGCAAGGCAGTATCAGCGCCTCGCGGCCATGCACCAGATGGGAGCGGTTGAGCTTGGTGGTGATATGCACGGTCAAGCCGCATTGCCGCAGGGCCTGCCAGGTCAAGGCCGTATCCGGGGTGGCGGCGGCAAAGTTGCCCCCCAGCGCCACGAACACTTTCACCTTGCCGGCCAGCATGGCCTCTATGCTGCCCACCACGTCGTAGCCTGCAGCTCGTGGCGGGGCAAAGTCAAAGGCCTGCCCCAGCCTGTCCAGAAATGCCGCTGCCGGCTTCTCGTTGATACCCATGGTGCGGTCGCCCTGCACATTGGAATGTCCGCGCACCGGGCAGGCGCCCGCACCTGGCCGCCCCACATGCCCCCCCAGCAGCAGCAGGTTGCCTATCATCTGTATGGTGGCCACCGAATGCTTGTGCTGGGTAATTCCCATGCCCCAGGTGCAGATGGTGGCGCGGCTGCCGGCATAGATGGCGGCCGCCTCACGCAGCTGCTGCTCGCTCAGGCCGGATTCCGCCACCAGTGCCGGCCAAGTGGTATCGGCAATATCGCGCACCAGCTCGGCATGGCCGCTGGTATGGTCGGCGATAAAGTCCTGGTCACCGTAACCTTGCTCCAGCAACGCCTTGAGCATGCCTTTCACGGCTGCCAGATCGCCCCCTATGCGCAGGGGGTAGTAGGCGCTGGCAATCTCGGTACTGCCACCACTCAACATCTGCCATGTGTCCTGCGGATGGGTAAATCGCTCCAGCCCCCGTTCGCGCAGGGGGTTGAACACCACGATGCGACAGCCCCGACGAGCCGCATCCCGTAGCGTCTCCAGCATGCGGGGATGGTTGGTGCCGGGGTTCTGGCCAAAGATGAAGATGGCCTCGGCCAGCTCGAAATCATCGAGCGTAACCGTACCCTTGCCTATGCCCAGTTGCTCGCCCATGGCCAAGCCCGATGGCTCGTGGCACATATTGGAACAATCCGGCAGGTTGTTGGTACCGAACTCCCGCACAAACAGTTGGTAGAGGAATGCCGCCTCATTGGAGGTACGGCCCGAGGTATAGAAGGCCGCCTCATGCGGGCTGGCCAGTGCCTGCAGATGGCTGCCTATCAGGGCGAAGGCCGCATCCCAGCTCACCGGCAGGTAGCAATCGGTGGCGGCATCGTAGCGCAAGGGCTCGGTCAACCGTCCCAAGGCTTCCAGGCTGTAATCATCCAGCTCGGCCAGGCGGCTGACACTGTGCTGGCTCATGTAGCCTGCCGTCAACCGCCGGCTGGTCGCCTCGGCCGCCACCGCCTTGACGCCGTTTTCGCAGAATTCGAAGGTGGAATGGTGATGCTTGTCCGGCCAGGCGCAGCCTGGACAATCAAAGCCATCAGGCTGGTTGGTGCGCAACAGCGTAGGCAGGCCCAGGCCTGCCACCTGCTGCTCGCGCAAATGCTGCAAGGAACTCTTGAGGGCGCCCCAGCCGCCGGCCGGTTGCTGGTACAGGCGTATTCGCTGCTTCATGGCTGTTTTCCACGGATAACTGGCCAGATTATGGTGCCAGCGGCCACCTAGGTCGATTGCAAGACGATCTCGACCAGTCCTCCACCCCACTCGCTGCGCGCCAAGATCAGTTGTCCACCATGGGCGGCAACGATGTCCGCCACCACGGTCAGGCCTATACCATGGCCAGGCACCTGCTCATCCAGCCGCACGCCACGTTGCAAGGCCGCATCCGCATCGCTGAAGCCAGGGCCATCATCCTCTATACGTACGGTCAGCCTGTTGCCCTGCTGCACGGCTGTCACCCGCACGCGCCCCTTGGCCCATTTGGCCGCATTGTCCAGCAGATTGCCGAACACCTCGAAGGCATCGCCCTCATCCAGCCGCCAGCTGAGCTTGGCCGGGCATGCCACGGCATATTGCAGCTGACGGTCGGCATAGACCTTGGCCAGGGAATCCACCACCCGCTGGAATACCGGCAGCAACAGCAGCGGCGGCGCAAACCGGGCCGCGCCGCTGGCGGCCGCACGTCCCAGCTGGTGCTGGACGATGCCGTCCATGCGCGCCACCTGCTGGCTCACCGTCTGCGCCAGCTCTGCCGGCTCGTTCAGCGCGCCGCGCAATACCGCCAAAGGTGTCTTGAGACTATGGGCCAGATCACCCAGTGCATCCTTGTAGCGGGTCTGCCGGGCGCGTTCCTGTTCGATCAGGGTGTTCAGGTTGCCGGTCAGGCCAGCGATCTCGGCGGGGTAACGCCCCTCCACCCTGGCCTGCTCACCGGTTTCAACGCGGCGTATCTCCCTGGCCACCCGCCGCAGCGGTGCCAGGCCCCAGCCCAGCAGCAGGGTCTGCGCCAGCAGCAGCAGCACGCCGGCACCACCCAGCCAGGTCCACAGGGTACGGCGGAAGCTAGCCAGTTCGCGGCGGAATGCCACGGTGTCTTCCAGCACCGAGAAGGTCAGCGGCATGGCGCGCGGCCCTTCGGACCACTTCACGCCATAGGCTGCCGCCAGATAGGTCTTGTTGCCTCGCTCCAGCTCCTCATAGCGCCACTCGCCCGCATCCAGCCTGCGCGGAAAAGGCGGCGACAGCCCCAGGGTGGACGGCGACTGCCACTCTTCGCGGTGATTGGGGTTGGAGATATTGGCGTACAGGCCGGACGAGGGTAGTGCCAGGCGCGGCTCTGGCAGCGAATAAGGCATGATCAGGCCGCCATCGGGGTCCAGCTCGGCACGGGCCAGCAACAGGTAGATGGTCGATTGCAGCCTGTCATAGCGGGCCAATCGCACGCTGTCGGCGTGTGCCCGCTCCAGCGCCCAGCCAGCACCAACCAGAAAAGCCACCAGCACCACGGCAGCCCCCAGTATCAAGCGGGTGCGTATGGAGCCCGCCGGACGGACAGCGGGTGGCGCCGCCAGGTCTGTCGTCATGCCAGGACGAAGCGGTAACCACGTCCGCGCAAGGTCTCTATCGGTGCCAGGCTGCCGTCCGGGTCCAGCTTGCGGCGCAGACGGCCTATCAGCACCTCCAGCACATTGCTGTCGCGGTCTTCATCATGCGGGTAGAGATAATCGGACAGCTCCTGCTTGCTCACCACCCGCGCCCGCTCACGCACCAGCAGTTCCAGCACGCGGTATTCAAAGGTGGTCAGCTCGATGGGCGTGTCACCCAGGCTGGCCTGCTGGGCCGAGAAATCCAGCGACAGCGGGCCTATGGTCAGCACATCCGAGGTCGCCTTCAGGGCACGGCGCAGCAGGGCCTTCACCCGCGCCGCCAGTTCGGGGTATTCAAAGGGCTTGACCAGGTAATCGTCGGCACCGGCCTCCAGCCCCTTTACCTTGTCCTGCCAACTGCCACGAGCCGTCAGTATCAGGATGGGCAAGGTGCTGCCACCAGCACGCAGCTTCTCTACCACAGTCAGGCCATTCATGCGTGGCAGGCCCAGGTCGACGATGGCCAAGTCGATAGGGTACTCACTGGCCTGGAACAAACCGTCCTCGCCATCGGCCGCCTCATCCACCCGGTAGCCATCCGCTTCCAGCTGCTTCTTCAGGCTCTGCCGCAGGGCAGTCTCGTCTTCAATCAACAACAGGCGCATGGTCTGCTCACAAAGTGCGGCCGCTGGCCACGTCGATATAGATGATCTTCACTTCGCCTTGCGCCGTCACCACCTTGACGCGCCAAGCAGCCTTGCCCTCACGCTCGCCCTTCTCGACCGACAAGACCCGGCCGCCGCTCTGGCGCTGCGCGGCGGCAGCGGCGTCGTCACGGCTGACATCAGCCCAGGCGGGCAGGGAGAAGGCTAGCAGCAGGCTGCACAGCAAGGCATAGGGTTTCATCATGGCGTGTCCTGTCAGGGTGGTTCCCGATATTGTATTACGGCTCAAGCGGTTCGACCGAGACTCGCACAGACATGGTCTTGCCGGGATTGTCGCGGGTAAAGGTGGTGTATTGCTGGCCACGGTACTCGTAATTGACGCGGTAGCCAGTGATGCGACTCTCCCAGTCCTCCACCGTGCGGCAACGCTTGATCTCACGCGGCACTTCTTCATACCGTTCGTGGTTGTCACGGTTGTCTATACGGTCACCGGCCAGCGCACCGACCACGGCACCCAGGGCAGTGGCAGCCTCGCGGCCATGGCCCTTGCCTACCTGGTTGCCGATCACGGCGCCAGCAATGCCGCCCACCACCGCGCCACCATACTGACGCTCGCCGCCAACGCGACGGGTCTCGGTCACCCATTCGCTGCTGCACTCCTTGCGCGGCGTGCTGTAACGCTCGTATTGCGGCTCCACACTCTTCACACGGGCCGTATCATTGAAGCTGTCTGCGTGGGCAGCCACGAAGCTGGTGGCAATCAGGCTAAAGAGGGCAAGGTGTTTCATGGCGTGCTCCTTACGTTGGGGTATGGAACGCACTATGCGCCGGGTGCAGTGAACCAAAGCTGAATGCTCCACACCTTGCCTTGGCACAAAAAAAACCAGCCACTGGGCTGGTCTTTTCTGCTGCAGCTGCAGCCAGACAGGTCAGAATGCCTCTGGCAGCTTCTGCAGAATGATGAGCCGGCGGTTCTCGATACGCACATACCCGCCAAACACCAGTTCCTTCATGATACGGGCCACCATCTCGCGGGAAGAGCCCACCCGGTCGGCAATGGCCTGCTGGGTCATATGGCCCTCGATCTGCATCACGCCTTCCAGTTCCACCGCCAGGTCTTCAAACAACAGCCTGACACGGCTATAGACATCCTTCAGCGCCAGGTTCTTGACTGCCTCGGTCAGTTGCCGGGTACGCCGGACCAAACTGACCAGCACCTTGAACTGGATATTGGGATGGTTGTGCAGCAGCGCGAGGAAGTCCTCCTTCTGGATCACCAGAAAGGTGCTCTGTTCCTCGGTTTCCACCGATGCCGTGCGCGGCTCGTCATCCAGCAGGGCCAGCTCACCCACATACTCGCCCGGCCCCAGCACGGCCAGCACGTATTCCTTGCCGTTGGAGTCGCTGACGAACACCTTGAGCCGCCCCTGCATCAACAGGAACATCGAGCTACCGGCGTCCCCTTCGTTGATGATGATGGCGCCCTTGGGGTAGGTCTTGGCAGCGGCGGATGCCTCGATATGGGACAGCTCCTCATCGGAGAGTCCGTAGAACAACGGGATTTGCTTCAGCGTGGCGATCATGCGACACCAAGTGGTTGATACGGTGTTGTTCAAGCGCCGGCAGCAGACGTTGCCGCTGCCGGCTTCTCGGTGACAGGGGTCGAGCTGGTTTCGCTCGCCGCCTCATCCGCAGGCTCGGTGCCCCCGCCTATCTCCACCGAGGTCACCGGCCCTTTGGGCGGCTGGTCGGGGGGTGGCGTGATGACATCAAGCTTGTTCTTGGTCATATATTCGTTCATCTCTTTCCAGCCGGCAAAAATATCGGCTTTTGAGACACGAACGTTGCGCTGAAAGCAGTCCTCCAGCGCCCGACCGGAATGCCGGCAGGCCGCACCGATTGCCCGGCCATTGAGCTTGGCCTGGTTGGCCAGCTCGGTCAGGCGCTCACAACCGGAGAGTCCCAACACCATCATGGCAAGCAAAAACATGCGTGTTGTCATTGTGTTCCGGCGCTTTATTAATCCTGTTTACGAATTGTAAGCCAGATTCTGGCATTACTCACATAGGGTTAATCGGCAGTAACTCACTCTATCTTGAGGGCAGGGTTAGGAATCTCGCCAAATCTTTCTGGCGCGTACAGGGCTTCGACCCGTGTTGGCGGCAAGGCAAAGTCGCCACGGGTGTTCAGTCGCACGGTGTATTCCACCGTATGGCTACCCTTGGGCAGCCACTCGTAATAGGCCTTGTAGGCGGTGTCACCCTTCTCCTCGAAGGTCGGCCCGGCACCCGAGCTTTCCTCGTTGCTTGCCAGCAACTTCGAATCAGTGGCAAAACCACGGCCCAGCAACTGCGCACCAGCCGGTATCGGGTCATTAATGGCAACCCAGCTCATGTCAGCCTGAGCGTGTATGGTCAGGCGCACGCGCCAGACATCGCCCCTGGCCTGGCCCTTGCCGCGCGCCTCCACTGCAGTCCACTGCTTCTCCACCCTGTAGCCCGAAGCCAGCGGCGCCTTCAGGGGCAGTGCCGCGCGGGCCTGTATCACAGCCCATGGCTTGCCGCTGCCCTGGTGACTCAGGCCCAGGCTGCCGGATTTGTCAGGCCAGGCCAGCTTGAGGCTGCCACCCTTGGCCGATTTGTCCCAGTCCAGGCTTTGCTCGCCAACCAGCTTGGCCACCGTACGTCCGGTGGGCTGGCCGGCCTCCACTTCGGCGGCGAAGCGCCGTAGTGCCAGCGTACCCCAGACATTGGCCACCGTGGTATCCCAATGGCCGCGCTGCTGCCGTCCTACCAGGCCTCGGGCGATACGGCCCAGGTCTGCCTGCTTCTCCTTGCGATCCAGCGCAGCAATCAGGATGCGCGCTGCATCAGCATCCTGGCTGTCCATCATCCACCAGCCTTCCCAGCGTTCCGTCCCAGAGAAATTCAGGGTCGTGCCAGACAAATCCAGCCGGGCATTCAGTACCTGCCTGGCCTCCTTGATACGCTCGGCCCGCTGCGGCAGGTCGGTCACCTTGTCCAGCACCGCCATCCAGTCCAGCAAGGTCGCGGTAGACCAGCGATTGGGCTCCAGCACCAGGCCATCGAGCATGGCCGGGCGAGCCGCGCCGTGGCGCGCCAGCGCCGCAATGGCATCGAGCTTGTATGCTGCACGATTGGTACTGTTGCTGCCCGACGGGGTAATTGCAAGACGCCCCTGTACATACGCGGTCAGGGCGGATTTCATGCGTTCCCGGCCGGCATCCGGCAAGGCCCAGCCACTTTCAGCCGACAAGGTCAGCAAATGGGCGGTCAATACCGGACTACCACGCGACAGGCCGGGGAAATACATCGCCAGTCCATCGCTATCGAGATAGGCATCCAGCTGGCCGACCACAGCCTGCCAGCCGGCCTGGTCATTCAAGCCAAAGGCGCGGGAAGTCTGCTGCTCCAGGCAGGTATAGGGGTAGCGTCGGAAATAGCCTTCCACCCCGTCCAGCGCTGCAACCAGGCTGGGCGACAAGGTCACCTCCAGGCCGCCACGGCCCGGCAGGGCATCGGCAGGCCGCGCCACCGGCAGGTTGTAGTCGGGTGCCAGCTGGGCCAGCGTTGCTTGCAGCACCCGCACCGGCACGGCTTCCAGCACCGCCTGCGGCTGGCTGATGGTGTCGTACAGCTTGCCGCTGTCGCTGGCCACCTCCACCGTCCACTTCAATTCACTGGCATCGCCCGGCACCGTGACTGGCCACAGCAGTTCCTGCGCTGCACCGCCCGCCAGCTCCACCTGCTGTGGTGCCAGCGCTGCCAAGCCCTGCACCTTGGGCCGGACCACCAGCTTGAGTGCCTGACTGGTGGTATTGCGCACGGTAAAACCCGCTTCGAAGCGATCGCCCTGGCGCACACTGCGGGCCAGACCAGAGAACAGCATCACATCCTTGCTGGCGCGTATGCTGGTCGAGCCTGTTCCAAACCGGTCGGCACCGGCATTGGCTACGGCAACAATGCGGAAACTGGTCAGCGAATCATTCAGCGGCACCTCCACCATGGCTTCGCCCTTGGCATCGAGTACCACCCTGGCCTTCCACAGCAGCAGCGTATCGAACAGCTCGCGGGTGCCGTTACGGCCACCGCCACCGCCTGCCGGCACGGCTTTACGCCCATAGTGGCGCTTGCCTATGACCTGCCCCTGGGCCGTCGCCGTGTTCAGACCATAGGGCCGCTCACCCAGCATGGCTTCCAGCAGTTTCCAGGAATCATTGGCACGCAGCGCAAGCAGGCCCTCATCCACCGCCGCCAGGGCAACCTCTGCGCCCTTGGCCGCTGGCTTGCCATCCGGTGTCTTCACCGCAATGCGCACCATCGCCTTGTCGCGTACCTGGTACAGCGCCTTGTCGGCTGTCACCTTCACATCCAGCTTGTAGCCCTTGATACCCACCGGCAGCTTGATGATGCCCAGCTTGTAGGCCGGCTTGGCCAGGTCAACCATGGCCGTGGCGGCAGGGTCCATCAGCCGGCCGCGCACCACCAGCACCGAGACGTAGACATTGGGGCCATGGCTGGCTTTCAACGGCACCTTGACCACCGGGTTGGCCGCGGTCAGGTTCTGGGTGCGCCACTCCAGCACCGACTCCCGCTCCACCGCGATCAGCGCCGTCGCCTCGCGGAACGGCATTTGCACCCGCAGCGTGGCTGTTTCGCCCGGCTCATAGGTTTTCTTGTCAGCAATCAGGTCGATGCGGTCGCTGTCACTACCACCCGACCAGCTCGTCCCATCACCGTAGGCGTACACCTCGTCATAGGTGTAGGCCGTCTTGCCCGCATCGTCCTGGGCGGCTACCCGCACCACGATCTCGCCCACATGCTTGGCCGGCAACAGGCAGGGCATACGGCCTCGCGCATCGGTCCGGCCGCTGCACAGTTCACCCAGCGCCTTGTAGCGGGTGGTGCTCTCATAGCTGTAGAAGCCCCCCACCAGGCGTTTGCGGTGGCTGAATACCTGCCGCAACCAGGCCTCCGCCTTTACCGTCCGGCCAGCCAGCGGTTTACCCACCAGGCTGGCCAGGGCCAGTTGCATGGGTGTGCCGTTGGCCCCCATCTCCTCGACCTTGAGCCCGGGCTGCAAGGCCGCAGGCCACAGCGCCGTGGCGTTGGCCGCCGTCTGCACCTCGCCATTGGGGTCACGGTATTCCAGCTCGGCGCGCAGCCACATCGGCCGCGAGGGCATGGGCCAGCCACTCAGCGCCAGGCTAGCGCCGCCTGCCTTATCCAGGGTGGCGTCCAGCACGCTCAGCACCTGCTCTCCGCCCTCTCCTTCACCACTCAGGCCCAGCACTTCAGGCGATACATCGCCGCGCGAGAAATAGAAGCCATCGAAATCATCAAGGCTGCGACCGCCCATGGGCGAAACGGACGCCCGCAGCTTCACCTTTTCGCCCGCAGCAGGGCCGCCTGCCAGATATTGCACCTGGGCCACGGCATTCACCTTGTCGCTGGCCACGGCATGGGCTGGCAGCTTCAGGGCACCCCGCATCAGCGGCACCCGGAACTCCGCCACATTGAAATCACCGGCCGAGCCCAGGCTATCCACCTGCTCGCCCCGCTTACGCTCCATCACCACATCGTAGCTGCCCAGCTTGGCCGCTTCCGGCACCTTCCAGCTCAGGGTGGCGGCACCGTTCTTCCAGCTCACCGGCAGCACCACGCTGTCGTCCGAACCACGGTGCGTCAGCTTGATCTGGTTGGGCAGTTTGGCATCGGCCAGCCAGCCAAAGCCACCCGCCGTCTTCTCGCGGGCGAACACCTTGATGGCAACGGTTTCGCCGGCACGATAGAGGCCGCGATCAAACACTGCATGAAAGGTACGGCGATAGTCACGGTCGTATTCCGTGTTCAGGCCAAAGCGCCACGACTCGATGCCTTGGTCCCACTCCGAGGAGACAAAGCTGACATCATCGCCCAGGCGGGCAAAGGCATAGATGGGGCAGTCATAGCGTGAACCCGGCAGCGGCTGGGCATGGCGCCATACGCCCTGCTTGTCGGTCTTGCCGCTGGCCAGCAGCTTGCCCTTGCAATCAAGCAGGCTGACACTGGCCGCATTGACCAGCCAGCCCTTGTCCAGCGTGGTCACCCACACCAGCGCATCGTCGAAACCACGACGGAAGTGCACGCCCAGATTGGTCACCAGGCCGCCTGCGGCTATCTGCATGGGCGCCACCGGCTGCAACAGGCGCTGCCCCAGGCGGGTGCTCTCCACTTCCACGATGGTCAGGCCCGATTGCGGCAGCGGTATGCCTATCACTTCGGCCGCCTTGTCGTCGTTGGGCGCCGGCAGGCGATAGCGCTTCACATCGGCCACCCCCTTGAGCAGCGACGCCGCCCGGTAGTCCTGGTTTTCACTGCCGTTGGCGCCACGGCGCAGGCGCAAGTACCAATTCAGTATGTCTGCCTCGCGGGTCAGCGTCAGTTGCCGGTACACCAGGCCCAGGCTGGCCTGGTTGGGCGCAGCATTGCCAGTGGCGGCCTTGGCCAGGTCCACGATCTTGTCCAACACGCCCGTCGCAGCAGGTTCGTTTGCGCGCGCTGCCTCGCCGACATTGCGCACCGTCACCGGCAGCGCCCCTACCGACCGCTCGACGATACCGAAGCTGGCCGCGAACTTGGCCAGAGGCGGGAAGCTGTCGAGTTTGACGGCCAGCGGAAACTCCTTGGCATTGGACAAAGGCCGGTTGAACTCATCACGCAGATTGGCAGGCAGGCTCAGGCGCAAGGTGCCGCCCTCGGGGAACAAGGGCTTGAAACGCACCCCCTGCACCGGCTCCATGCGCTTGCCGTCTTCGTCTTCCAGCGTGCCCGGTTCGTTGATGATGGGCTCGGCGGCCCAGCGCTGCTTGCCATCGTTGCTGCTCAATACGATGGCGCGGGCCGTGGTCGCGCTGACCGAGGCACTGAAATACAGCTCAATCGGGCTGATGGGTACACAACCTGCCGTCCCACGGGTGCGCTCGCATGTCAGCGTCGCTGTAAAGTGGGGGCGCACCTGATAGTCAAAGCTCATGGGCTCGCGCAGGCTCAAGCCGTTTGCGGTGGCAAGGCCGGCGTCGAATACCAGCTTGATGGCCGTATCAGCCGGCAATGGGCGCTGGCAGCGCAGCGCCACGCCATTGTCGGGCCAGCCCGCTGGCGCGCCAAATACCGCCTTGAACAGTTTGTCCCGCTCGGCTGCAGCCAACACCACCACGGGCAGACGCTCACGCAGGCCAGCAACTTCACAGCGGGTCTTGGCCAGCAGGCTTTGCGGCGTAGGGGCGACATCAAAGGGAATGATGAAGACCTGATTGTCGGCCACCCAATCGCCACTGCTGGGCCAGGTACGGCCATATCGTCCACCTGGCTCAGGCCCGCCGGTGCTGAAGTCATATCGCACGGCGGCCAACGCCTCACCCTTCAGGGTCTTGGTCCCCGGCTTGAGCGAGAACTGGCATTGCTTGCCGTCAGGCAGGTCACGCACAAAGTCATAGACCCAGGTCTTGTCGTCTATCCAGCGGCCACTGCCCTGCTCATCACCACACGCGATACTGAACGGGTCGGGCAGGCGTGGATCGCCAAACCGCACCATGGCATCGCTGAATATGGCCTTGGCCTGGCGGATATTACGTACCGCACCTTGTGGTGAAAATGATTCGACTTCAGCAGCGGTGGCCAGGCCGCACAACAGGGCGGCAAACAAGGCTGGACGCATGGGTAGACCTCCGGGGTAGCTCTGATTTTGCTACATGGTAGCAGGACACCCCGCATATGCCGTAGGAATGCCCGATGACAAGCGTGCGCTTGACCGGGCGATTGCGTATAAAATACCGCATCGTCTGGACACATCAGCACCTACTAGAAAAGCATCATGACCACACAAGAAGAGAAGACACGACGGGCCGAATTGATCGCAGCCGCCAGCCGGCTGTTCAAGGAGCAAGGTTATGAGCGCACCACCGTGCGTGACTTGGCCCAGGCGGTTGGCATGCAATCGGGCAGCCTGTTCTATCACTTCCGCACCAAGGAAGAGATGCTGGTCGCCGTGATGGCTGCCGGCATAGGCGATCTGACCGATCGCCTGGAAGAAGCGCTGGGCCAGGCCAAGACGCCGATGGAAAAGCTGCGCACCGTCTGCCGTGTCCACCTCGACACCCTGCTGGGCGATGACAAGGGCGCCCTGTCGGTGCTGCTGTATGAATGGCCCAGCCTTTCGGACAAGGCCCGCGCCGAACTGATCAAGCTTCGTGACAGCTATGAGCGCGACTGGCAACAGGTGCTGGACGAAGCCGCCGCCGCCGGCCTGGTACACGAAGACACCCGCCTGCTGCGCAAGGTGCTGCTGGGCGGTCTGCACTGGACCATAATGTGGTATCGCCCGGAAGGCGGCGGCACGCCATCCGACCTGGCCGACCGCATACTCGAGCTGATCATCCGCAAGAAGTAAGCCGCCACGCCACGGTAAAAGCAACGCCCTCCCATACAGGAGGGCGTTGTCGTTTGTGTCGTCGCCTATCCACCGCCGCTAGCGAGACTCTCGCGCGGCGGCGAGTGCGGGGGGATACAACCAGGAGAGCGCCTGCGGGTTCAGCTTGCGCTGCTGTTGCGCACCAGAGTTGCCCTGGCGCCTGCCCCGCCCCCCCATCCGCCATCCCTGGCTTGGGTTCATATCGGGCGCTAGCGCTCCAGCGTACGCACCCGCGTCACGTAATACATGGTCTCGCCAAAGCAGGTGGTGGGCACACCTACATGCTGCTCGTAATAGAGCGTCACCTTCTTGCCCATGCTGTCATTGATGGCCTGCACCAGCTTTTCGTCATGCACGGTAAAGGGGAATTTCTCGGCCAAGGTCCCAGGGATATTGATCATGGCCAGCTCGCCCTCCCAGGTCTTGCAGATCCAGCCCTTCTTGGACAGCTTCTCCACATAGCCAGCCCGCTCGCCCTCGGCATAGCTCCAGCTGGTCACCACCCAGAGATAGCCAGCCAGCGAGAACCCAGTCAGCAGCAACAGGCCCAACAGCCAGCGGCCCCAACGTAGATTGGCGAACGGGTTTTGCATGGTCACAGCTCTCGATAGCGGTCATGAACGGCCGCAATCTTAGAACCGTGACGTGGAATAGGCGAGTGTTTCCGAATGTGTCCCTATCTTGCACACGCTTGGGCGCGAACAGAATCGCAAACAGCACCGTGGTCCAGATGCTACTCCGGCGGCAGATAGTTACTCAGATGCCGCTCCAGCCGCCCCTCTGACAAAGCTTTTGCAATAGCCTTATCCATCCGTGCCACCAATGCCGGGTCAGTATCCGGGGGATAGACTGGGTAGAGCGCGATCGGCGGCACTGGTATTTTCACCAGGCGATACTGCACCGAGGCAATGGGTCGAAAGAAGAGTGGGGTCAGGGGATTGGAAAAATACGCCGCATCGATGCGACCCAGCCGCAGCTTGCCCAGGTTGGCCAGCTCCCACTCGGGCACCCCGGTCCTGTCCATATTGATGCCAGGGTTATCGAGAAAATCCGGGTTTTTGCCGCCCACGGTCCAACCTATGGTAAAGCCAGCCAGATCCTCCGGGCGGTTAAGCTGCTTAAGCGGCGATGCTGGCAGTACCGCCAGGCAAGGCTCGAAACGGGCAACCAAGGTGTTGCCGAACCGTAGCTGCTGCAGGCGCTCCGGGGTACGGGTCAGGATGGGGGAGAACTGCAGCTTGCCCAGCCGCAGATCTTCCACCAACCGGCTGACTGTTACCGCACCATGCCAGCGCAAGGTGACCCCGGCACGGGGCGCCACGTCCTGGTTGTAGAAATCCACCAGCGCCCCGCTCACCTTGTCGTTACCGGTAGCAATGATCCAGGGCGCTACGGAAAACGCCCCAACCTCCAGGGTCTGTGCCTGCAAGGAGCAGCTCAGACATAGGGCCAGCAAGCATCGGTACATGGATAGGGTGTCTCCAGTGGGCATGCATCCAGTCTAGATCACCCCCCCAGCCGTGTCAGATTGCCTCGGTACGCTGCAGCAACCAGTCGCGCGCGGCGCCCTCCACCAAGGGCAGCAAACGGCTGCGCACAGTGGCGTGGTAGTCATTGAGCCAGGCCAGTTCATCGGCACGCAGCAGCGCCTTGTCCACGCAACGGGTATCGATGGGGCACAGGGTCAACGTCTCGAACGCCAGGAACTCGCCAAACTCGCCACCGCCGGCTGATACATTCAGCAGCAGGTTCTCGATACGCACACCCCACTGGCCCGGCCGATAGATACCCGGCTCGTTGGAGGTGATCATGCCCAATTCCATGGCGGTATGCGGCTCGGGTGGGCTATGGGGCGAGATGGACTGCGGCCCCTCGTGCACATTGAGGAAATAGCCCACGCCATGGCCAGTACCATGGCCGAAATCGATATTGGCCGCCCAGATGGGCGCCCTTGCCAGCGCATCCAGCAGCGGGCTGCGGGTGCCTTGCGGAAAACGTGCCATCGACAGCGCAATCATGCCCTTGAGTACCAGGGTGAAATCGCGCTGCTGCGCCGGGCTGACCTGGCCCACCGCCACCACACGGGTGATATCGGTGGTGCCACCCAGGTACTGGCCACCAGAGTCGATCAGCAGCAGGCCGTCGCCCTCTATCACGGCGTGGCTTTCGCGGGTGGCGCGGTAATGCGGCATGGCGCCGTTGCCATTGAAACCGGCAATGGTGGCAAAACTGGGGCAGACAAAGCCGGCACGGCGCTGGCGTGCGGCAGTGATCTGCTCGTCTATGGTCAGCTCGGTCACCCGCTCACGCCCCAGCGCCTGCTCCAGCCAGCTGAAGAACTCGCACAGCGCAGCGCCGTCCTGCTCCATGGCCTGCCGCACAAACCCGGCCTCGGCCTCGCTCTTGCGCGACTTGGCAAAGGTGGAGGGGTTGATGGCCTCGATCACCCTGACACCTGCCGGCACGGCCTGGCGCAGTCCCAGCGTGATGCGGCGCGGGTCGATCAACAGGCTGGCGGCTGCTGGCAGCGCCGCCAGGGCGGCGGCGGCCTCGGCATACCCGGCCACCTGCACGCCATCCCCCGCCAGCTTGGCGGCCAAGGCCGCATCCACCTTGCCGGCCGCCACAAACAGGGTGGCGCCATGCTGGCCGATCAAGGCGTGGCCGACGAACACCGGGTTGTAGTTCACGTCGGCCCCGCGCAGATTCAGCAGCCAGGCCAGATCGTCGAGGGTAGAAACAAAGTGCCAGTCGGCGCCCAAACGTCGCATCTCGCCACGCAGCAGGGCCAGCTTGTCGGTCCGGCTCACCGTGGCATGGGGCGCTTCATGCTGGTAGATGGCGGCATCAGGCAGGCTGGGGCGATCGGTCCAGACGGTTTCCAGCAGATCCAGTTCGGTGCGCAGCACGATGCCCTGGGCATCCAGCGCAGCCTGCAGCGCACGGGCTGCCGCCAGCCCCAGCACGGCGCCATCGACGCCCACGCTGGCGCCCGCCGCCACATTGCCTGCCAGCCAATCGAGATGTGCCGGGCTGCTGGCCACCGCAATCTTCATCAGTGCAATGCCCGACCCAGCCAGCTCGGCCTCGGCCTGGGTCCAGTAGCGGCTGTCCACCCACAGCCCGGCAAAATCGGCGGTCACCACCAGCGTGCCTACCGAGCCACGGAAACCCGTCAGCCAACGCCTGCCCTGCCAACGCCCAGGCAGGTACTCGGACAGATGCGGGTCGGCCGAGGGCACGATATAGGCCGCAAGGCCTTGCGCCAGCATGGCGCTACGCAAGGCAGCAATACGGGCGACGACGGGATTCTGGCTGGAGGCGTTCATGGCGATTCCTGTACGGGATAGGAAAACGACCGGCCTGTGGGGCCGGTCGCGACAGCGATTCGATAGGCGCGGCAAGGCGCCACTTTAGGCAGCGCAGCCCCCGCTGTATAGATACAGCCGGGGCACGCCGGCATGGGATCAGCCCAGCAGCTTTTTCAGGTAGTGGCCGGTATGGCTGGCCGGGTTGGCCGCCACATCCTCGGGCGTGCCGGTCGCAATGATCTGGCCGCCACCTGCCCCACCCTCGGGGCCCAGGTCTACCAGCCAGTCGGCTACCTTGATCACATCCAGATTGTGCTCGATCACCACCACCGTATTGCCATGCTCGGTCAGGCGCTGCAACACCGTCAGCAACAGGTCGATATCATGGAAATGCAGGCCGGTGGTCGGTTCATCCAGGATGTAGAGCGTGCGGCCGGTATCGCGTTTGGACAGCTCCAAGGCCAGCTTGACCCGCTGTGCCTCACCACCCGACAGCGTGGTGGCGCTCTGCCCCAGCCGGATATAGCTCAAGCCCACATCCATCAGGGTCTGCAGCTTGCGGGCTATGCTGGGCACGGCATCGAAGAATTCGCGCGCCTGCTCCACCGTCATCTCCAGCACCTCGGTGATGTTCTTGCCCTTGTACTGCACTTCCAGCGTCTCGCGGTTGTAGCGCTTGCCGTGGCAGACATCGCAGGGCACATACACATCCGGCAGGAAGTGCATCTCCACCTTGATCACGCCGTCGCCCTGGCAGGCCTCGCAGCGGCCACCCTTGACGTTGAAGGAGAAACGCCCCGGCCCATAGCCGCGTTCGCGCGACATCGGCACGCCAGCGTACAGATCGCGTATCGGGGTAAACAGGCCGGTATAGGTCGCCGGGTTGGAACGCGGCGTGCGGCCTATGGGGGACTGGTCCACATTGATGACCTTGTCGAACTGATTCAGCCCCACGATCTCGTCATGCGCGGCCGGCTCCTCGTTGCTGCCATAGATGGCGCGGGCCGCAGCGGCGTACAGGGTGTCGTTGATCAGGGTGGATTTACCCGAGCCGGACACCCCGGTGATGCAGACCATCATACCCAGCGGCAGGGCCAGGTTCACGCCCTTGAGGTTGTTGCCACGGGCGCCTTTCAAGGTCAGCCAACGGTCTGGCTGCGGCTGGCGCCGCTGTGCGGGTACCGCAATCTTGCGCACGCCGGAGAGGAACTGGCCAGTGATGGAATCCGGGTTGGCCATGATTTCCTCCGGCCTGCCCACTCCCAGCACCTGGCCGCCGTGTTCACCGGCCCCTGGCCCCATGTCTACCAGGCAGTCGGCAGCGCGTATGGCATCCTCATCATGCTCCACCACGATCACGCTATTGCCCAGGTCGCGCAGGCGCATCAGCGTACCGAGCAGGCGGTCGTTATCACGCTGGTGCAGGCCGATGGAAGGCTCATCCAGCACGTACATGACGCCCGTCAGGCCCGAGCCTATCTGCGATGCCAGCCGTATGCGCTGTGCCTCGCCGCCCGATAGCGTGTCGGCCGACCGATCCAGGCTGAGGTAATCCAGCCCCACATTGACCAGGAAGCCCAGCCGGTCACCGATTTCCTTGACGATCTTCTCGGCAATCTGCGCCTTGTTACCCTGCAGGGTCAGCTCCGCAAAGAACTTGCTGGAATCACGCAAGGCCAGCTGGCTGATCTCGAATACATTCTTGTCGGCAATGCGCACATGCCGTGCCTCCAGCCGCAGGCGGGCGCCATGGCAGCTGGGGCAAGGCTGGTTGTTCAGGTACTTGGACAATTCCTCGCGCACCGCGACCGAATCGGTCTCGCGGTAGCGCCGTTCCAGGTTGGGAATGATGCCCTCGAAGGGGTGCGCCCGCTCGAACTTGGTGCCCCGCTCGTTCAGGTAGATAAAGCGTATCTCTTCTTTGCCCGAACCATGCAGCACCACCTTCTGCACTTCCGCCGTCAGCGCATCCCACTCGGCATCGACATCAAAGCCATAGTGCTCGGCCAGCGCCTGCAGCATCTGGAAATAGAACTGGTTACGTTTGTCCCAGCCCTTGATGGCACCGGCTGCCAGGCTAAGGTGAGGCAAGGCCACCACCCGCTTCTGGTCAAAGAACTGGATGGACCCCAGGCCGTCGCACTTGGGGCAGGCGCCCATGGGGTTGTTGAACGAGAAGAGGCGCGGTTCCAGCTCGGGCAGGCTGTAGCTGCAGACCGGGCAGGCAAACTTGGCCGAAAACCAGTGTTCCTTGTTGCTGTCCATCTCCACCGCAATGGCGCGGCCGTCAGCATGGCGCAGTGCCGTCTCGAAGCTCTCGGCCAGCCGCTGCTTCAGGTCTGCCCGCACCTTCAGCCTGTCCACCACCACCTCGATGGTGTGCTTCTTGTTCTTGTCCAGCTTGGGTATGGCATCAATCTCATGCACTTCGCCATCCACCCGCACCCGCACAAAGCCCTGGGCGCGCAGCTCGTCGAACAGATCCAGGTTCTCACCCTTCTTGCCCATGATCACCGGCGCCATGATCATCAGCTTGGTGTCCTCGGGCAGCGCCAGCACATGGTCCACCATCTGGCTCACGGTCTGCGATTCCAGCGCCTGGTTGTGATCGGGGCAATATGGCGTACCCACCCGCGCATAGAGCAGACGCAGATAGTCATGTATCTCGGTCACCGTGCCCACGGTGGAACGGGGATTGTGGCTGGTCGCTTTCTGCTCGATGGAGATCGCCGGCGACAGCCCCTCGATCAGGTCCACGTCCGGCTTTTCCATCAATTGCAGGAACTGCCGGGCATAGGCCGACAGGCTTTCCACGTAGCGCCGCTGCCCTTCCGCATAGAGCGTATCAAAGGCCAACGACGACTTGCCCGAGCCAGACAGGCCGGTAATCACCACCAACTGGTGACGCGGCAGATCCAGATTCACATTCTTCAGGTTATGGGTGCGGGCACCCCGTATGCGTATCAGATTGTTCGGGTCGACAGGATGGTAGCTCATGGCCGGGCTCTAACTGGGCGGGTAAGGCAATCCGCGAGTTTACCGGAGTTACACGGCAAAAGTTCTGCTGCCGCACGGCACTACTGCACGCTCCTGCCAAACCCACCCCAGGCCACACCGGGAGTACCGCAGCCATCAAGGCTTGCCGGCCATAGCACCCGCCACGGCAGCCCCGCCCTCCTGCCATGGCATAAGTTAATTCAGCACACCAGGCGGGGATATCGCGGCAGATTTGCTAGAATCCCGCCTTTCGCATTCCGGCAACACCCTCCAGCCCCCCAAGCACCATGTCCCCGCTAGAACTCCGCGCCTCCGCCGGCTTGTCCGGTCTTTACGCACTGCGCATGCTTGGCATGTTCCTGGTGCTGCCGGTGTTCGCCTTGTATGCGGCCAAGCTGCCGGGAGGGAACAACCACACCCTGGTCGGCATCGCCATGGGCATCTATGGGCTGACCCAGGCACTGCTGCAACTGCCGCTGGGCATGCTGTCCGACCGCATAGGCCGTAAGCCCGTCATCTATGGCGGCCTGTTGATGCTGGCCGTAGGCAGCGTGATCGCCGCCATGGCCGACAACCTGCTCTGGCTCACCATAGGGCGTGCCCTTCAGGGGGCCGGCGCCATCTCTGCCGCCATCACCGCCCTGCTGGCCGACCTGACGCGTGAGGAAAACCGCACCAAGGCCATGGCCATGGTCGGCGGCAGCATAGGCATCACCTTCTCCATCTCCCTGGTCGCCGCCCCTGCCCTGGCAGACAGCATAGGCCTCTCAGGCATCTTCCTCCTGACTGGCGGGCTGGCGCTGGCGGCCATCATCGGCGTCTGGCAGATCATCCCCGACCCCTCGCAAAGCCGCTTCCATTCCGACGCCGAAGCCAACCCCAAGCGCCTGGGCGCCGTACTGCGCGATCCGCAGCTGCGGCGACTCAACTACGGCGTATTTGCCCTGCATGCCGCCCAGATGGCCCTGTTCGTCACCCTGCCACTGGCACTGGTGCAGACCGTGGGCCTGGCCGCAGGCGAGCACTGGAAGGTCTACCTGCCGGTCATGGCCATCGGCTTCATCCTCATGGTGCCCGCCGTTATCGTGGGCGAGACCCGCAACAAGCTCAAGCAGGTGTTCACCGCCGCCGTCGCCCTGATGCTGGTGGCCCAGCTGGGCATGGCCAGCGGCTTTGGCACGCTGACCCAGATCATGGTGTGGCTGGGCCTCTATTTCATCGCCTTCAATATCCTGGAGGCCACCCAGCCCAGCCTGATCTCCAAGATCGCCCCGGCCGATGCCAAGGGCACCGCCATGGGGGTTTACAACACCACCCAATCGCTGGGTTTTGCCGTGGGCTCGGCGGCTGGCGCCACCCTGTACCAGCACGGCGGCGCCCTGACCGTCCACCTGTTCTGCGCCGCCCTGATCGGCATCTGGCTGGTAGTCACCTTAGGGCTTAAACCCCCTATGCCGGTGCGCACCATGATGTACCATATCGATGATGCGCAACTGGGCAACGCCACCGAGCTGGCCCGCCAGCTATCCCAACTGGCCGGCGTAAAAGAAGCCGTGGTGATCGCAGAGGAAGGCGTGGCCTACCTCAAGGTCATGCGCGAGGGATGGGACGAAGCCGGCGCGCATGCGCTGCTCGGCATCGCCTGAGCCCAGATACACCCGCGCTGGTATGCCCGCGCTGGCAGCAGTTTTAGTGATTCAGTAAACACATACGACGGTGGCCGGCAAATCCAGTGCCGCGCCACCTTATCCATTGGAGAAAACGCAATATGGCATCGCTCAACAAAGTCCTGCTGATCGGCAATCTGGGCCGCGACCCCGAGATGCGCTACATGCCGGATGGCTCGGCCATCTGCAACTTCAGCATCGCCACCACCGAAACCTGGAAGGACAAGAACAGCGGCCAGAAGCAGGAAAAAACCGAGTGGCACAACATCACCATGTACCGCCGCCTGGCCGAAATCGCCGGCCAGTACCTGAAGAAGGGTAGCTCGGTCTATATCGAAGGCCGCCTGCAGACCCGCAAGTGGCAGGACAAGACCACCGGCCAGGATCGCTACACCACCGAGATCATCGCCGACGAAATGAAGATGCTGGGCGGCAAGTCTGGCGGCATGAGCAGCGGCGCCGAGTACGACCAGAGCGCCCCCAGCTACAACGACGCCCCCTCGGCCCCACCCGCCCAGCGCGGCGGCGGTGTCCCAGCAGCCGCAGGCGGCCAATCGCGCCCTGCGCCGCAAAAGCCGCAGAGCTTTGACGACTTTGAGGACGATATTCCGTTCTAAATAACGTCTACTTACGACGTGGTGAGAGAAATGCCAGAAACCCCCGTTTTTACGGGGGTTTTCTTTTTTCGCCCTAACCTAAAGGGTTGAAATGGGGAATAGACCGAGGATGGCCAATATCTGCCGGTGGGTTGCGAGAAGCCACTCCCGCTTCAGACTAATTCCTGCCTGTCAGAACTCGCTACTCGCTGAGCACTACCAAACCGCATCGGCGGCCCTCCTGCAAGAATGGGGGTGGACACTGAGACTAGGCGGTCATCGGGAGCCCCCTGCGTACCTGAAAGCGCCTTACGCTGAAGCCGCCGCCAGTATCCGTTTAGCCTCACGCAGACCGGACAGGTAGGCTCCATGGACAGTGGCACGGTAGATTTCGTGCGTGTGCTCGCCTGCGAAAAGAAGGCGCTTGCCCTCTGGCGCAGCCAGGCTCAGGTGATCACGCTCCGTCGCGCCGACCCCGGCGAAGGTGTAAGCACCGCGGGCGAAGGGATCCGAGTTCCAGCGGGTCGCTATGGCGCGCCGCGGGGCCAGTGCTGCTGCCCCAAACATGGTCTTGAGCGCCGGACTTACATCAGCGATCAATTGGGCTTCAGTCATGGCTTCCACCGCTTCGCCCTGCTCGCCAAAGCCGAAGGTCACTAGGCAATTGATATCACTGAAAGTACGGTAGTTGACGAAATAGGCGTAACGCCCACGCAACGGCGAATGAAAGCCGAAGTACTGAGTTTTAATCGGCCAGAATGCCTTGTCAAAAAGCAGGAAGACTTTGTTGATGCGACCGATACCAATCCGGCCCATAGAAGCCTGTTTGCCGGCCGACAGATCGGGCGAGAACACCACGCTTTTTTGCTTTAGCACACCCAACGGCAGAGTGACGACGGCGTAATCCGCCGTATAGGACACCCCGCCGGACTCCACCGTCACGTATGAGTCAGTATGCCGGATCGCACTGACAACGCTGCCCAGCTTGATATCGATGCCCGCCGCCAAAAGCTTTGGGATTGCTGCGTAGCCGCCGGGAAAGAGCACATCCTTTCCAGGATACTTGTCGTCATTGAAATGATTGCGCGCCGATAGGGCTTCTAGCCAACCACCAGTATCGAATTCGAGATTGGAGGTTAATTCATAGCGCACGTAGGGGTCGGCCAATGCTGTGTCATCTGCCGCCCGAATAGCCGCCGCCAGCGAGGTGTCGCTCACAGCATCATCGTCCATGGCCGACTCCACGGCGCGGCGCAACGCAGCGACCCGCTTGCTGCCTTCTGAAAACTGTCGATCGGTAACATCCACACCCTGAGCATCAAAGACCATAACGGAATCGTCGTTGGTCATATACGTCGCCGCGCCAGCCTGCCTCGCCAGAGCAGTGATCGGGTTGCCACCATCGGGTCCATGTATCCAGCCGGCGCCGACATCCATCGGCACGCCGTCATTGACGTCTGTCCATACCCGGCCGCCAATGCGCTGACGGGCCTCCAGCACCGTCACCACAAGTCCAGCCTGGCGCAGTGCGCGCGCAGCGGCCAGGCCCGCGATCCCGGCACCGATGACAATCACCGAAGTCCGTTTTCTGCCCCCTCCTTGCGCTAAAGCCACACCCGTGGGACCAATAAGGTAAGCCCCCACCCCAGCGGCGACTCCGGCCAAAATGCGTCTGCGCATTACGTCCATAGCGCATCTCCCGAAATGGTGAAAGCGTGTTGCGACATTGATCAATCTGCTCGCATGCGGATGAAATTTCTATCATTGACGCCCATAGGATGCTTGCAATTTCGTCTTCGCCAGCCGGTAGCGCAGAGTATCAGCTGTGTCCTGTAGCCAAATTGGCTCAAGATGAGCTTTGTCACCTAGTCCAGACCCAATGCCATTAAGTTAATAGGAAAACACCAATATAAACAGTGTGTTGATGTAAACCACCACCACTCTTAAACGCTCTCGGAGCCACACCATGCAAGAGCAACGGCCATGCCATCTTCTCAGCTCTTGGCGATTTTTTGCGTAGCGACCAATTCGCTGCCCAAGCACGTCTACACCCCGCCGCCTTTACCCGCGCACGCAAGCTGCCCTTGCCGCAGCTCGTTACCTTCATGCTCAATATGCCCCGAGCCGGCCTTCAAGCCGAGCTGGATGCCTTCTATGACCACGCACTGAACCACGCAAGCACCGACTCCATCAGCAAGAGTGCTGTCTGCCAGGCGCGGCAAGCACTCAGCGACCAAGCCATGCGCACACTACTCCAGCATAGCGCTGCCTTGATGGCACACCACCTCCCCGCACCCGGCTGGCAGGGCCGCCGTGTCTTGGCGCTCGACTCCACCACGCTACGCGTGCCACCCGTGCCAGAATGTGCCCAAGCATTCGGTGGACTATCCACGGCCGGTAACCGATTCCGTCCATTAGCCCAGCCTTCCGCACTGTTCGATGTGGCCCGCGGCTGCGTGGTGGATGCCGTATTGGGTGGCTATGCCGACGATGATCGCTCACTGGCCGCCCATCATCTACCATGCCTAGCCCCGCCCGACCTGGTGGTCATGGATAGAAGCTATCCATCACGGAAATGGCTGGGTGCCCTGGCCGAGCGTGGCATCGGCTTTTGCGTACGGATCAGTGCCAAGTGCTGGAATGCGGTTGCCCAATTCGCCTGTGGTCCAGTCGATGATGTGCTGGTGGAGATAGGCGATGCCACGCAAACATTGCCGGTTCGGCTGATATGCGCCCTGCTGCCCAATGGCGCCATCCTGTTGTTGGCGACCAATGTATTCGACCCTGCCATTCGGCCTGCGGCCTTCTCTGATCTGTACCACAGTCGCTGGCGGATCGAGGAAGGCTTCAAGCTGATCAAGGCTCGCCTGCAGGTGGAGAACTGGACAGGCATCATGCCGCATACAGTGCGGCAAGATTTCTTTACGGCGCTGACACACCTCAATTGCGCAGCCATTCTGACGCTGGAGGTGGAGCCGGCGGTGGACGGGCTGGCTAGTCACCGTGTTGATGGGAAAGGCTGGCGGGTGAGGCTGAATGCGACGTTAGTCCTCAAGTCCTTGCGACACTAGCTGCCGCGTCTGTTGCTGGCAAGGGATGTGGCTGGCCATCTGCAGCGTTTGAGTGACCGGTTGCGCCGATCACATGTGTTTGAGCGGACTCGGCCGGATCGCAGCGTGCCGCGCCACAAAGGTGTGCAGATCGCTGGTTTCCATCCGGCTTACAAGGCGGCTTAACTTAATGGCATTGCCAATAGGTCGGGTTGAGCGAAGCGAAGCCCAACATTCGCGGTAAACATTGGGCTTCATTTCATTCAGCCCAATCTACCGTGCTGGTGCAGCGCTTCGCCACGACGCAACAATCGATTGGCGAACAGCAACAAGCCTTGCGGCTGATGGTGTCACGCCCGTTCCCGGGCCCTGCTGCGCTGCTGAGCAAAATTAATCAAGCGCTCAGCGAAGGCCAATAGTCATTCACCACCGTGTTCAAGCACAATGCGGCGATAGGCACCGCTTTTCTTCAATTGCGCCAAGCCCTGATTGAATGCATTAAGCCAGCGCACCGCATGCTCATTATTTCTGGCTGTAAGCAGGTGATAGGCCGAGCGGGCCACCACGCCTGGCATCTGCACTACATCCTGTTGCCTGATCTGCGCCAAAGTAGCGCGCCCCTGTATGCCATCAGTCACAAAAAAATCAGCCCTGCCCACGGCGATCATTCTGATGCAGGTGGAAATATCATTCGGACGCTCGACTTGTATCTTTTCCTTGGCAAGCAATGTGGCAATTGGGTCGGGGGCAGACCAGCCGGGGGGCAGGCAGATGCGCTTTTTCAGCACGCTGCTTAAATCCGCTCCATTCAGTTTGCTACCCCGCCTGGCAAAGATGCGTTCCTCAGACTCAAATACCGGCTCAGAAAAATAGAAATCACGTTTTCGCTCTGCCGTCTTGCGATAGGGGTAGGTTGCCGCATAGCGCCCGGACTGTACGGCGGCCAGATTGCGCGCCCAAGGCAACCAGTCGATATGCGATTTCAAACCAGCAGCTTCAAATGCTTTTTGCACAATCTCGGTCGCCATACCGCCATGCGGCAGCTTTTCATCAGCATAGGGCGCATAGTCATTACCGCTGACCAGTGGCAGGCTTTCGGCCAAAGCGTGCGCGCTACAGCAGATGCCCAGCACCAGCGCAGCAACCTTTAAATCACGCTTGGTGACCAATGCCATTCGCTCCACTGGTAATCCTTTCGCTGCGGACATGCCGGCAGCGATGCGCCATGACTGGCGCCCGCCCCGTTTCATTTATTTCGTGTGCTTATTGACGATGCGCTCGTACTCGCCACTCTTTTTCAATGCGGCCAAGCCATTATTGAACGCATCAAGCAGCGCCTTGCTTTGCGACCCACTCTTAATGGCAATCAAATGCAAGGTTGCACTACCCACTGTGCTGGCGCCCATGCTGATGTCTTTTGCACCTGCGGCTTGTAATGCGGCATTACCTTGAAATTGATCAGTCACGAAGAAATCAGCTCGACCTGCCTGCACCATTTTCACGCAAGTCGAAATATCCTTCGGCTGGTCCTGCTTCAGCGCCCCGGACTTCAGCATTGGCGCCAATTTGGCAGCGGGCGCCCAACCCAAGGGCAGGCAGATTTTTTTGCCTTCCAAGGTTTTGAGATTCGCCGCATCAAGATTGCTGCCGGGCTTTGCAAACAGGCGATCTTCAATCGTGTAGATCGGTTGCGAGTAGAGAAACTCCACTTCTCGCTCAGGTGTCTTGAGGTAGGGAAAAGTACCGGCAAAGCGGGCGGCCTTTGTTTCCTCCAAGCCACGCGACCAAGGCTGCCAATCCAGCTTCAGCTCCGCCTTTGACTCTGCAAGCGCCCGCTTGACAATCTCGGTGGTCATCCCGCCTTCGGGTAGCTTTTGATCAGCGAACGGCGCGTAGTCGTTCCCCGTTACCACGACAAAGGTGTCGGCGTGCGACACACCAAATGCAGCACAAAGCATTAGCCAGCCTACAGCTCGTTTCATTGCGGTCTCCCATGGTATCCGATCAAAAAGTGCCCCGTTACCTAACCATAGCGAGAAACAGCAACGAAACAAGTGAACCGAAGAAGCTGCATCCTTCTCATCAATCGCTCGCAAATCCTGAAAATTTCAATTAAATCAGCATGTTAAATTGTATAGTATTGAACAGCCTTGTTGCACAACGCAGCTGAAGGTTGAGTCTCCCCAAACCCCGGACGGATTTATGCCACACGCACCGTCTGCGGCGTACCCAGTTGGGTAAAACGGTCCAGCAGTGCGGCGCGAATCTGCAACTCCTTGGGCACTGCGGCGCCAGCTTGATTGGCTTTCCAAGGCCGGCCGTTCTTGCGCACCGGAATGATCGCTCAAGCGCCGCGTTCGCCAATCGCACGATGGCAGCGCTTGGTGTCGTAAGCGCCGTCGGTACTCACGCTGGCGGCTCTCTTCAGCCGGAATCTGCACCGTTAGCATATGCTGGCGCCGGCTGAGCGTGCTGTAGTTCGGCGCTTGCCAATTCAGCCCAGCTAGCTTGATCAGGCTCTCGACCAAGCCGATGGCCTGCCGCATTGCTAGGCCGAACAGCACCTTGATCGACAGGCAGAACTGGATGGCGGCGTCGGAGAAGGTGTGCTGGCGACCGGGTTTTCCACTGGCCGGCGCATACCTCTGCATGGCGGGAGCGGGTTTGGTCATGGCCGTAGTTTATCGGCTGGGCTCAGGTGCGAGGAGTTGTGCAACAAAGCCAGACCAAATACGTAACCAATCCCAGCTTCAGGGATTGGCGAGGAATAAATAACAAAGGCATGGATTACGCCGTTTATTCTGATGTCTTGAATAAACAGCTAAGCCACCCTGTTAAACTCTATGTGCATAGGAAGGGGCAATGAATAAGAAAATATCCGCACTTGTCTTAGCGGCAAAACCGTCGAGGATAGCAACTACCTGTCGGCACTTTGGCCTGGCGATTGCTACCGCTTTGCCCAGCGATACAGCGAAATCGTGATGCAGTACCAGGCCCATCGCGGGCAACGGTAAGCACGGCTTGCCCTGGCGCTACCATGTTGGCGATCAGGCTACGACCGCACCCCGCCCCAAACCATCTGCGCCGCCCGGGCCTAGGCACCCCACAGTCCGCGCAGCGTCGCCACTAACGACTCGTCCAGCGGCGTGGATGGCGTTAGGCATCGCCACGCACACCCCGCGCCACCTACTGGTGCTGCCCCCCTATAAAACCAGCATCAGTTAGGCCACGCGCTTGCCAGCTGGAGAATAAGCTTCAAACGGTTAGACCAGCCTAATTAATTGCCGTGGCCTGGGACCACACCGCTTGCCAAGTGCCATCTTGAAACTCGTAGGTATCCGTATGCCAACAATGGATCACCCCAGAAGCTAACAGAAGCTTTGCTTTGTAGCGGATGACAGCCATCGACGGTGAGAGTCGAACTTCGCAGGGACCGATTTCCCAGCCCTCATATCGCAGTGCACCTGACTTGATGTCTTCGTGATACTCGGTGAGCGAGTAGGTCCTGCCCCCTGGGGTGATCAATTGGTAATCCCGAGCGTGAAGTCGCATTGCCAGCGCTATGTCGCGTCGGACCAAGGCTTGTGTCCGCTCGCTTTCGAGAGTTCGGATGTAGTCGGCTGAAGGTGCTGAAGTCATTTCCATACAGCGTAAAAAAACGTCTGTTTGTGTGGTCTAGCGTTCAAGGGAGTTTCCAGAGGTTTCGCTTTCGTGCCAATTGAAAATCGAGGCTTCCGTCAGTCACCCAAGGTAGCCGGGCGGGCGCGCAATCGTCAATTCTCCCTGCTCTTTAGAAAATGACGGTCAGCATCGCCCACGTAGCCGGCAGCACCAAGGCGGCCGAGGACAGTTCGTCGTGTTCGGCCGAGCTGGCCCGTACAGGCCAGAAGCTGGCCTCGGATGCGACAGCCAAGATACGCTATATTGCCGATGGCGTGCGCACCGCAGTCGAGCTGGTGCAAGGGCTAGATAGCCGCTCCAAGGAGATCGCAGGCCTCATGGGCGAGGTGACCGGCCTGGTCATAGGCGTGGTGGAGCAGGCCGAGCGGGCTGCCGAATATCTGCAGCGCATCAGTGGCAGCGCAGAAGCCCCCCTGGGACAGACGCGTGATGCCAACCTGGCGCATAGCGTTGGTAAGCATTGCAATACCCAAGGGCTTACCAGCTCGCGAAACACGCTGTGGGCGCTTCAGCTCCTATAAAACCAGCGTCTCGCAAGAAAAAAATACGCAACGCCCTTTCATTTCGCGCCCTGCAAACAGCAACCCTTCAAGCATCACCGTATCGGCCCCGACGGCCCAAGTGATATGACCATCCACTGCAGTGCCCAATACATTCGCAAAGGCCCGTAAAACCGGGCCACACCCCATCATGTTTACCCCTGCCTCTGGGAGTCCGCGCCCTACGTTAAAGTAATCGGCGTCTTGCTCCTTGGGTCGCAACTGAAACCAGTCTTCCGTCGAATGTACGACCCAAAACGCTCCCACTTTCTTTACATCGCAAGCATGCACAAGCACACCCACCTCATATACCAACCATGCCAGCAGACGCGCGTCGCTTATTACCCCGTTAAAGGAGAAATATTGCTCGGGCCGAGTCCGTATCTGCTCCACAACACCCGTTACACGTACTAACTCTTCCATAAATACCTCGCTATCAGCTTCCTGCTGCCCAATCTTAATCCCCAGCGCCACCTCATTGCTTACGGGCGTAGAGATACCCAAGGGCTAGCCCGTTGCCGCCGACACTAGGCACGCCACAGTCGTAAGGGCAGGTACTAGGCACTGCCCGGACATCCTTCGCCCCCTAGCCTTCAAAGCAGGCTGTTGCGCGATTCACACCGTGCACCGAGCTTGATCTAAAACTGTTAATAAATAATCTATAGTTTTCAGCAAGCCCATGACCAAAGGCCTTGCTGCAGCGCCGTATACGCGTTGGCAGGACGTCATACCCAAGGAGCGCCAGATGAAGCTGAAAACCCGTGTATGGCTGATTATCTCGGCCTCTGTCCTGGGCATGGCACTGGTGTCGGCCTTCAGCCTGATCGCCCTGCGCGACACCATGCTGGATGAACGCAAGATACAGATAGATCGCCTGCTCCAGCTTGCAGCCGGCATGCTTGATCACTACCACAAGCTGGAAACCAGCGGCGCCATGAGCCGTGACGAGGCGCAGGCCCGGGCCAAGGCGGCCCTGGGGGGGCTGCGGTCGGGTGATGACTACCTGATACTGCGCTCGATGGAGGACGTGCTGCTGGTCCACCCCGATCAAAACCGTATCGGCAAGGTGGACAAGGGCGCCAAGTTGCCTGATGGTCGCCATATCTCGGACGAATATCAGGCCATCCTGGCCAAGGCCGACAGCGGCTTTGCCGAGACCATGGCGACACGGCCTGGCAAGAAGGATGGCCCCAAGGTGGCCAAGCTCAACGGCATACGCAAGTTCGAGCCCTGGGGCTGGATGGTGGGTTTCGGCCTGTTTGTCGATGATATCGATGATGCCTTCTGGGCCCGTGCCGTGCAGTTCGTGCTGCTGAGCTTGGCCATCATCGGCGTGCTGGCCACGCTCTCGCTCACCATGTCGCGCAAGATACTGCAGCAGTTGGGGGGCGAGCCGCAGTATGCCCACGATATCGCCGTGGCCATCTCGCAGGGCGATCTCAGCCAGACCGTGGCCATCAGCGGCTCGGCCGGCGGCAACAGCATGCTGGGGGCCGTCAGCCGCATGCAGGCCAGCCTGCGCGATATGGTAGGCCGCTTCAACCAGGCATCTTCCACTCTGGCAGGGGCGTCAGAGCAGCTATCGGGGCGCATAGGGCAGATAGAGCAACGCTCCAGCGAAACCGCCAACACCACGGCCGCCACGGCGGCTGCGGTAGAGGAAATGACTGTCAGCATCGCCCACGTAGCCGACAGCACCAAGGCGGCTGAGGCCAGTTCGTCGAGCTCTGCCGAGTTGGCTCGTACTGGCCAGAAGCTGGCCTCGGATGCGGCGGCTGAGATACGCCATATTGCCGATGGTGTGCGCGCCGCAGTCGAGTTGGTGCAAGGGCTAGATAGTCGCTCCAAGGAGATCGACCGTATCGCTGTGGTGATCAAGGAGATCGCCGAGCAGACCAATCTGCTGGCCCTCAACGCCGCCATCGAGGCTGCACGAGCTGGCGAGCAGGGGCGCGGTTTTGCGGTGGTGGCCGACGAGGTACGCAAGCTGGCGGAGCGCACGGGGGTGGCTACCCAGAACATCTTTGAAGTGACCGGTGCGGTGCAGAACGATACCCAGTCCATCGCAGGCCGCATGGGCGAGGTGACCGGCTTGGTCAACGGCGGGGTGGAGCAGACCGAGCGGGCGGCCGAGTATCTGCAGCGTATCAGTGGCAGTGCAGAAGCCACCTTAGGGCAGACGCGCGACGTGAACCTGGCGCTGTCGGAACAAAGCCAAGCCAGCGAGAGCATTGCCCGCAATGTGGAGCATATCGCCGAGATGACAGCCGAATCCGATCTGTCGCTGCGTGAAATCAGCAAGGCGTTTGCCGAGCTCGACGTGCTGGCGCAGGAACTCAAGCATACCGCCAGCGGCTTCAGGGTCTAGGCGTGAAGTGGATAGCGGGATGCTACCGGGTAGCGGCCACCAGGCACATTTACACGGTTAATCCAGATCAAGCCATGGAGTAATACCAAGCAACTGCTTTGGCGCCAAGGTTACCATTCAATATATTGCATCAATTGTTACGCTCAGGAGAGGCACGCCATGCTCAGAATTACCGTACTCACACTGGCAGCCTGCTGCGCCACTGCCGCGCCGGCCAGCCGTGAATACAAGATGATAGTCGACCCAACGGCCTACGAGGCTTACGAACCCAGCGAAATCTCCTTCGTCATCGAGCGTAGCCTGCTCAATCTGGCCAAAGGCCCCATCAACCTGGAAACTCGGGGCAAGACCTCTCGTGACAAGACCCGGGCCGTGCGTTTTCTCGACACCCCCGGTGACTGTCTGCTGACCAAGGCCGGTTTGATTGTGCGCGACCGTGGCAACGAAAAGAAGCGCACCTTGACCATCAAGCTACGCGGTGATGTGGACGGCAGCTGGACCAAGGGCGCCAAGGTCAAGGAGGAGGAAGACGTGGTGCCACCGCTGCAGATCAAGCAGTCGCGTGCGCTGCAGGCCAAGCTGGAGAGCAGTGCCACGCTGGACACTATCAAGAGCCTGCAGTCCTACCTGCCGGAACTCGAACGACTGGGCATACCGGCCGACAAGGCTGTGCAGCCGGTGATCAAGGAAAGCATACGCGAAGAAACCTTCACCCTGCCTGAGATCAAGCTGGGTAACAGCTGGGCCGAGACCGAGCTATCGATGTGGTATTTCGGCGATGAAGAGCGCCCCGCCCTGATCGAGGCCTCATTCCGCTATGAAATGGACGGCAATGCCGAGGCCAACGAAGCCACGGCCAAGGTGGCTGCCCAATGGTTCAAGCTGTGGCAAAGCCCTTCGGGCCTGACACCCGACCCCGTCGAATCCACCAAAACCGCCTTTGTCTTCAAGCGCTCTGCCGACTTCTGTAAAAAATGAGCGCCCACCCCATAGGACTTTGGAGTAACTGCATATGAAATCCCTCTACTGCGCATACCTGCTCGCCGCCAGCATGCTGATGCCCGCCCAGGCACAGGCCGATGATCTGGACCAGATCAAGGCCAAGGGCGAAATCGTCATCGGGGTAAAGGACTCGTCCCCGCCCTTTGGTGAATTCAATCCCAAGACCAAAACCGTCATGGGCTACGACATCGATATGGGCGTCGCCGTCGCCAAGCGTATGGGCCTCAAACCTGTTTTCAAGACGGTGGAAACCGGCAACCGGGTGCAACTGCTGCTGGATCGCAAGATAGACCTGATCATGGCCAGCCTGGGCAAGACCCCCGACGTAGCCAAGCAGGTGGACCTGAGCTACGGCTACTTCATGAACCAGACCAAGGCGCTGGCCTTGAAGGGCGTAATCCGTTCGTACGATGACTATTACACGGTCTCCATCGGCGTCACCGCTGGCGGCCCTTTGGAAAAACTGATGCGCAAGCAGTTCCCCAGCGCTGTGCTGGTCACCGCGCCGGACAAACCCGAGCTGACCGCCATGCTGACCAGCGGCAAAGTGCAATCCATCGTCGCTGCAGAAGCCTTGCTGATCAGCATCTGGAACGAGCTGCCCAACAAGCAGCGCTACGAAATGCCGGACTACCCCATCAACGTCAACCCCATCGCCATCGGCATGCGCAAGGGTGAGACCAAGCTGCGTACCGCGATCAACCGCGCCCTGACCGAAATTGAAGACAGCGGCGAAGCCGAGCGCATCTACGAACGCTGGTTTGGTGCCAATACCACTACCCCCATACCACGTACTTTCCGCATCAATCGATATTGATACCCCCGCAATTAATCCCATCAGGAAGAGAGCACTCCAATGAAACTACATGCAATTGCCGCCGCACTGGCCCTGGTCGGCACCGTGGCCTCCGCCGCCGACAGCAATGTCACCGTCTATGGCCGTATGGATATGGGTCTGGAACTGCACAATGACGGCAAGCTCCGTCGCGTTGCCGTTCAAAACTTCTCCTCCCGCCTGGGTTTCCGTGGCGAAGAGGGCCTGGGCGACGGGCTGAGCGCCATCTGGCAGATCGAGAGCGGTGTATCGCCCGACGACAGCGCCAACAGTGGTTCATTTGCCAGCCGCAACAGCTTCGTCGGCCTGAAGGGCGAGTTTGGTACGGTGTTGATGGGCAACTACGATACGCCGTTCAAATCCCTGGACAAGAACGTGGGTCTGCTGTGGAACCAGGGCGACTCGGTGGAACAGATCACCCATGGCAAGGCATCGGAGCTGAACTTCCATACCCGCCAAAAGAACGTGATCCAGTACCACAGCCCCAAGTTCAGCGGCGTCCAGATCAAGCTGGCCTACGGCCCGGATGAGGCCAAGGGCAGCTACACCGCCCCAGCCGAAGTGGGTTCCAATCGCCAGGTGTATTCGATGTCGGCAGAGTACGATGGCGGCAAGTGGAATGTCGGCGCAGCCTATGACGTCAAACAGGATCAGGAAGCCAAGGGCAAAGACTGGCATGCCAGCAAGCTGATTGCCGGCGCCAAGTTTGGTGACTTCACCCTGGGCGCCGCCATCAGCCAGCTCGACAACGACGCCGGCCGCAAGGTGGATACCCTGACCGTGAACGGTGCCTACAAGGTCGGCCCCATGACCTACAAGGCCTCCATCGGTACAGCCGATGAATCCGCCGCCAATGCCAACGACGGCGTGGACCTGTTCGCCATCGAAGTCAATTACGCCATCAGCAAGATGACGTCCTTCTACGGCTACTACGCCCAGTTCAGCAACGACGCACGCGCACGCGCACGCTTCGAAGCCGGCGACAACAAGTACCGGCCGGCACGCGGCGACGATCCCAAGGTGTTCGGCGTCGCCATGCGCCACAACTTCTGATCGACCTATCAGACAGGCTTGCCCGCGCTGCACACAACAAGACCCGCTCAGGCGGGTCTTGTTGTTGGCGCAGGTCTATCAGGCAGAGACGCTAGTCCCTACCTGCAAATGGCCACCGCTCAAGGCAGCGCCTGCAGGCTGGCCTTGGCTGGCCGCGAGAAGTTATAGCCGTCATACCTGTCCCAGTTGATGGACCAGGTCATCACCCCACGGTAGCTGGGATACGCCTGCTTGGGCCGCACGCTGCCGCAGCTCACCAGCTGGGTAAGGCAGGTGAGCGCCTCCTTCACGGTCTGCTGCGTGACAAAACCCTGGTTGGCAGAGCGCGGGCCGGACGGCACGCCAAACGCCACCTGGTCAGGCCGCAGCCCCTTGAACTCCCAGCCATTGCCGTAGTTGACCTTGAAGCCTTCGATCAGCATCAGGCTCCCCCCCACCAGCGCATCGACCGTGCCTTCATTCAAGGTCCGGTTGTCCACATAGGTGAAGCCACCATTGTTGTAGTACTGCACGTGGATCATGTTCAGGTCATCACGCAGGCCATCAATGATGGGCAGGTAAGCCCCCCAGATGCCGGAGTTCACCACATAGCCCCCTTGCACATACGGGTGCTCGGGTGCCATGGAGAGATAGAAACCGGGGCCGACCCTGGCCTTGAGCTGCTTCATTGCCGTGATCAGGTTGTTGATGATGGGCGTACCCAGCACCACACCGGCACCGCTTTCCAGGTCCAGATCAATACCATCCAGCCCGTACTTGTTGATCAGGCCATGCAGGCTGTTGACGAAGTTGGTCACGTTCTCTGCCGTATTCAAGGTCATCCGGCCTTCCTGCCCGCCTAGCGACAGCACCACCTTCTTGCCTCGCGCCCGCTTCTCGGCAATATCGGCAATGAACTGCGCCTCCGTACCTGCGCCGGGGTCCAGGTTGAAAGTCACACTGCCATTGCCCCCATCCTCGCCAAACGAAATCATGATCACGTCCCAATCGTCAGAGACGTCCCGTATGCGCATGGTAGGGCCGCTGGGATTGGTGAAGTTATGCCAGTACCCGATCAGTGCATGCTTGGGCAGGCCAGGTGTGGGTGTGGGTGTGGGTGTGGGCGTGGGCGTGGGCGTGGGCGTGGGCGTGGGGGTCGGAGTCGGAGTCGGAGTCGGAGTTGGAGTTGGAGTTGGAGTTGGAGTTGGAGTTGGAGTTGGAGTTGGAGTCGGTGTCCCGCAAGCGCTCAAGTCGTTCCAGGGCTTGCCGCTGCCAGTACTGGCGGACGGAACCTCACTTTGCGTCCACCACTTGGCCTCGTAGTTACGGCCGTTGTAGGTCACCCGCTGCCCACCGGTATAAGCCGTCCCCGCGCTCCATGCCTGGTAGCAGGTGTTTGGTGTCGGTGTCGGTGTCGGTGTCGGTGTCGGCGTCGGCGTCGGCGTCGGCGTTGGCGTTGGCGTTGGCGTTGGCGTGCCAGCGCAGTCTGCCTGATAAGCCCATAGGGTAGGCGTTGCGGCAGGGTTCCAATTGGCACCTACATGGGCGGTATGGGTCTGTAGCGCCTTGTAGTTCTTGCTTTGGTAGCTGGCCAAGGCATGCGTGGCATAGGTATTACCTTCGGCCCAGGCGGCCGCACAACTCGCCGCCAGGGCATTGGGGCTATACAGCACACCGGCCGTGGCCAGGCTAAGGGTAAGGGTGCGCAGCGCAAAGCGCCTGGCCAAGGTAGGGGTTGGGTTCATGCGGTTGCTCCATCCATATCTGTAGGTTGGGCGAGGTAGCCGGATACATTGCCCGGCTGGCTTATGGGCTGCACCACCCCTCGCGGCGATAGCGGTGCACTCTCGTGAGGAGGCCTGCGCTGGCCTGGAGCCCTATCCCGGCCCCATGCAGCCGATCAAGGCCAAAAACAATACCGGTATTATCAAAACATCTCTTACTGGTTATGCATGGTTACATTATGGTATTAGATCAGCACAATTCAACAATGACAATGTCAACCCATGCTAACCACGCTGTGCCGGAATCCCCACACCATTCGTCCTGCCTCCTTACGCTTCATCGCAATCATTTGACGCGATCACCCCCACTCGAAGACCGTACGTGGCTGCCCCGAAAGGCAAGCCAGCTTCCAACCCATGGAGACCCCATGCAACGTTCCACCCCGATCTCATTGGCCCTGCTGTGCGCAGCCTTGCTGCCCGGCAGCATGGTCCTGGCCGACACCCACTACCAGACGCCCCCTGCCGAGCTGCAGGCGCTGGTCGATGCACCGCGCGGCCCCCTTTTCAACCTTGGCCCCAAACGCAGCACCGCCCTGCTGGTAGGCATGGCAGCCCTGCCCAGCATTAGCGCCGTGGCACAACCAGAGCTGCGCCTGGCCGGGCTGCGCATCAACCCCCGCATGCGCGCCGCCAGCCGGTTTGATTTTGGTAATGGCCTGAGCCTGCTGGATGTAGGCACGGGCCAGCAGCGGCCAGTACAAGGCTTGCCGGCCGATCCGCGCATCGCCGATATCGCCTGGTCATCCGATGAGCGCTGGGTGGCTTTCAGCCGCTGGGGTGACAACGGCGTTGAACTGTGGCTGCTGGATGTGGCCCAGGGTCAGGCCCGCCGCCTGATCAGAGAGCACCTGAACGCCATCGCCGGTAACGGGTTCGGCTGGCTGGGCGGCAACAAGCAGTTGCTGGTCAGGCTAGCACCGCAGGATCCGGCCGCCGCCCCCGTCGCCTCAAGCGTGCCAGCCGGGCCCAATACACAGCAGACGGCCGGCGGCCAGACCTCGCAGACCCGCACCTATGCCGACATGCTCAAGAACCCGGCCGACGCAGCGCAACTGGAATGGCAGTTGCAAACCCAGATCGCCCTGGTAGGCACGGATGGCAAACTGAGCCGGGTGGGCAAACCCGCTACCGTCATCGGCCTGCAGGGCTCGCCCGATGGCAAATACCTGCTGCTGGGCGTGCTGCGCCAACCCTATTCCTATCTGGTGCCAGTATCGCGCTTCCCCCGTGCCACCCAGGTGTGGGATACCCAGGGCAAGCTGATCAGGACGCTGGCCGAACAGCCCCTGCTGGAGCGCCTGCCCAGCGGCAACGATGCCGTCCAACCCGGCCCGCGCGACTTTGCCTGGCGCGATGATGCACCCGCCACCGTACACTGGACCGAAGCCCAGGATGGCGGCGATCCTAACCGTGAAGCCAAGGTGCGCGACACGCTGTTCCAGCAGGCTGCACCGTTCGACCAGCCGGCCACGCGCCTGCTGGATGTTGCCGCACGGGTAGAAGACATCAGCTGGGGCCGTGATGATCTGGCCCTGGTCACCGAAGGCTGGTGGAAGACTCGCGACACCCGCACCTGGCGCATTCAGCCGGGCAAGCCGGCTACAGCGGCCGAGCTCATCGTGTCGCGCAAGTCTGAAGATCGCTACAGCGCCCCCGGCACCCCGCTGACCCGCCTCAACGGCTACGGCCGGCCCGTGCTGCAAACCGGCAAGGACGGCAACACCCTGCTACTGGCCGGCGAAGGCGCCAGCCCGGAAGGCGACCGTCCCTTCCTGGATCGCTTCCACCTCGATAGCAAGAGGACCGAACGCCTGTGGCGCTCCGAAGCACCGTACTACGAACGCACCGTGGCCGTACTGGATGATGAAGGCCAGCGGTTGGTGACCAGCCGCGAGGCCGTGGACGAGCGCCCCAACTACTATCTGCGCGACCTGGTACGCCGGATTGCCCCGCGTGCGCTGACGCAATTCCCACACCCCTACCCGCAGTTCAAGGGCATGCAAAAGGAGCTGATACGCTACAAGCGGGCCGATGGCGTGGAACTGACGGCCACCCTGTATCTGCCAGCCGGCTACGACCCCAAGCGTGACGGCCCCCGCCCCATGCTGATGTGGGCCTACCCGCAGGAGTTCAAATCGGCCAAGGCAGCCAGCCAGGTGACTGACTCCCCCTATCGCTTCAATCGCATCAGCCTGGGTGGCCCCCTGGTCATGCTGGCCCGTGGCTACACCGTGCTGGACGACCCGGCCATGCCCATCATAGGCGAAGGCGACAAGGAGCCGAACGACAGCTACCTGCAGCAACTGACCCAGAGCGCGCAGGCCGCCGTCGACGAAGTCGTCAAACGCGGCGTGGCCGACCGCGACCGCATTGCCGTCGGTGGCCATAGCTATGGCGCCTTCATGACCGCCAACCTGCTGGCCCATACCCGGTTGTTCCGCGCCGGCATCGCCCGCTCCGGCGCCTACAACCGCACGCTGACACCATTCGGCTTTCAGGCCGAAGACCGCAACTTCTGGCAGGCGCAGGGCGTGTACCAAACCATGTCGCCGTTCAACCATGCCGACAAGATCAAGGATGCCCTACTGATCATCCACGGCGAAGTCGACAACAACCCTGGCACTTTCCCCATCCAGAGCGAGCGGCTCTACCAGGCCCTGCAAGGCCTGGGCGGCACCGCCAGGCTGGTCATGCTGCCCCACGAAAGCCACGGCTACCGCGCCCGCGAATCGCTGATGCACATGCTGTGGGAGCAGGACCGCTGGCTGGAAACCTACGTCACCCAGGCCAAGCCCAGAGCGGCTGGCAAGTAGGCAGGCAAAGGGCCACTCGATGCGAGTGGCCCTTTGTAATAAAGCCCGACTGCCGGGCACGCTTACCAGCCCTCATATGCTAGGTCGTGACCAACCATTAGGTTGAACAGGCGCTATTTCAAATACCGGAAATGCCCCGTAATAGGATAGCGAAAGAGAATATCGTCCTCCACCGGCCCGGCCCCGATATTGTGAATGATCTTGGGCCGCTTGCTGCCGCCGACCCGTTGGTCCGAGACGATGCCGATATGCGGCAGATTGCCGGGCAGGCGCCATGTCACCAAGTCGCCAGGCGCGTAGCTGGTCGGCTCCTGGCTCACTGGCAAGGCTGCGCCGGCGCGTGTCATAAAGGTCTGGATATTGGGTACGCGGCGATGATCGATGTTGCGGTCTGGCGCGCGCATGCCCCATAGCTTGGGATAGGCCCCAAAATGCCGAGCCATGTCCTCGTGTATCAGCACCTGCAGATCCACACCCTGCTTGCGATAGGCACGTATCACCAAGTCGGTGCAGACACCACGGTTGTCGGCCACATCGCCCATGGGGTAAGCAATGCGCTGGTAGGCACCGTCATAGACTTCATGCTGCTGGGTACGGGCTCGCGCCGCCGCGACCAGCTTGTCCGCAAAAGTGGCTGCCCATGCCATCGAGGCATAGGGCAGCAACAGCGCGACAACAACGATGGATGGCAAGACCTTCATGGATCACCCGCTCTATCAAAGAAAGTGGAATCCGGGCTGGCCTAAGCCAGCCCGTATCCACTATGGCATGACTGCCTGGAAGCGCTCTCCTGCAAAGACCCGCTTTGGGCTACCGCGTTCAATCTGATAGTGCTGCATGCGTCGCTCAGACCGCAATGCTGCCATACCTGTCGCCTGCCGCATGGCCAGCTTGTGGGCCAGCAGGCAGGCCGCCAGCCGCTTGTTGGCATGCTGACTGCGCTCGGTCTGCACCCTGACGCTGAGGCCGGTGGCGACATGAGTGGCCCGCACCGCCGACTCGGTCTTGTTGACGTGCTGCCCGCCCGGCCCCGATGCACGCAAGGTTTCGTAGCGTATTTCGCTGGCCAGCGCGTTGGCTGGCATGGCGCAGCGGCTTACTCCGATAAACCAGTTCTTGCGTAGATGACGAGGCCTATAGGGGCTGGCGCAGGTCCATTGCAGAGTGCCCTCCCATTGCTGGGCCAGCTCGGCCTCGGCCTCACCCTCCAGGCTGATCAATATCGAGCGGTAAGTCCCGGCCTTGTCTCCTGGTTCCTGCTCAAGGATGTCGGTCGCCACCCGGCTTTGCTCGGCCTCGTCTTGCAGGCGCTGCAGCGCCTTGGCCACCGCCAGGCAGCACTCATCAGGCCCCTGGCCCGCAGAGAGTTGTAGCAAGATCAATCGCAGCACTCCCCACGGGTCTTGTAGGTCAGTACCGGTTTCAGCCGAGCCACCACTTGCAGCAGGCCCGCCCCCGCCAGGACGGCAACGATATTGTCTATCGGCTTGTAGGCCTCGGGCGCTTCCTCGTAGATCAGCTCCCGGTCGGCGCAGATCACATGACTACCCAGGCGGGTTCGGCTCAGCTGGGCATAGCTATAGCGCTTGAGCAGCCTGTCCTTGCACTCGCTGCGCATCCACTTGCGGCCCGCGCCATGGGCCAATGAATACAGGCTGACTGCATTGGGCAGGGGCTGCACTAGATAGCTGTAGTCACCGCGGGAGCCGGGAATGACGACGGCACCACGGTCCGCCGGGGTCGCACCCTTGCGGTGCATCCAGCCATCCTGCTGGCCCACCTGCGCACGGCATACCATGTTGTGGGTGATATCCAGCAGTTGCTCGCCCTCGGCGTGCAAACGCGCCAGTATGCGCCGGGCGATCAGTTGCCGATTAGCCTCGGCAAACTGCACAGCCCCGTCGTGCGCCTGCAGATAGCCGCGCGCCGCCGCGGAGTCTGCAACCAAGCCAGTGTGGCCATGCTGGTCTATATGCTGCCGCAGGATATGCTGGCCCAAGCCGCGCGAACCACTGTGTACCAGCAGTTGCAGCACGCCTTTCTTCAGCTTCAGTTGCGCCAGCGCGGCTGGGTCGTACACCTCATCCACCCGTTGCAGCTCGGCAAAATGGTTGCCGCCACCTATGGTGCCCAGCGCCTGCTGAAAGCCCATGTCGGCCGGAACCAAGGCCGCGACGGCGGCCTGCCAGCTGTCATCGAGCGGACCATCGATATTGCCCAGCTTCTTCTCCAGCTTGCCGATACTAGCCTTGCTGGCATCGATATCAGTCTGCCATAACGCCATGCCACAGCCTATGTCCCCGCCGATCAAGGCAGGGTACAGATGCTCGGCAGCAAAGAAGGCCGCGCCGACAGGATAACCACGACCGGGATGCAGGTCGGGCATGCCGGCCACCAGGCTCATGCCTGGGAGTTTTGCTGTGTTGTGTAATTGCTGGATCGCATCGCCTTCGATCCAAGTGTCTTCCGCCGCGATCAAGGTGACGCGGTCAGACAGATCCTGAACGTAATTGCCCATCGTATTTCCATACCAGATTGATAAAACGCTGATTTGGCAGGCCGGCGCCTGGGGCAATACGAGAGTGCAGCTAAAGCTGGGAGGTCTCGATCAACCTAGACACGGGCACTGCAGAGGGTGGAAACAGTGTGTTGCATGGTGTTTTTCTCCTTTACAGTGAGGTTGATGAGTGAGGGATAAGCGCGGCAAATACTAGCACTACAGCAAACCGTTTGGGAAGCGCCACCCGGTCTGCCCGTCGCACCTCTGCTCGCGTCGAAGTAGCCGCGCTTGAGCGCCAGTGCCGCCCAATCGACGTTTACTACCGTGCGAGACCAGACCGGTGGCGCGGGCCGTCGTCCCTACAGGTCGTCCCCTACGGGTCGTCCCCATAGGCTTGGTTCCGCACGAAAGGGCCACGGTCTCCTAAGGCCCGCAGCCGCCTGCCGTAGGCACCACCGGTGTGCCACGGAAGGCCGCCGAACGCACCAGCGGCACATTCACGCAGTACAGGCCCTTATTGGTATACACGCGAGTCACACGGTTGCTCCCCTCCTGCGAGGTCACCACATTCAGCACCACCAGCTCACCCAGTTCGCGTTCGAACAGCTTGGCCATGGCGGTTTGCACGATAGGTGGCAGCTTGATCAGATTGTGCGGCAGTGGTTTGACCGGCAGCAACTGGCGGGCGGCATCGGCCTCTTGCCTTAGGGCGAGGTCGGTCGCGCCGGCGCTGCGCAAGGCGCGTTCGGTCAGGCTTTCATCCGGCGCCAACGCAAAGGGATCGGCGGAGATGGTCGTGGGTGCCGTTACCAGCGGCGGCGACGTTATGGCGGTCGTCGTTGGTGGTGGCTGTACTGGGGCGGCACGGGACAGTGTACGAGATGATCGGGTACTGGCTGGCCGGGGCGATGGTGCGGCGCGGGCTTGTGGTTCGGCGCGGCTGCTGGGCGGTGTAGGTAGCCACAGCCATTGCATGGCAGGCCTGGGCCGTAGCGTAGGCGGATCGTCGGCCAGGCCAGCACGTCGCTGCTGCTGCATGATGGGCCAAACCCAGAATAGAACGATGTGCAGCCCCATTGATACGCCCATCCCCACCCACATGGCGCGACGCCCATACCGCATGCTTCCCCCTATAGACTTGTTATGCTGGCCTGTTGACCCTGACCCGGCTCAAGACGTTCCCCGCAGTGCTATCATTTCTGCCCCTCCATCAGGATATCGCCATGTTCCACACCGCCGACCAGAGCCGCACGCCCAACTACGACGAGCTGGACCGCCAATTGGCCAGCCTGTTCGAAGGTGAGCGGGACTTTATCGCCAATGCGGCGCAGTTCTCTGCTTTCATCTACCAGACGCTGGATGCCCTCAACTGGGCAGGCTTCTATCTTGCGCGCGGTGACGAACTGGTACTAGGCCCTTTCCAGGGCAAGGTGGCCTGCGTGCGTATTCCCTTTGGCCGTGGTGTCTGTGGTACCGCCGCCCAGCAGCGGGAGACCATCGTGGTCGACGATGTCCATGCCTTCCCCGGCCATATCGCCTGCGATGCGGCTTCGAACGCCGAGATCGTCCTACCCGTCATCAAGGACGGCCGACTGGTGGGCGTCTTCGATATCGACAGCCCGGAAACCCACCGCTTCAGCGCCGCCGACAAGCTGGGTCTGGAAAAGCTGCTGGCCCGCTTTGTGGCCGCCACCGACCTGTAAGCGAACAAACAAACAGCCCCGCAATGCGGGGCTGTTTGTTTGGCATACACCTGCCCAATACGGGGCTATCAGCTGGCGTTACGGATCTGCAGCTTGTAACCCACGCGCAGCACGCCCTTGGCCGCCGGCCGATTCCAGCGCTTGAGGTCGGCCACGCTGACATCGTAGCGGCGGGCGATTTCGTCCAGGGTATCGCCACTGCGTACCACGTGCTGGCGATCACGCGCCTTCTTCGATTTGTCGGCCTGCTTCTTGCTGCTGGCTAGCCTCACCTCCGGCTCCTGGCCGCTTTCCACATCCAGGTTCAGCATCTTGCCCACGGTCACGCTATTGGACTTGAGGTCATTGAGCACCTTGATATCGGCAACGGTCATGCCGTGACGCTTGGCGATGGAAAACAGCGTATCCCCACGCTGTACCCGGTAGCGCGTCACAACACGGGTGGTTTGCACCGCCGGCATGGCACGCGCTGCGGGCAGCGGAGCTTCCCCGGCAGCGTCGTCTTCCTTGTCGTCCGGCTTGATGGCACCGGAGATCAAGGCCGCCAGGTTCTGCCGCTCGCTCACGTCCATATTGTCACGTATGGGCACCAGGATGGTCTGGCCATTGGCAGCACGGGCGCTACCCAGCTTGTTCACGTCGCGCAGTTCGGCCAGCTGGATATTGAACTTGTCGGCAATGCCGTCCAGCGATTCGCCCCGCTTGGTGACATAGGGCTGCCACGACAGCAGTGGCTTGTCATAGCTCTTAAGGTTGCGCTCGAAGTTTTCCACCTTATCGACCGGCAACAGCAGCTTGCGGTCTTCCTTGTGGGCAAACACCGGCCGTATCAGGCCTGGATTCAAGTGCAGCAGTTCGTCCACCGTGGTGCCGGCCAACTGTGCGGCCAGTTGCAGGTCCATGTGGCGGCCGGTGCTGACAGGCTGGAAATACGGTTTGTCCGGCACCGACGGTATCTTCACTCCGAAGGCTTCCGGATTGGCGATGATATTGCGCACGGCCAGCAGCTTGGGCACGTAGTTTTCGGTCTCGCGTGGCTTCTTGATGGTGTCGAAGTCGTCTTCCAGGCCACGGGCGCGGGTCTTTGCCAGCGCACGGCCTACGCCGCCCTCGCCCCAGTTGTAGGCTGCCAAGGCCAGCTGCCAGTCACCGAACAGGTTGTAGAGATCCTGCAAATAGTCCAGCGCCGCATAGGTGGCAGCCATGACGTCCTGCCGACCGTCGTACCACCAAGTTCGCTCCAGGCCATAACGCTGCCCGGTAGACGGAATGAATTGCCACAGGCCCGATGCCAGCGCATGCGATTGCGCTTTGGGCACAAAAGCGCTCTCAACAATGGGCAGCAGTGCAATCTCGGTGGGCATGCCACGGCGTTCCACCTCGCTGACGATAAAGTAGAGGTAACGGCGACCACGATCGACCACCCGCTTCATGTACTCCGGGTGGCTGGCATAGAAGCGTTCCTGCGCGCGCACTGCCGGGGTATCCACCTCGCCCATCTTGAAGCCCTGCCGCACTCGTGCCCACAGATCGGCATCGGTGCCCGTGGTGGTGGGCGGCGAGGTCATCAGTGGGTTTTCGGGGGTAATAGGGGCAAATGCTGGCGTTGTTTCAGTGGCGGATTCCAGCGCCGTATCGGTCACGGGTTCGGTAGTGGTTTCGGCGGCGGCGGCATCGATCGGCGCGGCAAGCAATGCCGGCTCAGTCATGGTGGCCTGTTCCGCGACGGCATCGCCTGCATGGGCAAGGGGCGCAAACAGGGCGGCCACCAGGGCAAACAGAGGAGCAAGTCGGAAATGGATTTGGGTCATAGGCTCAAATGAAAAAGGCACGTCGCGAACAAAGGGGCCGCACCTGTTGAAGGTCCGCCGGCCGAAGGGACGCAGCGAGTGTTTCGTGCATCCCATGCTTTGATGGGACATGCCAAGTAAATGAAAACTGCCGCGATGGTAGGAGCATGGCGGTAGTGCGTCAACCTGAAATTTCCTTATGAATCAATACAAAGCACCATCACACCCCACAATGACCTTGGTGGTGGAACGGGTATTAGTCCATCTTGCCGTTCGTCAGTTCAACCGCGAAATACATTCTTCCACTCCCTTAGGGTGGCGAACACCGCTACCGGGCCATTGTCTATGGCACCTTGGCTGGCCGCTGCCGCCTGGATAGCCGGTTCCGCCCAGCGCAAGAAGGGGTTGGTCGCCCGCTCCAGTCCTATGCTGGAGGGCAAGGTAGGCAGTTGCTGCTCTCGCCGCAAGCGATCAGCCTCGTGGCGCTGCTGCAATGCCGGGTTATCGGGCTCTACAGCCAGCGCAAACTGCTGGTTGGAAAGCGTATATTCATGGGTACAGCACACCAGCGTCTCGTCCGGCAAGGCCGCCAGCCGCGCCAGCGAGGCCTGCATCTGGGTAGCCGTGCCTTCAAACAGCCGGCCACAGCCGCAGGCAAACAGGGTATCCCCGCAAAACACCACGCCCTCGCCATGGTAAGCAATATGATCAAGCGTATGACCGGGTACCGCCATGACGGCAAAGCTTACGCCCATTCCGGGCACGCTCACCTTGCCGCCCTCACCCACACCCTGGCTGACACCGGCAATGCTGGGTGGACCATAGACCGGGCAGCCATAGCGGGCCACCAGCTCAGCCAGGCCGCCAGTATGGTCGCCATGGTGGTGGGTAACCAGTATGGCACTCAGATGCAAACCCAGTGTCTCAAGTTGAGCCACTACCGGCGCGGCAACCCCCGGATCTACAACCAAAGCATGGCCGGCTTGGTGCATCAACCAGACATAGTTGTCCTGGAGTATGGGAACAGGCAGGATGGTCGACATGCAAGACTCCTTCAATACCGTGCTGCCTGAGCAGTTCGCCCAATGGTTACATAGCCCGCTGGGCCAGTGCGTACTGGAGCACGAGCAGCGTTTCTTCGACAGTGCGGTCGCCGATGTATTCGGCTACTACGCAGTACAACTGGAACTACCGGGGCTGGACCTGCTGCGCAGCAACCGCATGCCGACGCGGCTAACGGCCGGTCTCTCGCAGCACTGCTCGCTCAACTGCGACCCTGCGCAACTCCCCTTTTCGACCGCCAGCATAGACCTGCTGGTGCTGCCCCACACGCTGGACTTCCACGCCGACCCGCGCGCCGTGCTGCGCGAGGCCGAACGGGTACTGGTGCCGGAAGGCCGCCTGATGCTGACGGGCTTCAACCCCTGGAGCCTATGGGGCATGGCCCGCCGTAGCAAGCGCGGCCAGGGCATGCCCTGGCAGGGGCACTTCCTGAGCCTGCCGCGCATCAAGGACTGGATGGCCCTGCTGAACTTTGAAGCAGGCGCCAGCAGGGTCCATTGCTATGTACCACCCTTAGCTCAATGCGGCTGGCGCAACCGCTTTGCCTTTATGGAGTATGCCGGCCAACGCTGGTGGCCGGTGGCTGGTGGCATCTACTGCCTGGAGGCCGTCAAACGGGTGCGCGGCATGCGCCTGATCGCCCCTCGCTGGAAAAAAGCCCGCAGCAGTGTACGAGCAGTGGCGGTCGCCCTGCCCGACCGGCAGGAACAGCCTGACGACTGAGAGCCTATCATGGCTTGAGGGTACTGATGGGCGCGAAGCCTGAGCAGGCTCCAGGGAGACCCTAGTGCTCTGTCCGCCAGTGCCCCACGGCGGGCGCGATATCGATCAATCGTTCAAGCCGCAGCACATTGGGCGGCAGGCGCTTCAAGCCACCCACACCCGCCCCGCCCAACCATAGCGATACCGCCGAAGGCAAACGCTGACGCAGCACGGCCACCAGTTCGCCGGCCTCGCGTACCGGGAAGGTCGACGACAGGGACAGCGCCAGGATATCGCAGCCCAGCTCGCAACTGGCTTCCACCATATCGTCTAGTGGCAGCGAAGTCCCCAGCGACCAGGTCTGGCAGCCCTGCATGCGCAGCATGGCCTCCACCATCAGCAGCCCCAGCCCATGCTGCTCGCCCGATGGGGTAGTCAGAAGTACGCGTGGCGCCGCCAGGGGCTGATTGATGCCATTGACCGCCATACGCACCGTCTGCGAAATCTGTTCTACATAACAATGTTCCTGCCAGGCGCTTATCTCCCCGGAGAACCAGGCCTCGCCAATACGATTGTTGGCCTGAGGCATGAACTCGGCTACAAAGTCGCGCAGGCCGCGCACCACCAGTTCGCCCTGCAGGTAGCGCTGCAACTCACCCAGGTCGCGCCGTGCCAAGCATTCAATCAAAGGATCGACGTCAGTGCCGCTCGCGCCGTGGCGGCCTCCACTACCCATGCGCTCCAGCAGCTGCGCCAGCTCGGCCACCTCGCCCCGGACTATCTTGCTGGGGCGCAATCCTCTATCCAGCAGGCGCCTGACCAGCCTGAGCTTCTCCACTTGTTCGGGTGGGTAAACACGATCCCCCTGCGCATCACGCCCCGGCAGCGGAAAGCCATAGCGGCGCTCCCAGATGCGCAACAGCTCCTTGGACAGGCCAGTCTCTCGCTCAACCGCGCTGATGTTGAGCCCCAGGGTTTGATCTACTTGCATGGCATGTACACATGTATCGGACAGGAGGATGTCTGCATCATAACGCCGTTCCTTTGTCGTCGCACATCAATGGGCGGTTTAGCCATCATGCCTTAGAGCCTGTTCCATGTCTTTTCGCCGTGCGCCGGCCCGCTGGGCGCGCAACCTTGCCGGATGATGGGCAAGGCGCAAGACGCGCAGCGGTACGGGTACCTTTAGCGGCATGCAACGCTGCCATTCGTCGGCAAGGCTGTGAACTCGAAGGGCTGAACTGGAAAGCGGCCATTCACTGCATTGTGGCGCTTGGCACTAACTTGTTATTGCCTGCCCACCACGTCTTGTGCCTGGCTATTCTCCAGATCAACCCAGCGGGCAAGCGCACGACGAAAAGACATGGAACAGGCTCTTAGCAGCACGACTGGCCATGCCTGCCCTTACCGCTCCGGCGCGGGCAGAAAAACCACGCCCAGACTCCCTTGCCTAATAAAGCAGCGGGCTTGACTGGCAGGGTAGCCGCCCCGTCGTTACAATGCTGCGGATTTCGACGACTCCCCCGTCGAAGCAAGATACCAATATGGGAGGTGACATGAAGTACAACGCAACCTGGCTGCTACTGGGCCTGCTAGCCTTGCCGCTGGCCTCGCATGCCGCTGGCAATGCGGCCAACGGCGCCAAGAAGAACTCGATGTGCATAGGCTGCCACGGCATTCCTGGCTACAAGACCGCCTTCCCGGATGTCTATCATGTGCCCAAGATCGGTGGCCAGCATGCCGAATACCTCGCGGCGGCGCTGCAAGGCTACAAGACGGGTGCCCGCAAACACCCCACCATGAATGGCATTGCCGTGCAGTTGTCCGAACAGGATATTGCCGACCTCGCCGCCTACTACGCTGCGCAGAAGAAATAAGGGGAGCCCGATGAACGCACTACGTTATACCGTGGCCGCCCTGGCGGGCCTGGCACTGTCGGCACAAGCCGCAGACCTGGCCGCTGGCCGTACCAAGTCCGAGCAGCTCTGTGCTGCCTGCCACAATGTGGATGGCAAGAGCACCAATCCGCAATACCCGGTGCTGGCCGGCCAGCATGCCGATTACTTGAAGCATTCGCTCAAGCAATATCAGAACGGCGTGCGCAACAACGCCATCATGGCCGGCATGGTCAAAACCCTGACCAAGGCAGATATAGACAATCTGTCGGCCTGGTTTGCCAGCCAGGACAGCAGCCTGAACATGAAGCGGTAATTGCATTTCTGTTTTGCTGCTGTCGCGACGCCCGGCCCTGCCGGGCGTTGTCTTTTGCACTATCGTCAACCTATACCCAGCCGCACTGGTCCGCTCCATCATGCACAGACACAGCCCCGACTTACGCGATGGCACCCTGGTGGTCCGCCAGGGCCAAGCAACCGACGCCCCCGCCATACTGGCGTTTTTTCAGGCCAACCGAACGGCCTTTGGCCCAGTAGAGCCACGCCGGCCAGACAACTTCTATACCTTGGAGTCTTGTCATATGCGACTGGCCATGCACCGCAACCAGCTGGAGGAAGGACGTAGTGCCTGCCTGTTTGTGTTCGATGCCGACAACCGTACCGTCATCGGCACTGTCAATTTCACCAACATCTCAGGCTATCCGCATTACGGCGCCACCCTCGGCTACTCGCTGGCGCAATCGGAATGGGGCAAAGGCCGCATGGTGCGTGCGCTCAGGCTGGCATTGGACTGGCTGTTCGATGACTTCAACCTGCACCGCGTCGCCGCCAACCATCTGCCCGACAACGAACGCAGTGCCCGGGTGCTGGCCAAACTGGGGTTCAAGCAAGAAGGCTACGCACCCGACTACCTTCTGATAGACGGTATCTGGCGTGATCATGTGCTGACCGCGCTAACCCACACCGATTGGCAAGCCCGTGACCTCCACGCCCCACTGATAGTCGACGGTACAGGCACACGCCAGAAATAAGGGCTGGCCTCACAAGCGTCGGCCAGCTAGGCTCATCCTGTGCGTAATTCACAAGCGTAATGTTGGGCCCCACTTTAGTTAAAAAATCATAGAATACTAATAATAGCCATCCCGCCGCGCACGCCAGCGTAGCGACCATCCGGAATGGCGGAGGTGCCCATGCTGGACAATCTGACCCAACTGCTCATAGGCCAGGGTTTCATCCCCCATGGCTACTGCTTTGCCTGGTCGCCCGGCTTGCTGTGGACCATGGTGCTCTCCGATGCAGCCATAGGCATGGCCTACTTCAGCATACCGATGGCGCTGATCACCATTGCCCGCAAGCGTGCCGACCTGCACTTCAATCAGGTCATGCTGCTGTTTGCCGCCTTCATCCTGGCCTGTGGCACTACCCACTTCCTCGATCTCATCAGCATCTGGTACCCCATCTACTGGATAGATGCCTGGGCCAGGGTATTCACCGCCATCATCTCGCTGTTTACCGCCTACGCCCTGTGGCGCATGATTCCCCGGGTACTCGCCCTGCCCAGCCCCAGGCAGTTGACCGAAGCCAATCTCAAGCTATCGGAGGAGATTGCGGCCCGCAGGGACAAAGAGCTGGAGCTCAAGAACAGCGAAGAACGCCTGCGCCAGCTGTCCGACAATCTGGAAGCCATGGTGGCAGAGCGCACGGCCCAGTTGGCCGAGACCAATACCCGCTTACAGGGTGAGGTGGCCGATCGCCAGCGCATGCAGACCGAGCTGCAGGTGGTCAACCGCAAGCTGGAGGAATCCTTGCGGCAGCAAGCCGCCCGCTCCACCGAGATAGAGCAGTTGAACAAGATGGGCGACCTGATGCAAAGCTGTGTTTCGGTGAACGAGCTGGCCCAGGTCTTGAGCAACTTCTCGGCCGGCTATCTGGAAGCCGCTACCGGCGCCATCTACCTGATGGACGAGGAGGCCGGCCTGGTCACCGAGGAAAGCAGCTGGGGCAATATGCCCGAGGCGGAGAAAACTTTCCCACCCGGCAGTTGCTGGGCACTGCGGCGCGGCCAGATACACCCGGCCGACCCCTTGCAGCAGAATCTGCACTGCCAGCATGTCAGCGACCACAGCGACCATGTGTGCGTGCCCCTGATAGGCAATGGCGAGACCTTGGGTCTATTGCACCTGCGCCACCCACGTGGCCTGCACGATCCGGCCTTTCTGGATGGCGTGGCCAAGCGCGCCGCCCTGGCCCTGGTGAGCCTGAAGACCCGCGAAGCACTATTCAACGAGGCCACCCACGACCCCCTGACCGGTCTGTATAACCGCCGCTACCTGGATGGGGCGCTGGAAGAATCCGAGCGCCGCTCACGCCGCAACAATCGCACGGTCGGCTTGATGATGCTGGACCTGGATCATTTCAAGATGATCAACGACACCTATGGCCACGAAGTAGGCGACGAGGTATTGCGCGCCTTTGCCGGCCTGCTGAAAGGTAGTTTGCGGGCGGGTGACATTGCCTGCCGCTACGGCGGCGAAGAGTTCACCATCCTGCTATCCGGGGCCACACTGAATGCCACCCGCCAGCGCGCCGAACAACTGCGCCAGCAGGTTGAACAGTTGCGGGTGCCCTACCGCGACAAGCAATTGGCGCTGACGGTCTCCATCGGTATTGCCGTGTTCCCCGAGCATGGTCACCACCTCGACGACGTGCTGCACGCCGCCGACTCCGCGCTCTACGATGCCAAGCATGAAGGCCGCAACCGGGTGGCTACTGCCACCCCGGCGACAGGTGATGATCTGGCTAGCCATCCCCAGGCCGCCGACTGACTGACTGCCGGACGGCGCTCAGTCTATAGCCAGCGGGTAGCTGGCGCGGCCGCGATTATCAAAGCACTGCATCGGCCCTTCCCAAGGGCCATCCTGCCACCGCGCCACTTCAAAGTTATTGCCCGTATAGCCGGCAATGACTTTGGGCCAAAAGGCCTGTGCCGGCAGATTGCGCGGCACCTGCGCCACCTCCCACCTCCCTGGCAAGGTATCAAAAACCTGCAGGGCCGCATGCTGCGCCAGACCCCGGCCGCGATAGCGGCGCAGCACAAAGTACTGCGCCATCCAGTATTGGTTATCCGGCCGGCAGACTATGTCGTTCACCAGGGCAAAGCCGGCATAGCGCCCATTCACCCTGAACACAAAGGGGTGATAATTGGCGTTCAGCCAATAGGCATCAAGCTTGTAGCCATACAAGCCATGCTCGTCCAGCTCCATGTCCCAGTATTCGGACAGATCGTGCTGGTAAAGCTCCAGCATGTGCTGGAGCGGCAGACGATCAGATGGGGTGGCGCGCATCACCCGTAAATCCAGCGCCGTGTCCTGCAGGTCTGCCATCTCAAAACCTCCGCTTCTCATTGGAGCGCGCCTTGCCTGCCTTGCCTATCACCTTCCACTTGGCCTGCATGGCCTTGCGCTCCAGCGGTGTCTGCTGGCTGCGGCGCACCTCGCGCAACAGCTTGTGGTAGTTCAGCAGCCGATCATCCTGCACCACCCCACGCACCGCGCAACCTGGCTCATCCTCATGCTGGCAATCACGGAAATGACAATGCGCCGCCAGCGCCTCGATATCTTCGAAGGTCGCCGCCAGGCTCTCCTCATCCGCATCAGGCCGCCAGGTGCGCAGACCAGGGGTGTCGATGATACAGACGCCCGATGGGCATAGATGCAGCGAACGGGCCGTGGTGGTATGGCGGCCTCGGCCATCCCCCCGCCGCACATCGCCCGTCAGCTGGCTTGCACTGCCGCTCAGGGTATTGGTCAGGGTGGACTTGCCCGCGCCCGAGGAACCCAGCAATACCAGCGTCTGCCCCGGCGCCAGCCACGGTGCCAGGTCAGCCACCGTATCGGGTGCAAGGGCATCGACGGCATAGGCCGGGATATTGCGAGGTAGCCGCTGGTGCACCTCGGCCATACGTGCCTCTACGGCATCGCCGATATCTGCCTTGGTCAGCACCACCACACCCATCACGCCGCTGGCCTGCACCAGCGCCAGATAGCGCTCCATGCGCCGCAGGTTGTAGTCGTGATCCAGGCCCATGACCAGCAGGGCGGTATCGATATTGCTGGCCAGCGGTTGCCGCCTGCCATCGTTGGCGCGTCGGGCCAGGTGGGTAAAGGGCGGCAGCTGCTGGGCTATCCACCACTCGCCGTGGGCATGCGGCGCCACCACCACCCAATCACCCACCGCCAGGCCCGTGCCCTGCTCCTGCAGTAGATTGACCAGGGCGGGCAAGGCACGAGCAGTGTGCTCTGCCACGCCGTCATGCACCTGCAGCAGGTCGCGTTGTACTTCGGTAATGCGCATCAAACAACTACCCGGCGCAGCCGGGGGCAGGAAAGCCAGCTGGCTGGCGAGTTGCTGGGTAAGGCCAATCTGACGCAGGGTTTCGAAATCGAATTCGATCATGATGTCGTTGTATTCCAGGTCCTGTTGCGCGCAGCCGCGCACGACGCTGCCAGCCTATAGGCCAGCAGCACAAAGAAGAGCGGAAGTCGGCCACGCAGCACGCGGGCGCCAACGCACCTGGTTTACAAACGATTTGGAACACAGACCAACCGGTGATTCAGTACATACCGGCAGGCAAAACAGGGGTGAGGCTAGGCTCAGGCAGTGGCCGACAGGAGGGCAAGGTCAAATGTCTTCATGGCGCTGTGCTCCTGTGGTGGATGAAAGGTACATACAGTGTGATACCGAGGGGCGGCGCAGGTCAACTACTTCAAGGTGCCGTAGCGCGCTTGTAGCGCCAGCCAATCACTGCGACTCAACATGCTGGCCCCCCGCCCCTAGCGGGGCCAGGTCTCGCCAGTACGCAGGCAGCCCACCCTTGTCATCGATATAATCGGCGCAAAACAAGCGATACGGCATCTAGCACTTCGCCGCCTGATGCACGCCGCACCAACCGCCCGACGCCAGAGATCTGCCCATGCTCTGGCCTGCAATCCATACCGTGGAAACAGCAGGGACAACAATGGAGGAGCTATACAGTGAGTAAAACACTCAAGACGTTCGATGATGAAATTGCAGCCTATATACGCTCAAATGAGCAGAACGGTGAGCTGCGCCAGGCACCGAGTTGGGGCAAGCCCCTAGCCAACGACGATGGTTTTGACGCCACGCCGGAAGATCTCCGCATGGGTTACAAGATGCTGAAAAGCGCCGGCTATGTCCCGCCAGAAGTCGAGATGATGAACAAGCTCAGTGCCATGCGGGTACAGCTCAGCATCCTCAACCCCTGTTGCAGCGAGGCCGAGGAGCTCCGTCAGGAGATTCGTGAGCTGCAACTGAAGGTGACCCTGCAACTGGAATCGCTGCGCGCCTGATAAAGCCGGACTAGGCGGCTGGCAGCACGCACAGGCCGGCCGGTCGGCCGCAAGGCATGAGGGCTTGGCGATGCTGGCCTGGCGCGGGTGTGCGCAGCAGCCTATTCAGGGGGCAGCATGCGTACACAAAGCGCCTGCAGGGTGTTGTAGACGCCGCTAGGCCGCCGGAAAGTGCTGCTCCACCTGCGCCAAAGCGCTATCAATGGCGGCTTCAAACGCCAGCAGCAAGGTAGGCGTCTCGGAGCCCTTGCGCAATGCCGACTCCATCTGGGCTGCCAGCTCGGCCAGTTCCACCGCACCGATATTGCCGGCCACACCCAGCGTGGTATGTGCCAGGCGCTCTGCCGTCGCCCGGTCCCCGTCCCGCAAGGCGGCTTCCAGGTCGGCCACCGTATGCTTCAGCGCAGAGGGCAGTTTGGCCAGCATGCGGTGATAGAACTCCACCCTGCCGCCCATGCGCTCCAACGCGGTGGCAGTATCAAAGCCCAACAGCTGTACCACCGCCTCGCCCACGGGCGCTGCGGCTTCGGTCGCAGTAGTGCTGCTGGCCAAGCTCTGTGCAGGCACCGCAACGCCTGGGGTCAGCCACTGGGCGATGGTACGAAACATCATGTCCGGGTCGACCGGCTTGGTGATGCAGTCCTGCATGCCCTCCCGCAGGCAGCGTTCCCGCTCCTCCACCAGGGCGTGGGCCGTCATCGCCAAGACAGGCAAGCGATTAAAGCGGGCCTCCTGGCGTATCTTGATGGTGGCCTCATGGCCATCCATCTCCGGCATCTGCACGTCCATCAGGACCAGGCTGTAATAATCGGCCGGGTGCGCATGCAATAGCGTCAGCGCCTCGCGGCCGGTGCCGGCGATATCCACCACAAAGCCTTCGGTCTGCAGCAACTCCACCGCGATCTGCTGGTTGATCTCGTTGTCCTCGGCCAGCAGCACCTTGTAGCCGGGCCAGCGGGGTAAGCCGTCGGCCGCAGCCGGCTTGAAGTCGCGCTGATCGGCCGAATCAAACAGCGGCATCAGGGTGTCCACCAGGCTGGATAGATTGATGGGCTTGAGCAAGAAGCCATCCACCGCCGCGGCCTCGGCGTGCTGGCGTATTTCCTCACGCCCGAATGCTGTCACCAAGACAAACTTTGGTGGATGACGTAGCTGGGCTCGGTTCAAGGCCTCCGCCACCTCTATCCCGTCCAGTCTCGGCATCTTCCAGTCGCAGAACACCACGTCATAGGGTTCATCCGCATCGGCATCATGGATGGCCAGCAAGGCTTCAGCACCATCACGGGCCGTATCGGCGCCTATTGAGAGATTGAGCAAGGCATCGGCCAGTATCTCGCATGCCACTGGATTGTCGTCTGCCACCAGCGCGCGCAGTCCCTGCAACGCCACAGGCCGGGCAGATGGCGCCGGCTTGGTGTCGCGGGCGATGCCGAAGTTGGCGGTAAAACGGAAGGTGGAGCCTATGCCCACCTCACTTTCCAAGCTGATCTCGCCACCCATCATGTTCACCAGCCGCTTGCAGATGGTCAGCCCCAGGCCCGTGCCGCCATATTTGCGAGTGGTCGAGCCATCGGCCTGGGTAAAGGGTTGAAACAGCTGGGCCGCCTGCTGCGGCGTCATGCCTATACCCGAGTCGCGCACGGCAAACTCCAGCGTCACCCCGCCCGCATGGTGAGAGATCAACCGGCAGCTCAGATGTATTTCGCCCCGCTCGGTAAACTTGATGGCATTGTTGGCCAAGTTGATCAACACCTGCCCCAGCCGCAGCGGGTCACCCATCAAGTGGCGCGGGATATTGGGCGGTACCTGGAACAGATATTCCAGCGATTTATCCTGTGCCTTCTGGCCGGTAACATTAGCTACATTGGACAGCACCTCGTCCAGCGAGAACTCCACGTTCTCCATCTCCAGCTTGCCAGCCTCGATCTTGGTGAAATCCAGCACATCGTTCAGCACCGCCAGCAGTGACACGCCCGCCCTGTGTATCTTGCTCACATAGTCATGCTGCTTGGCTGTCAGCTCGGTCTTGAGTGCCAGATAGGCCATGCCGATAACGGCATTCATCGGTGTTCGTATCTCGTGGCTCATATTGGCCAGGAACTCACTCTTGAGCTTGGATGCATTCTCTGCCACCAGCATGGCACGGCGCAGTGCGCCTTCCTGTTCCAGCAAGCGGTCATTGGCTTCCATCAGTTCGTGCGTGCGTTGCTCCACCCGCTCCTCCAACACCCGCTCGGAGGATTGCAGTGTCTCGACCAGCTCTTGATTGACCGCCAGCGCTTCGGCCTGCGCCTTCTCTTTTTCCAACCGGATGGAGTTGAAGCGGTCTGCCAGGGCAAAGGCTAGCAGCAGCATCTCCAGGGCCGAGCCAAACTGCATGCCGTTGACGGTGATGAAGTTGGTGGGCAGCAGGCCAAAGCTGCGCAGGCCCGTCATGGTGGCCGCCAGCAGCAGCACGCTGAAGGCCACCACAAAATAGGCTGCGCTGCGCTGCTGCCGTATCAGGCACACGATGCCCACCGCCAGCACCAGCAACATGGTCGCCGAATCCAGGGCAATGGCGGGCATGATGGTGGTGCGGAAGGAGTAAAGAAAGCCGATGATCTGCAACAGATGCAGGCCTACCACGCCCAGCAGCACCTTATCGAGCACAGGCACATTCCTGGCGGTTTCCAGCAGGCGCCGCATGAACAGCAGCAACATGATGCAGGTCGTGGCGAACCCTATCATGGTCGACACCTTGGACCATGCGGGGGAATTGGGCCACAGGAACTCGTAGGCCACGCCGTTGTAGCAGGCCAGCGACATCGCCGCGCTGGTGATAAAGCAGACGTACAGCAGATAGGACTGGTCACGCAATGCCACGAACAGCAGCAGGTTGAACAGCCCCATGGCCATCACCATGCCAAAATACCAGGCCTGTCCCATGTAATCGCGGCGCTCGTGCTCGGCAAAGGCCGCGCTACGCCATAGCCGGATCGGGATATCCATGGAGCTTTCCGACTCCAGCTTCAGGTAGTAGGTCTGCTCCGCACCTGCCGGCACCGTCAGCGGCAGCACATAAAAGCGGTTGGCATAGGGCCTGTCGGCAAAGCGCAGCCCGCTGCCGCTCAACAGCATGCTGTATCCCTGCCCAGGCAGCGGCATGAAGAACTCGATCTTCTCGTGATGGGCGTAGGCAATCTCCAGCAGGCGCGAATCCGGCTGCTTGCCCGTATTGCGCAGCTTCACCCTTAGCCACCAGGCGGAATCCGATAGCCCGAAGTTGAGCGCATCGCCCTTGGTCGGTCGCGTCTCGAAACGCGAAGCGTATTCTGGCCGCTGTACATCCATCAGTGACAGGCTGCGCGAAGGGTCTTCCAGTACCTCGATATAGCTGGTCAGCAGCACCGCATCGGGATCGTCCTGGCTCAGGGCCAGCATCGGCGATTCGGCCGCCATGGCCGCTGCCATGCAGAGGCACAGCACCAGCAGGCAATGCAGGACGCTATGGAAGGGACGGTGGTAGCTGGAGTGCACGGACATATTCTTTGGTGGTGCCAGGCCGTCGGGCGCAGGGTAATCCTCCAGCGGCATGGCGCAAACAGTGCCTGCGCCTTCTATTGCCACACGGCCGGGGACGACATCGGCCCTGCGCATCGCCGCTGTTGCAGACTGAGGCTGGGGTAGGCGCCCTGCCAAGCAAGGGAAACACTGCATCCTAGCAGATCAGGCACCCTTTTCTAATGCTGGCTTGTTGACCAGGCTCAACTAAACTCCAGCACAGTTTGTTACCCAGTGAGAGCCCGCAACATGTCCTTTGCTCCGGAATATGAAGCCATCATCATCGGTAGTGGTTTTGGTGGCGCGGTGATGTGCGCCCGACTCAGCAAGCGCTGGCCCGGCCAGGTCTTGCTGCTGGAGCGCGGCAAGGCTTATCCACAAGGCAGTTTCCCACGCAGCCCGGCAGACCTGGCCAATAACTTCTGGTGTCCTGATGATGCCGCCGGCAACCGTCCCCGCCATGTACGCAAGCAGAAGGTGGCCAAGGGCAGGCTGCTGGGCATGTTCGATGTGCGTAGCTTCGCGCATATGGATACCGTCACCTGTGCCGGCCTGGGCGGCGGTTCGCTGATCTACGCCAATGTGTTCCTGCGCCCACCCGAGCACACCTTCAACCAGCACTGGCCCATCCAGCTCAAGCTCGCCACCCTGGCCCCCTATTACGATGTGGCCCAGTCGGTCTTGGGCGCCCGCACCATCCCTCCCCATCAGGATCAATCCGACCGCCGCTTTATCCTGCGCACCCAGCAGTTTCAGCGCTTTGCCGCCGAGCAGAAGCTCAGCAGCAAGCTGGCCGATATTGCCGTGTACTTCGGCAATGGCTACAGCTACGGCAAGCAGGCCCAAGCCACCCAGATAGGCGTGCAGGAGCCCAACCGCTACGGTGCGGTGCAGACCTCCTGCACCTACTGCGGCGAGTGCGACATAGGCTGCAATGTGCATGCCAAGAACACCACCGACCTCAATTACCTGCATGTGGCACGTACCGTACATGGCGCCAAGGTGCAGACCCAGGCCCAGGTCCAGCGCATCGTGCCACTCAATGCCCAGGGTGAGGACGATGCCAATGCCAGGGGCGAGCATGGCTACCGCGTGTACTTCGACGACTTCGAGCACGATACCGTGACCGCCGTGACCAGCCGGCGGGTTATCGTCTCGGCGGGCACCTTGGGCAGCAACGAGCTGCTGCTGCGCTGCCGCGACATCCATCGCAGCCTGCCCGCCATCAGCCAGCGGCTGGGCTACCGTTTTTCCGGCAACGGCGATTTCCTCTCTTTCGCCCTCGACAGCAAAGTGCCGGTGAACTCCACCTATGGCCCGGTCATCACCCAGTACACAGACCACCATCTGTTCGAACAATACGACCCGCAGCGCGCCTTCCTGCTGGAGGACGCCAGCGTCCCCACCCATGCGGCCTGGGCCATGGCCGCCCTGCAGCCGGTACTGCACCCCTGGGACAAGTTCAAGGCACTGCTGCAGGTGGCGTGGGCAGCCATCTGCTCACTCTACCCGGGCCGCAAGAACCAGCAGGTGGGCTTTTTGCTCAACCGGCTGCTGCAGCACGATATCACCCAGTACAGCGCCGTATTGCTGTGCATGGGCCAGGATCAGGCCGACGGCCGTTTCTCGTTGAACCCGGCCGGCTACCTGGACCTGGACTGGCCGCAAAAGACCAGCCAGCCGCTATACGATGCCATCCTGGCGCTGGGTGAGCGCTTCAATCGCTTTATTGGCGGTGAGGTGTTCCTGCCCCTGCCCACCTGGCTGCGCCCCATGCGCAACAATGTTACCGTCCACCCCTTGGGGGGCTGTACCCTGGCCGATGGCCCCGAGGCCGGCGTGGTCAGCGCTGCCGAGGCCGATCGGGGCCAGGTGTTCGGCTACCAGGGGCTGTATGTCGCTGATGGCGCCATCATGCCCACCGCACTGGGGGCCAACCCTGCCGCCACCATTGCCGCGCTGTCAGAATGGATAGCACATGGCATCACCGGCCAAGCTCCGACAGACAGCCTGTTGTAGCGAGGTGTGCAAGCAAGCGCTGCCGATCCACCAAGCCGGGTTTGGTTAGGGCCGCTAAGCATAAGAACAGAAGGAGAGAGGCATGAACGAACATCTCAGCGGCATACGCATACATTTTGCCGAGACCATGAGCGGCTACGCCAGCCTGGGCGGCAGCAGCTTCAGCGATGGTTTCGAGGAGGGTCGCGCTGCCGGCCTGCCGCTGGCCTTGCATGTCAACGTCGATGTCGATGACCTTAAAACCTTTCTCGATACGGCCGAGCACGCGGCGCAATTGACAGGCTATGTCGAAGGCCCGCTGGTGGGTGGCCGGGCCGAGGTGGAATCGGGCCGCTTCATGCTGATGCCCAATACGGCAGACCGCGATCGCAAGGTCATGAACTACCGGGTCTATTGCCGCAACGAGGATGGCGAGCGCTTTACCCTGGCAGGCGAAAAGGAAGTGCAGCACCACTTCGGTTTCGACCTGTGGCACGACACCACCACGCTCTATACCAACCTGTTTGTCGGCCATGTCACGCCCGAGCAGGCGCCACAGAGCGATCTGCTGGCCACCGGCATACTGAGCCTGGGTGTGGTGGATTTTGCCAAGGTGCTGCGCACGGTGAGGGCGACCGATGCAGCGGGCAACAACAGCCTGGTCGGGCTGGCTGCCTTTGGTGAATTCTTCGCCGGCTCGCTCTGGCAGATCTACGGCCCCTCCTTGCCACCCAGGCCCCATGAAGCCCCCCGACTCTACCCACGCTACACCACGGAGGGCGTACAAGGCGCCTGCATCAGCGAGCATGCCTTCACTACCGGCGACGGCTTGGGGCTATCACTGACCCGCTTCCAGCGCGCCAGTTGCGATGATGTGGTCCTGATCATCCACGGCCTGACCACCTCGTCCGACATGTTCATCATGCCCGAGCACGAGAATCTGGTGCAGCACCTGCTGGATCAGGGTTATGGGGATGTCTTCACACTCGATCATCGTGGCAGCAACCGCTTTCCTTACAACCTGGTCCGGGGTAGCGCCAACCTGGACGACCTGGCGCTGTACGACCACCCCGCTGCCATCGCCACCCTGCGCCAGCTGGTCGGCCCGCACAAGCGCATCCATGTGATCGCGCACTGTGTCGGCGCCCTCACCTTCGGCATGAGCCTGTTCGCCGGCCAGGTGGGTGGCGTCAGTAGCGTGATCCTCAACAGCATCGCCCTGACCGCCCGCGTGCCCCCCTTTTCCAAGCTGAAACTGGGCTTGGGGCCATTTGCCTGTGATTGGCTGCTGGGGTTGGAATATGTCAATCCGCGCTGGCGGCACCAGCCGGCCTGGTCGGCCGGCAAGCTGCTGGCAATGGGGGTGGATTGGTTCCACCATGAATGCGATTCGTCCGAGTGCCATATGCTGAGCTTTATGTGGGGTGCCGGCAAACCGGCCCTGTTCATGCACGAGAACATGGCCAAGGAGACTCACGACAGGTTGGGCGATCTGTTTGGCGGCATTAGCGTCAACTACTACCGCCATGTGCTCAAGATGGTGAACGCCAACCACGACGCGGTGAAGTTCGAGCCGGGCAATCCACGCTATGCCGCCCTGCCCGACAATTACTTCTCCCAGGCCAGCAAGGTCACTACTCCCATGCTGTTGGTACAGGGGCAGGAGAACCGGGTATTCGCTGATTCCAACATACTTTGCCATCAACGGCTGGAGCAGATCGTCCCCGGCCGCCACCAACTTCATGTCTTCCCCGGCTACGGCCACCAGGACATCTTCATGGGCAAGAATGTCGCCATCGACATTTTCCCCCGTCTGCTGACTTTCCTGCGAGCCCATAGCCATGCCTAGCGCCGGTTATGAACTCAGGCCATGAAGGGTGGGTGACGCCTACGCAGGCGCTGGGTTTGCCCTGGCGCTAGACGTCAACGCAACTCAATAGCAAGGTGATATACCCCACTGATATGACGACCTCTCTCATCAGACAGACCGCAAGCACATCATGACCATCCTGCAGTGGGGCATACTCGGCACCGGCGGTATTGCAAGCCAGCTGGCCAGGGCGATGACCGAATTGGATGACGCCAGGCTATACGCAGTTGCCTCGCGCGAGACGGCCAAGGCAGCCAGCTTCGCCCAGACCTTTGGCGCTGCACGCCACTACGGCAGCTATGCCGAGCTGGTCGCTGACCCAGCAGTAGACGCTGTCTACATCGCCACGCCGCACGCCCAGCATTTTGACGCCCTGCAGCTTTGCCTCACCGCAGGCAAGCCCGTGCTGTGCGAGAAACCATTTACCCTCAATGCCCAACAGGCGGCACAAGCCATTGCGCTGGCAGGCGAACGGCAGGTCTTCATGATGGAAGCCATGTGGATGCGTTTCATCCCGGCCATCGCCCAAGCCCAGGCACTGGTGGCAAGCGGTGCCATAGGCAAGCTGCAAGGTGTACAGGCGGACTTTGGCTTCCTGCAACCGTTTGACCCCGCCCACCGGGTATTCAATCCGGCCTTGGGCGGTGGCGCCCTGCTGGATATCGGCATCTACCCCTTGTCGCTGGCCTGCCTGTTCCTGGGCCCGATAGCCCGGATACAGAGCATGGCCGAACTGGGCACGACCGGTGTGGACGAGCAGACGGCCTTCACCCTGCAGCATGCCGGTGGCGGGCTCTCCAGCGGCTGGTGCAGCCTACGCGCACCCTCGCCTACCGAGGCCATCCTGCTGGGCTCGCAGGGCACCTTACGCGTGCATGCACCGTTCTATTGCCCGTCGCGACTGACCCTGCAGCAGCAAGGACAAGCCCCGCGCACAATCAGCGTGCCCGTCAGTGGCAACGGCTATCGCTACGAGCTGGAAGAAGTCCACCGCTGCCTGCGCCTGGACTTGCTGGAAAGCCCACGTATGCCCCTGGCAGACACCCTGGCCACCCTGCAGGCACTGGACACCATCCGCACACAGATTGGTGTGCGCTACCCCGGCGAGTGAGCGCCTGCCATGGACGCTAGAGATAGCCGGGTAATGGCGGACCGGGCAGGCACCGCGGCACCCTTGGTGCAGGTCGTCAGTGTATAAACCAGCGGCTCGCCGCCTGATTGCAGCCACGCCCTTACTTTGTACTCCGTTCAAATGCTGGCTGACAAAAAAAGAGGCCCCACAAGTGGGGCCTTCAGTCCGTACTGGGTGGTGACAAACGTTGCAGCAACCTACTGTGAGGCAGCAGGATGTCGCCTCGCACTTCTCAATCAGCATGGCCATTCGCTTCCCGATCGCAACCGCCGGGCTAACTGAGCAAGTTGAAATCATGATAATGATAATGATTTCTATTTTCAAGCTGTTTTACAGTGGGCGGCGCATGGCCTGTCATCCTTGCTAGTGTCCCCACACACCGGCCACGCAACATGAAAAAAAGCCTGCATCAAAGCAGGCTTTTTTCGATCAGGCAGAACGGCTTGGTATCAGTAGCCGGCGGCAGCAACCGCCTTGATCCAGTCTGCCATCGGGCCCAAAGACTCCACATTGGGGCTGATGCTGGGCACCAGGTAGTACAGCGTGCCATTGGCCGTACCAATGTAGGCTTCCTTGCCAGGGTAGTAACGCAGGTAGTAGCCCGCCGCCGAAGCCGAGGTCGATTTGACCGTGCCAAGATATTGCGGGTAGGTCGCTTCCAGGTAATCGAACACCCGGTCTGCGTCGTAGTTGGCATCGTAGACCGCTGCTCGGTTCACCATCACCAGGTTGCTGCGGCCCAGATAGCCGCTAGGCATGCTGGTAATGGGCAGTTCGTTGAAGGGGCTGCCTGCGTTGACACGCTGCAGTTTAGCCATGGCATCGATCACTGCCATGCTGCTGTCCTTCACCTTGCCGAACACAGTGAAGCCGCCATTCTGGCTATCCAGGCTAGGATTATCAGCCAGGTTGACGAACCATTGCGAGGTGGCGCTATTGGCTTGGCCATCCAGCTTGGCCATGGCCACGGTGCCCCGTTTGTTCAAGCGGGCAGTGCTGAACTCATTGTCCACGGCAGGCTGGGTAGGAATGGCATCCACAGAGTTGCTGGCGTTGCGCCAGGCAAAACCACCACCCTGCACGACAAAACCCGGAACGCTGCGATGCATGAAGCTGCTGTTGTAATCGCCCCGCTTCACATAGCCCAGGAAGTTGGTCACCGTCTTGGGCGCCTCGGCATCATACAACTCGATATCCACCGGGCCCAGCGAGGTTTCCAGGCGCACAGTCGTCGCCTGGCTGGCCAGCGGGGTTGCCAGCAACAGCGCCAGCGTCACAGCATAAAGGGATTGGAAGCGGGATAGAAACACATGCACCTCGTGAAATAAAACCCGACAGCCTTCGGGCGAGGTGACGATTCTAGCGCTGAATCCAGCGCCATCGTCACAGCTCGCAAACCACCAGCTATCTGTCAGTAAAAAAGTGGGGTAAAAAAGACAGCACCATTGCCTTGTCTACGCCTATGGGACAACAAGGGCGATGGCGCCAGGTAGCGGGCTTACATCGCCAGCCGCTGGTGGATGCTGGCGGTGATGCCCGCCGCATCCAGGCCACATTCGGCCAGCAGCAGGGCCGGGTCACCATGGTCCACATAGCGGTCAGGCAAGCCCAGTTGCAGCACGGGCTTGAGCAGACCCTGCGCCGCCATGGCCTCGATCACCGCCGAGCCAGCACCACCCATGATGGCGTTCTCTTCCACCGTCACCAGCAGGTCATGGGTTTCCGCCAGCTGCTTGACCAGCTCCACATCGAGCGGCTTGACCCAGCGCATATTGACCACGGTCGCATCCAGCGCCTCGGCCGCCTGCAAGGCGGGGGTGAGCATGGAGCCAAATGCCAGGATGGCAATACGCTTGCCCTGCCTGCGCACCACGCCCTTGCCCACGGGCAGTGCCGTGAAGCCCTGGTTCACCGCCACACCCGGCCCGGTGCCACGTGGGTAACGCACTGCGCTGGGCTGATCAAGCTGGAAGGCCGTGTACAGCATCTGGCGGCACTCATCCTCATCGGCCGGGCACAGCACGGCCATATTGGGTATGCAACGCAGATAGGTGATATCAAAACTGCCGGCATGGGTGGGGCCGTCGGCTCCCACCAGGCCGGCGCGGTCTATGGCGAACACCACCGGCAGGTTTTGCAGCGCGACATCGTGTATCAGTTGATCGTAGGCGCGTTGCAGGAAGGTGGAATAGATGGCCACCACCGGCTTGAGTCCCTCGCAGGCCAGGCCAGCGGCAAACGTCACCGCATGCTGCTCGGCAATGCCCACATCGTAATAGCGCGTGGGGAACAACTGCTCGAAGCGCACCATGCCCGAACCCTCGCGCATGGCCGGGGTTATCCCCACCAGGCGGGCATCTTGGGCCGCCATATCGCACAGCCAGTCGCCAAATATCTGGGTATAGGAAGGCTTGCTGGCCGCCTTGGCCGCCATGCCATCGGCTGGCGTAAAGGGTGTCACGGCGTGGTATTTCACCGGATCGCCCTCGGCCAGCTTGTAGCCCTGCCCCTTCTTGGTGACGATATGCAGGAACTGCGGCCCTGACAGGCTCTTGAGATTCTGCAAGGTCGGTATCAGTGCGTCCAGATCGTGGCCGTCTATCGGGCCCACATAGTGGAAGCCAAATTCCTCGAACAGCGTGGAGGGCGAGAACAGGCCTTTGACATGCTCCTCGCCACGGCGCACCAACTCGTGCAAAGGTGGCACGTTCTCCAGCACCTTGCTGCCGGTGGAACGGAAACCCTGGTAGAAGCGGCCAGACAGCAGCTTGGCCAGATAGGCGTTGAATGCGCCTACATTGGGCGAGATCGACATTTCGTTGTCGTTCAGCACCACCAACAGGTCGGTATCCTTGTCGCCGGCGTTGAACAACGCCTCGAATGCCTGCCCCGCCGTCATGGCGCCATCGCCTATCACAGCCACTACCTTGCGGCGCTGCCCTTGTATCTTGCTGGCCTCGGCCATGCCATGCGCCGCGCCTATGCTGGTGGAGCTATGGCCCACGCCAAAGGTGTCGTATTCACTTTCCTCGCGCTTGGGAAAGCCCGCCAGGCCGTGGTACTTGCGCATGGTATCCATACGCGACTTGCGGCCGGTCAGCACCTTGTGCGGATAGGTCTGGTGACCCACGTCCCAGACCAGCCTGTCGTGCGGGGTCTCAAACACATGGTGCAGGGCAATGGTCAGCTCTATGGTGCCCAGATTGGAAGCAAAGTGACCACCGGTCTTGCTGATGGAATCCAGCAGGAACTCACGCAGCTCACCGGCCAACTGCTTGAGCTGGTCCTGGTCGAAGCCGCGCAGATCGGCAGGCAGATTGACATTGTCGAGAAGCGGATAAGCCATGACGTTCAACTAGGTAAGGCGGCAGACACCAGAGTGCACATGGGCCGCCTGTAGTGATTCGAAATCAAAAAGCCCGATGCACGATAAAGTGCGCCAGTTCGCGCAGCCTGGCTGCACGCGTACCAAATTCATCCAGGCAGGCCAGCGCTTCGGCCTCCAGTTCGGCTGCACGTAGCTTGGCCTCCTTCAGCCCCAGCAGGGAGACATAGGTGGGCTTGTCATGCGCCGCATCTTTGCCCGCCGTCTTGCCCAGGGTCGCCGTATCGGCCTCTACATCCAGGATATCGTCCACCACCTGAAAGGCCAGTCCCATCAGCTTGGCAAAGCGATCGAGCTTGTCGCGCTGGGCCGAGGCCAGCGGCTCGCCACAATAACTGCCCAGCAATACCGATGCCCGTATCAAGGCGCCAGTCTTGAGTATGTGCATATGTTCCAGCTCGGGCAGACTCAAGGGTTGCCCCACCGAAGCCAGGTCTATGGCCTGGCCGCCGGCCATGCCCGCTGCACCAGATGCATTGGCCAGCAGCTTGACCATGCGCAATTGATCGGCTGGCTCATCCGCCAAGGCCTGCATGGTCAAGGCCTCAAATGCCGCCGTCTGCAGGGCATCGCCGGCCAGCAAAGCCGTAGCGTCGTCAAACTCCACATGCACGGTGGGCTTGCCACGGCGCAAGACGTCGTCATCCATGCAGGGCATGTCGTCATGTACCAGCGAATAGGCGTGGATCATCTCCACCGCGCTGCCGGCATACTGCAAACGCTCGACCGGGGCATTGACCAGTTCGCCAGCGGCAAACACCAGTAGCGGCCTGACCCGCTTGCCACCACCCAGCACGGCATAGCGCATGGCCTCGTGCAGCCGCTGCGGCAACTGGCTGGCAGGAGGCAGCAAGCCACCCAGCGCCAGTTCCATCTGTTGCTGTATGGCAAACGACCACGTCTGAAAATCGTGCTGCGCGCTCATTCTGCCTCCTCCAGGTCCAAGGGCTTGAGGCTGTCGCCATCCAGCACCTTGATCTGCTGCTCGGCAGCAGCCAGTTGTTCCTGGCAATAACGTATCAGCTCGCCGCCGCGCTTGTACGACAGCAAGGCCGTCTCCAGCGGGGCGTCGCCACGCTCCATCTCGGCTATCAGGGCTTCCAGTTCGGACATGGCCGCCTCGAAACTGGCGGGCTTGGTGGGTTTGGCCATTACCTATACGCGCTTATAGATGAGTAAACCGCGAGATTTTACCTTGTATGCGCCAAGGCAGCGCACAAAGAAAAAAAGCACGCCGGTGATGACCGACGTGCCCTAAGTACCCAAGCGTAGGCAAACCGGCCGGGCTAGCCCGGCGGCCTCGCAGGGCAACTCGTAGCGAGCTGCACTGCGACTACAGGACGCAATGTAGCACAGCCGTTCGGGTTTCAAACAATCGTTTGATAGGCTGTTGCGTTGCCGCAAAAGGATGTCGCATCCATGTCGCGCCAGCCTAAGAGCCTGTTCAACGTCTTTTCGCCGCGTCGCTGAACTGGAAAATGGCCAGGCACAAGGCGTGGTGCGCAGGCAATAACAAGTTATTGCCAAGCGCCACAACGCAGTGAGTGGCCGTTTTCCAGTGCAGCCCTTCGGGTTCGCAGCCTTGCCGGCGAATGGCGGCGTTGCAAGCCGCTTACGGTACCCGTACCGCTGCGCGGCTTGCGCCTTGCCCTTCATCCGGCAAGGCTGCGAACGACGCGGTGAAAAGACGTTGAACAGGCTCTAGGACGGCGCGGTCATGTCTCAGCAAAGTCGCCCCACATGGCCAGCGGCTCAAGGCACGGGGCAGTTCAGTTCGCTGCTGCTGTAGGTACGGCTACCGCCGTCATCGGTCTGCACCTGCACGGTGAACTGCTGCCCCCAGGGTTGCGCGCTGCGGTTGAATGCCCAGAGCGCGGCACCGTTGTTATTGGTGCGACCTATATAGGTATTGAGCAGCTTGCCGGTCGGGTCATAGGCCTTGTAGCTGATACCCATATAGCGCAGTACCGTGCGGCGGCTGTCGTCGGTATAGGCATTCACCAGGAACCAGAAGCCCGTCTTGCCGGCGTTCAGGCCGCAGCGGGCCACATAGCTGGTGGTCACGGTTTGCCACGGCCAGGCCGAGACATCGAGCCGACGACCACCGGCCACCTTGCCCGCCAGACTGCTTTCCACGGCGGCGGTGCTGAACAGCGCATGCCGGGTTTCAGCGACATCTGCCTGTGGGTGCAGCACCCGATACAAGCCTATGGCGCCGGCCACATGGGGCGCCGCCATGGAGGTGCCCGACTTCCAGTTGTAGGCGCTGTCTGAACCATGCACGGTGGAATAGATGCCCGAACCAGGCGCAGCAATGTCCACCGAACTGGCACCGTGATTGGAGGAGCTCGACAGCATGCCATCCGCCTTCAGATTGGCGACCGAGATGATGTTGTCCACCGGCAAGCTGGCCGGCCACATAAAGCGATCATCGGTATTGACGCCATTGTTGCCGGCAGCGGCCGCCACCATGATGCCGGCCTCCTGTGCTGCCTGGAAATACTCTATGCCGGCCAGATTGGGCGTGCTGGTGAGCCCACCCAGCGAAAGATTGACCGCCACGACATTGATGCCACGGTTTTTTTTCAGGTCGACCACGTAATTCATGGCCGCCAGCACAGCACTGGTGGGGCAGCTGCCACCGCTGCTGCACACCTTGACCGGGATGATTTTCACCGCGCCGTCGCCGCACATGCCGACCGAACCCAAGGCATTGTTACGCCTTGCCGCGATGGTGCCTGCCACATGGGTGCCGTGGCTGTGGTCGTCTTCGACATTGTTATTGTTGGCGTAGAAATTCCAGCCCTTTACATCATCTACCAGACCGTTGCCGTCGTCGTCACGTTGGTCCACCGCGGCCTCGTTGGGATTGATAAACACCTGGTCGCGCAGATCCTGGTGGGTCGTCCGCACACCGGTATCCAGCACCGCCACATAGGCCGGCGCGGCTGACTTGCACACATAACCCTTGGCCCACATCTCGGCGGCACCCGTGCCAAAGGGGCTGGCTGGCGAGGTGGTGCGGCCCTGTACCCCCCATACCTTGGCAAAGTCCGGATCATTGGCAGGCTCTGCCTGCAGTTTCAGTATCCAGTCCGGCACGATATAGTCGACGGCGCTGTCATCCTCTGCGATACGCGACATCACGGATGCCACCGACCAGCGGCGCCCCAGCTTGACCACATAGAACTCGCCCGTGGCCATCACCTGCTTGCCTTGACCACCCAGGCGTCGCGCGCCGGTACCAAATGAGCGGATAACCCGCTCCCGCTCCGCCGCGCTGGCACCGGGGCGGAACTTGACCAGCACCTGTGTTTCATCAAACCGGCCTGCCCCCTCGAGCGCCTGCACCTCACTGATGGCCAACTGGCGGGCCAAGGCCTTGTTCTCTGCCATCATATCCGCCGCCAATGTAGCGGTATGGGTGGTGGCCAGCAGGCCGACCACACAGGCATGTATTAAAGACTGCTTGAAACGCATCATGACGAATTCCTTGTTGTGCCGGCCAGCGGCACCCGGTTGAAGAGATAGCGAGCCCGATCTGCCCTATGCCCCGGCGAATGCGGGCCGCACAGCGGCATCGGCAAGCCCGCAGCACGGGCAATGACGAAGGCATAATCTAGAATCTGGGAGGGTAGGCGTCTACTCGCATTCGCCGGGGCGGCAAGAAAGGCGAAAAGTTACGCAATATCAATCAGATGCAGCTGATCAAGGAATAACAGAACCCGCTAGCGGCGTAGCTTGCTCAGGTTTGTCGCCGCACTGTCCTATTGAACGGTGGGTAGAGAGGCCGGCCGCTGACCCCGCTGACCCAGCCACTGTCTGGGCGACAGGCCGGTTTGCGCCTTGAAGGCGCGCGACAAGGCCGCTTCGCTGCCATAACCGGTATCGCCCGCTATCAGCTTGAGTGACTGCCCCTGCAGCAGCAGTTTCTGGGCCAGCGCCATGCGCCAGCGCTGCAGGTACATGCCCGGCGTACAGCCCACCACCTCGCGGAAAGTATGGGCAAACACACTGCGCGACATGCCCGCCTGTACCGCCAACGCCGCCAGCGTCCAATCGCGGGCCGCCTGTTCATGCATGGCCACCAAGGCGTGCCGCAGGCGTGGATGCGCCATGCCTGCCAGCATGCCCGCCTGCGTCTGCCCGTGCTCCATCAGATGCCTGAGCACCTGGATCAGCAGCACTTCAAACAACCTGTCTAGCACCGCCTGCCGGCCACAGTGCTGCCTGGCGGCTTCGTTGAACAACAGATCCAGTATGCCCCCAGCCCCCTCAAGCTCGGCCAGCGGCAGGCAGGAAAACGCCGGCAGCGCAGCCACGATGGGATTGGCAGCACCACCGTCAAAGTGCAGCCGGGCGCAGGCTGTGTCTATGCCTTGATCGCCATCGCTGATAAATCGGTGCGCCATAGGGAGTGGGTAGAGCAGCAGGCTGGGCTCGGTCACCTGCACGGCAGCCCCCTGGCCATGGCTGACCACCAGGCGACCGCGCCGGATCAGGTGCAGATAGCCCACGGCCTGCTCATCTGCCAGATCGTGGATGCCGCACAGCACCCCGGTATGAAATACCTTGGCCGTCACCGCAAAGTGGGTCAGCAAGGCGGCTAGTCTATCTGCCACAGAAACACTCCTGATCAAGTTATCGATACTTTGCGTGATCATTCGTATTGTAGCAAGCGGTACAGTTCCTCCTGCCAACAGGCAATGCCTTTCACGACATCAACCATGCGAAGAGGAACACCATGAACCTGCTACACCGCACCCTCGCCCTGTCTCTGCTTGCCACTGCCTTCTCTGCGCAAGCCGCAGCCCCCCTCGACGCGGGCACCAAACAAGCAAGCCGCCTGGAGCAAAGCTCCAGCTACGTCGTCACCCACGACGGTGTTCGCCTCTACTACAAGGACTGGGGCCCGAAAAATGGCCCGGTCGTCACCTTCAGCCACGGCTGGCCACTCAGCTCGGACAGCTGGGAATCGCAAATGCTGTTCCTGGCATCGCAAGGCTATCGGGTAGTGGCCCATGATCGCCGAGGTCATGGCCGATCCAGCCAGCCGTGGGACGGCAATGACATGGATCACTATGCCGATGACTTGGCCAGCGTGATCCAGACGCTCAAGCTAAAGGATGTCACTCTGGTGGGCTTCTCCACCGGCGGCGGTGAGGTGGCCCGCTACATCGGCCGTCACGGCACCAGCCGGGTCAAGAAGGCCGTGCTGGTGAGCGCAGTGACGCCCCTGATGCTCAAGACCGAGAGCAATCCGGGTGGCTTGCCGCTCGCGGTGTTCGACGGCATACGCAAGGCATCGCTGCAGAATCGCTCGCAGCTGTATCTCGATATCGCCTCAGGGCCCTTCTATGGCTACAACCGCCCCAACGCCCAACCCTCGCAGGGCCTGATCCAGTCGTTCTGGGTACAAGGCATGCAAGGTGGCCACAAGAATACCTATGACTCGATCGCCGCCTTCTCGGCCACCGATTTCCGTCCAGACCTGAAGCGATTCAACATCCCCACCCTGGTCATCCATGGCGATGACGATCAAATCGTCCCCATAGACGCAGCAGGCAAGGCCGCCGCCAGCCAGATCAAGGGTGCCAAGCTGATCGTCTATCCGGGGGCGCCCCATGGCCTGACCGACATCCATAAGGACAGGCTAAATCAGGACCTGTTGGACTTCATCAAGCAGTAAGGCTTGGCTGCCGACCTCGCACGCGCGCGGTCGGCATGCCCAGACCCATGCCTTCGCGTGTCAGGCTTTGCACGGTCTTGATCAGTGCCAGCTTGAGTCCCGGCCGCTGCAGCATGGTCTCGTCGTGCAGCAGGGTGGCGTCCACCGTGTGCAATAGCGAGCGAATCAATATGGCCAATACTGCCTTGGGCAAAGGCAGGGAAGGAAGAATGCCATGCAGCTGCTCAATGATGTATTGGTCAAACGCCAAGCTCAGTTGGCGCGCCTGCAATGCCCTGACCAACTCACGCCGCGCGCCTACCTTGCCGCCAAACGCGCCCAGCAACACCCTGACAAGCACATCGGCGCGCTGACCATCGCCGTAGCGGGCACTGGCAGGCAGTTGGGCGAAGCCGGCACGGATGGCATCGCAGCAACGGCTGATCTCTTCCTGCACCAGCGCCACCAGTACAGCATCCTTGTCCGGGAAATACTGGTAAAGCGTGCCTATGCTGATACCCGCCACCGCCGCGATACGATTGGTATTGAGCGCCGCCTCGCCCTCTTGTTCCAGTATGCGCAAGGTCGCCTCGAATATGAGTGCCACCTTCATCTGCGCGCGGGCCTGGCAGGGCTGACGACGTTGCTCTGACGGTGTTTTCATCTACGGGGTCGCCTATGCGTCAATCAATCTAACAGCCTGCGGGCAGGGCGGGAAGGCGAATCAGGCAGCCATACTCACCACCCTTGGGTGGCACGCAGTATATTCCATCAGCATTATTTCAGCCTACGCACCTGCTGTCGAACAAGCTCGCCCGTTGCAACATCAGACCACAACACCTAGCATACCCGGCGCCTTCCACTTGGCCGCCCGGCAAGCAAGCGCATGCACGGCCCAGTATGACGCAGCGCAACGGCTGACCGGCCCACACAAGACAAGCACAGCAACATGCCCATCACCCTTAACGCAGTCACCCGCGACAACTTTGACGACATCATCGACCTACAACTGCTGGATCATCAGAAAGACTATCTCGCCAGCAACAGCTATTCGATCGCCCAGGCCAGCTTCTACCCCAACTACCATACCCGGGCCATCTATCTGGGCGAGGAAGCAATCGGCTTTCTGATGTATGTCTCACTGGCCGAAGAAGGCCAGCCAGGCGACTACGCCATCTACCGCTTCATGATAGACAGCCGCCACCAGGGCAAGGGCCATGGCCGCCAGGCCCTGCAGCGGGCGCTCGACGAAATTCGCAGCCAACCCGGCGTGCAACGCATCTTGATCTCCTATGTACCGGCCAACCCGGTCGCCAAGGATTTCTATGGCAGTTTCGGCTTTGTCGAAATCGGCATTGATGAAGAAGAGATGGTGGCAGAGATACGCCTCTGACCTGGCAGAGCCAGCGGGAGACCGGCTGGCCCATCGCAAGATAATTGCCTGCGTGACGGAATGCGCAAGCCGGCTCAATGGCCAGCACTGGAGGGGCTCCGGGCACCTGAATCGCTCTCGACGCCGCTTGACCCCGATTGCAGGCTCACCGCAAGCCCTCAGGCTTTGATATCAATCAGCGCGCCCAGCATCTGGTCGGCCGTGGACACCACCTTGGCCGAGGCCTGGAAGCCTGCCTTGTAGATCAGTTGGCCCACCATTTCGGTCTCGATCTGGGTGCCTTCACTGCTGCTGGCAGAGGGCGCGACCCTTACCCCGGAACCGGGTGGGGTGCCTTCGCTGAAATCGGGCTGGCGGGCCCGAAAGCCGCTTGTCAGGGTATTGGCGACATTGTGGGCCGAGACGTCCAGCGCCCGCTGGTAACCCAGCATGCCTGACAAGCCAGCACCAAGTGCGGATACGGACATGGCAACTCCAGAAACAAGGCAACAGTGTGCAGCTTACCCTGCCCCGGAGCCCCTATTCGCACCCAGCCGACGGGCGTAACTTACCGCCCTCCCAACTAGCCGCTGACAACGCGCAGGTTCAGCCTGGGTGCGGCCTCCGCATAGCCATTGTTCAGAAACAAGGCGATGAAGTAGTCCCCCTGGGCCAGCCCGCTCAGTACCTGGCTGCCCATTGCGGCAGGCAGGTAGTGCCATTTCAGGGCGCTGGTGGCGCCAGGCACCTGGCCGGCGCGATACACCCCCAGCCAGTGCTGCGTCCCGGCTGGCATGCCCTGCCAGCTGACGGTCACACTCTCCCCCACGCGGATCTGGCTGGCGCTGGCCGTCCATGTCACCACGGGTAGGGGCTGTGGCAGCGGCGAAGGGAGCGCCTCGGCCTGGCCGTTCAGCACCGGGTCGGTGTAATCCAGCCCTGCGCCTTCCAGGTGGCCTGCCAGCCGGCGCCAGTAGCTGCTGTCGCCCTCCAGCTTCACGCCCAAGTCATACCAGCCATAGCTGGCAGAGAGCGGCCGGATCAGGCTGCGGCTTTGCCCGGCCGGCACCTCGACCAGCTGCACGGCGGTGTCGCCATAGGCGTTGTCAGCCAGCCTGAAGCGGCACGCCTGCGCCCCGCCATTGCTGAACGTCAGTCTGACGCAGCGGGCTGCAGGGTCTTCCTCCAGCTGTACCTCGGCCTTGCGTGGCAGGCTGTCCAGGCTGCCGCCAAATTCGCGCGCATAGCCATTGTGGCTGACGACGACCAACTGGTAGTGACTGCCGCTCCAGCTCCAGGTTTCCAGCGCTATCTGCTTGCCGGCCTCCACGGTGTAATGCCATGGCCCGTCGTTGCGCACGGTGGAATAGACGATATAGGTCGCCGCCACCGAGCCGGTATTGTTGAAGCTCAGGGCGTACTTGCGCGCTTCTGCCACCGTACTGCCCGTCACTTGCGAGCGATAGGGCAAGGCGCATGCCCAACGCGGCTGGGCACCGGCCGTGGTCTCCTGCCTTGGCAGGCTCTGGGTGGCCGGGGGCAAGGCATCACGGCTGCCGCCATACTTGAAGTAGCTGGCACTGCGCGGCACGCTGGCAGGCCAGCTGGCATTGGGGTTGGCAAAGTTGAAGACACTGGTCATGTCGCCACACACGGCCCGGCGCCAGGGCGAGATAAGGTTGCATTGCACCTGGCTGCGCGGCAGGCCCTTGCCCTGCACCAGCCACTCTTCCAGCAGCCGTATCAGCGAGGTATGGTCAAACAGCTGGGAGTTGACCCGCCCCCCCTTGCTCCAGGGCGAAACGACCAGCGTCGGCACGCGTGGCCCCAGGCCGATGGGCTCGGCACTGTTGTAGGTCTCGCCCATGCCGGCATTCGCCAGCGTCGTGCGGCCACGCCCCGCATTCAGCGGCGGTACCGTCGCCGGCATATGGTCGAAAAAGCCGTCATTCTCGTCGTAGGTGATGATCAGCACGGTCTTGGCCCACACAGTGGGATTGTCCACCAGTGCCGACAGCAGACGCGCTGCGAAATGCTCGCCGGCATTAGGCGAGTGCGACGGATGTTCACAGTACTCAGTGGGTGCGCATATCCACGATACCTGCGGCAGCCGATTCGCCCTGACATCGGCAGCAAAGTCATCGATCAGCCACTGGCCGCTGGTACCCGCCGCATTGCCGCCATGCGAGCCCGGCGCCATGGCACGACCCCGGCGGTACAGCGGCGAATCTGCCGTCAGCTTACGGCCGGCAGCATCCACCCTGAAGTTCCTGAAATACTGCAGATAGTTATCGCCGTAGTTATCCCACTCCTGATAGACCTTCCAGCTGATGCCATTGGCTTCCAGCACCTCGGCATAGCTTTGCCACTCCAGCCCCTTGGCGGCCGCGTTGTCATTGGCGATATCGGCGTTGTAGGTGCCATTGTTGATGTTGTAGAGCCGGGCATCCTGAATGCCTGTCAGATAGCCGTTGGCATGGCCGCTCAAGGCGTAGAAACGGTTTGGGTCGGTCGGCCCGAATACCGAACAATGGTAGGCATCGCAGACGGTGAACGCATCTGCCAGCGCGTAATAGAAGGGCAGGTCGGCCCGATTGAAGTAGCCCATGCTGCGCACCGTCTTGCGGGGTATCCAGGCATTCCAGTCCTTCCAGGCCGCCTCGGTGCCTTTCCAGGAATGATCGAGCCCCACTTTCAGGGCATTGGTATTGCGCACGTCAAAATGATAGGGCAGCACGTAGCCACTGCCATTAGGCTGATACCAGACCGGCTTGCCCGAAGGCAGCGGGATAGCCCGCGGATCATTGAACCCCCGCACACCGGCGAGGCTGCCGAAGTAATGGTCGAACGAGCGGTTCTCCTGCATCAGGAAGACCACATGCTCGATATCCCCCACACCCCCAGCCCCCTGATGCGCCGGTGTCGCCAAGGCCTTGGCGATGACCTGGGAAAAACTGGACGCACTGGCCAAACCCATGGCACCCGCCGCCATGAAACCTCTACGGGAAGGATTCTCTATCGACATGCCGGACTCCACGGTGAATGAAGCCCTGCATTGTTTTGGTAGAACAAGTCAGCAGCATGACAGTCGCCACAAGGGCGCATCAGGCAGCAGTCCTGCAGTACCTCCCTCCGCCAGCACCGCGTCTCACCCGCCTACATTTCATATAGTTGCATTTTATATGCATGTTTAGTATCGTTACCTCAGTCCCCCACCGGCCACTGCCATGCAACTGACCCGCTTCTCTGACCTAGGCCTGCGCGTGCTGATGTACCTGACCCAACACGACCGCGCCCTGCCCGTCACCATTGCCGAGATCGCCGGGCAGTTCCAGGTGCCGCACAACCATCTGGTCAAGGTGGTCAACCGCCTGGGCAAGCTGGGCTGGGTAGCCGCCACGCGGGGCCGCAATGGCGGTCTCCGGCTGGCCGTGCCTGCCCATGGCCTGCAGCTGGGGCAGGTGCTGCAGGGGCTGGAGCACAGTACCGAGCTGATCAACTGCGAAGACCCACCCTGCACCCTGCGCGGCAACTGCCTGCTCAAGGTGGCGCTCAATGCAGGCCTGGCCGCCTTCTACAGCAAGATGGATGACTACACACTGGCCGATGTCTGCGGCAGCCGTACCGGCGAGGCCATCATCACCCTGCACCGGCAGTTTCTCGATCAACAGACGGCGAGGCATTGATCATGCAAGCCATTGCACAGGCGATAGGCCACCCCACGGTAGCGGCCGTGGTCGCCGATTTCTACCAGCAGGTACGCGCCCACCCTACTCTGGCTCAACCCTTTGCCAGGGTGCATGACTGGCCCGCACACCTGGAGCACCTGACCCATTTCTGGTGGGTGACACTGGGCGGAGCGCGCTACCTTGAATACCGCTATCAGGTGGCAGAACGCCATGCCGAGGCCGGCTTCTCCCCAGCCCTGCTGCAGGATTGGCTAGCCCTGTTTGGCCAGACCCTACAGTCACACCTGCCTGCCGACCAGGCCAGTGCCTGGCTGAACCGTGCCGAGCGCATAGGAGAATCGCTGCGACTGATGCATGCACTGGGGCACTACCCTGATGCGACAAGTCAGACCCCAGCCACCACCGCCCCCTGCAGGTCCAGCTAGCAAAATCGTTTTCCCATCCCGGCAAACCGAGCAAGGAGCGCACAATGCAAGACCCCGCCCTCGTACATCGCTATTCCACCCGGCTGATCCAGTTCGCCTGCCTGCTCAGCCTGGCGGGTTTCTACCTCGCCTACTTGAAGACCGACCAGGTCGGCCTGGGCACCCTGGTAGGCGGCCACCTGATGCTCTTGATCGGCCCCGGCCTGCTCAAGCTGGGCTATGTGCTGCGGCTGGCGGCAGAAGAAGCGGCCAAGCCGCAAAACCGCCGGAGAGAAGCCGCCATTGTATTGCGCGCTCAAGCACTGCATTAAAAGTTGCATTTTATATACCACTAATGGAGTACCACATGCTGTCTGCCGCATCCCGCCCCTATATCGCCGCCAGCGTTCCCGTCCTGCGCGAGCATGGCCTGGCCATCACCCGCCACTTCTATACCCAGATGTTTGCGCAGCATCCTGAGCTGCAGCATCTGTTCAATATGGGCAACCAGGCCAGCGGGGTACAACAGCAATCGCTGGCCGCCGCCGTCTTTGCCTACGCCGCCAATATCGACAATGCCGCCGCCCTGGCGCCCGTGCTGGAGCGCATCGTGCACAAGCATGCCTCCGTCGGCATTACCCCCGCCCATTACCCCATCGTCGGCCGCCACCTGCTGGGTGCCATCCAGGCCGTACTGGGTGATGCCGCAACGCCAGCCCTGCTGGCCGCCTGGGATGAAGCCTATTGGCTGCTGGCAGGCGAGCTGATCGCTGCCGAAGCCAGGTTGTACCAGCGCACCGCAACAGCGGCAGGCGCCTTGCAGACGCTGGTAGTAATGGAAACCCGCCGCGAGAGCGAAGACGTGATGTCCTACTACCTGCAAACAGCCGATGGCCGCTCGCCCGGCAGCTTCCAGCCCGGCCAGTACATCAGCGTGGCCGTGCAGTTGGGCGAACTGCGCCAGCTACGCCAATACAGCCTCTCCGATGCAAACGACCGCCCTTGGTGGCGCATCAGTGTCAAGCGCGAAGCCGGCAACCCCACCACCCCGGCGGGCCAGGTATCCAACTGGCTGCATGACCACCTGCGCCAGGGCGATACCTTGATGGCCGGCGCCCCCTTTGGCGATTTCACCCCCGGTCTGGCCGGCACCGCCCCCATCACCTTGATCTCGGCCGGCATAGGCATCACCCCCATGGTCGCCACCCTCAACACCCTGGCCAGCCAAGCCAGCCGGCGCCCCATCGTGTTTGCCCATGCCGCCCGCAATGGCCAGCACCATGCCATGCGTGCCGATCTGGCCGCAGCCCGCGCCCAATTACCACAGCTGCGCTCAGTGCTGTTCTACGAGCAACCGGCAGACACCGACCAGCTCGGCAGCCACTACCAGTACCAAGGCCGAATGCAGTTATCTGCGGTGGTGGACGAAGGCAATCGCGAGGGCGAGTTCTTTCTCTGCGGCCCGCTGGGCTTTATGCAGCAACAATGGCAAGGGCTACTGAGCGCTGGCGTGCCGCCTACCCGCATACACCGCGAGGTGTTCGGGCCGGAGCTATTGGATCACCTGATCTAGCGAACTACCGGTCGCGGCAACGGGCATATATAAAACATGCCCTGGGTTCGGCCGAAATATTTGGGGGGGGAGGTCACATCGAAGGAGATTGGACATGAAGAAGCGATTCACCGAAGAACAGATCCTCAGCCGACCTCGTACGGCCTGAGACCGTGCGATGACGTCGAGTGGCTGCATTTCCGCCCAAGTAGACATTCGCACCGGAGGAATGAAGTGGCCGCTGTGGCCTCTATTCCAGACTTCAATGTCCGAGCTAACCGGCCTGCGGAGGCAAGCGGTGTAAGCCTAGGCTGAGATGATGCATCATGTGCCTCAGCCTGGGCTTACGGCGCTTGCCGTAGCGAGTCAGGTTAAGCGAGTGGTTAATTCTTATTCGCATACTCGGAACAGAACGCGCTGAAGACGTCGTGGCTGTTCAAGGCCTTGGCCGCTTCGACCATGATCGGATCGGCTGAGTCCGAAAGCCAGAGTGCCAGAAAGCGAGTGGGCGTTCGCGGACCAAAGAGGCCTTCGGCTTCAGCTTCAGTGAGCGCAACGAAGGCAGCTTTGAGCATCCCGTCGCGCTTTGAATCGAAGTCTAGGGATTGATCCGCGTGTATGGCTTTGAGTATGTCGTTCGCTTCGTCAAACAATCCGTGGTCTGCCCACAAGGACCATTCGTGCGGGCCATAGCGATAGTAGTTGTACATCGGGTCAGTCGCTGCTGCAGCGATCTGGGAACTTGTGTTCGCGACCGGCCCTATGCTGCACAGACTGTCGTCCGTGTAGAGGCTATACCCGTAGAGTTCCTCTGCGCTGTAGGTTTTGCGTAGCAGGCGGTAGTGCTGCGTGGTAGCTGAATGGAGGGCAGACTTGAGGGCGGCAAACATAGCGTCGGTATGAGGGCTAACGTTGGAGGTAACGTGCGGCCGGAGCTGCGTAGCAGCGGAGGGAACCCAAAGTGCTGTTTTGGGCTGTCACGTTGACCGAAAGTTTAGGCGCCTTAGGCCAATTACAGCGGGTAAAGTTCAGGATAAGATTCATATGCCCAATATTTTGAAAGCTTTGAATAATAGGCTTCAGCGCTAGTTTTTGAATTTTTAGAGCAATAGATTACGGCATCTTGATAGGGCACCCTTAGGCACAAGCCTATAAATTCGCCAGGGCTAATTTGCATTACCCACCAGTCCTCCTGCCCCCCAAATGTGGCATGACTATCTGTTTCCACATATGCAGGAGAACCAAGAATCTCATGCAACTGCTCTCGGCCAACAAAATGGAAGCATCCAGCAAGATATAGATCCATTTCAAATGGCGGCTTCGTGGGCTGCATATACCCAGGGCCTAATATTTATTCAACGGACGCACGAATCCGCTTATGGACAAGAAATGCGACATGCTTTACTCCAATAACCATGTGAGTTTGCAGATATCTTTCGAATCTAGCATCCATGTATGTGTTGTTAGCACTGACTTGCCCACACGAGACTAACTAACCCTCCTACTTAACAGCGATTCTAACACTGCGAAGCGGGCCTTCACACCCTCAAGATAGCGGCGACATTGCAAGCAATTTCACTCATGGCTGCTGCTGAGAGCCGATAAGCGATCCCACGTGTCCGTGCTTACCCATGACCGCTTTGGTCGAAAAACTGTCACCGTTCCAGCACTGTCAGCGTGATCATCAAGGTGCGCAGGAAAAATCGGCGGCATGATCTTGAGCAGCCAGAGCTGGTGATCCGTTCAACCAATATCCGCACGATTGTAGTAATCGACACCGAACCCGCCTCAAGCGTTGAGCTGGCTGCATTCTCAGCCGACCAGCGAACGAGTGCAGAAATAATGATTACCTACCGCATACTCGCCCGCGCCCGCCACTTTTCGACATTGACGCCCTTCACCAACAGCCACAGGCAGAAGGAAGCCTCACCTATCAATACCGGTATAAAAATGCCGGGCATGATCGCGTTGGCGAACGCCGGTGCAAAAAAAGACGAAAAACAGACCACCAGATAACTGAGGCCCGCGAGCTGCATCAACAAACCGATCAATTTCGGCAAGAAGTCCGACTTGTAGATCAGGTAGCCAATAATCAGGCAGGTAAAGCCAAAGAAGATCAGCGCAATATCAAAGGCAATATCGTGCGACTTCAGGGCCAAACCAGCGAGCATCTGCAATTGTCCAGGCTCAAAAACCTTCAGGTAGTCGGCATTATTCAAAATGTGTGTCACCAACAACAGAAACAGCTTGCTCATGCATTCGACTGCCAGGCTCAACAGGTTGAGCAGCACAGCCAGCAGCATGAGCTTATGGCTTACTGGCTTGAGCAATAGGTATTCAATCCAGAGTTGTGGTACAGCACAGATAACCACGATCAGATTGCAGGCCACCCCCAGGTTCCATAAACCCGGTGAGGCCACGATATTACGTGCCGTTGCCGCAAAATCACCCGCTACCACCAGGCTATTGATCACAAATCCTTCTGCGAAAGCCCCAAACACAATAACCGCCAGGTAAAGCACACCTGCCAGGCGTGCATAAACCTGTGGTGATATCTCCATCGTTTTACATGCCATGGCAACCTACTCCTTGCAGGGAACACGGAACAACGCTGAGCGCCGCCAACACAACCCGGCTGGCGATTGAGGCCAGGCGGGCGCAGCAGACAGTTGGGTACAGTAGGCGCGCATAGCAACGCCAGAAGGGTTTTGTTAGCGGCGCTAACGGTGCTGAAAACTAGAGCGGCCTGAAGTGCGCCAATCCAGCCAGGCGCACACGGGCAAGAGCAAGGCTCGCCTACTCCACGTCCTTCAGAATTTTCTCCACCGCCGCCATACGGGATCGGATATCTGTCATTGCAGTATCAATGGACGACAGCATCGCCGTGGTCGCGGCCTGCGAAGTCGCCATACTGGCCGCCAACTGGCGATAGGCCTCTTGATGTGCCAGGTTGGCCTTCGCCTGCATAACAGCCGCGTAGTAGCGCATGCCAAAAATCAGCAAGATCGTCCCGAGTGGCAGACAGATCGTCAAAAGGTACACATTTTCAGACATGGGAAGCCTTTACGGATCGAGATGAGTGGATAAGGATTTGGCCGCTTCAGCAATGGCAGCGGGCGTGATTTCCAGTGCGAAGCGGCTGACTTCAAAGTAATTGAGTGCCTTGCCATCGGGCGACAGCTCAAGCTGGCTGGTCACCAGGCCTGCATCTTCAAGTTTTTGAAGATGCAGGTGCAGCAAAGGGCGGCTGATACCTATCTCGCGCGCCAGCTGGCTGACATAGTTGCGGCCCTGCGACTGCAGCGCAGCAATGATGCGCAGTCGGTGCGGATTAGCGAGGGCGGCAAGCATGGACAGCAGCTGTTCGCCAGAAATGGTGTCGTCTTTCATATGTAAGAAAATTATTACACGTGTATTCAGGCAGCGTCAACCCATCCTACACGCAGGCAACATCCGGCTGTACCAAGCTAGCTAGCCCTGTATGCCGATGTGGGGTATCAGTACCCAGCATCACCCAGCCACAGGCCAGGACAGCACACCGGTTTGGGTATAGACTTGAACCCATCCTGATTAGCTAATTAGCTAAATGTCACACTCATCCATAGAACGCGTCTTTGAGGCCCTGGCCTCCACACCTCGCCGCAAGATATTGGCCTACCTGTCCGAGGTTGAGCTGACGGCGGGCGATATCGCCTCGCGCTTCGAGATGTCCAAGCCGGCCCTCTCCAAGCACCTGCGCATACTGGAAGACGCAGGCCTAGTCACCAGCGAAAAGCGCGGACAGTTTGTCTGGTATCGGCTGGTGCCGGACAACCTGGTCAACACCCTGGGTGGTTTCGCCGCCAGCATCTGCCCAGTGGGCGGCCCGCTCAAGCGCGAAAGCAAGCAGCTCAAGCTGCGCAAGGTCGAGGCAGAGTCATCGGGCAGCAAGGGATAGTCGCCAGTCGGGTAACAGGAGCGCGCCAAAGGCCGACCGCCTGCAAGCGCTGGCAGACGCCAGTGCAATTGATCGGCTGCCCTTGCACCGCTGCGAATGCTGCGGACTTCAAACCCAACGCCTAGACCGTAAAACCGGCGGTCCGGGTAATCCTGCTTGCCAAGAAGTCCATGAACACCCGCACCCTCAGGGGCTGATAGCGCCGGCTTGGATACAGAAAATGCACCTGATGCGGCGCAGCTACCCAGTCCGGCAGCGCCAAAACCAGCTCACCGGTGTCGAGCAGGTCTTGTATCAACCAGGCCGGTGCGATACCCGCCCCGATGCCGCGCCGCAATCCCTCGCGGATCGCCAACGAGCTGTTCACCAGATAGCGCCCACGCACCGCTACCGTTTCGCGCTGGCCGTCTGCTTCGTTGGAGAGCTCAAGCTGGTCGCCGCTCTGCAGCCAGGCATAACGGAGGTAGGGCAACCGCGCCAGGTCCTGTGGCTCTCGCAAAGTTGGGTAACGCGCCAGGAATTCGGGCGCAGCCACCACGGGCCGTGCCGAGGCCGCTACCCGCCTTGCGATGATCTGCTGCGGTAGCGGGCCGCCCAGGCGCAAGGCCAGTTCCATCCCGGCCTCGACCAAGTCCACTTGCCGGTCGTCCAGGATCAGTTCCACCTCGATGTCCGGATATTCGGCGAGAAAGTCGAGCACCCAGCCATTCAGGTGCATTTCACCCAGCCCGACCGGTGCGCTCACGCGCAACAGGCCGGCGGGCTGTCCGGTCAGGCCGCGGGCTGCGGCCACGCTTTCGGCCCACTCCTCCAATACCCGCTTCGCGCGTTCGTAAAACCGTCGACCGGTGTCGGTCGGCGCGAGGCTGGTGGTACTGCGTTCCAGCAGGCGCACGCCCAATTCTCGCTCCAGCGCAGCCACCGCCTTGCTCAGCGTGGGCTGGCTACTGCCGGCCTCGCGCGCAGCGGCGCTGAGGCTGCCGAGCTCGACCGCGCGAACGAAATATTCCAGCCGGCGAATCCTGTCCATGTCATTCCATTTTTGAATGAGCCTATTGCAATTTTACTACCTACCCACCAGAAACAGCATGAATAAAACTGCATTCCGTCGCAGCCGATCCGCTGCGATGCCACTCATTCAATATACGGAGTAGTACGATGCAAGCATTTGATTTTCATGCCTCTCTACAAGACTGCGAGGTCGTTGTCATCGGCGGCGGCACCGGCATCGGTTTTGCGACTGCCTTGGCCGCCAAGGCACGTGGCGCGCGCATTACGCTGATCGGCCGCGATGCCACCAAGCTCAAAGCCGCCGCAGCACAACTGGGGGGCGCCCGCATCTCGGCAGCCGACATCGCCGACCGTGCCAGCGTCGAAGCTGCGCTGGCCGGACTCACACGCATCGATCATCTGGTCATCACCGCCGGCAGCCTGCTCGCCGGCAAGTTGGCCGAGAGCGACCCGGATACGCTGCTCAAGGCTCTGCAGGAGCGAATCGCTGGGCCGCTTTATGCCATCAAGGCATCACTGACCAAGATGCCCGGCACCGGCTCCATCGTGCTGATGGGCGGCCAGTTTTCGGACCGCCCGGCCGGCAACGGCACCGCGGTCATCTCGGCGGCCGTGCGCGGCATCGAAGGTCTGGCCCGCGCCTTGGCGCAGGAGTTGGCACCGATCCGGGTGAATGTCATCTCGCCCGGCTTTATCGACACCCCCTTGTTCGACGTGCTGGGCCCGGACGGCAGGAAGGCGGTACTCGCCCAAGCTGCAGCCACCCTCCCGGTAGGCCGTGTCGGCCACCCGGAAGAGGTTGCCCGGGGGATCGCGTTCCTGCTGACCAATGGCTATATGACAGGAGAGGTGCTGCATATCGATGGCGGCGGCCGCCTGGTCTGAGCGCCGCTAACCAAAGCGACCTCCAGAAACGTCGAACGCCGGGCAAGGCAGTAGCAGCGACAAAAGCAAGGCTTACAGCTACCCCCTGCAAGCCCTGCTGGCCTGACTATACAAAGCTGCCGTGCCCACATACCGCCCGTTATCCATGCCAACGGATCGCACCCTGGTGACATGATCGCATCGACCAGACAAGCGGTACGGCTGCCGCACTTGTAATTCAAGCAAGCGCTTGGTAAATTGAATAACAAGCTGCCATTGCCCCCTGGGGCAGCAGCAGTGTATCAACCCACACCAACAATAAGCACTTGGAGACCATCATGGCCACATACCGCGCACCACTGCGTGACATGCAGTTTGTCCTGCATGAGCTGCTGAACGTCGAATCCACCCTTACCGCCCTGCCCGGCTATCAGGATGCCAACCGCGACCTGATTGATTCGGTGCTGGAGGAGGCGGCCAAGTTTGCCCAAGAGGTGCTGTTCCCGCTCAACCGCAGTGGCGACGAGGAAGGCTGTACGCTGGTCGATGGCGAGGTCACCACGCCCAAGGGCTTCAAGGCCGCCTACGACCAGTTCCGCGAAGGTGGCTGGACCGGGCTGGACTGCGATCCCACCTATGGTGGCCAGGGCTTGCCCAAGACCTTGGGCTTCCCCATCTCTGAAATGAATGTCTCGGCCAATATGGCCTGGAGTATGTATCCAGGCCTCAGCCATGGCGCCTATGCGGCCATCCACGCCCACGGTAGCGATGAGCAGAAGGCGACCTATCTGCCGCCGCTGGTCGATGGCAGCTGGACCGGCACCATGTGCCTGACAGAACCCCATTGCGGCACCGACCTGGGGCTGATCAAGAGCCGGGCCGAGCCCTTGGGCGATGGCAGCTACCGTATTAGCGGCACCAAGATCTTTATCTCCAGCGGCGAGCACGACCTCGCCGACAATATCGTCCATCTGGTGCTGGCCCGCCTGCCGGATGCCCCGCGCGACATCAAGGGCATCTCGCTGTTCATTGTGCCCAAGTTCCTGCCAGCCAACGGTGGCGTAGGCGAGCGCAACCCGGTGAGCTGCGGCTCGCTGGAACACAAGATGGGCATCAAGGCCAATGCCACCTGCGTGATGAACTTCGATGGTGCCGTCGGCTACCTGATAGGCGAGCCCAACCGTGGCATGAGCTATATGTTCACCATGATGAACGCCGCCCGTCTGGGCGTGGGCATGCAGGGCCTGGGCCTGAACGAGGTGTCGTACCAGTCTGCCCTGGCCTATGCCAAGGATCGCCTGCAGATGCGTGCCCTCACCGGGCCGGTGGCCCCCGAAAAACCGGCCGACCCCATCATCGTCCACCCCGATGTACGCCGCATGCTGCTGACCATGAAGGCCTATGCCGAAGCCGGCCGGGCATTTTCCAGCTGGCTGGCGGTGCTGCTGGATGTGGAAGACCGCGCCGAGGATACCGAGCAGCGCCAGGATGCGGCCGACCTGTTGGCCCTGCTGATCCCGGTGGCCAAGGCCTTCATGACCGACAATGGTTTTGAGACCACCAACCACGGCGTGCAGATTTTCGGCGGCCACGGTTTCATCCGCGAATGGGGCATGGAGCAGTTTGTCCGCGATGCACGCATCTCGCTGCTGTACGAGGGCACTAATGGCATACAGGCCATGGACCTGATCGGCCGCAAGGTGCTGATGGACCAAGGTGCCAAGCTGCGCAAGTTCACCAAGCTGGTACACCGTTTCTGCCAGGAGCAGGAAGGTCGTGCCGAGATGGCCGAGTTTGTGGCCCCACTGGCCGCGCTCAACAAGCAGTTGGGTGAGGTGACCATGAAGATAGGCATGGCAGCCATGCAGAACAAGGATGAAGCCGGCGCTGCCGCCAGCGACTACCTGCGCCTGCTGGGCCACTTGGTCTACGGCTGGTTCTGGGCCCGCATGGTGGCAGTCAGCCTGCCCAAGGCAGACGAGCCGTTCTACGCCGCCAAGATCAGTACTGCCCGCTTCTACTACGCCAAGCTGATGCCCGAAACCCACGCCCTGACCGCCAAGCTGGCCACGGGCGCCCAGCCCTTGATGAGCCTGGACCAGGATCACTTCGCCTTCTGACGCCTCGCAATCTGACTTGGCGCCTCCCGTCCGCCTGCGGACGGGAGGTGCTTGAGTGTACTGGCATCGGAAGCAGGCAGGACGTCACGTCTGATATACACTAGCCACAATGACACGCAGCCCTGAGGGGGCAAGGTCTTGTTTCTGCTCCCCCTGAGCGGACCAATACTCACGCTATAGATCGCATCGCCCATTCGGCACCCCGTTGCCGGATATCAAGCGCTTGTACTTAGCGCCGGTGAAAAGTCTTTTCGCCTTGGTGGCGCACCTCATGTAGCAAAGCCCTTGATGATGCCGCCCAACCGCAATCCGGCCTCTTCCAGCCCCTGCATCGCCACCTGCATCGCCCGCATGCTGTTCAGGTTATCGTTATTGCCCTGCTTGATATGATGCACGGTGGCGGCAATCTGCTGCACACCCGTTGCCTGCTGCATGGCCGTGACCGCAATCTGCTGTGCTGCCTGGGCATTGGCGGCGGCCGTGGTGGACATGCGCGCCAAGGCGTCGCCAGCCACGCCTGATTGCGCCACGCCGCTCTCTACCGCAGCGGCACTGTGTTCTGTCGCCACGGCCAGCGCGGTGATCAGTTGTTGTATTTCCAACAGGATGCCACGCACCTGCACCACTGCCTGCTTGGATTGCCCCGCCAGGTTTTTCATCTCGTGTGCCACCACGGCAAAGCCCTGGCCCTGCTCATCGGCATGGGCAGCCTCTATGCTGGCATTCACCGCCAGGATGGCAGACTGCTCGGATAGCGCATTGACCGCGTTGACGATATCGCTGACAGCCTGGCTCTTGTCGGTCAGCTGGCCTATGCGCTCGGCGACGACACCCATCCTCCCCTGTATGTCCTGCATGCCGCGCACCACTTCATTCACGGCAGCCTGCCCGCTGCGCGCCACCTCGGCCGCCATCAGGGCACTACTAGATACCTCGGCCATGCGCTGCGAAGTCAGCTCGGTGGTCTGCCGCAGTTCGGCAATGGTGGTGGCCAACTGGGTGGTCGCGGTCGCCGTCTCGTCCGCGGCGGTCGCCACCTGCGTGGTACCGCTAAGGACCGTGCCCACCACGCTGTCCATGGTCTGGGTACCCTTGCGCATGTCCGCCACCATGCTCTGCAGATTGGTCACCATGTTACGGAAAGCCAGACCCAGCTCGTCCTGCTCGGATGCCAGAATGGGTATGGCGCGCAGATCACCCTGTGCTATCGATGCAGCAGCAGCCGCCTTAAGCCTGAGTGTGGCGGTCATCTGGAGAAAAGCCTGGTTCAGCACCCCCAGCTCATCGCTGCGGGCCGAACTCGCCAGGCGCGGCGCCAGATTGCCCAGTGAGATAAGCCGGGCCTCCTCGGCCAGCTCACCTAGCGGCACGGCGATATTGCGTGTCACCAGCGCAGCGACACCCAGCACCAGCAAGGTGACCAGGGGAATGCCGTAGGTCACCAGCTCCATGGCGAGCACCGCATTGCCCTGCATGGTCGCATCACGCTGCTTTAGCAGCGTACGCTCCTCGGCCTCCATCTCTGCAAGCAGGCGCCGCAGGGCATCCATATCACGCTTGCCCTGGTCGGTCAGTACCAGCGCCATGGCGGCTTGCTGGCCCGCCTCGCGGCGCAGGTCTATGGTCTGCCTCAGTTCAGCCAGCTTGTTCGCTGTGGCCTGGCGTACCTGCCGCAGGCGCTGCTGCTGAGAGGGATTGTCGCGGGTGGCCTGCTGCAGTGCCTGCAAGGTGTTATCCAGCTTGCGCACAGCCAACACATAGGGCTCCAGATAACGTTCCTGGCCTGTCAGTAGATAACCGCGCTGCCCGGTTTCGGCATCTCTCAGCAACGATGCAACGCTGTCCAGTTGCGCCAGCACTGCATAGGTATGGTCCTTCCAGTTCGCGGCACCCAGCAACCCATCCAGGCTACGGTGCGCAGTCAGTCCTATCACCACCAGTGCCAGCAAGGCCAACAGGTAGCCCAGGGCAATCTTCCAGCCCACAGTCCATCGCATATCCGCCTCTCCTCCCCTTGTTGGGACAGCATTGGTTCAGGCTGCACGGACATGTGCGCCATCAACCTATCAAACTTGGCCGGAGAGTCGGATAAACCGACATATCTACTTAGCGCACCCGGCAGTCATGTCCTAATCTAGAACGAAATAGGAAAAAAGGCGCGCAAGCCGGAATGCACACGGCGCACAAGACGTAGCCAAGCCCATTGCCTGGTTGGAGCCACTGAGCTGGGTATTGCGAGCAGCTCTTGGTATTCAGAGCGAGAGAGGAATGTGTGGGATCAATCCATACCGTGCTGCCGTTTAATTTAAACGGCCATTGCTTTGCCTTGCCAGCCCAGCAGGTGATACGCGTTCTGCAGGCATTGGCGGTATTGCCATTGCCTGCCGCCCCCGCCGTCATCAGCGGTATCTGCCAGGTACACGGCAAAATCATTCCCGTCATGAATATGCGCGCCCGCCTGGGCTGGCCACCCGCCCCTCCCCAGCCCTGGGCGCACTGGATCTGGCTGCGCGGCAGCCAGCGGGAACTGCTGTTGCCGGTTGACCGCACCGACCCTGTTTGCCAGTTAAGCAGCGAGCTGCACCCGGTCTCGGCCTTGCAAGGCAGCGATGCCACGATACGTGGGGTATTGGCCGATGGACAGGGGCTCTATCTGCTGCAGGATGTCGATACCTTTCTCTCCCAGGCAGACGAACAACAGCTCGGCAGCGCGCTAGCCGCCCATGCACACCACTGACCGACCCATCGTGCCAGAAAACCAGGACGCCACCACGGCGCTTGCCCAGCGCATCGCCAAAGAACTGGGGCTGGATTTCTTTGACAGTCGCCAGACCAGGCTGCGTAGCGCCCTGCGGCAAGCCAGGCTGACTTCGGCCGATACCGGTACCCTGTCGCTGACAACCCTGCTACCCCACCTGGTGGTAGGCGAAACCTACTTTCGGCGCGACCCAGAGACCTGGCAAGCCTTGCAGCAGGACGTACTGCATCCCCTGCTGCAAAGCCGCATCCAGGCGAGCGATCGCAGCCTGCGTGTCTGGAGTGCTGCCTGCTGTACTGGCGAAGAAGCCTATACCCTGCTGTTCTGTCTGGCTGACCTGCTGGGGCCTGCGTTGGCTGACTGGCAACTGACGCTGCTAGCAACCGACATCAATCCCGCCTTTATCGCCCATGCAAAGGCCGGCTGGTATGGTGACTACGCGTTCAGGCAAAGCACACCAGCCTGGCGTGAGCGCTACTTTACCCGCGAGGGAAAAGGCTGGCGCGTAGCGCCGCCCTGGCGCAGCCACATACGCTTTGCCGTGCATAACCTGGCTCTGCACGATTACAGTGTGGCTGGCCCATCAGCACAGGGCTACGACCTGATACTGTGCCGCAATGTGCTGATGTACCTCACCCCAATGGCCACCAACCTGGCACTGCAACGGCTGCAGGCACAGCTTGCTCCTAAGGGCTTGCTGCTGCTGGCGGCAGCCGAGGCAGGCCTGGCGCAGGCCGCCGGATTTGGTGGCCGTATGCTGGGGCTGGGCTATGGCATATCACATGATTCCGGGGCTAACCCACCCGCCCTTCGCACTACTAAAGCAACAACAGCACCGCTGCCGCCACATCGCTCCCCACCGCGCGCCCGTAAACCGCAAAGCAATCCGCAGGTTGAGCCTACGGTGCGTACAGTAGCAGCAGCCCCCCCACCGCTCGCCACCTATGAAGACTACCTGTCCCAGGCACAGGCGCAGGCCGACCGTGGCGAGCTGGGTGCAGCCGGGGCAAGTTGCCAGCAAGCCATACAGTTGGCCCCATTGCGGCTGGAGGCATACTGGTTGCTGTCGCTCACGCTGGAAGCCGCCAGCCGGCCCGAGGCTACCCTGGCTGTGCTCGACAAGCTGGCCTACCTGGCACCCGATCTGGCCATGGCACCCTACCTGGCCAGCCAGCTGTATCTGCGGCTGGGGCAAACCGAGCAGGCCGAGCGGCAGCGCCAGCATTGCCTGCACCTGCTGGCAGGACAGGATGAGCAGTCCCTGGTAACGCTGGGCGATGGCATGAGCGTGGCGCAACTACGGCAGCTATGCCTGGGCTTGGGAGCATTCCCTTCATGAACATGATGGCTAGTGATCATTGGTCCGCGCTGCACCGGCAACTTGATGCCCTGGCCGAGCAGCTGCAGCGTAGCGATACCCAAACGCCAGAACAGCAGGCTGATGCCCTAGCCGCACGCAGCCTGCAGTGGGCGCAGTCGCCGGGGGCTGCATGTGATGCGACGCAGGAGGTGCTGGCCTTCACCCTGGGTGATGAAATCTATGCGCTTGCACTGCCCCATATCGATGCCGTCATCCCGCTCAAGCAATTGACCCCCCTGCCGGGCACGCCTCCCTTTGTACGCGGCATCGTCAATGCCCGTGGTCGCGTGGTGTCAGTGCTGGATCTGCGGGTGCTGTTTGCCTTACCGCCACGAGGCCTGGCAGACCGTAACCATCTGGTGATCCTGCGCAATACGGCAATGGAATTCGGACTGCTGGCCGACCGCATCCTCGGCGTACAGATGCTAGCGCCCAATACGTTACAGACAGAACAGGCCGGCCTAAGCGGCCTGCGCCGCAACCTGCTGCAAGGGATCAGCCCGCAGCAATGGCAAGTACTGGACGGCGACCGCTTACTGAACGAACCCAGCCTGGTGGTGGATGACTATGACTGACTATCGGGATGCGTTGAAGCTGTACTGCGTTCATTCCTCAGCTGGCCTTGCGCTTCACCGCTGCATCGCTATCGCCCCCCTTCCAATATCGCACTTCAACCCGCTGTTGGCCGCACGTGTTAGCTCGCGAACAGGCCCCAAGGAGCCGCCATGTGGTTATTGAACCTGCGTACCCGAAGCAAGCTGACGCTGGCCTTCGCCCTGATTGTGCTGGGTGCGGGGGGCCTGCTCTTCCTGGCCCAAACCAGTCTGCAGACCATACGCAGCAATAACCAGTCCATCGTCGAGCTCAATCAAGATCTGATGGGCTTCAAGGAGATTCGATTCAACGTCCACGATATGCGCTCTGAGATACTGAACACCCTACTTACCCGTGATGCCACGCACGCAGAGGAATTAGGCAGCAAATTCAAGGCCATCGCCTTGCAGGATGCCGCCACGTTGGAGCAACTGCGCCACCATGCCATGGGCGACGCAGAGATGGCGCGGCTGGTCAGTGCCGTGACGCACATCTGGCAAGAATTCACCGCCGCCCGCGATCAACAAATCGTGCCCTTGCTGGCAGCAGCTAAGTTCGATGAAGCTCGGCAGATCGCCACAGGCGAGCAACGCGCCAGGGTGCTGCGCTTGCACGACCTGGCAGGGCAGCTGGATCAACTGGTCGCACTGCGCATACGCCAGCTTGAGCAAGCCAATGATCACCTCATCAGTCAACAGCTGGAGCGGGTGATCTGGCTGGGCGGCGGGCTGATCCTGCTGGTTATTGCGCTGACCCTGACGCTGAGCCAGAGCATAGCGCGGCCCCTGCAGGTGCTGACCAGCTATGCCCGCCGCATCAGCGTGGGCGATATCCCGCACGAAATGCATTACACAGATCGCAGCGATGAAGTTGGCGATCTGAGCCAAGCCTTTGCCGATATGGGCCAGTATCTCAAGTCGCTGACGCTGCAGGCAGAACGCCTGGCGCAAGGCGACCTCAGTACCGCACTGGCACCTAAGTCTGAACATGATCTGCTGGGGCGCTCCTTCGTCCGCATGGTGGACAGCCTGAGCCGCTTGACCGAGGAAATGCGTGAAGGCATCGTCGTCATCGCCAGCGCCAGCGAAGAGATACTGACCACAGCTGGCCAAGTCGCCGGAGGTGCGCAGGAAAGTGCTACCTCCATCACCGAGATCGCAACCACCATAGAAGAGGTCAAGCAGACCGCCCACCTTGCCCATCGCCGAGCCTCGGAGGTCAATCAGGCTGCCGAGCACAATCGCCGGATTGCCCAGGCCGGCCGCGAGGCTGTGGCACAGACCCTTAGCAGCATAGGTCAGGTCCGCGACCAGATGCACGCCATGTCCGAGGGTATCTTGCGCCTGGGTGAACAAAGCCAGGCTATCAGTGAGATCGTCGCCAGCGTCAACGAGTTAGCCGAGCAGTCCAACCTGTTGGGCGTTAATGCCTCGATCGAGGCCGGCAAGGCCGGTGACGCCGGCAAGGGCTTTGCCGTGGTGGCACTGGAGGTCAAGGCCCTGGCCGAACAATCGAAACAGGCCACGGCACAGGTGCGCACCATATTGGGAGACATACAACGGGCCATGACGCGTACAGCCATGGCCGCAGAACAAGGTAGCAAGGCTGTAGACCAGGGCTTCGAACGCACCCGAGTTAGCGATGAGGCCATGCGCAATCTGGCCGAGAGCATAGAGCAGTCCAGCGACATGGCGCAGCAGATAGCCAGCGCCAGCCAGCAACAACTTGCCGGTATGGAGCAGGTGGTGGCTGCCGTGGTCAACCTGCGCCAAGCCAGCCAGGACAATGCCGCAGGCGCCAGGCAAGTGGATCAGTCAGCCCGCGATCTGCACGGACTGGGCGGTCGTCTCAAGCTGCTGGCAGGCCAGTTCAAACTGCCAGCCCGGCAAACCAGCTAAGCCCTTGAACGCATGCCGATAGACCGCGCAGCATTGATGCAAAGGCTGATGGCCAGCTTCCAGGAGGAGGCTGCCGAACGGCTTGCCATACTGGAGAGTGAGCTGCTGCGTTGGCAGGCAGATGCCCCCGAACCCGACTCACTGGAGGCGGTATTCCGTGAGGTACACAGCCTCAAGGGCGCCACCCGCGCGGTAGGCCTGCATGAACCGGAACAGATCTGCCATGCCTGGGAGGCAGTATTGCAGGAGATACGCCAGGGCAAGCGAGCATTCCTGCCAGCTATGGTCACCGGTTTTCAGGCGGCGCTGCAGTTTCTCAAGCGTTGCCATGCCGGCGAAGCATTGTCGGCCGGGCAGTTTAGACAAGCGATGGACCTGCTTGCGCAAACAACAGTCGCTCCGCACCCTGCCTCTGCATCGCCCATCGTAGCGACACCAACAGTGGCTGCCGTGGAAACCACGCCGCCCGCGCCCCACGCGCCGGCTGCCACCCTTGCCGAACGGCCCGCTACCTGGCGTGGCCAGACGCTACGGGTAAGGGCCGAGCAGGGCGAGCAGTTGGCTTACTACGGTGAGGCCCTGCGCCAGCACCGGATGACAGCACATAACCTGCACAGACGCAGCCACGGCCTGCAGGCCGACTTCCAGCGCCTGTGGCAACGCCGGCTCCGCCACGAGGGCCTGCTGAGCCGTTTACGCAGCCAGCTTGCGCAAGGCCAGATGCCCGAGCAGGAGGCCTTGCGCAGCCTGCTGGAATGGCAGGACTGGAGCCTGGATCTATTGGCGACCATGCAGGTGGAAAGCCATGGCCTGCGGCAGGCCTGCCAGGCGCTGGATCGCGACATGGGTAGTCTCAGTGAAGCCTACACCCGTACTGTGGACGAACTGCTACTCCTGCCCTGCCGAAGTATGCTCGACGAACTCCCCGCCATGGTAGGCGAGCTGGCAGCACAAACCGGCAAGCAGGCCGAATTGCTGCTGCCACAGACCGGCCTGCAGGTAGACAAGCGCATCCTGGATGCCCTGCGCACACCCCTGATGCACTTACTGCGCAACGCGCTGGACCACGGCATTGAACCCCCGGCGGTACGCGCGGCCAATGGCAAGCCTGCCCTGGGCCGACTGCAGATACTGCTGCACCAGACCTCGGCCAGCCATTTCAGCCTGACACTGACCGATGACGGCGGCGGCATAGACAGGCACAAACTGCAGCAGAAGGCCGAAGAAACCGGCCTATTGGCAGCAGGCAGCCCTGCCTTGCCAGACGCACAATTGCTGCCGCTGGTATTCGAGTCCGGCATCACAACCAGTTCTTTGCTCACCACCCTGTCGGGGCGGGGCGAGGGTCTGGCCATCGTACGCGAGGCGATGGAACAACTGGGAGGCAGCATTTCGGTCGACAGTACGCCAGGGCAGGGCTGCCGGTTTACGCTGCAGCTACCTTTGAGCCGTTCGACCTTCCGTGTCATGCTGGTTCGCCTAGGCGAGCAGCGTTTTGCCATCCCGGCCCATGCCGTCGGCCGCGCCTTGCGCCTGCCGCTGACCGCCTTGCACCGGCAGGAAAGCGGTGACAGCGTGATGCTGGACGGCCTCAGCCTGCCACTGCGTCCTTTGGCCCAGGTCCTGGCCCTGGCTCCTAGCGGCAGTGAACCTGTCATGCTGAACCTGCTGCTGCTGGGCAGCGGCGAGCAGCAGATCGCCCTGCTTGTAGACGAACTCCTGGGTGACCAGGAAATCACCCTAAAGCCACTAGGCCGGCAATTGCGCCGAGTCCGCAATCTGCTCGGCGCCACTGTGCTGGGCGATGGCAGTCTGGTCCCTGTGCTGCACCCACAGGATCTTTACCGCAGCTGCTTGCAGGCACATGGCCCCTGGCAGGCACGACCCAGGGAGGAACAACCACGGCGGCAGGCACGTATCCTGGTGGTCGATGATTCGTTTACCTCGCGAGGTCTGCTACGGGCCTTGCTGGAGACGGCAGGTTACGCCGTGCAAACCGCCAACGATGGACTGGAAGCCTGGAATACCCTGCGGCAGCACCCTTTCGACCTGCTGGTCTCGGATATCGAGATGCCACGGATGGATGGCTTCACCTTGACCGCCAGGCTGCGCGCCGACCCCAACCTGGCCAAGCTGCCCGTGGTGCTGGTCACGGCATTGCATACGGCAGAGGACAAAGCCAGGGGCCTGGAAGTGGGTGCCAATGCCTATCTGGTCAAAGGTGGGCTTGAGACCGACACGGTGTTGGCAGCCGTCAACCGGCTGCTATAGGGAGCCCGACATGCATGTACTGCTCGTAGACGACTCCAGCGTAAGCCGACAGCTGCTGCGCCATATCCTGGAGCAGGTTGGGTTTCGTGTCAGTGAGGCCGAGCATGGCCAGGCTGCACTGGATCATTTGGCGGCATTGCAACCAGATCTGATCACCATGGACGTCCATATGCCGGGCCTGGACGGCTTCGAAACCACCCGCCGCATCATGCAGCAGCATCCAATGCCCATCGTCATCGTGACCAGTGGCATCAACCTGCCCGGAGCACAGACTGCCATGCAGGCACTGGAGGCCGGAGCACTCATGGTGCTGGAGAAACCGAGTGGCCCTACCGACCCCCACTTCCAGCAACGTGCCGAGGTGTTGGCCAGCAGCCTGCTGTACCTCGCTCAAGCGGTAGTAAAGCAACCTGGCCCGTCAGACGATACCCAGGCCTCGTCCCTGCTCTCCCTGCAGCATTGGCTGCAACGCCCCTTTCAGGCCTTGGTCATGGGAGCGTCGGCAGGCGGCCCACCGGCCATCAAGACTTTGCTAAACCGACTGAGCCCAGCCTGCCCCTGGCCCATCCTGCTGGTACAGCATATCTCGCCAGGCTTTTCAGGCAATTACTGTGAGTGGCTGGCAACCCAGACCACCATGCCAGTGCAACTGGCCAGCCATGGACAGGTGGCCCTGCCTGGTCAAATCTATGTAGCACCGGACGACCAGCATTTGCGGGTAGATGCCAGCTTGCAGCTATCTCTCGACCAGAGTGCACGACAGCCCTTTATCCGCCCAGCCATAGACGAGCTATTCGACAGTGCAGCCAGCCAGATGCGAGGACATACCATCGCTGTACTGCTGTCCGGCATGGGCCGCGATGGCGTGGATGGTTTATCCCGGCTCAAGGCATTGGGTGCACTGACCCTGGTACAAAGCCCCGCTTCTTCGGTAGTCGACGGCATGCCCAAGGCAGCTATCAACCAGCATGCTGCCTGCTATGTCGAAACGCCCGGCGGTGTTGCCACCATACTGAATCGCTTGATGCACCATACTTGATGCAACAACCCGACTGTCACAAGGCAGCGAAAAATACATTACAGGAGGGCAGCCCCCATGCTGCGTGGAATCGATATCTTGATTGTTGAGGACAGCCCTACCCAGGCCGAGCAGTTGTGCGCCTTGCTGGAAGGCCATGGCTGCGTGCCTCGCATATCCAATAATGGCGTGCAGGCGCTGAACAAGGTCAGCGAACAGATACCAGACATCATCATTAGCGATGTCGTCATGCCCATGATGGACGGATACGAACTCTGTCGCCGTCTTAAGGCCAATCCCGAAACCAGCCAAATCCCCATCATTCTCGTCACAACCTTGTCTGACCCACGTGATGTGGTACATGGCCTGGCTTGCGGTGCCGACAATTTCATCCTCAAACCTTACGACGAGAAATACCTGATATCACGCCTGCGCTACCTGCTAGCCAATAATGAGCTAAGAGGCCATGACAGAGTATCCATGGGCGTGGAGGTGGTGCTGGAGGGAGAGCGCCATTTCATCACAGCGGCCCGCCAGCAGATACTGGACTTGCTGATCTCAACCTATGAGCAGGGTGTCAGGCTCAACAGCCAGTTGCAGGCCAAGCATGTAGAGCTGTCTGAATCGCACAGCCTGCTGGACAGCCTGTTCCGCTTTTCCTCTGGCCTTAGCACCCCACAGACAGAGCAGCAGCTGATCGATGCCTCGCTGCTATCGGTTAGTTGCTTTCCCCATAGCATGGGTGCATGGCTACTGCTGGCAGATAACCAGGAGGGTAAGCTGCGCTTTGCTGGTGCCAGCGGCCAGGTGGACATAGACCGCATCAACGCACTGGCCAGCCAGGATTGCCCCTGCCGGCATGCCCTGCAGCACGATGGCCAGTTGACGGCCTTTAATGTGGGCAACTGCGATGTGCTGGGCCATGCGAGGCGGCATGCCTGTGCGCCACTGATGCTGGGCCGTGAACTGGTCGGCATACTCAATGTGGTACGCGACGACGGAGAGGACTGGCCGGAGGCCGAGCTCAACACACTGACTGCAGTAGGCCAGCAACTGGCGATTGCCCTGACCCGAGCACGAGTGTTTGAGCGCTTGGAAAGCTTGGTGCAGGAGCGCACCAGCGCACTGCGGATAGAGATGGCCGAACGCGAGCGGGCCGAGATTGCCCTAAGGCACAGCGAAGCTCTGATGCTCAAGGTGCTGGAAACCTTGCCTATAGGCGTCTGGGTCACCGACAAGCTAGGCAGTGTTCTCTTGCACAATCCCGAGGCCATAAGGATCTGGAGCGGTGCCGCCCCCTTCTCCCACGCACCGCAAGTGCCGCCCGAAAACGAAGACTCCGCCGTGCAGCGCATACGGCAGACGCTGGCGCGGGTGCTGGCTGTCGGTGAGTTGATACTCAACGAACCCGTAAACATGCAGGCCCTGGATGGCGTCAAGCGTACCCTGCTCAATTCGGCCGTACCCCTGACCGATGAACGTAACCGCATCCAGGGCGCCATCGTGGTGCAGCAGGACATCACCGCCCAGCAGGTGATAGATCTGGAGCTACGCATACGCGACCGCGCCATCGAATCCAGCGTCAACGCTGTCGTCATCACCGACAACCGGCAGCCCCACAACCCCATCATCTACGTCAACCAGGCCTTTGAGCGGATCACTGGCTATAAGCGCGAGACAGTGATGGGCCGTAACTGTCGCTTCCTGCAGGGTGAGGACAACGATCAGGTGGCACTCTCGGCCATACGGTTGGCACTGCTGCAAGGTACCGAGGGCAAGGCGCTGCTGCGCAATTACCGCAGAGACGGCACCATGTTCTGGAACGAGCTGCGGGTGGCACCTACTTTCGATAGCCAGGGCAACATCAGCCACTACGTCGGGGTACTCAACGATGTCACCGAGTCCAAACGGTATCAGGACGAGCTGGAACACCAGGCTAATTTCGACACCCTCACTACCTTGCCTAACCGCAATTTGCTGATGGACCGCATACGCCAGGCCATCGTCCAAGCGAACCGCCACAATGCCCGCTTCGCCCTGGCCTTCATGGACCTGGACAACTTCAAGTACGTCAACGACAGCCTGGGGCATTCTGTCGGCGATCAGTTGCTGGTAGAAGTCGCCAAACGGATACGTGACTGCGTACGTGAGTACGATACGGTTGCCCGGCTGGGGGGTGATGAGTTCGTGCTGCTGCTGCCCGAAACCCGCAGCGATCACGAGGTGGAAGGCACACTCAAGCGCATGAGCGCCCAACTGGCCCAGCCCATCAAGCTGGCCAACGAAGTGGAGCTCTATGTTTCCAGCAGCATGGGCTATTGCTTCTACCCCTCTGATGGCAGCGATGTGGACGAGTTGCTGCGCAATGCCGATACCGCCATGTACAAGGCCAAGGAGCAGGGCAAGAGCCAGATCAGCCGATTCGAGCTGACCATGAACGACACCGTGCAGAAACGGGTGGCGCTGGAGCGTGATCTGCGCCATGCCATCAGCTATGGCGAACTGGAGATGTTCTACCAGCCTCAGCTCGATCTACGGGCCGGCGCACTGTGCGGCTTCGAGGCACTGATACGCTGGCGCATGGCCGATGGGCGCATCATATCGCCGCTGGACTTCATCCCGGTGGCCGAGGAGTCCGGCCTGATACGCGATGTGGATCGCTATGTGATCAACTGTGTGTTCCAGCAGGTCGCCGCCTGGCTGGCAGCGGGTTACGACCCTGGCGAGGTGGCCATCAACATCTCCACGTACAGCCTGCAGGAGCACGATATCGTCGCCTACATCAGCGACACGCTCAACCGCCACCACGTACCGGCCGCCCGCATCAAGCTGGAGGTCACCGAAGGCCTGCTGATGAAGAACGTGGACACGGCGCAGCGCATCATGAACGATCTCAAGGCGGTGGGGCTCAAGTGGTCCATTGATGACTTCGGCACCGGTTACTCGGCCCTCAGCTATCTGCGGAAGTATCCGTTCGACCAGCTCAAGATAGACCGCAGCTTTGTCGAGGATGTCCACCTCAACCTGGAAAACGCCTCAGTCACCCGCGCCATCATCAGTATGGCGCATTCGCTGGGTATCGCCGTCATTGCCGAGGGTGTTGAGACGGCAGAGCAGTTGGGATTTCTGCTGCAGGCTGGCTGCAGCCAGATACAGGGCTACTACTATTCGCCCCCCTTGCCCGCCAACAGTTGCGTGCAGTTGCTGGCAGATGACGGTGTGCTGTCACTGCCCGCCATCAGCATCAAGCGCAATCAGCGCACCTTGCTGGTGGTGGACAGCACACCCGCCATACACACCTATCTGCTCCGCGACCTGCAGCGCGAGGGCTACCACATACTGAACGTGGACTGCCCTGCCGACGCCTTCAAGATCCTGGCCATCAACCAGGTAGGCGTGGTGCTGGCCGACCAGCGCCAGCCCGGCATCAGTGGTGCCGATTTCCTGCGCCAAGTCAAAACCCTGCATCCCGATACGGTACGTATTGCCATGAGCAGCTATACCGACGTGGACTCCATCCTGAAGGCCATCAATGAAGGCGCCATCTTCCGCTTCATTACCAAACCCTGGCAGCCGCAAGAGTTGAAGGAACAGTTGCGCGAGGCCTTCAAGCAGTACGAGTTAAGGCGCTATGGCGAAGTGGCCCAGTTCGATTGAACCCGGCCAGGCAGGCAAGAGGCGCCGGGCTATCCGCCCCAGCCAAACCGTTTCAGGTCTATCCGGCCGTTTGCGGCAAAGGCAACGCCCTCGCCCTGCAGCATTACCCGCTGCAGGTCGTCCGAGCCATCCAGCCCACGCGGGCTGATCCTGCCTTCACCATTCACCACCCGCCACCAAGGCAGGTCCAAGCCATCCGGCGCTTGCTTGAGCGCAACGCCGACATGGCGTGCATGGCGTGGTAGGCCGGCTCGCTTGGCCACCGCGCCATAGCTCATCACCCAGCCCTCGGGTATGCCGGCAATCACCGCATAGAAAGCCGCATGCTGCGGATTGTTTGCCATCCTGCTCATCAATCCACAATAAACAGCCTAGCCCCGACAGGCGTGCTGGAGCGGTGAGGCTCCGCGCCATCGGCCACCTGGTAACTCATTCCCGCACGCAGCAGGAACTGCCGGCCATCCTTCAGCTCGGTATGCAGAGCACCCTCCAAGCAGAGCAGGAAATGCCCCTTCTCGCACCAATGGTCAGCCAGGTAGCCAGGGCTGTACTCCACCATGCGCACCCGCACCGCGCCAAACTGCTGGGTACGCCAAGTAGCCACCCCGGTCACACCAGGGTGCTCAGTCACGGCAAGCTGCGACCATTCCGTTGTACAAAAAGGCAGGTTCGCAATCTGCATGGTCAACTCCTTGGCGGTTCGGGGTACGGTCTACCTGCGTTCTATCTGGCTTACATCACGCACTGCACCGGTATCGGCACTGGTGGTCATGGCGGCATAGGCCCGCAGTGCAGCGCTGACCAGGCGGTCGCGGTTCACCGGCTTCCAGGCCTGCGCCCCGCGTGCCTCCATCGCCACCCGGCGCCGCGCCAGCTCCTCGTCCGCCACCGCCAGATGGATGCGGCGATTGGGGATATCGATCTCTATGGTATCGCCTTCCTCAGCCAGGCCTATCACGCCACCCTCGGCCGCCTCGGGAGACACATGGCCTATGCTCAGGCCCGATGTGCCGCCCGAAAAACGGCCATCGGTCAGCAGCGCGCAGTCCTTGCCCAGCCCCTTGGATTTCAGATAACTGGTGGGGTAGAGCATCTCCTGCATGCCAGGGCCGCCCTTGGGGCCTTCGTAGCGTATCAGCACCAGGTCGCCCGCCACGATGCTATCGGCCAGAATGGCCGCCACAGCGGCATCCTGGCTCTCGAAGATACGCACCCTGCCGGTGAACTTGAGGATGCTGTCGTCCACCCCAGCCGTCTTCACGATGCAGCCGCGTTCAGCGATATTGCCGTACAGCACTGCCAGGCCGCCATCCTGCGAATAGGCATGCTGGCGGGAGCGTATGCAGCCGCCCTCGCGGTCCAGATCGAGTTCCGGGTAGCGCATCGATTGCGAGAAAGCGATGGTAGTCGGCACGCCACCGGGCGCTGCGCGGTAGAAGCGGTGCACGTCGGAGTCGGCGGGCTGCTGCATCACGTCCCAGGCTTGCAGCGCAGCCGCCATGGTGGGCGCATGCACGGTGGGCACCTCGCGGTTGATCAGGCCGGCCCTATCCAGCTCGGCCAGGATGGCCACCACGCCACCGGCACGGTGCACATCTTCCATATGGTATTTCTGGGTAGCAGGCGCCACCTTGGCCAGACAGGGCACCCGGCGCGAAATCCGGTCTATGTCGGCCATCTTGAAGTCCACCCCGGCTTCGCTGGCGGCAGCCAGCAGATGCAGCACGGTATTGGTGGAGCCGCCCATGGCCACGTCCAGGCTCATGGCATTCTCGAAAGCCGCGTAGGTGGCAATATTGCGCGGCAGCACGCTGGCGTCGTCGCCTTCGTAGTAGCGCTTGGCCAGTTCCACAATCAGCCGGCCTGCCTTGAGGAACAGCTCCTTGCGATCGGCGTGGGTCGCCAGGGTGGAGCCGTTGCCAGGCAAGGACAAACCCAGCGCCTCGGTCAGGCAGTTCATGGAATTGGCGGTAAACATGCCGGAACACGAGCCGCAGGTAGGGCAGGCGCTACGCTCCACCGCATCGACCTGCTCATCGCTGACCTGGTCATTGGCGGCTTCCACCATGGCGTCCACCAGATCCAGCTTGCGTTCGCTGCCACGCCAGTTGACCTTGCCGGCCTCCATCGGCCCGCCCGAGACAAACACCACCGGAATATTCAGGCGCAAGGCGGCCATCAGCATACCGGGCGTGATCTTATCGCAGTTGGAGATGCATACCAGCGCATCGGCACAGTGGGCATTGACCATGTACTCCACCGAGTCGGCGATCAGCTCGCGGCTGGGCAAGGAATACAGCATGCCACCGTGGCCCATGGCGATGCCGTCATCCACGGCGATGGTATTGAATTCCTTGGCCACCCCACCGGCCCGCTCTATCTCGCGGGCTACCAGTTGCCCCAGGTTCTGCAGGTGCACATGGCCGGGTACAAACTGGGTAAAACTGTTGGAAATGGCAATGATGGGCTTGTCGAAATCGCCATCCTTCATGCCGGTGGCTCGCCACAGGGCGCGCGCGCCGGCCATGTTGCGGCCGTGGGTGGTGGTACGGGAACGATAAGTGGGCATGCTGCTAAATCCTTGGCGCGGTCAGGCGCGCCTCATCAATGGGAACGGATCGACAGCCCGGTGGTACGGGTGGAAACGGGGGCGCGGGGAAGCGGGTGGTGGGCCTGCAGGGCGCGACCCTGCGCCGGCGATGGCGGGCGCAACGTTTCAGGTCTCAGGCGGATGATTGTAGCCTGAAAGAGGTGTAAAAGGGGCGCCTGCAGCAGCCGCGCGCACCCGGCACGGCACGGTGCCGGCAGATTGCCTCGGTGCAGCAGATGACTGATATGCAAGAAGAAATTCCGCACACGCAAGCCCCCGCAGCAGCAGTGCGCCCACCGCTACCGGGGGCCACGCTGCGCTGCCCAGGCCATGCGGTTACCGCCCAGGCAAGACCACTGCCGGCAAGCCATGGCAGGGAACCAAGCGGGCTGGCAAGTATCATGCAGACATGCCGGCTATAATGCCGGCCTTTCCCGCATAACTGAGCGCACCATGCTGACTCATCCGCAAATCGACGCGGTCGCCATTCATCTCGGCCCCCTTTCCATACGCTGGTACGGGCTTATGTACCTGGTTGGGTTTGTGTTCTTCCTGTGGCTGGGGCACCGCCGCATCAAGCGCAATCCGCATAGCGGCTGGACCACCACACAGCTGGACGACCTGCTGTTCTACGGTGTGCTGGGTGTGATACTCGGTGGCCGGCTCGGTTATGTGCTGTTCTACAAGCCCACCTTCTACCTGTCTAATCCACTCGATGTGCTGAAGATATGGGAGGGCGGCATGGCCTTCCATGGCGGCTTCCTGGGCGTGCTGGTCGCCATGTGGCTGTTCGGCCGCAAAACCGGCCGCAGCTTCTTTGAAGTGACTGACTTCATCGCCCCGCTGGTGCCGCTGGGCTTGGCTGCAGGCCGCCTGGGCAATTTCATCAATGGCGAGCTGTGGGGCCGCGTCACCAGCCCTGATGCACCCTGGGCCATGCTGTTCCCCAGCGCCCAGCAGGCCGATCTCAAGGCTGCCCAATTCAACCCGGCCTACAATGCCATGCTGCAGGCCTACGGTGCGCTGCCCCGCCACGCTTCCCAGCTCTACCAGTTTGTACTGGAAGGCTTGCTGCTGTTTGTCGTGCTGTGGGTCTTCTCCGGCAAGCCACGCCGTACCGGCCAGGTGTCGGCCGTCTTCCTTCTGGGCTATGGTCTCTGCCGCTTTGTTGCCGAGTTCGCCCGTGAACCCGACGACTTTCTGGGCATTCTTACCTTCGGTTTCAGCATGGGCCAGTGGCTGAGCCTGCCCATGATATTGGCCGGTGCCGCCTTGTGGTACACCAGCAGCAAGCAACGCTGATGCGCTTGACACTGGGTGACCGGATACTCAAGGTCAACCACGCCGGTGAGCACGGTGCAGTCCATATCTATGCGGGCCAGCGTTTGCTGGCCCGTTTTACTGCGCCGGCAGTCTGTGCCGGACTGGCAGACAAGCAGGCACACGAAACCCGGCATCGCGCCATTTTTGCAGCTGAACTGGCCAGGCGCGCACTGCCCCGCTGCCGCAGTTACTGGCTATGCGCGATGGGTGGCTACTTCCTGGGCATCTGCACTGGCTTGCTGGGCGCGCAGGCTATTGCCGCCACCACGGTAGCCGTGGAGCGGGTCGTTCTGTTGCATCTGCAACAGCAGCTACAGACGCTGCAAGGGCAAGATAGCGCCGCCACAGAGTCCATAGAAGCGATCCTGGCCGACGAACAAGCCCATCACGATGATGCGGCAGCCCAGCTCAAGCCAGGTCAGTTCTGGCCCCGTCTGCTGGACCCGTTGGTCGCCGGTGCGACCTCGGCCGTCATCTGGCTGGGCATGCGCTTATAGACACCTGGGAAGGTTGAATGGATATCCAGTTACGCGACCGCTGCGACCAACTCAGCAATGCTGAGCTGGAGGCCCTGTTTGCCGCCGCTGGCCTGGGTGGGCGCAAGGGCGACAAGATACGACGGGCATTTCTCAACAGCCAGCTGGTTTGCCTGGCCTATGCCGGCGGGCATTTGGTGGGCGCCAGCCGAGCACTCACCGACGGCGAATACCACGGCTTTATCTATGATGTCGCCGTCCATCCCGACTACCAGGGCCGGGGCCTGGGCCAGCGGCTGATGCAATCGCTGCTGGCCCGCCTGCCGGTGTACCGTGTCATGCTGATTGCCGACCAGGACGTGCAGGGCTTCTATCGCACCCTGGGCTTCGACAAGTACTGCGATGCCATGGCCAGGTTTGACATGGACAGACTGTACGACCTCGCCCCCACCGAATACCAGGCGTGAGCCGGTAGGCGATACCGGCTGAAGCGATCCGGCGCCGCCCAGGCCCATGACCACTAGGTTTACAGGCGGAAGTGCGCCACGCTGGCCTGCAGTGCCTGGGCCACCTCGGCCAGCCGGCCGGCTGCAGCGGCGCCCTGCTCGGCCTCGTCCGTGGTGCTGGCCGCCATCTGCACGATGCGCTCCACGTTCTGGGCAATTTCCTGGCTGGCCGACGATTGTTCCTTCAGCGCCAGCGATATCTCGTTGGTCACCCCCACCAATTCGTGGCTGCCCGTTTGTATGGCCCGCATGGCGGCATCGGCGCTGCGCGCACCGCTTACCCCCACCGCCACCTGGCCAACGGCCGCCTCCATGTCGCGCACGGCTTCGCCGGCCGATGCCTGGGTGGCCGCTATCATGCCGCCTATCTGGGCAGTGGCCTGGCTGGTGCGTTCGGCCAGCTTGCGTACCTCGTCTGCCACCACGGCAAAGCCCCGCCCGGTATCACCAGCACGGGCAGCCTCGATGGCAGCATTCAGCGCCAGCAGATTGGTCTGGTCGGCAATGTCGCGTATCACCGCAACGATGGAGGATATGCGCTCGGTTTCGGCACCCAAGGCATTGATGGTGCCTGCAGACTGCGCAATCGACTTCGCCACCCGGTCTATCTCGGCACCCACTTTTTGTATGGTGGCGCTACCCGTCTCAGCCCCCTGGCCTGCCTGCTCGGTCAGGCTGTGGGCCACTCGGGCATTGTCGGCCAGATGATTGACACTGACGCTCAACTGCTCGATGGCCGCCGCCATGGCAGCAGCCGAATCGCTTTGCTGGCGGGCGCTACCAGAAATGCGCCGGGTACCCCCGCTCACCTGGCTGGCTTCGCTGCTGACCTGCTCGGCCAGGGCACGCAATACCTGCACATTCCCGGCCAGGCCCTGTCGCATGGCTTCAACGCTGGCCAGCAGGCTGTCGCTGTCACCGGCACGCACAGTCACGGTTTGGGCCAGGTCCCCCTCCGCCAGTCGCCGCATCACCGTCCTTGCCACGTCAGGCTCGCCACCTATCTGGCGCATGACCGAGCGCACCAGCCAGCCCCCCAGTAGCACCGCCAGCACCAGCGCACCCAGCGCCACCCCAACCACCACGCCTATGATGCGCTGGCTGGCCGCTGCAGCCTCGGCCTTGGCGGCCTGAACCTGCCCATTAGTCGCCTTCAGCCAGTCCTCCAGCAAGGCCTGCATGGGCTCCCACGCCAACATGCTCTCGAACTGGATGATCTTGTCGCGGGCCGCATCGAGATCGCCGCCCAGCACCAGCTCACGCGCCTCGAACTGGTATTGCTGCTGCAGCTTGCGCAATTCGGCAAAGCGCGCCAGACGCTTCAGGTCATCGGCATCGCCGGCCAGCAGCGTGTTGGCCGAAGCCACCACGGCTGCTATCCGCTCGGGCGCGGCATTGAGTTCGGCCAGAGCCTTTTCGTTGGTGGGGTCGGCATACAGGCTGCGCAAGGACACACTGCTGCCCTGCGCCAGCACATACAGCCGCGTCAGTGTTTGCAGTTCAGCCTGATCACGCTCCACAAACCGGACCAGACCCGCCTGGTTGTTCTGAAAGCCCACCACGGCGATCACCCCGATCACCACCAGCAGACTGCAAACGGCGCCGATGACGGCGCTCATGCGATACGATAACTTCATCAGTACTACCCCTGTCGTCTGGCAGACGCTGTGGCTCATGATTGGTTCTGCGGCATGCAGTTCAGCCCAGCGGCAGCTCAACCCCGGCTTTGTGACGGACGAAAAACCCAGCGCGCCGAGGGCGGATCGCAGTATCAGCGGATTCACCCTACAGAAACATAAGGGTTTTCTGCTATTCATTGATTTAACAAAGAAAAAGCCCGCATACGCGGGCTTCTCCATGGCAAGGACTGATATTCGCCGAATAACGCAGGGCGTTTGGCGCCGTTGCCCCGCCAAGCTACAGACGGGCTCGTATGCCCTGGTTGAGGTTATCGCGCCGGCCCCGCGTCCGCGCCAGCTCGTCTACCCGCTGGTTGCGCCCGGCGAATAGGGGTTCGAACGCCTGTATGCGCCGACGCATGTCCAGCTGCCCTGCCGTAATGGTCAGCGGGCGGGCCTCGGTGAAACGTGACATGCCCATGGGGCCGATATTCTGGTTGTGCTGGCGGTATTGCTGATAATCGGTAGCGTGCAATGCGTAGTCAGTCAGGGCCCTGAGCCTTCCGCCGTTAACCGAGGTGACACCAGAGTGCGCTTCCATCTGCACCCAGCTATGGCCCTGCGGCGTGGTGCCGTGCAAGATGGTGCCGAAATTCCGTTGGTTGAACGGCATCTGCAACTCGGTCTGTGCCGCTTCGTGATTGGGGTAATGCGAGCTGGGCAGACTGGTCCAATCGCGCGGACGGCGCGAGCCAGTCCAGCCGCTATTTGCCTCGGCCTGCTGCAGCGACTGGTTGAGCGCACCGTTGTCCTGTACCACCATATGGCCGCCATGCAGCACATCTTCGTTGCGCATCATGGGGTTGCGATGGCGGCGAGCGCCAAAGGCAAACAGGCTGCGCACCTGCTGCAAGCCCTGCCACTGCGCCTGAGAGAAATCGTTCTGGTGGGCGTTCAACGACTGGGTAATCTCTTGTGGCGTGGGCATGGCCTTTCCTCTCCTGGCTGACGGCATGCACTGCGGGCGAATTCCATCGCCGCAGGCAAGGTTAGTTGTCAGCTCGGTATAGCCAAGTTCGTCTAAAACGCCAATGCGCTCGCGCACCGCCAAGCAGCCAGCTCGGCTACGGTGTAGGTTTGGCCGCCCCGGGCCGCAGCCTAGGCGGCCAGCGCTACTAACGCCCAGTCAAACTACCCAGAGTCAATCAGGCAGGCAGTTTGGCGCCAGCAGGCAAAAGGCCACCAGCCTGGCCAGTATCTCGCCCTGGAAAAAATCGCGGCGGGCGTCTTCTGCGTCAACAATGCCCACAATAGCGCCGGCTTCATCAAACAGCGGCAGGCAGGCTTCGCTCTGCACTTCGGCATCGCAGGTGTAGTACGCCCCGCCCTCGGCCACATAGCTGGCTACGTTATCTATGATGCGCCCCTGCCCCGACAAACCCACTGCGCTGTTGTTGGAGTGCAAGGCAAACTCAGCCGTCAGCGGGAATTCGGCCCGGCTGGGCTTGCCGGCATAGGCCAGCTTGACCAAGGCCCGGCCGCCAGCCACCTCGCGCGCCTGGTACACGCCCAGCCAGCCACAGGCGGTCTCGGCGACGATACGGTCTACCAGCTCCTTGAGCGCTGCCAGTTGCACGGTAGTGTCCGCACGCACTCCACCCAGCGTCGCCGCCAGATCATAGGGGGTCTCAGCCAGTTGGTCGGGCAAGGAGCAGGCACCGTTCTCACCCAGTTCCGGCACCCAGTAGGCATACAGCGACGCGACGTCCGCCGGTGCCTGGCTGTTCTCGGCAATCTCGCCATAAGCGGCCAGATGGTTGTTGACTGCATCGGCATCCAGGGCTGCGGCCAGCCCCGCACGCGCTAGGTAATCTGCGGTATTCAATGCGTTCTTCCTCGGCAAGACCGGTCGGACAACAGCTTCAAGGCGCCGCTGCCCGCTACGGGTGCTGCATTCTAGCGCGCCTGTTGGCTTGGTCGACATCCGCCGCGGCCATCTCGGCAGGCGCAGCCTCGTCATAGGCGTCTGATTGTAAGAGCCTGTTCACGATTTTTTCACCCCGGTGCCGGGCCGGAAAAGAGTCAGGTAGAAGGCGGACGACGCAGGCAATAACGGGTTATTACCAAGGAGTCCAACGCGGTACATGGCCCTTTTCCGGTCCGGCCCTTCGGGTTCCGGGCATTGCCCGGAACGCCTGGGCGAAAAAATCGTAAACAGGCTCTATGCACTGTAAATAGTGGTTACAGCAACTTGGCTAAGCGAACTTACTTGATCAACTTGCTGACCATGGGCCAGACATTGTCCAGCAGCCTGGGCTGGGCAGCGGCGACCGGGTGCAGTTGATCGGCCTGGAACTGGGCCGGCTGGTCTGCGATACCGTCCAGCAGGAAGGGTGGTGCGGGTAGCTTGTATTGTTTGGCCAGATCGCCAAACATGGCATCGAACTTTGCCGTGAAACTGCCGCCAAAGTTCGGTGGCAGGCGCACGGCGATCAAGCCCACCCGTGCGCCGCTGGCCCGGCTTTGCTCAATCATGCTGACCAGGTTGGCACGGGCAGCCGCCACCGGCAGGCCACGCAGGCCGTCGTTGGCCCCCAGCTCCAGCAGGATCACATCGGGCTTGTGGGCCTTGAGGGCTGCCGGCAAACGGGTCAGGCCGCCTGCCGTGGTCTCTCCCGACTGGCTGGCATTGATCACCCGCCAGCCCGGCCCCAGCTTCTTTTGCAGCAGGCTGGGCCAGGCCGCTTCCAGCCGGATGCCGTAACCAGCCGACAGGCTATCGCCGTACACCAGCAAGGTTTTGGGGCCATCCGCCCAGGCAGTTGGTGTATACAGACTAATCAGCAAACCCAAGAACAGAACAATGCGCGCCACGCCAGATTTCCTTCACAGTGAATCATCAACCACAGGTAGCCCCATTCTGGCGGCCCAGGGTCTCAGCAAGCAAGTAGGTTTCGACCACGAGACCCTGACCATACTGGACGACGTGAGTTTCAGCCTGTCACCCGGTAGCACCCTGGCCATCGTCGGCGCATCCGGCTCGGGCAAGTCCACCCTGCTGGGTCTGCTGGCCGGCCTGGACTCCCCCACCAAAGGCAGCGTCACCCTGGCTGGTCACACGCTGGGGCAGTTGGACGAAGACGGCCGGGCGAGGCTGAGGGCCGAGCATGTGGGTTTCGTGTTCCAGAGCTTTCAGCTGCTGCCCGCCCTGACCGCGCTGGACAACGTGGCGCTACCGCTGGAGCTGAACGGCCACAAGGAGGCTCGCCGCGAAGCACAGGCGCTGCTGGAGCGGGTGGGCCTGGGCAGCCGTGTACAGCACCGCCCCAAGGAACTCTCGGGTGGCGAGCAGCAGCGCGTGGCCCTGGCACGCGCCTTTGTCACCCGGCCCAAGCTGCTGTTTGCTGATGAACCGACAGGCAACCTCGATACCCAAACCGGCGAGCGCATCATTGATCTGCTGTTCAGCCTCAATAGCGAATCCGGTACCACCCTGGTGCTGGTCACCCATGACGAACGCCTGGCGGCACGCTGTGGCGCCCGCCTGCGGCTGGCCGGCGGCCAGGTCATAGAACGCGACGGGGTATGAGCGGCATCGGCCGCCCCAGACCTGCACGCTAACCAGCCCCAACAACAGAACAAGACCGAGACATGACCCATTCCCAGCACCTTTTGCCCCTCCTGATGGCTGGCGCGCTGGCCCTGCCCGCCCATGCTGCCGAGGAAAAACCAGCCGATGCCTTCTTCCGCCAGTTGAGCAGCCTCTGTGGCAAGGCCTTCGAGGGCAGGCTGGTGGAGGGCAACCCCAACGATACCCGCTTCCGCGAACAGAAGCTGACCATGCACGTGCGCGAATGCAGCCCCGAGGTCATACGGGTGCCCTTCCATGTCGGCGACGACCACTCCCGCACCTGGGTCATCAGCCGTACTGCCCAGGGGCTGCGGCTCAAGCATGATCATCGCCATGCCGATGGCAGCGAGGACAGCATCACCCAGTACGGCGGCGACACCGCCGAGGCCGGCACAGCCAGTCTGCAGTCCTTCCCGGCCGATGCCCATACGGCCAAGCTGATACCAGCGGCAGCCGAAAACACCTGGCGGGTGGAGATACTGCCCGGCCAGCACTACAGCTACCAATTGCAAAGGGGTGAGCGGCGCTTCCGGGTGGATTTCGACCTGACCAAGCCGGTCGCCCTGCCGCCCGCCCCCTGGGGTGCCAAGCCATGAACGGCTGGGGCCTGGCCTGGCGCTGGCTCAAGCGCGATCTGACTGCCGGCGAACTGACCGTCATGGCCATTGCCCTGGTGGTGGCCATTGCCGCCATGAGCAGCGTGGGCTTCTTTACCGACCGGGTAGGCCGTGCCCTGCAAAGCGAGGCCGACCAACTGCTGGCCGCCGATCTGGTGCTGAATGCCGACCAGCCCATCGCCGCCGATTTCCTGGCCGAAGCGGATCGGCGCGGGCTGATGCGGGGTGCCACCGCCACCTTCCCCAGCATGGCGCAGACGGCCGACAACGCCCAGCTGGTCACGGTCAAGGCCGTTTCCACCAGCTATCCGCTGCGCGGGGATATCCGACTGCTGCAGAACGGCAGCGAGGCCAAAGTAAGCGGCGGCCCGGCACCCGGCACCATCTGGGCCGACCAGCGCCTGTTCAGCTCGCTGGGGCTCAAGCCTGGTGACACGCTGAAGCTGGGCGAAAAAGCCTTTACCCTGGGCCCCATCCTGGCGCGTGAGCCCGATGGTGCGATGGATCTGTACAACTTCATCCCCCGCGCCATGTTCAACGATGCCGATTTGCCCGCCACCGGGCTGATCCAGCCTGGCAGCCGGGTGCGCTACCGGCTGTTGCTGGCAGGTGATCGCGACCAGGTGACCGCCATGCGTGAGTGGCTCAAGCCCCGCCTGCAGCGCGGCCAAAGGCTGGAGGATGTGCGCGAGGCGCGGCCCGAAATCAATACCTCGCTCAATCGGGCGGAACGCTTCCTGCGCCTGTCTGCACTGATCAGCGTCTTCATGGCAGCCGCAGCCATTGCGCTGGCAGCCCGCCGCTATGTGGAGCGCCACCTCGATGCCGTCGCCCTGCTGCGTACCATGGGTCTGACCCAAGGCAATATCATCGGTTTGTTCCTTCGCCAGTACAGCCTGATGGCCGTGCTGTCCATCAGCGCCGGTATCGGCCTGGGCTGGCTGACGCAATTCGGCCTAGCCCACCTGCTGGCCGGCATGTTCGAAACCACCCTGCCGCCAGCCGGCCCCTTGCCGGCGCTATCCGGCGCAGCAGTCGGCCTGGTGCTGCTGTTCGGCTTCTGTCTGCCCCCGCTGCTCAGGCTCAAGGGCGTATCACCCCTGCGGGTACTACGGCGCGATGCCACCCCGGCGGGGAACGCCCCCCTGGCCTTTGGCCTGGGCCTGGCCGCGCTGGCCGGGTTGATCTACTGGCAGGCAGGTGACACCACCCTGGCCGGTCTGGCGTTGGCCGGCCTCGCCGGCACGGTAGCCCTGGCTACCCTGGCGGCCTGGTGCCTGGTCTGGATCACCCCCAAGCTGCCCCTGCCCGGCCAGCTGGGCTGGCGCTTCGGCCTTGCCAATGTTGCCCGGCGACGCGGACTCAGCGTGGCGCAGATCGTCTCGCTATCGCTGGGCCTTATGGCGCTGATGCTGCTGACGGTGGTGCGCAACGACCTGCTCAGTGCCTGGGACAAGTCCGTCCCGGTCGATGCACCCAATCGCTTCGCCATCAATATCCAGCCTGAGCAACGCGCCGGCATCCTGGCCGAGTTCAAGCGCGCCGGCCTGCCCGAGCCCGTGTTCGGCCCCATGATACGTGCCCGCCTGCACAGCATTGCCGGCAAGCCGGTGGTGCCCGACAAATACCCCGACGAACGCGCCCGCCGCCTGGCCGAGCGCGAGTTCAACCTCAGCTGGGGTGGCAGCCTGCGCAACGACAACCGGCTGGTAGCAGGTGTGCCCCTGAGCGACAACACCCCCGCCTGGTCGCTGGAAGAAGGCCTGGCCCAGCGCCTGGGCATCAAGCTGGGCGACGAGCTGGCCTTTACCATAGACGGCCAGGTCTTCAAGGCCCCGGTCACCAGCCTGCGGCGGGTCGATTGGGATTCCTTCCGGGTCAACTTCTTCGTGGTGGGCAATCGCGCCCTGCTGGAGAGCCAGCCGGCCAGCTTTGTCAGCAGTTTCTACCTGCCGGATGCCCAGCGTACCTTCTCGACCGAGCTGTCGCGCAAGTTCCCCAACATCACCGTCATCGATGTCTCGGTGATACTGCGCGAAGTACGCGGCGTACTCGACAGGGTGCTGTCGGCGGTAGAGGTGGTATTCGCCTTCAGCCTGGCAGCCGGCATCGTGGTGCTGTACGCCGCCACCCTGGCCACCCATGACGAGCGCAAGCGCGAGGCCGCCATCCTGCGTACCCTGGGCGCCTCGGGCAAGACCGTCCGGCAGGCTGCCAGCGCAGAACTGCTGCTGGTGGGCGGCCTGGCCGGCTTGCTGGCAGCTGCGGCGGCGCTGGGCATAGGCGCGGGGGCTTCGCAGCAGTTGTTCGAACTGCCGGCCCGCATCAGCTGGTGGCTCCTGCCTTTTGGCCTGATCAGCGGCGCCCTGGCTGCGCGCCTGGCTGCCGCACCGTTGCTGGCAAGGGTGCTAAAGACCCCGCCCCTGCGGGCATTGCGATAATCGGTGGCGCCCCGGCGCCACCTTCTCCACCGGAAACCCATCCATGCGCCCTACCTTCCTCCTGGCCCTGCTCGCCTGCGCCCTGTATGCCACCACCAGCCTGGCTGCCGGCTGGTCCAACGAGAATGACGCCAAGCCCGACCCGGACTACAGCGACGCGCTGGCGGCCAATCGGCTGGGCCAGCATGAGCGTGCTGTAGGCTTGCTGCAGGAATACCTTGAACGCGCCCCCAAGGACGCCAACGGCCAGAACCAGCTGGCCTATGCCTATCGCAAGCTGGGCAAGCTGCCCGAGGCGCTGCGCCACTACCAATTGGCCCTGAGCCTGGACCCCAAGCACCGTGGCGCCCATGAATACCTGGGCGAAGCCTATATCGTACTGGGCGACCTGGCTCGCGCCGAGACAGAGCTGCAAACACTGTTTCAGCTCTGCGGCCCCGGCTGCAATGAATATGCCCAACTCAAGGCCGCCCTCGATACCGCCAAGGCTAGCGGCGGCACTGGCAGTGCTGGCTCAGCCGGCCAGTGATGCCGGGCGGTGGATAGCGAAACGGGACTCGGGCAGGCCATCCTCATCCAGCCCGTCCCCTTCATGGCTGAAACCCAGCTTGGTCATCAACGCCAGTGACGCCGCGTTGGCAGGGTCTACGGTGGCCACGATGCGCACCAGATCGCTATACTGCCAGGCCCATGCCAGCAGGGCCGCCGCCAGTTCGGTGGCGTAGCCCCGCCCCCAGCAGTCCGGCCGCAAGGCATAGATAATCTCGGCGCTATCGGCAGCACTCGCCTGCTCGCTATGTATCAGGCCTGCCCAGCCTATCACCGACCTGTCGTCGCGTTTCAATACCGCATGGGTACCAAAGCCCCAGCGCGCCACATTGGCATTCGCCCGTTTAATCCAGACTGCCGTGTCAGCCCTGTCCAGCGTTGTGCCGTCGCCCACCCAGCGCATTACCTCGGCATCGCCGGTCAGCCGGCAAAAGTCATCAAGGTCCGCCGACTCCCAGCGCCGCAACAGCAGGCGCTCACTCTCCAGCCAATACATCGTACGTCCTTCCCATGAAAAACGGCCGGCTTGCGCCGGCCGTCTTACTTAGAGCGGCTAACAAAACCCTTCTGGCGTTGTTGTGCGAGCTTGCCGTACCCACGTACTGTCATCGCTCGCACGCCTAGCCAGAACCGCTACGCTGGGCTTTGTTCTCCGCTCTTAGCCATTAGGTCTGGCCTAGCTGCCCAGGTGCTTGCCAAAGAAACGCTCCATCGCCTCATAGGCCTCGAAGCGGTTTTCCTGGTTGGCAAAACCGTGCCCTTCGTTCTCCTTGACGATGTACTCCACATCCACGCCACGCTTTTTCAGCGCCGCCACGATCTGGTCAGACTCGGCCACATTCACGCGCGGGTCCTTGGCGCCCTGCAGCACCAACAGAGGTGCCTTGATCTTATCCACATGGAAGACCGGCGAGGCCGACTCCATCAGTGCCTTGTCCTTCTCCGGATTGCCCACCATCTCGTACATCATGTCCAGATAAGGCTTCCAGTAGGGCGGTATGGTCTTCATGAAGGTAAACAGATTGCTCACCCCCACGTAATCCACGCCACAAGCATACAGATCAGGCGAGAAGGTCAGGCCGGCCAGGGTGGCATAGCCGCCATAGCTGCCGCCATAGATACAGACGCGTTTGCTGTCCGCCACGCCTTGCTTCACCAGGTGGTTGACGCCATCGCTGACGTCATCCTGCATGGTCTTGCCCCACTGCTTGAACGAAGCCTGCCAGAACGCCTTGCCGTAGCCGGTAGAGCCACGGAAGTTCATCTGCAGCACGGCATAGCCACGATTGGCCAGGAACTGCACCTCCGGGTTGAAGCCCCAGCTGTCACGCGCCCAAGGGCCGCCGTGCGGGTTGACGATCACCGGCAGGTTCTTGCCCTCGCTGCCCAGGGGCAGGGTCAGGTAGCCGTGTATGGTCAAGCCATCGCGGCTGGTATAGCTGATAGGCTTGGTACTGGCCATCTGCTGCTCGTTCAACCAGGGGGTGACTTCAGCCAGCTTTTCCAGCTTGTCAGCCTTGGCGTCGTAGTAGTAGCGGGTGCCACGGGTACGATCATTCCAGGCCGAGACTATCCAGGCATCTTCATTCTTGTTGCCCTGCAGGGTGATCTCATACCCCGGCAGCTTGCCCTGCAGGCCCTTGATCAGCTTTTCAGTGGTGTCATCAAAGAAGTGCCGCTCCATCTTGGCGGTCTCATAGGTGGCTGCCGTCAGCACCTTGCGCTTCTTGGAGTAGCGCAGGCCGTCCACATCCACATCGTCGCGCTGGTAGACCACCTTCAGTTCCTTGCCGGTAGCCGGGTCCATCTCGACGATGGCTACCTTGTCACGACCCAGGTTGGAGGCGGCATAAAGGCGCTTGTTGTCGAAGGTAAAGAACAGCGGCGCCACCGAATCCTTGAAATTGGTGGTCAGTATCGTCTTGAACGGCGATTTCTCATTGGCGCGGTAGAGTAGCGATGAGGTCACCCCATCGGTACTCTGGGCCACGCGTATGGCGCCCTTGTGGTCAGTAACCCAGCTTGTGATGTTGCCGGGGTTCTCGGCCACCATCTTCAGCTCGCCGGTCTTCACATTCAGCCGGTAGGCGTCGAACACCTCAGCCTTGCGCTTGTTCAGGCCGATCAGCACATCGGTGGGATGATCTTCCAGATCATCGATCAGTTCCACCCGCACCTTGTCGAACGGAGTCAGGTCACGCGTGGCCTTGCCATCGCGGTCCACCGCATAGAGATGGAAGTTCTCGTCGCCGCCATTGTCCTTGAGGAACAGCAGATGGTCGTCGCCCTTCCAGAAATACTGCCGGATATCCCTGTCCTTCACCGTGGTCAGCCGCTTGGCCTCACCGCCCCTGGGCATGACATGGATATTCAGGCGGTTTTCGACCGGCTGGGTAAAGGAGATGTACTTGCCGTTGGGCGAAAGCTGGAAATTGGTCTTTTCCGGATTCTTGAAGAAATCCCGCACCGGTATCTTGGGTGCAGTCACGACATTGGCAAAGGCAGCACCGGGTAGGGCCAGCATCAGGCCGCCTAGGCCTGCGGCAATCACGCGTTTCATGCAATCTCCTCCTGTAAGTCACCGGATAGGTGAATGCAGCAATATAACCATACCGATCAGTATGCTCAATCAAACCGCTTAAGGTGGCGCAGGCTGTGGCGTTAACGCAGCAAGTGAATCGGCAATCTCGGCCTTGAGCCAGGCATGCAGCGCGGCCAGTGCCGGCTCGTGCTGCCGCCCTCGTGGGCAGACAAACCAATAGTGGTAGTCGGTCTGTATCCGCAGCGCCGGAAAAGGCGCAATCAACCGGCCACTACGCAGGTCGTGGGCGATCAGCACCGGGTCGGCCAGTGCCACGCCCATGCCCTGGCTGGCCACGTTCACCGCCATGTCGATCACCTCGAAACTGGGGCCGGATTCCAGCGCCGGGTGCTGTACGCCCACCTGGCGCAACCAGCGGCGCCAGTCGGCATGGTCCGGGCTCAGGTGTATCAGTGCCTCGCCGGCCAGATCAGCCGGCTGGCGCAAGCGTTCGGCCATGGCTGGCGCGCACACCGGCACCAGGGTCTCGGCAAACAGCGCCTCGCTATAGCCCTCGCCCGGCCCCAGATTGCCGGCCACGATGGCCGCATCAAAGTCCTCGCGCTCGAAATGGATACGGCTGAACGAGGCCGTGCTCATCCGCACCTCGATGCCAGGGTGCAGCCCCTGGAAGGCCGGCAGCCGTGGTAAGAACCAGCGTATGGCCAAGGTAGGCGGCAGCTTGATCTTGAGGTCGGCCGGCCGCTGGCATAGCCCCTCCACCGCATGCAGCAAACCGGCAAAGGCCTGCTCCACCGCCGGCAGCAGCTGGCGCCCCACGGCAGTCAGGGCAATGCCCCGCGCCTGCCGCACAAACAGCACCTCGCCCAGGTACTCCTCCAACTGCCGCACCTGCCGGCTCACCGCACTCTGGGTCACATGCAAGACCTGGGCAGCCCGGCTCATATTGCCTTCGCGCGCCACAATGGCGAACACATGCAAGGCATCCAACGGCGGCAAGCGTTTCATCAGCCTTCTCCAGCCATGCATAAAACGCATAGCTTACATGCCAAAAAGGCGTTTGTGCTGCTTTGCCACAGGCCATAAATTGCTTGCTCTCGGCGCCATTCCACGCCACTCAACCCGCCCAAGGAGCCATGCCATGCATGCAAACCTCTCAGCCCTTTCAGGCAATACCCGTGGCGTGCTGTGGATCGTGCTGGGCATGACGCTATTCACCTTCATCAATGCCCTGTTCAAGCATCTGGGCGGCGAGTTGCCCATGGCCACGGTCATGTTTCTGCGCGCCCTGTGCATCCTGCTGCTGATCGCCCCTTTCGCGCTGCGCCAGCGCGCCGCCGCCATCCGCACCCGCAAACCCGGGCTGCACCTGGGCCGCATGGTCTTCACCAGCCTCTCGGCCGCCTGTGCCCTCTACGCCCTGGCCCACCTCAGCCTGGGCGAGGTCACGGTCTACGCGCTCACCACCTCCATCTGGCTGATACCGCTGGGCCTGATCTTCCTCAACGAAGCCGTACGCCCCATGCGCTGGCTGGGTGTGGCAGTCGGTTTTGCGGGTGTATGGGTTGTGGCACAACCGGAAATCAGCGCCGTGAATTGGGCCCTGCTGGCCGCACTGACTGGCGCCTTGGCCGATGCCGCACTGGGCGTGCTGCTCAAGCGCGGGGCCAATAGCGAGTCCACCCTGGCCATCATCTGGTGGACCTATCTGGGCCAATTGCTGGCCTTCGGCCTGTTCGCTGGCTTTGCCGTCCCGTCCCTGCTCGCCACCCAATGGCTGGGCCTGCTGCTACTGGGTGGCATCAGCATCGCCTGCATGCAGTGTTTTGTACTCGGCTACCGCGCCGCCGATGCCTCACTGGCCGAGACCGGCTGCTTCAGCGGCCTGATCGTCGGACCACTGCTGGGCTGGCTGATGTTTGGCGAACTGCTGGGTGCCTATTACTGGATAGGCGCCCTGCTACTGACCGCCGGCATCCTGATCGCCCTGTTCGAGCCCGACTGGCGCAGCCTGCTGCGGCGTCTCCGCCCCCGCAGCCGGCATCCGGCCTGAAGGGCGCCAACCCCAACTCCTCGTCGGGATGCCTAGCCCGTCGATACTGACAACCGGCCTTAGGGCCGGTTTTTTTGCCTGCCCAAGCGGTGGCAATCCGATCCACCACCCATCAACGGCTAGCACTCAGGCAGCACCCAGGCTCAATCTGCCAGCGTCGCAATCACCGGCGCATGGTCGCTGGGTCGCTCCACCCGGCGAGGCTCCTTGTCCACCTCGCAAGCCGTGCAGCGCTCAGCCAGTGGCCGCGACAGCAATACATGATCTATGCGCAGGCCGGCATTACGGCGGAAGCCCATCATGCGGTAGTCCCACCAGGTAAACGATTTCTCGGCCTGCTCAAACAGTCTGAAACTGTCCACCAGCCCCAGGTCCAGCAACTGCTGGAAGCGCTCGCGCTCCGGCGGGCTGACCAGCACGTCGCCAGACCACTTGGCCGGATCATGCACATCGCGGTCTTCCGGGGCGATATTGAAATCGCCCACCAGGGCCAGCTTGCCATGCTGCTGCAATTGCTCGCCCACCCAGGCGATCAGGGCATCCAGCCAGGCCAGCTTGTAGGGATACTTCTCTGAATCCAGCGCCTGGCCATTGACCACATAGGCGCCGATGACGCGTACGCCATCCACGGTGGCGGCAATCACCCGCTTTTGCGGGTCTTCGTAATTGGGCAGGTTGTACTGCACGTCCAGCAGGGGCGCGCGTGAAATCAACGCCACGCCGTTGTAGGTCTTCTGCCCCACATAGGCCACATGAAAACCGGCGGCTTCTATCTCGGCCTTAGGAAACGCATGGTCTTCCAGCTTGGTTTCCTGCAGTGCCAGTACCGTCAGCTCGGGCCGGCCGGCCAGCCATTCCAGCACCTGCGGCAGGCGTACTTTGAGGGAATTCACATTCCAGGTGGCGATTTGCATGGCTTTCATCCGGCAATAAAAAACGGCGGTCTGAGCCGCCGTTTCGATGTTAGCAGTATTCGCCACTCAAGGCTTCTTGGCTGCCTGGTCCTTGAGCGTAGGGTCGGCCGTCTTGCCATAGCCTGCCGCATCCAGCGCATTGCTCCAGCTGTTTTCCTCAAAACCCTTGAGCGTGCTGCCGCCCACCTGCAATACCGGCACCACGGTGTCGCCGGCAATGCGCTTCAGTTCTTCCATCTCGCCATTGCTGGCTTGCGGGTTGCGCATGGAATAAGGCACGCCGCGCTTGGTCAGCAGCGCACGGGCCGAATCACAGGTATCGCCACAGCTATTGCTCCACAGCGTGACCGGATTCTTGCGTATGGCCTCGCGGGTGGCAAAGTTGCCGCCACTGGTCTGTATCACATTACTCTTGATCTCGCGCTGCTCGGTCTTCTGGCCGGGTGGCGGCTGGTCTGAGAACACCACGTTGCCGTTTGCGTCCTTCCACTGGTAAACCTTGGCAGCATGCGCGACCGGCAGTGCCAACAGCAGGCCAAGTGTGACGAGGGCGGTAAGCTTCATGAGGGGTACTCCAGATTGCGCAGCCAATGATGACGATGGAATTATACGCGTTCACAAGGTGTTACGGCGACGCCTTTCGTAAACAAATAATGCACATCTGTCTACAGAATAGGCAATGCCGCAGAGCGCAGCCAAGCGGCACAGGCGTGCGATAATCCCACCGTATCCGCCTGCAAGGGACTTCCAGAGACCTCGATTTCTAAGCGAGACAAGGCGTGAGTGAGCAATTTCGACGCAACCTATGGTTGATAGGTAAGGAGAAATTGTTCACGAGCAACGCCGTATCGCGACGAAAGCGAGGCCTCTGGGAGCGCCCTGTAGCCCGCCACCGTGCTGGCTTGGCGCCTTATCCGCCCCCAATCACAGAACGAGCCACATGGCGCCTGCAACCCTCAATCTGATCGGCCCCGGCCGCCTGGGACGTAGCCTGACACGGCTATGGCACGATGCTGGCGTTGTCACCCTGCAGGGCGTGGCAGGCCGTCGCCCGGCCATGGTGGACGAAGCCATTGCGTTTATCGGCGCCGGCCAGGCCATGGCCCTGTCCGACCTGCCGGCAGCGGCCTTTACCCTGCTGGCCACTCCCGACGACGCCCTGCCCGGCTTGGTCGCACAGCTACTACAGGCCGGCATACTGGCGGCCGACAGCGTGGTACTGCATGCCAGCGGCGCCGTGGGCAGCGAGGTACTGGCCCCCCTGCGTTCGGCTGGCGTATGGGTTGCCAGCGTGCACCCGCTCAAATCGTTTGCCCAGCCCGCGCAGGCCATACAGGATTTCGCCGGCACCTGGTGCGGCTGCGAAGGCGACGCCATCGCCCTGACACGGCTGGCACCGCTGTTTGATGTACTCGGCGCCCACCGCCTTGACATTACCGCCCAGCACAAGACGCTATACCACGCAGGTGCCGTGCTGGCCTGCAACGATCTGGTCGCCCTGATGGAGGCCGCCTTGCGCTGCATGGCCGCCGCCGGCGTGCCCCGCGAACAGGCCTGGCCCGCCCTGCGCCCACTGGTACAGGGCACCCTGGCCAATCTGGACAGGCTCGGCACCCATGCCGCCCTCACCGGCCCCATTGCGCGGGGCGACACCCACACCGTGGCCCGCCAACTGGCCGCCACCCAGGCGCTCGACCCAGCCGTGGCGCAGGCCTATCGCAGCCTGGGGCAGCTGGCACTGCAACTGGCACAGCTCGATGCCGGCCAGCACCAAGCCCTGGCAGCATTGCTGGAGGCACAGCCATGAGCCAGTGGAACATGCAGGCCATAGGCCGGATAGAAAGCTGCTACAAGGAAAAATTCGCCATCCCCCGCCAGCCCGGCCTGACACCGTCAGCCGAGGCCATCCTGCACCTGCTGCCCCCTTACGACACCCCCGACGCCGTGCGGGAGCTGGCGCAGTTCAGCCATGTCTGGCTGGTGTTTGTCTTCCACGCCACGGCAGACCAGGGCTGGCGCCCTACCGTGCGCCCCCCCAAGCTGGGCGGCAACCAGCGCGTAGGGGTGTTCGCCACCCGCTCCACCTTCAGGCCCAACCCCATAGGCCTGTCCGTGGCCAGGCTGGAGCGCATAGAGACCGACAACGGCGTGCGCCTGCACCTGGCCGGTGCCGACCTGCTCGATGGCACACCCATACTCGATATCAAGCCCTACCTGGCTTACGCCGATGCCCTGCCGGATGCCTCCAACGGCTATGCCGATGATGGCGGCCAACCGCTGCCGGTGCGTTTTTCGGCCGAAGCCGATGCCCAGCTGCTGGCCCTGCAGGCACGGCACCCCCGCCTGCGCAGCCTGATCGCCGAAGTACTGGCGCAGGACCCCCGCCCCGGCTATGCCGACGACCCCACACGGCGCTACGGCATGGCCCTGTACGATCTCAACATACTGTGGTGCTGCGATGCTGCCGGCGCCCTGGTAATCAGCATACTGCCTGCATGAGCCTGGATATTTCCACCCTGCCCAAGGCGGCCGCCGCCCGCCTGGCCAAACTGGGCATCAAGCGGGCGTTTGATCTGGTACTGCACCTGCCCTTGCGCTACGAGGATGAAACCCACCTCTACCCCATCGTCGATGCCCCGGTCGGCGCACCAGCCCTGGTGGAAGGCACGGTGGTGCATGCCGAAGTGACCTACCGGCCACGCCGCCAACTGGTGGCCAGGGTGGCCGATGCCACCGGCGAGCTGTATGTCCGGCTGCTCAATTTCTATCCCAACCAGCAGCAGCAACTGGCCCTGGGCCGGCGCGTCCGGCTGCTGGGCGAAATACGCCGCGGCTTCTTTGGCGAGGAGATGGTCCACCCCAAGATACGCAGCGTGGGCGAGCAGACCGGCCTGGCCGAATCGCTGACCCCCGTCTACCCCACGGTCAACGGCCTGGCCCAGCCAGCCCTGCGCAAACTGATCGCGCAAGCGCTGAAACAGTGTGAGCTGAGCGATACCCTGCCCGCCAAGCTGCTGGACGACCTGGGGCTGATGCCCTTCGGCGCCGCCGTGCAGCTGCTGCACCACCCCACGCCGGACATCGCCCAGCGGGCATTGTCCGAACGCACTCACGCCGCCTGGCTGCGGCTCAAGTTCGACGAACTGCTGGCCCAGCAACTGTCGATGCGGCTGGCCTACCGCCGCCGCCGCGAGCAGACCGCGCCCATCCTCAGCGCCGCCGGCACGCTCGCCCAGCAATTGATCGCCACCCTACCCTTTGGCCTGACCGGCGCACAACAAAGAGTGCTGGCCGAGATACGCCACGACCTGGCCTCGCCCCACCCCATGCAGCGCTTGCTGCAAGGCGATGTCGGCGCCGGCAAGACCATCGTCGCAGCCCTGGCCGCGCTCGACGCTATCGAAGCCGGCTACCAGGTCGCCCTGATGGCGCCCACCGAGATCCTGGCCGAGCAGCACTACAAGAAGCTGTCGGCCTGGCTGGCGCCGCTGGGCATAGAGGTAGCCTGGCTGGCTGGCTCCCTCAAGCCGCGCGCCAAGGCCGCCGCCATTGCCCAGGTCGAAAGCGGCGCGGCCCGGCTGGCCATCGGTACCCACGCGCTGTTCCAGGAGTCGGTCGCCTTCGCCCAACTGGGCCTGGCCATCGTCGACGAGCAGCACCGCTTTGGCGTCCACCAGCGGCTGGCCCTGCGCGGCAAGGGCGGCTCGCCCCATCAGCTGATGATGTCGGCCACCCCCATCCCCCGCACCCTGGCCATGAGCTTCTATGCCGACCTCGATGTCAGCGTGGTCGACGAACTGCCACCGGGCCGCACCCCGATCAAGACCCGGCTGGTCAGCGACGCCCGCCGCGAAGAGATGATCGAGTTCGTCCGCAAGGTAGCGCACGAAGGCCGCCAGGCCTATTGGGTCTGCCCCCTGATCGAGGAATCCGAAGCACTGGAACTGCAAACCGCCATCGACACCCATATCGCCCTGGCCGAAGCCCTGCCCGAGTACCAGGTCGGCCTGGTGCACGGCCGGCTCAAGGCGGCAGAAAAGGCCGAAGTCATGGCAGCCTTCGCCCGCAACGAGTTGCAGGTGCTGGTCGCCACCACGGTCATCGAAGTCGGCGTGGACGTGCCCAATGCCACACTCATGGTGATAGAACACGCCGAGCGCATGGGCCTGGCCCAGCTGCACCAGCTGCGCGGACGGGTAGGCCGGGGTGCGCTGGAATCCAGCTGCGTGCTGCTCTACAGCGGCCCCCTGGGCGAGGTCGCCAAGCAACGGCTCAAGGTCATCTTCGAGACCACCGACGGCTTTGTCATCGCCCGCGAAGACCTGCGCATACGCGGGCCTGGCGAGTTCCTGGGCAGCCGCCAATCCGGCGTACCCATGCTGCGCTTTGCCGACCTGGAACGCGACACCGACCTGCTGGAGCAGGCTCGCGATGTCGCCAGCCAGCTGCTGGAGCGAGCCCCCGCCGTGGCCGAAGCCCACCTGGCGCGCTGGCTGGCAGGGCGGGAAGAGCTGCTGAAGACCTAGCCAGGCATCGCCGCCACCCTCGCGGCGGATTGTGGCGGGCGCGCAAATCAGCCGCTTCTTATGCACGGACAGGGCCCAACTGCGTTATAAAGCAAGCATCGCCTGCCAACGCCGAGCCCAAGCCGAGTGGCCAGGGCGGCCCCTCAGGCGGCATCGCCCATAAACAGGCCCTGCCATACCGCATGCTCTTCAGACTGCTACTTATCAGCCTGCTGTTTACGATAGCCGCACGGGCCCAGGCGGCCAGCCTGCGGCTCGGCACGCTGGATGTCACACCCTATGGCTATCTGGGCGCCGACAAGCAGGCCGATGGCGCCTTCTACCAGCTGACCAACCGGGTGGCCGAACGCGCCGGCCTGCCCTACCAGAACACCCTCTACCCCACCGCCAGGCTCTATGCCATGCTGCAGCGGCGGCAGATCGACCTGGCCATCAGCAGCCTCAAGCTCGACGAACAGATGGGGCTGATCAAGCTGGGCACCATTTCACAGCTCGAAGGCGTCATCCTCTATCGTGCGCAATTGCCGCTCAAGCCACGCCAGCTGGAGGAGTTCAAGCCCTACCTGATAGGCCGACTCAACGGCACCTGCCCACTGCTGCAACGCAAAGGCCACCGGCTGTATGAAGTCAGCGACTACCGCCAGGGCATGCGCATGCTGGTGGCCGGCCGGCTGGATGGCCTGTGCGGCGAGCTGGGCGGCCTGAGCCCCGCACTGAATGCCGAACCCGCTGTGCAGCCTTTGCTGGCACCGCCCTTTGTGTTCCTGACCACCGACGTATTCCTCTACGCCAACCCCAAGCTGCCCGCCGCCACCTTGCAGCAGCTCAGCCGCGCCACCGCCGCCCTGAACAACGAGGGAGAACCGCAGCGCATACTCAAGCGCTATGTCATATCCCCCTTGCGCCAGCGCAGCCCAATGGAGCCCACCCCATGAGTGCCGACGAGATGCTGGACCGCATCGCCTACTGGCGCCAGACCCAGGCCCGGTTCGACACTACCGGGCTGCTGCCATGGGCAGTAGAAGGCCTGGCTGCCGGCTGGGTCAGCCCCGCCCTGGCCGACCGCCTGCTGCAGAGCGAGCTGTTCCTGACCGAAGGCCGGGGCCTGGCGCTGGACCCCAGGCTGGGCGGCCCGCTGATGCGCAGCCGCGCCCTGCAGGAACTGGCCGAACAATTGCGCGACGAAGGCTGGATCAAAGGCTGGCGCGATGAACGCTACGACTGGATGGACGACTGGGGCCGCGTGCGCTTCAGCCTGGAGCGCAGCGCCTTCCGCACCCTGGGCCTGTGCAGCCGGGCCATCCACGTCAACGGCTATATCGAAGACGGCGGCCTGTGGCTGGGCACCCGCGCCACCCACAAAAGCGTCGACCCCGGCAAGCTCGACAACCTCACCGCCGGCGGCATCGCCAGCGGCGAATCGCCAGAAGACACCCTGCAGCGCGAGCTGGCCGAAGAAGCCGGCGTACCAGCTAGGTTGGCCGGCTTCGCCCGCCCGGTAGGCATACTGCGCAGCCAGCGGCGCGAGCCCGACGGCGTGCACGACGAACTGCTCTACTGCTACGACCTACCCCTGCCCGACGACTTCGCCCCGGTCAACACCGACGGCGAGGTCAGCCAGTTCCAGCTACTACAGCCCCCGCAGGTGGCCGAGCAGTTGGGCGCCATGACCTGGGATGCCGCGGCGGTCACGGTGGCTTGGCTGGGGCGGTGGCTGGATGGGGAGTGTTGAGGGTTGGGGTCGAGTCGAAGGCGCGAGCGCTGCGAGTCGCTATCGATAGTGGAACCAATGTCGGAGAGACTGGCCTTCTACGCCATTGTTAGATCAAAGGCGAATGGTCAACCGGGCGAAGCCGTATGGTCGTCGCCAGTTTGAACAGGCCAAGAATGCATAGTTGCGGTCATCCCAACGTGAGGTATCTAACTCTCCGGGCGCAAATCGTCCCATAGCCGATCCAATAGTGTTTCGTACTCAGAATCCAGCAATTCAATGCGTTGCACACCGGCATCAGCACGTTGTGCTTGCAGCGACTCATCTCCCCCCAGGCGCAGGCATTCTTTCGTCAGATCTTCTGCATGATCTGTTTTTCCGGAGAGAAAAAATGCATAGCCTAAATTGCCCAGTATCGTAGCTCGACTACCTCCTGAGCTGTTTACTTGAGCTCGCGTCAAATCGCTAATTGCATGATCAAGAAACCCCTGACGCCCCACTTCGGTTTGCCAGCTATGCTTAGCCTGCAGTATCCGAGCATATGCTCGGCCATTCAGCGCATCCGCCGTCACCCCTTGCAAAACAGCGCTATCACCTATGCCAAAGCGCCGCTCGACTTCATCGTAGACGGCAATTGCCTCCTCCCTACGATCAAGCTTGACTAGTGCGTTACCTTTGCTGACGAGAGCCTTGGCAACCAGTTCAACCAAAAAAAGACTCTCGTCTTTGCCATAGCGCCGATCGATCTCCTCGTAGCTGGCGATTTCCTCCTCCCTACGATCAAGCTGACCCAGCGCTAAACCCTTGGTAACAAGCGCACGAGCAACCCACTCGCGCAGAGCAGAACTGGTATCTTCGCCGTAACGCCGATCAATCTCGTTATAGACGGCAATTGCTTCTTCGCTACGATCAAGCCGACCGAAATAAGTGCCCTTGTTGAGTAGCGCGTTGGCGACCAGTTCACGCAGAGCAGAGTTGTCATCTTTTCCAAAGCGCCAGTCAACCTCGTCAATGATAGCGACTGCCTCTTCGCTCCGCCCGAGTTGACCGAACCAAGAACCCTTGCCGACGAGCGCCTTAGCAACCACTAGCCGCAGGGCAACACTTTCTTTTTTGCCGTAACACCTAACAATCTCGTCGCAAATGGCGATTGCTTCCTCATAGCGGCCAACCTCACCCAGCTTGGTACTTTTGTTGAAGAGAGCCACGGCAACCAACTCAACTAATGCAGGACTCTCGTCGTTGCCATAACGTCGATTAACCTCGTCATAGACCGCAATTTCTTCATCCATACGATCAAGCTGGTGAAGCACAATGCTCTTATTAAAAAGAGCATATGCAACCCGCTCTCGTATATCTGGGCTAGTATCTTCACCAAAACGTAGATCAATCTCATCGTAGATGGCGATTCCTTCCTCCCTACGATTTAGCTGGCATAGCTTTACGCCTTTGTTTAGTAGAGCGGCAGCGACCAGCTCTCGCACAGAGATCCTGTCAGACGGGCCGAAACTACGGTCGATTTCGTCATAAACAGCGACTGACTCCTCGCTGCGTCCAAGCTCACCAAGAGAGGCCGCACGAGCAAACATTAACCATATATGCCTTTCAGGCATAAGCTTCTCAACTTGGGCTCGCTCCAAGGCTTTTTCAAAAATATGCAAGGCGGAGTCAAAGCGATTGGCAAGGAATTCGTTTAGGCCACGGGTAAAATGATCATCAGATTTGAAATCCCGCTCTGGTTTCGACTCCAGTGCCTCGCTAGCCGCTTGAACAGCTTCGATGGTTGCTGCATCGGCAGATGGCTGTGGCACTTGATCGGTGCTGAACGCATTAGAAAACATGCGCTGAGCCATTGCTGAAATCGCTTGCTGAGTATCGGTCGCATGCTTCGTCACATCTGTCGCGTGTTGATCAATTTCACTGTGTGCGTCTATTGCCCGTTGACGCAATTGCTTCTGAAGGTCATCAGCCTCATTCTTAAGCGCATCAATTTGTGTACGAAGTTCCTGAGCGTTACTTTCAAACCATTTATTAGCTGCCTCTTTGGCTTGCCTCGTGGCCGTAAAGTATGCCGCGAAGCCTCCAACGAGCGCGATGAATGCTATGAGGTAACCAAGATAAGTCGTTTGGTTAGCAACCGCGGCAATGTGGTTTGCATGCTGATCCGTCGAAAGACCAATATCAGTAATGCGCTTATCTTGGGCTTCTAGCCTATTACCTGTCGCCTCTTTAAGGAAGGCAACATCCTTCTCCAGCACGATCGTTTTTTCCCGATATGCCCTGACCTCCTCCCTGCTCAGGTCCAGATCAGTAGTCGCGGCCTCCGCAAAACATGCAAGACTCAAGAAGACACCCAATAAGATTTCGCGCATATAAATTATCAATTCCTCAGTGCCAAGCATCGAAAGGGGACACGTTCGGCAGAAATTATACGGCGAGAGTCTGTGCGGCACTTGATCCGCGAAGAAAAACCACCCAGAAGTTGCGAATGCCGCGCACCACGCACCTGCAACCACCTCAGCTATTTAGCTTACTCATCAGCCAGCCGCACGCGCCTAGCTACAACCAAACTCTGCACGCGCCTAGCTACAACCAAACTCTGCACGCTGCAGCGCAGCTGCTCGCCCAAACTGGCGCGAGATCCCTGCAAATAGCGCCCTCCCCCGCACCCAGCCTGCCTTTGCGGCAAACCCCACTCCTGCACAATCGTCCAAACATGTCAAAGGCATAAATTGCCATGCATTTGGCATATGCTAAACGGCTATTTTTAATGAGAATTGTAAAAAATCTCTGTTAAGGCGTTGTTGTCTTACAAGATTTTTTGACCACCCCCGCTCCATAGTGGGCGGGCAACAAAAAGCCGCCAGGCCATTCGTGCAGGCAGAACGCTGCATTCCTGCGCCCAAGCCAGGCTATCTCGACGACGGGAAACCGCGTGCGTCCACCCCGCCTGCCAACCATGGCTGCAGGCCCGGTTACGCACTCACCCACGTACCCAAAGAGGCAACACAACGATGCAAAAACGTTCCTTCACCCCACTCGCCGCCCTGCTTGCAGGGCTTTATCTCAGCCTGCCGGCCCATGCCGGCCCCGCCCCCGATGAGGCGCTGCGCCGCGCGGCTACCACGGCGCTGGCCGACAAGGTCAAGTCCATCGCCGCCGATGCGGCACCAGCGGGCGACACCGTCGTGGAAATCCACAAACGCAGCGGCGCCTGGGTGCTGGGTTCGGCCACCCAGGTGCTGTTCTCGGGGCGTGACGATATCCCGGTCTCGCGCCTCTTTATCGCCCGGCAAAGCGGTGGCAAGTGGCAGGTGGGGATGGAGGGAAGCAGCACGTTCTTCACCCTGCTGGGCAATGTGCCGGCCAGTGTGATGAGCGCGCCCGAGCGTGATGCCTTCCGCGCGCAGCGTACCGTCATGCTCAAGCAGCAGATGGATGCCGCCCAGCCCATGGCCGGCACCACCTTGCTGGCTGGCGAAACCGGCCTGGGCCTGCCCTGGGCCGAAGGTGTAGCCTGGTATATGGGTGGCGGCCCGCACGGCAACAGCGGCACCAGCCGGCCTTTCGATTCCATCGACTTCAATGGCGGCAACGGCCAGGTACTGGCCCCTCGTGATGGCCGTATCTATAAGAGCTGCGTGCGCAACAGCAGCGCCATCGTGCAGCTGGTGCACGATAACGGCTACACCTCGCGCTATTACCATATGGTCAACCTGCCCAACCTGGCCGACGGCACCCTGGTGCGCAAGGGCGCCTACCTGGGTCAGATCGGCAATGGCCTGCCTTGCGGCGGCTCCACCACCGGGCCACACGTGCATTTCTCCATCAGCATGAATGGCCAGCCGGTCGCGGTGAACGGCAAGACCATCGGCGGCTGGCAGTTCTTTGAAGGTGCCAGTGCCTACCAAGGCTATGCCTTGCGCAATGGCCGGCGGGTCAACCCCGGCGGTTCGCTGGTCAACTATGGCTCGGGCGATGTCCCGCCCCAGCCGGGCAAGACAGTGACGGTCAAGACCAACGACCCCAACCTGTTGATCAACGTACGCACGGCACCCAATCTGCAGTCCACCGTGGTGCGCACCGTGCGCAATGGCGACCGGGTACAGATCGTCTGCCATGCCAATGGCGATTGGGTGAACGGCACCTGGGGCCGCACGTCCTTGTGGAACCGGCTGGATACCGGCCATTGGATCAGCGACGGCTTCCTCGATACCGGCAGCAACCAGGCTGTCGTGCCGGCCTGTACGGCACTCAAGTAAGCGCCACGGCAACGGCGCTGCCCGCAGCAGGGCCTCACTCCGCCAGGGGTGGGGCCCTGTTTTTATTCAATTGATGCTGCGGTCTGCTGACGTCAGAACAAACTACCCTGTTCTACCGGTGCCTCGCTCACCACGGCGGCGGCCTCGCCTTGGGCAAAGCGCAGGCGCAGGCGCTCGCCATGGCGTAGTTGCTGGGCATCACGCACCAGGCTGCCTGTGCTGGTCTCCACCAGGCTATAGCCGCGTGCCAGTACGGCTTGCGGGTTTAGTGCCTCCAGGCGCCCCGCCAGATTGCCCAGGCGTGACTGCCGGCGTTCCTGCTCACGCAGCTGTGCCCGCGCCAAACGCAGCTTCAAGCCAGCCAACACCTGCCCCAACTGCGCCGGGGCCGGCCTGATACCGCGATAGCGCTGCTGCCCATGCGCCAGCCGCCAGCGGGCCGTTTCCATCAGCCGCGCCATGCTCAAACCCAGGCTGCGGCTGCTTTGCGCCAGCCGCTGGCGCTGCCGCACCACCCGCTCGCCGGGGTGTATCAGGCGCCGTGCCAAATAGTCCAGCCGCTGCATGCGGTTTTCCAGTATCCGTTGGTAGCTGCGCAGCAGCCCGGTCTGTATGGCCTGCAACTGCGCCAGCTGCAGGCTGCGGTCGGGCGACACCAGTTCGGCGGCGGCGGTCGGTGTGGGTGCCCGCAGGTCGGCGACAAAGTCGGCAATGGTGAAATCCGTCTCGTGTCCTACCCCACTGACCACCGGCAAGGCACTTTCCGCAATGGCCCTGGCCACCACTTCTTCATTGAATGACCACAGGTCTTCTATGCTGCCGCCGCCACGGCAGACGATCAGCACATCCACCTCGTCCCGTGCGTTGGCCAGCCTGATCATGGCCGCCAGCTTGTCGGCCGCGCCCTCGCCCTGCACCGGGCTGGGGTAGAGCACCACGGGCAGCTGTGGCGCCCGCCGCCGCAAGGTGGTCAGCACATCGCGCAAGGCGGCTGCCTGCAAAGAGGTGACGATACCTATCGCCCTGGGTGCCGCCGGCAGGGGGCGCTTGCGTGCAGGCTCGAACAAGCCTTCGGCGGCCAGTTTGAGCTTGAGCTTCTCATAGGCCTCGTACAGCGCGCCCAGGCCAGCAGGCCGCATGGCTTCGATATTGAGCTGGTAGTCGCCCCTTGCCTCATACAGCGTCACCGCCGCACGCGCCTCCACCTTCAGGCCTTCGCGCGGTTTGAACGGCAACAACATGGCGCGGTTACGGAACATCACGCAGCGCACCTGGGCGCCGCTGTCCTTCAGCGAGAAATAACAGTGGCCGCTAGCGGCGATGGTGAGGTTGGAAATCTCGCCGCTAACCCACATCAAAGGCAGCTCGCGCTCGAGCAAACCCTTGACAGCGCGGTTGAGTTCACTAACCGACCAAACCGGGGTCGGGCTTGACAGCATGTCGCTCATTTGGTCTCTTGAATCCGTTTTCATCCACATTAGGGACGCTGCCCCAACACCGACGTGCGCTTTTTGACAGCAGTGTTACAGCAAATACTTAAATTATTGATTTTAAACAGAAATAAATCATAGCCACTTTTTTGAGCAAGTTAGTATTGCGCTTGTGCCATGGGCATTTCAGGTGGATTTCCGCAGCTTACCCACAAACTTATCCACAGCCCTTGTGCACAACCGGAGAGGCCTTGCAGCCGTGCGGGTTTGCCATAAGTCAAGCCCTGCACAACCGTTTATTCAGGCAATCACAGACGCCATCGTCATAGTCTGTAGCTAGGCTGGAATGGGCGCTCGGCAGGTCTCATGCTCTCGGCATGCTTGCTGCGATGGCAAGGGGGGGCTAAAGTTACGCGGTTTTTTCCAATTCCGGTAGGACACATCACCCCATGCTCGCCATCATCCAGGCTGCCGGTTGGCCGATCTATTCGATCATACTCGCGTCCATTATCGCGCTCGCCATCATCATTGAGCGGCTGGTCACCCTGCGCCGCTCGCAAGTCCTGCCCGACGGCCTGCTGGCCGTCACCGTTCAGGAGCTCAAACAAAGCGGTGTCACCTCCGACATGCTATCGCGCCTGCAATCGAACTCGCCCCTGGGCCGCGTGCTGGCCGCAGGCCTCAAGAACGTCAAGAGCTCGCGCGAGATCATGAAGGAATCCATCGAGGAAACCGGCCGCGCCGTAGCGCACGATCTCGACCGCTTCCTGACCACCCTGGGCACCATCGCCACTGCCACCCCACTGCTGGGCCTGCTGGGCACGGTAATCGGCATGATCGAGATGTTCAGCGCGCAGTCGGGCGCCGCCGGCAATATTGGTGAAATGGCACAGGGCATCAAGATTGCCCTCTACAACACCGCCGCCGGCATCTTTGTCGCTGTCATCGCCCTGGTCTTCTACCGCCATTTCCGCGCCACCGTCGACAGCCTGGTTGTCGAGATGGAGCAGCAAGCCATCAAGCTGGTCGAAGTCGTCCACGGCGAGCGGAGCTAAGCCATGAACTTCCGTCGCGGCCGGCTCCGCGAGGAACCGGAAATCAACCTCATCCCCCTGCTGGACGTGATGCTGGTGATACTCATCTTTCTGATGGCGACCACCACCTTCTCCAAGTTCACCGAGATGAAGATCAACCTGCCGACTGCAGAGGCCAACAAGCCCGACAGCAAGCCGGCCGAGATTGTCATATCGGTCTCCAGCAACGGTGGTTACGCCATAGACAAGCAGGCCATCAGCTTTACCGGTGTGGAGCAGTTGGCAGCCGATCTGCGCAAGTACGCCAGCAGCGACGATACCGTGGTGGTCATCAACGCCGATGGCAATGCCAGCCACCAGTCTGTGGTCAACGTCATGGAAGCCGCCCGCATGGCCGGCCTGGGCAAGCTCACCTTCGCCACCCAGACGCCCCAGTAGGCGCTACCCCAGCACCCAGGCCACGATACAGGCGGCAGCCGTCTTTAGACGCGCTGCCCGCCCATCGGCACCCACCCCTGCATTCCCGCCCCGGCGGGAATGTGCTTTTGGAGGCAGGCAATGCAAACCCCGCGCCACTGGCAATCCCGCTTCCCTGCCGCATTGCTGCTGCCGGTGTCGGCCTTGTTCGGCGGCCTGGCGGCCCTGCGCCGTCAGCTTTATCGCCTGGGATTACTGCAAACACACACCCTGCCCTGTCCCCTGGTCGTGGTCGGCAACATCACGGCCGGCGGCGCCGGCAAGACACCAACGGTGCACTACCTGGCCCGGCAGTTGCGCGCACGGGGCTGGCAGCCCGGCATCATCAGCCGTGGCTATGGCGGCCAGATAACCGACGTAGCCGAAGTGCCTGTCGACGGCGACGCCAGCCGCTACGGCGACGAACCCCTGCTACTGGCCCGCAGCACCGGCTGCCCGGTATTCGTGGGCCGCGACCGCATTGCGGCCGCCCAGGCCCTGCTGGCCGCCCACCCCACCACCACTGTCCTGCTGTGCGACGACGGCCTGCAGCACTACCGCCTGGGGCGTGATATCGAGATCGTGGTGGTCGATGGCAATCGGGGCCTGCAGAACGGCTGGCTGCTACCCGCCGGCCCCCTGCGCGAGCCAGCCAGCCGGCTGGCGCAGGCCCAGGCCATGTTGGTGAACGGCAACGGCGCACCAAGCCTGCCAACACACCCCCAGCGTTTCGACATGGCGCTGCAGCCCAGCCAGGCCTGGCAATTGGCGCAACCCGATCAGCGCCAGCCCTTGAGCCATTTTGCCAACCGGCAGGTAGCCGCCGTGGCCGGCATAGGCCATCCCGAGCGCTTCTTCACCACCCTCAGGGCCGCAGGCCTGACGGTACAGCCCCACCCGTTTCCCGACCACCATCGTTACAGCGTGGCTGATCTCAACCAGGTGCAGGCCGATATCCGGCTGGTCACCGAGAAGGATGCCGTCAAGCTAATCGCCCTTTTGTCTGAGGAAGGGCTGGCACACAGTGGTAATATTTGGGTCGTTCCGGTCGAAGCCGCTATCGAGCCCGACCTCGCCGACTGGCTGACCAGCCGGCTCAACGCATTGAAGAGTAAAGATGGACGCCAAACTGCTTGAAATCCTAGTCTGCCCCGTGTGCAAAGGCCCCCTCTACTACGACAAGGGTCGCCAGGAGCTGATCTGTCGCGGCGACAGGCTGGCCTTTGCCGTCAAGGACGGCATTCCGGTCATGCTCGAGAGCGAGGCGCGTGAGCTGCCCGCCGAAGAGGAAGTCGGCAAGTGAGCTTTATCGCCCTGATTCCGGCGAGACTGGCCTCCAGCCGCTTCCCCGAGAAGCCGCTGGCCGATCTCGGCGGCAAGCCCATGGTGATACGCACAGTCGAGCAGGCGCTCAAGAGCGGCGCGCACAGCGTGCACGTGGCGACTGACGACGAGCGTATCCGCGCCGTGGTGGCCGAACATGGCTATTCGGCGGTGATGACGCGGGTGGAGCACAGCTCCGGCACCGAACGGCTGGCTGAGGTGGCCGATATCCTGGGCCTGGCCGATGATGCTGCCGTGGTCAACGTACAGGGCGACGAGCCCCTGATAGATCCGGCCCTGATCGACGCCGTGGCACTTATGTTGCAGCGCGACAACAGCCTGCCGATGACCACCGCATGCCACGTCATTGCTGGGGCTGATGAGATGTTCAACCCCAATGTAGTCAAGGTGGTGCTTGACCACAGCGGCCGTGCCCTCTACTTTAGCCGGGCACCGATTCCCTACGCCCGCGATGCCTTTACCCAGTCGCGCGACGTATTGCCGGCCGACCTACCCGTCTTTCGGCATATAGGCATCTATGGCTACCGCGCCGGCTTTTTGCGCCGCTACCGCACGCTTGCACCCTGTGCCCTGGAGCAGTTCGAAGCGCTGGAACAATTGCGCGTGCTCTGGCACGGTCATTCCATCGGCGTTACCCAGGTTTCGCATGCCCCCGAAGCGGGCGTGGATACCCCCGCCGACCTGGAACGCGTCCGCCTGCGCTGGGCCGAGCTGAACAAACTGAATTAACCAAAACCTGGAACCCCACGATGCGACTGATACTGTTAGGTGCCCCCGGCGCTGGTAAGGGCACTCAAGCCAACTTCATCAAGGAAAAATTCGGCATTCCGCAGATTTCGACCGGCGACATGCTGCGTGCTGCCGTCAAGGCCGGCACCCCGCTGGGTCTGGAAGCCAAGGCCATCATGGATGCTGGCGGCCTGGTCCGCGACGACATCATCATCGGTCTGGTGAAGGAACGTATCGCCCAGCCCGATTGCGCCAACGGCTTCCTGTTCGACGGTTTCCCCCGCACCATCCCCCAGGCCGATGCCATGAAGGCCGCCGGCGTGGATATCGACTACGTGGTCGAGATCGATGTACCCGATAGCGAGATCCTCGAGCGCATTACCGGCCGCCGCGTGCACCCGGGCTCCGGCCGCGTCTACCACGTCAAGTTCGCCCCGCCCAAGGCGGCCGACCAGGATGACGAAACCGGCGAAGCGCTGGTACAGCGCGACGACGACAAGGAAGAAGTGGTGAAGAAGCGCCTGGCGGTCTACCACGAGCAGACCGAAGTGCTGGTGAGCTACTACGGCGAACTGGCCCGCTCGGGCGACGCCAAGGCACCCAAGTACGTCAAGGTGGCCGGTGTCGGCGCCGTTGATGCCATCCGCGACAATGTGTTCAAGTCGCTGGGCGTGTAAAGCCCGGTAGACAGACCACACATCGAACAGGCGGGCTATCCCGCCTGTTTTGTTTTCCAGCCCCATGCTGACACAACTCAACCACCTTACCCTGGCCGTCAGCGATCTGGATCGCGCCTTCCGCTTCTATGTCGATCTGCTGGGCGCCAAGCCACATGCCCGCTGGGATCAAGGCGCCTACCTGAGCATAGGATCGCTGTGGCTATGCCTGTCGCGGGATCAGGCACCACCCAGCGCCAGCTACACCCATTACGCCTTCGCCGTTGCTGACTACGCGCAAGCTGTCCAGACCCTGCGCCAGGCCGGCGTGGCGGAATGGAAAGTGAACCTAAGCGAGGGTGCCTCGCTCTACTTTCTCGACCCCGACGGGCACAAACTGGAAATCCACGATGGCGACATGGCCAGCAGGCTGGCAAGCTGTCGCACCCACCCCTATGCCGGCATGGTGTTCTTCGACTAAGGCAAAACGATGTATCACGGTGAACGTTTCAACAGCATCACCCACCTGACCGGCTCTGCCCTGGCGATTGCCGGCACGGCAGTGCTGATCACGCTGGCCTCGCTGCAGGGCGATGCCTGGAAAATCGTCAGCTCCGCCATCTATGGCAGCATGCTGATCGTGCTCTACCTGGGCTCCACGCTCTACCACAGTATCAAGGGACCCAAGGCCAAGGCCGTGCTGCAGAAGATAGACCACTGCGCCATCTACCTGCTGATAGCCGGCACCTACACGCCCTTCACCCTGGTCACCCTGCGCGGCCCCTGGGGCTGGACCCTGTTTGGCCTGAGTTGGGGCCTGGCCATATTCGGCATCGTGCAGGAGCTGACATTGGGGCGCCGCACCCGCATCCTGTCCATGATCCTCTATGTAGTCATGGGCTGGCTGATCGTCATCGGCATCAAGCCTCTGATCGCCAACCTGCCCACCGCCGGCCTGGCCTGGCTGGCTGGCGGCGGCCTGATCTACAGCGCCGGTATCTACTTTTTCCTCAACGATGAGCGGGTACCGCACTATCACGGCATCTGGCATCTGTTTGTACTGGGCGGCAGCCTCTGCCAGTACGTCAGCATCCTGTTTTATGTGAACTAGCGCCTCGCCGCCGCCATGGCATAGCGGCAAACGGCCGTCAGCCCAAGCGGCGGGACAGGCTGATTCCGACTACAATGCGGCCGTTCCCGTCATGGTCTGGAGCCACTATGCGCCGCCTGTTGCTTGCCGCCCTGCTAAGCCTTGCCCCCCTTGCTGCTACAGCAGCCGAGAGCGGCATAGAACTGACAGCCCAGATCAAGGCCCCGCTGGCCGATGTCTGGCAGGCCTGGACGACCAACGAAGGCATTAGCGGCTTCTTTGCCCCGGAAGCGCGGGTGGAAGCGAGGCCAGGCGGCCCCTTCGAGATATACATGAACCCCTATGCCGCGGCGGGCCTGAAAGGCGCCGACGACATGCGGGTACTGGCCGTAGAGCCGCAAAAGCTGCTGTCCTTTACCTGGAACGCCCCGCCGCACCTGCCCCAGGCCCGGCAACAGCGCACTGTGGTGATACTGCGCTTTGCCGCCGAGGCGGACGGCACCCGCCTGAGCCTGAGCCACCTGGGCTGGGGCAGCGACGGCGAATGGCCCAAGGCCCGTGCCTATTTCGAAAAGGCCTGGCCCAATGTGCTGGCCAACCTGCAAAAACGCTTCGAGACCGGCAAACCCCATGACTGGACCGAATGGCGCGCCCAGTTGCAGCGCTATCAGGCCGCCGAGGCTGCCAAACAGGCCGAGGCCGGCAAGACCCAACCCTAACGCTGCTGCCCGGGCATCGGCCACCAGACCACGCGATAGCGTGGCACGCTGGGCGGACATGTCGGGCGGTGCATCGCATCCCGGGGCTATCACTGCCCCCGCAACCTCTCTTCGGAGTTTTCTGCATGACCGTGAAGAACGCTTTCTATGCCCAGTCGGGCGGTGTCACCGCCGTGATCAACGCCTCCGCCGCTGGCGTCATCGAGACCGCCCGCCTGCATGGCGACAGGATAGGCAAGGTTTACGCCGGCCGTAACGGCATCATAGGCGCACTCACCGAAGACCTGATCGATACCTCGCTGGAAAGCGCCGAGGATATCGCCCGCCTCAAGCACACCCCTTCAGGCGCCTTCGGCTCCTGCCGCTACAAGCTCAAGAGCCTGGAAACCCATCGCGAGCAATACGAACGCCTGATCGAAGTATTCAAAGCCCACGATATCGGTTACTTCTTCTATAACGGCGGCGGCGACTCGGCCGATACCTGCTACAAGGTGGCGCAGCTGTCCGAGAAGATGGGCTACCCCATCCAGGCCATCCATGTGCCCAAGACCGTGGACAATGACCTGCCTATCACCGACTGCTGCCCCGGCTTTGGCTCTGTCGCCAAGTATGTGGCCACCAGCATCCGCGAGGCCGGCTACGACGTCGCCTCCATGGCCAAGACCTCCACCAAGGTCTTCATCCTGGAAGTCATGGGCCGCCACGCAGGCTGGATCACTGCCGCCTGCGGCCTGGCCAGCGAAGCAGCCGGCGAAGGTCCCCACATCCTGCTGTTCCCCGAGGTGGAGTTCGACGAGGCGGCCTTCCTCGCCAAGGTCAAGGCCACGGTCGAGCAGTACGACCACTGCGTCATCGGTGTCTCCGAGGGTATCAAGAACCAGCAGGGCCAGTTCCTGTCCGAAACCGGCCTGAAAGACGCTTTCGGCCACGCTCAACTGGGTGGCGTCGCCCCCACCATCGCCCAGTTGGTCAAGGACAAGCTCGGCTACAAGTATCACTGGGCGGTAGCCGATTACCTGCAGCGCGCCGCCCGCCACATCGCCAGCAAGACCGACGTGGAACAGGCCTACGCCCTGGGCAAAGCCGCCGTCGAAATGGCACTGGCCGGCAAGAATTCGGTCATGCCGGCCATCCGTCGGCTGAGCGACGCACCCTACCAGTGGGATATCGCCGAGGCACCGCTGTCCCAGGTCGCCAATGTGGAGAAGTTCATGCCGCGCGACTTCATCACCGAAGACGGCTTCCATATCACCGAGGCTTGCCGACGCTACCTGTCGCCGCTGATCGCCGGCGAGGACTACCCCCCCTTCCGCAACGGCCTGCCTGACTACGTCCGCCTGAAAAACCTGGCGGTGGCACGCAAGCTGGCGGAATTCAAACTCTGAAACAGACTCTAAGCCAAGCACAGGTACAGGCACATGTAATAGTTCCATGTGCCTGGATGCGCCCTTGCTGGATGTCTACAATCAGACCATGAAAACTGCCTTGCCACCCCTGATGACCGACGAGTTGCCACTGCGCATCGAGCCCGCCGAGCTGGCCGATGCCGATCAGTTGCGGCTCACTACGCCAAGGGAAATCCAGCGTCTGCTGCTGCAGCTGTGCGAGCACCATGAACTGGTCAGCCTGTATGTGGACGACACCGACCAGTTCGGCCTGTCCATGGCCTTGGCTATCGATCAGGGCAGGCTGATCCTGGACCTGCCCCACGGTCACTTCAAGGATCAGATACTGGCCGTGAAGCAACTGTATTGCACCTCGGCCCTCAGCCACGTCAAGGTCCAGTTCACCGCCCGCACCCCCAGGCTGGTGGAGTGGCAAGGCAAGCCGGCACTGGCGGTCACCCAGCCCACCGAGGCCCTGCGCCTGCAGCGGCGCGACTTCTACCGGCTGATCGTACCGCTGGCCCAGCCACTCTCCTGCTATGTCCCCCTGGGGCATGGCGAGGACTTCGAGATCTCGCTGGCCGATATCAGCGTAGGGGGTATAGGCATCATTGGCTACGTGCCCGGCCTGCGCATGGATGCCGGCCGCCAGTACCACGGAATACGCATAGAGCTGCCCGATACCGGCACCGTCATGGCCGATGTGGAAATGCGCTCCAGCTTTGATATCACCCTCAAGAACGGCATACACACCATACGCACCGGCGCCCAGTTCATCCATCTGTCCAGCGCCAACCAGACCCTGATACAGCGCTACATCACCAAGGTCGAGCGCGAGCGCATCGCCAAGTCCCAGCGCCTGGACTGAACTCCGCCACGTCGCATGGCGCGCCGCACGCACGACCGGCGCAAAAAAAGGCCGCTCCAGGAGCGGCCTTTACTTGTTGTTACCAGTACACCTTAGCCTGCCAGTGCCTCGCTCAGCTGGCTGCGCTTGTCGGCCAGCTGCTTGGGCAGCTTGTCGGCCAGCTTGGCAAACCACTCGGCATGGGCTGCCACCTCGGCCCGCCAGGCCTCGATGTCCACCTGCATCAGGGCATCAAACTGAGCCGTGGTCATGTCGTCAAGGCCAGTCCAGTCCAGGTCGGCATACGAGGGCATCCAGCCCAGCACAGTCTCGCGTGCCTGAGCCTTGCCTTGCACCCGGCCGACGATCCACTCCAGCACCCGCATGTTCTCGCCAAACCCCGGCCACAGGAACTTGCCATCCTCGCCCACGCGGAACCAGTTGACGCAGAAGATGCCGGGCGCGTGCGCCAGCCTGTCGCCCATCTTCAGCCAGTGGTCGAAGTAATCGCCCATGTGATAGCCGCAGAAGGGCAGCATGGCAAACGGGTCGCGCCGCGTCTGGCCCTGGGCGCCCATGGCGGCTGCCGTCGTCTCGGAACCCATGGTCGCCGCCATGTAGACACCCTCGCTCCAGCCAGCGGCTTCGGACACCAGTGGCACCGTGGAAGAACGACGGCCGCCAAAGATAAAGGCCGAAATGGGCACGCCATTGGCATCATCCCAAGCTGCGTCCAGCGAAGGACACTGGCTGGCCGCCACGGTAAAGCGGGCATTGGGATGGGCAGCCTTGCGACCGGTTTCCCGGCCGATTTCCGGCGTCCAGTCCTTGCCCTGCCAATCGATCAGGTGGGCTGGCGCCTCCTTGCTCATACCTTCCCACCACACGTCGCCATCATCGGTCAGTGCCACATTGGTGAAGATCACATTCTGCTTGAGCATGGCCATGGCGTTGGGGTTGGACTTCTCCGACGTCCCCGGCGCCACGCCGAAGTAGCCATTCTCGGGGTTGATGGCATACAGCCGGCCATCGCTGCCGGGCTTGATCCAGGCGATATCATCGCCCACGGTCGTTACCTTCCAGCCCTGGTAGGCCTTAGGCGGAATCAGCATGGCAAAGTTGGTCTTGCCACAGGCACTGGGGAAGGCCGCTGCCACATAGGATTTTTCGCCAGCAGGGCTTTCCACGCCCAGTATCAGCATGTGCTCAGCCAGCCAGCCCTGGTCACGGCCCATGGTGGAGGCAATACGCAGGGCAAAGCACTTCTTGCCCAGCAGGGCATTGCCGCCATAGCCCGAACCATAAGACCAGATCTCGCGGGTCTCGGGGAAGTGCACGATGTACTTGGTGTCTTTGTTGCAAGGCCAGGCCACATCCGCCTGACCAGCAGCCAGGGGTGCACCCACGGTATGCACGCACGGCACAAAGGCACCATCCTTGCCCAGCACGTCGTAAACCGCACGCCCCATGCGGGTCATCACACGCATGGAGGCCACCACATAGGGTGAATCGGTCAGCTCAATGCCGATGTGGGCAATATGCGAGCCCAATGGGCCCATGCTGAACGGAATCACATACAGGGTGCGGCCACGCATGCAGCCGTCGAACAGGCCATCCAGCGTCTGCCGCATCTGGGCAGGCGCCATCCAGTTATTGTTAGGGCCGGCATCAGTCTCTTGCTCGGCACAGACAAAGGTACGGTCTTCCACCCGCGCCACGTCAGAAGGATCCGAGAACGCAGCATAGGAGTTCGCCCGCTTCTCCGGGTTCAGCTTCACCAGCGTGCCAGCCGCCACCATCTGCGCCAGCAAGGCTTCGTTCTCGGCATCGGAACCATCAACCCAGTGGATGCGATCGGGCTTGGTCAGTGCGGCAACCTTGGACACCCATTCAAGCAGGGCGGCGTGCTGTATGTAGTCGGGGGGGGTGAACTGCATAGGGTGACCTCGGGTATGGAATCTTGCATGCCTGTAACAAAAGTCAGGCAAAAGCGAAAAATCGGCCCGTAATTGTCGCAAATTCAGCGCCATTAGTCGCCAGAAAAGTAGTTACACGGTATCTGACTACATTTTCAGATCGACGCTTACCGCACCACCTTGATCCAGGCGCCTCAAGCCAGAGAGCGACGCCAACCAAGCGATTGCTCGGTTGAAACTACACTACATTTATCTTATTTAGCCGGTCATGCATCTGTGGCTGAAATGAAAAACCCCCGGCAAGCCGGGGGTCGAAGGTATTGCAACAGCAGGGGCGCTTAGAAGAACTTGTAGGTAGCGCTCAGGCTCAGATAACGACCATAGGGATTGTGGAAGCCAGGGTTGTAACCGAGCGTGGTGTTGTCAGGATCATAAGGCGCATCGCGATCGAAGACATTACGCAGGGTACCGCCTATGGTCAGGTTCTTCACGCCTGTGTAGGTCATGCCCAGGTCAAACGTAGTCCAGGAGTGAACCTTGCAATCCGGAAACATTGCCTGATACGCCGCAATACCACCACAACCGGTCGAACCGTCGCCGTAGTACCAGCCATCGGTATAGTTGATACGGCCGTTGACCGAGTACGGACCCTTGGACCAGGTCGTAGCCAGCGTGCTCTTGAGGCGTGGCAGCTCACCTGCCGGTCCGTACGCACCCGCATATTCCACATACTCATCACCAGCAAACTGGGCCTGCTTGTAGCTGATCAGGTAGCTAGCATTGAAGTTACTGCTCAGGCGGCCAAACTCACCCAGATTGTTGCGCAGGTTCAAATCCAGATCGACACCCTTGACGCGGGATTCACCCAGGTTGAAGAACTTACGTACGGTGCTGATGATAGGACCGGTGTTCGGGATGATGTTGCCATTGGTATCACGTAACCAAGTATCCGGATTCTGGTTACGCGAAATCTGGTCGGCGTAGCGCGACTCACCACCCTCATGGAGTTGGTCCATGATGTACTGCGAGCTCAGACGGTCAATCTCATCCTTACGACGAATCTGGTAGATATCGACCGTGCCGTTGAAATTCGCCGATGGCGCAAAAACCAGGCCAAAGGTGAAGCTCTTGGACTTCTCGGGTTCCAGATCAGGATTGGCAGCTATACGCGAGGAAATGCTGCGGCCGGTAGTGCACTCACCGGTATCGCGCGATGCGGGATCGATGGTGTTGCCAGGCACGTTCGGGAACTTGGAGGTACCGCAACGCAGCGGGTCGATGATGGTATTGAAGGATTGCACGCTAGACTTGGAGATCTGGGTCAGGCCAGGCGCACGGAAACCTTCAGCATACGAACCACGGACGGCCAGGGCACCATTTGGGGTCCATTTCAGGCCAAGCTTGGGCGTGGTGGACGAGCCATAGTCGCTGTAGCGGTCATAACGCACGGCGGCTTCTGCCTCCAGCGTCTTCAGCAGTGGCAGATTGAACTCACCAAACAGCGAACGCACGTTACGGCTACCATCTGCAGCGGACGACCCCAGGCCAATGAATTCCGCATTCGCCAAGCGGGCATCCGGCGTCACCTTGATGGATTCGCGGCGGGCTTCAAGACCGACAGCCACACCTATCGGACCACCAGGCAGGCTACCAAATTCGGTGCTGCCCTTCAGGTCGCCGATGCTGACTTCGGTCTCACCAGTGTAGAGCTGATCAGGGCTGATCTTGGCAATTGTGGCCGCACTGTTATTGCCAAATGGGCGGTAGCTCAAGTCATTGATTGCGCTCTGCAGCTCGTTTGCCAGCAACAGACCACGAGTGACGGCGTTACGCTCGGCCTTGCTGTACATCGCACCTGCATTCCAGTCCCATCCAAAGTGCGAGCCATCCAGGCCCAGCACAACACGGGTCGATTCATTCGTCACCGATTCTGACGATGGGATATCGGCAAAACGGTAGCGAACCGCAACCTGGCGGGTATTGTCCTTCGTGTACTGTTGTGGGTAGTCGGGGTTATTGTAAGGGTTGTCCGGGTGATTGGCGGGCAGCACAAAGGTAAACGACTTGCGCTGACCATCCGTGGTAAACCAAGTGCTGCCGGTCTGCGCTACACTGCGTGGGTTGGAGCGGTATTCGGCCTCGACCCTGTTGTAGCCGATCTCGGCAAACGCATTCAGGTCTTCCCCCAAGGAGAATGATGCGCGGGAAAAGAGCGCACCGGTATCGGACTCAGAAACGGCATCCAGACTCTTGTAGAAGTCCCAGCGGCAGGTTGTACCGACCTTCATCGAGGTCGGGCAGCGGTTATCCGCCACACCTAGCACAGTAAACGCACCACTACCTTGGGTACGCTCGATATAGTAGTTCCCAGGGTAGGCCAGCGACGATGCCGACGGATTCAGACGGGAATCCAGTTCGTAATAGGTATCCTTCTTAATCGCATGCGCCTTGCTCAGCGGGGTAGCTTCGCGATGGCGGTATTCGGCCGACACCATCACATTGAAGCGGTTGCTGACAGGGTCGCCGAAACCTACGGTGAAGTTGCCCGATTGATTGCCAAAACCACCATTGAGCGAGCCGCCGCCCGACAAGGAAGCCTGTGCACCTTGGTAGTCCTTGCGCAGGATGAAGTTGATCACGCCGGCAATGGCATCAGAACCATAAACAGCCGAAGCACCATCCTTCAGCACTTCCACGCGCTCAATGGCTGACAGGGGTATGTTGTTCAGGTTGTAGAGGCTCGATTGTCCGGTATTCGGGTCTGCATAGGCAGCAGGCGCCATGCGACGACCGTTCACCAGCACCAACGTAGAAGACGAGCCCAGGCCACGCAGGGAAGATGTAGCCACACCCGAAGCAAAGCCAGAACCCGAATCCAAATCATCCAGGCCGCCGGAGCTGATGGCCGGCACCAGCTTCAACAGTTCTGAAGTGGTAGTCACACCAGTTTTACGGATTTCTTCGCGGCCAATAACCTGTATGGGAGACGCCGATTCGGTCGAAGTACGCTTGATGTTGGAGCCCGTCACCTGGATCTTTTCGACCTTGACCGGTGCCTCTTCAGCAAGGGCAAACTGGCTTGCGCCGCCAGCGATACCGACAAGTAGCAGCGCGCGTGTAATCTGATTCAGCTTCATAACTTGTATTTCTCCCAATGGAACCACTGCTAGTGGTCGTCAACCCTCAGCAGCGAACACACAAAAAAGCCAAGCGACTTCGCCCAGCAAGCAGCGACGTCAATCTCCCTGATGACCCATAGTACCCTCAGCCCTCCTGGCTTTTGCAGCATTTTCGTTACACATTTCACAGTTTGTAGCGACCACGCAACGAATTTCAGAAAAATCTAATATCAGTGCCAAGTACCCTGACAAGCCTAGACAACTGAAGAGCGGGCAATATCACCTACTGCCCTCGGAGCTCGAGTCTGCGGTGCCCGCAAAAGCGAAAGCCCCGGTCACAAACCGGGGCTTTTTCGTTACACGTGCAACTCAACTGCCTATGTACTTCTTCAGGAACGCTTCGACAGCGGGATAGAACAGCTTGACGTTCTCCATCTTGAAAAAGCCATGTCCCTCGTCATCTATCACCAACCACTCATAAGCCTTGCCGTGGGCCTTCAACGCATCTCGCATACGCTCAGCGTGCACCAGTGGCACGCGTCGATCCAGCGCACCATGTGCAATGAACACAGGCGCCTTGAACTTGTCTGCATTCTGCAGTGGCGAAGTCATCTTCAACTGCGCTTGATCAGTCTTTGGGTCACCCACAAAAGCGGCCATGGCACCATGCTTCACATAATTGCTACGCGCATAGTCAGACCACTGCACGTCAAACTTCATCTCAATGTCAGACACACCCACGATGTCGACACCACACTTGTAAAGGTCGGGGTCCTTCACCAATCCCATCAAGGTCGCGTAGCCGCCATAACTGCCACCGTAGATACAGATGCGGTTCTTATCGACCACACCGCTGTTTACCAACCAGTTCACGCCATCGGTAATGTCGTCCTGCATGGCCAACCCCCACTGCTTCCAGCCGCTACGCAGATGCTTCCAGCCATAACCGCCTGAGCCCCGATAGTTGGGCTGCAACACGGCATAGCCACGAGAGGCCAGAAACTGCACCTCCGGATTCCAGCCCCAGGAGTCCCGCACACCGAACGGGCCGCCATGAATATTTACTACCAAGGGCAGCATCTTCTCGGCTTTACCCTTAGGCAGAGTCAAGTAGGCGGGGATCGTCATGCCATCCCGCGCTTTATACTGCACCGGCCGCATAGGCGAGGTTTTGTCAGCATCCAGCCAGGGAGCAGCCTGGGCCACCTCCTCCATCTTGAGTGTCTTGGTATCGAGCAAATAGTAGCTACCCTGATCCACATCGCTTGTCGAATAGATGGCAATCCGTCCATCCAGATCACCAGCGAGATAGTTGATCCTGCCCTTTAGCGTTGCATCCACTTGCTCACTGAGCTTGGCCCAAGCCCGGTCAAACCAGTAGATCTCTGGCTTTTCCGCATCCAGCGCCAGACCAATTACCTTGCCCGAAGCAGCGTGTATCAAGTCTGCATTGCCACCACCGACGTCGACCAGATCATGGGCCAGCAACTTTTCGCCTAGAACCTGAGTCTCCATGTCCAGCGTATGCAAGGCAAACTTACTATCTACGCCACGAACAGCCACAAAGGCTGTTTTGTCATCACTGTCCAGCCCCAACACATCCCACTCCCCCTCCTGACCCTCCTCAAACTCCTTTATCAACTTCCAACCCTGCTCCCTGGAGGACCGGTGGTAAATCTTGGTCATGGTCAACGTGCGCTTATCGTCCACCAGATAAGCCAAACGTGCTTCTCCTTTGCTATCCGGCAGGAAGCTAACAATCACGCCAGGAGTAGCAGGATTGTCGAACGTTTTCAGGGTACTCTTCTCCGTCTTGGAGTTGACCACGTAGAGGTCAAGCGCCTTGCTACTACGGTCATTATTGACCATCAGCACATTATCCGAGCCATCGCTCAGCACGCCTACCAAGCTATGGCCCGACTTGAATCGCCGCAGCTCAGTGCCATCCTTGTTCACTGCCACCACGCCCCCCCAGTTCTGCGGCTCGCCGGAGCCAGCAAGGGCGTCTCCCTGGGTAAAAATCAGGCGGTCATTGTTGACCCAAAAAAAACGTGCGACATCTATCTCCTTGAGATTAGTCAGCACCTTGATCGCCTTTCCCTCCAGATCGATCACCGCCAGATTGCGCCTGTCGTTAACCGGCACCAGCACCGCCATGCTCTTGCCATCCGGTGACAATTGCATCTGCATGAAGCTAGGCCGAGCAAATAGCTTCTCGATGGCGCTCCAAGGCTTCACTGCAACCTCTGCCTTGCTATCTGCTGCGGCATTCACTGCAACAGGCGCGACACACAATGCACCCACCAACAGCGCCGGAAAGATTTGCTTCATTACCTTGTCCTCTATTCTCACAAGACCAACATCTGAAATTTACTCCGCGCCGCGAGCCAATAATCAGTCTTATTGGCCGCTGACTCAGGCGCTCTATTCACGCAGAGTACGCCGTAAACGCCCCTTGCCTGAACCATAAAAAAACGCCGCGCAATGCGCGGCGACTGATGCGGAAAAGTATAGCACCGGCACGGTCGCTCGCCATGCCCTCAGCTAGACACAGGTGCAGGCAACACCAAGCCAGCTCACTTGCTAAGCGATACTGCATAACCGGCGCATACCTGCCCTTTTGACTGAAAACAGAACCCATCCACCCGCTTCACCCGGACGTGCGCGCCGAACCCTTACCAGAAAAATGCTGCATGTTGTTGCGAATAAAGTACAGGTGTCATTGTAGGTCCACAGATGCGTTGCCAATGGCGAGGCCCACACCATGACCCAGCGCAAGCACCGGGGCACCCGTCACGTCTATCGACTATGAAAAACCCGAGGAAACCATGACCCGCGACCAGCACAACTGCACAACCGGCTTTCTGACAGCGCTTAACAACCATGCCCCACCTTAGAACAGCGCATCTGCGATTTCACCTCACAATCGTCGCTCCCCACTTCATCATCATGCCGGACACTTACATCTTATAAATGTTTCATTTATGACACACCACTCATCAGCATGGCGAAAGACACACCCCCTCCCGCCAATGCAATGATAGATTCGAGGGTTTTCGGCTAAACAACGAGCGCCAATTCAGCGCCTCGGGATATAGACGCCGCATGCCCCTGGAGAGAAGTTACCACCTATGAAGTTCAGCAAACTGACAATTGCAATGGCCAGCATCGGCCTTTGCGTAGCCGCCACCGCAGCCGAAGAAGCCGCACCACCAAAAGTCGAACGGATCGAAGTCACCGGCTCCAACATCCGCCGCGCAGCGATTGAAGGCCCCTCGCCCGTCCAAACCATCCGCAAGGAAGAGATCGAGGCGTCGGGTGCCTCGACCGTGGTCGAACTGATGAGCCTCCTGCCCAGCGTGACCGGCTTCTTCTCCGGCAGCTCGTCCAACTCATTCGCACAAGGCGCTGCTGCCGCATCGCTGCGCGGCCTGGGTGAGAAGAACGTGCTGGTACTGCTGAACGGTCGCCGCCTAGTCAATTACGGCTACGCCTCCGGTATTGATTCGAGCTTCGTCGACCTTAACGCCATCCCGCTGGCCGCCATCGAGCAGGTAGAAGTCCTGCGTGACGGCGCCTCGGCAATCTATGGCTCGGATGCCGTAGCCGGTGTAATCAACTTCAAAACCAAGCGCAACTATCAAGGCCTTGAACTGAGCGGGCGTTATGGCCAGCACATTGATGGTGGCGGCCAAGAGCACTCGACCTCGATTTCTGCCGGCTTCGGTAACCTGACCAGTGACCGCTACAACGTGCTGGTAACCGCCGACCTGTTCCAACGCGAGCCCACCTTTAACCGCGATCACAAGTACACCAAGTCAAGTGATTTCCGCCCCTACGGCGGCACCGACACCCGTGTAACCACGGCCTTCCCCGGCACCTTTGAGTTTGTTAACTACGCCCTGAAGCGGCAAGGCATGGACGGTTGTCAGGGCTCTGTCGAGCGCGATACCCGCGGTGACTGGGCTTGCCGCACCGAGAACGCTGCCTTCACGCAATCGATTCCTCGCACCACCCGTACTGGCATGTCCAGCATCATCAGCTTCGCCTTGACGCCGGATACCACGCTGTTCAGCGAATTGGCATTCAACCGCAACGTTACTGACTACGAGAGCGGCTTTGCCAGCATAGGCTCGTTCACCAGCGGCAACACGACTGGCGCCAACCGCCAGGTCCGCTTTGGCAATGCAGCCTATCCCACCTCTCTTCCAGTTCGTTACATCGACGACGCAGGTGTAGAGCAAATCGACCGTGTCAACCCTGCAACAGATCTCAACCGCACCCCGCTGTATGTTTTCCGCTCGGTGTATGAAGCCGGCCAGGTTCGCGAAGAGACCACTTCTGATACTTCGCGCGCCGTGTTCGGCGTGAAGGGCAACCTGGGCGACTGGGATTACGAGACTTCGGTTGGCTACGGCAAGAACAAGGTCACCACCATCGAGAGCGGCAAACTCAAGACCGACGCCATCACCGACGCCTATGTCAATGGCGGCTACAACCCGTTCAAACTGTGGAATGATGCCGCCGACGTACAGAAGCTGCTGACCACCACCAACCGCACTGCTGAGTCCGAGCTGCTGAGCGCTGAACTCAAAGCCAGCAATAGCGAGCTGTTCAACCTGATGGATAGCCCGGTCGGTTTTGCCTGGGGCCTGCAAGCCTACAAGGATTCGATCAAAGACACCCCGGACGCGCAGACCATTGCCGGCAACATCGAGAATCAGGGCGCAACTGCAGTCCGCGGCGATCGTCGTGTGGTCTCGGTTTACGGTGAACTGGCGCTGAACCCCATCAAGCAACTGGAAATTCAGCTGGCCTTGCGCCACGACCGTTACAGCGACTTCGGCGGCACCACCAATCCCAAGTTCTCGTTCGCTTTCCGTCCGATGCAGGAAGTTCTTCTGCGGGGTACTGCCACTACCTCGTTCAAGGCACCGACACTGCCACAGCTGTACATGGCCGAATCGACCGCCTACCTGACGGTTGCCGACTGGGTCCGCTGCGGCCCGCTCGGCTACGGGCCAGGTGAGTGCCAATACTCCTCGCGCTTGAAGATTCAATCGAATCCCAACCTCAAGCCGGAAGAGTCGAAGAACTTCGCCTTTGGCGTCGTCCTGTCGCCCACCCGCAATCTGACCACCAGCCTCGATTGGTACCTGATCAAACAGAAGAACACCATCGAAACGCTCAATGCCCAGTACATTCTGGACAATGAGTACAACGCTGACGGCACCAAGAACCCGACGTATGCCAACCTGATTGAGCGTTCGCCGCGTAACCCGGCTCTGGAAGCCCAGTACCCCGGCCTGAAGGATGGTCGCCTGATCGGCCAGACCGTACCTTACCTAAACGTCGGCAAGCAGAACGTCAGTGGCTTGGACTGGGGTGTCAACTACTCCTTCCAGTTGCTGAATCTGGGCCGCCTGAGCATAGGCAACCAGTACAGCCGGCTGCTGAAGCTGGACAAGTCCGACATTCCGTCCGAGGCACCGCGCTCGCGCCTGAACGACAACTACAACCCGGGATGGCGTAACTCGCTGAACATTGAACTCGCTAGCGGCGCCTGGACCTACGACACCACGACACGTACCGTGGCAGGCACCTATGACATGGAAGACATCCTGAATCTGGATGCCAGCACCCCACGTCTGCCCAGCTACACCACTGTCGACCTGAACGTAGGTTACAAGGGCATCAAGAACACGGTGTTCAACTTCGGCATTTCAAACCTGTTCGATCGTGCACCTCGCTTCTCCACCGATGCCGATGAGTTCCAGGATTCGACTACGGGCCGCTTCGCCTACGCTTCGCTCCGCTATACCTTCAAGTAATAGCGGTCGTCGCAAAACTGAAACCCACGGTCACGCCGTGGGTTTTTTCATGCTTGCTGCGTCCGGCTTGAAGCGACACCGGACTGCCATACCCGGCAGCCCCCAGACATGGTCGTTCGCAACGCTCATGGCATGTTTAGCATCTACATGCAGCGGAGCACACCGGTGGCCAATCATCCGCAATTCCATATTGGCCAGCTTGCCAAAATGCCCACCAAAAACGCCACACCACAATCGTAGCGATTAACCAACACTAGCACAGCAATAAGGAGACAATATTTCTCCTGAACCACACCTGAATGGTAGCTTGCACGGGTTGCGAAATACGCACGAATGCCTATCTGGCAATTCAGGAAAACCCGCCTCGCACACCTTAGGGGAGTATCACCAGATGAAGTTCAACTGCCTTGCCATCGCCTTATCCAGCGTTGGCTTCTGCCTCGCCGCCCATGCGGCCGATCCCGCCGCTGCGGCACCCGAGCCCAAGGTCGAAAAGATCACCGTTACCGGCTCCAACATCAAGCGCATCTCGCGAGAAACCGCTTCGCCGGTAATGATCATTACCAATGAGCAGATGAAGCGTGGTGGTGCCACTACGCTGACTGAAGTGCTGCGCAACATTTCCGTCAACGTTGGTGGTATCGATGAGAACCGCACCAGCGGCTTTACCGCAGGCGCTTCCGGTCTCAACCTGCGTGGTCTGGGTAGCCAAGCCACCCTGATGCTGATCAATGGCCGCCGTCTTGCTGCCTACGCCCAACCTGAATTCCAGACCACTTTCGTTGACCTGAACACCTTGCCCATGGGTGCGGTTGATCGCATCGAAGTGCTGAAGGACGGCGCATCGGCTATTTATGGTTCGGAAGCCATGGCGGGTGTGGTTAACATCATTCTGAAGGAAAGCTATGAAGGCCTGGAAATTGGCGCTTCCTATGGTGAATCCGAAGTTGGCGACGGCGAGACTGCCCGAGCAACCGCCAGTTTTGGCTACGGCAACCTGACGGAACAGCACTTCAATGCTTTCGCCACCCTGGACATCCGCCAGCAAAAGCCTTCCTTCCTGAAGAACCGCGGCGGCTACATTGGGACGCAGGATTTGCGCGCCTATGGTTATGACGACCAGCGTAACCTGTATACCGCGCCAGGTAATATCTACTGGACCGACAAGGCCACTGGCAAGTTCAATGCCCGCCCAATTGACGGCAAAGCCTGTCCGGCCGATCAGCAGGTCGATGCCGCTGACTTCTTCGGCGCCAGCGGCATGCCTGGCGGCAAGGTCTGTGTATTCGATGACCTGAAGGATGCTGACTTCAACTCTGGTGGCAAAAGCGATCGCTTCTCGCTGACCTCGGTATTCAACTGGCAGCCGAATGCTGATACCAAGGTATGGGCCGAAGTCATGCGCACCCAGAACAAGGCACGCGTAACCGGCCAGTTGCACTGGGTTGCCATGCAACTGGGCCAGGAAATTGGTGCACTTCCCATTACCCACCCGCAATATCCACAAGAGCTGATCGGCCCTGATGGCAAGACTCTGGCTGGCGGCAACGGTAGCGTGCGCCTGCGTTCGCAGCTAAAGAACCTGCCGGCACAAGGCCAGGAGAACACCACTGACTTTGGTCGCTATCTGGTTGGCGCCAAGGGTGTACTGGGCACTTGGGACTGGGAAACTGCCGTCCTAACCAACTCAAGTGAAGTGGAATCGCGCGCCTCGGGCGGCCTGCTGAACTCCAAGTTCATCGAAGCCGTGCAGACCGGCAAGTTCCTGTTCGGTGATGTAGCCGGCAATGCTGCTCTCTATCCCAGCCTGGTCACAAACAGTGCCAGTCATTACAAGTCCTCCATGAGCTTGTGGGATGCAAAGGTCAGCGGCGCTCTGCTTGAGCTGCCAGCGGGTCCCTTGTCCATGGCAGTCGGTGTAGAAGCACGTCGCGAAAGCCTGGAGACCAATCCAGATCCAAACGCCGTGGCCGGCGAGCTTTACCATAGCGCCGAACTGCCGCCGCCCATGTCGAACAGCCGCAATATCCGCTCGATTTATAGCGAGTTGAATATTCCTATTCTGAGCAATCTGGAAGCACAGTTGGCAGCACGCCACGACCGTTACTCGGACTACGGCAATTCGACCACGCCCAAGCTGGGACTGAAGTGGACCCCCTGGTCGTCGCTGGTTCTGCGTAGCACCTATGCAGAAGGCTTCCGCGCTCCTACCCTGGTGGAAAACTCGACAGCTATCTCGAACGCCTTTATTTCCTTCCAGGATCCGGCACGCTGCAATGCCAGCTTCAAGGAAGGCTGTAATGCGCAAAGCCCCTACCAGAGTGGCTCCAACCCCAAGCTCGGACCAGAAAAGGGTGAGAGCTTCACCTACGGCTTTGTGTGGGAACCCAACCAGTCCTTCAATATGTCGGTCGACTTCTGGCGTATCAAGCGCAAGAACGAAATTTCGACGTACGACCTGACCACAGTACTGGCCAACGAAGCCTTGTTCGCCAATAACCCTGCTACGGTCATCGTGCGCGATCCGCTGACAGCAGCAGACGCGGCCAACGGCGCTACCAAGGGTGAAATCACTCTAGTGAAACTGCTGCTGACCAATGTCTCCGTGACCGACGTCAAGGGCGTGGACATGGATCTGCGCGGCCGCTTCAACCTGGGCGCCTACGGCAAGATCGAACCCTCGCTGAACCTGCAATATGTTCAGTCCTATCGCACTGCCCCCACGCCGAATGATCCAATGCTGCAGTACATCGGCACCTCGGGCCAGCCTCGTCTGCAAGGTAGCCTGGGCGTGGGCTGGAAGCAGGGTCCATGGTCGCTGTCTGCCGATGCACGCTATGTCGGCAAGATGGGCGCCGTTGGCTCGCCGAACGAAACCTGCCGCTTTATCGCGGAAGGATACGAGGAGCTTTGCCGCGATATCGCCAGCTTCACCACAGTGAACATCGGTGGCAGCTACAGAGGCTTCAAGAACGTGATACTGAGCGGTGCAGTGAAGAATGCCTTCGACCGCAAGCCACCGTTCTTCCCGTACACCAATGGCCGGAATTACTACGCCCCGTTGCATGATTCCATGGGTCGTTACTTCCAAGCCAGCGCGGTTTACACCTTCTACTAAGAGCAAGTCGTAACGATAGGCGCCGGAACTCTGTTTCGGCGCCATCTTTTATTCTGCCGCATGATTTTGATGCCCCTACACATCACGGCACCAGATTGGAGAAGCACGGTGAAACACCGAATCCTGCACAGCATTGCCCTGGGCCTGCTGCTAGCGACAGCCCCGTTGTCATTTGCAGCAGCCGAGCCCAAGCTCGTCCCCATCGAGGACTTTTTCACTCGCCCGCAATATGGCTCCCCCGTACTGTCACCCAATGGGGAAAAGCTGTCGGTGATTACCCCGGTTAACGGTCGTCTGGCTCTGGCAGTAATCGACCTGAAAACACGTGAAGCCAATGTCCTTGCCTCCAGCAAGCTATGGGATGCCGCCGGCGTACGCTGGATCAATAACAACCGGTTGATGTTCCACGTCCAGGATACCAAAGGCACCATGGAACAAGCCCGCGGCCAGGGCCCGTTCGCCATCAATGCTGACGGTAGCGGTTTCCGTAATCTTGCTGAAAAGATGTCTATTAGCGTGCTCGATGTCCCCCAGGATGGCAGCAACGACATACTGGTGACCAGTAGCAAGCGTAGTCCCGGTGCAGGGCAGGATGATTTTGGCAATAGCGACGTCTACCTGATGGACACGAGCAATGGCCGTACTCGTTTGCTGACCTTCAACAATCCAGGCAAGGTTGCTCAATGGGTGGTGGACAGCAAGAAGCAGGTGCGCGCCGCCGTATCTTTTTACGGTGACAAAGCAACCGGCAGGTTCAAATACAAAGTCAGCTATCGCGAGAACAACGATGCTGAATGGCGAACCATCACGGAATACCTGATGGACGATGAGGGTTATGCGCCTATCGCCTTCGATGCCGACGACAAGACCATGCTGGTCGTGGGCCGTAACAAGGAGGACACCGACGGTCTCTACACTTGGGACTTCGAAGCCGGAAAACCCAAGGAGCTACTGTTCCGCCACCCAGAAGCCGATTTTCAGCAGGGTATCATCCGTGACGCAGCCAGCCGTAAGATAGTAGGCATCAGCATCAATGCGCATAAGCCAGAGATCCATTATTTCAATGAGCAATGGGCCAAATGGCAGGCAGAGTTCGATGCCACCTTCCCTGGCAGCCTCAATACCATCCAAAAACGTGGCGAGCGCATGCTGGTCACCACTTCATCGGATATCGAACCGGGTCGTGCCTTCCTCTATGAGGCAGCAACCAGCACGCTGGAGCCATTGCTGTCCTACAAGCCAGAGATCAGCCCCGAGCAGATGTCACCGATGCAGACTGTCAAGTATGTCGCCCGTGATGGCCTGACCATTCCCGGCTACCTGACACTACCCAAGGACAAGGCCGCAAAGAACCTGCCTTTGGTTGCATTCATTCACGGTGGTCCGCACGCCCGCGATAGCTGGGGGTTCGATCCTTCTGTTCAGCACATGGCTTCGCGTGGTTACGCCGTGCTGCAACCCAACTTCCGTATGTCCACAGGACTGGGCTGGAAGCTGCACCGCGCGGGCTGGAAGCAATGGGGCCTATCCATGCAGGATGATATTACCGATGGTGTGAACTGGCTGGTCAAACAAGGCATAGTCGACCCCAAGCGCGTTTGCATCATGGGCGCCAGCTATGGTGGTTACGCCACGATGTATGGTTTGGTGAAAGACCCCGATCTCTATCAATGCGGCATCAACTATGTTGGTGTGACGGACATCAACATGCTCTTCAGCGTTGCCTGGTCTGATACTGCCGATAGTGCCTGGTCACGCTATCGTCAAAAGGACCTGCATGGCGATCCAGATAAAGATGTGGAGTACATGAAGAAATCTTCCGCCCTGGAGAATGCATCGCGTATCACCAAACCCGTCATGATGGCCTATGGCTCCGAAGACATCCGCGTGCCACTGGTTCATGGCGAGAAGATGCGGGACAAGCTGCGCAAGCAAGGCACGCCTGTCGAGTGGATAGTCTATGCTGGCGAAGGCCATGGTTGGACCAAACTGGAAAATCAGGTCGATTTTGCCAAGCAGGTTGAAAACTTCCTGGGTAAATATATCGGCGACAAGAAGTAAAAAGTCATCGTAGTCATCAACCCAAGCGAAACCGCCATTGCCCGGTTTTGCTTTGGGTGGTCGCACCAAAACAAAATGCCACACCATGTGTGGCATTTTGTTTACTAAGCATCAAGTCAGCTGACTAGCCCGCGATCACGGCGTCGGCAATTCTATACCCTGTATCGCCGAAGCAGATTCAAGGGGGATCACCCCACCATCTGCCGCCATCCCCCGCAACCAGGTAATCTGCCGTTTGGCCAGTTGCCGAGTGGCATAGATGCCCCGCTCGCACAGTTCCTTGTAGTCCAACCGTCCTTCCAGGTAGTCCCAGGTTTGCCGGTAGCCCACGCAGCGCATTGATGGCATCTCCGGTTCAAGCTCAGGGTACTGCCGACGCAGCCCGGCCACTTCGTCGATCAACCCCTCCTTCAGCATCTGCTCAAACCGCAGCGCGATGCGTGCGTGCAGCTCCGCCCTGTCAGGCGGCATCAATGCCAGCCGGGTCAGGGTATAAGGTAGCGGCTCCACCTGTCGCTGCTCCGCCAGCAAGGCGGCCATGGTGCGTCCCGACGCCAGAAAAATCTCCAGCGCGCGGCCTATGCGCTGGCTGTCATTGGGCGCCAGCCGCGCGGCGGTAGCCGGGTCTATCTGCTGCAGTCTGGCATGCATGGCAGGCCACCCCTGGGCGGCAGCATCGGCTTCCAGTTGCTGGCGTATGGCCGGTTCTGCCGAGGGCAGGTCGTGCAGGCCGTGCTGCAGGGCGTTGAAGTACAGCATGGTGCCCCCAACCAGCAGCGGTACCTTGCCGCGAGCGGTGATCTCGGCCATCAGCTGCAGGGCATCGTGGCGGAATTGCGCGGCGGAGTAAGTCTCCAGCGGCGAGATGATGTCGATCAGGTGGTGCGGCGCCACCACCAGCGTGGCCGCATCGGGCTTCGCCGTGCCAATGTCCATATCGCGATAGACCAGGGCCGAATCAACCGAGATCAGTTCGACAGGCAGGCGCTGCGCCAGCTCCACCGCCAGCGCCGTCTTGCCGCTGGCCGTCGGGCCCATCAGGAAAATTGCAGGTGGCAGAGTACTCATGCCGATCTCCTCGCCCAAAGTGTGGCCAGCCAGCCCACCGCACCACCAGCCAGCGCCGAGACCAGCAAGGCCCACCAGCCCAGTGGCGCGACGGTTTCGGCCAGCACCAGAAAAAACACGGCAAACCCCATCAGGCCGGTCAAGAAACCGCGCAAGGCCAGCAGCAATGCATCGCGACCCGCGTTGGCATAGGTAAAAGCCGGGATGACCGTAGCGGCAACCGGCGCACCGGCAAACACACCGGTCAGCGCAGGCCCCAACAAAGGCGAGGCGGTAGACAAACCGAACACCAGGCAGGCCGCCGCCAGTATGCGCACCAGTAGCTCGCTGCGCGGCAAGGTCGCCGCCGGGGGGGCGGCGCGTGGCTTGGGCAAGAGCTGGGTGGCCGCCAGCCATAGCCCGGCCACCACCAGCACAGCCACCCAGCGCGATTCCGCCAGGCCCAGCCCATACACGCCGAAGGCCACCAGCAGGTAAGCCCCCCAGCCCGCCAGGATGGCGCCAGGCCAGCGCAGATAGGCGCTGGCATAGCCCACTCCCAGCATATAGGCCACATTGCCCCACACCCCGGCGGGCGAGGACAAGGCCACCTGGGCGGCATAGTGCTCGCCCTGGGTCAGCCACAGCACCACCACCAGCGGCCCGGCCACGATGGGCAGCCCACCCAGCATGCCCGCCACATTCGGCCCCCAGCGTCTGCCCGCCAGGCTGGCCAGCCCAATCAGCAGCGGCGACAAGGTTAGCTTGGTCAGCAACAGCACGCTCATGTTATTGCCCCCGCATGAACAGCTTGTCCAGCTCGTTCATGCTGAGCCTGAACCAGGTCGGTCGGCCATGGTTGCATTGGCCGCTGCGCTCGGTGGCCTCCATCTCGCGCAGCAGGGCATTCATCTCTGGCAGGGTCAGGCTTCGGTTGGCCCGCACAGCGCCATGGCAGGCCATGCTGGCCAGCAGGGCATCGCGTTTTTCGGTCAGTACGCGGCTGGCGCCTACCTCGCGGATATCGGCCAGCACCGAGCGGGCCAGCTCTACCGGGTCGGCGTCGCGCAACAGCATGGGAATGGAGCGCACTGCCAGCTGGGTCGGACCCATGACGGCCATTTCAAACCCCAGCAGGCCGAGCGCCTCTGCGTGCTCTTCCACGGTCGCCACATCCAGCCGGTCTGCCGGGAAGGCCAGCGGTATCAGCAGTGGCTGTGTAGGCAATCGATCAGTATCCAGGGCGGTCTTGAGCTTCTCGTACACCACCCGCTCATGTGCCGCATGCATATCCACCACGATCAAGCCATCGCGGGCCTGCGCCAGCACATACACGCCATGCAGCTGCGCCAGGGCAAAGCCCAGCGGCGGCAGGTCGTCGTCGCTGCTGGTCAAAGGTCGGGCAGGATAGCCAGCCAGTGGCGTTGCCATCGGTTGCACCACCGAGCCGATGGACGCCTCCTGGGGCGCCGCCCGTTCCGCCTCACGCACTCCGGCGAACAGGGTGCCGTAGAAATTGCCTGCTGCCGACTCCTGCACGCCCAGCGGCATGCGCATCTGCTGAAAAGTGGGCGCATAGGCGATATTGCTCGGGCTACCTTCGGGCTGGGCCGCCGCCTCGGCGGCTACAGCTGCACCCGCCCGGGTCTCTGCCAAGGCCTTGTTGAGGGCGTGGAACAGAAAGCGGTGGATGGCCTGCGACTCACGAAACCGCACCTCAGTCTTGGTGGGGTGTACGTTCACGTCCACTGCCTCCGGGTCCAGCTCGATAAACAGCACATACAGGGGCTGCCTATCCAGATGCAACACGTCGCGATAAGCCTCGCGCACGGCATGCAGCACCACCTTGTCACGCACAAACCGGCCATTGACGAAGACAAACTGGGCCTCGCGGCTGGCCCGCGACACGGTGGGCGAACCGGCAAAACCCGTCAGACGCAGGCTGGCCGCCTGAGCCTCTATGGCCAGCATGGTGTCGGCAAACTCATTGCCCAGCACGGCACGCATGCGTTCGCTGGCTGTCTCTGCCTTCAACCGCCATTGCACCTTGCCGTTATGGGTCAAGGTCAGCGCAAGGTCGGGGCGCGACAAGGCAATGCGTTTGAAGGCATCCTCACAATGGGCGTATTCGGTGGCGGGGGTTTTCAGGAACTTGCGGCGCGCCGGCACATTGAAATACAGGTCGCGCACCTCGACCGAAGTGCCTGCCGACAGCGATGCCGGCTCCGCCTCATGGATGCTGCCGTTGTCCGCCTCGACCCGCCAGGCCTGTGTCGAGCCGGCTTCGCGGCTGCTCAACAGCAGTTGCGACACCGACGCGATACTGGCCAGGCCTTCGCCCCGAAAACCCAGGGTACGCACCCGGTGCAGGTCTTCCAGGCTGGCTATCTTGCTGGTGGCATGCCGGCTGAGCGCCAGGCTCAGCTCGTCACGAGCAATGCCGCTGCCATCGTCGGTCACCCGTATCAGTTTGCTTCCCCCTTCCGCCAAGTCTACGCTGAGAGTGGTCGCACCCGCGTCCAGGCTGTTTTCCAGCAACTCCTTCAGGGCCGAGGCGGGTCGCTCCACCACCTCGCCAGCAGCGATCTGGTTAACGAGATGGTCGGGCAAGGGGCGTATACGTGACATCAGGAATCGATTCTCGGGACTGAGCCCGCAGTATATCAGCCGGTCTCTAGCCGCTTTGGGAGAAGCGCATGACCGGGGACAAACCCACCTTCTACGTCATTGATGACGATAGCGTGTTGCGATCCTTGATACGGGGCATCTTGACCAATGCCGGGCTTGATCAAGCGGGCGCGGCTAGCTCTGGTGAAGAAGGCTTGAAGGGCTGCCAGGACAAGCAGCCCGATCTGGTGTTGCTGGACATCAACCTGCCAGGCTCGAGCGGCATGGATGTGCTGGCCACCCTCAAGCGCATGAAGCACTCTCCACGGATCATCATGATCAGTAGCGAAGCCACCCTAACACGGGTCAAATCCGCCATGACCCTTGGTGCTGCAGGCTTTGTGGTCAAACCCTTTACCGCCGCCAAACTGATCGCCGCCGTCGATAGCGCCCTTAAAGGGCCGTAGTGCCTGTTCAATGTCATTTCGTCGTGCGCCGGCCCGCTGGGCTGATCTGGGAAATGGCCAGGCTCAAGGCGTGGTGCGCAGGCAGTAACGAGCTATTGCCAAGTGCCAAAACGCAGTGAATGGCCGTTTCCCTGGTCAGCCCTGAGGTTTCGCAGCCTTGCCAGCGAATGGCACGGCGAAATGACATTGAACAGGCTTTTCGACAAGGACGTGTCAGGGCCTGGTACGGGGCTTGGCACCCGTCAACAGTGCACGCATCACGACCAGTGTGCAGATGGTGGCGACGGCAAACAGTTTGCCTGGTTTCAACATGGGAACATTCCTAGCAGGGCATCTGGATACCGCCCGTGTACTACTTAGCAGGCACGGGCGGCACGGCTGGTGATCAGGCCATCTTGTTGCGCGAAAGGGGTGGGTTTTTAGCCAGATAGCGCTTGATACCGCTCAGCAGCGCCTCCGCCATTTTGTCTTGGTAACCCTCATCGGCCAGCTTCTTTTCTTCTTCGGGATTGGAGATAAAGGCTGTCTCCACCAACACCGAAGGAATATCGGGCGCCTTCAGCACAGCAAAACCGGCCTGCTCCACCTGGGGTTTGTGGAGCCGGTTGATCTCGCCCAGCTCGGTCAGCATGGCCTTGCCCAGCTTGAGGCTATCGTTAATGGTCGCCGTCTGGGTCAGGTCCAGCAGGGTCTGGGCCAGGTGGCGGTCGCGCACATCAAATTTCACCCCGCCTATCAGGTCCGACTCATTCTGCTTTTGCGCCAGCAGGCGTGCCGCCGTGCTGGTCGCACCGCGCTCCGACAGGGCAAACACCGACGAACCTCGAGCATTGGGTTTGACGAAGGCATCGGCGTGGATGGACATGAACAGATCGGCCCCCACCTTGCGCGCCTTGCCCACACGCTGTGCCAAGGGCACAAAATAGTCATCATCGCGGGTCAGCACAGCACGCATATTGGGCTGCTTGTCTATCAGCGCCTTGAGCTTCTTGCCTATGGACAGCGTGACCGTCTTTTCATAGGTTCCGCCGGCGCCCACGGCGCCCGGGTCCTCGCCACCATGACCGGGATCAATGGCTATCGTCACCAGCCTGCTGACTTCCAGCTTGTCCCGCTCGGTCGCCTCGCCCTGCGGCTTGGTCGCCGGCTTCTCGGGGGCGGCTGCCGGTTTGTCGGGCATGCCCTTGCCGTCGTTCAGCAAGGCCATCAGTGGATCATCCGGCTGGGCGGGGTACAAATCGATCACCAGCCTGTGCTGGTACTCGCCAAATGGTTCCAGGGTAAACACCTGGGGCTTGACCTCGGTTTTGAGATCCAGCACCACCCGCACCGTCCCCGGCTTGAACCGGCCGGCACGCAACTGGCGCACATAGGGATCATCGGTACCGATGCGCTGGGCTATCTTGTCCAGCTCACTGCCCCAGTCGGCCCCCTCCAGATCCACGACCAGGCGCGCCGGATCCGGCACCATGAACTGGTTGAACTTGAGCGGCGCGCTGGATTCCAGCGTGATGCGGGTATAGGCCTTGGCCGGCCAGACACGGACGGCCACCACGGCGCTGCCGGCAAAGGCGCGAGGGGCGATGCCAAACAGCAGCGTCGCCACGGCGCCCTGCAGCATCAAGCGGCGGGTCGCGTCTGGGCGGAAGCGGTCAAGGTTGCGAGACATGATGCTCCGAGCAAGGTACCGGTAAGGAGGCGAAATGCCCGTCCTTCATCCTGGGGAACAAGGCTGATGGTCCAGTCCGGCACAGGCAATAAACCCTGTGCTTTTTCCGGCCACTCCACCATGCAAATGCTATCGGGATTGAACATTTCCCTAAAGCCTGCATCCTCCCATTCCAGCGGATCGGCAAACCTATATAAATCAAAGTGATGGAAGTATAAGTTAGAAACCACGTAAGGTTCAACCAGTGTATAGGTCGGACTCTTAACCCGGCCTGAATGGCCCAGTCCCCGCAGTATGCCCCGCGTCAGCGTGGTTTTACCTGCGCCCAGATCGCCTTCCAGAAACACCACCAGCCCGCCCCGCAGCGCTTGCGCCAGCACCTCGCCCATGGCCAGGGTCGCAGCTTCATCGGGCAGGTAGGCAGTCAGGGTATGATCTTGGCTATGCATGGGGATATTCCAACTAAGGACGAACAGGACTGGACAGCACTGGCCAGCGACATCAAACGCTGGGCAGCAGAGCTGGGCTTTGATGCGGCCCAGATAGGCGACGCCGACCTCGGCCCGGCCGCAGCACAAAACCTGCAAGCCTGGCTGGCTGCAGACCAGCATGGCGAGATGGATTATATGGCCAGTCACGGCCTGAAACGTGCCCGACCTGCGGAACTGGTGCCGGGCACCCGCCGCGTCATTTCATTACGGATGAATTACCGCGCACCACACGCGCTCGACAGCGAAGCGGTACTGGCCGACGGCGAAGCGGCCTTCATCTCGCGCTATGCGCTTGGACGCGATTATCACAAGGTGTTGCGCAATCGCCTACAGAAACTGGCGGAGCGCATCCAGGCCGCCGGCCATGCCCTGGGCTACCGCGCCTTTGTCGACTCCGCCCCGGTCATGGAAGTCGAAGCCGCCGTGCGTGCAGGCCTGGGCTGGCGGGGCAAGCATACGCTGCTGCTGACCCGCGAGCATGGCTCAATGTTCTTTCTGGGCGAGCTGTTTGTCAGCCTGCCCCTGCCCATCGATCCGCCCCTGGTGCAGGAGCACTGCGGCCGCTGCAGCAAGTGCATCGACATCTGCCCCACCCGCGCCATCGTCGCCCCTTACCGGGTCGATGCCCGCCGCTGCGTGTCCTACCTCACCATCGAACTGAAGGGCAGCATTCCGGCCGAGTTCCGCCCACTGATAGGCAACCGCGTCTATGGCTGCGACGACTGCCAACTGGTCTGCCCCTGGAACCGTTTTGCCGTCGATAGCAGCGAGGCCGATTTCGCAGTCCGCAATGGGCTTGATGCGGTAAGCCTAGTGACACTGTTTGGCTGGAGCGAGACCGAATTCAACCAACGCCTGGCCGGCACTGCCATCTATCGCATAGGCCACGAGCGCTGGCTGCGCAATATTGCCGTTGGCCTGGGTAACGCCCCCAGCACGCCTGCCGTACTGGCCGCCCTACAGCAGCGCCAGGACGACCCCAGCGAGCTGGTGCGCGAGCATGTCGCCTGGGCCTTGCAGCAGCACCAGGCACGCAAGTCAAACGAGCCCTGATTGACCCCCTATACTGCAGGCGTAGAATCCCGCGCCTACCGCAACCCGCTCCCGCCAGACTGCCCCCATGCCCTCCCAGCTTGCCTCCCGACCCATAGGTGTTTTTGATTCCGGCATAGGCGGGCTCACCGTCACCCGGGCGCTGATGGAGCGCCTGCCGTTTGAGGACATCGTCTATTTCGGCGATACCGCCCGCGTTCCCTATGGGGTCAAGTCGGTTGCCACCATAGAACAGTTCACCCAGCAGATCGTCGATTTCCTGATGCAGCAGGAGGTCAAGCTGCTGGTCATTGCCTGCAATACCATCTCGGCGGTGGCGGCCAACAAGATACGGGCCCGCGTCAATATCCCGGTCATCGATGTGATAGACGCCGGCGCCCGCAATGCCGTGGCCGTCAGCCGCAATCACGCCATCGGGGTGATCGCCACGCCGACCACCGTCAACAGCAATGCCTATGCCCGTGGCGTGCACACGCTAAACGCCGAGGCCCGCGTCTACTCCCAGGCCTGCCCGCTGCTGGTCCCCCTGGTGGAAGAGGGCTGGCTGGATCATCCCGTCACCCGCATGACGGTGCAGGAATATCTCAAGCCCGTGCTGGCCGAAGGAATCGACACCCTGGTATTGGGCTGCACCCACTATCCGCTGCTCAAGCCGCTGCTGGCGCAGGAGGTCGGCAGCCAGATACGGCTGGTGGACTCCGCAGTCAGCGTGGCCGAGCAGGTGGCCGCCAAGCTGGTGGAGCTGGACCTGGCCAATCCACAGCGGCAGGAACCCACCTATCGCTACTATGTAACCGATATCCCCCTGCGCTTCCAGACCGTGGGCGAACGCTTTCTGGGCCGCAGCCTCAAGCACCTGGAAATGGTTCAGCTATAACCATTGCATCAAGCTCGCCGAGGCGGCACGGTCTAGCAAGCGCTCGGCCGTCATGCCATCATGCACGGCATGATATTCCCCCTATCAGGAGACACCACCATGACCCGTTTTTCTGCCTATAGCCTGGTCGCCGCCTTGATGCTGCTGGCCGGCTGTGCCACCACCCCGTCCGAGCCCGCCAAACCCGCCAGCCCTGTCGTGACGGCACCCAAGCCGATCGAGCCTGCCAAGCCAGTAGAACCCGCAGCCATCACGCCTGCCCCCAGCACCAAGCCCGCCGAGATCGTCAAACAAGTGGAGCCAACCCAGCCCACCACGGCCGCAGCACCCATCGTCGGCAACTGGGAAGGCAAGTGGACCATAGACAGCATGGGCTATGAAGGTAAGACCGTCATCGTCATCGAGAAGCTGGATGGCGCCAATGTGGTCGGCCGCGCCACCATGTTCGACACCCCTTATGGCGACCTGACCGAAGCCTTTGCTCCCGCCACCTTTGATGGCAGCAAGCTCAATGTCAAACACCAGAACAACGCCAGCTATGTACTGACGCTGGGCGAGAAGGACGGCGCCATGCGCCTGTCCGGGCCACTGGTCTACATCACCGAGGCCGGCACCTACAACGGCAATATCCGGGTCAGCAAAAAATAAGGCTGTGGATTAAATCGGCATTAATCCCGGATTAAAAAGCGGCCCAAGGGCCGCTTTTTACATGGTGTCACGCCCGGCGGCACGCCCTGGCGTGATAGAATCCTGCGCTTGTTTTGATTGGATTTTCTGCCCCCATGACGCTTTCCACCCTGACTGCCCTTTCCCCGCTAGACGGCCGCTATCACAAGCAGGTCAATGCCCTGCGCGACTGCTTCAGCGAGTACGCGCTGATCAAGCATCGGGTCAAGGTGGAGGTCGAATGGCTCAAAGCCCTGTCGAATGAACCCGGCATCGTCGAGGTGCCCAGCTTCTCTGCCGCCACCGTGGCCGAGCTGGACGAAGTCGTCAGCAACTTCTCCGAGGCCCACGCCGAAGAGGTCAAGGCCATCGAGAGTCGCACCAACCACGACGTCAAGGCCATTGAGTACTGGCTGAAGGAACGCCTGTCAGGCAATCCCGAAATCGGCCCGGTCACCGAGTTCCTGCACTTTGCCTGCACCTCGGAAGACATCAACAACCTGTCGCATGCCCTGATGCTCAAGGCCGGCCGCGCAGCCATGCTGCCCAAGCTCGCCGATATCGTTGCCCGTCTCAAGACCCTGGCGCACGAACTGGCCGACAAACCCATGATGTCGCGCACCCACGGCCAGCCTGCCACCCCAACCACCATGGGCAAGGAACTGGCCAATATCGCCTACCGGCTGGAGCGCCAGCACAAGCGCATCGCCGAGGTCGAGCTGCTGGGCAAGATCAATGGCGCGGTAGGCAACTACAACGCGCACCTGTCGGCCTACCCTGATGTGGATTGGCCCGGCTTTGCCCGCCGCTTTGTTGAATCGCTGGGCATCAGTTTCAACCCCTACACCATCCAGATTGAGCCGCATGACTACATGAGCGAGCTGTATGACGACTTTGCCCGCGTCAACACCATCCTCATCGACATGAACCGCGATATCTGGGGCTACATCTCCCTGGGCTTCTTCAAGCAGAAGGTCAAGGAAGGCGAAGTAGGCAGCTCCACCATGCCGCACAAGGTCAACCCCATCGACTTCGAGAATTCCGAAGGCAATCTGGGCATGGCCAATGCCATGTTGACCCACCTGAGCCAGAAGCTGCCCATCTCCCGCTGGCAGCGCGACCTGACAGACTCGACCGTGCTGCGCAATATGGGCGTGGCCCTTGGCTACACCCTGCTGGGCTACGCCTCGGCCAGCAAGGGACTGGACAAGCTGGAAGCCAACCCCAATGCCATGGCCGCCGACCTCGACGCCAACTGGGAAGTCCTGGCCGAACCCATCCAGACCGTGATGCGCCGCTATGCCGTCCCCAATGCCTACGAGCAGCTCAAGGATCTGACGCGCGGCAAGGCCGGCATCAATCGCGACACCCTGCACGCCTTCATCAAGACCCTGGCCATCCCTGAATCCGAGAAGGTACGCCTGCTGGCGCTGACACCGGCCAGCTATATCGGCAGCGCCGTCGAACTTGCCCGTAATATTTAAGCCATACGCTATCTGCGGGCTGCCAAGCAGCCCGCTTTCATTCATTTGTGCAGAAAGGCCTGTCGTACCGTGAAGCAGAAGCCCTTAGTCATTGCCCTGGCCGTCGTCATCGGCGCAGCCGCCGCCTACACCGGAACCAGCTGGTGGGCCGGCAAGCAAGCCGAGACCACGCTGGCCAAGCAACACCAGCTGATCGCCGACCTGCCTTATTTTGTCGTGAAATCGCGCGTCTACGAGCGTGGCGTATTTAGCTCGACCGAGCGCACCACCATCGCGGTTGCCCCCAACCTGCTGGCCCCCTACCAGATGCTCAAGCTGGAAGAAATGGGCGGCGCCAAGCTGGAACTGACCTACACCCAGACCATCAAGCACGGCCCGCTGCCGCTCTTGATGTCCGGCGACTTCTCGCCCCTGAAGGCCGCCGTCACCACCGATATCGCCTTCAGCGCCGACACCCAGGCCCTGTTGAAGAAGGTGTTCGGCGACCAACGTCCGCTGCAGATCGAGAACCGCATCAAGTTCAACGACGATGGTGTCTTCGCCATTAAGGTGCCGAGCTTCACCTACGAAGAAACCCTGGCCAAGGTAAAATCGGTCTGGCAAGGCCTGGATGCCACCATCAGCTATGGCGGTGATTTCAACAAGATAGACATCGTCGCAGTCGCCCCTGGCCTGCACTTTGAAGCCGGCCCCAAAGGCACGCTGGATATCAAGGATCTGCGCTTCGAATCGCACAATACCCGCGGCCAAGCCGGCCTGATGCTGGGCGAGGGCAAGCTGAGCCTGGCCTCGGCCACCTTCAAGCAAACCGAGGGCGAACAGCCGGTTGACGTCAAGCTGGCCGGCCTGAGCTATCAGGTCAAGACTGTCGCCGAGGGCGAGTTCATCAACTCCAGCGGCGACGTGGTCGTCAGCAGCCTGGCGCTCAACAGCAAGACCTATGGCCCGGCCAAATTGTCTGTCTCGGCCAACCATCTGCATGGCCCTACCCTGGCCAAGCTGAGCCTGGCCGCCAACAAGATCCAGCGCGAGGTCAAGGATCCCGGCGAGCAGGCCACCCAGATGCTGGCCCTGTTCCGCAAGGATGGACTGCCCCTGCTGAAGAACAATCCAGAGCTGTCGCTGAACGAGCTGTCGGTCAAGCTGCCCGAGGGCGAAGTCAAGCTCAAGGCCAACGTCACGCTCAAGGGCTTCGAGGAAAAAGACCTGGACAGCCCCCTGCTGTTGCTGGAAAAACTCCAGGCCAATGCCGATCTGCAAGTACCCAAGCAGGTCATCGAAACCGTCGCCCTCTGGCAGGCTCGCGGCGCTATTGCCATCGACACCGAGGAAGGCGAACAGCCCGAGACCGAAGAGCTGGACAACCTGGCACGCAACCTGATGGAAAGCCAGATCCGCAAGCTGCTGGAACAAAAGCTTATCCGCGCCGATGGCGACCTGCTCAGCAGCAGTGCCGTATGGAAGAACGGCCGCCTGGAAGTCAATGGCACCCACATCCCGCTGCCATGGCAGCTGGCCATTCCGCCCGCCGAAGCGGCGCTGGAAGAAGAAGCCGAAGAAGCCGCAGTGGAATAAGCCGGACCGCAGCCACAAAAAAACGCCCGCTCAATCGAGTCGGGCGTTTTTTGTTTGTGTGTGTGACCGGAGGCTCACCAGCCAGCATCGCAGTAGCAGCGCAACGGCCGTAGCGAGCACCTCCAGGCCGGTTCGAGAGGCGCAGCCGTACCTGAGTACGGCAAGCATCGCAGGGCCGGGATGGAGACGTGCGATCGACCAGCTCTTCAACGCACCCACGCAATAACAGGGCAGAGGCCGTAGCGAGCGCCTCCAGGCCGGTTCGAGAAGCGCAGCCGTACTTGAGTACGGCGAGCATCGCAGGGCCGGGATGGAGGTGCGCAGTAGGCCTATGCCCTGTTATTCAGCGGTATTCGCAGAGATAGGCCGTCTCCTGCCCCACCTTCAACTGAAACCTGCTGTCCGCCGGCACAGTAAACCGGCTCCCCGCCGCAAACGTCTCCCAGGCGTCCTGCCCTGGCAGCTTCACCGTCAGGGCGCCCGCTATCACGTGCATGATTTCTAACTGACTGGTGCCGAATTCGTATTCACCAGGTGCCATCACACCGATGGTGGCAGGCCCTTCTGCCATGGCAAAGGCGATGGACTTTACCGTGCCGCCGAAATACTCATTGACCTTGAACATGCTGCAATGCTCCTGAGGTTGGGGATGCACCAGTATGCCCAAGGGCGAGCCTGCGCTTCATAACTTGTGCTGCCCACACTTATGCCCGCAAGCCTGCCCGCTAGCTCGCTGCCGATTCACCGCCCCATTGCAGCAAACCATACTGCACCACACCTGCCTTGCCCTCGCGCAAGCGTTTCCAGCCGCTCAGATCGGGCCAGTTTGCCGTCTCTGCATAGACGTAGGCATCCTCCGCCAAGATGGGCGGCAGCAGGGCTAGTACCTTGGGCAGCAGATCGCCGGCGAAGGGTGGGTCGAGAAAGATCACGTCGAACTGCTCGGTACAGCGCGCCAGCCAGGCCAGTGCGTCAGCCGCCACGATGTCGACCGCGTGCGCCCCAAGGCTTTGCTGGTTGCTGCGCAGGGCCTGCAGCACCGGTCTGGCTTGCTCCACCATCACTACCCTGGCAGCTCCCCGCGATGCCGCCTCGAAGCCGAGGGCACCGGAGCCGGCAAACAAGTCCAGGCAGCGCTGCCCATGCAGCTCCTGCCCCAGCCAGTTGAACAGGGTTTCACGGACCCTGTCCGGCGTTGGGCGTAGCCCCTCGCTGTCAGGGAAAGGCAGGATGCGGCGGCGGTACTCGCCGCCGATAATGCGTAGCTGATTGGTACCACGTACCGGCTTGGAGGTCTTGGGCGCGAGCTTGGGCATGCTGGGCTGTCGAAAAAGTCAGTGATCTACCGGCACCTGCCATGAGGCAAGGGCCGCTGCTACAACGCCAGCAAACCTCCTGGCGCCGTATTCCTGGCCCTTTATGAGGCACCGCACCGGTGCAAGGGCGTGCATAGAAAACCCCGCAACAAGGCGAAATAGTTCATAACAGGGCTCAGGAAAGCTAGAATCCTACCCCATCTTGCCGGCACTCCCGGTTTCATACGCAATATCAATCAGATGCACCCATAGATGTCCGACAATCAAAATACGCAGAATACCTCCGCCGGCTGGGGCAGCAAGCTCTGGAAAGCGCTCAATACCGATATCGGCGAACTGGTGGGCGGCGAGAAACCCGCCACCCCACAGCCCGCCCCTACGCCAGATACCGCGCCCGCAGGACCTGCCACCACGCCAGTAGCGGCACCGGTAGCCGCGCCAGTTGCGGTGCCGAGCCCGGCACCCGCCGCCAGCACCAGCACAGAAGACAAGTCGTTCTGGCAAAAGACCGTCGAGGTACTGAATACCGATGTGACGGTGCTGGCCAAGGATGTGGCACAGGCCTCGCGCGAAGTCTGGCAGTACAAGCTCAAGGCCGGCCTGGCCAAGACCCGCGACAAGCTGGGCAAGGAGCTGGCCGCCCTGTTCGGCGGAGGCCAGATCGACGAGGACCTCTACGAAGAACTGGAGACCGTGCTACTGACCGCCGACATGGGCGTGGATGCGACCGTGCATCTGCTCAAGGATGTGCGGCAGCGGGTCAGCCTGGCTGGCCTCAAGGATGCCAGCGAGCTGCGCGGCGCGCTCAAGGGCGCCCTGACCGACCTGATTGCCCCGCTGGAAAAACCCCTGCAGGTCGAGGGCCACAAGCCCTACATCATCATGGTGGCCGGGGTGAACGGTGCCGGCAAGACCACCAGCATAGGCAAGCTGGCCAAGTACTTTCAGGGCCAGGGCAAGAGCGTGCTGCTGGCAGCGGGCGATACCTTCCGCGCCGCTGCGCGCGAGCAACTGATGGCCTGGGGCGAGCGCAACAACGTCACCGTGATTGCCCAGGATGGCGGCGATTCCGCCGCCGTCTGCTTCGATGCCATCAACGCAGCCAAGGCCCGCGGCATAGATATCGTGCTGGCAGACACGGCAGGCCGCCTGCCTACCCAGCTGCACCTGATGGACGAGATCGCCAAGGTCAAGCGGGTGATCGCCAAGGCGGACCCCAGTGGCCCGCACGAGATACTGCTGGTACTGGACGCCAATACCGGCCAGAACGCCCTGCAACAGGTCAAGGCCTTTGACGATGCCCTGGGCCTGACTGGCCTGGTACTGACCAAGCTGGACGGCACGGCCAAGGGCGGTGTGATTGCCGGCATCGCCAAGCAGAAAGCCATACCGCTGCGCTTTATCGGCGTGGGCGAAGGTATTGATGATTTGCGCCCGTTTGAAGCCAAGGATTATGTGGACGCCCTGATAGAGTAAGCGCCGCTCCAAGCCGCCAGCGCAGTGCGCCGCCGCCCGGTCGCCTGCCACGGCCCCGTTTGACCTACACCGAGCCCAGACCCTGACCCGCCCATGATCCAGTTCAACCAAGTCAGCAAGCGCTACCCCGGCGGCTACGAGGCCTTGAAGAACCTCAGCTTCCAGATAGAAACCGGGGAGCTGGTGTTTCTGGCCGGGCATTCCGGCGCCGGCAAATCCACCCTGCTCAAGCTGATCGCCGGCATAGACAAGCCCAGCGCCGGCTCGGTAGTGGTCAATGGCCAGAATCTCGCCGCCATACGTCGCGGCGCCGTGCCCTATCTGCGCCGCCATATCGGCCTGATCTTCCAGGATCACAAGATACTGTTCGACCGCAGCGTGTTCGACAATGTGATGCTGCCGCTCGATATCGTCGGCTACGACCGCCGCGAGGCAGCCCGCCGTGCCCGTGCGGCGCTCGACAAGGTTGGCCTGCTGGGCCGCGAGAAGATGAGCCCCATCTCGCTCTCTGGCGGCGAGCAGCAGCGCCTGTGCATTGCCCGTGCCGTTGTCCATCGTCCCAGCATACTCCTGGCCGACGAGCCCACCGGCAACCTGGACCGCGCCTATGCGCTGGACATCATGGAGCTGTTCAAGAGCTTCCACCAGGTAGGGGTCACCATCGTCATCTCGGCCCACGACGAAACCCTGATGGCGGACTATGGCCGCCGTATCCTGCGTCTCAACCAAGGCCAGTTCACCCAGTGAGGAATCACCCAGCATGAAGCACTGGCTCAATCTGCACCGTCTGGCGCTGGGCTCCACCCTGCGCCTGTTCGCCACCAGCCCGCTGGCCTCCAGCCTCAATCTGCTGGTGGTCGGCATCGCCGTCGCCCTGCCATTGGGGTTGTACACCCTGGTCGGCAACCTCAGCCAGCTTGCCGGCCGCCTGCCTACCGAGCCGGAGGCCAGCGTGTTTCTACAAACTACCGCCAGCCAGGCCGATATCAATCGCATCAAGACCCTGCTGGGCCAGGAGCCCGGCGTGGCCGAAGTACGCCATATCAGCAAGCAGCAGGCCCTGCGTGATCTGGAGCAATCCAGCGGCATGGCCGAGCTACTTGCCGGCCTGGGCGACAACCCCCTGCCCGACGCCTTCAGCCTGACACTCAAGGACGGCAATCCGGCCACGCTGGAGGCCCTGTCCAACCGGCTGAAGGCCGACCCGGCGGTAGAGCATGTGCAGATGGATTCGGAATGGGCACGCCGACTGGCCTCGTTCATCAACCTGGGCCGCGAAGCCACGGTGACCATCGCCGCCCTGTTTGGCGCAGGCCTGCTGCTAGTGACCGCCAACCTGATACGGATGCAGATACTGACGCGCCGCGAAGAGATCGAAGTCAGCAAGCTGATTGGCGCCACCGATAGCTTTATCCGCCGCCCCTTCCTGTATTTCGCTGCCTTGCAAGGCTTGCTGGGAGGCTTGGTGGGTTTGGGGCTGGTAGCCATCAGCCTGGGGCGCCTGGCGACCCCGGTAGACCAGTTGGCGGCGCTGTATGGCGAGCAGTTCAAGCTGAGCCTGCCGCAATGGCATGACCTGCTGATGGCATTGATCGTGGTGGTGGTGCTCAGCCTGATGGGGGCAATCTTCTCAGTACGCAAGCACCTGCGCGCCCTGGAAACCTAAGAGCCTTGTACTTCATCCGGCAAGGCTGCGAACAACCCGGTAAGAAGACCTTTAAAAGGCACTGAGCACGATCCAGGCCAAGCAATGTCGTGTCGGCAGTGGCCATCGCAATGCGTCCGCCCGCAGGCGCGATAGACATGCTAGGGCGCGGCCTGCTGGCTGGCCTTGTAGGCGGCAATGGCCTTGTCCAGTTGCCCTTCCGCCAGCACCTCGGTGAGTGCCTTGTCCAGGCGTAGGCGCCACTCGGCCGCCTGCGGATAGCGCCGGGACAGGATCAGATGCAATTGCTCATTGGCCTGTGGCACAGGCAGCGGCATGGCGCCGAACTCCTGCCCCCTACCCGGCAAAGTCGCCGCGATCACCGACAAGCCCACCAGCTCATCCTGTGGCACAAAATCCACCCGGCCAGCTGCCAGTACCTTGAATGCCGCCGCTTCGTCCGAGGTATACAGCAACTCGGCGCCCATGCGGTTCAGCTCGGCCTCCCACCAATAGCCACGCGGCCCGGCCAATTTGTAGCGCGACAGCTCAGCCAATGATTTGGGGTGCCCCTGCTGAGCATGTGAGCCCACTCGGTAGAACAGCATGGTGCGACCTGCGTGCAAGGGCACACTGAAATCGAAGCGCTGTGCCCGCTCTTGCGTACGCACATAGGGCAGTCCCGCCAGTGCCTGCCCCTCCAGTACCAGCTTCTCCACCATGGGCCAGCTGACAAACCGCCACACCGGCCTAGCCCCCGCCCTGGCCATGGCCTGTTCTACCAGATCGCATAGCAAGCCATTGCCCGGTAACGAGGCCGAGGTATAGGGCGGCCACTCGCCCGTGGCCATGACCACAGGCCGCAGCGGCTCGGCCACCGCCATCAGGCCGGGGGCCGCGCAGGCAGCCCAGGCAAGAAACTGACGCCTGTTCATCTCCCCTCCCTGCCGCCCACAGCTAACAGAATGAATTAGATTAACAATAGACCCGCCACGTCAGCCAGGCAGCACAATTGCAGCCCACCACTGCAGCACGCCGACGAGACTCACCGCGCGATTCCCCACAGGCCACCTTGCCATCCATACGGGTCTGCACTATCAAGGTAGGGGCTAAACCCGGCATACGCTGTCGGTGCACCAGCCCGCAATACCACGCATCACGCTTGATGCGCGGAAAAGAGATCGACTCACCACCGGTAGAGTCGCCAAGTCTGGGAGGAAGGTCATGCATACCTGTCGGTTCTGCGAACACCCGCGTCCACTGCACGCACACCCCCATTACCTTGCGCGCAACCAGGCTTGATACCGGCGGCGCCAGCGTCTATTGCTGCCGCGCTGCACCCAGGTCATGGCGTAAGCCCCTTACTGCCGCTTCCCGTTTCCCACCCGCAACAAACCACTAGATGGAGGAAAGATGGATCCCATACTCGGACAAATCATTCTGTGGCCCGTACCCTGGGTGCCCCAAGGCTGGGCACTCTGCGATGGTACGTTGGTCAGCATCAGTCAGAATCAGGCCCTGTTCGCACTCATCGGCGTAACCTACGGCGGTAACGGCACAACGACGTTTGCTTTGCCTGACCTGCGCAGCAAGGTACCCGTAGGCACCCAGAATATGACCACCGTGGGCCAGATCGGTGGTGCCGCCAGTGCCACGGTCGTGGCCACCGGCTCGGGTAGCGTCATGATTGGTGTCAACAACCTCCCAGCACACACCCATACTGCCACCTTCACCCCCGGCGGTGGCAGTAGCAATGTGGATATCGCCATCCCGGTTGATGCCACCAACAATGCCGACAATAACACCCCGGGCAATACCTTGGTGCTGGGTAAAGGCCTGACCGGTAATACCCCCGCCAAGGTCTACAGCTCAGCAGCGTCCAATGCCACCCTGAAGCCTTTCTCGGTCAGCGTGCCGGCTGGCGGAGGTACGGTGGCAAACGCCAATACCGGTGGCGGCCAGGCCTTGCCGGTGTCAGTTAACGTTCCAGTCACCGTACCCATCGTGCCGCCATTCGTTACCCTGAACTACATCATCGCCACCAGCGGCATCTTCCCCAGCCGTCCTTGATGCTCCGCGCGCCCGTGCCTGTCATGCGCTGGGCGCGCATTTACCGCAGGCCCTCTACCATGTTGGACACACTTCGCTACACCGATATCGCCCACACAGTAAATCAAAGCTGGTCGCTGCAGGACAGCGAGGGAGCTACCCTCGCCCTGCAACTAATCTCTGCTATAGAGAAACCAGCCTGGCACGCGCCGGCGCTCAGCCCACGCGTACCTTTCCTGTTGTCTTTTCTGGGGCCGCTCACACCCGTCATTCCTCAAGGCCTGTATATCCTCTCGCACCCAGCCATAGGCCGACTGGAGGGCGTGCTGGTCACGCCGCAGCATGCGACCGGGAGTAGGCAAGACGGGCATTGCTATCAAGTCAATTTCAATTAGGGCTTTGCTTTAACTCAGTTTTACCAACCGTCCATCCTCCATTTGAAGGATGGAAAGTACAGGCTGAACTGCAACACTGTGTAACAACCTATATCGCCCATCCAGGCTGGGGGCTGCCGCCCCTCGTCTCGATTCTTTGCAAGGAAAGTTGTCATGGCTCATACAGCAAACTGTTCAAGGCTAGACCACCCCGGCAGCAGCGGCTTGCCATGGCGCCAATTGGCGAGCCTATGCATGCTGCTCTTGATCAGTATGCTGGCCATACCAACGTTGGCGGCGCAGGTCACCTTTCCTTTCGCCAACATCCAGAGCAACACCGTTAGCGCGACCGATACGGTAGGCAGCGACGTACTGACTATCGTACCAACAGGTGACGTGGTCGATGTCGATGACCAAGGTGTTGTACTAGGAGGTATCACCAACCTCGCCGGCAATGCCCTGATAGTCAACGATCCATTCAGCACTGCCACCACCAAGTTGACCCTGACCGTAGCAGGCGGCGCGGTCTTCGATCTGGATGGGCTGAGCTGGTTCGATATCGATGGCGTTAGCTTCAATGTCACCCTGACCACCAGCAAGGGCAGTGTCAACAAGTCACTCGATGGTGGGACAAGTGCCGAAGTGGAAACCTTTAACGATGCGGCGCTTCAGGGCGTGTCCTACGTCGAGATCACCAAGCAAGGCGGTGGCACCTTTGCCATCGCCATCGACAACGTCATACTCGACAACATCACCCAGCCAACCGCCCCAGGCGCCCCCACCACCGTTGTAGCCACGGCAGGGAACACGCAAGCAACGGTCACCTACACCGCGCCAGCCTCCGACGGCGGTTCGGCTATCACCAGCTACACCGCCACCGCCTCCCCAGGTGGCGCCACAGGCAACTGCGCCGGTCCCACAGCCTGCATGATCACTGTCACCGGCCTAAGCAACGGTACCGCCTATACCTTCACGGTGACAGCCACCAATGCTATCGGCACCAGTTCTGCTTCCACAGCATCCAACTCGGTCACCCCAAAGGCCAACCAGACCATCACGTTTACCAATCCAGGCGCTCAGAATTTCGGCACCTCGCCCACCCTGTCTGCCACCGCCACCTCAAGCCTGACCCCCACGTTCAGCTCTTCCACCACCGGTGTCTGCACCATTACCAGCGGCGGCAGCCTGACCTTTGTCACCGCCGGCAGTTGCACCATCGATGCAGACGAAGCGGGCAACGCTTCGTTTAACGCCGCACCCACGGTATCGCAAACCTTCACCGTCAACGCCGTCGTCCCCGGAGCCCCCACCATAGGCACTGCAACGGCGGGCGATACCCAGGTATCTGTGGCCTTCAGCGCCCCAGCATCAACAGGTGGTGCTGCAATCACCAGCTACACCGCCACCGCCAGCCCTGGAGGCGCAACAGCCACCAATGCCACTAGCCCTGTCATCGTGACCGGCCTGACCAATGGAGTAGCCTATACTTTCACTGTCACTGCCGATAATTCGGCCGGTACGGGGGCGGCCTCGGCTGCTTCGAATTCGGTCACCCCAAAAGCCGCCCAGGTCATTACCTTTGCCAACCCTGGCACCCAGAACTTCGGCACTACGCCTACGCTAACTGCTACCAGCGATTCGCTCCTGACGCCAACCTTCACCTCCAGCACCACAGGCGTCTGCACCATTACCAGTGGCGGTGCCCTGACCTTTGTCACCACCGGCACTTGTACCATCAATGCCGATGAAGCTGGCAACGGCAGCTACCTGCCAGCCAGCCAGGTCAGCCGCTCCTTCACCGTGGCCCCTGTGGCGCCCGGCGCACCAACCAGCGCGACGGCAACCGCTGGCGATACCCTCGCCTCCGTCAGCTTCAACGCACCCGCGTTTACCGGTGGTACCAGCATCACCGGCTATACCGTCACCTCCAACCCTGGCGGCTTCACCGGCACCGGCGTCAGCAGCCCGATAAATGTGACCAGCCTGACCAATGGCGTGGCCTACACCTTCACTGTCACTGCCACCAACGCTGCCGGCACGGGCTCCGCCTCGGCGGCCTCCAACAGTGTCACCCCCGCAGCCGGCCCTGCCGTCACCAGCGTCGCAGTGCCTGCCAATGCCAGCTATGGCGTAGGCAGACAACTGGATTTCACCGTTACCTGGGACCAGAACGTTACTGTCACTGGCACACCGCAGATCGCCCTGACCATAGGCGCCACCACCGTCCAGGCCAACTACATCTCCTCGCCCACGGCCACCACCACCCTGTTCCGTTACACCGTGCAGGCCGGTGAGACCGACGGCAACGGCATCGCCGTCGGCGCTCTGACCCTGAACGGCGGCACCATACAGAGCAGTACCCTGGTCAATGCCACGCTCACGCTCAACAGCGTGGGCAGCACTGCGGCCGTGCTGGTCGAAACCGTGGCTCCCAGCCTGCCGGCGGCCAATATCGTCGTCAACAACCAAGCCGACCCGCACAAGGTAGTGCTGACCTTCAGCGAGAACCTGGATGCCGCAACCCTGGGCAGCGGTAGCGCCTGGACCGTCACTGCCAATGGCGGCACCCCAGCCTACGATGTCACATCGGTCGCTCTGGCCTCTGGTAACGAAGTGACCCTGACACTGGCAGCCGTCAACTTGGCCGGCACGACTAGCTACATCCCCAATGCTGCTGCCAATGCGCACCTTAAGGTCACACCGCCCGCCACCTTGGCAGATGTGGCAGGCAACACCTATGCAGCAGGCCTGGTCACTGAGGCCGGTGCCACCCATGTACTCGACACCACAGCACCCACACTCAGCAGCGTAGCCACCAGCAGCCCCACCGATACCGGCGGCACCCTGTCGGCATCGTCTAACGAGAAGGCCCGTGGCTACTGGATAGCGGTGCCCAATGGCGCCACCGCACCCACCGTCAACCAAGTCAAGGCGGGAGTCAACTATGGCGCCGTGGTGGTGGCCGCTGCCAGCAGCAGTGTCATGCCTGCCGGTAGCACTGCCACCTTTACCCTCAGCAACCTGACCGCCAGTACCGGCTACACCCTGTACCTGGTTGCCGAAGACGCAGCAGGAAACCTAGTGGCAGCCGTCGCCACCGCCACGCTGACTACCGCAGCCGCCAGCAGCAATAGCGACACCCTGCCCACAGGTGGCGGATCGGCAACCCTCGCACCGGATCAAACCATCTTTGTCACCGACAACGGCGGCACTGGTTCCACCATCACCCTGGGTAGCACCGGCAGCAGCACGGTGATCATCGGCAATGTGCAGTTGCCCAATACCGGCACCATCACCGTCAGCGGCAGTGGTGGCACCCAGTTGGGCGTCGTCAACGTGCCGACCACCGGCGGCGGCAGCCAGCCCGTGCTGTCGGTCAACAGCGGCAGCGCCACCTTCACCTCGGCAAGGGCGGGCCAGCCCCTTGGGACCGCCGACGGCCTGATACTGGTGACAGCCAACAGCGGCGGCGCCAGTACCACCATCACTTCACTAGGCAGCAACGCCCCTGTGGTCAACACCGGCGGCAATACCACGGTAACCATACTGGGTACCCCCCAGCAGGTTGCCGGCTCCACGCTGCAGTTACTGGGCAGCAGCGCGGGTGGTCAGTCCGTCAGGTTCGAGGCCAGCCGAGGCAGCGAACCCGTCACACTGACACCCGGCAGCTCAGGCACTGTGTTTGCAGTACAGCCTGTCAATCTGCTCGGCGGTGGCCAGACCAGCGCCCTGGTCGTCACAGGTGGCGATGTGCAGATCAACGTGCCGATATCAGGCAGCACCGGCATCGCCGCCGGTAGCCAGCCTGTGGCAGCCGACTCGGGCAGCCGCCTGACCGTGATTGGCGCACCAGGCCAACAAACCCTGACGGTGCGAACCGGCTTGGCCAGGCTGCCTTCCACCAACCCAGCCGCCCCGGCCAGGCAGCAAGCCGCATCCAGCACACCCTACCTGCCGGATGGCATCGTCTATACCGGCGAGTCTGTCGTGCTGAACGGCCAGGGTCAGCTGACTGCTGCCTACCTAGGCTCCGGCACCGGCACCGATGGCCTGCTGGGTGATGCCAGAACGCAAGCTGCGCCAACCGGCACCCTGGTGCTGCAACTGCACAGCCCGCAACTGCAGGGCATCAGCAAGCGCAATCTGCGCCATGTCGGCAACGATATGCAGGACTACATCAGCAGCCTGGGTCTGGCCTACAGCAACCCCATCAGCACCACCGGTGTGGTCACGCTGGCCCACAACCTCGAACACTACACCGTGGTACCCGTGGGCCGCGTCCATATCGACATGGCTAAGGCAGATGGCATTACCTGGCGGCCAGACGGCATGTATGACGTTGCCCATCGCGGCTTTATCGTGACCTACGCCGCCGGCCTGATCGACTATGCCGACTTCGCCAACCGCCTCACCCAGGGCCAAGGCAAAGCCACCATAGGCAAGACCGGCCTGCTGATGCTGGAACTGGGCAACCAGCATTACGCCGGCCGCCCAGGTTGGGATACCTTGGCCTGCAACGCCCCAGGCTTTACCACCACAGCCGCTGGCTGGGTACGCTACGGTGATGCCAATGGTGACTGCAAGGTCATCTACCCCGCCATCGTCGAATTCACCGCCCTGGAAAGCGTGCTCGCCACACTCGACCCACAAGCCCGAGCACAGGTCGCGGACGATGGCAGTATCAAGCTGAAGCTGTTGAACGGCATCTACTACCTGCGGCCGGACTACGCGCTCTCTACCATCCCGGCAGAGCACGCCAACGACGCCTGGTGGGCAGGTAACAATCAACTCATCTACCTGCGCTACGCCAACAACCAGGCCCAGGCATTTGGCCTGACCTACCAGCCAGGCGAGGTATCCAGCTTCAGCAAACTGCTCAGGCGCCAGCAGTAAGCCTCACGCCGGCCGGCCACTCACGCAGCGCCCTCTTCGGAGGGCGCTTTTCTTTTAGCTGCCAAGATGGTCCCGTGAGGAGATCCCCCGTCGTGCGGCGTCACGCCCCCTGACACCCCACGCAATCGATTTTTTACCTATCATCCAATTTGGCATACCATTGTCATGACGGTGCAAAACATGCGCCGCATATCACGCTCAGGGAGTAGCAAATGGCAACTATCAAGGTAGGCGACGTAGTCATGCTGAAGAGTGGTGGACCACTGATGACCGTCGAATCACTCTCACAAGCCATGAAGGCCTTCTGCATCTGGTTCGACGGCCCCATCCGCTACGAAGGCTACTTCGTGCTGGAGACACTGAAACCGGCGAGCACTGAGTAAGAATGTGCGCCGTAACAGGCTGCAGGGCAGGGGTAACCGGCGCCTCCGCCAACCGAGTCGAAGCGGTGCACCTAAGAAGCCTGTTCAAAGTCTTTCGCCTCCGGCCGGCCCGCTCTGATGATCTGATGAACAGCCGAGCAATAGACGCACCTCGCCGGGCTATACGCAGCAAATTCGAGCGCTTGCTTGAGTTGGTATGAGTGGCTAGTCTCCATGGCATAACTGGAGACAACCATGCACTGGCCCACCCACGAAGTCCTGAACCAATCCCCAGCCCTGGCCGACTACAATCTTTACCAGAGCGATGCAGCCCTACAAGAAGGCGTACAGCGCGAAGGTGCTGCCTGGGCGGTAGGCGAACTGAATGCCACCGGCGCTGAACTGGGGCGTGCCGACAGCCTGGAACTGGGACGCCTGGCCAACCAGCATGCGCCGCAGTTGCGTGCCTTCGATGCCAAGGGCCACAGGCGTGATCAGATCGAGTTTCATCCGGCCTGGCACACGCTGATGCAAGGCATCGCAGCACGGGGCTTTCATAGCGCCCCCTGGGCACAGCCGCGCCAGGGCGCCCATGTGGCGCGCGCCGCCGGCTATCTGCTGCAGGCCCAGGTCGAGGCCGGCACGCTCTGCCCCACCACCATGACCTATGGCGCCATCCCAGCCCTTGCCAAGCATGCGCAACTGGCGCGTGACTGGCTACCCACCCTGTACCGTCGCGAATATGACGCCCGCGACCTGCCGCTGCCGCAAAAGCGCGGCGGCCTGATCGGCATGGGCATGACCGAGAAACAAGGCGGCTCGGACGTGCGTGCCAACACCACATTAGCCCTGCCCCAGGCAGACGGCAGCCACGCCCTTACCGGCCACAAGTGGTTCTTCTCAGCGCCACAATGCGACGCACACCTGGTACTGGCGCAAGCACCGGAAGGCCTGAGCTGCTTCTTTGTGCCGCGCTGGCGCCCTGATGGCAGCAAGAACCCGGTACTGATACAGCGGCTCAAGGACAAGCTGGGCAACAAATCGAACGCCTCCAGCGAAGTGGAATTCCACGCGGCCTATGGTCTGCTATTGGGCGAAGCGGGGCGAGGCGTGCCCACCATACTGGAGATGGGCACCTATACCCGGCTCGACTGCGTGCTGGGCACTACCGGCATGATGCGCCAGGCTGTCTCGCAGGCCATACACCACAGCCGCCACCGCAGCGCCTTTGGTCAACTGCTGGCCCAACAACCGCTGATGCAGAACGTACTGGCCGATCTGGCATTAGAGACCGAGGCCGCCATCACCCTGAGCCTGCGCATGGCCAGGGCATTCGACGCCCAGGACGATGAACCTGAAACCCTGCTACGCCGGCTGCTGACTCCTGCGGCCAAGTATTGGGTGTGCAAGCGTGGGCCAGAGTTGGCTGCCGAGGCCATGGAAGTGATGGGTGGCAATGGCTATGTCGAGGAAGGGGTTCATGCCCGCATCTACCGCGAGATGCCGGTGAACTCCATCTGGGAAGGCTCGGGCAACATCATGTGCCTGGATGTGCTACGCGCCATAGGCAAAAGCCCCCGCACAGTCGAAGTCCTGCAGGCCGAGCTGGCCCCGGCCCTGGGCCGGCACCCCGGCTACGACCGCTATGTGGCGCGCCTACAGGCTCAGTTTGCCGATACCGCAGCGCTGGAAACCCGCGCCCGCCGGCTGACCCAGCAATTGGTGCTGGCCGTGCAGGCCAGTCTGCTGCTGCAGCATGCGCCCGATTTCGTGGCCGAGGCCTTTGTGGCATCCCGGCTGGAAGGCGACTGGGGTGAAAGCTTCGGCACCCTGGGCGCCTCGGTAGCAAAGGAGGCGCTGATCGCGCGGGCACTGGCGATCTAGCCGCTGCCAGGCAGGGGCGCAGCCTGCCTGCACCCATACTGGCAGCGCCGCCATGGCAGCTTGCGGCAGCTGTGCATGGCGGCGCTGCGCCAAAACCGCTAAGGTGCGATTCTTTCGCCTAGAAGCACCGGGGTTCGTACCATGTCGCAAATGAACTGGCTGCAATTGCTATCGGCCGATCGTCTCGGCGCACCACGCCGCCTGCCGGAGACCGGCCCGGCCATAGGCCGCTCCGACTTCCACAAGGATCACGACCGCATCGCCTTCTCGTCGCCGTTCCGCCGTCTGGGCCGCAAGACGCAGGTGCATCCGATGACCGAGAACGACCATGTGCATACCCGCCTGACCCATAGCATCGAGGTCGGCTGCGTGGGCCGCTCCCTGGGCATCATGGTGGGCCAGGCGCTGGGCGACAAACTGCCAGCCCACATCATTCCCTACGACCTGGGCGCCATCGTGCAGGCGGCCTGCCTGGCCCACGACATCGGCAACCCACCGTTTGGCCATGCCGGCGAATACGCCATACGCGACTGGTTTCGGCAGTCGTCCAACGCCTTCATGCTGCAAAACCTGAGCGCCGACGAGCGCCGCGATGTGCAGACCTTCGAGGGCAACGCGCAAGGCTTCCGGGTGGTAACCCAGCTGGAGAACCACCGCTTCGACGGCGGCATGCGGCTGACCTACGCCACGCTGGGCGCCACCCTCAAATACCCCTGGACCAGCGAGCACGCCGGCTACAAGGAAAAATTCAGCTGCTACCAGGCCGAAAAGTCCCTGCTGGACGAAGTTGCCAGCGAACTGGGGCTGATCACCAAAGGGTCGGGGGTGTATTGCCGCCATCCGCTCAGCTACCTGATGGAAGCCGCCGACGATATCTGCTACGCCATCCTGGATCTGGAAGACGGTGTGGAGATAGGCATGCTGCCGTTCGAGACCATCGCCCCCATGCTGATACGCCTGGCCGGCATCGATGACGACCTGCTGGCGCTGGAAGTGGCCGGTGCACCTTCGGTGCGGCGCAAGATGTCGCTGCTGCGCTCCAAGGCAGTGGATCGCTGCGTGCGCGAAGTCACCGCCGCCTTCCTGCGCCACCACGAATCCATGCTGCGGGGCGAATACGAGGGCGACCTGATCGCAGCCTGCCCCGACTTTGTCCGCCACGGCATCCGAGATGCCAAGCAACTGGCGCGCGACCGTATCTTCAACAATCGCCGCAAGGTCGAGATCGAAGTCGGCAGCTTCACCTGCCTCGACATCCTGCTGGAAGCCTTCTGCGGCGCCGCCTACCAGTTGCGCACCGAGCCGGACAAACTGAGCTTCCGCAACAAGCGCATCCTGGACCTGATGGAATACAACGCGCCGAACAAGGAATGGCCCTTGTATGAGAGCTATATGCGGGTGCTGGATTTCATTGGCGGCATGACCGACAACTACGCCACCTATCTGGCCCAACAGGTGGGCGGGATGGGTAGATAATGGGATTCCAATTTCACTGCCAGAGCTGTGGCGAGATTCATCATGGCATGCCAAGTTTCGATGCAGCCGCGCCGATAAGTTACTACGCCATCCCCAAAAATGAGCGCGAAACCCGCTGTGACCTAGGCAGCGATGATTGCATCATTGATAAAGCGTCGTTCTTTGTACGGGGCTGCATCGAAATACCAGTCCATGGCGAAATCGAGCCCTTTTCCTGGGGTGTCTGGGTATCACTTAGCGAGGCTAGCTACCAAACATGGCGCGGTGCATTCGATCTCGCAGAAAGAGGCCATCTCGGCCCGTTCTTCGGCTGGCTGAACGCCCACCTATCACCGTACCCGAATACCATCAACCTGAAAACCCGGGTGCACCTGCGCAATGATGGCATACGCCCCTATATCGAACTGGAACCTACCGACCACCCGCTGGCGCAGGAGCAGAGAAGCGGGATAAGCCCAGAGCGGGCGGCAGAACTCTACGCGCTAATGATGCACGATTAGGTCGCAAGCACACATATGCGGAAAAACCACAACGCCGTCCTGCCAAGCCTGCGGCGGCGCGCGTGCTAGAATTCCCGCAAATCAAATCCCTGCGAGACTTTACGCTGTGTCTGTCCCCGATCGCCTAGTCATTGCCACCCGTGAATCCGCCCTCGCCCTGTGGCAGGCTCGCCACATTGCCGCCCGGCTGGAAGCCCTCCACCCCGGCCTGACGGTTACCTTGTTGGGCATGACCACCCAGGGCGACCGAATACTGGACGTAACGTTGAACAAGATAGGCGGCAAAGGCCTGTTCGTGAAGGAACTGGAAACCGCCTTGCAGGAAGGCCGCGCCGATATTGCCGTGCACTCCATGAAGGACGTGCCCATGCGCCTGCCCGAAGGCTTTGCCATCGCCGCCATCACCGAGCGGGAAGACCCGCGCGATGCCTTTGTCTCCAAGCACTACGATAATCTGGCCGCCTTGCCTGCCGGCGCCGTGGTCGGCACTTCCAGCCTGCGGCGCGAGGCACAGATACGGGCACGCTACCCCGAGCTGGTGGTCAAACCGCTGCGTGGCAATGTGCAGACCCGCCTGGGCAAGCTCGATGCTGGCGAGTACGACGCCATCATCCTGGCCGCAGCCGGACTCAAGCGCCTGGGTCTGGGCGACCGTATCCGCGCCCTCTTGAGCACCGATGAGAGCCTGCCCGCACCCGGCCAGGGCGCCCTGGGCATAGAGATATGCGCGGATCGTGCTGACCTGCAGGGCCTGCTGGCGCCGCTCAACCATGCCGAAACTGCCGACTGCGTCACCGCCGAGCGGGCCATGAGCCTGCGGCTGGATGGCTCCTGTGAAACACCGCTGGGCGGCTATGCCGAGATCGTGGACGAGCATTTCCTGCGCATGCGGGGCTTTGTGGCACGCCCCGACGGCAGCGAGATCCTCCGTGCCGAATCCAATGGCAGCCGTGCCGCCGCCCAGGGCCTGGGACGGCAGGTGGCCGACCTGATGTTGACCGAGGGCGCCCGTGCCCTGCTGATACCAAGAAGCTGAACGCTATGACCCGTCCTCTTGCCCGACGCCGCTTTCTCGTTACCCGCCCGGAAAACCAATCCGATCGTTTGACCGCGCTGTTGCTTGAGGCCGGTGCCGAACCCCTGCTGGCGCCCATGATCGCCATCGGCGAGGCAGCCGAACCCGCCGCGCTCGATGCCGCACTGACGCGGCTGGACGACTACGACTTGGCGGTATTCATCAGCCCGACCGCGCTGGACCAGGTCGGCGCCCGCGTCCAACGTTGGCCCACCGAACTGCCCGCTGCCGTCATCGGCCCGGCATCGCGCGAACGTGCCCACGAGCTGGGCATACTGGATGTCATCTCGCCCGACAGCCGTTTTGATAGCGAAGGCTTGCTGGAACACCCCGCCATGCAGCGCATGGAAGGCCGCCGCGTCGTGCTGTTCCGTGGCAATGGCGGGCGCGAGCTGCTGGCCGAGACACTGGCCGCCCGTGGCGCCAAGGTCGATATCGTCGAGGCCTATCGCCGCCTGCCCCCCACCATGGCGCGAGAAGAACTGGCCACCTTGCTGGCCGGCGGCTGCGATGGTGTCATCGTCACCAGCAGCGAGGCCGTGCAGAACCTCTTCAGCCTGTGCGACGAGCCCCTGACCGACCTGCTGCGCAGCACCCTGTTCTTTGCCAGCCACCCGGCCATAGCCGAGGCGGCCAGGCGCAATGGCGTGTCCAGCGTATTTACCACCGCCGCTGGCGATACAGGCATCGTCGCCTCGCTGAGCGAATGCTTTGCCGGCAGCAATGTCGCCGCCACGCCGACACCGCCCCCGCGGCCAGCCATGGAGCCACCGCGCAAGCCAGTACGCCCCCGCAGCGCCGGCCAATGGCGCTGGGCACTCGGCGGCGCCGCCATTGCCATTGGCGTGTCGCTGGCCTGGCAGCACCTGCAGCGGCAGGACATGCAGGCCGACATGGATAAGCAACTAAGCCAGTTGGAGAGCCGCCTGGGCCTGCTCACGGCTGGCGAGCGCCGCGATGGCGGCCGTATGTCCCAACTGGACGCCAGGCTGGCCACCATAGACCACCGTATCGGCGAGCTGCAGGCACGCCAGGATGACCAACAGGCCCTGTACGGCGCCATCATGGGCGATCAGGAGGAAACCCTGCTGGCCGATGCCGAGCTGACACTCTCGCTGGCCAGCCAGCAATTACAGCTCACCGGCAATGTGGGTGCCGCCCTGGCCGCCCTCTATCGCCTGGACGAGCGGCTGGCAGGCCATGACCAACCCCGCCTGCTGCCCCTGCGCCGCGCCCTGGCGCGCGATCTGGACGCCCTCAAGCGCATGCCCTGGATAGACTATGTCGGCCTGTCGGCCCGACTGGACAGCCTGGCCGGCGGCATCGATAAACTGCCACTGGCCGTGGATGCCAAATCGACCGAGGATCAGGTGCAGCCAGACGCAGACAAGCGCAAGGGCCTGCTCGGCGATCTGAGCCGGGCACTGGGCGCCCTGGTGGAAATCCGCCGCATAGACCAACCCGACCCGGTACTGCTGGCACCCGAACAGGCCGTCTACCTGCGTGAGCAGATCAAGCTGCGCCTGCTCAACGCCCGTCTTGCCCTGCTGCAGCGCGATGAAATCACCTTCCGCCGCGATCTGCAGGCGGCAGACGGCACGCTGCGCAAGCACTTCGACACCCGTTCCAAGCCGGTAGTCGCCACCCTCGCCACCCTGCGCGAGCTGCAGGCGGCCCAGCCGGCTCAGGTGCTGCCCAGCCTGTCAGACAGTCTCAATGCCGCGCGGGATGCCCGTCGCAAGGTCAGCCGGGAGGAAGGCAAGTGAGAATCCTGTTCTGGCTGATTGCCCTGTTCGGGCTGGCCGTGGGGCTGGCCATGTTTGCCCGCCTCAATACCGGCTACGCCCTGCTGTTCTTCCCGCCATGGCGCATGGAGCTATCGCTCAACGCCTTTGTGCTGCTGTTCGCCCTGCTGGTACTGGGTGGCTACGGCCTGGTCAAGCTGGTGGACTGGTTGCTGGCCATGCCACGCAATGTACGCCGTTACAAGGCCGCCAAACGTGTCAACGACGCCCGTCGCTATCGCCGCGAAGCCATCACCGCCCTGATCGAAGGCCGTTACCACAAGTCGGTCAGGGCCATCAAAGTGGCGCGTGACGCCGAGGACGAACGTGAGATGCAGCTGATCGACACCTTGATCGCCGCTCGCGCCGCCCACTTTGGCCGCGATTTCGACGCGCGCGACCAATATATCGAACAGGCCCGTGTCGCCTGCGGTGGCCGCTCGCTGGCGCTGGACATGCTCGAAGCCGAGATGATGTACGAGCAATATCGTAACCGCGAAGCCCTGGTGGCCCTGCAGCGCGTCTACGCCCAGTCGCCCAAGCTGACCGCCGCCCTCAAGCTGGAGCTGAAGATACGGCAGCAGGACAACCATCCAGCCCGGGTGATAGAGCTGACCGACATGCTGGAGAAAAGCGACGCGCTGGACCCCAGCCACGCCGCCCGCATACGCAATCAAGCCCGCCTGAACCAGCTCAAGCTGGACCCAATGGATGCCAGCGAGCTGGAGCGCTGGTGGCATGGCTTGCGCAAGGACGAAAAGCTGCTGCCCAAGCTGGCCGCCGCCGCTGCCAGGCAATTCATCCGGGCGGGCGTGGGCGAACGGGCCGAGTCCATCCTGGTCGATGCACTGGAAGCCAACTGGGATGTGGCACCGCTGGAAACCTATGGCGAATTGGGCCGCCTGGGGGTCAAGGGCGATGCAGTGAAACGCCTGGCGCGCGCCGAGGACTGGTTGCGCCACCACCCCAATGACCACCAGTTGCTGCTGGCCCTGGGCCGCATGTGCCGCGATGCCGCACTATGGGGCAAAGCCCGCAACTATCTGGAAGCCAGCGTGGCCGTAGCCGCCACCCCGGTGGCCCATGCCGAGCTGGGCCAGTTGCTGGAACAACTGGACGAGCGCGAGTCCGCCGAGGAACACTACCGCGCAAGCCTGGGCCTGGCGCTGGATCTGCTGGAGAAACGTACATGATGAGCAATGCCCTGCTTGCCAGCCTGCACTACCTGGGCGCCATGGTAATGATGGCCTGCCTGCTGGCCGAGCATCTGCTGCTAAAGCCTGAGCTAGACGCCCCCTTGGCACGCAAGCTGGCCCGCATCGACGCCATCTACGGTCTCACCGCCATCACCCAGATCGCCACCGGCATTGCCCGCATGTATAGCGAGAAAGGCACGGCACTTTACCTACAGAATCCGGTCTTCCACCTCAAGATCACCGTCTTCGTGCTGCTGGGCCTGCTCTCCATCTACCCCACCTTGCGCTTCATCGCCTGGAGCCGTGCCGCCCGCAGCGCTGGCCTGCTGATACCGACTGAGTACAAACGGGTCATCATGCTGATACGGGTGCAATTGCTGCTACTACTGGCCCTGCCCATAATGGCCAGCTTGATGGCACGGGGCGTGGGGCTCTGAACGCCACCTTCAGCGTCTTTTACCTGCGGCCTTTAGCAGGCGCTCGGTAAATCACCTGTTTGAACAAGGTTACGACAGTTAGGACAGCGGCGGGTTTGCTCGGCTAGCCCCATAACATCTGAGGGCAATTCAGGCATACCCACCTGCCCATGTGCACTTACCTGATGTAAATCAGTTTGTTGATCTGGTGCCGGGCAGTCCGACACCCCGGTTGGGACGAAACAGGCAGTAGAGAGTCAGACCGCGCAGGTCCTGTACTGCACCCAGCAGAAAATCGTAGCGATAGTAGAGCGCCAGATTGCCTGGGTTTTCGGTATCCAAGGCCAGGCCCTGTACGCGCCCATCAGCCTCTGCCTGGGCAATGATTTCTCGCAGCAGACAGCCACCCAGGCCGGTGCCCCGCACACTATCGTGCACCCCTATCATGCGCAGGTAATAGTGCGGGACGACAGGCGCCGCCCGTCGTGTAGCCCGCATATAGGCATTCATCAGGCCAAAGGCGGCAAACGATACCCGCCAGGGCAGGCCTAGCGACTTGAACAACAGGCAACAGCCCCCAGCCAGCCGCCTGAGCAGGTTTGTGCCAGGGGTCTCCAGCAGATAGCAGGCCAACAATCGGTCGCCATCAAACAGCCCGCGCAAGCGATGGCCCATCAGAAAGGCCTGGTCAAACAGAAAAGCAAGGAAAGCCCGGCTGCTACGGCTAGCCTCGACCTCGGTCTGGCCCGCCGCAAACAGGCGCTGGAACAGTGGGTCTGGCATAAAAGCCTGGCTCATCAGCGCCACGAACGCAGCTTTATCGCGCCACTGCAAGGCCCGGCTGGCCCCTGGTGCGGCATCCATGCTCAGCCCTCCACCGGGCTGCCGTAGTGGTCAACCGCGAAGCTGAACATGACCTTGATCATGAACAATAGCGACACCACCATAAAGAACGACGGCGCAGCAGGTGCCAGCAACACCAGTGCCACTCCCAGCACCAGCAGGACACCGGCGGTAAAACGCTGCAGTCGATTGCCGTGCAGGGCATTCACCACCAGGGCTGCACCCATGGTGTAGCCCCATACCACCAGCGCATGCTGCCAGCCCAGGTCCAGCAACCAGGCAACCGCCAACAGGTGGACATGGATGGCAATAAAGACCAGCCTAGCCTTGCTGTTGTTAGCGTAGTAATGGTTGGTGGAGTAACTGAAATTGGCGATGCAGCCGGCGATGATATCGAGCACCAGCAAGATGGCCAGCACGCTGCGCCAGGGTGCCACTGCAAATACCGCATCGGCATGCAGCAAGCACAAGAGGCCGGTAAGCCCCAGGCTCACCAGCAATATGGCCGCAACCTCCACCACACTTTGAGACTCGCCCAGTACTTCTCGAAACAGGGATGGAATGACGATCTGCCGCATGAATATCCTCCGGCTGGCTGTTCTGTTTAAAGTGTCAGTCCAGCCAGCCGGTGCGATAGTTCCCCACCGTCCCCGCCCCAAGGCCTTGAACAGAGGCTAAGAGGCTAACTGATCTGCACCCGATTCAGTGACAACAGCTGGCGCTGATCCACCTTGGCGACAGCCATCTCCACAATCTCGCTATGGCGGGCTGCGCAAGCCGGGCTCACAGGCACATCCAACAGGTAGCGCAGATATTCCTGCAGCAAGGCAAAGCCCGCAAACTCCTGGGCCTGGGTCTCGTCATTGCAATGCCAGGCCAATACTGCGCAGGCGCCGGAAAAGTACTGCACATAACGCTTGGCCAGATCCATATAGCAGGCCGAGTTGATGGGTGTGGCCGGTGGCTGGGCCAGCGCCTGTATCTCGCGCAACAACTGCAGCAGGCCGACATGCAGCTTCGTCACCAAGGGCAAGGTCTCGGCACAACAGCGCAAGCGCGCAGGCTCGGCCAGCAGTTCCAGAAAAGCCGCCATGATGGCATCCTGTCCACCGTTGTTCAGCGCCAGTTGCGACTGCTCAGGGAACCCGGCACAACGCGCCTGTACCTGGAACAAAGGTATCACCTGCTGCAGATGCGACATGCCGGCCGGCGCTGCCTGCCGCGCCAGCAGGCCCGCACTCAGGGCATTCAGCTGGCTGGCAATCAGGCCCAGATTGATCTGGGTACTGCCGTCAAACAGGCTCACCACCTGGTTATCGCGCATGAACTTCTGGAACATGCCGAACTGGTAGGCATCGCGCAGATAGTGGCGTGCCCCCAGGGTGACGCTCAGTTGCTGGCACAACTGCTCGGCCTCGGTCGGCACCTGGTATTTGACGATGGCAGAATAAAGACTGAGCTGGCTTGGCAGATGACTGATGGCGCGGCTACCCACCTGGGTCAGCAGGTCGGCCATCAAGGTACGGCTATAGCACTGTGCCAGATTAGCCCGCACAGCAGGAATCTCCAGCACGGTGCGGGCATACAGCACTCTTTCCCGGCTGAAACCCAAGGTAAGGCGGAACAGCGTATCCAAGGCACCCAGCGAGAAACCGGCACACAGTATGCGCGATATCTGCAGCCCCTTGATCACCGTAAACAGCGCCGGCTCGCCACCGCTCAGCAGGCTGTCCGCAGCCACTTTGCATTCTGTGAACTCCAGCCCACTGATGTCGGCGCCGCGTATGCCGTGGGTCCGTATCTTGGCCAGCGGCTGCCAGTGCCGCTTGTCCATCTGAGCTTTCTGCAGGTATAGCAGGCACAGTTCAGACGTCCCACTGGGCTGGCTGCGCTTGGCCAGCACCGTGGCCGACACCCCCCGGCTGCCATTGTTGATCAGCCATTTGCTGCCATTCAGGTACAACTGGTCGCCCACCTGCCGTGCCTGGACCTCGGTCGCAAAAATATCGCTGCCATGGGCTTTCTCGGTTAGTGCCAGGCAGCCCAGCCCACCTTCCTGCATCTGTTGCTGCAGGCTGGCCTGCTGCTGGGCATTCCCTGCCAGCCATACCGGCAAGGCGCCCAACAAGGTCTGGCCAAAGGCGATGGCCGTGGTCAGGTCGCGCCGGGCAATCACCCGGCATATCAGCGCCAGCTGCTCAAACTCGGCCAGCTTGCCGCCCAGGCGCTCAGGCACAAAATGCGCAAAGCAGCCCAATTCCCGCAGGGTGTCGATATGGGCCTCGGGAAACCGCTCCGCCTCATCGTATTCATGGCTCAGCGCATATCCCAGACGCCCCTCCTGTGCGTACGGGTCACCCAGCAGGGCTTCCAGCTGCTCGCTCTCACTGATACGGTTCAAACTCATTCCCTTATTCCTCCGCTCGTTTTATGGGGTCGACACCAGGCCGCCCTTTCCGATACACCAGTACCTGGGCACTGGTCTCGGTCCACACTGTCTCTACCCGCCAATGGTCGCAGGCTGGCGCTACCTCTTCGGTCCAGGCTTGGCCCGCAGCACGGCTGTCCACCCGCCAAAGCGGCGCCTTTCCCTGCGGCCAGTCCAGTATCTGTATGGCTCTGGCAAACGGCACAAAGGCTCGCTGGCCGCAGGCCTTGAACAAGGCCTCCTTCAGGCACCAGATCAAGGTACGGGCCTGGCTGCGATCACAGCCCTGCCCTGCCGCCACCGCCGCTACCTCCTGCTCGGCCAGCAGGTCGGCAATGCTGCCCGCCTGCAAGGCATCAAAGGACTCAACATCGATACCCACCGGGCAATTGGCTACCGCCGCCACTGCCTGACAACGGCTATGGCTGATGGAGAGATAGGTGCGCTCATCCACAAAGGGCCGCCCATCCGGCTGCCGCCGAATGGCCATGCCCGCTGGGTGCGGCACTGTGGCATCCAGCCAGTTGCGGTAGTGGCTTAGCGCCTGCTTCGCCGCCAGGCGGCCCGCCAGCCACTCCAGCTGCCGCTTCTGCACCGGAAACTGAGCCAGCAAGCCCATCTCATCAGCACATAGCCAGCTGGGCAGGCCGGCCGCCAACCTACCATCGGCCTGCCAGGCTTCACGTAGGGGTGCCAGCGGCAGGCTGGCGCAAACCACGCCAGCCTCCGCCGGGTCACCGTGCCGGCTAAGACTTACTTCCGGTAACCGGGCGCTATCGGATCGCACACCAGTTGCTCGCTCACATCGGCCATCTGGCTGAACCGTGCCACCAGGCCGGCAAACTGCGGGCTGGCCATGTCCTGCTCAAACGCCTTCCAGGAGCTGACGGTAATGGTCTCGACAAAGTCGCAATCCGCACCACGCATGACCTTGTGCACGCAAAACGACTGCACGCTGGGCAACTCATGGCAGGTCAGGTAGTCCACCTCACGCACCCATTTGACGAAGTCGTCCTCGTAGGCCGGGTCCTTTAGCTTGATCTTGTCGATGATGGTCAGCATGGTGTGTTCTCCTCTTTGTCGTTTTCAATGATGACGACCCCGCTGTCGCCATCCAGGGTGATCCAGTCACCGGTCTTGATCAGCTCGGTCGCCAGCTTGGTATTGACCACCGACGGGATGCCAAACTCGCGTGCCACAATGGAGCTGTGCGACAGCATGGAGCCAATGTCGGTCACCACCCCCTTGGCCAGGGCGAACAACGGTGTCCAGGAGGCATCGGTGAAGCGCGCCACGATGATCTCGCCTTTCTGCAGCAGTCCGGCCTCCCGGCGCAGATCGGTAATAACCCTGGCCCGCCCCGATATCCGTCCATTGGACGTACCCAGGCCTTGCAGATGCTCGCCCGCCTCCGGCAATTTGACCGGCACGGCATTGTGGGCGCTGCCAATAAAGGTCAGCGGTGGTTCGGGCTGCTCCAGATAGCTGACATGCTGACGCCGCGCCTGCTCTATCTTGGCGCGGCTGAACAAGGTTTCCGCCGTCTCATAGTCGTTCACATGGGTCAACAGGTCGCCAAAGTCCAGATAGGCCACTTCGTCGATATGCTTGAGCAGACCCTGTTCGGTCAGTCGTCTGCCCAGCTCATACACAATGCGCCGAACCAGCCAGATCGAGGTAATCATGCTCATACGGGTCTCTTCGCGCATGCGACTACAGGCGCTGTACATGCGTATCACCCGCTTCATGACCAGACGCTTGAACCAGGGCAGGCTGTCCAGCAGCTTGTCGGTGTCCACGCTGCGTACCTGGCTGGAGGCCTGCAGCTTGTTTTCCACCTCATAGCCCTGCTCCAGATAGGTCTTGATCATCTGCAGCACATAGCCCGGGTCATCAATCCAGCGTGGATAGGTCAGCTCCATCTCCTCACGCCCGCGCACCCCGTTGGCGCGCATGAACGGTGACATCTCACGCTTGAGAAACTCACGGCCCTGGCTGGACGTCGGCAAAGCCGCCTCGATGGCCGCCACATCGGCCTGCAGGAACAGCGCCTTGACCTCGGGGTAGGCATCCAGCGCCTTGCACAGGCGCCAGATATCGCGTGCCGATTCCACCGTGCGCAGATTGGACATATCGCCCTTGAGCCGATTCTGCAGATGCTTGCCATCCTGCGGCAGCCAGGCGTGGCACAGCTCCTCCAGCACGCCATACAGACCGAAGGCATTGATGTAGAAGGGCATATAGCCCACATGCATGGCCTTGAAGTAATCCAGGCAATGAGTCATTTCCTCGCGCAGCTCAAACAGGCTGAGCCGGCCCAGATCCATGGCCATGGCCCGGTCGAACTCCTGGTAGCGCGATGCCACCATATGCTTGGCGCGAGCCTTGGCGCCCAGGAGTTCCTGTGCAGTCTTGCGCAGCCAGTAACGATTGGTCCTGCCTGGGGTGTGACGTTCGTGGTGATGTACCGCGCCGTAGGGGTTCTGGTAGCGCTCTACATCGACCTCGGCACTGGCAAAGCGTTTGATGAATACCGATTGGTCCTTGCCCGCCGGTGTTTGCGCCAGCAGGTAGGCGGTATAGGCGACATTGAGGTACACATGGCCCTTGTAATAGCCCATGTATTCGTCCTCCTTGCCCAGGTCCAGTAAGCCGAGGCCAACTCCGCAATCGCGATGCACCCGGTACTGGTAGTACTTGGCAAAGGAGACCCCCAGCGGCGTTAGGCGACCGGTGAATATCTCGCCTATGTCCATGCGCGACCACAGGATGCGCTTGGCGATGGCTTCATCCGGCTCACCCACATGGGGCGAGCCACTATCGAGCGACACTGCCGTGGTGGTGATGGGCCGGCTCTGCAGCAGGAAGAACTGGCCGGCTCGGCAGGTCCACTCGATGTCCTGCGGTTTGCCATAGCTGCGCTCCACCAGCACAACCAGCCGCCCCAGTTCCAGCGCCTGCGCCTCGCTCAAAGCCGGGCGCACAGCCAGCGCAGCATCCAGCTCGCGCTCCACCGTGCTGCCATCCTCACCCCGCTGCAACGCCGTCGGCTTGTAGTTGATCTGGCTGCTGGTCAGTTGCAGTGGCGACTTGCCCAGCACATAGCTGTCCGATACCACCCGCCCCGAGACCAGGCCCTCACCCAAGCCCACGCAGGCCTCTATCAACAACTGATCGGCCTGGCCCTGCAACGGGTTCTCGCTGAATGCCACCCCCGATGCTTCGCCATTGATCATGGCCTGCACCACCACCCCGATGGCCTGGGGCATGCCCGGCGTTGCCTGCCTGGCGCGATAGGCCATGGCACTGGCGTTCCACATCGAGGCCCAGCAGGCGCGCACGCTATCGAGTACCAGCTGCGCTTCAGCGATATTCAGGAAGGTATCGTGTTGGCCGGCAAAGGAATGCTCGGCAGCATCCTCGTCCACACCGGACGACCGCACTGCCACCAGCGCAGCCCCCAGTCGCCGGTATGCCGTCAATATCGCCTCGGCCAGTGGCGCAGGCATGGCAGTCTTGCAGATCAACTCGGCAATCTCGCTGTAGACCGTCTCATCCCCCAGCTGCAGCAGCTGATAGATATCCTGCCCCAGCCCTGTTTCCTTGATGAAATACTGGTAAGCATCCGTGCTGATGCAAAACCCCTCCGGCACGGTAAAGCCAAACTGCCGCAGCCGTATCAGGTTGTACCCCTTGCCCCCTATCTGCTGCACCGAGAGCGCAGCGCCCTCGTCGAAATCGCACACCCAGCCCTGGATGGCCTCCAGCCCCACTACCGACTCCAGTTGTTTCATAGCGCCTCCTGCTCCTGGGTACGGTGCACCTGCGTGCGCCCGCCCCTGCCTTATTGAATGGTGTTGTCAGCCTTGGCCAGAAATCCGTAGTAGCTCTCACCGGGCAGCATCTGCCGGGCCTCCACCCGGCTGAAGCCAGCCTGATTCAGCATGCCGACCAGTTCATCCCTGTGTGGCAGGGCGCCACTCACGTCCGACAGCGACCACCACAGGTTCAGCGCTGCAATGGCTGGGCTGCCGCCACGGCAACTGGTGGTCAGCAACAGCTGCCCGCCGGGCGCCAGCAGTCCATGCAGGTGGCGCAGCAGGGCCATCCGAGCGGTCAGCGGGAAGTAATAGATGTTGTTATGCAGGGTAATCAGGTCGTAAGCGCCCGCCGCGGAATAGTCCATGACGTCGCAACAGCTCACTTCGATCTGGCCCTCCAGGCCCCACAGGCGGAGATTGTCCTTGGCCGACGCCACCACCTCCTGCTGGTAGTCGATGGCATCTATCTGCAAGTTCGGGGACAGTTGCTTCAGATACTTGAGGTAGTAGCCCGAGCCGCAGCCCACCTCCAGCACCCGTTGCACCTTGCCATCGCGCAAGGCCCACTCGATGGCCTCTTCCACAAAGGGTTCGAGTATGCGCGAGGAGCGGGCGATCAACTCCCCGTCCTGGTCCGCCAGGCTGTACTTATGGCCACTGCGCAGGCGGCTGGGCGCGTTCAGCAGGGCATCGTAGTGGTAGCGCACCACCTCCTCCAGCGTCGCGGCGGCAATTTCATTGCGCGGCTGCGCCAGCGATCGCGACAGCTTGCCCTTGAGCGTGTAGTGGCCATCCTTCAGGCGTAATTCGCCAAACCGCACGCCACAGCCCAACCAGGCCTCCAGGCCTGCCTGCTGGGTATGGTCAGTAGCCAGCTTCAACTGGATGTCGGCCAGCGTACGCGGCCTGGCGTGCAGGTAGTCAAGCAGGCCGCACGAGCTGGCAGCCGTGGCAAAACTTGTCTTGTAGAGCTGGTTGATATTGCCGCTCAGTCCCAGAAAGCCGAAGATGTTCTTGTCGAACACCAGTTTTTTTAGTGTGTTCAGCCGCATGGCGCCTCCTGTTGTTGTCCATCCCCAGGGCCGGCTTGGCTGCCGACCCGACGTTTCCATCGGTCCTACCAGTAATAAAACATGCCCAGTTGCCAGGCGTTGCCCAGACGCCGGTATTCGCTGTCCCGCTTGCCGCCCACGGCCAGACTGAAGGCGGCCCGTAACTCCAGATCCTTCTGCAACGAGTACTTGAGCAGGCCAGACACCGCGCTACTGCCATCATTCAGATTGGCCTGCCACTGCCCTTCCAGGCTCAGCAAGGTCGAAACCTGGCGGCTCAAGGCCATGCCCAGCTTATGGCGGCCCAGCCCCATGGCCGGCAGGTCGGTCTGGGCTGCACGCTGCTCAAATGCCGCATAGTCGGCAGGCTCGGTCACGCCCAGCGATTGATAGAAGTACTCCAGCGTCAGCAAGGTGTTCTCCGCCACCTTGCGATTGAGCCCCACCACCGCCCGCACAGCCGTGCGATCCCGCCAGAGCTGCGCACTGCGCGCTTCCAGCCGGCTGGCTGCCAGCTCGCCATAGACATCGGCCCCAGCCAGCAGATTGTTATGCTGACGACTCAGTGCCACGCTGCGCTGGCCATCGCGATAGCTCAGCAGCAAGGTAGTCTTGCCCCGCTCGTCCGCCCAATCGGCCTGCTGCAGAAAATTGGCATGGCTACCCTCGCCCTGCACCTTCGCACTGGTCACCATGCTGGTCAGATTCAAATCCGCCGTGGCCGACCAGGCCAGCCGTATCCCATCCACACCGGGCTTGTACAAGCGCTCCAGGTCACCGGGGGCAAACGGTGCCAGCAGATCGGCCGGCGACCAGATACGGCCCTGGGTCAGGCTCACCGGCTGGCGCCCCAGCGTCAGCCGCCCGCCTTCCCAGTCGTGCTGGTAATAAAGCCAGTCCAGCGAGGCGCGCCATTGGTGCTGGTGGCCATGCTCCAGCCGCTTGTGCAGGGTCAGCGAGCGGTCCACCGGCCCAGGCTGGTCACGCATGGCCTGGTACAGGCGCCGGTCCGACGCTGCCAGCAGGTCCAGCTGGCCATGGGCAATCAGCTTGCCGGACGGCCCCAGGGGCTGCTCATACTCCAGCCGGGCAAAGCCGCTGCTGAGGTAGGCACGCTCACGTTCCGGCTCGTCCACCAGCGTGCTACCCAGCTTCAAGACGCCGCCCAGGCGGGCTTCGCGGCCACCCAGCTCATCGGCAAACAGGGCATTGTCCGCCTGCGCGGCACCCTGGCCCGCCAGCAGCAAGACCAGGCCCGCCCCCAGGCTGTGCCGCCTAAGCACCACCTCAAACGGCATGGCTGAATTCGACGGCCTGCGAAACCGGGGCGACGATGCTGCCATCGCACAGCGAAATCACCCGCTTGGCCCGCGAGATCACCCGTGGATCATGCGAACTGAAGATAAAGGTGATGCCATGCTCGCGATTCAACTGCGACATCAGGTCCATCAGACTCTCGGCCGTACGTGAATCCAGGTTGGCCGTCGGCTCGTCGGCGATCACCAGCATGGGCTCGCCCGCCACTGCGCGGGCCACGGCTACGCGTTGCTGCTGGCCACCGCTCAACTGGTCGGGATAGCGATCCATCAGCTCCCCCAGCCCCAGTGCCGTCAGGGTCTTGCGGGCCGCAGCGCGGCGCTTGTCGGCTGCCATGCCGCGAAACTCCATCACCATCTCGGTGTTCTCCAGCGCAGTCAGCACCGGCATCAGGTTGTAGGCCTGGAACACAAAGCCGATCTGGTCGCGGCGCAGCTGTGCCAGCTCGGTACTGGAGCATTGCGACAGATCGCGGCCGTTGAAGAACAGCTTGCCGGAGCTGGGCTGATCCAGCAGTCCGATCAGGTTCAGCAAGGTGGTCTTGCCGGAACCCGACGGCCCGGCAATCACCACGAACTCACTGGACTCCACCGTCAGGTCTATCTGCTTCAGCGCTTGAAAACGCTGTTTCTTCTGCTCGAATACCTTGCCTACCTGTTCGAGCCTGATCACGCTTGTATTCGCCATAGTGGTCGCCTTTTTCGTTGAGGATGCACTGCCAGGCGCATCCAGCGCTGCTGTCTTGCCTGCTGTGGGCCTAGCCATGTCGTGTCGCCTCCACCGGCGCCAGCCGGCTGGCCCGGATGGCCGGATAGATGGTGACCAGCAAGGTCAGCAACAGCACGAACAACAGGCTGAAGGCCAACTTGCCGGGGTAAATGAAGGAGAAGAAACGATCGGGCAGCAGCACACCTCCAGCCTCCAGCGTGGTACCGAACACCTCGCGGAAGTTCAGCCCCTCGGTGGCAAAGTGATAGTGGCCGGCATACCCCAGGGCACCGCCCAGTGCGATGCAGAACAGCGCCAGGAACAGGGCCTCCCAGAACACCACCCGCACCACCAGTGCGGGGCTGGCCCCCAGCGCCAGCATGACCCCGAACTCGCGGGTACGCTTCATCACCGAGATCAAAATGGTGTTGAGGATGGCAGCGGCCACCACCACAAAGACGATGACCATCAACAGGTACATGCCCGCCGCATCCAACATCACCGCCGAATGCAGCTCCGGCGCGACCTGATCCCAGCGCAGTACCTCGTACTTGCCAGCCGGCAACTGGCTAGCCAACCTGGCCGCCACCGGCCCCACCTTCTCCACGTCATCGAGATACAGCGCCAGCACGCTCACCTCTTGCCCAAGCCTGGCCAGCCGCTGTGCATCGGCAATGTCCAACTCGGCCCAGAAGGCATCCAGCTCCTGCATGCCGGTCTTGAAGATACCGGTGACCAGGAAGGCCTCGCGCGACAGATCGGAGCTCCCCTTGGGCTTGACGCTGACAGTGACCCGGTCGCCCAGCCCCACTTCCAGATTGCGCGCCAACTGCTCACCTATCACGATGCCGGGCAAGCCATTGCCTGAGCGCTCGCGTGGCAGCTCGGCCAGGGTCTGGCCAGCCATCATCGACTTGCGGTCGGCGATGCGCGACACCTGCACTTCCAGGCCCGGGTCCACCCCTGCCAGCGTGATGGGCACGCCATTGGCACCTGCCTGTATCAGGCCATTCAGGTGCAGGCGCCGCACCATATGGGTCAGCTCGGGCACACTTTGCTGCAGCTGCTGCCCCGTGTCGGCGGCATCTACCAGCAGGTGTTCCAGCGAGGGATCATCGTTGTAGCCCTGCTGGTACACCAGCACATGGCCCAGGCCCATCTTGATGCCGATATCGACCATGGCCCGATGACCGCCGTCCGACAATCCCTGGAACAGGATCATCAGGCTGACGGTGGCCACGATCATGATGGACGTCAGCAGGCTGCGCTGACGGTTGCGCAACAGATTGCGCATGGCAAGTTTACGTTCCAGTTTCATGCAGACCTCATGCCCAGAGCCGGTGAGATACGCGCCGCCCGGATGGCCGGGTGCAGCGCTGCCAGGATGGCGATCAGCCACATGGCTACCAAGGGAATCACAACACCGCTGGCCGTCAGTTCAGCCCGCAGTACCGGCGCCACTTCCACCCCGGACAGCGAGAACTCGCCAAAGCTGCGGATATCCCAGCCCACCTGCTGTAGGTACAGAATCAGCCCCAACCCCAGCACCAAGCCCGCTGCTGTGGCCAGCAGGGTCAGCAACAGGGTTTCCAGCAGTACCAGCCAGGTCACGCCCGGTGCCGACAAGCCCAGTGCCTTCATCATGCTCAACTCCTTCTGCCGCTCCAGCACGCTCATCAACATGGTGTTGAGCACGCCGCTACCGGCAATCAGAAACACGATGAAAACCAAACTGCCCATCAGCATGCGGTTGGAGGTGATCAAGGCCAGGATGTCCGGCCGCAACGCCGCCCAATCCTGCACCGACAAGTCCTGGCCACCGCTCAATACCTGCTGCAGGCCGGCCGCGAGCGCCTGCGCCTGCTGTGGCTGCTGCACCCGTATGGCCAGTTCATGCACCTGCTCCTGCAGGCCCAGCATCTGCTGCAAGTCCGCCAGATGCAGCAAGGCGCGGGTACGGTCCAGCAGGTCGGTACCGGTACGGCTTATCCCCACCACCTGAACCTGCAGCGATAGCTGGGCGCCTTGCGCGTTCTCGTACAGCACCGTCACCAGATCACCAGGCCGCACGCCCAGATTGCGGGCCAGCTTGTTGCCCAAAACCACGGCGGGAGGCTTGCTGGGGGTCGGGGCTATCTGCTCGACAATGGCTTGGGTCTGCGCCGCCAGCCCGGCCGGTGCCGCAGCAGTGGGTGCCGCATCCAGTTGCTCGATCTGGTCGAAGGCGCTGGCAATGGCCTGCTCGGTCAACGCCCTGTCCTGGGCCGCCTGCGCCTCGGTCAGCTGCTTGCCAGCCGGCCAAGGCGTGGGGGCGGCCGGTAGAAATCCACCCGCCACGATCTGCAGTGGCATACGGGTCACCGCCCCCTCATGCACCGGGTCCACGCCCAACAACTGCACGCCGATGGCACGCTGGCGATAGCTGAGATAGGCCCAGCCATACAGGCGGCCACTGACTGCCGCAATACCCGGCTGCGCTGCCACCTTCTCGCTCAGTGCCGGCGCCTGCTGCACGGTCTTGAGCAATTGCCGGCGCGACAGGTAGTCGGGATGGTGCACTTGGATATGGCCCAATTGCCCATCAGTAGTGCCGTTGATCAATTCCGCACTGAGCCCCTCCATGATGCCCAGCACGGCAATGCACATGCCTACCCCCAGTGCGATACCCGCGCCGGTGATCAAGGAGCGGCGCCGGTTACGGCCCAAGTTACGAAAAGCAATCCTTGCAATGGCGTTCATGCACCGTCTCCTATTGCAAGGCGCGTTCGCCGAAGTTCTCGGCGGACACCTTCACGTTGAACTTCAGCTTGCGATACTCGATCTCGGTGAACTCACCCCGCTTGGCCGGCAGCAGCATGGTCATGCGGGTAGGCACGGTCTTGCCGTCCATGGCCTTCAGCGCCGAATAACTGAGCGTGCGCGCAGCCTGAGCGTCGTCAGCACGCTGGAAGTAATCAAGCTGCTTGGGATATGCCCGTTGCTGGCCATCCAGGTACAGCTGGTACACCACCTTGCCCCAGGCCACGGGTGCAGTCGGCTTGGGACTGAGCTTGATGGTGTAGTGGCGGACCGCCCCTATGCCCTCCTCCTGTCCGGTCTGTTGCTGCAGCAATTGGTAGTCGTAGTGGCGTGACAGATCCGTCTCCCGCATCAGGTCGTCATTGCTGAAGTGGCTGCCCATCCAGTTGTCACCCAGCATGGAGCTGCCCATGACCGTGACCCGGCTGTTGCGTGGGTCGTAGAAACTGATCTTGTCGTCCACCTTCACCGTGGCATTGCCGCGCCACAGTGCCGGTCCCAGCATCTTGATCAGGACCTTGCTCGATTCTGCCCTGTCGTCCGTCAGCACCATCAGGTCATACTCACGCTGATAGGCTTCCTTCTTGATCTTCATGCTCATGATGGCGGCCGATGTATCGCCGCGCAGTATGGTCTCTGCCTGCTTGATCCATTGCTGTAGGGGCAGGCTGTCCGCGGCACTGGCATGGGCCGCGAGGCTCAGCAGCAATGCCAGGGGAACGGTAAGGGTGCGATATGTAGCCATGCTGTCTTTCCAACGGAATGATGATGGGTGCACGGTGCGGCTGCGCCGCAGGTGGCAAACGGAGCTCAACATGCCAGCGGACTCACCGCGCGGCGGTAGCGGAACTCAGTGGTGGGCGGCTGTATCGGCTCACCCAGGCGAGCAAAGAACCAGATCTCATCGGGCTCGGCCAGCAGGCACTCCAGCCGCTCGCGTATCTCGCTGTGCTGTAGCACCACGCTGACCGGATGCAGTGCCATGCCCCTATCGGTGGCAGCCAGCCATAAATCCAGCATGGCCTCACCGGCCAGTAGCTGCTGCTCAGCCGCCCTGGCCGGGCTGCCGGCATAGCTCAGGTAGCACAGCGCGGCGCTGTTGCGTACCAACCCGCCCAACTGGCTGGCGATATTGCGAGTCAGGCCAAACCTCGCCGTCAGGGGTAGCAGGGCAGGCGCCAGGGCAGCGCGATAGGCCCAGCGCTTCCATGCCGGCAAGGGGCCGGTCAGTTGCTGAATATTGAATCCCTCGCCCTCTATCACCCCGCTGCGGGCCGAAAAGTCGATATAACGGTAGGTCTCCCGCCAGGCGCGGCTGTCGCTGAAATCGCGCTCGGCATACTGGCCCACGAACCGCGCCAGCCGCTCGATATCGATGCTGTTGTCGCAGTGTGTCCAGCGTAACGGGCCGTCGTCCTGAAGGCGGTAAGGCAGCACGGTCGGAAGCGACGGTGCGGGGCCGCCCCGAACTGGCCGCTTGTAAGGCGTCCGCAGGGTGCGCCGGCTTTCCACCAGTTGCTGCAGCCGTGCCAGCGCTTCCGCTTGCGGCGCTTGCTCCACCGCCCCCAGCAGCAACACCAACAGGGGCTCGCAATGATGCAGTTGCAGGGCGCCCAGCTCGGTCAACGCCGCACTATGCTCAGGCACCAGGCGAGCCTCCACCATCACGCCCTGCAAGCGCAGGAAGTTGTAGAAAAGCGTGGCAAAGGCTCCTGCACTCATGCGCATTTCACGCCGCAGCGAGGGCAAGGCCGTCAGGCAGCGTTCACGATCCAGCCCCAGTACCAACACCTGTCTCAGGTCGCGATGGGCTCCGGGAACCAGGTCCAGGTGGGTGAAATAGAAGTCCGGCTCGAAGCTGCACACCTGCCATGGCTGGCAGTTGTGCGACGACGGCGCCAGCCTGGCCAGATCGGCAGCGCGCTTGATCTTTTCAGCAATTAGCATGGTGTCGTGCAGGTTCAAAACACGCTCACCAACTTCTCACGGTTCAACTCAAACCCGTGCATGCGCGCCAGCGCCTCGATTTCGCGTACCTGGCGGGTCGTCACCGCCCCCTTGCTGTAGTCTGACTTGATGCCTGCCAGCCCCAGCAACAGGGTCTCACCGGCACAGGCGTAAACCTGGCCACGGCCAAGCTGTATGCCAGGCAGGTCAAAGTCGGGGTTGTGCGGCATGCTGACCACGCCCCCCCGTATCAGCCGCAGGCTGGGCACCTTCTGCGACAGATCGCGGACTACGTCCCCCGGTATGGCGATATCACTGATCAACACCGGCTTGTCAGCGGCGAAGTGGCTGGCATCAAGGAAAGGCTTGCTGCTGTTGGAGGCACTGACCACGATATCGGCCGCCCGGCAGCTGTGGGTTTCCTCGCTGTAGGCCAGCAGGCCTTCCGCCATCAGATGATGCATGGCAGCGACCATTGCGTTCTCGGATGCCATGCCATCGCGCAGCGCGTGCTGATAATGCTGGGCAAAGCGCTGCTTGAGCAAACCGCCACCAGCGGCCTCTGCCTCCACCTGCTCGGCCAGGTCACGCACCACATAGTCAGCCACAGCAGCCAGGCGGGATCCCGCGCCAGCACGCCCCACCAGGGTCAGACGGGCACACTCATGGGCGATCAGGGCGGCATGCACCATGCCGATATTCCCAGTGGCCCCCACCACCGCCACGTGTGCCTCGCCCAGCCGCAGGCCATGCGCGGCGGCACTGTGGCGTAAGGTGGCCAAACTGGTCGCCACGGTCAGCGCATTACCCGAGGTCACGGCAGGAAAACTGTAGTCGAATTCACTGCAGTTGGCCGTCACGATGGAGGTGTAGCCGCCGAAACCGACCATGGAGCAGCCATCCTGGCGGGCCAGGTCGTAGGCAGTCAGCACCTGCTTGCGGATACGGTCCGATTTGTTGAAGCGGATGTCGTCCTCTATCGTCTCCGCATCCATCAGGATGCCGTAGAGTATGACCTCCACCTGCTTGCCCAATGGCGAGCGCACCTGCCGCCGTACGATGCGCTGCGGCTCCAGGGTGGACTGTATCTGTTCCCGCAGGCGGCACAGCTCATCCTCGTCAAAGGCGGCCAGCGACGGATCCCACTCCAGCAAACTGCTGGTGTCGATCAGGTGGGCGATAAAACCCACCTTTTCCATGGCTACCGCCTCCGCCGGCTCGCGCTGCGGATGCAACAAAGGGGCGTTAGCCTTGGCCGGCTGCCGTCCTGCTGCACCGGGCTCGATCAGATAGGCCAGCAAGCCCGCCACATCATCACCGGCCAGCAAGGCACACAGATCATCCAAGCCCGCCTGCAGCTGCGGGATGTACTCAGGGCGGAAGTAAGCCGAGGGCTCCAGCCGCAGTACACCGCGCTTGCCCAGCGAAGGCAGCACCCGTATCTGCCGGCGATGCAGCAGATAGCCCGCGCAGATCATGCTCAGCATGCCGTCCTGCGCCAGGCTGGACAGTACCGCCGAGGGATGAGCCGACAGGTCCTGCAACTCCAACCCCAGCATCGTGCCCTTGCCGCGCACATCCTTGATCACGCCAGGCCATTTGCGCTGTAAGGCCTGCAGGGATTCGGTCAGGGCGGTGCCCAGTTGCGCACAGCGTGCAGGCAGACCATCACGCTCAATGATCTCCAGCGTACGCTTGGCCAGGGTGGTCGACAGATCGTCCTCGGCAAAGGTCGAGCTGTGCAGCATGCTGAACTCATTGCGGTAGCGGTCGGCGGCTATCGCCAGTGCCGAAATTTTGGCGTATCCGCCACCCAGCGATTTAGAGAAGGTCAGATAGTCGTTGGGCAGGCCCTGCGCATGGCTCTCCAGAAAGCTGCCCGAACGGCCCAGGCCACACTGTATTTCGTCGGCAATGATGGCCACCTCAGGGTGCTCGGCCTTGATACGCAGCAGCAGGGCGCGACGCTCGGCACTCACCTCCACAATCCCGCCCTCGCCCTGTATGGGCTCATATATCAGGGCCGCCAGGGTGTTGAACTGGCGTACTTCCAACCGCAACGGCGCAAAGGCAAACTGGTAGTAACACTGCCGGCGGCTAGCCAGCAGGTCGGCAAATGCCGCGCAATCGTCAATGAACACTGCATCAGGATTGTTGCGGATAAAGGGCAGGCGGGCATCGCGGTTCCAGGTCAGCGCCAAGGAACCACGGGTCTTGCCGTGGAAGGCCCCCTTGAAGGCCGCCACAAACTCATGGCGATTGAAGGCTTGCTGATTGCGGTGTGCCAAGGCCGTCAACAGCGCATCCAGGTCGTCCAGCGGCTCTTGCTGGAGCACCCGTTCACACTGCAGCAGAAACGCCTCGCTGATCTCCAGTTCACCGCGTTCCAGCTTGATCTGCAGCATGCGTACGCTATCCGCCGCTTCGTCGGCCATGCGCTGCAGGCGACGGGCATACTCATACTGGGCATGCTTGATGGCCGCCTCGACCGCCTCGGTGCCGGTATTGAGCACCACAATCTGGTAATCGCGCCCACAGTGGCGCTTCAAGCTGTTTGCCAAGGCTTCACGCAAGGCCACCGATTGGCCGCGCCTGGCACCCTGGGCATGGATGGGACGACCTGCCGCCACGCATTGCTCCAGCGCCTGGCGTATCTCCGGGTGGTTATGTCCCAGCAGGGTGGAACCAAAGCCCCCCACCATGTCCAGTATGGGGGTCAGCCCGGTTTCGCCGTCTTCGCCGCCCTCCATATAGAGCATATCGCCCTCGGCCTTGCTGAAATCTACCAGCAGGCCGGCTGCCTGCAGCAGGGCTTCCTTACCCATCACACTCTGACCGACCAGCTTTTCCATCTTCCTCGTTCCTTCTTGCTTGTTTGGCTAGGTATTTAGAGCGGCTAACAAAACCGAGCGTAGCGGCTCTGGTTAGGCGTGCGAGCGATGGCAGTACGTGGGTACGGCGAGCTCGCACAACAACACCAGATGGGTTTTGTTAGCGGCTCTTATTGGCTGGATGCCTGGCGTATCGACACTGCCGACCGCAATTGGCGGGCAAGGTTGTTCTTGAGGACTTCTGTCGTGCCGGAGAACACGCTGGCCGGCATGGCATTGCGCAACTGCCGTTCTATCTCGCCGCAGAGTATTCCCTGGGCACCATGAATCTGGACGGCCGCCAGGCCGTTCTGCATGGCCGCGTCCGACACCAGCAGCTTGGCCATGGCCGCACAGGCGCTGTCCGGCCGGCCCTGGTCCAGCAACCAGGCCGATTTGTAGATGGCCAGCCGAGCCGACTCCAGCCGCAGCGACATATCAACCAGCTTGTGACTGACAGCCTGGTAGGCCGAAATGGCCTGGCCGAACTGCTGCCGCGACTCGCTACGGGTCGCGCAAAGTTCCAGCTGGCGCTGCATCACCCCCAGGTACAGGGCAAACAGACAGGTACGCTCCCACTCCATCGATACCTGGAAGATCGGGCCACCACTGCCCTCGGCGCCGATACGGTCCTCCTCGGGCACCCAGACATGTTCAAAGCGGATATCGCCCATAGCCGCCGTGCGCAGCCCCAGCTTCTCGTGCGGCACCGCGCTGATGCTGACCCCCGGCGCATCGGCCGGCAGGATAAAGGTACTGAAATCGAAATATCCCTGGCCCGGGCCGGTACGGGCATGGACCAGCAGGAAGTCCGCCACCGGTGCATTGGTGATGTAGCACTTGCTGCCATTGATCACATAGCCCGGCCCCTCCTTCTTCGCCTGGGTCTGCATGGCGAACACATCCGAGCCGGCCTCAACCTCGGTCACCGCATGGGCGCCTATCTGCCCCTGCATGACCCGAGGCAGCCACCGCTCCAACTGCGCCGGCTTGCCATACTTGAGCAAGGGATGCAGGCAGGCACACAGATGGGCCGACAGCGCGAATACCAGGCCGGTGTCCTGGCAATGCTGCCCCAATGCCTCCAGGGCCAGGGCGGCATCGAGGGCGCCATAGCCCAACCCGCCTCGCTCGGTATCGACAAACAGGCTGCTGAAACCGTGCCGGTGCAGCACCTGCCAGAGCGGTCGGGAAAACGCCGCAGCCAGGTCGCGCTGGGTCAGTTGGGGATCGGCCAGTTCTGCGGCGATCTCGGCAATGCCGCGCTGGATGGCGGCTTGCTGTGCATTAAGCGAAAAATCCATGGTTTACTCGGGAAGGGGTGCAGCAATGGGAGGAGATTCCATCAGCAGATGGAAATTGATACCGCCGGTGCCAAAGGCATTGATGGCGACGCGGCGCGGCCCCTGCGCAGGTCGGGGCCAGCTCTGCGTATGCGCCAGCACATCGAAGCCTCGCTCAGCCAGCTGCAACTCAGGATTCACGGCACCGCGCAGGCGGTTGGCTGGCAACTGTCCCCGCTCCATCACCAGCACCGTCTTGATTACGCTGGCCATGCCCGCTGCGGCAAAGCAATGGCCAAAACGGGTCTTGAGCGCGCCCAGCTTGCGCGTACGCCCCGGCAGGGGGCGGTAGACCTGGGCCAGTGAGCTAATTTCCACCTGGTCCCCAATCCGGGTGCCGGTGCCATGGGTCTCAATGAAATCTATCTGATCCGTGCCGTGCGGGGACTGGACCAGCGCCCTTTCCATGGCCTTGACCTGCCCCTCGGTATTGGGAGCTATCATCGACTTGGCATCCGTGCTGCCGGCCAGCGCGGTAATCAGCGCACGCGCAGTGAGGCCAGCCGGCAAGTCATCGGCTCGGCGCAACACCAGAGTGCCGGCGCCGTCGCCGGGAGTGAAGCCGCTGGCCGTGCTGCTGAAGGTGGCAATCAGGTCTGGTGCCAGCATCCGTTGCGAAGAGCACAGGCAAAGGTCATTGATATTGACCGGCAATTCCACCCCGCTGACCAGGGCCACATCACACCGACCAGCACGCAGGCTGTTCACTGCCAAGTCCAGGGCCGCCAGCGAGCCGGCACAGGCTGCCTCCACCGCCACGCACTGGGCGCGTAATCCAAACTGCTCCGCCACCAGCCGGCTGATGCCACTGGCAGCCAGCAGCTCCAGCGCCGGCGCATGCTCGCCCTGCAGAGCCCACTGTCGCGACACCGCAGCCAGGCCAGCCTGCACCGCAGACTCAGCAAGACCCTGCGCCTGTGACACCTTGCGGAAGCAAGCCACCACCTGCTGGCGGAAGTACCGGCTGGCGGCTAGCTTCTCTACGCCCAGCGTGAGGTTGGAGGCAGTCACCGCCAGCACCCGTCCCCCCACTGCCGTCGCAGGAACGCTGCGCACCGCCTCCTGCGCCGCCGTACAGGCCGCCAACTGGGCCGGCCCATAACCTTGCTCGGCCAGTCCTGTCTGTATCCGCTCCAGCCAGCCCAGCGGCATGGCAGAGGCGCGGGCGATGTAGTAACTCCCAGGGGCTGCCGGATCATCATGGCGGTAAACCTGGGGCATGAAGCGCTGCCCATCCAGGCTGCCAAAGCTGTCAGCTGCACCACTCAGGTATTCCCAGTATTCATCCAGGCCAATGGCCTGACCGAAACAGCCTCCCATGCCCACCAGCGCAACAGGCTGCTGCGCCGTGCCGACGGGCGTAGCTGTGGCAGCCCCAGGAAATTCGCTTTGCAGCCGCACGCCAAAGGCACAACCGCGTAGATCCTCGCCCGCTACCAAGGCAGCAATGGCACCGCCACCCAAGGCCACGGTCTGGCTGGGCAGTATCAGGTTGAGTAAGTCAGTAAAGGGGCGAGCTACCGCGTCACTTGGGTCACGGGAAGGCGGTACCTGGCGGTGTCCCAGTACCAGCAGCGCCTTCAACATCCCGGTTAGCACACTGGCCGCATAGGTGTAGCCCGTGGCATTCTGGGCGGCCCCCCAATAGCACTTGCGCTGTGCATCACTACGGTAGGCAGCGGCAGCAGTCGCCGCCAGCATGGTGGCGTAGCGGGCCTCACAGCAATTGCGCAGCATGTCCACATAGACCAGGTCGGCAGTGCACAGGGCCGATCGCTGCATCGCCAGCTCAGCCTCCTCACCGGCCGGGCAGGCGTACAGCCCCCCCAGGTAGGCCAGCGCCCTCGGCTCCGGCTGATGGCAGGCTTTCAGCACCAGGGCGCAAGCACCCTCACCCACCCCGCCCAAGCCTTCCTCGGCATGCGTCGGTCCGGGTAGCTCGGCAGTAATGCCCTGGCCTGCCAGTACCTCCAGCATCAATTCCGATTCCAGCCCCTGCCCTGCCAGCAGCAAGACGGCCTTGGCACGACCCTGCCGCAAAGACTCACACGCTGCCAGCAAAGCCTGAACACCGCCACCATCGAGCGACTCCAGCGCCATGGACTGGCCGCGCAGCTTAAAGAAGCCGGCAATGCGGGCAGGGATGGAACTGGCCATCTCACCCACCTTGTCGTGCGAGCTGGCCGAGAAATCCTGCTGCAGCCCCTGGCGCAGCTTGCCTGCCAACAGCTCAGCGTGGCCATCGTCACCTGCCGCTGCCGTCGCAAACTCAACAGCCAGGTGCTGCGCCTGTATACGGGCAAAGTTCTCGTAGCCGCGGTTCAGGCCAAAGCCACTGCAGAAAATCACATCGGTGTACTCGGCATCAATGCCACCGTCCGCCAAGCCGGCCTGCTGCAAGGCCTGCTGCGCCAGCTCGAACAGGTGCAGCTGCAAGGTGTTGATGGAGTCCCGATAGATGGGGGGAATCCCGAACTGCGCCAGCTCCGCACGGACCGGCCCCATGCGCCGCAAACCTTCCGCTGCAACCTGCCTTGGCATCTGCAAGCGCTGCCACAGCGCATCCGGTGATTCTATACCGGCATAGCGGCAGGCCATCCCCACCACGGCCACTGCCGGTGCGTGATCGTCTGTCCGCTGCATCAGGCGCTCACCAGTTTGTCGGCATCAGCCAGGGCTCGGTAGTCAATCTTGCCATTGGCGTTTTTCGGCAATGCTGCCATCTGGCACAAGCCATGTGGAATCATGTAGCGCGGCAAACGGGTCGCGCAGAATATCTTGAGGTCGGCAATCGAAATGCTGGCATCAGCCTGACGGGTCGCCAGGTAGACCATCAGCCGTACAACAGGCCCAGCTTCCGCCAACACCGCCACCTCATGGATATCGGGATGGGTGGCCAGCACCGCCTCGATCTCGCCCAGCTCTACCCGGTAGCCATTGAGTTTGAGCATGCGATCCATACGGCCGTGGTAGACCAACACCCCATCGCGGAACGACCCGTAGTCACCTGTGGCATGCTGATTGAGCACATGGTTCTCGGCATTGACGGCATCATGCCGCCGCCAGTAGCCCGGCGTGACACAGGCACCCGCTACCCAGATCTCGCCAAGCTGGCCCTCTTCCATCCCCAGGCGACGGCCATCCTGATCGCGTAGCCAGACCTCTGCCCCCCGTATGGGTCGGCCTATGGGCAACGGTGCCGATCCTGCCAGGTCCGCCTCGCTGACCTTGTGATACAAACACACATTGGTCTCGGTCGGGCCATAGAAATTGTAGAGCTGGCAACTGGCCGGCAACTGCCTCGCCAGCGACTGCAGCTGCGGCAAGGGCATCACCTCGCCGGCAAAGATCACATAACGCAGGCTCAGCGGTGCCAGCGCCTGCCAGATACCTGCCCGGCTCAGCAGGGCCAGCAGCGACGGCACGGTGTACAGCACGGTAATCTGCTGCTGCCGCAGCACATCCGCCAGACGGCCCAGGGTTTGCTGCTCCTGCTCTTGGCTCACATAGACCGAGGCGCCATGCAGCAGGCTGCAAAACAGGTCGAAGGTGCTGAGGTCGAAATTGAAGCTGGCAATGTTCAGCAGCCTGTCATCCTGGCTCAGTGCGAGCTCCTCGCCACACCAGCCTATGAAGTTGGACAGGTTGCGGTGACTCAGCTGCACACCCTTGGGCTTGCCGGTCGAACCAGAGGTATAGAGTATGGCGGCCACCTGGCTGGGCGGCACCGGCATCCCAACATCCAGCGACAATTCCCTGTCCAGCAGCATGGCATCGCGCACCACCACCAGCCTGCCATCCTCGCCATCAGGAGCCTGCTCACCCTGCGACAACAGCAGGATCAGGCGCTCCACGCAATCGGGCACACCCAGCAGCTGCAGTTCGGCATAGTGGGCGGAATCGACTATCAGCACCCTGGCCTGCGCATCCTCCACGATGCCCGCAGCACGATGTACGGGCTGGCCGCCATCCAGTGGCACATAGCAGGCACCTGCATACAGGCTGGCCAGGATGGACAAGGCATAGTGATTGCCCTTGCCCATCCAGATCGCCACCCTTTGCTCGGCCACATCGGCAAGATGCTCACTCGCCAATGCAGCCACCCAGGCGGCCGCTCGTCCATAGCTGATGCCCCCCTCTGCCAACAGGAAAGGCCGCTCCGGACTAGTCTGGGCGTAGCGCGCAAGGGGCTGGTGCACGGCCTCTGGCGGTGCAATCTGACGGTGTTGTGGCATGGCGGGTCTTCCGGTGTTGGTCTGACGCGGGCTAGGTTCGAAGAAGCGAATACAGCGCGGGTTTCAGCGGCTGACCGGCCATGGCGGGCCGGCCAGCCTTCGGCAGATGGCTAGTGCCTGGCGAACAGCTGGTTTTCCTCCGCCGCCTCGGTAAAGATGGCGATGGCTTGGTCCAGATCCTCGCGGGTATGGGTGGAGAGCACACTGACACGTAAGCGCGCATCGCCCACCGCCACGCCAGGAAACACCACGGTCTGGCAGAACAGGCCGCGCTGCCGCACCGACCGGCCCATGGCCATGGTCTTCTGCTCATCACCAATGACAATGGGAATGACGGCACTTTCGCTGTGCTCGGTATTGAATCCGGCAGCCTGCAGGGCAGTGCGGAGGTAGCGGATATTGGCCCACAGGGTCTCCAGCCGCTCCGGTTCCTGCTCCATCAATTCCACCGAGCGGATCAGGCCGGCAGCCACGCCGGCCGGGATGGTGGCGGCGAAAACATAGGAGTTGGCGTAAAAGCGCAGGTAGTCGATCACCTCACGGTCACCCACCACAAAGCCCCCCATACCGGCCAGCGCCTTGCTCATGGTGCCCACCTCCAGGTCTACCTCGTGGCCCAGGCCGAAGTGCTCGGCCGTGCCAGAGCCCCGACGCCCCAGTACGCCGGTAGCGTGTGCATCGTCTATCAGCAGTCGGGCATCGTATTGCCGCGCCAGGGCCACCATCTCCGGCAGCTTGGCAATATCGCCATGCATGCTAAAGACGCCGTCCGCCACGATCAGCTTGCCGCCCGAGCGGCTGTCCGCCTTCTGCAGCGCCATCTCCAGCGAGGCCATATCGTTGTGCTGGTAGATTCGGCGTGCAGCGCCAGACAGCTTGCAGCCATCCTGTATGCTCATATGGTTGTAGACATCGCTGATCACCGTATCGTTACCGCCCAGCAAGGCCGAGATCACCCCCACATTGGCCGAGTAGCCGGACGGAAACACGATGCAGGCCTCTCGCCCCTTGAAGGCAGCCAGCTTGGCCTCCAGCTCCAGATGCAAGGTATTGGTACCCCCGATAAGCCGGCAACCGGTATTGGTGGCGCCAAAGCGCTGGGTTGCATCGACGATGGCATCAATCACACGGGGATCGTTGGCCAAGCCCAGGTAGTTGTTCGAGGCAAACATCAGGAACTCGCGTTCCATGCCGCTGTATTCGTCGAAGATGACGGCACGGTTGGTACAAGCGCTACGGAACGGCATGCCGTACCAGAACAGCCCCTTGTCCGTACGATCGCGCAGGAAAGGCGCGAACCGCTGCACCTTTCCAAACAGGTCGCGACCGTTGTCGCCGGCAAAGTCACGCATGGTCAGGCTATCGTAGTCAGACGCGTCTTGCAGCCCAGCAGCAGTCTCCGGCTCAACCACCACCGCCTCCCCTCCCGCCTGCAGCCGCGCCGCTGCGCCAGCTTTTAGTGGGTAGGCGGCAAACCGTTCGATCAGGCTGTCCAGTGTCTCCATGCCACTGGCTTCGGCAGCCACCGGCAGCTCGAACAGCTTGTTCAGGTCTGCCACGATATAGGCCAGCATGATGGAATCCACACCCAGGTCTTCCTGCAGCAGGGCGGCAGGCTGCAGATCAGCCAGGGCATACTGGGTATGCTGCTTCACCACGTCCAGGATGACAGCACGGCGGGCGTCTCCGCCCTCCTCGTCAGAACCTTCCGCCCCATCCTCCGTGGCAGCCGCCTGCAGGCGGGCCAGCAGTTGGGTGGCATCGTTGCGGAGCGGATAGGGTAGAAAACGCGCCATCAGCATGGCCAGGGTTTCCACGCCCTGGGTGCCCACGGTATGCGGTACCTGAAACAGCTTGTTCAGATCCGCCCCAATGTAGGCAATCATGATGGAGTCTATGCCCAGCTCCTCCTGGAGCAAGGCGTCGGCGATCAGATCCTCTTCGGCATAGCGGGTATGCGTCTTCACGACGCTGAGGATCAGTTCTTCCGGTGCTGATCGCGAGGCGATGGCTTGCTCATTCATTGCGCGGTCCTTGTGCGTGGTCTGGGCCAGCCGGGCAAGCGGCGGCAAAAATCGGGCGGCGAGAGTTTCAAAGAGAGTTGGTTTCCAGGGCCGAACCTGCCGGCTCGGTCACCAAGTGGATGGGCACAGCCGGCGCCTTGCTCTGGGTCGACTTGCCGGCCTCCGCTTCGCGGATTAACTTGTCCCGTAGACGCAGGTAGTAGGCGTTGACCTTGTCCACCGGTATCAGATTGTTGGCGCTGAGGCTGGAGGCACGCGGCCATTGCCCTTCTATGGCCTCCAGGTCCTTGGCCTGCTGGATGAAGCGTTCCATCCGGCACATCATCCATGGCCGCAACTGACGCCAGAGCGGTATGGGCAAGGGCTTGAAGAAAGGGAACAACAGGTCTTTCTTGGGCTCCTGATAGCAGAAGCAGACCCAGGTGTTCTCATCGTCTATGGGCGTGGCCACCAGGTAGACGTCAAATACGTCATTACGTATCTGCACCAGGTTGGGCATCAGCACATCCACGCCTATGCGCCAGCCCCGCTGCCATGGAAACTTGGCCGTCAGCGTGTCCTGAGCCGGGCGCTCGTCATCGGGCCGAAGAATGAAGTCGCTGGTAATCAGATGCCCATCGATGGCGCAGCGGAAGTCATCCACCCGCCCCCCCTTGGGATCCCAGATATTCAGGAAGGAGCCCTTGTGCACAAAGGGAACGTGGTAGACCTCGCACACGCTCTCGACGTAGCGCGTGTAATGGATGGGCGCGGTCCAGCCATATAGCGAGGTAAAGCCCTTGTACTCGGCAAAATTGGCGAACATGGGCACTTCGGGATAGCTGTCCTGCTGCTCGCCATTCCATAGCCAGATCAAGCCGTGCTGCTCGTGAACCTTATAAGCGGGTACCTGCATGGTGCGGGGAATAACGCCGCACTTGCCCAGTACCGGCATGTGCACGCACTTGCCTTGTTGGTTGTACTGGAAGCCGTGATAGGGGCAGGCGATGGCATCGCCATGCTGTTTGCCCTTGCTCAACAGCACGCCCTTGTGGGCGCAGCGGTCTTCCAGACAGGCCACCTCACCGTTGCTATCGCGGTAAAGCACCAGCTTCTTGTTCAGCCGGGTAATCCCGACCGGCTTGTTCTTCACATCCTGACCACGTAATACGGCATACCACTGGTTGGGTATCATTTTCCGCCCTCTCCGCTAGCCAATCTAAGAATCATCTCTTCCAGCCTGACCACGCTCTGGAAGTTCACCGGGTCTATCTCCTCCAGGGGAATCCGTATCTTGAATTCACTGGAGATGAAGTCGACGATGTCGAATACCGATACCGAATCGAGGATGTTCAGCTCCATCAGCGGCGTCTCCACCGTCAGGTTCTTGTCGCCATCCAGAAAGCTGCGGGAGATGAAGCCCAGTATCTTTCCGGTGAAATCATGTAGGGATTGCATAGTTGTCCTGGCTTGGAACGAGGGTTTCCGGGGTAGCAGCGAGCTCGCAGAGCTCATGCACTGCAGAGGCTGCAGCCGAGCGCAGATAGCTCAGCCTGGCGATTTCCGAGGCCAGCGACTGCGGGGTATTGAATTGGTAGAGCGACTCTGGCGACACCAACACGCCGTGCTCGGCCTCCAGCACCGAGAGGATGTGCAGTGCCGAAACCGAGTCCAGCCCCAGCGCCGCAAACGGGTCCTCGGCGCGGACATGTTCCAGACTGCAGCGGTTGAGCTTGGCAATCATGGCCCGCAGCCACAGGCAGATGCTGTCTGCCGATGCCAGGTCCAGCACCGCCAGCGCCGCATCGGTCGCCTGCTCGTGGCTGGCGCCGCTCACGTCACCTCCGGCCTCGCACCAGCTGAAGTAGCTGCTCAGGCTGCCATCCAGGTATTCGCCCTTGAGCGCAACGCGCTGCAGCTTGCCCGACGAAGTAATCTTGACCGTCTTGCGCGGCACAAAGACAACCTTGTCCGCCTTGATGCCGAACTTCTGTATCAGCCGCTGGTTGATGGCCACCACCAGGCTGGCAAAATCCAGGTCGGCCTGCCTGGCCTCAATCGCCAGCACCAGCTGTTCGCGTTCCTGCGCTTCCACCGAGAAGGCCACCGCCCGGCCGCTCTTCAACTCGGCACAGGCCACTGCCGCTTCGTATTCCAAATCCTGCGGGTAGAAATTAACCCCACGGATGATGATGACCTCCTTCAAGCGACCGGTGACAAACAGCTCGCCGTCTGCAAGAAAGCCAAGGTCACCGCTGCGCATGTAATGCCCTGCCTGGCCACCAATGTGCAGGCCGAACTGCTGGCGCGTCTTGGCAGGGTCGTTCCAGTAGCCCTGCGCCACACTGGGGCCACTGATCCAGATCTCGCCTATCTCGCCATCCTTGAGCGCAATACCCAGCTGCGGGTCCACCACCCGCACATCCAGCGAATCATGTGGCCGGCCACTGCTGACCAGATAGCGACTCTCCGGATCGGTCTCAGGCAAGGGGCTCAGCTGGTTCTTGCCCAGCTCCCGCGCGCTGACGCTAAGGGACTTGAAGTGGGTATCCAGCGGCTTACCGGACACCATCAGGGTGGCCTCGGCCATGCCATAGCAGGGATACAGCGCAGCAGGATCGAAGCCGACCCGGCCGAAGCGCTCGGCGAAGCGCTGCATGGTGTGGTAGTTGATGGGTTCAGCGCCGCAGAAAGCAATGTTCCAGCTGCTGAGATCCAACTGCTCCAGCTGGCGGTCGCGGATATTGTTGACGCACAGCTCGAAAGCGAAGTTCGGGCCGCCGCTGCTGGTGCCACGGAACCGAGACACCGCCTCCAGCCAACGATAAGGGCTGCGCAACACCAGATTGGTCGGCATCAGCATGGTGGCAAAGCCAGCGCAGACCGGTTGCAAGATGCCACCGACCAAGCCCATGTCGTGATACGGCGGTAACCAGATCACCGAGCGGCTGACACCTTCACGATGACCGAAACACTGTTCTATCAGGCGGGAGTTCTCCACCAGATTGCGGTTGCTGACAATGACACCCTTGGGCTTGCCAGTAGACCCCGAGGTGTATTGCAACATGGCGATATCATCAGGATTCGCCTGGAATTCACTGAAATGCCCTGCCCGCTCACCCAGGCAGTCTTCCATGCTCAGCCAACGCAAGCCCTTGAGTGCAGCATCCTGCTCGATGTCGTCCAGCAATCCGTCCAGACCGGCCAGATCGGTGAGGACGATGGGGTCCTGCAAATCCTGCAGTATCAGCTTGAGCCTGTCGCGCTGCAGCGGGTTGCGGGGCGGAAAGGTTGGCACCGCAATGGCGCCAGCGGCCAGGCAGGCATAGAACCCGGCCACAAAGTACTTGCCTTGCGGCAGTACCAGCACCACCTTGGATTGCCCCGCTTCTTCCAAGCGCTGTACGCCTTTGATGGCGTGGGCGATGCGGGTAACCAGCGATTCCAGCTCGAAGTAGCTGAGCGTCTCCTCCTGCTCCGCATCCTCGCCCAGCACCGTATAAACCATTTCGCGCGGTGCGCTCTCAACCCGGTACTTCAGCAGGTCAAGAAAGGTATGGCAGTCCGCAGGGCCATTGCGATAGTGCGCGTGGCCACCTTGTCCACCCATCAATTCATCTGCCGCGAGCAGGCCGCCTTCGCCGCCCAGTACCTGGATACGAATATCGCTTGATGTCATCGTGCGCTTTCGGAAGTTGTAACCGACTCAGGAAGGGGAGTAACCAGGAACATTGATCCAGCAGGCGATGATGGGGTTGCCATCCACCAGCACAGGTGAACCCGCCCGGTCGGCACTGAAACCGGCCTTGCGCAGCAAACGCTCCACGCCTAATGGCGAGACAGTGATCACGCGCCGGGCACCGCTTTCGGCAGCACGTTCCAGCGTGGCTTGCAGTAGCTCCACCGCCACGGGGGAGGAAAACTGCCCCAGCGGCAGCTTGGCCGGATTGGCCGCCGAACTGGCTGCCTCGCTGAAGTCCACCGCAGCAAAGCGCGACAGCTCCCAGATATCGGGCGAATTCGGTACGTGTTGGCCGTTGAGCAGTTGAGGAAAAATTTCGCCCAGCAGATAGGGGCGGGTCGTAGGAAGCAGCCGGGCACCGCCGACTACCTGATCATCCTGATCCTGGGCCACCACATAAAGCGTATCGGGCCGGTCGAACTGATCAAACTCGAGACCATCCTGGCATTTGAGCTGCCAGCCCAGCTTTTCCACGAACACCCGGTGACGATATCGGGCCAGTCCCATGAACACGCCGGACGGCAGATGGTCAGACCTTCCAGTGACGATTTGCACCACTACCTCCTTATTCGGCTCTTCTCGGCGAGAGCATCGGAGCGTATTGAATAGAGCTTGGTGACTTCACGTAACTACCAGATTTGGTGGGGTCGCCTTCTGCCCGGCATGCTGCCAGGGCGCACAGCCGCGACACCTCATCGTTTCGCGCCCGCCTAAGTTCCCCATCGAACACGGCCAAACACCTTGAAGTAAGGCGTTTCAGCGGCTAGGCGCCTGACCGTCATCTTTTCGCAACATCACCTGCCGGTAACAGCCCGCCATCATGCCCGACACATGGGTAGTCACAGGCCAAGCAAACGCTAAGGCGCCGGGGCGGCGCTCCTGATGTGGGAGGCCAGCCCCGCATCGGCCCTACGGCCGCCATGGAGACAGCGCGTGGACGGTCTCCAGAATGCAAAAAGCGGCGCAATGCGCCGCTCCAGGTACTGCCATTCAATGCCTCCCTATCAGGTCATCAATTCAGAAAACCCAACATAGCCGCACGAACCACGGCCGCCGTCTTGTTCGACGCCCCCATCTTGGCCACCGCATTCTTGATGTGAAAATTAACCGTGTTCTCAGACAAAGCCAGTATCTCGGATATCTCACCAGCGGTTTTCCCGTCAGCCGTCCACTTCAGCACTTCCATCTCCCGCTGGGTCAGGTTCAGCTTGCCCCCGCCTATGCCCAACTTGGGCGACAGGATACGGGCCAATGCATTGTGCGAGGTCTGCACCAGCCAGCGCATCTTCAGCTCCTTGCTTTGCAATTCCTTGGCTGTGATCACCCCCCTGGAGCGGGCCAGCGTCAGCATGCCACCCACGCCGTTGGCGGCGCAGCTCGATTGCGCCCAGCCATGTCGCAGGCCGAATGATTGCGCCTCGTCCCACAGATCGGTGGCCGAAGCGAATACCTGGTTAGACCAGACGATGGGCGTCTGCGAACTGCGTCCATGCTGCACTGTCGCATCCTTGCGCAGATAGCCCTGCTCCATATAGCGCTGCTGCCATGCCAGCGGATAGTTATTCAGTATGACCATCTTGGGGTTAGACAGCGGTAAAGGCACTCTCAAGCCATAGGCGTAATACTCAAAGCCCAGTGCAATCGCAGCCAATTCAATCTGTTTAAGCAAGGTCTTTTCACAATTCACCGACTCCTGGGCAGCCAACAAGTCCGCTTGCCAATTCTTCATCCATCCCTCCTGAGTGATTCCAACGGAACTCAACCACCCACCCAACAGCCTGCAAGCAGGCGAGTTGAACGGGCCGGGTAATAGGTGCCCCGTTTCATGCCGCAGTTGTTGACACTGCTTGTTCTTCTAAATGTCCTGACTTCAATCCTTAAGCCTGTCACACCTCGCACCAGCCAATTATGCCTACAGCATAAACAATACCGCCGGCCCGCGTCACCCCCAGCCGCTGCAAGCGTAAGCACAGCAGCAACAGCTTGATATACAAAATATTACCCATCAGAATATGCTGATAACCTTGTCGGCAAGCCAGGGTGAGTGCAGCGCCTATCCGCCTGCTTGGTGGGGCCAAGCCCGGCTGCAGGCACAGCCTGACGCGCAGGCAAAAAAAAAGCGGGTGCCTTTCGGCATCCGCCCTCCTGCTAAAGACACTTATTACCAGTATGCTGCGCCGCAACAGCGGCCGCAGCTACTAGTAATCTTGCTAGCCGCCTTACCAGCTCAACTTGAGACTGTACTTGCCAACTGGCGAGCTACTGTAGCGCAGCACCTTCACATAACGCGCAGCGGTCGCCCCACTGCTGTTGCTGCTACTGACCAGATCCGACTGGCCAGCCCCTTTCTCGCTCTTGCCCAGCAAGGTACCGCTGCTGTTGTAGACATAAAGATCGAAGTCAGCATTGCTGGCAGCCGGCACCAGTGTCGCCGCCAGCGTCTTGCCTGCCGGCAGATCGACGACAAACCAGTCCTGATCACTGGTATTGCTTATGATGCCCTCAAAGGTAACAGGCGCACCAACACGGTTGGCCGTACCCAGCGTATTGTTGGGCTCACGCTCAACGCCACTGGGCAGTGGCCTACCCAACACGGCCTCCATGGCGGCAGCGGCATCCAGCATGCCTGTACCACAGCTCACGCTACGGCCATCCAGCCGCAAGCAGGGTTTGACAAAGGCCCGTGCCGACGACTTCAGCAGGCTTTCCACCTGATCGGGCGTCAACGAAGGCTTGGCCGCAATCATCATGGCGGCTACGGCAGCCACATGCGGGCTGGCCATGGAAGTACCCGAGTAGTCGCCATAGGTATCCGCACCGCGCACCGTTGTCCCGGTATTCAGGGTCGAGCGTATGCCCACCCGGTATTCGCTCGGGTCATCCCGGCCACCACCTCCCGGCGCTGCGATATCGACACCATTACCATAGTTGGAATAGGACGCCAGGCCACCATCTACCCGCAAAGCGGCCACAGCCACCACGCCCTGACAGTTGGCCGGGCTGGCAGTGCTGACATCCATACCATCATTGCCCGCCGCCACGACTACCACCGCGCCGTTGGCACGGGCCGTGTTGATGGCATCTTGTTCATACTGGCTGCACGCACCTGTCCCCCCCAGCGACAGATTGATCACCCTGGCCGGCGTGGTGTTCTGCGGCACATTGGGTATGCTGGCACCCGATGCCCACGCCATGCCGTCCGCGATATCCGAGGTATAGCCGCCACAACGGCCCAGTACCCGCACCGGCAGTATCCTGGCGTCATAGGCCAGGCCCACAATCCCCATGGCGTTGTGGGCGGTCGCGGCAACGGTGCCGGCCACATGGGTACCATGCCAGCTCGATCCCGACGCCCGCTCACCCTGGCCGCATTCATTGTCCACCACGGTCCAGTCGCCCGCGTCGATGGCATCGCGGCTACGGCCAGCCGGCTTACGGCTGACTGCCGGGTCGCTGATCATGTCATAGCCACCACCACTGACCAGGTTGCGGGTCAGGTCCGCATGGCGTGTATAGCCGGTGTCCACCACGGCCACGGTCACACCCAGGCCGGTAGACTGACCCCACGCCAGCAGCGCATTCACCCCCGCCACGCTATTGTGCAGATCCCACTGCTGCGACCAGTACTGGTCGTTCGGCAGTACATCCATATGGCGCTTCATCCTGTCGGGCTCGGCATACTCCACGCCTGCGTCGCCCTTGGCGATATTTGCTGCCATAGCTTCCACTTCGGCCAGGCTGTAGCGGCGATCAAGCTTGTAGATCTGCGCACCCTTGCTGCCCTCACGCAGCAAGGTAGCCGAGCTGCCAAACCCCGACACGGCGCGCTGTACCCGGCTTTGCCGCTGTGCCTGCACCGTGGCACGCGCACTGGCCGCACTCGGCCCGCTCAGCTGCGGTGCGGCAAGGCCGCTGTCTCGATACTTCAGGATGATACGGTCAGTCCCATTACCTGCATCGGCGGCCAGGACTGCAGCACCAGATAGTGCCAAGCTTACCGCCAGAGTCACCTTGCTCAATGCTACGAAACGCTGTTTGTTCTTCTTCATTGCGTTGCTCCGTTGTTATCGGACTTGCATTTGCGCCGAGACGCCATCAGCGCAGGGAATAAACCACCGACCACCGTCCTTGTGTAAAGACAGCGGTCGTAGCGCCAGGGGATACCTTGGCTGAAATATCGCAGTACGTGGCATGTGCCGCCGAGACAGCGTCACCCGAGCTGTCTTGCCTGTCCTCCATACCATCGCATCCTTTGCACACCTGGCTGCACAGCCAGGCTATAGCATCAAATCTGCTATACTTATTATTTACTTAGCAGCTAAGTTAGTTTCCAATCTAAATCAGCATTCCAATCATTGTCAACGCAGGGAAGGACAGCTCCCTCCCTCCCCAGTAGAAAATGAAAGTCATTTAAAATCAATTTGTTATTTAAATATTCAAGTCCAAAGCTTGTCGTCATGCCCGGCAGGGGCTATCACTTCTGCTAGCAACAGCGCATTGAATACCATCCAGAAAGAGACACCCTGTATAAGGTGCAGCCCGACGGAGGTGCCCAATAACCTCGATTGCACATCTAGACCCAGACCAAGTGCCATGTTTCGACGCAGCCTGTCACCCCAAGAGTCGGAGCGCGGCTACAAGTGCCCCCGCAACCTCGATATCCAGGCAAGCACAGGTGCGAGTGAGAAATGTCCAAGCAGCATAGGGTTGATATGCCAGGAGAAGTTTTCTCATTGGCGCCGTATTGCGACGACAGCGAAGTATCTGCACATTCCCGACAACCGCAACGCCGCATAAAGCAAAGCAAAGCCGCAAGCGGCGCCCAGGGTCTACGCAAAGCTTCAAACCCGTGGTGTGAATAAACATGAAGATACCGCCCCCTGACCCCGCCTATGGACGGCTTGATGAGCTGGCAATCGCCTTCGCCAACTACGCCGCCATGCTGGATGCCGCGCTGGCCGACGCCATAGGCCTGAGCGTGACCGATCACAAGGCGCTGGGGCTGATCGTGCAGCAGCCAGGCATGACCCAGCGCCAATTGGCCGATCAGACCCAACTGACCTCGGGCGCCATTACCGGCCTGATAGATAGGCTGGAGCGCGCCGGATTTGTACAACGCCAACCTCATGCGCAGGATCGCCGCAGCGTGGTGCTCATGCCGGTTGCCGACCGTATAGGTGCCATCAACCACCTCTACCAGCCGCTCTCCAGTGCCATACAGGCGCTGGATGCCAGCTATCCGGCTGCACAGCAACGGCTAATACACCAGGCCCTGGGCAGCTTGTGCGATCTGCTGCAGCAACATACCCAAAGGCTGCGGCAAGACCCGCAGGTCAGGCCAAGCCTGCGTTGATCAGGCCACGCAGCCGTGCACTCACCATGCAAAAAAATGCTTGCCCCGACTGAACCTTCTACGCTATTGGCACTCTCTGGTTGAGAGTGCTAATATCGTTTTGCGGTCAACCAACAGGCCGCAACAAGGAGCAAGACCAACATGACCACCATGACCCTGCCGGCCATTGCCTCAGGCGACAGCCTGGATCGCTACATCCAGCAAATCAACGCCATTCCGCTGCTCAGCCAGGACGAAGAAGTCTCGCTGGCCACGCGCCTGCATGAGCACAATGATCTTGATGCCGCAGGTAAACTGGTGATGTCGCACCTGCGTGTGGTTGTCTCCATCGCCCGCGGCTACGCCGGCTACGGCCTGCCTCAGGCCGACCTGATCCAGGAAGGCAATATCGGCCTGATGAAGGCGGTCAAGCGCTTCGAACCCAGCCGTGGCGTGCGCTTGTTCTCCTTCGCGGTGCACTGGATACGCGCCGAGATCCATGAGTACATCCTGCGCAACTGGCGCCTGGTTCGCATCGCCACCACCAAGGCCCAGCGCAAGCTGTTCTTCAATCTGCGCAGCATGAAGTCCAGCCTAGCCTCGCTCAGCCATACCGAAGCCAAGCAGATCGCCGACGACCTGGGGGTCAAGCCCGAAGAAGTGCTGGAGATGGAAACCCGCATGAGCGGCCAGGATGTTGCCCTGGTAGCCGATGACGGTGACGAGGACAGCTACGCCCCCATAGACTGGCTGGCCGACAACGACAACGAACCGGTTGCCGTACTCGAGCGTCGCGCCACTGATAGGCTGCAAGGCGAAGGCCTGCAATCCGCACTGGAAGGCCTGGACGCCCGCAGCCGCCGCATCGTCGAAGCCCGCTGGCTGGCCGATGACAGCGGCGCCACCCTGCACGAGCTGGCCGATGAATTCGGCGTCTCGGCCGAGCGCATCCGGCAGATCGAAGTCAAGGCACTGCAGAAGATGAAGACTGCCCTGGCTCCGGCCTGATTATGCATGATCATGCAAAAAGGCGAACCTAGGGTTCGCCTTTTTGCTTGGTGCCGCTAGCCTGCCCTGCGCAGCAGCTCCAACCCGTCTACGGGCGTAGGCAGAGTGCCGCAGACCGCTTGGGGATACGACATGCCCGCACAAGAGCGCCACCAAGCTTATCACGGTTAGCAACGGCTCATCCTTATCTGCCCATGGTCTGGCTGACTCACCGCCTACTGCTTACCACTACCACTCCAGCGCCATGAATCCCCGACCGTACTTGTACTCGGTCAGCATGTTCTGCTCGGTAATCACTTCCAGCGGCCTGCCTGCCCCCGCACGTACCATCTCCAGGTCTTCAGTTCGCCAATGCGCCACCCGCTCAATCGCCCGATCAAGCTTGGGCTCGCTGCCACAACCCTGGCTACCGCAGTTAGGACGCACCAGCCGTATCAGGTGCGCGTGCTGGGCAAGACTAGAGCGTGCGTCATGGTGCCCGGCAAAGATGAAGTTGCGATACCTGAACAGGTGTGGAAACACCTGAGCCGCAGTTTCCATCACGTCCGGCGAACCAGTGCTGTTGAATGCCAGCATCCCGCCGGGCGCCAGGCGTGACGAAAGGACAGTCAAGAACTCCTGGCTCAACAAATAGCTTGTGTAAGCACGCCAATGCCAGGTGGTGTTCATGACTATCAGGTCATACCTACCTTCATGCTGCTTAAGCCACTGGCGGCCATCTGCCTCATGGATATGCACCTTGGGGTCATGCAGCACCCCCCTCACCGTTGGGTAGCGCTGTATCAAGTCCAAGTAACCCGGGTTGAGTTCGACTACATCAATGCGCTCAACCTCGGGCAAGTGTCGCAGCACCTCTACCCATGAACCGCCACTCAGCCCCACCACCAGAATGCGCTTTGCATTCGGCCGCAACGCCGCCAGCGCATACATCCGCTCGATACCATTGCTATTGCTCACTATGCTGGTGTTGAAGTCGCCGTCCAGCACATTGCCACCGTAGATGCTATCTGCCAGCACCGGCCTGGTTACCGTATAGATAATGCCATGACGGTTCTCGATGATATTCCCAACTGCCTCCCAGGCTGGACGACCTGAGGCCGCAATGCGTTGCACCACCCAATCAGCGGGCACCCACACCAGGCAAAGCAGCGTAGCGACACCAGCCAAGCCAAGTCTCCAGGGTTTGGCGCCGCCGGAGAACGTTGCGGCCAGCAGGCCCAGACCGACGATCAGCGAAAGCACACCCAGCAGCACGAAACTGGCTTGCACACCCAAGCGATCCAGCAACACGAATCCAACCAGTATCGGCCCTACGGTCGCACCTAATACGTTGGCAAAATAGACATTGGAAACAGAGCGCCCCAAGACTGTCGCACCGCGTGAGCCCAGTTCATGAGCCAAGGGAAACAACAACCCTTTCAATGCAGATGCCACTGCCACCAGGATAAAGAGTACTACCGTCTCCAGCGCAGGCACTGACACTACCAAGGCATAAACCAATGGGGCGAGGATGTCATATAGGCCAGACACGGCCAAGAGCATGCCAGCCGCTTGCAATGGCGCATGGTTATCACGGCACAGCCGCTTGCCATAGTGTGCTCCGGCAGCAATGCCAATCAGGAAAGCAAACAGGACAAAGGCAAAGGCCTGGGGCACGGAATGGTGGGCAAAGCCCACCAGCCTGACCCAGAGTATTTCCAGCCCCAGGCTGCTAAGACCGCAGAAGAAGGCCAATAGGCCAGCGAAACGTATCATGGCTGCAGCACCCTTTCTTGGCGCCACTGCACCAGCTTGACCAATACAGCAACCAGCACGTTGATGGCGACAGCGATACCGATGGCCTGATTGAGCGTCACATATCGGAACAACACAAAACCACATGCAAGCGCTCCCAGCGCCGCCCCCATGGTATTGAAGAAATACAGCAAGCCTATGGACTCACCCACGGCCTTGTCATGCCTGGCGAAATGGGTAGTCAATAGCGGGAGAGTCGCCCCCATGACGAACGTCGCCGGCAACACAAGGATGAAATTGATAAGCCCAACCTGCCATGATGGCGAGCGGCTGAACAGGTCGCCAGCCGCACCTATCAACATCGGGCTGACCATGCCGAACAAAGCAATGCCCAGCTCGAACAGGGCAAACAGGTTCAGTGTTGCATCGGGGTAACGGTCCGCGAGCCGACCGCCAAACCATCCACCCAATCCCAACCCAAGCATGAATGCCGACACGACGATGGTGATGGATTCCATGTCCACGCCGAAATTGCCGAACAACAGACGCTGCCAGCATATCTGGTAGATCAGTCCGGCCGCACCAGATAAAGTAAAAACATTGGCAATCGCCAATTTACTGCTTTGCATGGACCCACTTCCTGTTGTGTCACCCACCTACCGCAGGTGCTTGCAATTTATCGGTCACTACAGACGCGCAGGTCATACTAGCCATGCGCAGAACCCTTGCACACACAGGCGCGTGTGGCAAGCAGTTGACCAGCGCAAGGGCTTGTCAACGCCGCCCACCCCGCTTAGAGCGGCTAACAAAACTCAGCGTAACGGTTCAGCCTAGGCGCGAGTGCGCTGGCGCGCGCAGCAGACAGTACGAAGGTACGGAAAGCTCGCACAACAACGCCAGGAGGGTTTTGTTAGCCGCTCCTATTCATCAACCGACAAGATATGTTCATGCCTGCCCGCCAAATGGTTTTCCCAAATGCGCACATACAAATGCTCAAGATTGCGGGTGAAGCGCTGGGTATCGAAAAGTGGTGCGGTCACCAATTTGCCAGCCAGACGACTTCTTACCTGCTGCCGATAGTCCGCATCCCCCCCCATCTTCGCCGCCAGAGCGATATACTCTTCCCAGCTAGAAACAATCAATGACTCCATCTCCAAAGCCGCTAGCAAGCTGGCAGCAACGCGGCTGGCAAATATCTCACCAGGGCAGGTCACCAGCGGTACCCCCGCTCGCAAGGCATCACTGGCTGTTGTATGCGACCCCACCGGCGACGTATCCAGGGCGACATCAGCCAGCGTCAGACGGGCGAGATGATCGTCCAAGGGCATATCATCAGCCCATATCAGACGATCCCGCGCAATACCTTCCCCTGCGAGCGCCTCAATCAGTTTGCTGGCCGTCTCAGCCGCGGGCTTTAGCAGCCAAAGCACACCATTAGGCACCTGCTTTAGCACCTCACACCACACTTTGAAAACCGGCTCCGTGATCTTGTAACTCTGATTGAACGAGCAGTAGACGACAGCACCTTCAGGTAAGCCATGCCCGACCCTGGACGCCCCTTTACGGACAACACGTGTATTATCGTTGGGCTGATAGCTATGCGGCAGTTGGGCAATTTTTTCGCTATACCCGTCTGCATGCTCGATCGGTGTTACCCATTTGTCGCCGATGACGTAATCAGCCAATACAGATAAACCAAGACTACCTGGATAGCCAAGCCAGCTCACGATGATGGGCGCTGGCCTCATGGAAGAGATGACCAGCCGCTCATTCTGAGTCCATCCCTTGAGATCGACCAGGATGTCTATCCTATCTGCTGCGATAACTTCAGCAGCCTCCCGATACGAACATGCTCGAATGTCCCGGAAGACATCGCTACCGCCAACAAGCCTATGACGCATGGGGCTGGCATCGTGTATGCCATAAGAATAAATATAGACTTCAACACGACTCCGATCGTGCTGCTCCAACACCCCCGCCAGCAGATAGGCCGTAGCGTGCTCATGGAAATCAGCAGACAGATAACCTAGGCGCAATCGGTGGGTGAGCGCCGTATCTGCAGGTTGAAGTTGCACCGGTGCGCAGCCAATAAAGCGACTGGTCCCGAAGCTCTCAGCAATATGTCTATGCTGCCTTCGATCAAAACCCGGTATCGCTAGCGATGGGAAAGGCGGAATCTGGAACGGGATTCCTCTCTCATAAGCGACACATAGCTTTGTCGCTATCTCCGCAGCCAAAGCCCAGTCACACAAGTATTGTGCGGCATGAAGCAATTGCGCCAGCAGAATCACATCGCCCGGCTTCACCTCCAGTGCGGCCTGATTGACCCTGACAGCCTCATGGTATTGCTTATCCAAGGCCAATGCAGCTGCCAACAGCTCCGCATCTCCTGAACGCCGCCGGGTGGCTTGCTCCAGCAAAGGTAGGGCCTCGTTCGCACGCCCAGCGCAATAATACAGCTCGCCGAGACCCGACTGCAGCGCGGGATCACCAGGGCTCAGTGCCAAGGCCTTTAGATACATTGCCTCCGCGTCTTCTACCCTACCCTGAAGCCGATAGCAGCGGGCCAGGTTACCTACACGCCCCCCGTCGCTCGGATCCAGCTTGCATGCCCGCTCAAACAATGGTGTCGACTCATCCAGCCGCCCCACCCTAACCAAAAAAACGGCGAAATTATTAATGGCTTCATCATCATCGGGCGCCAACGTAACCGCACGCTGCAGCCATGGTTCTGCATCAGCAAAGCGCGACTGCGCCAGCAGACTGCTGGCCATGGCCTTGACACCAAAGGCATCGTCAGGAAATTGGGTGAGGTACTCGCCCGCCAAACGCTCGAGCAATACGTATTCCTTTGCCGCAAACGCAGCCATCACGCGCACGCCCGCCTGTTGGCGTTTCTTCTCAATTTTTGCTGGTTTCATGAATCTCGACAAGCGAAAGGAGCTGGCATCCAAGGGGTAATAAAGGTCAATCCGTATCGCCAACAGAACCCGATTGCACCGTTTGCATGAATAAATGCTCTAGCGAGAGCGAAGCACGGACTTCAACAATTTGGTGGCCCGCATCGCGCAATCGTTCTAACTGCGCCCAGACCTGATCATGTGGCAACTCGATTGCCCACCGTTCACCCACGTCTCTTTTCATACCAGCCACTGCCGTAGACCCCATGGAGCGTATCTGTACGCGGCTATCTTCCCGCGCCAGATCCGCCGGGCTGCGCACCATCCGCATCTCACCCTGGTGTATCAGGCCAAATCGATCAGCAATCCGCTCAACGTCATGCAATACATGTGAGGTAAAAAAAATCGTACCGCCATTGTTACGATACTCGGCCAGAATATCCACCACCTCTCGCCGCCCAAGCGGGTCAAGTCCTGACAGGGGTTCGTCTAGTATCAATAAGCCGGGATTTCCAACCATCGCCTGCGCCAATGCAGTACGCTGCGCCATCCCTTTGGAAAAGTCACGTATCAACTTCTTCGCCACGTGCACTATGCCAAAACGCTCAAGCCAGCGCATGCTTTCCGCCTTGACATCCCCCTGTACCCCACGCATACGTGCGCTGATCCCCAGCACCTCGAGCGGAGTCAGATAATCGTATAGGCTAGGGTTCTCTGGCACATAGCCCAGCGAGGCACGGCTCTTGTGGTCATCCAAAGGTCGCCCCATCAGCAAGCCAGTACCTGAACTGGGCTTCATGGCCCCGGTCAACAGCTTGATCGTTGTACTCTTACCGGCTCCATTAGCACCTACAAAACCAAACGCCTCGCCCTGCATCACTGTCAAATCTAGCGACCGCAACGCATGAACCGGCTTACGCCAGCGGTTTAAATAAGTCTTGGACAGTTTTTCCAGCTGGATCACTGCAGTCATAGCGTCACTTTTACTGCGCGGCCGGAATACGGCGCTGATAGATGGGCTCCCCATTGGGACTCAGCGCGTAACCAAGTTTCAAAGGGTCCTGAGGAATTCGCGCAATCATCTTGCGCTTAACCAGTTCATCGAGCGATGCTGGCTGCCGGCCAAAAGCCGCAATAAAACGAGCGTGCGCGTCCCGCAGTTGCTCCAGCCCCTCCATCCTGGCTGCACGTGCTTCCAGATAGCGCTTGAAGCCAACATGCCTGCTTTGCTCAGCCATTTTCTTGATCAGTAAAATGGCGGCACGCGCATCTGGCTCCCTGTTCAACCAGCGTGCCGCAAGATCACGCAGGCTAAGCTGTTCTTCCTCATTGCTGCTACGTGCTGCTGCTGCCAGCAATACCTGTGCGCCCTCACGAGGCTGCTTGGCAAAATGGAATAGATTGAAAGCATGGAAATACGACGGCATCAGGTCACCAGGCCGCGCAGGTATTGCACGCACCAACACATACTTCGCCGAATTAGTCTGCCCCTGCCAAGCCAGAATCGCAGCAGCAGTGTAGTAGTTATCGGCATGGCCCGGATTCAGCCAGGCAGCATCACGCTGCACCTTAGCCAAGACGGGAATTGCTGCCTCCTGAGCCCTATCCGTCCGTAGCATCAGGGCCCTGAACACCGCTATATTGGCGGCAAGGAACCTATCGCCGCCAGCCAACAGAAGTTGCACCGGTATAGGCGTAGAAACCTGCATGTCCTCAACCGCGACAGCACGCGGTAGTCCCTTAAGGTGGCTGGCGGCCCCCCCATAGATTAATGCGGCACCGACCAGCATCAGCCACCAGCAAACATGCCGCCATCGCATCAACTAAATTCCCGCTGGCGGAATGCCAACGCAGCCACACTTAGAAGTATGGCGATATAGGCAACAGCCATGATTATCGCACCCGAGATCAATTCAATCGGTAGCGCTTGGTGATACAGCGGCATATCGCGCCAATCCAGGCGACTCAGATCAGGAATCACCAGCAACAGCGCATCCAAGGTAGAGCCGTAGCTAGCAACTAGGTCGGCGTCCCCTTCTGCGCCACGCGCCAGATAACCCGCCACAGGCCCCAGCATCTTCGCTGCAATGGCAAAACATGCACCTACCGCAAAGGGTAGAACTGCACTGGTCGCAACGCTGGAGATCGCCAAGCAAAACGCCGTCACTACGCAGGCGTCCAGCCATAGGCCAAACAATGTCAGCCAATACGCGCCACCTAGCAGCACACCATAGGGCTGGGCATAACCCCAGGCCGATGCCTTGGTAATCACGAGCAAAGCCACTCCTAAAACCAGGGTAGCCAACGCCAACAAAGAAATTATGCCGAAGTAGCGCCCTAACAGGTAGTCGCTACGTGGCCTTGGGTAGGTCAAGGCAAACAGAATGGTTTTGCGCTCCAGCTCCCTACCAACCAACTCCTGCACCCAGAACAAGGACATGAGCACCAAGGAGAAACGAACGGCAGAAAAACCAATGTCGAGCGCCACAGTTTGCGGCTGCCTTGCAGAGAAGGAGGCCCCCAGATAGGCCACACCTAGAAGTAACAATGTAAAAGCAAACACCGCGTGAAAACTCCGGCCACGAAAGCCGGAGTACCACGCGGTCAGGCAATAAGACCACATAAGTTTTCTTGTGCCCTAGGCCACCTTATTTGCAGAAGGTAGCAGTCTCAGCATTAGTCAATGCCGCACTAACATTCGAAGCATCAGGCTTCAGGCCAGCCGTCTTATTCAAGCAGTTTGCACCACCACCACCCTCAGTCGTGCCACCGAAAATCGTGGCGCCCTTGCCGGAACCAGCAGCAACCCAAGCAGAAGTCGCATTCCAGTTATAGCTCAAGAACACATTCTTGGAGCAGGCGAGAGAGAAATCGCGGATGATGAAGTCGGTACCCAGGGCACCACCTGCGATGGTAGTCTTGCCACCAGTCGCAGTACCGGTACAGGGGCTAGTAACAGCAGCGCTTGCATTGATCGCGAAGAAAGTGGCCAACAGGCTAGCCAGCAGAATACTCTTTTTCATAGCAAAAACTCCTTAATCTTTGGCGGGTGAATTATTCAGTGCTGTTCGCAATGGACTGACCCAGGAAGTTCCGGGCGTCAGACTGGCCAGCCTTGTCTTCACCACGCTTGGTGTATTCGCTGAACTGAGGGATGGCAATGGCTGCCAAAATGCCGATGATCGCAACAACGATCATCAGTTCGATCAGGGTAAAACCCTTTTGCAGGCGCTTCATGAACTTCTCCTTCTGTCGAGTCTGGCTCGCCCTATGCAAGCCATCAACACTACATCGATACTTCGGCAACAAAAGCAATAACCATGCCAGATACTAAACGCTATTTGCCTGCGCCAAGGTTAAAAAATTCCTGGCATCAGACTGCCCAGCTTTATCCTCACCACGCTTGGTATACTCGCCGAACTGAGGAATGGCGATGGCTGCCAAGATACCAATGATCGCAACCACGATCATCAGCTCTATCAGCGTAAAACCCGACTGGCGAGTCACACACATAGCAACCACCAATGTACTTAGTTTGCCTAATGCAAAACAAAGCAATCTCCATGCCAAGGATCGCGCACACCCCCACCACTACCCTGCCATTGCAAGCAATTGCGCCTCATCCACGGCATCAATCTGCCCCGGCTCCAGGAACATCCTGGCGTATTGCATATAGACCTTCTCACGGATGAAGATCTCGAACAGATCCGGGTCCACATGCTGATCACGCGTCATCCGCGCCAATATGCCCAGCGACTCGGACAGGGTCTTGCCTGGCTTGTAGGGGCGGTCCCGCGCCGTCAGCGCCTCGAAAATATCCGCGATGCCCATCATGCGTGCCTGAACGCTCATTTGTGACCGCGTCAGGCCCCTGGGGTAACCCCGTCCATCCATGCGCTCATGGTGCCCACCCGCATATTCCGGCACATTGGTCAGGTGGCGCGGCCAGGGCAGGGCCTCCAGCAAGCGTATGGTCACCTCAATATGGTGGTTGATGATCTGCCGCTCCGCATCGGTCAAGGTTCCGCGCGCCACACCCAGATTGGTGACCTCATCCTCACTCAAGAACGGCACAGACTGACAATTTTCGTCAGTACCGCTCCAGACATAGGCCGCTATGCCGCGCACCCTGGCCTGATCCTCCGGCCGCATGAACTCGCCCCCCTGATTGGTACGCCGCAGGAAGGCCTTGTCGTCTGCATACTGCGCTAGGCGAGCCGCGTAGGCCCCCGCATCCAGCTCGCCCTTAAGGTGGGCAATCTCGGCATCACGCTTAAGTACCTCAAAGCGGGTATCGACCAGGGCAATGCGGTCGAAAATGGTTTCCAGCTTGGTGGACTTGTCCACCACATGCACGGGCGTGGTGATCTTGCCGCAATCGTGCAGCAGGCCCGCAATCTTGAGTTCATAACGATCCTTCTCCGTCATGTGGAAGGATTTGAACGGCCCCCAATTCGCCTTGCTGGTGGCCTCGGCCAGCATCATGGTCAGCACCGGCACCCGCTCGCAATGGCCGCCGGTATAGGGGCTCTTGTCATCGATGGCGGTGTTGATCAGATTGATCAGGGCCTCGAACAGGTTCTCCAGTTGGTTGATCAGATGCCGGTTGGTCAGCGCAATGGCCGCCTGCGAGGCCAGCGATTCGACCAGGCGCTGGTCGTCGGTGCTGAAATCCTCGATGCTGCGATCGGGCGCCAGCTTGTTGATCAGTTGCAGCACGCCAATGATCTCGTTCTCATGATTGCGCATAGGCACAGTGAGAAACGACTTGGAGTGGTAACCATTGGCCGCATCGAAGCGCTTGGTGCCCGAGAAATCAAACCCTACGGCCTGATAGGCATCGGGAATATTGAAGGTCTCGCCCAGCAAGGCGGCGCACCCTACCACCGTGCTGGTATTGGGTACGCCATCGCCCAGATGCAACGGTATAGGCGGCATGGGTGGGACGCGGCCGGTGCTTCCGCCCAGTGCGATCCCCAGCGAATCGGTACGGACTATCTCAAATTTGAGCGTGTCGCCCTCTACCAGGTACAGCGTGCCGGCATCAGCATTGACCAGATTCTTGGCGGCGAGCAGGATGAGTTCGACCAGATTGCCGATATTGCGCTCACTGGAAAGCGCAATGCCGATTGCATTGAGCATCTCCAGCCGCTGCATGAGCTGGTCGGCGCTTTGCATGGTGCCGCACCCCTCTCCCGTCATCCACTGCTCGATCACTTGATGCAGACCGCCCGCACCTGGTGCAAATCCGTCACGCCCTGCAATACCTTTTCTATGCCATCCTGCTTCAGGGTACGCATGCCTTCATCCAAGGCCACGGCGAGCAGCTCGGCCACGCGCGCATGCTCCTGTATGCGCTTCTTCACAGCGTCGGTGCCCACCAGCAATTCGTGCAAGCCCACACGCCCCTTGTAGCCTGTGCCGTTGCAAGCCTCACAGCCCACCGGCTTGTACAGGGTGAACTTGCCATCCTTGCCCGCAAAATCGCGCCGCCATTCGTCCATCAGGGCCTTCTGGGCAGCGGCAGGGTCTTTGGCCCAGCTGGCCGTGTTCTTCAGTTCCTCCGCATACTCGGCCAGTATCAGCTTCAGCTCGGCATCATCAGGCTGGTAGGCTTGCTTGCATTTGGCGCACAGACGCTTGGCCAGGCGCTGGGCCAGAATCCCCAGCAACGCGTCAGAGAAGTTGAACGGATCCATCCCCATGTCCAGCAAGCGGATGATGGACTCCGGCGCCGAATTGGTATGCAGGGTGGCCAACACCAGGTGGCCGGTCAGCGAGGCTTCAATGCCGGTGCTGGTGGTTTCCTTGTCCCGCATTTCCCCCACCATGATGATGTCGGGGTCCGCCCGCAAGAAGGCCTTCATGGCAACGGCAAAGGTCAATCCCGCCTTGGGATTCATCTGCACCTGCCGCAAGCCCTTCTGGGTAATTTCCACCGGGTCTTCCGCCGTCCAGATCTTGGTCTCAGAGGTATTCAGGTGTTTGAGCACCGAGTGCAGGGTGGTCGTTTTGCCCGAGCCGGTCGGGCCGCAAACAAAGAACAGGCCATAGGGCTTGGAAATAACCTTGCGCAGGGTCTCGTCATTGCGCTTGCTGAAACCCATCTTGTCCAGCGGCAAGGGCTCACCCGAAGCCAGGATACGCATGACCACATCTTCCATGCCGCCCGCCGTCGGCACAGTCGCCACCCGCAGCTCGATATCCAGCGGCCCGTACTTCTTGAACTTGATCTTGCCATCCTGTGGCTTGCGGCGCTCCGAGATATCCAGGTCGCACATGATCTTGAGCCGGGTGACAATAGGGTCACGATAGGCCGAAGGCACCTCGATATAGGGCTGCAAGGAGCCGTCCTTGCGAAACCGTATCTCGGTCTTGCCCTTGCCAGGAAAGGGTTCGATATGGATATCGGACGCCCCCTGCTGGTAGGCATCCACAATGACCTTGTTGACCAGCTTGACCAGCTCATTGTCCTGCGCCAGTGACAGCGCCTCGCTGCTCACCCCCTCCACTTCATCGGAGTCCTCGGACAAACCCGAGAGCAGATCACCGATGGAACTGCCGTCCATGGCAGAGTTCGAGCCAAAGAACAGATCCAGCGACTGGCCAAACTCTCGCAGGCTGCAGACCCGGTAGATCAGCTTCTTGCCGGGAAACACCTGCCCGGCCATGCCGCTGCTGCGCACCTTCTCAGGGTCCGGCGTGATAATCATCACACCATCCTTGCCTTCCTCCACCGGCAGCCACTGCGCCATCTCGGCAAAGTCGCGCTTCACGCTCTTGACTAGATCAAGGGGCTTGATGCGGTCGGGCTTGAATGGCTCGTACTCCACCCCAAAGAAGCGGGCCAGCGAAGCTCCCACCTGGGCAGCATTGACCTTGAACTCCTTCAGCAGGATGTCCTCTATCTCGGTGCCATGCTCACGGGCCCCTTTGATGGCCAGTTCCAGCTCAGTGGCAGACAGCACCCCATCGAGCACCAGGTAGTCATACTTGGTGCGCGCCACAAAGGGGCCGCCATGCTGGCGCTGCTTCAGGGCGATGGCCAGCGTCTTGCACAGTTCAACCGCCCCCTTCTCTGTGAGGCCCGGAAACGGACGCCCGGCTCGGTTGTTGATCAGTTGCACCACGCCGATCAGGCCACCGCTCTTTTCCTCGACTATGGGTGCCACCATCATCTGCTTGGTGCGGTAGCCGGTACGCTTGTCCACCTCCTGCAAGAAGGTCAGCTGGGGGTGGATAGCCTTGAGCTCATTCACATCGTAGACATCCTTGATGTTCACCAGCTTCTTGCTCATGGCCACATAACCGGCCACGCTCTGCTCGGTAATCGGCAGCTTCAGATCCTTGAAGGAATTCAGCCCGATCTTGACCTTGGACACGATGGCATTCTGCTCATCGTTGAGCACATAGATCGTCAGCCGGTCTGCATTGAACAGCTCGCAGATGGACTGACTGACCTCCAGCATGATTTCGTCCACATTGCTGGTGGCATGTATCTTGTTAGTCACCGCCTGCAAATCACGGATGAATTGCAGTTCGATATTGAGTTCCGGGGCTGCAGCTGGCTGGTTCATGGTCTTTGGCGATCAGAAGTCGAGCATCTGCCCATTCTTGAGCATCTTGGGACGGAAGCTGGCCGCGTCCTCCCCGATTTCCTGCATGGTCAGTTCAATTTCCCCCGGTTTCAAATGGGTAATGAAGATTTCAGCCGGGCGGTTCAGCTTGGCCAGTTCGGTGGCCAGCATGGCAGGGCAAAGATGGCGCGATGCCTCGGCCAGGGCGCGCTCACGATTGCAGAACGCCGTTTCTATGATCAGCGTCTTAAGATTCTCGATAGCATTGATCACCGGCCAGAACGCATCGTTGATCGTGGTATCCCCGGTAAACACCAGGCTATGCTTCCCCGAATCCAGCTGATAGCCCACGGCCGGTACCGTATGCAGGGCAGGCAGGGCGGTCACGCTCAGCCCCGGTTCCGGCATCACCGTCTCCCCCTGCTCAAACTGGACAAAACGCAGGAAGGGCGCCGCCTTATTGGGTATTTCCCGGAAATCCGGCCAAACCCGCCAATTGAATACATGGGCAGACAAGATATCCAGGGTGGCCCGGCTGGCATACACATCCAGCGGCTTGTCGCGCATGGCGCCCACGGTATCCACCAGCAAAGGCAGCATGGCAATATGGTCCAGATGGGAATGCGTCAGGAACACCCGGTCTATCTGGCTCAACTCAGCCACCGACAGGTCGCCCACCCCCGTCCCCGCATCGATCAGCGTATGGCGGCCGACCAGAAAGGCGGTGGTACGCATGCCACCGCCTATTCCGCCACTGCAACCGAGCACCTTGAGACGCATCCTCTTATCCTTGCCGACGGCTACTTGGTATCAAACTCATACACACCATCCCAGTCGGCGGGCGGCGGTGACTTGCGGAAGTGCGCAATACGGTCCAGATAAACCTGGTATAGCTTACAGTCCGGTCGCTGGTTCTTCAGGTTGATCAGCTGCATCTCAGCCAAGTCCCAGTTCTGGCCGCGATAGTGCTTGAGGGTGCTGTGGAACAGCTCGACTTCCTTCTTCAACGCCTTGTCGACCGCCTCCACCGTGCCCAGTGGCTCGTAGATGGTGACGGGCTCATCCTTGCCCTTCACCCTTACCCGGTCCAGTTCCCGGAACACGATGCCATCCCTGACTGCCTCATGGGTTTGCTCACCCACGATCATTCCCACGCCATACTGCTTGGTAATGCCCTCCAGCCGGGAGGCCAGGTTGACCGCATCGCCCATCACCGTATAGGCCTTGCGTATCTGCGAGCCCATATCGCCCACCGTCATGCGGCCAGTATTGACGCCCACCCCGATATGGATCTCGGGCCAGCCCTTCTCGCGCATCTTGGGCCCTAGCGCCGCCATGGCACGCTGCATTTCCAGACCGGCCAGCACCGCATTGCGTGCATGGTCAGGGTCATGGATGGGCGCGCCCCAGAAGGCCATCACACAATCGCCCATGTATTTGTCGATGGTGCCCAGATACTGGGTCCGTATCACATCCGACAGCGTGGTCAGGAACTCATTCATGAACCGCGTCAGCTCCTTCGGGTCCATGCTCTCCGAAATGGTGGTGAAACTGCGCACGTCCGAGAACAGCACCGTCAGCTCGCGGCTTTGCCCCTCCATCGAATACTTCTCAGGCTGCTCGCTCATCTTGGCCACCAGCTCGGGCGGCACATACTGGCCAAACAAGCTGGCCATCTGCTTCTTGTTGCGCGATTCAAAGAAGTAACCATACGACATGGAGATCGCATACAGCAGCATGATGCTCAACAGCAACGATGCCAGCGGCAGATCCAGCTGGGAGTACTTCCACAGTGCGAAATCGCCCACGACAACCAGCACGGCCAAGGCTGCCGTCACCACCGTACCCGGCAACGGATTGAGCTTGACCAGGGCCAGCATCAGGGTCCCGCCCACCAGCAGCAGCAAGACCATCTCAGCTCCGATCAGATAATCCGGCTTGGCTGGTAGGGTGTTGTCCAGCAGGCTAGCTATCAGGTTGGCATGCACCTCTACCCCCGGGTAGACCGACTCCACCGGCGCCACCCGCAAATCCAGCAGGCCGGGGGCGGTGGTGCCCACCAATACCAGGCGGCCAGAAATGGCGTCGACATCAGCCTTGCCATTAAGCACATCGGCAGCCGATATGTACTTGAAGCTGCGCTGCCCGCCACGATAGGGCACCAGCGCGCGTACCGACTGATCCACCGGCACGGTCAGATGGTTGATCTTCAGGCCCTCCAGCGGCTGATAGGAGCTCAGCCAGGAGTCCGTGCCATACAGCGGCACAATCTCGGGGAAGCTCAGATACGCCCGTACCATGGCCAGCGAGAGCGACTCATAATACTTGCCCTCGTGCTCGACCAGCATGGCCACCCTGCGCGTCACACCATCAGAATCCGGCAGCGGATTGAAATGCCCGGCCAAGGTCGCCTGCTGCATCAATACGGGCAGATTGGCACCATATCCCGGCGCCGGTATAGGGTTGACATTGCGTCCCTTGAACATGCCAGCAGGCAGTACCGGCTTGGGTAGCTGCCCCGCCTTGCGGGCGCCATCTTCAAAGCTGAAGTAATAGCCCAGCACCACCGGCTTGTCCTTGAGGCTGGCGGCAAACAGGCTGTCGTAATCCAGCCTGCCTTCCAGCTCGCTCAGCTTGAGCCTGAAGTTATCGTCACCCTTGAACTCGGTCTCGGCCAGCCGCTTCAACACCGGCAGGCCCGAGCTCTCGTCCTTCTCAGCAAACACAATGTCAAAGCCCACCGCCGCGGCCTTGTAGTCCCCCGTCAACTTGTCCACCAACTGCGCCACGGTGTTGCGGGGCCAGGGCCAGCGCCCTACTTCGGCCAGGCTCTTCTCGTCCAGGTCCACCACCACCACGCGCGGGTCTACGCCACCCGGCATGGTCAGCACCACGCGGGCATCGTAGAGCCACAAATCCATCTGCTCCACCAGCCTTGGCCGCCAGAAGCTGGCGGCATAGCCCATGAAGTAGATCAGTACCAGCAGGCTCAGGGCGAGTTGCAGCCAGTATTTACGCAGCGTTTTCATGGCGCCTTACTTGTAGAAGAACTCCATCTTCACACCAGCCAGCTCGATCACATCCCGGTCGCTCAGCTCTTCCGCCTGCACCCCGATCTGCCGCCCGTTCACCAGCGGTCGGCTGGGGCCTTCCACATGAGTAATGAAATAGCCGGTGGGCCGCTTGGTAATGATGGCCACCTGCACGCCTGGCTTGCCCAGCGAGGTCAGGTTCTTCACCAGGTCCAGTGCCTTGCCGGCATTGGCGCCGCTCAGCACCTTGATGCCAGCAGCCCGCGCCTCGGCAGCGGGTGCAGCAGTAGGCGTTGCGGCGGGCGGCAGCTCCATCACCGTATCGCCAGCGCGATAGCTAGGCGTCGCACCCGGTGTGGCAGCCGGTGGCGCCGCCGGCGCCGTGGGTTTCACCCCGCCCGGCCGTATCACCATGGTCTTCTCAAAATCTTCCTGCGGCGCGCCAGCGGCAGCCTTGGCAGCCCCCTCGGCCATGAACTTGAGCTTGTACTTGCCCAACTCCACCAGGTCCCCATCCTGCAGCAACTGCCGCTTGACTGGCTGGCCGTTCACCTGAGTGCCATTGGTGCTATCCAGGTCCTCCAGAAACACATCTGCCCCTATCATGCTCAGCCGGGCGTGCTCGCCCGACACCGCAAGATTGTCGATCTGCAGATCGTTATGGGGTTTACGACCTATGGTCACCGTGTTCTTTTCCAGCTTGAACTCGCGTAGCACCATGCCATCGAGACTCAAAATCAGTTTGGCCATCTGCTTAGTCCTCTTATGTCAGCCTGCCAGCCAGCCAAACAGGCGAGCCCACAGACTGCGTTCGGCGGCAAAACTACGATTAATACGGATCAATATCACGGAAACATTATCGCGTCCGCCGTTGTCATTAGCCATCTGTATCAATTGCTCGGCCGCCAGCGGTAAATTGCCCGACACGGTACTCAGCACCGCACCAATGTCGGCATCATCCACCATGTCGTTAAGACCGTCCGAACAAAGCAGGTAAACATCGCCAACCTGCACCTCGAAATCATTCAATTCCGGGTCCAACTGTGGATCGATGCCGACCGCACGCGTCACCAGATTCTTGTTCTGGGATCGGCGCGCCTCATCGGGCGTAATCAGGCCATTATCCAGTTGCTCCTGTAGCAGCGAATGGTCGCGGGTCAGCGGGCCGAACTCTGCGCCGCGCAGACGGTACAAGCGCGAATCACCCACATGGGCCGAGGTCATACGGTTATCGTAGAACAAGGCTGATACCAGCGTGGTGCCCATCCCTGCGCACTGTGGCTGGCTCTGTGCAGTCTGGAAGATCGCCAGGTTAGCCTTTTCGATTTCCAGACGCAGGATGCGATGGGCGGCAGACTTGCCGCTGAGCGCCTCCGGTGCATGGGGCGGCACCACCTCGATGGCCGCCTTGACGCCCTGGGCCAGCAAGGTGGTGGCAATGCCGCTGGCCACCTCACCCGCGTTATAGCCCCCCATGCCGTCGGCCAATATGGCCAGGCCACTGTCAGCGTCAAACACGATTGCGTCTTCATTGTGGCTGCGCACCATGCCGGCGTCGGTCAGCCCATACATCTCAATTGCGTGTGCAAGTGTCTTCATGGCAACCCCTTACAGTCCAGCCGCGCACTGCTTGAGCGCTTCGGCGAATTCCGCCCCGGTCTGGAAGCGCTCGTCCGCGTTCTTCTTCAAGGCGCGATCGATCACCGCCACGACGCTGGCAGGCAGGTTGGGGTTGAGTTCCCTGGGGTTGGTGTACGGCTCATTGGCAATACGGAACATCAGCTCCGCCATGGATTCTCCCTTGAACGGCAGTGTGCCGACCGTCATCTGATACAGCATCACCCCCAGGCTGAACAAGTCGGAGCGACCATCCACCTTCTTGCCGCTCAGCTGCTCCGGCGACATATAGCTGGGCGTACCCAGCACCATCCCGGTCTTGGTCTTGCTGGAATCCGTAATACGGGCAATGCCGAAGTCGGTCACCTTGACGATCTTGGTGTCCATCTCATACATGATATTGGCAGGCTTGATATCCCGATGCGCCACATGCTGCTTGTGGGCATAGTCCAGCGCCTCGGCAGTCTGGATGGCGATATTGACCACATCCGCCACCGGCAGCAGTTGACCGGCCTTGGTATGCGGGGCCAGGTCCTTGCCCTTGAGGAACTCCATGGCGATATAGGCCAGGTCATGCTCCTCACCCGCATCGTAGATGGTCACGATATTGGGGTGGTTCAGCCGCCCGGCTGTCTCGGCCTCACGGAAGAATCGGCTGCGCGCCTCCTCCAACTCATCCGCCTCGAACTCCTGGCTCAAGGCCATGGTCTTGATGGCCACCACCCGGCCTATCTTGGGGTCGCGTCCCAGATAGACCACGCCCATGGCGCCCTTACCCAGTTCCTTCTCTACTTGGTAGCGGCCCAGCATGGGCTTCTCTACAGCGCCACCATCGAGTATCAGGGTGCTGGCATTGCTGCGGTTGCCCGCACCGCCCAGTATCACCGTTTCGGCCATCTGCTTGGCACGGTTCAGCTTCTGGTCCAGATCCTTGAACTTGGGGTTGAAACCGGCCATATGCCGATATACCGACTCCGCCTTGTTGAACTGGCGCTTGCGCTCAAAATCCAGCGCCAGGTTGTACAAGGTATCCATCATGGTGTCGTCCATGGGAATCTTGCGGAACTTGTCAAAAGCCATATCCAGCTGGCCTTGAGTCTGAAAAGCCAGGCCCAGCATACGATTGGACTCCGCCGCCGACAGCTCGGATGCCTCGCTGCGGCGTTCGGTCATCAAGAATCGCTTGGTAGTCAGCACCAGATGCCCGACGATCAGTAACGCGGCCGGCGTCATCATAGGCAGCCACAACAGCTGGGTGGTCATCAGGACAAAATGCGCGACTACCAGCACCACGAACAGGCCGCCCGTCACCATGGCAGCAGCCCCCGCCCCCAGGCGCGGCAGCAGTGCGATCAGGTAGGCTGCCACCAGCAGGCACAGCCCCAGCTGCACCCACACGCTCCAACCGGGTGAAGAGAAATAATCCTGCTGCAGAATGCTGGAAACATTGTGTGCCAAAGACAGCACAGGTGGCGTACCAGAAGAGATGGGCGTCACCATGGTAGTACCCAGGCCCGGTGCCGTCGGCCCGATCAGTACGATCTTGTCTTTGTACTTGGCGAACGGAATCTTGCCACTGGCTACATCGTAGAAAGAGTCCACGGGTATCGCCGAGCGGCCATCCACATCCGGGTAGTAATAGGTCAGGAAGGTGGAATACGACTGGGTCTTGATATTGATGCCGCCCAGTTGCACCGACTCGCCCAGGTTCACCGTCACCTGCTTGGGCGCCAGGTTCAAACTCTTGGCTGCCGTCAGCAACGATAGGGAAGGGTAGATCTCATCGTAATAACGCAGTACCAGCGGTTCCTCGCGTACCACGCCATCGGCGGCATCGGGCCGCACGGTCAAATGCCCCACGCCAGCAGCCTTTTCTCCTATGCGGGAAATGGGTGGCACCATATACATGGTCGGAATTGGCCAGCCAGACGAGGGGTCACCGGCTACACCCACCTCGTTCTTCAAGACATAAGCCGGGGTTTCTTCCTCGGGGTTTCCTACCGGCTCACCCAGCTCCAGCAACATAGGCAGCAACACATTGCCCGCCTTGCCCACGCTATCAGCCAGCTGTTTGTCGAAATCCAGCTGGCTGACTGCACCCTCCAGCAAGGCGCCAAACTTGTCCGGCGCCGCCGCCACAGGCTCGGCCGGTATCACAGTGCCGTCGGCAGCGATGGTCGGCTGTGCCGCCGCAGCGGCAGCAGCAGCAGCAGCAGCAGCGTCGCCATGCTGCTTGCGATAGATGTCGAGCAATTGCTTGAGGTAATCGGCCCCTTTGTCCTGCTGCGGCTCGGTGTAGAACACCGTGCTGGTGATCACCTTGGGCTTGGCCGCTGCCAGCTTGTTGATGAAATCGGCATGGACATCGCGCGACCAGGGCCAGCGGCCTATGTTGTCGAGGCTCTGCTGGTCTATCGCAATCACGGCAATACGGTCGTTTGGGGTACGGCTGGTCATGCCCACACCGGTGTCGTAGGCCTTGCGCTCCAGCCCGGCCAGCACATTGGTGCCTATACCGGCGATGGCAAAAACCACCACGACCACGATGCCGACAAACCAGTCAGCCTTCCAAAAAGCACGCTTCATTATTTCTCCCTGGCCCAGTTACTTTTTCGGGCTGTAGGAAGATTAGATGGCAAAGGCGCGCAACGCCAGCCTCCAAGCCATTTTCGCGGGGTAAAAAGTCGGCTTGCAGACAACTTCATCAGCGGTTACCGCGCGCAAAAGGCGGCGTAAACGGTGTCAAAACGCGATCAGCGGCTTGATCTTGCGGCCAAATTCCCGCCATGCATCAGGGTGATACTCTTCCAGATGGCGGTGGTCACGGCGCCAGCCGAACAAGGTCAGGGCCGCACCGGCAAACTGCAGGGGCATGTTGTCATACTCCGACAGACTGACCATCAGCTCCGCCTCGAACAGGTGCCGCACGTCCACATTGATCAGTACTTCCGCCTCGGCCAAGCGCGCCAGCTCCACCATGGCCTGCCGTTCTTCGCCCTCATCCAGCAGCGCTAACAATTCATCCACGGCTTCCAGGGCATCGGCCTCATGTAAGCGCAGCCCCAGCCACTCCACGGTTTTGGGGTCGCGCTGCCGCAACCAGCTATCGGGCTCCATCCAGCCGAACAGGTCCACCCCGGCGCGCAGGAAGGCATCATGGTTGGCGGCAATGTCGCAGCATACCCACAGCATGCCGTCTTCAAACAGCTGCCACAGCAAGGGATCGCGCGCGCCTGCGTCGCGCAGTTCAAAGGCATCCAGCACGGCATCAAGCTTGGCCATGGCCTCCTCCTCCGTGCCCTGTTCGTTCAACTCCGCCAGTTTCTCGATATGCGGCCGCAGCAGCGCCTCCGCCTCCACCTCGCGCGGGTCGCGCTCGCTATCAGGCGGCACCACCGGCTGCGGCGGGGTACGGCTCATCTCCGACGACTGCCACATGGCCTCCTCAAATGCCAGGCGCAGCGCCTGAAACCCCTCCGGATTCTCCTCCGGCCGGGTGGCCTTGAGCAGGCGGGCATAGGTACGCTTGATCTCGCGCTCATCAGGCGTAGGCGCCAGCCCCAGGCGGTCCCAGCAGTTCATATCAGACATGGCATTCGGCTTTCAGCACTGCCGCCGGCTCTCCGGCGCAATGGGGTTCGGTTCAGAAAAGCAGGTGGTGCGCCCACGCAAGCGCGGCCAGCAGTACTTTATTTGCAGCGACCGGTCGCCAGTTCAAGGCCTGTGCGCCACACCTCGGCTCGCCAGGTCGCTGCCCATGCAAGCCACAAGCATAAGGTACAAACCGCGCCCCGGGCGGATACCGTCAGCGATCTGCGACACCGCCCTCATCCGGAGCGGCAGCAGGCTTGCCGGCCTGATGCTCCAGCCAAAACCATAGCGTCGCAGCAAATGCCAGCATGGCAAACGCCAGCGCCAGCCAGCTCTCGATCTCCATGATCGCCAGGCTGGCCGTACCGACAAAGGTCGCCAGCAAGGCGCACGCCAAGACCGACAACGGGCCGAAGCCATTGCGGGCAGCACGCGCCAACACATCCTGCCGCTCAGGCTGGCGATGCAAGCCCGTCAGCCTGCGCCAGCCCTTCTGCACGGCAGCAACAGACAATACCAGCGCCGCCGGCAGTACAAACATGGTGGCCAACCAGAGCAGCACCCGCCAAGCCAGCGCCAGCTCCTCCTGGGTAAGGATACCTATTGCCGGCAGTATCGCGGGCAGCCAGCAGGCGACCAGCCCATGCCACCAGCCCCCCTGCAAGCTCAGCCGGTCACGTCGCCAGAAAGTCACCCGCTCGGGGGCAATACGCGCAAACAAGGCCGGCCAATGCTGTTCGACATAGGCCAACACATGCCGCACCCGCAACTGCAGCGGGAAGCGCCCTGCCAGCCAGTGCTGGCGCCAGGCAGGCATGGGCTGCAGCAGCGCATGCAGCGCCGCCGCATCGGTATCCGTCTGCCGCGCCCCTGCGGCCGCCATTTCGCACCAACGCTGCCAGACCCGCTCTTGGTCCAGCTGTCCACACAGCCAAGCCGCCGCACCACTGAGGCCCTCGCAGCTTTGGCCATCGGCATCCTGCCAGCCAGCCCAGCGCGCCAGCGCGCCCCATAGCAGCAAATGCTTTTCCGACTCCTCCTGCCACAATGTCGCCAGCCGCTCAGCCATGGCATGCCGGGCCGCCCCGTCCACCCAGGCCGGATCATCAAAACCCGCCCGCAAGGCCGCCATGCGCGCGACCTCATCCTGCCGGTCGGCTGCCTCCAGGGCCTGCTGCATGCGCTGCGCGCACAGCTGGTAAACCCGGCCACCCGCACGGCTCAGCCAGCTTTGCGGCCAGCCCGTCCAATCGGCCTGCGGATCAAGCCAGCAGTCCTCCCTGGCCGTGAGCAGCAAGGACTCCGGGTCCAGCTCCTGTGCGAAAGCGGCATGGCACAGCCGCTCTAGCTTGGCCAACAGGCCAGCTGGCGCTACCGTCTGTCCAGGCAGCGCCACCAGCTCAGACAGCAGGCACAGCATCATCTCATCGGGTGCCATGGTGGGCGCAGAGCTGTGGAAATCATCAAGCCAGCCGGCCCAGTCAATAACCGCCCGCAGCAACAGCATGGGCGGCTCTGCCCTGCCGCGCAGCCAATTGGCCAGCACCTGCTTGAGCATGTCGCGCCCATCCAGCGATTCCCACCGCGATGCCCGCACGATCAGTTCAAACCGCGCCACCGCCCGCGACTCACTCTCCTCCAGTGCCGCCGCAATCAGCTTTACCGCCTTCTGGGCGTGGATGTAAGCGCAACGCGACCGCGCTCTGGCCAGCCACTCCATGGGCGCGTCACCCGTACGAGGCGCCTCACCCAGCCAGCCGTACTCCTCGGCCAGCCCCAGCACCTGCTCATCGCCCATGTCCCGGTCAAATGCCACCTGCCGCAAGGCCTCGCGGGCCTGATCACGTGGGGCGCCAGCATCACGCTGCCAAACAGTACGTACAGTCGGCTGCGCGGGCATCTCCACCCGTGTCTCTGCCATGGCGGATACTGCTGCAGCCGGCGACGCCGTACTGGCGTGCAGCTCATCGGCCGGCGCCAATGCGCCTGGCACCACCGTTGCCGAGACCTCGCCCTCAGGCGCGGCCACCGCCTCGCCGCCTTGCGCCTGCATGGCCTGCCAGCGCGACCATCCCAGCGCATGCTCATAGGCCTCGCGCAGCCGCACAAAACCGGCAGCATCGTCCTCCGGCCGGGTCTGCTTCAGCCTGGCCGCATAGGCGCGCCGTATGGCACGCTCATCGGTGGTTTCGGCCAGGCCCAGTACATCCCACGGCATCAGAGCCAGCCTTCGCCTTCAAGCTGGTCCAGCAGCGTCTTCAACTCATCGCGCCCCTGCTTGATCGTGTTTTCTTCCTGGCTCTCCAGCATGGACTGGAACCGCGCCGTCGCCTGCGCGATCCACTGCCGCTCCTCACCCAGCGCTTGCTGGAACATTCGGTCTGCCCGCGCCATCAGCTGCGCATTGGGCAGCAGTTCACGCGGGTGTATCTTCAGTTTGGCCAGGGCCGCCAGCTTTTCTTCTATCTCCGCCGGTGTCAGCACACCAGGGTTCTCTTCGATGATCAGCCTGTGCTTCTCGCCCGTCTCGGCCACCGTCATCTCCGCTTCCAGCAAACCGTTGACGTCATAGGTGAACCGCACCGACACACTGATCTGCCCCGCCGGCCGGGGCGGCACGGGTATGGTGATCTCGCCCAGGAAGATATTGTCCTTCACCAGCCGGCTCTCACCCTGGTAGACACTGACATGCAGCGCCATCTGGTTATCGACGATGGTACTCACCACCTGCTCGCGCGAGATGGGCACCACCGAATTGCGCTCGATGATGGGCAGGTAAAAACCCGGCTGGAAGCGCCCGGTCGCAATCTGCTCGCTTACCTCGATACCCTGCGAATAAGGGCAGACATCGGTCATCACCACTTCATTGAGGGTCTCATCGCGTGCCTTCAGCCCGGCCATCACCGCCGCACCACGCGCCACCACTTCGTCCGGGTTCAGGTTCATGGCCGGCATGCGGCCGAACAGCTTGGCCACCAGCTTGCGCACCGCTGGCATGCGGGTCGCCCCGCCAGCCAATACGATCTGGTCCAGGTCTATGGCCTTCAGGCGGGCATCGCGCAAGGCCTTCTCAATCGGCTCGCGCAGCCGTTTCAGCAGGGGCTCGCACAGCTTGAGAAAGGCCTCCTCGCCTATCGCCCAGCGCAGGCTCTGCTCCTGGTAGCGCAGCTCCATCGCCACCTCGGCCGTCCCGCTCAGGCCCCGCTTGGCCTGCTCGGCCTGCTTGCGTAGCGCCTGATAGACCACGGGGTCGGCCTCTTTGTCGGTCAGCCCGTGCTGCTTGCCCACCGCCTCGATAAACCCGTCTATCAGCGCCTCGCTGAAATCCTCGCCGCCCAGGAAATTGTCCCCCGCGCTGGCGCGCACCTCCATCACCCCCTCAAACAACTCAAGGATGGAGATATCGAATGTCCCACCGCCCAGGTCAAACACCAGGAAGCGGCTTTCCGGCTCGTTCTGGTGCAGGCCATAGGCCAGCGCCGCCGCCGTCGGCTCGTTCACCAGCCGCTCCACCTTCAGCCCGGCCAGTTGGCCCGCTATCTTGGTGGCCTTGCGCTGGGCGTCACTGAAATAGGCCGGCACGGTAATCACCGCCTCGGTCACCGCCTCGCCCAGATAGCGCTCCGCATCAGCCTTGAGCGATTTCAGTACCAGCGCAGACAGCTCCTCCGGCCGGAACAGCTGGGTGCCCAGCCGCGTCTGCCGGTCAGAGCCCATATAGCGCTTGAACACTGCCGTCGTCAGCTGCGGATGGGTAATCAGTCGCTCACGCGCAGCCAACCCCACCAACACCGCACCGCTGTCATCCAGCCCCACCACAGACGGTGTCAGGGCATGGCCCAGCGCATTGGGAATCATCTCTGCCTGGCCATCACGCCAGACCGCAACAAGGCTATTGGTCGTACCCAGGTCAATACCGATAATCATGACTAATGCCGCTTATGGCCTACGCCAAAAAATAAAGCGACTATTTTACGTCAGGGGGCCGCAATACGGCGCAGAGAAGTCGTACGCGCCACACCTTGTTCGCATTTTCTGAATGAAATCTTTAAAAAGCTCCGCTATCCCTGCTTGGAACTCGGCGGAATAATGCACATCAACAACGAAGCCGTTGATCAAATCCGATAACGGCCACGTACCGGGAAAGGCAGACAACATGACCATCAAATACACCCTACCCGCCCGCCTGCTGCACTGGCTGGTCGCGCTCGGCATCATCGCCGCCTTCGCCCTGGGGCTGACTACCGACAGCATGGAAGGCTTCAGCATGCAAAAGCTCAAGCTGATCAACTACCACAAGTGGCTGGGCATAAGCGTTCTGGCGCTGGTGGCCATACGGCTGCTATGGCGCCTGAGCCACCGCCCGCCCGAGTTGCCAGCCCAGATGCAGCCATGGGAGAAACAGGTCGCCCACTACACCCATATGCTGCTCTATGTGCTGATGTTTGCCGTCCCCCTGGGTGGCTGGCTGTATTCCTCCGCCAAGGGCTTCCCGGTCGTATGGCTGGGCCTGGTTGAACTGCCCAACCTGATGGACAAGAACGAGGAACTCGCCGGCACCATTAAGTTCATGCACAAGATCGGCGCCTGGACCCTGGTACTACTGGCCGTGGCCCATGCTGCAGCTGCCTTGAAGCATCATTTCATCCAGAAGGATGATGTGCTGAAACGAATGCTGTAATTTTCAATCGAACAGCGCCATTCAACACCGCCCCGCTTTATCAGGAGCCATCATGCGTCGTACCGCCCTATTCCTGTCCCTGCTCGCCGCCGGCACCCTGGGCCAGGCCCAGGCCGCCCCGGCCGATCCCGCCAAGAGCTCGGTCAAGTTCGTATTCACCCAGATGAACGTCCCGGTAGAGGGCCAGTTCAAGAAATTTTCCGCCGACATCGCCTTCGACACCGCCAAGCCCGATACCGGCAAGGTCAATATCGCCGTCGACCTGGCCGCCACCGATGCCGGCAGCAGCGATGCCAACCAGGCCGTGCAGATGAAGGAATGGTTCAACACCAGCAGCTACCCCAAAGCCACCTTCAGCGCCAACCAGTTCAAGCCCCTGGGCGGCGGCAAGTTCAGCGCCACCGGCCAGTTCTCGGTCAAGGGCAAGACGGCCAACCTGACCGTCCCCTTCACCGTCAAGCCCGATGCCAAGGGCAGCTGGTACGAAGGCAGCTTCCCCCTCTCACGCCTGGCCTGGAAGATAGGCGAAGGCGAGTGGAGCGATGTCGGCGCCGTCGCCGACGCCGTTCAAGTCAAGTTCAAGCTGTATGTAGCAAAGTAGAGATCGTTCGTGTGGGTAGCCAGCGGCTGGCCCCACAGTAAGAGCCTGTTAAAACCCAAACCAAGGAGTTTCACCCATGCAAACCAAGTTGACCGCCCTGCTCATCGCCACCGCCCTCTCTGCCACCGCCCTGGCCGCCCCTGAGAAGTTCGTGCTGGATACCACCCACACCTACCCCAGCTTCGAAGTCAATCACCTGGGCTTCTCCATCACCCGTGGCTTCTTCAAGGAAACCGAGGGCACCCTGGAACTGGATCGTGCTGCCAAGACCGGCAAGCTCGAAGCCACCATCAAGGCCAGCTCCATCGAAACCGGCCTGGGCAAGCGCGACGACCACCTGCGTGGCAAGGACTTCTTCAACGTAGCCGAATTCCCCACCGCCGTAGTCAAGGCCGACAAGTTCATCTTCGAAGGCGACAAGCCCGTCAAGGCCGAAGGCAACCTCACCATGCTGGGCGTGACCAAGCCTGTCACCCTCAACATCACCCCCATGAAGTGCGACATGCGCATGGGCAAGGACTTCGTCTGCGGCGCCGATGTCACCACCGTGATCAAGCGCAGCGACTGGGGCATGAAGGCCTACGTGCCCTTCGTGGGCGACGACGTGAAGATCACCGTCCAGGTCGAAGCCGAAAAGCAGAAGTAAGTAGATTGGACAGCAGCGGTGCGGGGCGAGTCGCACGCCGCCTACCGCTGCGACAGGAAAAACCAGGGCGACGGTTATCCGTCGCCTTGGTTTTTGGGGCTTCGAAGAATGGATCCTCTTTAACTTTGACTGTAACCGACCAGCGCCCCCACCTTGTTGGCCGTGCGCCAGTGGTCGAGTGTCTGTTCGGAAATGCCCAGGTCGCGCGCAAACTAAGCGGGGTCTTGCCTTCAACTTCGACCAGGCGGACAGTTTCTTGCTTGAATTCGGTGGTGTAGCTTTGTCGTGGAATTTTGTGCATTCGGTACCTCTGTAGACCTGTTTACCCGGTTACGATTGGTATCCGAAATCCACGCCCAAGCTCACTCTCATTTGTTGTACTTTGGCTTTGACACACCTTTTTGTTCCCGACGAAGATTTGGAAATACCTCTACACCAATGGCTATGCCGATTTTCGACGCTCGAGCCATTGTTTCTGGGCATAGCAGATCCCCGATGTTTAAACACCCAGGCAATTGAGCGATTAGATCGACCTTGCCACCGCTCTCAATTACCGCCCTAACAAAATCCAACCTCCCCTCAAGCCAACATACAACATCGCCTATTTCATCGAAGAAATAGCGTTCACCCTCTGTCCAAGTTTGAAGAGACCACATCGTGCTAGGTCGATTAACATCGTTTACATCCCAAGAATGGGTAGGACTGACCCCCAGACCCTCCGAGATTGAGGAAACAGACAGCCTTGGATGTCTTATAAGCAAACGAATGCTGTAAAGATGAGCCCTAATGCTATCGTGGCTAGACAGTACTTCACTCATTACCAATCTCTCCGCCCTTTATTACCACGACCTCTCCTCCATGGAAGCTCACGATCCTTCCTGCGGCGACCGCCAGCCTCACTTCCGCCAATCATGTCGCCGGCGCTACCTGTATAAATCCAAGATCCGTCAGGGCGCTCAACCCAAACCTCTCCTGACGGTGTAACACGGACATTGTCTATTGCCCCAGTGTGTAGGGCAATGGGATGGACTTCCCCCTCCTGAAACGGCATCCAAATGCCAAACTGGAAATCGTCAAACCACCAGTTAGTCAGATAAGAAGGGGTCCACCATGAAGCTTAAGCGCTTGGGTATTTATCTGGCCAAAAACATCTTCCAGTTGCACGGGGTCTGACCTTCCCCCACGCAGGTCTACCAGGGATTAGTTAGCAATTACTGCGGGCTTTGCGCACCCTGGGTCAGCGAGCGCCACGACAGGTCAAGCGGCGCAATTCACCGTACGCCTCGCGCGATCAACGATATCCACGACGACAGTCACTGGATTGCACTGTAGTCATGGCTGAGCCCCAGCTGATTCACCCACGGCAGCAACCGTCGAGCTCAGTCTAACCGAACAGTTGAGGCCTGCCCCCTCAGTTTTCTCTCAGTCTGAGCTAGGGATTGTATTCAAGTCACAATCACAATGGGGGCAATGATCGCTAATGTATATCGAAAACTTAAGAAGCCCCGTAGCTCCTACTTGCTTGCCACATTGCGGACAAACAATTCTTTTCGCGTAGTAGAAAGTAGCAACATGCATTGCAAAAAACAAAAAGATTATTACAACTGGATGCACCACCTCCGTCAGAATAATCACTAACATCACAACCGCAAAGGCAAGTATTGGCACCCAAATAGTAAGAAGATAATGCTGGTAAGGACTAGTGCGCATTTCTACCCTCGACTAAAACCAACTATCTCACATAGCCTTGCATGGGGTTTGGAACCAACCCCCTCAAGCCCGCCTTAAAGACATCACTTAATTCGCGCGCACCTTTTCTGAGTGCGTTAAATGATTTCACCTACACCTCCTTGATACTCAACATGTAGGTCGTAGGCCGTGATACCAAAATCGCAGGAGGGGCAGCGCATAAGGCGCAAAGCGCATTTCATCGTACAAGAATGACTCAGCGCCCAGTTTAATGCCGAATGTAGCAGTGGTCAACATCGCTTACATACGCTAAGGCGTAGCTCACGCCTGCCCATCAATATATCACCAAAGCCAGCAAAATTAGTGCCCCTGAGCAATCGGGCTGTATCGTGCTATATTTAGTTTTAATGGCATGACCTACGCGCTGGTGGCCTGAAAAGTGGCGGGCTTTTAGTGAAAAGCCCACTCGCTATGTGTACCCTAGCTGTTGCGGACGAGCGGACGGGGCACCACGGCCCTACGGTCGGAGCAACAACTTGTCCTGGCGAATTACCCCGTACGCAGGGGTAAAACGAAAGAACCTGCTGCAATCTCAATAATATCTCCAGATTGCATTTCAATCTGCAGGGTTTCGGTCCCATCTGCCTGTTGAGTTGGTCCCATCACCCCATTCACACTAACACTTCGCCCCCAATCATTTCGTTTCGGTACAAACAGCCTTACAACATTCTCAGCTTTTAAGGAGACCGTCTCCGAATTTGGATTGAGTAAAGTCAATGTTACGCAAGCATCCTTCCAATCAAATGCCAGCGAAACAAGAGTCCAATCATGCACAGAGTATCCTTTTATTTCCTACCCAGGGGAAGATGTGCCGCTGGCGACTCAGTAGGCACCAAGTTGCCATTAATTCCCAAGCGTTGGCCTTGTGGGTTGTTTACATGGTAGTGCGTAGGTCGCCATAAGCAAAGCGCATTGCACCCTGCCTTGGTTCGAGCCACTGCTGCTCCTTGCAGGGAGACGGCTCGTTATAGGCAAATAAATCCAACCAAATAGTATTGAGACCTACCTTCATGGTTTCAGGCGCCGATGGGCGACCCTATGATTGTAACCCTGCGGCGCTGAAACTGCCTTAAGGGTCAACAGCGTCACTGCGGAGACAGCTGGTTATCCAATACGATGCCGAACAATGACTTGTGAGCAAGAATTTTCATGGATTTCCCAGTCATGGCTGTTGCGTAGAATCGCTCAGTGACACAACGACTTTCATGGATAAGTTCACTACCTATATTAAACTCAACAACATATTGACACTGCCCTTTTTTCCTAGGCGGAAGATTTTCTTTCTTTGACAGTATGAATATATCCAAATTGGAGTTGGGATTTTCAGTCAACCTTATTAACTCACCAGGGAGGTATGCAGTCCCAAAACCAAGCCCGCCAAGAACAATAACAATGACTATACCGCCCAGCACAGGATCGACCACTCTATGCAAAAGCGACTCTTGCGGCTCTGTATTGGAACCGCCATTTAATCTTCTGCAAATAGCAAGATAGCCAATAAAAGCAACAGCAAAGCCCACATACAGGGAAGTTGAATAAACCACCACTTCGTCCGCAGGAATAAATATCGCACTGGATACAATGCAGGCGTAAAACACCGCCAACAAGTTAGCAACCAAGAGCAATATGAGAAATACCAACATAGCTGATTGGATTCGCCCCCCGCATACTTGATCAAACCCCGGCAATTGAGGAGTATTCCATGAGCTAACATAAGGAGTATTCAATGAGCTAACCAGTTGAAACGGGAACTCACCTTCCGGAAAATCCGCCCCGCCAATAGCTGAGAATTCAAGCTTCTGTATGAAGCCATTTCTAAGCCATAGATCAACCCCGACACCGTAAAACAATGTTGTGCTTTTAATCAGCGGCGCCCCAGGAGCGTTGGTATAATTGACGGGCTGCACACCGGGCGGGACGCTGAGTGTTAAGATTAAGGTAGAGCCGTCTATGCTGCGTTCAAGTGGCTGTGCCAGATTGCATTGAGCCTTGAGCGGCTCACTGCCACATTTTAAGGCGAACCAATCTAAAGTCTGACGCTCAAGTGAGGTAAATTGCATGGTGGTTATTATTAAGCAGGCGTCACAAGAGAACGCAAAGATACTGCATTGACAGATTAACCCCTCCCGACCCCAATAAGATCAATTGTTTGAGCTGGGATCGAGTATTGCCCGTCATGGAATGACGCGACAGTTTCAAGGCAAGGGTTGAAAGTAGGGCCGGATAAAGGCACGTCACCGACTATTAACCGCCAAGTCAGAGAAGCAATGTCATTGTACCGATACCCCACCAGAGACGAAAGATGCCATATCGACGCGTTTGTCCGCCGTATCCTGACGCCCGCCACGCCGTCAACGGGGTCACACACCACGCCAATGGCGGGGCGCCTACAGGATTCTTGGACTTTGCATGCCGGGATACGAGCCTATTTAGCGCGCCTAACAAAACCCCGCGTAGCTGGTTCCGGCTAAGCGTGCACACCCAAGCAAGGGCTTGGCCACGTGCTGACACTGAGCAGGGGCAAACCCCGCAGACGGGTTACACCAGCGGCCTGCTGACTAAGGCCCGCCGGCATGAGATCAAAGGATGCATCGCTAGCCTAGCCTACCTGCCCCAGCAGTTGCACCTGGGCTTGCCATCCCATAATCCCACCCCAATCAGCAGGGCACAGGCAATCCGCAATACCCTCAGGCCAAACACCCCAAGCTAAATCGCATAATCCTCAGCGAATACCCTGGCCGACCGGGGGCGTATATAGACCCGCTCGCCCGAGGCATAACGCTGGCCAGCGTAGGCATCGCGGCTCAGCTCAGCCTCGACCGGGTCGCCGTTTTCCAGGCTCAGTTCCAGCCGCACGATGGAGCCTATGGCGCGGACATGATCTATCTTGGCCGCCAGGGTCTGCGGCGCCGGCTCGCGCAGCAGCTCGATATCGTGTGGCCGCACATAGGCCACGGCACCGTCGCCTGCCACGGGGTGCTCGCCCACCTGGGCAAAGCCACCGTGTACCCGGCTGTGGAACAGGTTCACATCACCGAGGAACTGGTAGACGAAGGGGGTGGCAGGGGTGTCATACACCTGTTCGGGCGTGCCCACCTGCTCTATCCGCCCCTTGTTCATCACCACCACACGGTCGGCCACTTCCAGCGCCTCTTCCTGGTCATGGGTCACAAACACCGAGGTCACATGCACTTCCTCGTGCAGGCGTTTGAGCCAGCGGCGCAGCTCCTTGCGCACCTTGGTATCGAGCGCGCCAAACGGCTCGTCCAGCAGCAATACCTTGGGCTCCACAGCCAGGGCACGGGCCAGGGCGATACGTTGGCGCTGGCCGCCTGATAGCTGGGCCGGATAGCGGTCAGCCAGCCAATCCAGCTGCACCAGATTGAGCAGCTCATGCACCCGCCGCTTGATCTCGGTATTGTTGGGGCGTGTGTGCTTGGGCCTTACCCGCAGACCAAAGGCCACGTTCTCGAACACCGTCATATGCCGGAACAGGGCGTAGTGCTGGAAGACAAAACCCACCTGGCGCTCGCGCACATGGGTGTCGGTGGCGTCTTCGCCATGGAACAGTATCTGGCCGCTATCCGGCGTCTCCAAGCCGGCGATGATGCGCAGCAGGGTGGTCTTGCCGCAGCCCGAGGGGCCCAGCAGCGCCAACAGCTCGCCGGTCTCAACCTTGAGATTGACCTTGTCCAGGGCAGTAAAGCTGCCGAACTGCTTGGCGATCGATTGGATTTCTATGCTCATTGCGAGTCACCTGTAAGAGCCTGCTACGGGTTTATATCGTTGAAAACTGACGCCAATTCGCTGGCTGGCGCGTGCCGACAAGGATGGGCATATGGGCTTCATCCCACACCGCACTCATCACAGGGGCCAGCACAGCGGCCTCCCCAAGCCACATGCCATGCATCAGCGCGTCATGATTCGTAAACGGCTGCGCGCTCCGCCGCCATCTGCCGCTCGGTCTGCCACTCCACCCAGGTCTTGGCCACCAGGGTCACCAGCGCCAGCAGGGCGAGGATGGAGGCGCAGGCAAACGAGGCCACAAAGTTGTACTCGTTGTAGAGTATCTCCACGTGCAGCGGGGTGGTGTTGGTCATGCCACGGATATGGCCGCTGACCACCGATACCGCGCCGAACTCACCCATGGCCCGGGCATTGCAGAGGATCACGCCATACAGAAGGCCCCATTTGATATTGGGCAGGGTGATCTTCCAGAAGGTCTGCCAGCCACTGGCACCCAGCACCATGGCCGCCTGCTCTTCTTCAGTACCTTGTGCCTCCATCAGGGGGATCAGCTCACGGGCGATAAAGGGGAACGTCACAAACATGGTGGCAAGCACGATACCGGGCACGGCAAAGATGATCTTGATATCGTGCGCTTGCAGCCAAGGGCCCAGCCAGCCTTGAGCACCGAAGATCAGCACATAGATCAGGCCCGCCACCACCGGGCTGACCGAGAACGGCAGGTCTATCAGGGTGATCAGCAGGCTCTTGCCCTTGAAGTCGAACTTGGCGATGGCCCAGGCTGCCGCCACCCCGAATACCAGGTTGATCGGCACCGAGATCAGCGTCACCGTCAGCGTCAGCTGCAGGGCCGATAGCGCATCGGGTTCCTTCAGCGCCTCCCAGTACAGCGCCCAGCCCTTGCGCAGGGCTTCGGCAAAAATGGACACCAGCGGCAGTACCAGGAAGAAACCAAGGAACAGCAGCGCGCCCGTCAGCAGCAGCCAACGCACCCATACGGCCTCCTGCGTGGCGGCCGAACGGACGGCGGTAGTGGAAACAGCCTGCATGTCGGCTCCTTACTTGCGCATGCCGTGGCGGCGCGCATGCCACCACTGGATCAGATTGATGGCCAGGATCAGGACAAAGGAGATCAGCAGCATCACCGTGGCGATCGCCGTTGCCCCGGCATAGTCGTATTGCTCCAGCTTGCCTATGATCAGCAGCGGCACGATTTCCGACTCCAGCGGAATGTTGCCGGCGATAAAGATGACCGACCCGTATTCGCCTATGGCCCGGGCAAAGGCCAGGGTAAAGCCGGTCAGCAAGGCAGGCAGTGCCGCCGGAAAAATGATCTTGCAGAAGGTCTGCCAGCGATTGGCCCCCAGGCAGGCAGCGGCCTCTTCCAGCTCGGCCTCCAGGTCCTGCAGAACCGGCTGCACCGTGCGGACCACAAAGGGCAGGCCGATAAAGGTCAGCGCCACCACCACACCCAAAGGCTTGAAAGCCACCTGTATGCCCAGCTTGGCCAGTTGCTCGCCTATCAGCCCATTGGGCGCATACAGGGTAGTCAGGGCAATACCCGCCACCGCGGTAGGCAGGGCGAATGGCAGATCAACCAGCGCATCGACGATGCGCTTGCCAGGAAAGGAATAGCGCACCAGCACCCAGGCCACCAGCAGGCCGGCAAACAGGTTGATGACGGCGGCGATCAGGCTGGCGCCAAAGGTCAGCTGGTAGGCCGCCACCACCCGCTCGCTGCTGACTACCTGCCAGAACTCGGCCAGGCTCAGGCTTGTGGTCTTGATCACCAGGGCCGACAAGGGGATCAGCACCAGCAGGCTGAGGTACACAATGGTGTAGCCAAATGCCAGGTTGAAGCCAGGCAGGACGCTGGGTTGTTTGAATCGCATGGGGCGTCAGATCATCGGGGAATGGAAGGCAGGGGGCGCCACAGCGCCCCCCGATGCGGCGATTACTTCTTGGTATAGACCTGGTCGAAACTGCCGCCATCGTCGAAGTGGGTCTTCTGGGCGCGACGCCAGCCGCCGAACACTTCATCCACGGTAAACAGCTTGATGGCAGGGAACTGGGCAGCATACTTCTTGGCGATGGCCGCATCCTGCGGGCGCAGGTAGTTCTGCGCCGCGATCTCCTGCGCCGCCGGAGTCCACAGGAACTTGAGATACGCTTCGGCCGCCTTGCGTGTGCCCTTCTTGTCCACCACCTTGTCCACCACGGTAACCGGGGGTTCGGCACGGATGGACAGCGAGGGGTACACCACCTCGAACTGGCCACGGCCAAATTCGCGGGCAATCATTTCCGCCTCGTTCTCGAAGGTCAGCAGCACATCGCCGATCTGGCGCTGCATGAAGGTGGTGGTCGCGGCACGGCCGCCCGAATCCAGCACCGGCACGTTCTTCAAGAGACCTGCCACAAAATCACGGGCCTTCTGCTCGTTACCGCCCGGCTGGCGCAGGGCATAGCCCCAAGCGGCCAGATAGCTGTAGCGGCCATTGCCGGTCACCTTGGGATTGGGCATCACCACCTGCACACCCGGCTTGACCAGATCGGACCAATCCTTGATCTGCTTGGGATTGCCCTTGCGCACAATCAGCACCTGCAGGCTGGTGAACGGCAGGCTGTTGTTGGGCAGGCGGCTAGCCCAGCTTTCCGGTATCAGCTTGGCCTTGTCGTGCAGGGCATCGATATCCGGCGGCATGTTCATGGTGATCACATCGGCTTCCAGGCCGTCTATCACCGCCCTGGCCTGCTTGCCCGATCCGCCATGCGACTGCTGTATCACCAGATCCTCGCCGGTCTTGGCCTTGTAGGCTTTGATAAAGGCCGGGTTCAGATCCTTGTAGAAATCGCGCATCACGTCGTACGAGACATTGAGCAGCTCGGGGCCCGCCAGGGAGGCCGCCGACAGCGCGGTAGCCACTGCAGCAGTAAGCAATCGGGTCAGCTTGGTCATATCAGTCACGCCAGATGAAAATAAGGACGGGCTGAGCATAACAGTCCGTCCTTATTCCCATTAAGAATGCTTTATTAAGCCCTAATAACCAGATCAGCCTATCTGTGCCAAACCCTGGCGCAAGTCGTCTATCAGGTCATCCACATGCTCCACGCCCACCGAGAGACGCAGCAGATTGGGGCCAACGCCTCGACGCAAACGGTCTTCCTCAGGAATGGACGCATGGGTCATGGCCCATGGCAGATTGACCAGGCTCTCCACTCCACCCAGGCTCTCGGCCAGGGTAAACAGCTTGAGCGCCGCCAAGAAGCGCCGCACGCCGGCCTCGTCTGCCTGCAAGCGTACCGAGACGATGCCACCAAAGCCGCGCGGGAACTGCTGCCTGGCCAGCGCATGCTGGGGATGGCTGGGCAGCCCGGGGTAGATGACGTCGGCCACCCCAGCCTGCTGCCCCAGCCATTCGGCTATCGCCTGGGCATTGCTGCAGTGGCGCTGCACCCGCAGTGGCAGGGTGCGCAGTCCACGCAGGGCCAGGAAGCTGGAGAACGGATCCAGCACCCCGCCTATGGCGTTCTGCAGATAGCCCAGCCGCTCGGCCAGTTCAGGGCTACGGACAATGGCAGCCCCCCCGATCACATCCGAATGACCATTGAGGTATTTGGTAATCGAGTGCAGCACGATATCGGCGCCGTATTCCAGCGGGCGCAGCAGATACGGCGTGGCAAAGGTGGCATCCACCACCACCATGGCGCCAACGGCATGGGCGGCGTCGATGGCAGCTCGCAGGTCGATCAGCTTGAGCAGCGGGTTGGTCGGTATCTCTATCCACAAGAGTTTGGTGCTTGGGGCAATGGCAGCACGCACGGCGGCGGTATCTTCGGGCGCCACATAGCGCACCTTGAGTCCAGCACTGCGGTTACGCACACGCTCGAACATGCGGTAAGCACCGCCGTAGAGGTCATCCACCGCCACCACTTCGCTGCCGGCATCCAGCAGCTCCAGCACGGTAGACATGGCCGCCAGGCCCGAGGCAAAGGCAAAGCCGGCGACACCGCCTTCCAGCTCGGCCAGTGCCTTTTCGAACGCCCACCGGGTAGGGTTGCCGCTACGGGCGTATTCATAACCGCTGTGCTCGCCCGGTGCACGCTGGGCATAGGTCGAGCTGGTATAGATAGGTGGCATCACCGCGCCAGTCGCGTCCGGGGTGTAGCCCGCGTGCACACTCAAGGTATCCAGGTGTTGTGTCATCGTGTCCTGCTCCTGCTTGGGCCAGGGTCATGGCCCGGTTATCGCATCAAATGCCTGCCGGTGCCATGCGCCTAGCGCCAGCGTTGCCGCCAGTGGTTGATCAGGTCGGCCTGAGTAATCAGGCCCAGAAAGCGTCCACGCTCCACCACGATGGCAACATGGCCCTCGTTGAAGGTGCGCAGCAGCTTTTCGGTGCTATCGGTGGGCGACAGGGTCTCCAGCTCGGTGCTCATGGCCTTGCGCACCGGCAGCCGGAAATGCTCGGGCTCATCATGCACCGCCAGCAACAGATCCCATTCGTCGATGATGCCCACCACCTCGGCATCGCCCTCCACCACCGGCAGTTGCGACACATCATGCCGGCGCATGCGGGCGTAGACGTCGGCCAGGGTTTCGTCCGGCCGGCAGGTCACGGTTGCCCCCAGGTCATGGCGGCGGGTAATCAGGTCGGTCAGGTTGCCCTGCTGCGGCAGGTGCTTGAGCCCCTGGTCTATCAACCAGCCCTCGTTGTACTGCTTGGATAGATACTTGTTGCCGCTATCGCAGATAAAGGTCACCACCCGCTTGGGTTCGGTCTGGGCCCGGCAATAGCGCAAGGCAGCCGCCACCAGGGTGCCGCTGGACGACCCGGCGAGCACGCCTTCCACCTCCAGCAACTGCCGTGCGGTATCGATACTCTCTTCATCGCCTATGCGATAAGCACGGTGCACCGCGCTGAAGTCGGCCATGGGTGGAATGAAGTCCTCACCTATGCCCTCCACCCGCCAACTGCCGGCCTCGCCATAGCTGCCGGTTTCCACATAGTCGGCCAGCACCGAGCCCACCGGGTCAGCCAGCACGAACTCCACGGCCGGGTCGGCCCGCTTGAAGAAACGCGACAGCCCGGTCAGCGTGCCGGCCGAGCCCACGCCCACCACCACGGCATCCACAGCGTGCCCCAGTTGCTGCCATAGCTCCGGCCCCGTGCCGTGCTCATGCGCAGCGGGGTTGGCCGGGTTGTTGAACTGGTCGATGTAATAGGCACCAGGGGTTTCCTCGGCAATGCGGCGGGCGTAGTCCTGGTAGTAAAGCGGGTGGCCCTTGTTCACATCCGAGCGGGTAATGATGACCTCGGCCCCCAGGGCCTTGAGATGGAAGATCTTCTCCAGGCTCATTTTATCGGGCACCACCAGCTTGAGCTTGTAGCCCTTGCGGGCCGCCACCAGTGCCAGGCCCAGGCCGGTATTGCCGGCCGTGGCTTCGATGATGGTGGCCCCTGGCTGCAGCTTGCCTTCACGTTCTGCCGCCTCGATCATGGTCAGGGCAATGCGGTCCTTGATGGAGCCGCCGGGGTTATGGCTTTCCAGCTTGACGAACAGCTCACACGGGCCGGTATCCAGGCGGGTAAGCTGTATCAGCGGGGTCTGGCCTATCAGGCCTAGCATGGGATCAAAAGACATGATGAGTCTCTATAACAGGGCTAAGGCCACTGGCCGATTGTGTCGGCACAGCGCCGGGAAAGGGCACATCCAGCCCCTAGGCGCACGAATGCACCGGGGCGGCCGGGAGCCGACATAATGCAACAACCAGCATACGGTAAGGTGGCTTGGATCAGGATAGCCGGGAAAAGTGCAGCGTAAAGCCTTCACCGAGATAGCCATCCAGCGTAGCCTGGGGCAAATCCGGTGGCAGCTCCAGCACGATGCCGGCGGGCGTCAGGTCAAAATGCGACAGCATGCGGGCAAACGTGCGGCCATGCGCCGTCTTGACGTAATCGAACAGGCGAGGGTGTATGGCAATGACCAGCGGGTCTCGCCGGCCCGCCACCTTGAAATGATTGAGCGCGTGTATCAGCCGGCACAATCGGTCCAGCTTGAGCAGGCCATCTTCGCCCGCCGCCAGGGTAAACAGCTTGCCGGCCGGAAAAGGTTCGCCATCCGGCCCGCGCACCTGCAAGTCGGCCCGAGCGAGGTGGGCGCCGCCCACCTCGATACGGCTGAAATGGCTGCGCAATTCGCACTTGAAAAAACGCCCCACCACACCGCCTTCGTCCAGCAACAGCGGATAGCCAGCTACCCACTGGGTCGGCAGGCTGCCTATCAAGGCAGCCAGCGTCGCCTGCTGATCAGGGCTCATGATGCCTGCACCCCGGCGGTGACCAGGGCTGCGTGATAGGCGTAGCGTACGAGCACGTGCAGCACGATGGCTTCCCTCAGCGGTTAGGCTGCGGCGTCAGGCGCAGATAGGGCCGCAAAGCGCGGTAGCCCCGAGGAAAGCGGCGCTGTATTTCCTCTGCATCGGTCAGGCTGGGTACGATCACCACATCGTCACCATCCTGCCAGTTGGCCGGGGTGGCAACCTTGTGGTTGTCGGTCAGCTGCAGCGAATCGATCACCCGCAGTATCTCGTGGAAATTACGCCCAGTGCTGGCCGGGTAGGTCAGCGTCAGCCGTATTTTTCGCTCCGGGTCGATCACGAATACCGTGCGCACCGTGAGGTTGGCCAGCGAGTTGGGGTGGATCATGTCGTACAGCGTGGCCACCTTGCGGTCGGCATCGGCCAGGATGGGGAAGTTGAGTTTGACGTCCTGAGTCTCCTCAATGTCGCTCACCCAGCGGTTGTGCGATTCCAGGCTATCCACGCTGACGGCCAGCGCCTTGACATTGCGCTTGGCAAACTCCCCCTTTAGCTTGGCGGTAAAGCCCAGCTCGGTGGTGCAGACCGGGGTGAAGTCGGCCGGGTGAGAGAACAGCAGCACCCAACTATTGCCGGCCCAGCTATGCAGCGTGATCGGGCCTTCGGTGGATTCCTGGGTAAAGTCGGGGGCGATATCGCCAAGGCGCAGGGTCATCTTTCTCTCCTCTATCAAATATGGGATAAAAGCTCAGTTTGCTAGGGCAACGGGGGGTGCTGCAGCTAGGCCGGCCGACTGGGCCGCGCCATGCCCGGCAGATCATGCGCGCGCTGCCCCTGCCCACCAACTATCACTTGCTATAGATTTGGTCGAACACACCGCCATCACCAAAGTGGGCCTTCTGCACCTTGGACCAACCGCCAAACACCGCATCGATGGTGAACAGATTGACCTTGGCGAACTTGCTGGCGTACTTGGCTGCCACATTGGCGTCGACGGGACGGTAGTAATTCTGAGCCGCAATCTCCTGCCCAACGGGAGAGTACAGGTATTCAAGGTAGGCCTGCGCCACCTTGGCCGTGCCACGCTTGGCGGCATTCTTGTCCACCACGGCAACAGTAGGCTCAGCCAGGATGGACACTGAGGGCGTGATAATGTCGAACTTGTTCGGCCCCAGTTCCTTTACCGACAAATAGGCCTCGTTCTCCCAGGCGATCAGCACATCACCAATACCTCGCTCGACAAAGGTCACCGTCGAGCCACGGGCACCGGTATCAAGCACCTTCACATTCCGGTACAGCTTGCCCACATAGTCCTTGGCTCGGGCCTCGCTGCCGCCCGGCTGCTTCAGTGCCCAACCCCAGGCAGCCAGGTAGTTCCAGCGCGCACCGCCAGAAGTCTTGGGATTGGGGGTAATCACCTCCACCCCCGGCTTCACCAGATCACCCCAGTCACGAATGCCCTTGGGGTTGCCCTTGCGTACCAAGAAAACAATGGTGGAGGTATAGGGGGCACTATTGTGCTTGAGGCGCTTCTGCCAATCGGCCGGCAACAGCCTGGACTTGTCGGCAATCTCATCGATATCGCCGGCCAGTGCCAGCGTCACCACATCGGCTTCCAGCCCATCAATCACCGAGCGCGCCTGCTTGCCCGAACCACCATGCGATTGCTTGACGTTGACATCGTCACCCGTCTTTTTCTTCCAATCGGCGGCAAAGGCCTTGTTGAAGTCCTGATACAGCTCGCGGGTCGGATCGTAGGAGACATTGAGCAGATCAATACTGGCGGCATGCACAGACAAGGGCAGCAGTGCAGTGCCGACAAGGGCGACGAGAATCTTGCGGGACATGGTGCGCTCCGGTTGTTCGTTGTGATGTCGCCACTGTACCGAAGCCCATAAATTACATTAATGAATTTGAAATTAGATTTTTATTCCATTTAGAAATATTGAGAGTTTTTCTGACCACCCGCACCATCACAGTTTGCAGCTTGAATCCGGATACATGTTTATAAACATCTTCGTCATCGGCCAGCAAGGATGCCGATGCTAAACTCAACAAAGCCTGAACTGAACACACTTGCCGTCTGTTGATAGAGCCATCACTTGGGCCGCCCCACCCTAACTCGTTCCAGAGGAATTCCATGTCACGCCCCATTGTTCCCTGGCTGCTTGGCGGCAGCCTAGTTGCCGTCGTCACCTGGGCTGCCATCAAACCCGCTGGCGGCCAGGCAGACAAAGGAGGCCCCGGCGACAAACCCACCCTGGTAAGCACGGTATTGAGCCAGGCCCAGGATGTACCCTTGCGCTTCGAAGCACAGGGCACGGTCGCCGCCTTGAACATGGTTGAACTCCGCCCGCAGGTATCCAGCACCATACGCACCATCCATATCCGCGAAGGCCAGGACGTCAAGGCGGGCCAGCTTCTGTTTACCCTCGATAGCCGCGTGGACAACAGCCGGGTCGAGCAAAGCAGTGCCGAGCTGGCCCAGGCCCGTGCACAGCTGCACGAAGCCGAGCGCAACCTGGCAAGGTCCCGCGAACTGTTAAAGCAGCAGTTCATCTCGCAGAGCGCCGTCGACAGCGCCCAGTCCACAGCCGACAGCCTGCGCGCCAGTCTGGCAGCCCGACAGGCAGCATTGGGCTCGGCCAAGGTGGGGCTCAGCTACCAGAGCATCATCGCCCCGTTTGCCGGTCGGGCCGGCGCCATCGACATCCACCCCGGCTCGCTGGTGCAGCCCGGCATGGCACAGCCCTTGACCAGCGTCACCCAGCTCGACCCTATTGCCGTCAGCTTTACCCTGCCCGAACGGGAGCTGCAGCGGCTGCTGGCCGCACAGCAGGCCGGCCAGTCACCGGCTTATGTCACGCTGGACAGCGGCGAGCGCATCCAAGGCAAGCTCAGCTTCATCGACAACAACGTCAATGCCGATAGCGGCACCATCCGCCTCAAGGCGGAGTTTCCCAACGGCAGGCACCAGCTTTGGCCTGGCGCCTTCGCACGGGTGGCGGTGGATCTGGGCATGGAAAAACAGGCCGTCACCCTGCCCGTCGGCGCCCTGCAGACCGGCCCGCAAGGCCAGTTTGTCTACCTGGTGGCGCCCGACAGTACCGTCAAACCCCAAGCCATCAAACTCAGCCGGGTCATAACCCAGGACGGCAAGCAGTTTGGCGTGGTCAGTGGCCTGCCCGCTGGCAAGAAGGTCGTGGTGGAAGGCGGCCAGAACCTGCGCCCCGGCGCCGCCATCAGCGAAGGCAAGGCCGGTGGTGAAAAACGCCAGGGCAAACCAGGCTGACAGCCCCAATGGCACCGCCTACCACACCATGCCCATAGGGCCTGCCCGGCAGCATAGCCCTGATAACGCAGCGTAGAGCCCATATGCACCTCTCAGAAATCTGTATTCGCCGTCCTGTCATGACCACCCTGCTGTCGGTATCGGTCGTGTTACTGGGCCTGTTTGCCTACCAGAAGCTGCCGATTGCAGCACTGCCGTCCTTCGAAACACCCACCATCAACGTCTCAGCCAACCTGGCTGGCGCCTCGCCCGACACCATGGCAGCCTCGGTGGCGACACCGCTGGAGAAGCAGTTCTCCACCATTGCCGGCCTCAAGCTCATCACCTCCACATCGCGCCAGGGTTCCACCAACATCACGTTGGAGTTCGACGACGACCGCGATATCGACAAGGCCGCCGTCGATGTGCAGGCGGCCCTGCTGCAAGCACAGCGCAGCCTGCCCGAAGACATGGTGGACCTGCCCTCCTACCGCAAGGTCAATCCTGCCGACCAGCCCATCATCCTGATCAGCATGACCTCGCCGTCCATGCCGCTGTCGGAGCTGAACAACTATGCCGAAAACCTGATCTCGCCCAGCTTGGCCACCATAGCTGGGGTAGCCCAGGTGAACGTGTTTGGACAGCGCAAGTACGCCGTCCGGGTCAGCATGGATCCCGACAAGCTGGCCGCCCGCGACCTGACCATGGCTGAAGTCGCCGCCGCCTTACGCGCAGCCAATGCCAATAGCCCGGTCGGGATACTGGATGGGCAGCGCCAGCAGCTCATCATTGAAGCCAACAAGCAGTTGAGCCGCGCCGAGGACTTCCGTAATCTCATCATCGCCCTCAAGAACGGCAACCCGGTGCGCCTGGGCGAACTGGCACGGGTGGAAGACAGCATCCAGTCCGTGACCTCGGCCGCTTATATAAATGGCGAACTCGGGGTGGTCATGGGCGTGCAGCGCCAGCCCAGCGCCAATACCGTGGCCGTGATAGACCGCATACGCGAAGTCATCCCCGGCCTGGTCGAACAGATGCCGGATTCGGTCAAGCTGCAGTTCCGCAATGACCGCTCCACCTCTATCCGCGAGGCCATACACGATGTGAACTTCACCCTGGGCCTGACAGTGGCCCTGGTGGTGCTGGTGATTTTCCTGTTCCTGCGCCGCGCCACCGCCACGCTCATCCCCACCGTCACGCTGCCGGTGTCGCTGATCTCCACCTTCGCCCTGATGGCCTGGCTGGGGCATTCGCTCAACAATATCTCGCTACTGGGCATTACCCTGGCGGTGGGCCTGGTGGTGGACGATGCCATCGTGGTGCTGGAAAACATCGTTCGCTATATAGAAGAAGGCATGAAGCCCTTCGACGCCGCCATCAAGGGCGCCCGCGAAGTGGGCTTCACCATCGTCTCCATCTCGCTCTCGTTGGTGGCGGTCTTCATCCCTATCTTTTATATGCCGGGGGTGATAGGCAAGTTGTTCCACGAGTTTGCACTGGTAGTGAGCCTGGCCATCCTGGTCTCGGGCGTCGCCTCGCTGACACTGATTCCGCTGCTCTGTGCACGCTTTCTCAAGCATGAGGACGAGAGCAAGCCGGCCAACGCCGTCAGCCGCGCCTTCGAGCGTTTCTTCGACGGCCTGCTGGGTGCCTATCGCGACACCCTGGATACTGCCCTGCGCCACCGTCCCTTTGTCCTGGGCGTGGCAGTACTGACCTTCGGGCTCAGCGCCTGGTTCTTCTACACCATACCCAAGGGCTTCTTTCCCGAGGAAGATATCAACCAGATCACTGCCCGCAGCGAGGCAGCGCTGGATACCTCCTACCCCGCCATGCATGCGCTGCAAAAGCAAGCCGAGACCCTGGTGCGGCAGAGCCCCCATGTGGATCAGGTGGTCTCCATCGTTGGCGGCGGCTTCAACAGCAACAACAGCGGCCGCATGTTCATTAACCTCAAACCCAAGGGACAACGGCCCGATATGCAGGCCGTCATTGCCGACCTGCGCAAACGCACCAGCAATATCGCCGGCCTGCGCATGTTCTTCAGCGCCGACCAGAATCTGCAGATAGGCAGCGTGCAGTCCAACAGCAAGTTCCAGTACGTGCTGCAGAGCGTGCAGTCGGACGAGCTATACGAGTGGTCGGAAAAACTGCAGAAAGCCCTGCGCGAGGAACCCCTGCTCACCGATATCAGCAGCAATGCCCAGCGCAAGGGGCTGCAGGCCACGCTCAAGATAGACCGCGAGCAGGCCGCACGGCTAGGCGTCAGCATGGCCACCCTGCGCGACACCCTTTACGCCGCGTTCGGCGACAGACAGGTGGCTACCATCTATACCTCGTCCGACGACTATGCCGTGATGATGCGGTTTGACGACAGTTATCGTACCGACGAAACCGCCTTCGAGAAGGTCAGGGTACGTGCCAGTACCGGCCAGCTGGTACCGCTAAAAGCCTTTGCCCAGGTGGAACGGACCATAGGCCCGACCTCGGTCAATCACCGCGGTCAGTTGCAGGCCGTGACCCTGTCCTTCAATCTGGCGCCCGGCGCCACCCTGGGGGAGGCACTCAAGCGGGTCGAGGCCGTCAAAGAGGAACTGGGCGTGCCCCAGACCGTGCTGACTACCCTGGGCGGTGATGCTGCTACCTTCCAGTCCAGTCAGACCAGCCAGCTGGCCTTGATACTGATTGCACTGGCGGTCATCTATGTACTGCTGGGTGTGCTGTACGAGAGCTATATCCACCCCATCACCATCCTGGCCGGCCTGCCATCGGCGGCAGTAGGGGCACTGGTCACGCTCAGGCTGTTCAATATGGAACTGACCCTGATCGCGGTGATAGGCATCCTGCTGCTGATAGGCATCGTCAAGAAGAACGCCATCATGATGATCGACTTTGCCATCGAGGCCCGCCACCGGGGCGAGACTGACCCGGTGAAAGCCATACGTGATGCCTGCCTGCTGCGCTTCCGCCCCATCATGATGACCACCCTCGCCGCCATGATGGGTGCCCTGCCCATCGCAGCCGGCCTGGGGGCCGGGGCCGAGCTACGGCAGCCTCTGGGCCTGGCGGTCGTCGGCGGGCTGGTGTTCTCCCAACTGATCACCCTCTATATCACGCCGGTGCTCTATCTGTTCTTTGACGGCCTGCAGGTGCGCTTCAGTGGCAAGCCGGCAGCGGCTCACCCAGGCTGAGGATCTGAGGACAGGCGCACCTTCCCCCATATGAATGATGGCGTAGCGCCCTCGCCCAGCTACATTGCAGTGGTCATGGCGGCGGCGCCAGCAACGGGGGATTCATGGGCAATATGCGTAGCGTTGGCAACAGCGGGCGGCACGCGGGCAGCGTCCGCGCAGGCTGCCGAGCCCACCGGCTGGCACTGATGACACTGGCCGTTTCAGCTATGTTGGCCCATGCAGGGCCTGGCCCTATCCTGGCAGCAGGCCAACCGGTCGATTGGTGGTTCGCCTTCAAGTTCAACGCCCAGACCTTTCCCGGCTGCGGCCAGGCTGCTGCAGCCAATACCTGCGCCTTTGGCGGCACCCTGCAGGCACCGTCGTCGGGCTATAGCCAGCAATATGTCTATGCCAGCAGCGCCAACGCCGAGCTGAAACAGGGCAGCAACTGCCTGGGTACGACGCCCACCGACCCGGTAGGTGCCACCTTCGGCCAGGTCTACCAGGGCAGCAGTTATTACGTGGTGTGGAACGACCAGTTCTATTCAGCCCCCGATGTCGCCCACTGCGGCAAGAGCTGCAGTGCACCGTGGGGGCATTCGAAGGGCCTGCTCGCCTGGGATGACACGGGCAATGGCCTGGTCATGCAGGTCAGCACCCCCTCCTGGCCGGCGGCAGCCAGCCAGGCACGCCCGCGCAGCGGCGATGGCAATACCCTGGGCTGCATCGCCTCGACCGACAACATCATGGTCAGCCAGCATTTCTTTGCCTTGCGCCTGAATCGCGCCGATGTCCGAACCGTCCTGCTGGCCATGCAGACCGCCAGCGTGGTGACCGACCCCACCAATCCACAGATCGTGCACAATGGCGGCCCGCAGGAGATTCAGGACCTAGTGTCCCAGTTAGGGACGAAGTCGCAGGCACGTATCGTTACCTCCGCCCCCCTCTCCACCGGCGTGCGCATCATCGCCAAGCCCGCCCGCCTGCAGGTGCCGCCCTGGCAACTGGTATCGACCGAGCTACAGAGCGCCGCCCTCAAGGTGGCCAGTTGGTGGGAGGCCGATAAACCCAGTCAGGTCATCCCCAGTACTGATGGGTCCAAGCCGCCAGCCTGCTGGGACAGCAGCCTGGCCCAGCCAGGCCCGGTGGTCAACGTCTTGGCTGGCCAGTGGGGCGGCACCCCATTCAGCCTGACCGGCGGGCTGGGTAAAAACCACAATCATGCCAAGCTGGGCATCAGCACTTCGGGCGACCGGCCCTATGCCATATTTGGCGACATGAATCAGGAAGGCACACTCGCCGGCAAATGTGGCGCCTCGCAGAATGGCCGGGGTGGTATGTTCTTCGTGGTCGAGGATGCGGCGCTCAACCGCAGCCTGGGCGAGCTGATCGGCGGCGCGGTATCGCCACCCGCCAATTAGCACTTACCGCGTGCGGATACAGAATATGAAAAGGCCGACACCATGATGTCGGCCTTGGTATTGCATGGCAGGATGGCCGGCGCGTACCGGGAGTAAGGCTGCAGCGCTGGTCGGTCAGGAAACCGTCCAGCCCCCTGTGTGCAGCCTTGACCTACGGCCAGCCATCCAGCGGGGCCAGAGCTGGCCCCGCTTGCTGTACATCATGCAGTGACCGATTACCAGGTCAGCTTCAGGGTGTACTTGCCGTTGGTGCTGCCGGTGCCGCCAGCGTAGTAGTACACGCGAGCGTAGTAGGTAGCCGAAGCGCTGCCGTTGTTCTTCACCGAAGCGCTATCAACCTTGCCTGCGCCCAATTCGCTGGATGCCACTTGGCTGCCGGCGGAGTTGTACAGGTAGAGGTCATAGTCAGCGGTGGTCGAACCCGGGGTCATGACTGCAGCCAGGGTCTTGCCAGCAGGCAAGGTCACCTTGAAGTAGTCGGTGTCGCTGCTGGAACCCATGTTGCCGCTAACGGTGGTGCCACTGGTGGCCACGCTGTTGGCAGCGGTACGGGTGTTGTTCGACTCGGTTTCGTTCATGGTGGTGCCGCCGCCCGGAGGCTGGGTGGTACCAATGGCAGCCTGCACGGCAGCATAGGCGTCCAGCATGCCGGTGCCGCAACCGCTACAGGTGGCCACGAAAGGACGAGCCGACGACTTCAGCTTGGCTTCCACTTCATCCGGCGTCAGCGTGGGCTTGGCCGCAATCATCAGGGCAGCAACAGCAGCTACGTGCGGGGTAGCCATCGAGGTACCCTGGTAGTAAGCGTAGTTGTCTGCACCTGGCGTGGTGCTGCCAGCGTTCAGGGTCGACAGGATGCCGTTGGCGTCACCGCTGCTTTGGTCACCGCCAGGAGCAGCGATATCCACCAGGGTGCCGTAGTTGGAGTAGTAAGCGCGAGCACCAGTCTTGCCATAGGCAGCCACTGCCACCACGCCCGAGCAGTTGGCCGGGCTGGAGTTGCTGACGTTCTGGTTCTCGTTACCGGCAGCCACGATCACCACAGCGCCATTGGCGCGTGCAGCGTTGATGGCGTTCTGGCTGGTGGTATCACACGCACCGCCGCCGCCCAGGGACAGGTTCAGCACCCGTGCCTTGTTCGGGTTGGTGGGCAGGCCGCTGACGGTGCCGCCTGCTGCCCAGATCATGGCATCGGCGATGTCCGAGGTATAGCCACCGCACTGGCCCAGAACGCGCATCGGCAAGATCTTGGCATTGGGGGCAATACCGGCAACACCAGCGCCATTATTGGTCACGGCAGCAATGGTGCCGGCAACGTGGGTGCCGTGCCAGCTGGAGCCGTAGGCGGGGTCGCCTTGCTGGCACTGGTTGGCGGCAGTGTAATCACCGGTATCCTTGGCATCGCTGTCGCGGCCATTACCATCGTTGGAGACGGCGGTATCGTTGATCATGTCGTAGCCGCCCACCACATTGGCAGCCAGGTCGACGTGTGGACGATAGCCGGTATCGATCACGGCCACATTGACGCCGCTACCGGTGGACAGATCCCAGGCGTTCAGCACATTGATGCCGACCGAGCTGGTCTGCAGGGCCCACATATCAGCCCAGCGGCTGTCGTTAGGCGCAGCAGCCATGGCCGTCATCACGCGGTCAGGCTCAGCGTATTCGATATTGGCATCGGCCTTGGCCATTTGCTCGGCCAGGGCGGCGACTTCCTTCACCTTCATGCGCTTGTCCAGCTTCCAGACCTGGGTACCCAGACCACCGGAGCGCAGGAAAGTGACGTTGCCGCCGAAACGGGCAGCCACGGCTTGCAGACGGCTTTGGCGCTCGGCCTGGATGCCGGCCTGCAGCGACGCAGCGCTTGGGCCAGCCAGTTGAGCCGCGCTCAGACCGGTAGCCTTGTACTTCAGGATGATGCGATTCGTCATGTCGATGGTGTTCGACTTGGACGAACCCGAACCCGCTACCGCCGTGCCAGCCAACATGACCAACGCGAGGGCGACACCGCCTTGCTTGAACAACGGTGCCCACTCAGTGTTTCTTCTCATTGCTTATTGCTCCGTTTGCACTGCTACTTCGCGCCGTGGCTCCGCCGACGCTGGATGTAAACCACCGACCCTCCCCCATGGATGTGGGGCGGGGACGTAGAGCCTGGGGGGTGTTCGATCAGCCAGCGTCAGGCTGGCAAGGGCGAGTCGGCCGCAACATGGCGGCGCACGGCAATAGCGTGGCAACCCGGCGATAGCGCCAGGACGGGAGGAAGCGCAGCAGCGCTCGCAAACCAGGACATGCCTAACCCTCCGACAGCAGGAAGAAGCGAAAATGCTCTCCCCACCGTGACGAAAACGGTGAGCCGGGCAACGGCCCGGCGGCGTGTTGTTCAGTTACTGGAATTGCATTGGGGAAGCCTGACTGTCGCCATCGAGCTTGTGGCCCGGATGTGACTGTCTTCAACCCGCGCAGCGGCGAGAACTCACGCGGCGGGTAAAACCGGTCTATGTGCCGGTTGGTGTGGAATGCAATCTAAGCGACATCGTGCCGTACCAACAATTTTTTGTAGTTGCGCTGTTTGCAAACTGCAACACATGACAGTGCAGACCCGCGCCAATCAAGGCACTGCCGCTTACCAGTCCACTTTAAGCAAACCGGGTGGCAGTACCACATGGCAGGCTAGCCTGGGCAATGCTGGCGTATCGGCCAAAAATGTTGCAGCGCACTGCTCTGCGGTCAACAGGCCCTGGCGCGCCAGCACATTGCGCTCCTTGCCTGACATCACGACCAAAGCATCATTTTGTACCGGATAAACCGTCAGATGAACCAGACACGCACCACAAGTGCCACGGCCACATCTCCAGTACAGTGGCAGACAGCCGTCACGGGCCAGATCGCGCACCGTATCGATCAGCAGACTACCTGTCTCGGCCTCGGTCTCTAGCGGCGCGGCCATGCCGCCACCTTGCAATATCAACTTGGTCATAGGCTTAATGGAATGACAGTCGGTGCCGCTATGCAAGTTTTGCCTGATAACCCTTGCTACAGCTTGTGTTACAGTCGATTCAACCTTGCCCGAATGCCCGCCTTATGAAGCCTGCCCTGCCCGCCCTGCTGCTTAGCCTTGCCACCCTGTTCGGCCACGCCGCCCTGCCCGACGACATGAGTGCAGCGCGCGACGCAGCCCGCACTGGCCGCCTGACCCAGGTGGCCGACCTGACCGAGCGTATCGACGGTACGCCACTGGAGATGTACCCCCGCTACTGGTTGCTCAATGCCCAGATCGACGATGTGGCCGATAACGAGGTGACCGACTACCTGGAGCGCTACCAAGGCAGCCTGCTGGCCGACAGGCTCAGGGGCGACTGGCTCAAGAGCCTGGGCAAGCGCGGCCACTGGTCGGTTTTCGCACGCGAGTGGCCCAAGCTGCTGCAATGGGAACCCGCCAGCGAACTGCATTGCTATCGCCTGCAACTGGCCATGCAGCAAGGCGACATGGCCACCGTGCTGCGCGAGGGCAAGCCACTGTGGTTCAACGCCAAGGGCCTGGCCGACGCCTGTGCCCCGGTATTCGACCATTTGTTCAAGCTGGGCTACCTGAACAATGAATCGGCATGGGCGCGCATACGGTTGGCCTTCGATGCCAACAACCCCGAATTCGCCATCCAGCTGCTGCCCAGGCTGGACAACCCCGCCGGCATGGATGCCCGTACCGTGCGTGCCATCGCCGCCAAGCCCGACAAGGCGGCCACCCTGCTGGCACTCAACAGCCGTGGCGGCCGCGAACTGGCCCTGTTCGCCGTCGACCGGCTGGCGCGCAGTGCACCCGATGCTGGCGTGTCCCTGCTGGGCAAGCTGAGCGAACGCCTGCCGGAAGCCGACCGCCGCCATGCCTGGAGCCAGATTGCTTACCAGGCCGCCCGCAAGCTTGATGACAGGGCGCTGGAGTGGTTTGCGCGCGGTGCCGCCCCGGCCCAGCTCGATAGCGAAGGGCGCGAGTGGTATGTGCGCAGCGCGCTGCGCCAAGGCGACTGGGCCAGCGTCGCGCTGGTGATCGACGCCATGCCGGCTGAGCAGCAGCGCGACCCCGCCTGGCGCTACTGGCGCGCCCGTGCCTACCAGCAAGCCGGCAACAGCGTGGAAGCCAACCGCCGCTACGCCGAATTGATGGCGGAACACCATTTCTACGGTCTACTGGCACGAGACGAGATCGGCCCGGTGGTTGATGTCACCGCCGGCCGCTACAAGCCCAATGCCGAAGAACTGCAAGCCATACGCAAGCTGCCCGGGGTGCAGCGCGCCCTACTGCTCAATGACATGGACTGGCGGCTGGATGCCCTGCGCGAATGGAACTGGACCATGCGCGGGCTCAGCGACAGACAGCTGCTGGCCGCCGCCGAGGTCGCCCGCCAGGCGCAGTGGTACGACCGCGCCATCTATTCGGCGGAACGCACGCGTGAAATCCACGACTTCAGCCTGCGTTTCCTGGCCCCCTACCGCGATGTCACCCAGAGCTATGCCCGCGAGCTGGAACTGGACGATGCCTGGGTCTATGGCCTGATACGGCAGGAGAGCCGGTTTGTCACTGTGGCCCGCTCGCATGTGGGGGCGCAGGGCTTGATGCAGCTGATGCCGGCCACGGCGCGCTGGGTGGCCAAGAAGGTCGGCGTCAGCTACAGCCCGGTGGCCGTCAATGAGATAGGCACCAATGTGCAGCTGGGCACCTTCTACCTCAAGCACGTGCTGGAAAGCCTGGGCAATCAGCCTGTGCTGGCCACCGCCGCCTATAACGCCGGCCCAGGCCGCGCCCGCGTATGGCGCGCCAACCGCGCACTGGAGGGCGCCATCTACGCCGAGAGCATCCCCTTTAGCGAAACACGCGACTACGTCAAGAAGGTGATGAGCAACGCCATCTATTACTCGCAGGCTTTTGGCCGGGGCGAAACCTCGCTGAAGAAACGCCTGGGCGTCATTCCGCCCAAGGGCGGAGTGGACGTGTCGCTGGGCGATACCCCCTAACCAGCCGCCGCCCCCGCCTGGCGGATCATCCAGGCAGGGGCGCAGCCGACGGGTGCCAAGCTGGCCTCCCCATGCAAAACCGGCTAGAACAATACATACCCTCTCGCTGGAGCCCGCCATGCCCGTCCCTCGCAATGCCCGCCTGCTGGTCATAGGTGGCACCGGCTTTGTCGGCACCTCGCTGGCCGAGCGGCTTGCCGCCCGTGGCCACATCGTCACACTGCCCACCCGCGACCGCGAGAAGGTCCGGCAGAACCTCATCCCACTGCCCGGCGTCGAGGTGGTGAACGCCAATGTGCACGATGCCGCCACCCTGGCGGCACTGATGCCCGGCCACGCTGCCGTCATCAATCTGGTCGGCATACTGCACGGCTCGCCCGAGCGCTTTCGTCACGCGCATGTGGCACTCAGCGACAAGATCATGTCGGCCATGGCCACAGCCGGCATCAAGCGCTATCTGCATATGAGCGCGCTGGGCGCCGACCCGGCCGGGCCGTCGCACTACCAGCAGAGCAAGGGCGAGGCTGAGGCCCACATACGCGCCAGCGGGCTGGACTGGACAATATTCCGCCCCTCCCTGATCTTTGGCCCGGGCACCTGCTTTGTCAGCCTGTTTGCCGATCTGCTCAAGCTGGCCCCCTGCCTGCCCATGGGCGGCGCCCAGGCCCGCATGCAGCCCGTCTGGGTGGAGGATGTCAGCCGTGCCTTTGTGGCAGCGCTGGCGGACGATGCCCTGATAGGACAGTCGCTCAATCTGGTCGGCCCCAAGGTCTACACCATGGCAGAGCTGGTCCGCCTGATCGGGCGGGCCGCTGGCACACCCAGGCCCGTTCTGAGCCTGCCTGACGGCCTGGCACGCCTGCAGGCCAGCCTGCTGGGCCTGTTGCCCAACCCGCCCTTGAGCACCGACAACCTCGATTCACTCAAGATCGATAGCGTCGATCCTGCCGGCTTCCCCGCCCACTTGGGTTGGCAGGCCACGGCGCTGGAAGCAATCCTGCCGCTATTGCTGACACAAGGCCGCCCGCGTGATCGCTATCTGCAACTGAGGCGACAGCACCGCTAGGACAACGCAGCCGCTGGCTAGCGCCAACCCTTAGCGCGGTTCACAGTTTTTTCGCTGCGGCGAGAAGACTGTGAACAGACCCTTGCACCACCACTCCCGCTGTCGCCTGTCTTCCAAGGAATCGTCCCATGCAACTGGTCATCGGCAACAAGGCTTACTCCTCCTGGTCCCTGCGGCCCTGGCTCTTGCTCAAGCAGGCCGGCATACCGTTCGAGGAGATCGTGATACCGCTGCAGCAGGCCGGCAGCCATGAAGCCATATTGCGCTACGCGCCGACTGGCAAGGTGCCCTGCCTGCTGGAAGGCCCGATACATGTGTGGGAATCACTGGCCATCTGCGAGTACCTGGCAGAACGTTTTGCAGAGCAGCCATTCTGGCCCAGCAATCCAGCCCAAAGGGCCGAGGCCCGCTCGCTGGCAGCAGAGATGCACGCCGGCTTTGCCGCCCTGCGCCAGCATTACCCCATGAATGTACGCCGCCAGGTGCCACCCAGCGCGCGTCCACCCGAGGTGGAACGCGACATCACCCGCTTCGCCGCACTGATCGAAAGCCTGCGCAGCCGCCATGCCGCTGCCGGCCCTTTCCTGATGGGCGAGTTCGGCATACTGGATGCCATGTACGCCCCGGTGGCCACCCGCTGCCACACCTACTCCATCGCCCTGCCCGCCCGCGCCCAGGCCTGGGTAGACCATATCCTGGCCCTGCCCGCCATGCGGGAATGGTATGCCGCCGCAGCGGCAGAGCCGTGGGTGATAGAGGCCAGCGAACCTAAGAGCCTGTGAGGAACATGGGTCATGGATGGGCGGTGGCGGATGTAGCAGGCGCCAGGGCAACCCTGGCGCAGGACGTCAGCGCAGCCTGAACCAGTAGGCTCTCCCCTGATTGAATCCACCCCCCCCGCCCGCGCCGCCGCGCCGGAAGTCCACGTTGCACGGTGCGTGGGGGGAGCCTCGCTGGCGCTCGTTATCTCGCTGAATGGCTTCAGCGCCTGCGATCAACGTAGGTCCTGGATGGGCGGTGGCGGATGGAGTAGGCGCCAGTGCAGCCCCCGCAAAGCCCCCTTCATGCCCCCCAGCTGCGCATATCCTCGATGTCGGGTGCGCCATTGGTGCTGGGGGCATCTTTCTCCCCGTCGGATTCAAACAGGCCTTCCAGCTCCTGGGCGGCATCGCGGGCGGTCTGCATCAGCTGGGTTTCGTCGTGGTGCACCGCGTATTGCTTGTCCAGCAGTGCCTCGTCATGGGCACGGAATGCCGCCAAGGTGCTGGCTGCGCCTACCGATGAAACACCCAGCCCCTGCAGCACCCCGCCGGCCATTTCCAGGCTAGCGGCAAAGGTCTCGCGGGTCGCCACCGTCACGCCCAGGTCACGCAGGCGATAGTAGTGGAAACGATTGCGCGCACGGGCGTAGATCTTGAGGTGCGGGAAATGCTCGCGCACGGTTTCGGCCGTGCGCAATGAGGCTTCAACGTCATCTATGGCCAGCACGAACAACTCGGCATCGGCAGCGCCCGCCGCCCGCAGCACATCCAGCCGCGAGGCATCGCCGTAATGGATGCGGTTGCCAAAGCGGCGGACAAAATCCACCTGTTCAAAGCTGTGTTCCAGTACGGTGGCCGGTATCTTGCGCATGCGCAGCACCCGCGCCACGATCTGGCCAAACCGGCCAAAGCCGGCAATGATGACCCTATGCTGGTCTGACTTGATCTGATCGAACTCACGCACCGTCTGCTCGTCCAGCCGTGGCGCAATCCAGCGTTCATGTAGCAGCACCACAAACGGCGTCATGGCCATGGAAAGCGTCACCACCATGGCCAGCAGGTCCGCCGTCGCCTTGTCCATCAGATGCTGCCCCACTGCCAGGGTCAGCAGCACAAAGGCAAATTCACCGCCCTGCGCCAGGTAGACCGCAAACCGGCGCTGGGTACGGCCCTCCATGCCTGCCATCCGTCCTATCAGCAACAGCACGGCCGCCTTGACCACGATCAGGCCCAGCGCCAAGCCCAGCAACAGCAGCGGCTGTGCCAGCAGCAGGCCCAGATTGGCCGCCATGCCCACCGCCACGAAGAACAGGCCAAGCAGCACGCCCTTGAACGGCTCGATGTTGGCCTCCAGCTCATGCCGGTACTCGGAATCAGCCAGCAGCACCCCAGCCAGGAAGGCACCCAGCGACAAGCTGAGCCCGGCCGCCTCCATACCCCAGGCCGTCGCCATGACGATCAGCAGCGTAGCCATCACGAACAGCTCATGGCTATTGGCCTTGGCCACCTTGCGCAACAAGGTGCGCAGCACGAAGCGCCCCCCCAGCACCACACCGGCCACGGCGGCCAGCGAAACCCAAGCCGGCGGCCGGCTGGCGGTCGATGCCAGCGGCGACAGCAGGGGCAAAATGGCCAGCAAGGGAATGACCGCCAGATCCTGGAACAGCAGCACGGCGAAGCCGTCACGCCCATGACGGGTGGTGAGCTGGTTCTTCTCTGCCAGCATCTGCAGCACAAAGGCGGTGGAGGACAGCGAAAGCGCCAGGCCCGCCACGATCGCCGCCAGCCAGGGCAAGCCCAGCAGCCAGGCCAGCAAGGCCAGCAACAAGGAGGTCAGCAGCACCTGGGCGCCGCCCAGGCCAAACACCGCCCGGCGTAGCACCCATAGCCGCGAGGGCTGCAGTTCCAGCCCGATGATGAACAGCAGCAGCACCACGCCGAACTCGGTGGTGTGCAATATGGCGTCAGGCTGGGCAATCAGCCCCAGGCCCCAGGGGCCGATGGCCACCCCTGCGGCCAGGTAGCCCAAGACCGAGGCCAGGCCCAGGCGCTTGAGCAAGGGCACCGCCACCACGGCGGAAGCGAGCAGGACAACACCTTGCGAGAGCAGCGACATGGGCAGACAGTTCTGTTGAATGGACAGGTGTGGATAATCGCACGCCAGCCCCCCACCACAACAGACCCGGGCCCGGCGAAAAGCGCATTCCGCAAAGTGACATACCCCAGACGAGCCCGCCGACAGCCACAGGAAAGCGACTCACCTTCAGACTGCCGCGCCCACCATATGGCCGGACTGCAGGCAAACACGCAGCTGGTAATGCTATGTGAACTGGCGGCTGCTCGGTGCAGCCTTCAGCTTCGCGGCCAGACATGCACCAGATCGACCTTTATCCATCCCTCACTTCGTTATGGCGGGCGCTTTGTAGCTGGCTGGGACACTGGTTACGGCGGCACGGGCCTGACAGCGCATCGAAATAAGTCGGGTGGTGCAGCTTTTCGCCTTGCTTGATGCACCGTAGGGCAAATGGCCCATCCCCTACCAACGCTTCGAGCAACCGCACTTGCTCGTCGTCGACGCAATCTGCCAGCAATGCTGCCACCTTCGCTTGTGTATGCGCGGCAAGAGCGCATCCACATTGGGTATCAAGTGCCTGTTCACGGTCTATCGCCCCGCCTATGACCAGGCCACGGCTGTGGCAATAAAAAACCCCGCCAAGGCGGGGTTCTTACGTACGGCAGGGTGGGCCCCGCCGGCACGACGATCAGCCGTTGACGGCATCCTTAAGGGCCTTCAGGGCGCTGAAAGCCGGCGACTTGCGCGCGGCGATCTGGATGGCTTCGCCAGTCTTGGGGTTACGGCCGGTCTTGGCAGCCTTGGCCTTAACCGAGAACTTGCCTACGCCCGGCAACACAGCCTCTTCGCCCTTTGCCAGGGTGTCGCGCAGGGCATCGCCCAGGGCATCGACAAAAGCTTCGGTAACGGTCTTGGGTTGTTGGGTACGCTCGGCAAGTGCGTCGATCAGCTCTTTTTTGGTCCGCATGGAATTCTCTCAGAATGGGTGTCTTGGGCAAGCCCAGCCAAGCACCCCGTCAAGGGGTCCCCAGGGGCTCGATGGCGCATCGCAACCCGCCGTACTGCCTTGCGGCAAGCGGGCCAGTTCGATGATCAGCGCGCACCCTACCTCATAGCGGCGCAGCAATTCAACCCGTATGTGGTATCGGATATCCCTGCCGCGACCTTGTCACAGCAAGCTATTGTAGAAATTTCGCTTGCTGATTAGATGCTTAGTGACCAATGCCCGCCCGTCGATAACTTGGCGCACTGGCGAGTCCTGATGACGAATTTGTTGCCCGATTGATGCTATCGGCATGTGCCGCCCCACCTCCGGCAGACCCACAACACCGCGCCAGCACATGAAAACGGGCGCCCAGAGCGCCCGCTTCATAGCACCACAACAGCAGCATTGGCTAGGCCAAGCGGCTGCTCGCTGGCTTCAGAAGCTGCCGACCACCTTGACCGTACCATCCACCGAAGCCTTGTCTATATAGCCAATGGCATTGGGATTGCCCGCCACAAACTTCTTTACCTCGGCGCTGCCGCCTAGCTCCTTGGGCGGCGTGCCCTTGCCGGTGAACTGCATCTTGGCCCAGTGTGCCTTCACCCCTGCCGAGTCCTTCTTCAGCACCTTGGTACTGAATTCAGCACGGGTGGCGCCATCGGTCTGCTCCACCGGCGTGGCTGCCCCGCCACCAGGAAAACTATTGGCCTTGCCCAGGAACAGGTTGGCCACCTGCTCGGCCGACAGGCTATCCACCGCCGCCTTGGGATTGACCACCACGGCCACATCCGCCTGTGCCGCCGCGGTCAGCAGGGTGACCAGCACGAAATGACTGACTCTCATGGTCGTCCCCCTTAGAAGATAAAATCGACAGCAACGGTGTAGACATTCACCGATTTACCGGCAAAACCAGGCTTGGCAGCAGCAAAGAAATGATCCTTGCCCACCTCCGTCTCCACCCGGTCAAACTGGGCTTTGAGCGCCACGTTCTTCCAGGCATTCCAGCGCACACCCAAGGTCGTAGTGCTCTGATCGGCCCCGGCCTTGGTATCGATGATGGCAGCCTTCAACCCGGCCAGGCTGGCAGTGGGGGTGGGCAGGTTGTCTGCGGCATGGTTCAGGTCAGTGCGGACATCGGCGTAGCTGACATAAGGCATAAAGTCACCGAACCGGTAGCCCAGGGTGGTGTACCAGCCATCAGTATCCTCTACCAGGCTATCGGTGCGGCGCTGGGTGTATTCGCCCTGGAACACTAGTTGGCCGTCGTCGTAGATGGCGCCCAGGCCCGCAAACGAAGCTTTCTTTTTCTTGATCTCCAGCTCGCTGGTGGCTTTGCCCCAGGGGTCACGCACCGAGGCCGGCAATGCCGGATTGGCCGCCACGCCGCGCATGGTGGCAATCAGGGTGGTCAGCCCAGGACTGGTGGCGGTGATATCCGTGCCCACATAGCCGGCGCGGAACAGCCATGAGCCCATTTCGTAGGTAGCATTCACCCCCAGCAATTTCTTGAAATGGAAATCAAAGCCACTGGGCAGCTCCGACTTGGACTCACCGGCATAGGGCTGCACCGTTAGGGTATTGTCGCCCAGCGACATTTTCCAGATCAGGTCCAGGCCGCCGTACGAGGCACCAGCAACTTGCGCGTACACATCCACCGGCGGCCGCGCCCAGGTGTTGGCGTAGCCCACGTTGCGGTAGTCCGATATCAGGAAAATGGGCAGACCCATGCGGCCGCCGCGCACGGACAGATCGGGGGTGATGTTGTATTTGAGGAAGGCCCACTCGGCATCGGGCTTGAAGTTGCCGTCGCGGTTCTTCTGCGACAGCACCTGCACGGTGGCAGAGAACTGCTCGCTCATCTTGCCGACCACTTGCACCCCCAATTTGGTATCGACACCAAAATTGACGGAGCGGTCCGCCCCGTTGGGCTGGCGGGTACCCGAGCGGAACTGGGCATCGTTGGTATCGGTCTTGACGGCACTGACCGTGCCAAAACCGGAAACACTGAAGCTGGACTCATCCGCCCAGGCCGTGACGGCCAGCGCGGATGTTACGGCAAGGGCTAGGGGCTTGAAGGTTCGCACGTGCAGTCTCCGGGAGTTGAAGGAAGGGCGCATGTTCTGCCTCGCCTCCCGGAGCGCCTGCCGGGCTAGCGTAATACCAGTGCCAGTATCACCAGCAGCGCCGCCAGCAGGCCGGCGATGGTGGCCAGCCACTCATTGCGCTGGCGCTGGCTTTCGAGTAAATGCTCAGTCACTTCAATCAGCTTAGTCTGCCGTGCCGGGTCGGCAAGGTTGGCAATGGCTCGCGGCAGGGCAGGCAAAGTCTCCGCCCAATAAGGCGCTTCGTTCTTGATCTGGCGCAACAGCGCACGCCAGCCCACCTGCTCGTTCATCCAGCGCTGCAGAAAGGGTTGCGCGGTGGCCCACAGGTCCAGCTGGGGGTCGAGCTGGCGGCCCAGGCCTTCAATATTGAGTAGGGTTTTTTGCAACAAAACCAGCTGCGGCTGGATTTCCACATTGAAGCGGCGGGAGGTCTCGAACAGCCTCAGCAGTATCTGGCCCAGCGATATCTCGGCCAGCGGCTTGTCGAATATGGGCTCGCAGACGGTTCGTATGGCCGCCTCCAGCTCCTCGGCGCGGGTGTCCTTGGGCACCCAGCCCGATTCGATATGGGCAGTCGCCACCCGCTTGTAGTCGCGCTGGAAAAAGGCCAGGAAATTGATGGCCAAGTAGCGCCTGTCGTTGTCAGACAGGCTGCCGACTATGCCGAAGTCCAGGGCGATATAGCGATTGTCCGGCGCCACAAAGATATTGCCGGGGTGCATATCGGCATGGAAGAAGCCATCGCGGAATACCTGGGTAAAGAATATCTCCACCCCGAAGCGTGACAGTTTCTTCAGGTCTATGCCGGCTGCCTGCATGGCTTCGATCTGCGAAATGGGCGTGCCGTCCATCCATTCCAGCACCATGACCTTGCGGCTGGTGTAATCCCAGAACACCTCAGGCACGATCAGCTTGTCGCTATTGAGGAAATTGCGCCTTAGCTGGCTGGCATTGGCGGCTTCGCGCTGCAAATCCAGTTCATCATGCAGATAGCGATCAAACTCGGCCACAACCTGGCGGGGCTTGAGCCGCTTGCCATCGGCAAACAGCTTCTCCACCAGCCAGGCCATGACCTTGAGCAAGGCCAGGTCGGATTCGATCACTGGCTGGATGCCGGGACGCAATACCTTCACCGCTACCCGCCGGCCATCATGCAGCTCGGCGTAGTGCACCTGGGCGACCGAGGCCGACGCCACCGGGCTGGCGTCGAAACGGCGGAACACCTGCTCCAGCTGGCAGCCCAGCGCCTCGGTAATGACCTGCTCGGCCAATCGGTTGTCAAAAGGTTTAACCTTGTCCTGCAAGCGTGCAAGCTCGTCGGCCAGATCGGGCGGCAGCAGATCGCGCCGGGTGGACAGCACCTGGCCGAATTTGACGAAGATAGGCCCCAGCCGCTCCAGCGCGCGGCGCAAACGGACAGCGCGCGGGGCATCCAGCCGGCGCCAGAACAACACCAGCCTGACCAGCGCTTCCAGCCCACGCACGCGCTCATGGCCGAGGATGAACTCATCCAGGCCATAGGCAAAGACGATACGGATGATCTTGAAGAGGCGCAGAAGGAACATGAATGGGACGGGTTAGCACCCGCCTGCTGTGTGTTAGGAGGCGAAGGCGATGATGATGCGCTTGTTCTGCTTGCCTTCGCTGCGTATCTTCTGCACCACTAGGCGGCCTACCTCGGCCGTATTGTGCACATGGGTACCACCACAGGGCTGTAGGTCGGTGCCGGTCACCTCGATCAGCCTGACCGTGCCCGTGCCACGCGGGGGCGATACCGACATGGTCTTGACCAACTCGGGATTGGCATCCAGCTCGGCCTCGTCCACCCAGCGGGCAGTCACCGGCTGCGCCGCCTCTACGAGGGCATTGAGGCCTGCTTCGATGGCCTCCTTGTCCAGCGCTTCCATCTCCACCGCGAAATCCAGCCTGGCCTTGTCGGCCGCCACCTGGCCGCCAGTGACCGGCGCCGCCACCACCTTGCACAGCAGGTGCAGGGCGGTGTGGTAGCGCATATGGGCGTAGCGGCGATCCCAATCCAGCACCAGGGTCACCTCCTCACCCACCTGCGGCAGGCTGCTGCCCTCGGCGGGTAGGTGTAGCACGGCATCAGCCGTCGCCCCCTTCACCGTATTGCTGATAACGACAATGCTGCCATCCTGTCGCAACAACTGGCCGCTATCGCCGGGCTGCCCGCCGCCGTTGGGGTAGAACACGGTGCGGTCAAACTGCATCCCCTGCTCATCCACCGCGGTGACGATGGCGGTGCACAGGCGTAGATAGGCGTCGGTACGGAACAATAGCTCGCTCATGGCGTCTCGGGTGGCGTGGTGGGTCGTTCCAGCCGCTGCAGCCGCTTCTCCAGCCTGGCCACATCGTCACGCAGGGTATCCACCTGCGTCACGAAATGCGCCGTGGCCGGCCGGGTAGCCAGCAGCCGTGCTTCTTCCTGCAGGTATTCCTGGGTGGCTTCGGCCAGATTGCGGGCAATGCGGCGGGGGTCGCCCACCAGCCCGCGTGCCCAAGTAGCCATCCGGTGCGCCGGTATGTCACCTACCACCCGCGCCAGATCCGCCTCCGCATCCCAATCCAGCGCCTGCAGTACCCGGCCTACCGTGGCCGCCAACTGGCTGTCGCCGGCCAGTTGCAGCTCACGCTCGGCGGCAGGGTCGCGCAAGGCCAGGCGGGGCAGCAGCCAGGGGGCAATAGCGATACTGGCGTGAGGGGGTGCCACGCTGGCCAGTAGATAGCCGTCGTCACCAATGACAAACACCAGGCGGAAAGGCGGCACGCTGATGGCGACCACCTGTCCGGCATGGTGGCGCAACTCGCCCCGCAGGTCTGCCCGCTGGTTCAGCAGGTGATTGAGCAAGGCCAGCCGCAGCATGGATCAGACCGGCTGTTCGTCGTTGTAGCGCTCGTTGGGCTCGCGCCAACGGTCAACAAAACGCAGACGGCTCTTCACCGGGTCGGTATCCACCTCGATGATGCGGCGGGCATAGGGCCGCAGCACATCGGCGATGCTGTTGAGCGAACCGATCAGGTAGAGATCGACGTTCTCGTACTCCACCAGGTTCTGCACCGGCTCATGGAAATCGCCATCGCCGGCAAACAGGGCCAGCTTGGTCCATTTGCGCTTATGGAAGGAACGGGTCATGTGATAGACCAGGCCCACGTCGACCGCCTTTTGGGTGGTGATCTCGTAGGTGACGTGCGTCTGCTCGGGGTGCACCACCGGGCCACCGCCAAGGTGGTTGGGCCAGTACAGCTGTTTTTTCTGCAACCAGTAATTCTTCACCCGCAGGCCAGGGCCCTTGGGATAGGGAAACGACAAGGCATTGTGCAGCTTGGAGGACATGGACTGGTTGTCGTCGGCATTGAAGAAATAGCCTTCATCCACCTGGTCACCCAGTTCCTCTTCTATCAGCTTGCGCAATTCCAGGTAGTTGATCTTTTCCCGGCCAAATGCCTTGTAGGCATAGGCGCCGTCGATAAACAAACCGATGCTCATTTTGAACGTTCCCAGCAAGTCAATAAATCAAGTTATCGAGTATCGGCCAAGTATCCACCTCCGGCCGTTTTGCTGCATGGCATTCACCATGCCGCTTTTAGTCCAGTAAAGCCAGCACCACGGCAAGGCCCGTCCCAACCAGATCGATCGCATCAATCAGATTGCCACTGCCGTTGCTCGCCTGAACCGGCGCTGGCGCCGGTCTCGCGGCCGGAGCGGCAGCCGCTTGCGGTATGGGCACGGCACGATAGCCTTCCAGCGCCTTGGCCACAGCCTCCTTGTCCAGCACCGCTACCGGCGCACGGCAGTAGCCGCAGGCATCGTCCTTGCGGATATCGACCGGCGCGCCACAGCCCGTGCATTTGACCTGGGCCACGGTCACCGCCAATGCCTGCCGCTCCGGTGCGCTCAGATCGCGGACAAACTGCTTCTCGCGCAGAAAATGCCAAAACCCGATCAATCGGCCATGTCCCGCTGTGCAGCGGTGGTAGACAAAGCGGTTGTTGCGGACGGCATCGTGGGTCAGCTGCATGGCAACGCCACAGCGTAGGCAATTGAACTTGTCGGGCAGGCCGTAACGGCCTTCTTCCTTATGGACATGCAACAGTTCGAACAGTTGCACCACCGCCTGGGGCGCCAGCTGGGCGCTCTCGTGCTGGTCCAGCCAAATCAGCTGGCAGCTGAAGCAGAAGTCCAGTTCCACTGTGCCGCCCTGGCGGCGGGCATAGTGGGCCGCCGTCATCGGTGCGCGGCAACCGGGGCAATTCACCGCCATCAGAGTTTGAAACCTTTATGCAGCGCCACCACACCGGCGGTCAAGTTGAAGTAGTCCACCTTGGCAAAGCCCACGTCGCGCATCATCTGCGCCAGTTCTTCCTGGCCAGGATGCATCCGTATGGACTCCGCCAGATACTGGTAGCTGGCCGCATCGTTGGCCACCAGCTCGCCCATCTTGGGCAGCAGCTTGAAGGAATACAGGTCATACAGCGGCGCCAGCGGCTTGGCCACCTTGGAGAACTCCAGCACCAGCAGACGGCCGCCGGGCTTCAGCACGCGCAGCATCTCAGCCAGCGCGGCATCCTTGTGGGTCATGTTGCGCAGGCCGAAAGCCACGGTAACGCAATCAAAATAATTCGCTGGAAAGGGCAGCTTCTCCGCATCGCACTGAGCCACCGGGTTCAAGTAACCCTTGTCCAGCAGGCGGTCGCGCCCCACGGTCAGCATTGAGCTGTTGATGTCGGTCAACCAGACCTGGCCACTCTTGCCCACACGCTTGAGAAAAGCCAGCGACAGGTCACCGGTGCCGCCAGCGATATCCAGCACCCTGCCGCCCTCGCGCACACCGCTCTGGGCAATGGTGAAGGCCTTCCATACCCGGTGCAGACCACCGGACATCAGGTCGTTCATCACATCGTATTTCTTGGCCACGGAGTGGAAGACCTCAGCCACTTTCTGGGCCTTCTGCGATTCGGCAACGGTCTTGTAGCCAAAATGGGTGGTTTGGTCGTCGCTCATACGGGGTCTCGAGAGAGGCCGGCGTCCGCCAGCCTTTGCAGATAGTCGTTCCAGTTGGCCGCCTGATCGCGACCCAGCTCGTACAACGTATCCCAGCCATACAGGCCACTGTCATGGCCATCATCAAACACCAGCTTCACGGCATAGTGGCCAACCGGTTCAATGCCGCGTATCCCCACCAGGCGCTTGCCCGGCACGGTCTGCATCGGCCCGCCATGGCCACGCACCTCGGCCGATGGGCTAAACACCCGCAGGTATTCGCAAGGCAACTGAAAGCGCGCACCATCGTCGAACGCAACCTCCAGCATACGGCTGGCCGCATGCAGGGTAAGTTCGGTAGGAATGGGGCTATCGGGGCGCAGACCAGCCATGGGGAAGCGATATCATGTACACGTTAACTCACTATGATACCGCGTTGGGCCGCCTGCCGGGTATGGGTATATCCCGGGCATGGTGCAAGGCAGCGCATTATAATCTGACGACTTGTAATATTTCCGTCACGCTGGTTACTTAAGCTCGCAACAACTCCTCAATCCAGAGCACAACAGAGCCTACCCAAGATGCCAGCCAATATTCTGCTCGTCGAAGATGAACCCGCCATCCAGGAACTGATCGCCTTTAATCTACAACAGGCCGGACACCACGTCCTGCGCGCCGATTCCGCCGAGGCCGGCATGAGCGTGGTGAGGAACGCCCTGCCCGACCTGATCCTGTTGGACTGGATGCTGCCTGGCATGTCTGGCATCGAGTTCGCCAAGAAGATACGTAGCGACGAGCGCACCCGCCAGGTACCGGTCATCATGCTGACCGCCCGCTCGGAAGAGACCGACAAGATCAACGGCCTGGAGACCGGGGCCGACGACTACATCACCAAGCCCTTTAGCCCCCGCGAGCTGCAGGCCCGCATCAAGGCAGTGCTGCGCCGCCGCGCGCCACAGATGACCGACGACCTGGTCGAGGTCAAGGGCCTGTCGCTGGACCCCGCTACCCACCGCGTCAACGGCAATGGCCAGCCCATAGACCTGGGCCCCACCGAGTTCCGCCTGCTGCACTTTTTCATGACCCACCCAGAGCGCGTGCATTCCCGCGCCCAATTGCTGGATCATGTATGGGGCGACCATGTATTCGTGGAAGAACGCACGGTGGATGTGCATATCCGCCGCCTGCGTTCGGCGCTGGAAGCAACCCGGCACGATGCACTGATCCAGACCGTACGTGGCACGGGCTATCGGCTCTCCGCCCTGTAAACTCGGCGCAAGCCAATAGTGGTCGCGGCACGGCGAGGCAATCAGGCCGCCGTGCCTACTGCGTTTTTCTGAACGGACTGACTTCATGTTCTGGTGGCGTACTGCCGCGCTGCTGTTAGGCGCAATCTTCCTGGCCCTGCTGCTGCAGCCCATCGTCGGCTGGCGGATATCACTGGCCGTGCTGTCGGGCAGCCTGCTGGCCCTGCTGGGCTATCACCTCTACAACCTGGATCGGCTGGGCCGCTGGCTCAACGACCCCACCCCCGATACCGTGCCGGAAAGCTACGGCGCCTGGGAAGGCGTCTACAGCCGGCTGTACCGCATGGTGCGGGCGCAGGGCAAGAGCCAGCGCAAGCTCTCTGCCGCCCTCGATCGCTTTGTGGCAGCCGGCGAAGCCATGCCCGAGGGCGTAGTGGTGCTGGACAGCAATGACCGCATCGAATGGTGTAACCCGCGATCCATGCAGCACCTGGGGCTGGATCGCAAGAAAGACCTAGGCCAGCATGTGGCCTATCTGGTTCGCCTGCCCGCCTTCCAGCACTACCTCACCACCCAGGATTACAGCCAGCCGGTCATCCTCCGCAACGTGGCTGGCAGCGACACCATACTCAGCGTGCAATTGGTGCCCTTCGACAGCACCCGCAAGCTGCTGCTGACCCGCGACATCACCCAGCTGGAGCGTGTGCAAACCGTACACCGCGACTTTGTTGCCAATGTCTCGCACGAGCTGCGCACGCCGCTGACCGTGGTCGGTGGCTTCCTGGAAACGCTGATCGACATGCCGGACATGGATCTCGCCACTCGCCAGTCGCAGCTGAAAATGATGTTCGACCAGACAGGCCGCATGCAGCGGCTGGTGGAAGACCTGCTGACGCTGTCTAGGCTGGAAAGCGGCGCCGAAGGCCGCGAGGATAGGGTCGATGCGGTGCAGTTGGCTCAGGTACTGGCTGCCGAAGCCGAGGGCCTGTCCAAGGGCCGCCACCAGGTGTGCGTGGAAGTACTCAGCGAAGCCGGCCTGCGCGGCAATTACGACGAGCTGCACAGCGCCTTTGGCAACCTGGTCAGCAATGCCGTGCGCTATACCCCTGAAGGCGGCCAGATCAGGCTGAAGTGGCGGCTGGAAGACGGCTGCGGGGTGTTCGCCGTGGAAGATACCGGCCTGGGCGTCGAAGCCCAGCACATTCCCCGCCTGACCGAGCGCTTCTACCGGGTCGATCGCGGCCGCTCCCGCTCCACCGGCGGTACCGGCCTGGGCTTGGCCATCGTCAAGCATATCGCCCAGCGCCACCAGGCCAAGCTCGAAGTGAGCAGCGAGTTGGGCAAGGGCAGTTGCTTCCGTATCCGCTTTCCCGCCAACCGGGTGCTGGAGCCTCAGGAGCTGCTGCTGAGCAGCAAATAGGTCGCCCCAAGCGGCCTCAGTTTCTCGACAGGCAATGCCGCATTGCGACGAAAGTGCAGTTTCTGGCATTGCCCCCTAGCAACGCAGAGGCAGTCCATAGCTTGTCTAGACTGCCGTTGGTGCCAGTTGCCCAGGGCTCACGGTCTACCCTAAGATGGGCCTCTTTGTTCCACCCGCAAAGCGTTGCCATGAACCCCCTGCTTGTCGCCAAATCCCTGGGCCAGCGCATCTGGCTGGACAACCTCTCTCGCGAACTGCTGGCCGGTCCGCTACAGAAACTGATCACCGAAGACGGCCTGGCCGGCGTGACCTCCAACCCGGCCATCTTCCAGAAATCCATTTCCTCAGGTGCAGGCTACGGCGACGACCTGGCACGCCTGAAAACCCAGCCGCTGAGCGCCGAGCAACGCTTCGAGGCCCTGGCCGTGCCAGACGTTCAGAGGGCCTGCGACCAGTTTGCCGCCAGCTATCGTGAATCTGGCGGCCTGGATGGCTATGTCAGCCTGGAGGTCTCGCCCTACCTGGCCCGCGATGGCGCCGGCACCCTGGCCGCTGCCCAGCGCCTGTGGGCGGCAATAGACCGCCCCAATGCCATGATCAAGATACCGGCCACAGCCGAGAGCCTGCCCGCGTTTACAGCCGCCATTGCTGCCGGCATCAATGTCAACGTGACCCTGATGTTTGGCCAGCAACACTGCGACGCCGTGTTCGAAGCCTACGTCGCCGGTCTGCGCCAGCGTCTTGCCAGCGGCGGCAGCGTGGCCCAGCTGCGCTCGGTGGCCAGCCTGTTCCTGTCCCGCGTCGACACCCTGGTGGACGCCAGGCTCGATGGCCTGGGCCAGGCCGGCCAGGCGCTTAAGGGCAAGGTCGCCGTGTCGGTCGTGCGGCAGGCCTATGCCCGTTGGCAAGCCCGCTGGCACGGCCCCGAATGCGCCGACCTGCGTGCCGCAGGCGCCCATATACAGCGCCTGCTTTGGGCCAGTACCGGCACCAAGAATCCCGCCTATCCCGACACCCTCTATGTCGATGAGCTGATCGGACCCGACACTGTCAACACCCTACCCGATGCCACCCTGATCGCCTTCCGCGACCACGGCAAGGCCCAGCCACGGCTGCTGGAAGGCCACGAGCAAGCAGCCGCCGTGCTGGCGCAGCTGGCGGAACTGGGCGTGGACATGGATGCCGTCTCGGCACAATTGCAGGCCGATGGCCTCAAGCTGTTCGACGATGCCTTCGACAAGCTACTATCCCTGTTGGCCTGAGCGATAAGCCCAGAAATGCAAAAAGCCGGATCGTGTGATCCGGCTTTTTTGCTTGTGGCTGTATCTACATTTCAACCTGCGTACCCATCTCCACCACCCGGTTAGCCGGAATCTTGTAGAAATCGGTGGGGCGGGAGGCATTGCGCTGCATCCAGGTAAACACCTTTAGCTGGGGCCAGGACATATCGTAGCGCTTGGCCGGATGACGATCGCAGATAATAGTCTCGCGCGAGAGGAAATAGGAGGTGGTCATCTCATCACAGACCAGGCCATGGTCGCGCTCCGCCAGCACCAGTATCTCGGGCACCGAAGGGTCTTCGGTAAAGCCGTAGGTCGCCACGATCTGCCAGAACGATTCCGACAACCGCGTGACCTTGAGCCTGTCCTTGTCCGCCACCTTGGGCACATCGGTAGAGCCTATGGTGAGGAAGATCACCTGCTCGTGCAGCACTTTGTTGTGCTTGAGGTTATGCAGCAAGGCATGTGGCGTGGTGTCAGCACTGCCGGTCATGAAGATGGCCGTCCCCTCCACTCGGTGCGGCGGGCTGGCCTCTATGCTTTGTACGAACATTTCCAGAGGCAGCTCGCCATCGTGTATGCGGTGGAACAACTGACGCCGGCCACGCTTCCAGGTAAACATCATCACCAGCATGACCAGGCCTACCGCCATGGGGAACCAGCCCCCGGTAGGTATCTTGGGCACATTGGCCGCCAGCAAGGCAATGTCGATGACGGCAAATGCCACCAGCAGCAGCCGTATGGCGCGGGTGCGCCCAGGGTTGTTTACCTGCTTGAGCGCCACAAACGCCGTAGCGGTGGTCATGATCATGATGCCGCAAATGGCAAAACCATAGGCTGGCAGAATGTTGGCCGAGGTCTTGAAGCTGAACACCAGCAGCAACACCGCCACGCACAGCGCCCAGTTCACACCGGGTATGTAAATCTGGCCGATCTCGCTATCGGAGGTGTGTTCGATGTTCATGCGCGGCATATAGCCCAGCTGTATGGCCTGGCGAGTAATGGAGAACACCCCGGAGATCAGTGCCTGCGAGGCGATCACCGTGGCGCCGGTAGCCAATATCACCAATGGCAGGATCATGCCCTTGGGCGCCAGCAGGAAGAAGGCCTGGCCGACAGTACTGGGGTCGTGCAGCGCCAGGGCGCCCTGGCCGTAGTAGTTGAGCAGCAGCGCCGGCAGCACCACGCCAAACCAGCCGTACTGTATGGGTTTGCGGCCAAAGTGGCCCATGTCTGCATAAATGGCCTCGCCGCCCGTCACCACCAGCACCACGGCACCCAGCGACAGGAACGCCAACAAAGGTTGTGCCGCAAAGAACTGGATCGCGTAATAAGGCGACAGCGCCTTCAACACGCTGGGGTCGCGCAGGATGCCGCCTATGCCCAGCACGGCCAGCGACAGGAACCAGAGCACCACCACTGGGCCAAAGAATTTGCCCACACCAGCCGTGCCGTGCCGCTGCACGGCAAACAGCACAATGATGATAAGCACAGTCAACGGCAGCACATAGCGCTCGAACGCGGGATCAATGACCTTGAGCCCCTCCACCGCAGACAGCACCGATACCGCAGGCGTCAGCACCCCATCGCCATAGAACAGTGCAGCGCCGGCGATGCCCAGCAGGATAAAGATGGAGAACTGGCCGCGCTTGCGCTGGGTATTGCGCAAGGCCAGGGCCATCAGCGCCAGGATGCCGCCTTCGCCGTTGTTGTCGGCGCGCAACATGAACAGCACGTACTTGAACGAGATCACCAGCAGCAACGCCCAGGTGATCAGCGACAGGATACCCAGCACATTGGCCGGATTGGGCACCAGCCCATGGTGCGGACTGAAGCACTCGGCAAAGGCGTAGAGCGGGCTGGTGCCGATATCGCCATAAACCACCCCGAGGGCGGTCAGCGTCAGGGCGGCAAGCTTCTTGGGGTCTTGTGGGTCTTGCGTGGCGCTCATGTCAGCTTTCTATGCAGCAAACAAGGTAAGGGGCGGGCCCGACCGCCCTGCCGGCATCGCGATACGACCTCGCATGGCAAGCATTGGCGTCGGGATGTGCCCTGATGGCGGCGGATTATAGACCTGCCGCGCCAGCATGGTGCGCTGCAATAAGGATAATGCCGCCGAATGGTGCAGCGTTTGCCACACCAGCTTGCCGGTTTTGCCACCTAGCCCGGTACATCCCGCCCCGCCTGGAAGGTGGCCGGGTAGCGCGCCCAGTCAAAATAAGGACCAGGATCGGTCTTGCGCTCAGGGGCAATATGGCAATGCCCCAGCAGGTGCCGTATGGGATAAGCCTCTGACAGTGCCGCCAGCAGGCCATCCAGCGCCTGGTACTGGGCAGCCTCATAGGGCCAGGCATCGCCCCCCTCCAGCTCGATGCCGATGGAAAAATCATTGCAGCGTTCGCGCCCCTGCCAACGCGACACCCCGGCATGCCAGGCACGCGCGAGGCAAGGTACGAACTGGATGATCTCGCCATCGCGGCGGACAAAGAAATGCGAGGAGACCCGAACATGCTGCAGCTCCTCGAAGCAGACATGCTCAGCCGGATCGCAGGTATTGGTAAACAACCGTATCGGGCCGTCTCCGCCAAACTGGCCGGGCGGCAGGCTGATCGAGTGGATCACCACCATATCGACGGCCATGCCCTCAGCCCGTGCATCCTGGTTGGGCGAGACAATGCGCCGCACGCCGTCCAGCCAGCCTTCAGCGTCTACCTTCATGGTGCCAGGCCTCCATCAGTTCGCTAAAGCCGTCGGGGTTGCCGGGGTAGCACAACCCCTGCAATGCTGGGCGTATCCAGGGCTGGGCACTGTCGGTCCAGATATGGCCGACCGGCTGCAAGCCGGTGCTGTCGTCCAGGCTACCGGGCTTGATGCTCAGTATCTCGCTGCCGACTACTTGATGGAACAAGCGGCTACCGCAAACCGGACAGAAGCGGCATGCCATCTGCCCACCCGAGGGCAGATCACGTGTCCAGCTGGACAGGCTGCCGCGCAGCAGGGTCAGCTCCGCCCCCCTTAGCCACAAGGCCATGCCAAATGCACTGGCAGATTGCCGCTGGCAATCGGTGCAGTGGCAGGCAAACAAGGTCAGCGATTCGCCGCTGACGCGGTAGGCCACCGCCCCGCATTGGCAAGCACCGCCGTAGGTCTTCATTCGCTCTTGCCCCGGTAATCGCACAGGTCGCGCACGATACACACCGGGCAATCCGGCTTGCGCGCCTTGCAGACATAACGCCCGTGCAGTATCAGCCAATGGTGCGCATCCAGCATGAACTCGCGGGGTATCACCTTCACCAGCTTGTCCTCCACCGCCCGCACATCCTTGCCCGGCGCCAGCCCGGTACGGTTGGACACCCGGAAAATATGGGTATCAACCGCCATGGCAGGCTGGCCAAACGCCGTGTTCAACACCACATTGGCCGTCTTGCGGCCCACCCCCGGCAGCGCCTCCAGCGCCTCGCGGGTCTGCGGCACCTCGCCATCATGCAGCTCCATCAGCATGCGGCATAACTCAATCACATGCTTGGCCTTGCTGCGATACAGGCCTATGGTCTGGATATATCGCTCCAGCCCATCCTGCCCCAGCGCATAAATGGCAGCCGGTGTATTGGCCACCGGGTACAGCTTGCGGGTGGCCTTGTTGACGCCCACGTCGGTCGCCTGGGCCGACAACACCACGGCCACCAGCAGCTCAAACGGGCTGCTGTATTCCAGTTCGGTGCGGGGCTCAGGGTTCTGCGCGCGCAGGCGCTCGAAAAAGGCGCGGCGACTGTCTTTGTTCAAGGTGTGATTTCCGGCGGCGAGGCTAAGCGGTCTGCTCAACGTGGCGAATAAAGGATTCGATCAGGGTCGCAGTGGCGCGCGGGTCAGACACAAAATCGACAAACGCCAGACCCACGTGATAGCGGTTGCCCTCTATTGGCCGACAACTGGCAATGCGGCAATGGGCCTGCACGATATTCTCGCGGCCATCCAGCGGCAACATGAAATAGACATGGCAGTCACCACCCGTAGCGATCATGCGGTCATGCTCGATACCCAGGCCGGCGCTGGAAATATCCTCGATATTCCCCAACAAGCCAGGGCCTTGCCTGGGGACAACCTTGACCCAGGTCTTGAAGCGGATGCGATTATGCAGTCGGGTATTGAGCTTCATGATCCACGTATAGGTCGTCCGCCAACCCGTGCCGGGCTATTGCGGCTTTTTGTCTTTTTTCTCCGGCAGCACCATCACGGTCTGCCAGACCTCCGCCTCGCGCATTTGCGCCAGCTCGCGCTTGTGCCGCATATGCCGGACACCGAGCACGGCCAACAACAGTGGCAGCAGCACCAAAAGTAGCAAAGCCAGCGAGTTATAGCCGTAAAACAACAGGACGAGAAACAGGACGGTAAAGCCTGCCGCCCCCCAGATACCCATATTCATTGCGATTCATCTCCGTTTTTGCCGGGCGGCGCCAATCTGGCGGCGGCCTTAGCCATGATGGCCTCAAGTTTGGCACGACGCGCCGCCGCTGGATCTAGCGCTGGGGCGGCCAGATCGGCCGCTTGTCGGCTCGCCGCCTTGTCCAGTGCCGCGGCAATCTTCGCCTGCCTGGCCGCATCGGCAAAATGCGGATCATCGCGCTTGGCCAGCGCCTTGGCCGCCAGCCTGTCCGCACGCTCACGTTTGTCGCGTGCAACCCGCGCCAGATGAAAACGATGGCGCGAACGCCAATGTTCCGCCTGCGCCTCCCGCGCCGCCTTGGTCACAGGGCGTGTGGCCGGCACCATGCTGATGCAATCCACGGGGCACGGCGCAATGCACAGCTCGCAGCCGGTACACTCGTCCACCAGCACCGTATGCATCAGCTTGGCCGCGCCAAGTATGGCATCCACCGGGCAGGCCTGGATGCACAGGGTGCAGCCTATACAATGGGTTTCATCTATCAACGCCAGCGCAAACGGCTTGGTCTCGCCGTGTACAGGATTTAGCGGCACCCGCGGCAGGCCGGTCAAGCCCGCCAGCAGCGCCACTCCCTCCTCGCCGCCCGGCGGGCATTGGTTTATACCCGCCTCCTCCGCCGCGATGGCCTCGGCATAGCGATGGCAGTCGGGGTAGCCACATTGCGTGCACTGGGTCTGCGGCAACACCGCATCAATGCGCTCGACCAGAGTCAGGTTCACTGCAGGTCCTCAGCGATCAGCGAGTACCAGGCACTATCGCTGGCCGAGCCATCAGGCCGCTTGCAGTAGCGGCGCAACACGCCCTCAAACTGGAAGCCCGCCTTCTCGGCCACCCGCCGGCTGGCGATATTGTCGGCCAGGGCATAGATATGCACCCGTGGTAGGCCCAGCTCACGCAGGCCAAATTCGGCCAGCATGCGCGCGGCACGGGTCATGACCCCGCGGCCATGGCAATCACTGCGCAGCCAGTAACCCAGGTTGGCATGGTGGGTCAGCGGGCTGTTCTCTATCATCAGCCCTATGCCCCCCAGCAGGCTGCCGTCGCGGACATCCTCGATCACGCAGGCGTACTTCTGGCCAGATGGCCAATCCTGTATGCAGCGTGCTACCCACTGCTCCGCCGCCGCCATGTCGTAATCCGCATTGCACCAGGCCAGCCAGCGGCCGACCACCTCGCGCGACGCATCCACCATGGCATGGAATGGCACCACATCGTCAAAGCGGAAAGGCCGCAGCCGTATCGCGCCGTCCTGCAGCTGCCAGTCTCGCGGCAAGGTCTGCGCAGCCATACCTCAGCCCTTGCGCGCGCGGATGGCGCGTATGCTCTCGGCCACCAGGGCCGGGCCACGGTAGATCAGGCCGCTATAGATCTGCACCAGCGAGGCACCCGCCTCCATCTTCTCGGCGGCATGGCTACCTTCCAGTATGCCGCCCACACCGATGATGGGTACGCGGCCGTTCAAGGCGGTAGCCAGCGCCCGTATCACGGCGGTGGACTTGGCCCGTACCGGCGTGCCAGACAAGCCGCCGGTCTCCTTGCCATGGGCCAGATGCTCAACCCCCACCCGCGACAGCGTGGTGTTGGTGGCAATCACCCCGTCAAAGCGGTACTCCACCAGCAAACGGGCGATCTCCTGTATCTGCTCGCCTTCCAGATCCGGCGCAATCTTCAGCGCCAGCGGCACATAGCGGCCATGCCGCACTGTCAGCCGCGCCTGCTCGTCTTTCAGCGCCGACAGCAGTTTCTCCAGCTCATCCGCCCCCTGTAGCTGCCGCAGGTTCTTGGTATTAGGCGAAGAGATATTCACCGTCACATAGCTGGCATAGGGATAGACCCGGGTCAGACAGGTCAGATAGTCATTGGCCGCCTGCTCTATCGGGGTATCGAAGTTCTTGCCGATATTGATACCCAGTATGCCCCTGTACTGTGAGGCTTCCACATTCTTGACCAGGGCATCGAGGCCGCCGTTGTTGAAGCCCATGCGGTTGATGATGCCCTCGGCTGCCGGCAGCCGGAACAGACGCGGCTGCGGATTGCCGGGCTGCGGCCTGGGCGTCACCGTCCCGATCTCGATAAAGCCAAAACCCAGGTCGGCCAGCGCATCGATATGTTCGCCATTCTTGTCCAGGCCGGCACCCAGACCCACCGGATTGGGGAAGGTCAAGCCCATCACCTCCAGCGGTCGATCCTCCTCGCGGCTCCCCAGCACCGTGGCAAAACCCAGGGCATGCAAGGCCTCCAGGCTGGTAAAGGTGAGCTTGTGCGCGGTTTCCGGCTCAAACGCAAACAGTAGCGGACGCAACAGGGGGTAAAGCATGGGCAGGCTCGATTCAGGGGTTCAGGTTGATGCTGGCGTCCAGCGTATTGCGCATCAGCATGGCGATGGTCATGGGACCGACACCGCCGGGCACAGGGGTAATCCAGCTGGCACGCTCACGCGCCGGCTCAAACTCCACATCGCCGCACAGCTTGCCATTGTCCAGCCGGTTGATGCCCACATCAATCACAATGGCGCCCGGCTTGATCCAGTCGCCCTTCACGAAATTCGGTATCCCCACCCCCGCCACCACCACATCCGCCGCCCTGACCTTGTCGGCAAGGTCACGGGTCTTACTGTGGCAGACCGTCACGGTAGCGCGCGCCAGCAGCAGTTCCAGCGCTGCCGGGCGGCCGACGATATTGGAGGCGCCCACCACCACGGCATCCTTGCCCACCAGGTCCACACCCGTTTTTTCCAGCATCACCATCACGCCATGAGGGGTGCAGGGGCGCAGCAGCGGCATCTTCAAGGCCAGGCGGCCAAAGTTATAGGGATGAAAGCCATCCACATCCTTCAAGGGATTGATGGCCTCGATCACCTTTTCGGCATCGATATGCTTGGGCAGGGGAAGCTGCACCAGGATGCCATCCACACTCGGGTCGGCATTGAGCTTTTCCACCAGCGCCAGCAGATCCGCCTCGCTCAGGCTGGCCGGGAACTCATAGGACAGCGAGCGAAAACCTGCCCGCTCGCAGGCTTTTTTCTTATTGCTGACATAAACCGCCGAGGCCGGGTCATCTCCAACCAGCACCACAGCCAGTGCCGGAGCTCGCCGCCCCAACGCCAACCGGGCGTCGACCTGGCTGCGAACTTCATCGATGATTTCAGCAGAAATCAGCTTGCCATCAAGTAGTTGTGCGCTCATTGCGTGCTCCGATCGGCGGTGGCCAGTTGATGCAAAGGGCTGAATTCTCGCATTTTTTGCGTTTTGTCCCAAGTAGTAGCTTGACAAGGGTGCCGCCCCACCTTAGTATTCTGCCCTCTTCGGGGCGTAGCGCAGCCTGGTAGCGCACCTGGTTTGGGACCAGGTGGTCGTGAGTTCGAATCCCACCGCCCCGACCAAGATTTTCAGTAGTACCAGGCAGTAGAATCAACCAGGCCCGGCGCCCGTAGCTCAACCGGATAGAGCAACGGCCTTCTAAGCCGTAGGTTACAGGTTCGATTCCTGTCGGGCGCGCCAACCAGTATGATCGGTTGGATGTCGCCAAGGTAGTGCCGCAGGTTTAACGGCGGTGGATGTAGCTCAGTTGGTAGAGTCCAGGATTGTGATTCCTGTCGTCGTGGGTTCGAGTCCCATCATCCACCCCAAAGTATCAAAGCAATGGCCCAGTCGCGAGACTGGGCCATTTGTTTTTCCCGCTCCCGACCTCGCCGTCCTCGCCGATACGCCACCGAGCAGCCATCCCCCCAATGCCAGGGCCGGCATAGCTCCAAGCAGCAATACAGACACCACCCAACCGAAGTACCAGCGGCACGATACCGCAAAAAGCGCTTTACCCACGGCATCAAGCGCTTACCCGCCTCTCCCCATGAGCGAGGATGACATGAATACGCATGCGCTACTGTTAAGTGACCCTGTCAATTTTGCTGCCGTGCAATTGCCAGATAGAAAATTTCCTGGCGTTGTGTGCCAAGGAGACGCCCTCAACTCACTTGTCCAAGCGCTGGACTCGATGATGCAAGCCTTGAAGGATAGAGATCTGGATGAAATGGAAAAGCCAAATCAACCACTTGAAGGGCGTGCTTTCTGCGGCCCAGATCCACTATGAAGGTATATGCCAGATACGCGGGATTGATTTACCGTACTTCAAGTAGATCTTATCCGCCAGCGCATCGTTGCGCAGGCAACCAGCGCAGGATATGCTCCCTAGGTGGCTATGGGAGTCCTTCCTTCTACTCTCGATGAACTAGGGTTCCCGCTTTCCACCCGCGCCTGCCTTGATGGCAGGCGTTGCTACTTTCAGAGGGTTCGCCGTGCACGACATCTATTTTCGTCGACGCAGCAAATTGCTCGTCACGCCAGGATCGGGCGGCGCATCGCCTGCGCACGTCGCTACGGTGCAGAAGGAAATCGAGATATTTGGGTATGTCTTTGCGCCCGAACTCATCGACTGCCTGTACGAGCAATCCCCGGCTGAACTGGCGGCATTGCTGAGTAAAATACAACCCGTCGTCGCACGCCACCTCGGCGCCCATCGGCGCCACCAGCCGCTCTACCCCAACTTCCCCAATCAGGTTATCCAGGCAAGCGAGGCCGAGCTATATCTGAATGCCGTGCTGCACTACGCTACGCATTGGCGTACGGCCCGCCAGCCCGATGAGCGCCCACCGTTACTGCATGGCAAGCAACCACGAGTCATTCACCTTGGCACATCCGACGAATTCGAAAAGCTGTTCACGCAGCTTGCGGGCGCCAAGACATCGCTCTCCCTACAGGATCGAGAGGACCTCGACTGGTTTGTACGCCGGTACAGCGACGGTATCCACGCCCTGCTGCCCGCCGTCTTGCCGTTCAAGGAAAATCTGGCATACGTTGGCGCATCGCTGTATCGACATGCGCCATGTGAAGCGACGGATCGATTCCTGCAGAAGCATCTGCGCACTGCTACCGACGTTCTACGATTTGCTGTCGCGCTTTGCGGCGGCGATGTTTCACTTGCCACTGCTTGCCGTTTCAAACGCTTCGCACGGCATGAACGCCGCTTCGTCCTGGCATGCTTGGATGGCATCGATCAAGTTGCAGAAGACATGCTTCGCTGGGCCGAACGTTGGAAGCGCTTGGGTGAAGTCTTGCACCCAGGCGAATATGCAGAACGCTATCCGAAGGCCTACACCGGATTCAAGATACTGCGCGACGGCTTACCATACGCGACTTTCAATAGCGAAATCGAACGGTACTTGGCCAAAGGCCAGACGCATGCCGCGAGCAACCACCTAGTAAGCCGCCCCGGGGAATTCGCTCGACGACTTGATCACCTACTCCGGAATGAAACGACACCTGACAGCATCATTGCGGCGTTCGAGCGCGTTGTAGCGTGTGTGTCCACGCCGGTTCTGCTGCAGGTACTGTGCCATTTCCAGCATCGCCATCTTCCGATGTCCTTACGCTTCTTCTTGCCCAAGGGCGAAATCGCCAAGATATTTGCAAGGAAGGATACGCGGCCTGCCATCGCCACTGCCACGGCAGCATGCGTTGTAGCGTTATGTGAATCCGCTTTGATTGCACGCTTCTCGCAGCTTCCCGCATTGGGCAGATGCTATGTCGACCCTGCGCTGAAACGCCATCTGGTACCCATGGCGCAGCGCGCCGCCGCCAAATCGCTTCGCACACTGGTGCGCGGTAGCCAATTATCCTTACCGCCAGCCCGATTCATGCGCTTGTTCCTATGGTGGCAGAACGGACGTAGCCGAACTGACATCGACCTGTCCGCAGTACTCTACGACGGCGAATTCCGCTATCTCTCTTCCCTGGCCTACTTCAACTTGCGGCAGTGGGGTGCCTACCATAGCGGTGATATCGTCGATGCACCAACAGGTGCAGCCGAATTCATCGACCTGGATCTCGCACACCTTGAGAAAGCAGGCGTACGATTCATCGTCACCGCCATCAACAGCTACACCATGCAGCCGTACTGCGACCTACCGGAATGCTTCGCGGGATGGATGGCGCGTGAGGACTTGCAGTCTGGAGAGGTATTCGAGCCTCGAACTGTCGAAGATCGGATCGATCTAGCGTCCAATACGGCGCAATGCATCCCCTTTATCGTGGACCTGACCACGAGACGAATCATCTGGGCTGATATTGGGTTGACCCATGGTATCGGCTGGAACAACACGATCAACAACCTGTCCGGCATCTCTCTCATGCTTCGCGCAATGGTCTACGGTATCAAGCCAGACTTGCACACCCTTTTCTCATTGCACGCCCGCGCCCGGGGGACACTGGTCGTGGATGCGGCAAACGCCGATCACGTGTATTCAGAGCACGAAGGCACGACCCCGATGGATATCGATCGGATTCGCGCAGATTACCTTTGAGTCCGCCTCGAACGTGTTCCGAGGACGAATGGTTGTGAGGCTCAGCTTAGAGCAGCTAACAAAACCCAGCGTAGCGGTTCTGGCTAGGAGAGCGAACGATCACAGTACGTGGGTACGGCAAGCTCGCACAAGAACACCAGAAGGTTTCTGTTAGCCGCTCTTAGCGCCCTTCTGCCAAGTCGCTCTATTCTTTGCAGTCTTTGCAGGATGAACAACATCACTAGGGCCTTGTTTCTTGCACTGCCTACTGTGAGGTTCATGCTGACATCCCCGCTCTGCAGTATCCCCGGCAAGCTATGCTCAACTTAGCAGTACCACCCCAGCTTGCCCGCCGATATCCGCAAGGACACCTGGTAAGGACATGTACCCTGCAACACGGCACTGACAAATTCCGCATCGCTCTAGAGCAAGCCCCACCGCTTCGGCATGGTAGTAGTCAAGCCCACGGGCAAAGGTTTTGGCATCCACCAATTGATTGATGCCGGACAAAGTGAGGGGTTCCAGAAGGGACATGGCGATGCCAGAGCAATGTGTTAGATATCAGGCGGGCACGGCCACCCACCCCAAGGCGGCAGATTACTACGCCAAGGCCGGCACAATCACCGCTAGCCGCCCGCGCCACGATGGCACTTTGTCTTTTTCCCCGCTCCCACCATAATCGCAGCCATCTCAGCCCGCAGGATGCCCATGAAAAACGCGCTCAATGTGCTCGGCCTACCGCTGGAGCCATGCAGCCTCAAGCCGCTGACCGGTTTTTTCCGTGATGGCTGCTGCAATACCAGCCCCGAGGACGTGGGCCGCCATACCGTTTGCGTGCAGCTTACCCGCGAGTTCCTGGCTTTTTCCATGGCCCGTGGCAACGACCTCAGCACACCCCGGCCCGAGTTCGAGTTCCCTGGCCTCAAGCCTGGCGATCGCTGGTGCGTCTGCGCCGCCCGCTGGGTAGAGGCCCTGGTGGAAGGCGCAGCCGCCCCCATCGTGCTGGCCGCCACCCACGAGGACGTTCTGGAGCTGGTGTCGCTGGAAACCCTGGTGGACTACGCGCTGGAGCTACCGCCCATTTAGAGCCGCTGACAAAACCCTTCTGGCGTTGTTGAGCGAGCTTGCCGTACCCGCGTACTGTCTGCTGCGCGCACCAGCTGCGCGCGCCAGCTCTCGCACGCCTAGCCAGTACCGCTACGCCGGTTTTTGTGAGCCGCTCTTAAGCGCCCTGCCATACGAACAAACCCTATTCACCGCAAACCGAGGAGCTTTCAACGCATGAGCAATGATCTCGACAACCTGTTTGCCAACAATCGCCGCTGGGCGGACAAGGTCAAGGCCGAGGTACCCGATTTCTTCGAGCAACTGGCCAAGCAGCAGACGCCGGAATACATGTGGATAGGCTGCGCCGACAGCCGCGTGCCGGCCAACGAGCTGATAGGCCTGCTGCCGGGCGAAGTCTTCGTCCACCGCAATGTGGCCAACCTGATCGTCCACTCCGACCTCAACTGCCTGTCTGCGGTGCAGTTCGCCGTCGATATGCTGCAGGTCAAGCACCTGATCGTGTGCGGCCACTATGGCTGCGGCGGGGTGCGTGCAGCGCTGGAAGACCGTCGCGTGGGCCTGGCCGATAACTGGCTGCGACATATCCATGACCTGCGCCGGGTACATGGCCGCTGGCTGGAGAAGTTTCCGCCCGAGATGCACCTGGACAAGTTGTGCGAGCTCAATGTGATCGAGCAGGTGGTAAACGCCTCACAGACCACGGTGGTGCAGGATGCCTGGGCACGCGGCCAGCAGGTCACTGTGCACGGCTGGGTGTATAGGCTGTCTGACGGACTGCTGCACGATATGCAGATTACCGTAGGCCACCCCGAGGAACTGATGGACCGCTACCGCGATTTCTTCAAGCGTGACCTGCCCTGATCACCCGGCAACCCGCCCAGGCACTCGCCCGGGCGGGCTTAAGCCGCTGATACAGAAAAGAAAACTGGACACATTCCAGCGACTTGCGTAGCATCCGCGCCCCTCTTGAAAAAGGTGCGTTCCGATGTATTCCTCCCCTGCCCGTGCCTGCGGCATCGACTTCGGCACCTCCAATTCCACCGCGGGCTGGCTTCGGCCGGGCCAATCGGCGCTGCTGGCGCTGGAAGACGGCAAGCTGACCCTGCCCTCGGTGGTGTTCTTCAATGCCGAGGAAGAATCAGTGGCCTTTGGCCGCCAAGGCTTGGCCGAATACCTGGACGGCTACGAAGGCCGCCTGATGCGCTCGCTCAAGAGCCTGTTGGGCTCCAGCCTGATCGACGGCCAGACCGAAGTGCTGGGCCGCGCCCTGCCCTTCCGCGAGCTGCTGTCGCGCTTCATCGGCGAACTCAAGCTGCGGGCCGAGCAGTCGGCCGACCGCGAGTTCGATACGGCCGTGTTCGGCCGGCCCGTGCATTTCGTGGACGACAACCCCACCGCCGACCAGCAGGCCCAGCGTACCCTGGAGGAAACCGCTCGCGCCGTGGGCTTCAAGGAAGTCAGCTTCCAGTTCGAGCCCATTGCCGCCGCCTTCCACTACGAACAAACCATCACCCGCGAGGAGTTGGTGCTGATTGCCGATATCGGCGGCGGCACCTCGGACTTCTCGCTGGTCCGCCTGTCGCCCCAGCGCACCCAGCAGTTGGACAGGCGCGACGATCTGCTGGCCAACGGCGGCGTGCACATAGGTGGCACCGACTTCGACAAATACCTCAGCCTGGCTGGCCTGATGCCGCTGCTGGGCTACCGCACACGCCTGCGCAACAACGCCGAGGTGCCGTCCAGCTACTACTTCAACCTGGCCACCTGGCACACCATCAACTTCACCTACACCCGCAAGATCTGGATGGAGCTGCAGGAGGTCTACCGCGATGCCATGGAGAAGGACAAGCTGGATCGCCTGCTGAGCCTGATCGAACAGCGGGCCGGCCACTGGCTGGCCCTGCGGGTGGAGGAAGCCAAGATCGCGCTATCCGACCAGCCCAGCACCACCCTGCTGCTGGACAGGCTGCAAACCGGCCTGACCCACGATATCGATCGCCCCACCTTCGAGCAGGCCACCAGCAGCCTGGTGGACGATGTGGAGCGGACCGTAGCCAACCTGCTGCGCGATGCCGGGGTGCAGGCCGAGGGCATAGACACGGTGTTCTTCACCGGCGGCTCCAGCGGCATACCGCTGCTGCGCCGCCGCATCGCCGCCCTGTTGCCCGCCGCACGTGCCGTCGAAGGCGACCTGTTCGGCAGCATAGGCGCCGGCCTGGCCGTGGAAGCCATGCGACGCTACGGCCCTGCCGACTGAAGCACTGCGCATCTGGCTGATCACCCAAGCAAAAGCCCGCTGCAGAGAGCGGGCTTTTGCTTGGGAGGCACCGGCCAACCTGCGAGGCTAAGCTACGCCTAGTTGATACCCAGGCGCTCCATCCGATAGCGGAGCGACCGAAAGGTCACGCCCAGTATCTTGGCCGCCTGGGTTCGGTTGAAACGGGTCTTGTCCAGCGCTTCCAGTATGGCTTCACGCTCGGTCCGGTCCAGGTAGTCCTGCAGCGGATACTTGTCGCCTATGGCGGCAGCCGGCAGCGCCTCGTCACCGTCGCGCAGGCTCAGCTGCAGGTCTGCCACCCGTATCTGGCGGCCATCGCATAGCGCCAGCGCACGCTCCAGCACGTTCTCCAGCTCGCGCACATTGCCGGGGAAGTCATAGGCACTGAGCGCCTGCAGCGCATCAGGCGCCAGCTTGGGCTCATCCATGCCATTGCGTACCGCCAACCGCGCCAGCACCCCCTTGGCGATCACCGGTATATCCTCGCGCATCTCGCGCAGCGCTGGCATCTTCAGCTCGATCACGTTCAGGCGGTAATACAAGTCCTGCCGGAAGCGCCCCTCTTCCACACACTTGGCCAGGTTCTGGTGGGTGGCGCAGATGATGCGCACATCGGTGGGGATTTCCTTGGTATCGCCCAGCTTGCGCACGCTCTTTTCCTGTATGGCCCGCAGCAGTTTGACCTGCATGGCCAGCGGCAGATCCGCCACTTCATCAAGGAACAGGGTGCCGCCATTGGCCGCCTGGAAAAAACCATCACGCTCGGCGTCGGCACCGGTGAATGCCCCCTTGCGGGTGCCAAAGAACTCGCTCTCCATCAGATTCTCGGGGATGGCGCCGCAGTTCACCGCCACAAAGGGCTGGGACGCCCGACTGGATTGGGCATGGATCAGCCGTGCCGCCCGCTCCTTGCCGCTGCCCGATTCGCCGGTCAGGTAAACCGGCGCCTGGTTGCGCGCCAGCCTGTCTATCAGCTGCAACGCCTGCTGCAGGGCCGGCGATTCGCCTATGAAGGTTCTATCGCCCGGCTCAACCACCTTGGCGGCCGGGGTGTCCAGCACCAGGGCCGAGCGTACCAGGGTGCGCAGCTGGTCCAGCGATACCGGCTTGGCTAGGTAGTCAAAGGCACCAGCCTTGAGCGCCTCCACCGCGTTGTCTAGGCTGCCATAGGCAGTAATCACCGCGATAGGCACATCGAAACCCTGCGTCTGGATATGCCTCACCACATCCAGGCCAGAACCATCACCCATGCGCATATCGGTCAGGCACAGGTCTACGCCGCCGGCGTCCAGCACGGACTTGGCTTCTTCCACGCCGCTGGCCATCTTGACGTCCAGACCCATCTTCAGCAGGGTCAATTCGACCAGCTCGCGCAGATCCGGTTCGTCATCAACAACCAGGATGCAGGGGACTTTGCTTGTACGTTTGCTCATGCAGGGCGGGCCGGAAAAGTGATACGGAAACAGGCACCACCGAGCTTGTCGCCCGGTGGTGAAGACACATATTCGAGCACGCTGGCATTGCCAGCGCAAATCTCGCGGGCAATATAAAGGCCCAAGCCCGTCCCTTTGGCATCGGTGGTAAAGAAAGGCTCGAACAGCTTGCTCACATCGGCTGCCGGTACACCAGGGCCGTCGTCATGCACATCCAGTACCCAGGCATCCGCCAGCCGCGCCACCCGCAAACCCAGGGCGCCATCCATCCGTGTACTGTAGCGCCAGCCATTGCGGCACAGATTCCACAGCACCTGGTGCAACTGCCCCTCATCAAAGCGGGCCACAGCCCCCTTGGGGCAGTGCAGGGTCAGCTCGGCAGCAATGCCTTCCACCTCGCGGAACTCCTCTACAAAGGCAGTCAACCATTCATGCAGGCGTATATCCACCGGCTCGGCCCGGTCGCGCCGGTTCAGGTCCAGCACGGCGCGCACGATGCCATCCAGCCGCCGGCTGTTTTCCACCATGATGCGGGTCAGCCTCAAACTGGCCGGGTCCTGGGCCTCCTCCGCCATCAATTGGGCAGCATGGCCTATGGCCGACAAGGGATTGCGTATCTCATGGGCAATGTTCGCCGTCAGGCGGCCCAACGCAGCCAGTTTCATCTGCTGCGCCTCGCGCCGCAGCCGCTCTATGTCTTCCAGAAACACCACCGTGCCGCCCTCGGCATTGCCCACCTTGATGGGCATGAAGCGGGGCCGCACCACCTGGCGGGTAATCTCCAGGTCCACCGGTAGCAAGCTGTGGCCGGCCTGCCAGCTGGCCAACGCACCAGTCAGCAATGGGTTGAATTCGCTCAGCCGGGTCTTTCCAGCCACCATGCCCGGCCCCAGCAGCCGCTCAGCCTGCTGGTTGAACTGCCGTATCACGCCGGCCTCGTCCAGCACCAGCACGCCGTCCGACACATCCTGCAAGATCAGGCGGTTGATCTGCGCCATATTGGCCAGCTCACTGCCGCGCCGAGCCGCCAGCCGCTCCGACTCGGTGGCATAGCTGGCCAGCCGGTGCGCCAGCCAGGCCGTGGCAAAACAGGCAATGCTGAGCATGGCCGCCTGGAAGAAATCAGCGGTGCCCCCCTCGGTGGCGACATACTGCAAGGCCTGCTGCAGCAGCAGGGCAATACTGGCAAGCGCCGCATGGAACAAGGTGGTGCGGCCACGGCTGATCAGCCCCGCACCGGCCAGATAGGGCAGCAGCATCAGACCCATGCCGGTCCGTAAACCACCGACGATATCCATGACCGCTACGATAAAGCCGATGTCGCAGGCCACCTGCAGTGTCAGCAACAGGCGGAAGTTGGGCCAGCGCCGTTGCAGGCAGATGCCGAATACCACGGCCAGCAGCAAATAAACCAGCGACAACCAGACCAGCGACACCCTGTCGCCCAGGGTCGGGAAGAAGGCATCACTCAGGCGCCAGCTGACAAAAGCCAGGGCAACGGCAATCAGGGCGCGGAACCAGTTGAATATCCTGGCGGAACGCCAGAGGTCGCTCGAAATCAGGGTGCGTGTCTGTAGCATGGCGGAAGTTTATAAAGGTCTTGCGCCAAAAGCACCAGTCCGGCAGATGATAAGCTATGCCGCCGTGCCGACCGCTGCCTTGCCTGGCACCGGTTCGCCAGCCGCCTACCTGCCCCCACCTATGCCATCCACCTCCCGCCTGCTCCTGCCGTTCTGCCTTGCCGCCACCTGGCTTGTGTGGGGTTCCACCTACCTGGCCATCAAGTATGCACTGCTGAGTTTTCCGCCCTATGTTCTATCTGGCACCCGCTATCTGTTTGCCGGCGGCCTGCTGCTGGCCTGGCTCAAGTGGCGCGGCACACCCTGGCCCACGCTACGCCAGTTGGGCAATACCAGCCTGATCGGCCTGCTGATGCTGACCCTGGGCAACGGCCTCACCTGCGTGGCCGAGCTGACCCTGCCCTCGGGCGCCACCGCTCTGATCGTGGCCGGTACCCCCTTGCTGACGGTAGGACTAAGCCAGCTGCTGGGTAGCCGCATACGTGGCCTGGAATGGTGCGGTATCGCGCTGGGCCTGGTCGGCATGGTGGTCATGCACAACGATGCCAGTCTGGCCGGCGATCCCAAAGGCGTAGCCCTGATGGGTGCCGCCTGCCTCGCCTGGGCGGTGGCCTCGGTACTGATGCCCAGGCTGGATCTACCGGCAGGGCCGATGTCGGCCGCCATGCAGATGCTGGCAGGCGGCCTGATCTCGCTGCCGGTGGCCCTGATCGCCGGCGAGCGCTTTCCCGCCTCCCCCAGGCTGGAAGCGGTCGCCGCACTAGCCTATCTGGTGGTGTTCGGCTCCATCATTGCCTACTCGGCCTTTGTCTGGCTGCTGCGGCACGCCAGGCCTGCGCTGGCCACCAGCTCCAGCTATGTTAATCCCCTGGTGGCCCTGTCGCTGGGCTGGCTGTTTGCTGACGAGCAGGTCAGCCCCTCGCTGCTGCTGGGCATGGTCATCATCCTGGCAGGGGTGGGCCTGATAGGCTGGGCAACGGCACGCAAATAACCGGCGGCAAGCGTGCATTGACGTCTGCGGCAACTCGCCCGGCCGGCCGAATCCTGTTAGCTTTCCAGGTTCCCTGCACCCGACACCCACGCCGCCATGCCCGCCCAGGACTACCTAGAACGCATACTGACCGCCCGCGTCTACGACGTGGCCATCGAAACCCCGCTGGACCCCATGCCCAACCTGGCCGAGCGCCTGGGAAACCGGGTGCTGATCAAGCGCGAGGACATGCAGCCTGTCTTTACCTACAAGCTGCGCGGTGCCTACAACAAGATGTCCAAGCTGAGCCCCGCAGCCCTGGCCTGCGGCGTGATCACCGCCTCGGCCGGCAACCACGCCCAAGGCGTCGCCATGTCGGCCCAAAAGCTGGGTTGCAAGGTCACCATCGTGATGCCGGCGACCACCCCCTCGATCAAGATCAACGGCGTCACCCGGCGCGGAGCCAAGGTGGTGCTGCATGGCGATTCCTACAGCGACGCCTACGCCCATGCCATGGAACTGGTCGCCCAGACGGGCGCCACCTATGTCTCGCCCTTCGACGATCCGGATGTGATTGCCGGCCAGGGTACGGTGGGCATGGAGATCCTGCGCCAGCACCCCGATCCCATCCGCGCGATCTTCGTGCCCATAGGTGGTGGCGGCCTGGCGGCCGGCCTGGGTGCCTATGTCAAGCGCCTGCGGCCTGAGATACGCCTCATCGGTGTCGAACCAATAGACAGCGATGCCATGCGCCGCTCGATTGCGGCGGGCGAGCGCATTACCCTGGAGCATGTGGGGCTGTTTGCCGATGGTGTGGCCGTCAAGCAGGTGGGCGAAGAGACCTTCCGCCTCTGCCGCGAGGTGCTCGACGAAATCATCCTGGTAGATACCGATGCCATGTGCGCGGCCATCAAGGATGTCTTCGAAGATACCCGTTCCATCCTGGAGCCCTCCGGGGCGCTGGCGCTGGCGGGGCTCAAGGCCTGGGCAGAGCGCGAAGGCGTGCAGGGCGAAACCCTGATCGCCATCGCCAGTGGCGCCAACATGAACTTCGACCGCCTGCGCCACGTCAGCGAACGGGCTGAAATCGGCGAGGCGCGCGAAGCCATCCTGGCCGTGACCATACCCGAGCAACCAGGCAGCTTCCGGCACTTTTGCGAACTCCTGGGCAACCGTGCCATCACCGAATTCAACTACCGTGCGGCCGACCCTGCCGAGGCCCACATCTTTGTCGGCGTCAAGATCAACACCCGCCAGGAAGCCGCCGAACTGGTGGCCAAGCTCAATGCTGCCGGGCTCAAGGCACTGGACCTCACCGACAACGAGATGGCCAAGCTGCATATCCGCCACCTGGTTGGCGGCCGCGCGCCGCAGATCAGCCACGAGCTGGTCTATCGCTTCGAGTTCCCCGAGCGACCCGGCGCCCTGCTCAACTTCCTCACCCATATGGGCCGGGGCTGGAACATCAGCCTGTTCCACTACCGCAATCATGGTGCCGACTACGGCCGGGTACTGGTAGGCATGCAGGTACCGCCCGAGGATGAGGCCGCCCTGCAGTCCTTCCTGGCCGAACTGGGCTACGACTACAGCGACGAGCGCAACAACCCGGCCTATCGGCTGTTCCTGGCCTGAACCTCGGCGACAGACGCGCGTCCAAACCGGATGAGGGGAGCCTTGCTTGCTTGGCAAGCAAGTACCCGCGTCCTATAGTGCCGCAACCACAGTTACCGATTGCTACCATGACGTACCTGCGCCTACCGTGCTGCTGCCTTTTTGCCCTGCTGGGCTATGGCACGGCACATGCCGGCCCCGCCGACAACCTGCGGGCCGGCAGCATTGCCGTGCTCCCCCTGAACCTGGAGCCACCCGCCGCGTATGAACGTACACCCGCCTATGTGGTGTCGCCCATCTTCCGGACCTATGTCGAGCCCATGGCACAGGGCAGGCCGCTGCAGGACATCAACAGCAGCGACCCCAACCTGGCCAACGAGCAACTGGTACGGTCGCTGGAGATACGAGCGCTGGCCGCTGCCAGCAACAGCGAAGTCTGCCTCAACCGGCAGGGCGGCGATGCAACCGGTGGCGGCATACGCTGGTCGCTCAACGATGGCTTTGGCTTCTACCTGCAGGGCAAGGGCTTCAAGCAGCTGCAGCGCCTGCTCAAACACAACAAGATCACCGGCATCTGCCCACCGGGCGATCCCAGCCCGATGTGCAAGACACTGCCCAAACAGGTGTGCGACTGACGTTGACGTAAACGTCACTGTTGCAAAACCCTGTTTTTACTGCGGTTTTCCTGTCCCAGCCAGGCAATAGCGGGTCGCTTAAGCGTTCGATGCAATGCAACATTTCAGCTAGAATCGATCCTCCCGATCCCCGCCGAAATGGTTAGCCTCCCGATGGTCGCCGACGCCCCCCGCTTGCGCGAAATCCCCTACAACTACACCTCGTTCTCGGATCGCGAAATCGTGATCAGGCTACTGGGTGAAGATGCCTGGTCCGTGCTCGACATCCTGCGCAGCGAGCGCCGCACAGGCCGCTCTGCCCGCATGCTGTTCGAGGTACTGGGCGATATCTGGGTGGTGCAGCGCAACCCCTACCTGCAGGACGACCTGCTCGACAATCCCAAGCGCCTGACCGCCCTGACCGATGCCATGCGCCACCGCCTGCGCGAGATCGAGGCACGGCGCGGCGACAACCCAGGCGTAGGCGATCTGCTGACCCGCGCGCAGACAGCCGTACAGGCGTTCGAGGCCTCCTTCCCCGCCACGGCCGAACTGCGCCGCAAGGTGATGAAGCGCATGGCCGGCCTGACCCGCAAGGACAATATCTGCTTCGATGGCCTGGCCCGTGTCAGCCATGTGACCGACGCCACCGACTGGCGGGTGGAGTACCCCTTCGTGGTGCTCAACCCCGACCACGAGGACGAAATGGCCGGCCTGGTCAAGGCCTGCATAGAGCTGGGCCTCACCATCATCCCGCGCGGGGGTGGCACCGGCTACACCGGCGGCGCCGTACCACTGACGCCTATGTCGGCCGTGATCAACACCGAGAAGCTCGACCGCCACAACGGCGTGGAATACCTCGACCTGCCCGGCGTCGAAGGCAAAGTCGCCACCATCAACTGCGGCGCCGGCGTCGTCACCAAGCGGGTGATGGAAGCCGCCGAAGCCGAGGGCCTGGTGTTTGCCGTCGATCCCACCTCGGCCGAAGCCAGCTGCATAGGCGGCAACGTGGCCATGAATGCCGGCGGCAAGAAGGCCGTACTATGGGGCACGGCACTCGACAACCTGGCCTCCTGGAAAATGGTGGACCCCGACGGCAACTGGCTGCTGGTGGAGCGCATCAACCATAACCGCGGCAAGATCCATGACGCCGAGATGGTCCGCTTCAAAGTGCGCCGGCTGCAGCCCGATGGCAAGACCCTGATCAGCGAGACCCTGCTCGACGTGCCCGGCCCGCAGTTCCGCAAGGTGGGCCTGGGCAAGGACGTCACCGACAAATTCCTGGCCGGCCTGCCCGGCGTGCAGAAGGAAGGCACCGACGGCATCATCACCTCGGCCCGCTTCATCCTGCACAAGATGCCGGCGCACAGCCGCACCGTCTGCCTGGAGTTCTTCGGTACCGTGGCACAGGCCACGCCGGCCATCGTCGAGATCAAGGACTACCTGGATGCCCATCCCAAGGCCATCCTGGCCGGCCTGGAGCATCTGGACTGGCGCTATGTGCGCGCCGTGGGCTATGCCACCAAGGCCAAGAGCCGAGGCCGGCCCAAGATGGTGCTGCTGGCCGACATCGTCTCGGACGACGAAAACGCTGTAGGCGAAGCCTCCAGCCATGTCGTACGGCTGGCCAATGCCCGCCACGGCGAAGGGTTTGTGGCGGTTACTGCCGAAGCACGCAAGAAGTTCTGGCTGGATCGCAGCCGCACGGCCGCCATCGCCCGCCATACCAACGCCTTCAAGATCAATGAAGACGTGGTCATCCCGTTGCCGCGCCTGGGCGACTACTCCGACGGCATCGAGCGCATCAATATCGAGCTCAGCACCCAGAACAAGCTGCAGCTGTTGTCACGGCTCGATGATTTCTTCAGCCATGGCAAACTCATCGTGGATGCCGGCGACACAGCCGTCAGCCATGAGGAGCTGATAGCCGACCGGCGCGAAGCAGCACTGAACCTGATACGGACCGTCCATGGCCGCTGGAACTGGCTGCTGCAACACCTGGACGACGCTTACGAGCAATACACCAGCAACTATCCCGACGCCCCGCTGGAGCCGGCCAGCGATATCGAGCCGCCGCAGTCAGTGTTCCACGCCCTGCGCGACTTTGCCTTGCGCATCTCCTGGAAGCGCGAACTGCTGGCCGACCTGGATGCCCTGTTCTCGGGCGAAGCCGATGCACCCATCCGCGAAGCCATCCGCGCCATCCACAAGAAGACCCTGCACGGCCGCGTCTTCGTGGCCCTGCACATGCACGCCGGCGACGGCAATGTGCACACCAACCTGCCGGTGAACTCCGACGACTACGACATGCTGCAGACCGCCCACAAGGCCGTGGCCCGCATCATGGTGCTGGCCCGTCAGCTCAACGGCGTGATCTCGGGCGAACACGGCATAGGCATCACCAAGCTGGAGTTCCTGACCGAAGAGGAGATTGGCCCCTTCCGCGCCTACAAGCAGCGGATAGACCCGCACGGTCGCTTCAACAAGGGCAAGCTGCTGGCCGGCGCCGACCTGCGCAACGCCTATACGCCCTCGTTCGGCCTGCTGGGCGCGGAGTCGTTGATACTGGAGCAATCCGACCTCGGCCATATCTCCGACATGGTCAAGGACTGCCTGCGCTGCGGCAAATGCAAGCCGGTCTGCGCCACCCACGTGCCGCGTGCCAACCTGCTTTATTCGCCCCGAAACAAGATACTGGGCGTAGGCCTGCTGACCGAAGCCTTCCTGTACGAAGAACAGACCCGTCGTGGCGTCAGCTTCAAGCACTTCGAGGAACTGGGCGACGTGGCCGACCATTGCACGGTCTGCCACAAATGCGTCAACCCCTGCCCGGTCAAGATCGACTTCGGCGATGTCACCATCGCCATGCGCAACTTCCTGCGCAAGACCGGCAACCGCAAGTTCAACCCCGGCACGGCGGCGGCCATGGCCTTCCTCACGGCCAAGGACCCCACCACCATCAAGACCCTGCGCACCGGCATGATGGGCATGGGCTTCAAGCTGCAGCGCCTGGGCCATGATGTGCTCAAGGTGGCCGCCAAGGCACAGACAGCCGCGCCGCCAGCCAGCGTAGGCAAGCCTTCGGTCAAGACCCAGATCATCCACTTCATCAACAAGAAGATGCCGGGCAACCTGCCCAAGAAAACCGCCCGCGCCCTGCTGGATGTGGAAGACAGCGATATCGTGCCGGTGATACGTAACCCCAAGCTGGCCGCCGAAGACAGCGAAGCGGTGTTCTACTTCCCCGGCTGCGGCTCGGAAAGGCTGTTCTCCCAAGTCGGCCTCGCCACCCAGGCCATGCTCTGGCATGTGGGCACCACCACGGTGCTGCCACCCGGCTACCTGTGCTGCGGCTATCCGCAGACCTCCTCAGGCTTTGCCGACAAGGGTGAGCAGATCACCACCGAGAACCGGGTGCTGTTCCACCGCCTGGCCAATACCCTCAACTATCTCGACATCAAGACCGTGATCGTCAGCTGCGGCACCTGCATGGACCAGCTGCAGAAATACCAGTTCGAGCAGATTTTCCCCGGCTGCCGCCTGCTGGATATCCACGAGTACCTGCTGGAGAAGGGCATCAAGCTGAGCGGCCTGACTGGTACCCGCTACATGTACCACGACCCCTGCCACACACCCATCAAGACAATGAGCCCGATCAAGCTGGCCAATGAACTGATGGGCACCGACGTGGCATTGAACGAGCGCTGCTGCGGCGAGTCGGGCACCTTTGGCGCCTCCACCCCGCATATCGCCACCCAGGTGCGCTTCCGCAAGGAAGAAGAAATGCGCAAGGGCGCCGACAAGGCGCGGGCTGGTAGCGAGGACAAGGTCAAGATACTGACCTCCTGCCCCAGCTGCCTGCAAGGCCTGTCCCGCTACAACGACGACGCGGGCACCGAGGCGGACTACATCGTGGTGGAGATGGCCAAGCACGTGCTGGGCGAGAACTGGATGCCGACCTATGTGGAAACCGCCCGCAACGGCGGTATCGAGCGGGTATTGCTGTAAGCAGCGGGACTGTGAGCTGTATGAGGGCCGCCCATGCGGCCCTCATCGCATTGCATTCAGTCCAACGCCGGCTATGCTGATGACTGCTGAATTGGGCCTGGCCGCACGCCGCCCAGCACCTGCCACCGCAGCTGCCGCGCAGGCCCCGGCACCATCAGGGCCTGCGTACCGGCCACCGACCTACGTCATATCCGTCAGCAGCACAAGCCGCTGGCCGTATTACCAGAACAGCCAAACGGTAGCCAGCACACTTGAGTTCGTTGGCTTACGGCCGCACAATGCCAACGTAATAGAATTGGCATTTTTTGATATTAGGCAGCCATCATGACCGCATCCCCCTGCCCGCTGTGCGCCACCCCCGGCGGCGAATTGCTCTGGCAATCAGCCCTGTATCGCGTGGTACTGGTGGATGAACCCGGCTACCCTGGTTTTTGCCGTGTCATACTCAACCAGCACCTGGCCGAGATGACCGAACTTGCCAGCGAAGACCGAGTCGCAATCATGAATGCCGTCTGGGCCGTTGAAGAAGTCCTGCGCAGCGAACTGTCGCCGGACAAAATCAACCTGGCCAGCCTGGGCAATGTCGTGCCCCATGTGCATTGGCATGTCATCCCCCGCTGGCTGGATGACAGGCACTTCCCGGCCCCCATATGGGCGCAACCCATGCGTGAGGGCCATGACAAGGCCATCGACACCACCCGCCTCAAGGCCGCGCTGGCGTCCAGGCTGCTGATGCTAGAGTCGTTCAAGGAATAAACATGCACGCACTCGATCTACCGCCCTTCGATGCCTCCCTGCCCATGGAGTTTGCCGACGCACGCGGCTTCCGGGACTGGCTAAAACTGGTGCCCATGATCAATGTGCGGCAGGCCCACGGCGAGGTGCTGGACACACTGGCCCGCCTCAACGTCAGCCCCGTGCTGCCGATAGAGCGGCTGAAGATGCTGGAGATGCTGCGCGAGCCGGTCGCCATGCTGCAGGAGGAAAACGCCAAGCGCTACTTCGGCAAGCCCTTCCCCCTGGCCCTGACCGAAGACGGCATCTGGCTGGCCAACAACCAGCTCTGGCTAGCCATGAGCACCGGCTACCGGCATTGCTGGCAAGCGGCCATCAAGGGCGACGTGATGGTGGCCGATCACAAGGCCCTGGCCGGCCAGCGCGCCCTGCGCTATGCCGCCCTGGCCATACGCGAGCACCACCTGGCCTACCGGGTTGTGCCGCAAGCGCGCTGGGATGATCTGTACGCGCTCTACCAGATCGCAACCGATGCCGATGTCGCCACCAAGATCGTCAAGGACAGCCTCAACAAGCAGACCGAGCTTTCGTCCTGTCATGCGGCCTTCCTGCAAGCCCTGCTGCTGGCGGCCGCCAATCCCAGCTCCATGCCGGTGCGGCAGATCATCTGGACAGATCGCTTGCTGGATCGCTGGTCCAATCAGGCCGCCATGGCGAGCGCCCCCCCCGCAGACCAGGACAAAGGGGTATTGGCCTTCAATCTGGCGGCGCCGGGAGAGCTCAAGCGGCACGACCCGCCGCCCAGCGGCGAAGGCTGGCGCTTCCTTGATATCGACCCCATAGGCAAGAGCATCAAGAAGCGCATCAAATACCTGCGTGCCGGCGAATCGCCTGCCCAGCTGGGCCTGGGCGAAGAATACGCCGCCACCACGGTGGAAAACCACCTGATCGGGCTCTACCAGGAATGGTGCGACCTGCCGATAGAACGCGGCATGCCCCGTCGCCCTGCCAGGGATGATGCACCCGAGGCCCAGGTCGGCCTGGGACTGGTGGCCACCCACTTCGCCGTCGGCGGCGAGCGTTTTGGCCAGCCGGCCGAACCCATGGAAGTCCGTGGCCGCGCCATCGCCGACTTCCAGCTGTTCGGCGGCCAGGCCCATCACCTGAGCGCTGCCAAGGTCAATCGCGATGCCGAGCCGGAACCCGAGATGGAGGCCTGGCGGGTACACAATGAGAGCGCGCTGGGCTTCAAGCTAGAGCGCAACGAGCCCGGTGGCCGACTGATGCATGGCCAACTGGTTGCCGTGCGCCCCCGCCCAGGCCAGGGATACATGGTCGGTACCGTGCGCTGGCTGCTGGAAGGCAGCAACGGCGAGATCGCCATGGGCGTGCGCGCCCTGCCCGGCATGCCGCAAGCCGTGGCCGTGCGCGCCACCGGCCTCAATACCTTCTCCAATCGCTTCACCCAGGCCCTGCTGCTACCGGGCATGCCTACCCTGCAGGCACTGCCCAGCCTATTGCTGCCGCCCACCTGGTTCAAGGCCGGCCGCATCATCGAAGTACATATCGAAGGTCAGATCAAGAAGGTCAGGCTGGACCAGTTGATAGAGCGAGGTCAGGATTTCGAGCGTGTCGCCTTCCAGGGCGAGATAGGCTAGCCCACATCCGCCACCAGGCCGGCGCCACTACCAGGGCAGGGTGCCATTCCAAGACCCCTGGTCCTGCGGTGCCTCATCAGCATCGCGCAGCACCTCTCGCACCAGGGGCAAGGTCAAGGGGCGGCCACGGGCCAAGGCCGCCCGGTCCAGGCTATCGAGCAGGCGGGTCAGCTCGCCCAGGTCGCGGCTGCGATGCAGCACCAGCCAGCGGCAAACCGCCTCATCGACCTCGCAACCACGGGCACGGGCCCGATGGCGCAGCAGCGCGGCCTTGTCCTCATCGTCAGGCTCGCCTATCTCGAACACCAAGCCCCAGCCCAGGCGGGTTGTCAGGTCCTCGCGCAGCAACTGGCGGGCCGGCGGCTGCAGGCCGGCCGTCAGTATCACCCGTCCCGCCTCGCGCTGGGCGTTGATCAGTCCAAACAATACGATCTGCTCCTCCTCGCCCAGGCCATCCACATGGTCCACCGCCAGCAATTCGTAGCCATGGGCCGCCTCGGCCAGCGGTTGCCGGGCAGCGTCCCAATAATAGGCAAACAGGCCATGGGCCATGGCCCGCTGGACGGTAGCACGCAGCAGATGGCTCTTGCCGGTGCCGTGGGCACCCCACAGATACACGCACCCCTCGCCCCCCTGGCCATCAGCCAGGTTCTGCAAGGCCATAAAGGCCTCCATATTGGGGCCGATAAGGAAATCATCGAAGCCAAAGGGCTCAGGTAGCTGTAGATCCAGCGGCAGCTGCTTCATCGCAGGTACAGGGGGCTATCCAGATATTGCTGCCGAACATGGCGCAGGCCCACCAGCAGGGCCGCCGCCAGCGGCAGCGCCAGTAACACGCCGACAAAGCCGAACAGCTGGCCAAAGGCCATCAAGGCAAAGATCACGGCCACAGGATGCAGGCCGATACGCTCGCCCACCAGCTTGGGGGTAATCACAAAGCCTTCCAGCAACTGGCCCATCAGGAACACCCCCCACACCGGCAGCAAGCCGCCCAGCGACTGGAACTGCAGGCCAGCAGCCAAGGTGGCCAGCAGCACGCCGACTATCACCCCCAGGTAAGGGATGAACACCAGGATGCCGGCGATGATGCCGATGGGCAGGGCCGACTTCACACCACAGAGCCACAGGCCCAGGCTATAGAACACCGCCATCAGCAGCATGACCGAGATCTGGCCACGCAGGAATTCCCCCAGCACATCATCCACCTCCGCCACCAGGCCAGTGACGGTCGCCTGCAGGCGTACCGGTATCAAGGCCCTGACATGGCCTATCAGCACATGCCAGTCGCGCATGAAATAGAACAGCACCACCGGCAGCAGCACCAGATTGGCCAGCAGCCCCACCACAGCCAAACCACCCGATGTCAGCGAGGGCAGCACCGCCTTGAAGGCCTGCCCAGCTTCGGCCCCATGGGCAGTCAGCCAGGTCTTGATGGATTCGGTATCCAGCGACAGCTCCAGACCCAGTCGCTGCGACATCAACGGCGCCACCCGGTCACGCAGCCAGGCCAGCAGCTCCGGCACATAGCCATATAGCGCGCTCAGTTGCTGCACAAACAGCGGCACCACGATCAACACCAGCGCCACCAGCATCAGCAGAAGGCCCGCCAGCACCACGCCCACCGCCACGCTGCGGTCCCAGCCCCGCGCAGCCAGCCTGCCCACCAGGGGTTCCAGGATATAGGCCAGCACAGCAGCCGTGACAAAGGGCGCCAGTACCGGTGCCAGCAGGTAGAGGACGATCAGTATGGCCAGCCCCAGGCCAAGCGGCCAGTAGCGGGTCCAGGTAGGTTTGAGCGGGCGGCGACGTTTCATTTCGGGTAAAATGCGCGCGAATTCCGGTGCTTACAGTGATAAGGCCTATAAATCTGGCATGGCTTGTTGCCGCCAGTGCTGCATTGTAACCGCACCGCCGTCGCCAACGCGCCGGTTTTCGCGGCCTGATGGCCACAACACAGACCCGCAACCCCGCCAGTGTGCGCAGCCCGCCTCCAACCCGATGGAGGGCCAGGGCGCGAATGGCAGGGGCGGCCCAGATTCCAACGTTCACCGAGCCTACCATGAGCCAAGCCCCACAAAGCCTTTCCTATCGCGATGCCGGCGTCGATATCGATGCGGGTGACCAGCTGGTCGAGAACATCAAGCCCTTCGCCAAGCGCACCATGCGGCCGGAAGTCCTGTCCGGCATCGGTGGCTTCGGCGGCCTGGTCGAGATCAGCAAGAAGTTCAAGGAACCGGTGCTGGTATCGGGCACCGATGGCGTGGGCACCAAGCTCAAGCTGGCATTCGAACTGAACCGCCACGACACCGTAGGCATAGACCTGGTGGCCATGAGCGTCAACGACATCCTGGTGCAAGGCGCCGAGCCCCTGTTCTTCCTCGATTACTTCGCCTGCGGCAAGCTGGATGTCACCAGCGCCACCGAAGTCATCAAGGGCATAGCCAGCGGCTGCGAACAATCGGGCTGTGCCCTGATCGGCGGCGAAACCGCCGAAATGCCAGGCATGTACCCCCTGGGCGAGTACGATCTGGCCGGCTTTGCCGTCGGCGTGGTGGAAAAGAGCAAGATCATCACAGGCGAGCATATCGCCCCCGGTGATGTGGTGCTGGGCCTGGCCTCCAATGGCGCCCACTCCAATGGCTATTCGCTGATCCGCAAGATCCTGCATCTGACCGAAGCCGACTACAACGCCTCCTTCGACGGCGGACGCTCGCTGGCCGATGTGGTGATGGCCCCCACCCGTCTCTATGTGAAACCCATCCTCAAGCTAATGGAAAGCCTCACCGTGAAGGGCATGGCCCATATCACCGGCGGCGGCATCACCGAGAACGTGCCGCGCGTGCTGCCCGACCACACCGTGGCCCAGATCGACGCCAAGTCCTGGCAGTTGCCCAAGCTGTTCCAATGGCTGCAAGCCCAGGGCAATGTCGAAACGCAGGAAATGTATCGAACCTTCAACTGCGGTATCGGCATGGTGGTGATCGTTTCGGCGGCAGACGCCGAAGCCGCCAGCAAGCTGCTGGCCGCCGAAGGCGAGACCGTCTACCGCCTGGGCACCATCCGTGCCCGCAACGGTGACGAGCACCAGACCCAGGTTGCCTGAGTCCCATCGGTCCATCCGGGCCAAGCCGGCACTGCCGGCACCGGCCCGGGACTGATCCGCCCGTCCGATATGCCATCGCGGCGCTTGGCCAAGCAGCCAGGCCCGCAGGATAGCCGCTGCACCTATGAAAAACATCGTCATCCTGATCTCCGGCCGTGGCTCCAATATGCAGGCCATCGTCGAAGCCGCCATCCCCGGCGCGCACATCGCCGCCGTCATTGCCAACCGGCCCGATGCGGCTGGCCTGGCCTGGGCGGCTGAACGCGGTATTGCCACCGTCGCGCTCGATCACAAGCAATACGCCAGCCGCGAAGCCTTCGATACCGAACTGGCCGCCCGCATAGACAGCTTCCAGCCCGATCTGGTGGTGCTGGCCGGCTTCATGCGCATACTGACGCCCGCCTTCACCCAGCATTACGCAGGCCGGATGTTCAATATCCACCCCTCCTTGCTACCCGCCTTCCCCGGCCTGCATACCCACCAGCGCGCCATCGATGCAGGCTGCAAGCTGGCCGGCTGTACCGTCCACTTCGTCACGGCCGAGCTTGATCATGGCCCCATCGTGTTCCAGGCTGCTGTGCCGGTGCTGGACGACGACACCGAGACCAGTCTGGCCCAGCGAGTGCTGGCAGAGGAACACCGGCTCTACCCCGCCGCCGTGCAGGCGTTTGTCCAAGGTCGGCTGGAAGTGGACGGACTGCGTGTCCGTCATCTCGGATAGGTCTATGCGAGCCAGGCTGTCGCCGCTCTTCCTCATCGCCCTACTCACCTCCCTGCTGCTGCACCTCACTGCCAGCCTGGGCGATACCCTGTGGCTGTGGTGGCAGCACGACCCACTGACCGACACCCCGCTGATCCAGCCCTCGCAGCGCACGCTCCAGGGCAGGCAGCTGGCAGACCATGCCAGCCGTCGGCTGCTGGCAGGCATCCAGCCGCTCGACGCCCTGCAGGTGCAGCTAGGCCTGCCGGCCGTACCGGCCAGCCCTGCCCCTATCCTGTCTGAGGCCACGGCGCCGGCTGCGCCCGGGGCACCGCCCCAACCCATCGTGCCGCCCCCCAAGCCGGCTGCCCCCCCACCCAAACCCAGCACACCAGCGCCCCAAGCGCCAGTATCGCCCCCCCAGGTGGCCGCAACAGCCGAACCCAGCCCACCGGCCACCGCCATCGCGGTAGTGACGCCACCCGAGCCCACCGTCACCGTCGTACCGGCTGCTGCCACCGCCGCCGCGCGCCCGGTGCTGGATGGCCCTTTCCCCCGCCAGATCGACGTCAGCTACCTGATCAAAGGCGTGGCACTGGCCAAGCTCAAATGGCGCCAGGATGGTGATGAATATGAGATAGACCTGCTGGGTAGCTTCCTGGGCCAGACCTACGAATGGAAAAGCGAGGGCGAGGTCGGCCCCCACGGCCTACGGCCCAAGCGCTTTACCGAGTGGCGAAACCGCAAGCCCGCCCCCCGCTACTTGGTGGAGTTCGACTGGCCCGCACAGCAGGTCAGCTTTGGCGAGCCCGCCAAGCGCCAGACTGCGCCGCTGCAGGAAGGCGCCCAGGACATGTTCTCCGCACCCTACCAGTTCGCCCTGCAGGGCAGCAGGCTGCCCGACTTCACCATGCAGGTGGTCAGCGGCCGCAAGACCTATACTGTGCCATTCAAGCTGATAGGCGAAACGACGCTGACCCTGTCCGGCATCAAGGTGCCCACCCTGGTCCTGTCCGGCAGCCATGAGAAGCGCCGCTTCGAGTTCTACCTGGCGCCCGACTGGCACAATCTGCCCGTGCGCATACGCAGCGATGATGGCGAAGCCGTGCAGGACATGATCGCCGTCGAGGTCGCTTTTGACGGCAATACCGTGCTGGCACGCGCCGCACCCCGCGAGAGAGACCGTTGATTCAGCAGGAGGTCAGCCGCCAGCCACTAAGGTGGTCGCCATCCCCAACGCTCAAGGCACGCATCATGATTGCACGTTCCCTGCTACTGACCCTCAGCCTCCTGGCCGCCACTGCGCTCCAGGCCGCCGACCTGCCACGCCAGGCCCGCATCACCTACGAAGCAAGGCTGAGTGGCCTGCCGGTGGGCGAGGCCGTACAACGCTGGCAGCGGGAAGGCAGCAAGTACACACTGGATACCGAGATCACCCCCATCCTGGGTTCCCGCATCCGCTATCACAGCGAAGGCGAGCTGACGCCCGCCGGCTTGCGCCCCAGCAGCTACGGCGAGTTCCGTGGCAGCAGCAGCACCCCGCGCCAGCAGGCCCAGTTTGACTGGCGCACCCGGCAAGTCAGCTATGGCCAGGCCGACGCCTTGCAAAGCGCCCCGCTAGACAGCGGCGCGCAGGATCTCAACACCCTGCCCTTCCAGCTCGCCTGGCTGGGCACCAAGACCACCGCCAATCTGCAGATCATCACCGGCCGCAAGCTGCGTGATGACGCCTTTACCGCCAGCACTGGCAGCCCGTTCGCCCTCATGGGCAAGCAAACGGCCACCCGTATCTGGCGCGCCCCGGATGGTGACAAGCGCACCGAGTTCTGGCTCGCCACCGATTACGCCAACCTGCCCGTCAAGATCGTCCGCCACGACGACAAGGGCGAGCTGCAGCTGATCGCCAAACACATCGAATACCAACTGGAATAACCATGCCCCCACTGAATCAAGAACAATTCCACGCCGCCCTGGATGCCTTGCGCAACGCCCTGTCCTTCGCCGCACCGGCCGATGCCGTACTGTCGCGCTACTTCCGCGAGAACCCCAAGCTGGGCAGCCAGAACCGGCACTTCATCGCCGAAGCGGTGTTTGGCGTCATGCGGCAGAAGTTCGCACTGGACCGCATCTGCGGCGAAGACAACAGCCCCCGCCGGCTCCTGCTGGCCTGGCTGATACGTGGTGGCCGCAACCTGCGCGAATTCGAGCCCATCGTCTCGCGCGAGGACGAGCGCGCCTTCCTGGCCGGCGTCAAAGCCTTCAAGCTGGAAACCCTGACCCTGGCCGAACGGGCCGAGCTGCCCGAGTGGGTAGGCAGCGAGCTGCAGGCCAGTGGCATGAGCGACGACGACATCCTCAGCCTGGGCCGAGCCCTGTCCCAGCCCGCTCCGCTGGACCTGCGCGTCAACACCCTCAAGATGAAGCGCGAGGCCGTCCAGGCCGAACTGGAAGCCCTGGGCTACGAACACAGCCCCACGCCCTACTCGCCTTTCGGCCTGCGGCTGGCAGGCAAGCCCGCCATCAACCGCCACACCCTGTTCACCGAAGGCGCCATCGAAGTGCAGGACGAAGGCAGCCAGCTGCTGGGCCTGCTGGTTGGCCCCAAGCGCGGCGAGATGGTGGCCGACTTCTGTGCCGGCGCGGGCGGCAAGACGCTGCTGCTGGGCATGCTGATGGCCTCCAGCGGCCGCCTGTATGCGTTTGATGTCTCCGAGAAGCGGCTGGCCAACCTCAAGCCCCGCCTGGCACGTTCCGGCCTGTCCAATGTCCAGCCACAGCGCATAGAGAGCGAGAACGACAGCCGCATCAAGCGCCTGGCCGGCAAGCTGGACCGCGTGCTGGTCGACGCCCCCTGCTCCGGCATGGGCACCCTGCGCCGCAACCCCGACCTCAAGTTCCGCCAGAGCGCCACCAGCGTGGACGAACTGAACCAGAAGCAGACCGCCATCCTGGCCTCGGCCGCCCGCCTGGTAAAGGTCGGTGGCCGGCTGGTCTACGCCACCTGCAGCATACTGCCGCGCGAAAACCAGGGCATAGTCGAAGCCTTCCTGGCCGCCCACCCCGGCTTCGAGCTGATTCCCGCCAGCCAGGTCTTGAAGGAACAGCGGGTAGACCTCGACACAGGCAACTACCTGCAGCTGCACCCGCAGATACACGGCTGCGACGGCTTCTTCGCCGCCGTGATGACACGCAAGGCCTGATCTAGCGATGATGGGCCGCCTGCCCGGCAAGTGCGGGCGCCCCTGATCACCGGTCCTGTGTTGAGTGCTCATCCTAGGCTGGCGTAGGTGAATGACGGGTACGGGCGTCACCGCGCAGCGCGCGGCGTGTTTTGAATCCGCTGCAGCGGTCAGTGGCTGAAGTTCATAAATCACGCCGAGGCGGCAGGAAATGTTGGCTATGCTGCTCATGTAGCCAATATATTCTTGTGCACCCGGAGGCCCATGCGCCTACTGCCCAGAAGCAGCCTGACCCAGCGCCTGCTGCTGCCCATACTGCTGGTGGGCGCTGCCGTGGCGCTGGCCTGCGTCGCCCTTACCATGCAATTGCGTGAACAGATGGTGCGCACCGCCGGCATCAAGGCCGCCCAGACCCTGGCCCAGCAGACCACCGTGCTGCGCGCCTTCTATACCAGCGAGATCACCACCCGGGCGGGTGCCGCAGGCATGCATTTCGGTGCCAACTTCCGCGAGCAGCCCAATACCCTGCCCTTGCCTGCCACCCTGGTCAAAGCCCTGGGCACCGCCATCAGCAAGGACTACCCCGGCACGGCTATCCGCCTCTATAGCCGCCACCCCTTCCCCAACCGGGTGGCCACCGAAAGCTACGATGCCTTCGAGCTGGCCAGCATCACCGCGCTGGAACGCAATCCCGACATCCCCCAGCAAACCCTGCAGCGCGTGGGCGACCGGCTCTACGCCCGCTATGCCGTTGCCGACCGCATGCAGCAGGCCTGCGTCAGCTGCCATAACAGCCACCCCGACTCCCCCAAGCGCGACTGGAAGGTGGGCGATGTACGTGGTGTAGTTTCAGTGACGGTGCCAGTGGAGGACGTTGCCGCCCAGGTCAGCCATGGCATGGCCAGCCTGGGCCTGCTGGTGCTGGCCGGCTTCTGCCTGATCACCGGCGTAGCGCTGTGGCTGACTCGCCAGGTACTCAGGCAGGTAGGTGGCGAGCCTGAATACGCAGCCGATATCGCCAGGCGGGTAGCAGAGGGCGATCTGTCGGTTGCCGTGCAAACGCACCGCAACGACAGCGACAGCCAGCTGCATGCCATGCAGCATATGGTCGACAGCCTGCGCCAAGTCGTGACCGAGCTGCATGCCTCTGCCGCCGTCACCGTTTCGGCTTCCGGCCACGTGGCCGCCGCTTCGCAGGCGCTCAGCGCCACCACCTCGGAGCAAGCCGCCAATGTGGAAGAAGCCAGCGCCGCCCTGACCCAGATGAGCGCCAGCGTCAGCCTCAACGCTAGCCATGCACAGACCACCGATGCCATTGCCTGGCAGGCGGCAGACGCTGCCAGTCAGGCCAGGATATCGGCGCAGCAGACCGTACAGGCCATGCGTGAAATTGCCCGCAAAGTAGCCTTGATAGACGATATCGCCTTCCAGACCAATATGCTGGCCCTGAATGCCGCCATCGAGGCTGCCCGCGCCGGGCAAAGCGGCAAGGGCTTTGGCGTAGTCGCCACCGAGGTACGCAAACTGGCCGAGCGTAGCCGTACCGCCGCCGAGGAGATAGGCCAACTATCCCTGAACAGCGTGGACCAGGCCGAACAGGCCGGCCACCTGCTTGACCAGGTCGAGCCATCCATACGCCGGACCGCCGAACTGGTTCAACAGATCGCCGCCGCCAGTCGCGAACAACGCAATGGCCTGGAACAGATAGCCTTGTCCGCCAGCCGCCTGTCTGCCACTACCCAGACCAATGCCGCCTCCTCCGAAGAGCTGTCCGCCACATCCGAGCGCCTGAATGAACAGTCCCAGCAATTGCAGGAAATAGCGCACCGCTTCCGGTTGCCGCCGGATGGGCCGGCGTAGTACTACCGGCGACATCCCAGCGGCCTTGCTGTGGTGCTCGCCGCCCAAGTTGTCAGGCCGATAAAGCAAAAAAACACGCCATCGGCGTGTTTTTTTGGATGCGCAGCAGTAAGAGCCTGTTCAAAGGCCTACTTCACCACGCGCAGATGCCCACGCCCTGCAGGCGGGGCAGCGGGTGGCGGTTCCTCATCATCGGCCGGCGGTGCCTCCTTGGCATCCTCCTTCAGCACCACGGCTTCCGGCACGCTGGGCGACACCGGCCGCAAGGCGCTGACGCGTTCCTCGCCGTGCTCCTCCTCACCCGCTTCGGCGAACTCCGGCTCCCAGGCCATGCCCTCGCCCGTCTCGCGGGCAAACAGGGATACCACGGCGCCTATGGGCACGGCGATGTCGCGGGACACGCCATTGAAGCGTGCCGAGAAGTGCACATAATCGTCACCCAGCTGCATATTGCGGGTGGCGTTATAGCTCACATTGAGGGTGATCTCGCCATTCTTCACGAACTCCATGGGCACCTGCATCTTGCCGCGCACGGCGACCACCAGATAAGGCGTATAGCCGTGGTCGGAGCACCATTCGTGGATGGCGCGCATCAGGTAAGGCTTGATCGGAACTGGTTTCATGCGCTTCGCGTAGGAGAAGGAAGGAGTCGGTACAAGGCAATAGGCCCGACACGGCATGGCCGGTCGGGCCCATCACGCCTTACATCATTTGCGCATGGCTTTTTCGTTAGGCGTCATCGAATCGATAAACGCCTGACGGCCGAACAGACGCTCGGCGTACTTGAGGATGGGTGCCATCGGCTTGGACACTTCCACGCCGTAGTGCTCCAGACGCCACAGCAGGGGCGCAATCGCCACGTCCAGCATGGAGAACTCTTCGCCCAGCATGAACTTCTGCTTGGCAAACAGCGGCGCGATCTGGCCCAGGTTGTCACGGATGGTGGTGCGGGCCTTCTCCAGGTCCTTCTTGCTGGACGCGCTGTTCTCCAGGGTACGCACATGCACGAACAGTTCGCGCTCGAAGTTGAACAGCATCAGGCGGGCACGGCCGCGCATGATGGGGTCGGCCGGCATCAGCTGCGGATGCGGGAAGCGCTCATCAATGTATTCGTTGATGATGTTGGATTCGTACAGGCACAGGTCGCGCTCGACCAGCACAGGCACTTCGTTGTACGGGTTCATCACGGCCAGGTCTTCCGGCTTGTTGTGTATGTCCACGTCAACGATCTGGAAGTCCATGCCCTTTTCGAACAGGACAATACGGCAGCGGTGGCTGAAAGGGCAGGAAGTGCCGGAGTACAGGGTCATCATAAGCGGGGGATCTCCATCAACGGCAATAGTCGTAAACGATCGAGTTTAGCATTTTGCCTAGGCAAATAGCCAGAAAAGCAACATAAGCAACTGATTCAAAAAAGAAAACGGGAGGAATCACCTCCCGTTTCCGACTGCAGGACCACACAGCTGCGGAGCAGGCTTAGTGCAGGTCGCTCCAGTACTCGCGCTTCAGGATATAGGTCATGGGCACCAGCAAGAAGATCAGGAACAGCAGCACGCTGTAGCCTATGCTCTCGCGCTTCACCTGGGCCGGTTCGCTCATCCACACCATGTAGTTGGTCAGGTCGGTCATACGCTCGTCAAAGTCGAGCATATTGGCCTTGCCGTCTTCCAGGCGGGTCAGTTCGCCCGCCTTGGTCAGCACCAGCTGGTGGGTGGTGATCTTATCCTTGCCGTTCACATGCTCCACCGTCTCCCAGGAGCGCGCCACCGGGCCCTTGGCCTCAGCCTTGCCCTCGATGGTACGCAGTTCCAGGTCGCCCTGCAGCTGCCACAGCACATGCGGCATGCCAACCTTGTCGAACACCGCGTTGTTCCAGCCAGTGGGACGGCTGCTGTCGCGGTAGAAGCTGCGCAGATAGGTGTAGAGCCAATCGGCACCACGCGAGCGGGCAATCAGGGTCAGGTCGGGCGGGGTGGCGCCAAACCAGGCCTTGCCGTCCTTGGCCTGCATGGCCACGCGCATCGGGTCGCCCACCTTGTCGGTGGCGAACATCAGGTTGTCCTTGATCTGCTGCTCGCTCAACCCCAGGTCGGTCAGGCGGTTATAGCGCATGGAGCTGGCGCCATGGCACGACAAGCAGTAGTTCACGAACACCTTGGCGCCGCGCTGCACCGATTCGGCATTGGCGACACGCAGCTCAACCTTGTCCAGCGCGACACCGCCAGAGGCCGCCAGGGCGGTCAGCGGGGCCAGCAAGGCACAGGCGGCGATAATCCGGGCAATCTTGTTTTTCATCTTATTCGTCTCCCTCGATCAAACCAGCTTGGCGAACACAAACGAACCAAGGATGGCGATACCCACGTACATCAGGAATGCCAGCTGGCGCGAGGTATTGGTTTCGGTAACGCGTGCCGGCACCGGCTCGGTACCTGGGTCGTTCTTGGTATAGAACGGCATGAGCAGGAAGAAGCCGAAGTAGATGACACTGAAGATCTGCGACAGGATGGTGCGCAGCTCAGTCGGTGCCTTGGCACCCAGGATACCCAGGCCGATAAAGGAGATCAGGAACAGCACCAGGGCCGTCTTGAACTTCTTGCCACGATAGCGGATGGACTTGACCGGGCTGCGATCCAGCCAGGGCAGGAAGGCAATGATCACCACAGCCGCACCCATGCCTATCACACCCCATACCTGGGTACCCAGGAAGGACGGAATGGCGCGCAGGATGGCGTAGTAAGGCGTGAAGTACCAGACCGGTGCAATATGCGGCGGGGTCTTCAGCGGGTCAGCCGGATCGAAGTTGGGGTGCTCCAGGAAGAAGCCGCCCATCTCCGGCGCAAAGAACACCACATAGCTGAAGATCACCAGGAACACCGCCACACCAAAGATATCCTTGATGGTGTAGTAGGGGTGCATGGGGATGCCATCCAGCGGAATGCCGGTCTTGGGATCCTTGTTCTTCTTGATTTCGACGCCATCGGGGTTGTTCGAACCCACTTCGTGCAGCGCTACCAGGTGAGCCACCACCAGGCCCAACAGGACCAGCGGCACGGCAATCACGTGCAGGGCAAAGAAGCGGTTCAGGGTCGCATCGGACACCACGAAGTCACCCCGTATCCACACCGACAGGTCAGGCCCGATCACCGGGATGGAAGCAAACAGGTTGACGATCACCTGCGCACCCCAGAACGACATCTGGCCCCATGGCAGCAGATAGCCCAGGAAGGCTTCGGCCATAAGGCACAGGAAGATCAGCATGCCGAAGATCCAGATCAGTTCGCGTGGCTGCTTGTAGGAGCCATAGACCAGACCACGGAACATGTGCAGATACACCACCACGAAGAACATGGAGGCGCCGGTGGAGTGCATGTAGCGGATGATCCAGCCACCCGCCACATCGCGCATGATGTATTCGACCGAATTGAAGGCGACCGACACATTGGTGCCGGGGATCAGCGACCCATCCGGCTTGTAGTTCATCGTCAGGAAGATACCGGTGACAATCTGTATCACCAGCACCAACAGGGCCAGCGAACCGAAGTAGTACCAGAAGTTGAAGTTCTTGGGCGCATAGTACTCGGACATATGCGCTTTCCATGATGCCGTCACCGGGAACCGGTCATCCACCCAGTTCACCACGGTATTCGTCAGGGCTTGCAGCTTGCTCATTTCAGGCCTTCCCTCTTATTTGTCTTCGCCGACCAGCAACACCGCATCATTCAGGTACTTGTAGGGCGGTATGTCGAGGTTCTTGGGAGCGGGCACGCCGGAATAGACGCGGCCTGCCAGGTCGAACTTGGAGCCGTGGCAAGGGCAGTAGAAACCACCCATCCAGTCCGCACCGAGATCAGCCGGGGCCAGATCGGGACGGAAAGTCGGCGAGCAGCCCAGGTGGGTACACACCCCCAGGGCCACCAGTATATTGGCCTTGTCGGCACGGGCACGCGTCTTGTTCTTGGCGTACTCCGGCTGATCGCTGCCGTTCGAGTCGGGGTCGGTCAGCTTGCTTTCGATCTTGGCAAGGCTATCCACCATTTCCTTGGTGCGGTTCACTACCCACACCGGCTTGCCGCGCCACTCGACGTCTATCTTCTGGCCTGGCTCGAGCTTGCTGATGTCCACCTCTACCGGCGCACCGGCAGCCTTGGCACGCTCAGACGGGAAGAAGCTGGCAATAAAGGGCGTGGCGACCCCGACCACGGCGACGCCACCCACGGCGCCGGTCGCGAGCGTCAGGAAGCGCCGCTTGCTGTTGTCCACTTGATTCGTCATACCCAGTCCCTGACTTTCTGACTTTTTTGAAATGTGTAAACCCAGGATGCCGGCAGCAGGTCTGCTTACCGAGACCGACGGCACTGAGAGCAGCCGACAAGACCCAGCACAGCAACACCGGCCATGTGCGCAAGCGTAGGCTGTACCTGGGGTACGACAAGCTTGCGCCACAACACCGGGAGGGTTTTGTCAGCAGCTCTTAGGCTCTGTTGTCATCTGCCTCAGGCAGAAGCACATCACAACAGAACCTAAACTAGGTGATTTTAACCGATTCCCCCAGCTTGGATAAGCCTTTGCCGCAAAGGGGTTATTGAAAGCCCCCCCGGCACTGTACTTTCGGCGCCACAGCAACACCCAAACAACCACCTGCAACAGCCCGCCATGACCAGGCGGCATCAGATCGGGTTGGCCAATTCCACATAATGGGTATCCAGCCCAAACTGGCCGGCCAGATGGGCCGCCAGCGCCTGCACCCCATAGCGTTCGGTGGCATGGTGGCCCGCCGCGACAAAGGCCACACCATGCTCCAGCGCGGCATGGTAGTTGTGCTCGGACGCCTCGCCGGTCAGAAAGACATCGCAACCCGCCGCAATGGCCGCGGCAAAATAACCCTGCGCCCCGCCCGTACACCAGCCCACCCGCCGCACCGGCCGGTCGCCCTCACCAATCACCAGGGGCCGCCGCCCCAGGCTGGCCTCGACCCGCTGGGCAAACCCCGCCAGGCTGCACGCCTGCTGCGGCACACCCAGCCAGCCCAGCTCCTGCTCACCAAAGCGCCCCTCCGCCACCAGGCCCAGCAACGCCCCCAGGCTGGCGTTGTTGCCCAGCTCCGGATGCGCATCCAGCGGCAGATGGTAGGCCAGCAGGCTGATATCATGCTGCAGCAGCTTGCCCAGGCGGCGACGCTTGCTGCCCACCACCCGGGCATCCTCGCCTTTCCAGAAATAGCCGTGATGCACCAGGATGGCATCTGCCTCCCAGGCGATGGCAGCATCGATCAAAGCTTCGCTGGCCGTCACGCCACACAGCAGGCGCTGCACTTGGGCACGCCCCTCGACTTGCACGCCATTAGGGGCATAGTCTTTGTAACGGTCTTGCTGGAGCAGTTGTCCGGTATAATTTTCCAACTCACGCAATAACATAGCGGCCGCCGTTCGCAAATCACATGAAAAAACTCTGGCTGATTTTCGCACAAACCACCACCGTGGGTCTGGCGGTCTGGTTTTTGCTCACCCTGCTCAAGCCGGGCTGGATACCCAAGCAGATGGCCGATGTGGTCACGCTGCGCGAAGCACCCGCGGTGGAAGCCCCCGTGCACCTGCCTGGCAATATCAGTTACCGCGAAGCGGTACGCCATGCCATGCCCAGCGTGGTAAACATCTATACCAGCAAGGAAATCAAGAAACGGCGCCACCCGTTGCTGGACGACCCGCTGTTCCGCCGCTTCTTCGGCGACCGCTTTGAGAATAGCGAAAGCCAGCGCACCTCCAGCCTGGGCTCTGGCGTCATCGTGTCGGCGCAGGGCTATATCATCACCAACAACCATGTGGTGGCCTCAGCCGACGAAATCCAGGTGGCCCTGTCGGACGGCCGCACCACCACCGCCATCGTAGTGGGCGCCGACCCTGAAACCGATCTGGCCGTGATCAAGATCGATCTGCCCAACCTGCCTGCCATCACCTTCGGCCAGGTCGAGAAGCTCAATGTCGGCGACGTAGTCCTGGCCATAGGCAACCCCTTTGGCGTGGGCCAGACCGTCACCATGGGCATCGTCTCTGCCTTGGGGCGGACCAATCTGGGCATCAATCCCTTCGAGAACTTCATCCAGACCGATGCCGCCATCAATCCCGGCAACTCCGGCGGCGCACTGGTTGATAACGCCGGCAATCTGGTGGGCATCAACAGCGCCATCTATTCGCAAACCGGCAGCGCCGTGGGCATAGGCTTCGCCATTCCCGCCAGCACGGTAAAGAGCGTGATGGAACAGATCATCAAGGACGGCGCCGTCACCCGTGGCTGGATAGGGGTGGACACCCAGGACCTGACGCCCGAGCTGGCGGCCAGCTTCAACCTGGCCGAAGGCACCGAAGGCGTATTGATCAATGGCGTGGTGAGAGGCGGCCCCGCCGACCGTGGCGGCGTCAAGCCTGGCGATGTGCTGATTGCCGTCAATGACGAAGCCATCCATGACTTCAACGGCATGCTGAACCTGGTGGCCAACCAGAAGCCCGGCCAGGAAGCCAGCATCAAGGTACTGCGCGGCGGCAAGCCGCAGGAATACAAGGTCAAGATAGGCAAGCGCCCACCACTGGCCAGCGACCCAGGCGAGGAATAAGCGCCGCCAGCGCGCGCTCACTTAGCCTGAACCGCTACGCCGGGTTTTGCTTGCGACGCCTACCCCCCGCCTGATACAAAACACCCCAAGGCCCGGACACAGATCCAGGCTATTGGGGTGTTTTTCATGGCGAATCCAGCGCGGCCGATTGGACTGGGCATCGCTGCCCTTTGCCCGCCAGCCTAGCCCGAAGCCTCAGTATTCTCCGCCTGCTTGGGCACCATCAGCCAGGCGGCCAGCACCACACCCAGCTCAAACAACAGCCACAGCGGCACCGCCAGCATGACCTGGGACAACACATCAGGCGGGGTCACCACGGCCGCAATCACAAAGGCGCCCACGATCACATAGGGCCGGGCCTCGCGCAGCTTGGCCACGGTCACAATGCCCATGCGTACCAGCACCATCACAATCACCGGTGTCTCAAAGGTAGCGCCAAAGGCCAGGAACATACCCAGCACAAAGCTCAGGTATTTATCGATATCCGTCATCATGGCCACCCCCTCGGGTGTGACACCGGTCATAAAACCGAACACCACGGGGAACACCAGGAAATAGGCAAAGGCCATGCCGACCAGGAACAGCACCACGCTGGAAACGATCAAGGGCAGTATCAAGCGCTTCTCATGCTGGTACAGGCCCGGCGCCACAAAGGCCCAGGCCTGGTACAGGGTATGCGGCAAGGTCAGCAGAAAAGCCACCATGCCCGCCACCTTCATGGGCACAAAGAAACTGGAGGTCACATCGGTGGCTATCATCTGGCTGCCCACCTTCATGGCCTTGAGCATGGGCATGGCGAGCAGGTGATAGAGATCGCCAGCCCAATTGAACAGCAGGCAAAATGCCACCACCATCAGCAGCACGGCGCGCACCAGCCGGCTGCGAAGCTCGATCAGGTGCTCGATCAGGGGTTGCAGGTCTTGTTGCATGACTATCCAGTCGCTCAGCGACGGTCACGCACAGCGCTGGACTGTGCGGCAGGCTCGGGCAGGGGGCTGATAGGCGCTATCTCAAGCGGCGGCGTGGTAGTGGTAGGCGGGGCAAACAGGTCGAACTGCGGCGCCTCGGGCGTGCCGGCCGCCAACGCAGCCTGGTCCGCCGCAGAATGCCCGAGGGGATCCGCCGTCGCGTCACGCGCCTCGCCCAGCACCCCCTGCAGATCCTGGTTCACCTCTTTCAGCTCGCCATTCAGCTGCTGGTGCATCGTGCGCCCAGCCTCATTCATCTCGGCTTCCATCTGGCGCAGGCTATCGAGGTCTATCTCACGCTGGATATCGGCCTTCACGCCGGCCACATAGCGTTGCAAACGCCCCACCATGCTGCCCAGCGTGCGGGCGACCTTGGGCAAGCGCTCCGGGCCGATGACCACCAGGGCCACCACCCCCACCACCAAGAGCTCGCCAAAACTGATATCAAACACGGCTTAGCGCTTGTCCTTGCTGGCTTCGTTCTCGAACACCCGGGCGCCTTCCACCGGTTTCTCGGCAATCTTGGGCTTGTCATCATCCGACTTCATGCCTTCCTTGAAGCCCTTGATGGCCGAACCCAGATCCTTGCCCACGCCGCCCAGCTTCTTGGTGCCGAATACCAGCACCACGATAACCAGCACGAGCAGCCAATGCCAAATACTGAAGGAACCCATTTTGCTACCTCTCCCAACGTTGCCGCCGTGCTCAAGCACGGCGTTGTTTACTGTACCAGCTGCGCCATCATGGTTTCGGCCTTGCCACCGCCGCCGAACACATGAAGATGCAGGTGGAAAACCGATTGACCGCCCTTGGCGCCCGTATTGATCATGGTGCGGAAGCCCTCACCCAGACCCTGCTCACGCGCCAGCTGCGGCGCCAGCGCCAGCACCTTGCCCAGCAAGGCCTGGTCATCCGGCACCAGGGTCAACAGCGATTCGATATGGCGCTTAGGCACGATCAGGAAGTGAACGTTCGCAATCGGGTGTATATCGTGGAAGGCGATCACATCGTCATCCTCGTACACCTTGTTCGACGGTATCTGCCCCTGCGCTATCTTGCAGAAAATGCAGTTATCACTCATTGCCTACTCCTTGCCCGCCGTGCGCGCATTTTTTTCATCTATGCCCGAAATCCCCTCGCGCCGGGCCAATTCAGCCAGCACATCATTCGGGCCCAGGCCCTGGTGCGACAACAGCACCAGGGTGTGAAACCACAGGTCGGCCACCTCGTACACCAGATGCAGGCGGTCGCCATCCTTGGCCGCCATCACGGTCTCCACCGCCTCCTCGCCCACCTTCTTCAGGATGGCATCCAGGCCCTTGTCCATCAGCTTGGCGGTATAGGAAGACGCCGGGTCAGTCCCTTTGCGGTCTTCCAGGGTCTGGGCGATGCGATAGAGTATGTCGGGGTTGATCATATGGGTGGCTCAACAAGACGGGCGATTATAGGCGGGGAAAAAGACAGTTGGGTGACAAGTCTGCGCGGATGCGCATGGCGCGCAACACTGGCGCAGTAAAAAAAGCCGCAGCCGCCAGCGCGGTCGTTGCAAATGCGCCTATCCAGCGCAAGCCCGGCTCTTTCTTGGGAGCAGGCTACGCTGCCGGCTAATGGCCAGTGTGGCCACCATAGATGGCATCAGGGTCTTTCAGTACCGCATCCGTCACCACCCACTGCTCATCCACCAGCTTGCGGTACAAGCAGCTCTCGCGGCCGGTATGGCAGGCAATGCCACCGGCCTGGGCAATCTGCATCACGATCACATCGCCATCGCAGTCGAGCCGTAACTCGCTGACGGTTTGCAAATGCCCTGATGCCTCGCCTTTTTTCCACAGCCGCTGGCGCGAGCGGGAAAAATAATGGGCGATACCGGTCTGCGCCGTCAGCTGCAGCGACTCCCGGTTCATATAGGCCACCATCAGTATCCGCTGGCTGTGCGCATCCTGCGCAATCGCCGTCACCAGGCCCTGGGCATCCCAGCGCACCTCATCCAGCCAACTGCTCATAGCCTTACCTCTATACCCTGCTGGCGCATCAGCTGCTTGGCTTCTCCCACGGTATGGTCACCAAAATGGAAGATGCTGGCGGCCAGCACCGCATCGGCACGGCCCAGCTTGATGCCGTCGGCCAGGTCCTGCAGCTTGCCCACGCCACCCGAGGCGATCACCGGTATGGTCAGCGCATCGCTGACTGCACGGGTCAGCGCCAGGTCAAAACCCGAACGCGTGCCATCGCGATCCATGCTGGTCAGCAGTATCTCGCCTGCCCCCCGGCGCTGCATCTCCAGCGCCCACGCCACCGCATCCAGCCCGGTGGCATTGCGTCCGCCGTGGGTATACACCTCCCAGCGCGGCGCGGCATCGGGCGCACTGACCCGTTTGGCGTCGATGGCCACCACAATGGCTTGCGAGCCAAAATAGCCGGCCGCCTCCTCCACCACCTCCGGCCGGGTCACCGCCGTGGTGTTGATACCCACTTTATCGGCACCGGCATTGAGCAGGCGCCGCACATCCTCGACTTTGCGCACACCGCCACCGACCGTCAGCGGGATAAACACCTGCTCGGCCACAGCCTCGATGATGTGCAGTATCAGGTCGCGGTTATCGGAGCTGGCCGTGATATCCAGGAAAGTCAGCTCATCAGCGCCCTGCTGGTCGTAACGGCGGGCAATCTCCACCGGGTCGCCTGCATCGCGCAGGCCAACAAAATTCACGCCCTTGACCACGCGGCCATCGGTAACGTCCAGACAGGGAATGATGCGTTTGGCGAGCATGGCGGGCCTGTGCAGCGAAATCGAAAATGAGAATGAGGAAGGAACAAGGCAGCCGGCTCAGGTCCAGCCCTGCCGCCCCGCCCCGACAAGCAGTTCAGCCACCCAGCTCGTCAGCCAGTTGCTGGGCAGCGGCAAAGTCCAGCGTTCCCTGGTAGATGGAGCGGCCGGCAATCACCCCGCTGACGCCCTCGCCTTCAACAGCGCAGAGCTTTTGCACATCATCCAGATTGGTCAGCCCGCCCGAAGCAATGACCGGTATGGTCAGGCTCTGGGCCAGCTTGACCGTCGCCTCGATATTCACGCCACTGAGCATGCCATCGCGGCCTATGTCGGTGTAGATCACCGACTCCACGCCGTAATCCTCGAAACGCTTGGCCAGATCAACCACATCATGGCCGGTGATCTTGCTCCAGCCATCAATGGCCACCTTGCCGTCCTTGGCATCCAGGCCCACGATCACCGAGCCGGGAAACGCATCGCAAGCCTCATGCAGAAAGCCCGGCGTCTTGACGGCCGCCGTACCGATGATGACGTAGCGCAGACCGGCCTCCAGGTACTTCTCTATGGTCTCCAGGTCGCGTATGCCCCCTCCCAGCTGCACCGGTATCTCGCTACCCACCACCTCCAGGATGGCGCGCACGGCCTCCAGGTTCTTGGGCTTGCCAGCAAAGGCGCCGTTGAGGTCCACCAGGTGCAGGCGGCGGGCACCCGCATCCAGCCAGCGCTGCGCCATTTCGGCCGGGTCGCCAAAGACGTCGGCAGAGTCCATTTCGCCTTGTTTCAGGCGCACGCACTGACCATCTTTCAGGTCGATTGCGGGAATGATGAGCATGATGTTCTTCAGCTTATTGAGCAGGTTGAACCGTGCCGTCCCAGGCTACGAAATTCTTCAGCAATTGCAGGCCGGCAGCATGGCTTTTCTCGGGGTGAAACTGGGTGGCAAAGATATTAGCGCGGGCCACGGCAACGGTGAAGGGAAACGGATAGTCGCTACGCCCCACCGGCAGCGCCGCATCAGGCGTATCCATATAGTAGCTGTGGACAAAATAGAAGCGCGACCCGTCTGCAATACCCTGCCACAAGGGATGCGGCCGGGTTTGCCATACCTCGTTCCAGCCCATGTGCGGCACCTTCAGCCTGCTGCCGTCGGCGGCCACCATGCGCTCGGCCTCAAAACGCCTGACCTGCCCGGGGAACAAGCCCAGCGCCGGTGTGTTGCCGCCCTCCTCGCTCAGCTCAAACAACAGCTGCGCCCCCACGCATATCCCCAAAAAGGGCTTGCTGGCGGCGGCTGCCAGCACAGCTGGGCGCAGATCGCGGGCCAGTAGCTCACGCATGCAGTCGCGCATGGCCCCCTGTCCAGGGAACACGATCTTGTCGGCGGCGGCAATCACCGCCGGATCACTGCTCAGCTGTATTGTCGCCTCCGGCGCCACATGCTCCAGCGCATGGGTCACCGAGCGCAGATTACCCATACCGTAATCAATCACGGCTATCTTCATCGACATGCTCTCACGCAATGCCAACCGCCTCAGGCGGTCAGCGTTCCCTTGGTCGAGGGCATGCTGCCCGCCGCCCGCTCATCCACCTCTACCGCCATGCGCAAAGCACGGCCAAAGGCCTTGAAGATGGTCTCGGCCTGGTGATGGGCGTTCTTGCCCTTCAGGTTGTCGATATGCAGAGTCACCATGCCGTGGTTGACGAAGCCATGGAAAAACTCGCTGAACAGGTCCACATCGAACTGACCTATGCTGGCGCGCGTATATTCCACCCCATAGTCCAGCCCCGGTCTGCCCGACAGGTCTATCACTACCCGGCTCAAGGCCTCGTCCAGCGGCACATAGGCATGGCCGTAGCGGCGTATACCCTTCTTGTCACCCAGGGCCTTGGCCAGGGCCTGGCCCACGGTGATGCCGATATCCTCGACCGTATGGTGGGCATCGATATGCAGGTCGCCCCGCGCCACAATATCGAGATCCACCAGGCCATGGCGAGCCACCTGGTCCAGCATGTGCTCAAGAAACGGCACGCCGGTATCAAAACGGCTCTGGCCCGTGCCATCCAGGTTCAGGGTCACGGTGATCTGGGTTTCCAGGGTGTTGCGGCTGACGGTAGCTGTTCTCATGACTAAGGCTCTGAAAGGTTCCGGGCAGGAGGAAAAGCGGCAAGCTTGCCCGCGCAGATAGCTGGCACGCGCTACAGGCACGCCGGCAGGCTGGACAATACCCGGCTATTCTCGTCCGGGGTACCCACGGTAAAGCGCAGGCAGTGCTGCAGCAGCGGATGGGCGCCATGCAGGTTCTTGATCAATATGCCGGCCGCCTTGAGCGCCGCAAAGCAACGCGGCGCATCAGGCACACGCGCCAGCACGAAGTTGGCTTCGGAGGGAAACACCGTCACTCCTGCCGTGCCTGCCAGCCCCTCGGCCAGCCTTGCCCGTTCCTGCCGCAGCAACAGCGCCTGCTGGTCGAACACCGCCTTGTGCTCCAGGGCAAACATGGCCGCCACCTGGGTCAGCACATTCACGTTATACGGTGGCCTCACCTTGTCCAGTTGGTCCATCCACTGTGGCTGGGCCGCCGCATAGCCCAGCCGTATACCGGCCAAGCCCAGCTTGGACAGCGTACGCATCACCAACAGGCGCGGATGCTCGCCGGCCAGGGCCATCAGGCTGTCATCGGCAAAGGCAGTATAGGCCTCATCCACCACCACCAGCCCTGGCGCCTGCGCCAGGATCGCCTCCACCTCGGCGCGGGCATAGCGCGGCCCGGTCGGGTTGTTGGGGTAGGCCAGGAACACCACGGCAGGCTGATGCAGGGCCATGGCGGCCAGCATGGCAGGCAGATCCAGCGCAAAATCCGGCCGCAGGGGTACGCCCACATACTCCAGCCGGCTGAATACCGCGTTCATACGATACATCACAAAGGACGGCTCGGCCGCCAGCAGCTTGGCGCCTGGCCGGGCCAGCGCCTGGCAGATCAAGGTAATGATTTCGTCCGAGCCATTGCCCAGCAGCACACCAGCCGTTGCCGGAATGCCAAACGCCTCGCGCAGGCGCTCCTTCAGCCCACCACCATGCGGATCGGGATAGCGGTTGAGCGCCGCCACGGCCAGCCGCCGGCCCAGCTCGGCCTGCAAATCGGGCGGCAGGCCAAAGGGATTCTCCATGGCATCGAGCTTGATCAAGCCAGTGGCATCGGCCACATGGTAGGCCGACAGCGCCACAATCTCGGGGCGGACATAATCCAGGGCCGAAGTCATCAGCAGCCCTCCTGCAAACGGTATTCCGCCGACAGCGCGTGCGCCTGCAGCCCCTCGCCATGGGCCAGGGTACTGGCAATCCGCCCCAGCGTCTGCGCCCCGGCTGCCGACACATAGATCAGGCTGCTGCGCTTCTGGAAATCGTACACGCCCAAAGGGCTGGCAAACCGCGCCGTGCGCGAGGTCGGCAGCACATGGTTGGGGCCGGCGCAGTAGTCGCCCAGCGCCTCCGACGCATAACGGCCCAGAAAGATGGCCCCGGCATGACGTATCTGCGCCTGCAGCGCCCAGGGGTCGGCTACCGACAACTCCAGGTGCTCAGGCGCAATCTGATTGGCAATCTCGGCCGCTTCGGCCAGGTCGCGCACCTGTATCAAGGCACCCCGGTTGGCCAGGCTGGCGCGGATGATGTCCTGCCTCGGCATGCCCGGCAGCAGGCGCGCCATGCTCTCGGCCACCTGCGTCAGATAGGCCGCATCAGGGCACAGCAGGATGCTCTGGGCTATCTCGTCATGCTCGGCCTGGCTGAACAGATCCATGGCCACCCAGTCAGGGTCGGTCTGGCCGTCGCAGATCACCAGTATTTCAGACGGCCCGGCCACCATATCGATGCCCACCACACCGAACACCGCCCGCTTGGCGGCGGCCACATACTGGTTGCCCGGCCCGGTGATCTTGTCGACCTGCGGTATGGTCGCCGTACCATAGGCCAATGCTGCCACCGCCTGGGCACCGCCCAGGGTGTATACCCGGTCCACCCCGGCAATATGCGCCGCGGCCAGCACCAGGTCGTTACGCTCGCCCCTGGGGGTGGGCACCACCATGATGATTTCGGCCACCCCGGCCACCTTGGCGGGAATGGCATTCATCAGCACCGACGAGGGATAGCTGGCCTTGCCGCCGGGCACATAGAGGCCAACCCGGTCCAGCGGGGTCACCGCCTGGCCCAGCACCGTACCGTCCTCCTCGGTGTACTGCCAGCTGGCCTGCAGCTGCCGCTGGTGATAGCGCCGCACCCTGTCGGCAGCCGCCTCCAGCGCCTCTCGCTGGACGGGTGCCAGACGCTGGTAGGCGGCCAACAACTCGGCCGGCTGCAGCGTCAACGCAGCCATATCCGCGGCCTCCAGGCCATCAAAGCGACGGGTGTACTCCAGCAGGGCGGCATCGCCACGCTGCCGGACCGCCTGCAGTATGGCTGCGACATCAGCGTCCACCTGAGGATTCTGGGCCGTCTCGAAGGCCAGCAAATCAGCCAACTGGGGCTGGAAATCAATCTGGGTAGTGCTGAGGCGTTTCATCATGGAGAGGCTCTGCTTCACTGTTCGGGCCGCGCCCGACGTTGTTATAGACGTAGCGGGCGGATGCAACAGCGATCCGCTTCAGGCGTGATGATGCACATTCGCCTGGGCGAATGCGTCGATGATGGGCTGTACGCCCAGGCGCTTGAGCTTGAGCGAAGCCTGGTTCACCACCAGGCGGGAACTGACATCCTGCACGTGCTCCACTGCCACCAGCTGGTTGGCGCGCAAGGTACCACCGGTGCTGACCAGATCGACGATGGCATCCGCCAGCCCCACCAGGGGCGCCAGCTCCATCGAGCCATACAGCTTGATCAGGTCGACGTGCACACCCTTGCGGGCAAAGTGCTCGCGGGCCGATTCGACATACTTGGTCGCCACCCGCAGGCGGGCACCCTGCTTGACCGCCCCGAAGTAATCAAAGCCCTCGCGCACGGCCACCATCAGCTTGCACTGGGCTATCTCCAGATCCAGCGGCTGATACAGTCCCGCACCGCCATGCTCCAGCAGCACGTCATAACCGGCGATGCCCAGGTCGGCAGCGCCATATTGCACATAGGTGGGTACATCGGTAGCCCGTACGATCACCAGCCGCACATCAGCGCGGTTGGTACCCAGTATCAGCTTGCGCGACGATTCCGGGTCCTCGCTCGGCACGATGCCCGCGGCGGCCAGCAGCGGTACGGTTTCTTCGAAGATGCGTCCTTTGGACAGGGCGATGGTGATCATGGCAAGGCAGAAAACGACAGAAGGCGGATTATGCCGGTGTGCGGCAAGGCTGGCGAGCAATAGTTGTCTACCATCATCATAATGAAATGTTATTTACACCTCAGTCGCTTAGACAAGCAATCAGACAACTTGTCTAGATGAATTCACCTAAAACCCGCCTCACGCACCGCCTGCCTGCGCCCATAAAAAACCCCGCTCACAGCGGGGTTCTCTCACGCAGTCAGGCCAGCCTCAATGGGCTGCCGTACCTACCCGCTTGATATCAGCGCCCACGCCACCGAGCTTGGCCTCGATATGCTCGTAACCACGGTCCAGATGGTAGATGCGATCCACGATGGTTTCGCCCTCAGCCGCCAACCCCGCAATCACCAGCGAGGCAGAAGCGCGCAGATCGGTCGCCATCACGGTGGCGCCCGACAGCTTGTCCACGCCCTTCACCACGGCAGTATGGCCATCGATATGGATATCAGCCCCCATCCGCGCCAGCTCCGAGACGTGCATGAAGCGGTTCTCGAAAATGGTTTCGGTAATGACACTGGTACCGGTAGCCAGGGTATTCATGGCCATGAACTGGGCCTGCATATCGGTGGGGAAGGCAGGATACGGCAAGGTGCGGATGCTGACAGCCTTGGCCCGCTCCCGCATTTCGATGGCAATCCAGCCGTCGCCAGCCTCGATATAAGCACCGGCTTCGCGCAGCTTGTCCAACACCGAATCCAGAATATCAGCACGGGTATTGCGCAGCACCACCCGGCCACGGGCCATCATCACGGCACAGAGGAAGGTGCCGGTCTCGATCCGGTCCGGCATCACGGCATGCTCTGCGCCATGCAGCCGCTCCACCCCTTCGATGCGTATGGTATCGGTACCGTGGCCGGTAATCCTGGCACCCATCTTGATCAGGCACTCAGCCAGGTCCACCACCTCGGGTTCGCGCGCGGCATTCTCTATGGTGCTCACGCCATCGGCCAGCACAGCAGCCATCAGCAGGTTCTCGGTACCGGTCACCGTCACCATGTCGGTGATGATCCGGGCGCCCTTGAGCCGCTTGGCGCGGGCATGGATATAACCATGCTCGATATTGATCTCCGCCCCCATGGCCTGCAGGCCCTTGATGTGCTCACCCACTGGCCGGCTGCCTATGGCGCAGCCACCGGGCAGCGACACACGGGCCTCGCCGAAGCGCGCCAGCGTAGGGCCCAGCACCAGGATGGACGCCCGCATGGTCTTCACCAGCTCATACGGCGCCTCCAGCTTGTCCACGCTGGCACCGGTCAGCTCGAACTCGTGCACATTGTCAGTCATCACCCGCATGCCCATGCCCTGCAGCAGCTTCTGTGTGGTCATCACGTCACGCAGTTGCGGCACATTGGTCAACCGCAGGGTATCGGCCGTCAGCAGCGAGGCGCACAGTATGGGCAAGGCCGCGTTCTTGGCGCCCGAGATGGTGATCTCGCCGCTGAGGGGGTTGCCGCCGGTAATACTCAGTTTGTCCATGTCTTGCTCTCAAGGCGGCAACAGGCCGCCAGCTAAGGTTCGCAACCGGGTCAGACTGCCAGCCACCAGATCAGCAGCAACAGCAACCACGGCAGATTGATCAACACCAGTCCCAGCCGGTCGCTTAAGGGCCGACGCTTGGGCTCGGGCTGCTTCAGGGCTGGTTTTTCCATTCGTGCGGACTATAGGTCTTCATCGACAGCGCGTGTATTTCTTCACGCATGCGCTCGCCCAGCGCCTGGTAGACCAGCTGATGCTGGCGCACCCGCGGCAGGCCATCGAAAGCGCGTGCCACGATGACGGCCTCGAAGTGATGGCCGTCACCGCTGACCTCGAGCACTTCGCAGGCCAGGCCGGCGGCGATGTATTGTTTGACTTGTTCAGGAGTAACCATGACGTTTCTGTTTTCTGGAGTCCCGGCGGACGGTAGCCGCCAGCTTGTCAGTGTTTGAGCTTGTAGCCCGTACGCAGGAGTTGCAAGGTAAATGCAGCCAGCACCACCACCGTGCCCGAGACCACGGCCAGGCTCAGCCAGGGCGATACATCAGATGCCCCGAAGAAACCATAGCGGAAGCCATCGATCATGTAGAACACCGGATTGAGGTGCGATACACCCAGCCAGAAGGCCGGCAGCGAGTGGATGGAATAGAACACACCGCTGAGAAAGGTCAGCGGCACAATGATGAAATTCTGGAAAGCGGCCAACTGATCGAACTTCTCCGCCCAGATACCGGCAATCAGACCCAGGATGGCCATCACCGACGAACCCAGCAAGGCAAAGGCCAGTATCCACAGCGGATACTTGAACTCCGGCCAGGCCAGCCACATGGTCACCGCCAGCACCCCCGACCCCACCACCAGACCACGGACCACCGCAGCCAGCACATAGGCCAGGAAGAACTCCAGATGTGACAGCGGCGGCAGCAGGATATACACGATATTGCCAGTGATCTTCGACTGGATCAGGCTGCTGGAGGTATTGGCGAACGCATTCTGCAGCATGGACATCATGGCCAGGCCCGGTATCAGGAAGGCGGTATAGCGCACCCCCGGATAGGCCTCCACATGCGACTCCAGCACATGCGAGAAGATCAGCAGATAGAGCACCGCCGTCAGGACGGGCGCAGCCACGGTCTGGAAGCTGACCTTCCAGAAACGCAGGATTTCCTTGTAGAACAGGGTACTGAAGCCTTGCATGGTGTATGGAGCAGAATCAGGGCGCTATGCGCGCACCGGCCTACCCGCGTTTCCTTCCCATCACGTCGAGGAATACCGATTCCAGATCGGGCTTGAGTATTTCCATGTCCTGCACCGCCACCCCTGCTTCACGCAGGGTGGCCAGCATGGCCTCCAGCGTACCGCAGTCATCGAGCTTGAGCTGATAGGCCCCGCCCTCCTGGCTGACCAGCAATGGCTGCAGCGCCGCTGGCAGCACATCGGGGAACAAGCGCAGCGACAGCACCCGCGCCGAATGGGAGGCCATCAAGGCGGCCTTGTCATCCAGCGCCACCAGTTCGCCCTGCTTGAGCATGGCAATCCGGTTGCACAGCGTCTCAGCCTCCTCCAGGTAATGGGTGGTCAGCACAATGGTATGGCCTTCGCCATTGAGCCGCTGGATAAACGCCCACAGGGTCTGGCGCAAGGCGACATCCACGCCGGCCGTAGGCTCGTCCAGCACGATGACCGGCGGCTTGTGCACCAGCGCCTGTGCCACCATCACCCGCCGCTTCATGCCGCCAGAGAGCGAACGCATATTGGCGTCCGCCTTACTGGCCAGGCCCAGCTGCTCCAGCAGCTCATCTATCCAAGCATGGTTGCGGCGCAAGCCAAAATAGCCGGACTGGAACTGCAAGGTCTCGCGCACGGTAAAGAAAGGGTCGAAGGTCAGCTCCTGCGGCACGATGCCTACCTTGCGGCGGGCCGCCCGGTAGTCGCGCTGCACATCGCTGCCCAGCACCTCTGCCTTGCCACTGTCGGCCTGGGTCAGGCCGCCCAGCACTGAGATCAAGGTGGTCTTGCCAGCGCCATTGGGGCCCAGCAGGGCAAAGAACTCGCCCTCGCGCACCTCAAGGTCTATCCCCTTGAGGGCTTCAAGCTCCCCAAAGCGCTTCTTGACGGCGGAAAAGCGGATAGCTACGGACATGGCGATAAAAGGCGGAAAACGTGAATTCTACCCGAGCCGGGCGAGGAGCAAACCAACATTACGCAGGACGGCCCTAGGCCGCCTGCGACAGGCGCACTCAGGGGGCAGGCAGCAGGGGGGCTGCCTCAGGTTCGGCAGCGGCAGGCTCGGCGTCCAGTGGCTCAGCCATGGCAGCCGGCTGCGGCACGGGCGCCGGCACAGGCTCCGACACGGTCTCAACCGGCTGTTGCTGTGGCGCAGCAGGGGCTGCGGGATTGGCCGGTGCTGGTTCAGTCTCGTCCGCCTCAACCTCACCCAGTGGCAAGGGCTGGGCCGGTGCGCCATCCCAGACCAGGTTGTAGCGGCGCTGCAGATAGCTGTCGCGCACAAAACCGTACTCATCACCAAACGAGGCCGATTCGATCAGCGCATCAGCCGGCAACAGCGTGGCGCGGGTATCCACCAGCTTGAGCAGGTTCAGCCCCAGGCTGGTGTCGTCATCATGCAGGGCACGCATGGGGTTGAGGGCATAGCTGCCCACCCAGTCGCTGCTGTCCCGCAAGGTCTTGGGGCCCAAGAACGGCATCACGATATAGGGGCCGGACGGTACACCCCAGGCACCCAGCACCTGACCAAAGTCTTCATCATGCTTGGGCAGGCCAGCCGGCGTGGCGATATCAATCAGGCCAAACAGGCCCAGCGTGGAGTTGAACACCACCCGGCCACCGTCGCTGACCGCCTCACGCCACTTGCCCTGCAGCAGGTTGGACGCCCCGATATAGATGTCTTCCAGGTTGCCGAAGAAATTACTCACCCCCGCCCGCACCGGCTTGGGCGTGATCGCCACATAACCCTGCGCCACCGGCTTGAGCACCGCCTTGTCCAAGGCACTGTTGAAGGCATAGACCTTACGGTTCACCGGCTCCAGCGGGTCGTAATGATTGGCGGGCGTAGCACAGGCCACCAGCAGCAGCGGGCTGAGCAGCAAGGTGTAGGGGTGGCGCATAAAAACTCCGTAGCCGTTTAGACTGAAGCATAGAGCCTGTCCCGAACAATTTCGCGGACGAAACGGTTCACCGACAGGCTCCAGGCAATCAGCAACGGCGCCTGTAGGCGCCGATGCTGTTGGGTAGACACTAGGACATCATCCCTGCACGCTGGGCAGGAAGGCCTCAACACCATACAAGGCGGCAAGGCTGGTAAGGTTGGCGGGCGGCTGCGACAAGGCAATCCGCCGGCCCTGCGCCAGCGCATCACGCTGCCAGTGCAGCAGCAGGCTGACAGCGGTGGAATCAATCTCGCTGACCTCGGACAGATCGATCAGCAAGTCCGGCGCCGACAACCTGGCGGCCACCTCGGCCTGTACCCGGCAGATCGAATCCAGCGTCAGCGCACCGCTGAGCTTGACGGTCTCAGCCATGATTACTTGGCCGGAGCCTTGGCCGACTGGGCCGCATTGCGGTCAGCCAGCGCCTTTACCAGGCCGTCAATGCCATCCTTCTGGATGGTCTGGGTGAAGCTGGTGCGGTAGTTGGTCACCAGGCTCACACCTTCAACGGTCACGTCATAGACCTTCCAGTCGCTGCCGGTCTTGCCCAGACGGTAATCGATAGGGAAAGGCTGGCCACTGGCGGCCGACACTTCGGTACGCACGATCACATCGGTGTCGGTATCTGCCATCTTGACCGGCTTCACTTCAATACCTTGCAGCTTGTTCACACCAATGGCGGTGGAGTAGGTACGCACCAGCAGGGTACGGAACTCGCGCGACAGGGCGGCCTGCTGCTCGGGGGTCGCCTGTTTCCAGTACTTGCCCACAGCCAGCGAGGTCAGCCGGTTAAAGTCGAAGCTGGGTAGCACCTTGGCTTCCACCAGCTCGCGGAAGCGCTTGTCAGCCGGTGTCAGGTTTTCCTTCTTGATCACCTCCAGCACATCCTTGCTGGTGGTGCGCACCAGTTGCTCGGGCGCGGGTACATCGGCGGTAGCGGTCAGGCCGGCCACCAGCATCATGAAAGCAAAAAATTTACGCATAGTCGTCGTGTCCTGTTATGGGGCGGGTTGTGCCTGAGAGGGATTCTCCGCAGCCTTGCTGAACATGAACTGACTGATCAGTTTCTCCAGCACGACGGCAGACGAAGTCAGGGTGATTCGATCGCCAGACTTCAACATGGTTTCATCTCCGCCAGCTTCAAGCCCTATGTACTGATCGCCCAGTATGCCCGAGGTCAGGATTTCGGCCGAAGTATCGCGGCTGAACTGATAGCCCTGCTCGATATCGAGGTCCACCACGGCACGGTAAGTGGTGGAATCCAGATGGATGCCGGCCACCCGGCCCACCAGCACGCCCGCGCTCTTGATGGGCGCACGGGCCTTCAGGCCACCGATATTGTCGAAGGCAGCCGTCACCCGATAGGTAGGCTTGGTGCCCCCGTTGGAAACGTTGCTGACACGCAACGCCAGGAAGGCCAGCGCGGCCACGCCCAGTATTACAAACAGGCCGACCCAGAAATCATAAACGCGGCGATTCATCAAATACCCCTAAACATGAATGCGGTCAGGATGAAATCCAGACCCAGAATAACCAGCGAAGAAGTCACTACCGTGCGAGTGGTCGCACCGGATACCCCTTCCGCAGTGGGCGGGGCATCAAAGCCCTCGAACACCGCAATAATCGAAACAGCCACGCCGAACACCACGCTCTTGACGAGGCCATTGCCCACATCGTTGAACAGATCGACCTGGGCCTGCATCTGCGACCAGAACGTACCGGCATCGACGCCGATCAGCACCACGCCGACCACATAACCACCCAGGATGCCCATGGCCGAGAACAACGCAGCCAGGATGGGCATGGACAGCACACCCGCCCAGAAACGTGGCGCCACCACCCGGGCCACCGGGTTCACGGCCATCATCTCCATGGCAGCCAGCTGCTCGGTCGCCTTCATCATGCCGATTTCGGCAGTAATGGCAGAACCTGCCCGGCTGGCAAACAAGAGACCTGCCACCACCGGCCCAAGTTCACGCAACAAACTCAGGGACACCAGCACACCCAGCGCCTCCGACGCACCAAAGCGCACCAGGGTGTCGTAGCCCTGCAGGCCCAGCACCATACCCACGAACAGGCCCGATACCAGAATGATGACCAGCGACAGCACGCCGGTAAAAAACACTTCGCGTATCACCAGCCCAGGCCGGCGGAAGGAAGTGCCGGAATGCCACAGCACCGCCATCATGAAACGGAAACCGAAACCCAGCTTCTCCATCGTGTTGACGACAGGCTCGCCAATACGGCGCACCCGCTTTTCCAGCCAATCAAGCACGGCGCACTCCCATCAGTTCATCGGTATACGGCTTGGCCGGGTATTGGAAAGGCACGGGGCCATCAGGCAGGCCATCGACAAACTGATGCACATAGGGCTCAGCCGAAGCCGTGATCTCGGCCGGCGTACCTTCAGCCACGATCTTGCCCTCGGACACAAAATAGACATAGTCGACTATGCGCAGCGACTCCTGCACCGAATGCGTCACCATGATGGAGGTGGCACCCAAGGCATCATTGAGATCGCGTATCAGCTTGCCTATCACCCCCAGCGAAATGGGGTCGAGGCCGGCAAACGGCTCGTCATACAGCATCAGCACCGGGTCCAGCGCAATGGCACGGGCCAGCGCCACCCGGCGAGCCATACCGCCAGACAGCTCCGATGGCATCAGCTTGGCAGCGCCACGCAGGCCCACCGCATTGAGCTTCATCAGCACCAGGTCCCGTATCATCGACTCGGGCAGCTCGGTATGCTCGCGCATCTGAAAAGCCACGTTGTCGAACACCGACATATCGGTGAACAGGGCGCCGAACTGGAACAGCATGCCCATCTTGCGGCGCAAGTGGTACAACCCATCGCTGTCTAGCTCATGGACCACGCGGCCAGCGACACGGACCTCGCCCTTGGAAGGCTTGATCTGGCCGCCGATAAGGCGCAGCAGGGTGGTCTTGCCGCAGCCGGAGCCACCCATGATGGCAACCACCTTCCCCTTTGGTATCTTGAGGCTGATACCTTTGAGTATGGTACGGCGGTCGTAGGAAAATGTTACGTTGTCGATGTCGACAAGCGAGTCGGCGGGCACGTCGGGGGAGCTCAAGGGCATTGGGGGATTCATAATTCTAAAGTAAGCCAGCATCCGACAACAATTTTCATGCCGGGTTCATGTTGCAATGCAACAACACGGCCTTCCGTGGCAAGCACCAAACAGGTGCACCCATGAGGCCATGAAATTACTTCAACAGCCTCGCAAGCGGGTGCTAGGATTGTCGAAACTTCGACGCCCCTGCGCGCATTGGGAACACTGAATGGATATAGCCAAGCCTGGCCTCCTACTGGTGGATGATGACCCGCTGATACGCGACACCCTGGGCTTTGTGCTCGGCGAAGCCTTCGAGGTCCGTAGTGCCGCCAGCCGGCCAGAAGCCGTCGCACTCGCCAGCTCGGTCGAGTTCCGCCCCGCCATCGCTTTGGTCGATCTGGGCTTGCCCCCCTCCCCCCACCAGCCCGACGAAGGCTTCCGCCTGATCGTCGAGTTGGCCGCCCTGGTGCCCGCCATCAAGATACTGGCCCTCAGCGGCCAGACCAGCGAACACAACGCCCGCCATGCCCGTACCCTGGGCGCCATCGACTTCATCGCCAAGCCAGCCAGCCCGGACCATATCCTGGCAGCCCTGACCCGCGCCCTTAACTGGCGTGCCGCCGAAGTCACGCTGGCGCCACAACTGCAGGTCGCCGGCCTGATAGGCCAGAGCCCCTCGATGGAACGGCTCAAGCGGCAGATACACCAGTTTGCCAACTCCCCCTTCCCGGTACTGGTCACCGGCGAGTCCGGCTCCGGCAAGGAAGGCGTGGCGCGAGCCCTGCACGCCGCCTCCCGCCGCAGCGAGCAACCCTACCTGGCCCTCAACTGCGCCGCCCTGGCCGAAAACCTGATCGAAGCCACCCTGTTCGGCCACGCCAAGGGCGCCTACACAGGCGCCACCACGGCCCGTGCAGGCTATTTCGAGGAAGTCGGCGAAGGCACCCTGTTCCTCGACGAAATTGGCGAGCTGCCCTTGGGCCTGCAGGCCAAGCTGCTGCGCGTGCTGGAGAACGGCGAGTTCCAGCGCCTGGGCGAAACCCAGACCCGTGTCAGCCAGGCCAGGGTGGTCGCGGCCACCAATCGCGATCTGCGCAAGCAGTCACGCAGCGGCGACTTCCGCGCCGACCTCTATCACCGGCTGTCGGTGTTGGCCATCGACACCCCACCCCTGCGGGAACTCGGCGACGACCGCAGCCTGCTGCTGGAACACTTTCTGCGACTCTATGCCCAGCAACTGGCCGTCGCCCCCTTCCAGCTCGACCCCGAGGCCAGGCAGGCCTGGCAGCGTTACCGCTTTCCCGGCAATGTGCGGGAGCTGCGCAACATCACCATCCGGCTGCTGGCCAAGCACCCTGGCGAGCAGATAGACAAGGCTACGCTGGCAGACGAATTCGACAGCGAGCAGATGGACGCCGAGGCTGCGACCACGCAACCCGATCTGGCCGCCGCCATCCAGCTGCTGCGCAACCAGCCCGATTTCAACCTGGATGCCTGGCTGGCCGCCTGGGAGCAAAGCTGCATCGCCGCCGCCCTGCAACTGGCAGACGGCAATATGAGCCAGGCCGCCCGCCTGCTGGGCGTCAACCGAACCACCCTGTACAGCCGGCTCGATAGCCAGCGGAAGGTAAGCTAGCCATGTACCTGGAGCACTACGGCCTGACCGAGCCGCCATTCCGCATCACCCCTCACACCGAGTTCTTCTACCAGGGCGCCAACCGCGGCGCCACGCTGGAAGCCCTGCAATACGCCATCCTGCACGGCGAAGGCCTGGTCAAGGTCACCGGCGAGGTCGGTGCCGGCAAGACCATGCTGTGCCGGGTACTGATGGAACGGCTGCCGGCCAATATCGACACCGTCTACCTGGCCAACCCCAGCCTGAGCAAGGACGAGATCCTGCTGGCCATCGCCGACGACCTGCACCTGGACCTGGGCAACGCCCGCGCCAAGGTATTGATACGCGCCCTGCAGGAAGCCCTGATCGCCCGCTACGCCGAAGGCCGCCAGGTGGTGGTGCTGATAGACGAGGCCCATGCCATGCCCGAGGAAAGCCTGGAAGAAGTCAGGCTGCTGTCCAACCTGGAGCATGGCCACCACAAGCTGATGCAGATCGTCCTGTTTGGCCAGCCCGAGCTGAACGACAAGCTGGCCGCCCAGCATATGCGCCAGTTGCGTGAGCGCATCACCCATGGCTTCGAGCTGGCCCCCCTGCGCCAGACCGATGTCGGCGACTACCTCATGTTCCGGCTGCGCGCCGCCGGCTACAAGGGCCCGGACATCTTCACCGCCAAGGCAGTGCAGCTGATCTCGGCCGAATCCGAAGGCCTGACCCGCCGCATCAACATCCTGGCAGACAAATGCCTGATCGCCTCGTTTGCCGCCGGCCGCCACCAAGTGGACCAGGCCGAAGCCCGCGCCGCCATCAAGGACAGCGGATTTCGCCACCGCCGCCCCCTGCGCCTGGGCTGGCCCCTGGCCAGCACCGGCCTGGTCAGCCTGGGACTGATCGCCGGCGCCACCGGCGGCCATTGGCTCACCCCCCAGGTAGCGCCTCCCGCCCACACCACCCAGCCGGCAGCCCAGACCCGCCCCGCGCCAGCCATCACGCCACCCGCCGCCGCACCCACCCCGCTACCGGCCAGTCAGCCCGCCACGGCCGATGCGCTATTCGACACCCGTCTGACACAAAGCCGCAGCGCACTGAACCAACAACCGGCAGGCACCTACACCATCCTGCTGTCGGTCACCCCCAAGCAGCGCCGGGCCGAGCTGGCCGATTTCCTGGGGCAGGCCGCACGCAAGCTGCCGGCAGACAGCCTGTATCTCTACCCCACCACCACCCGCGAAGGCACGCCGCACTACGGCCTGGCCTACGGCCTGTTTACCGACCAGCGCGCAGCCGCCCAGGCACTGGCGCAGCTACCGCCCAACCTGCAGCGCAACCAACCCATACTGCGCACCGTGGGCGGCATACGCGAAGAAATGTGGAAACAGCAATAAATCTTATAAATCAGCCGTTTCCAAGCTAAAGCTAAAGTACAGGTATAGAATCAGAGCAAATGCCCTACCACGCCATGAGCCGCCACCGCCTACTCCTACTCGCCCCGCTGCTTGCCGTCGGCTGCGCCACCCAACCCATGCAGGTGGAACAGGGCCGCCATGTCGCCGCCCCCGCCGCCACACCCGCCGGCCTGCCGCAGCTGGTGGAGCGCCCGGCCTTCCTGCCCAAGCCCGGCGCCCAGAACCGCAGCGACACCTACAGCGTGGTGGTGAACAATGTCCCGGTGCGCGACCTGATGTTCGCCCTGGCCCGCGACGCCAAGCTCAATGTGGACGTGCACCCGCTGATCACCGGCACCGTCACCGTCAACGCGCTGAACCAGACCCTGCCGCAGATCCTGGATCGCATCTCGCGCCAAATAGACATGCGCTACACCATGGAAAACGGTGTGCTGTCCGTGGTGCCCGACCGTCCCTTCGTCAAGACCTACACGGTGGACTACGTCAACACCGCCCGCACCGCCACCGGCAAGGTCGTCATCGCCACTTCTGTAGCCTCAACCGGCGGGGCATCCGGGGGCGGCGGCAGCAACAGCTCCAACACCGAAATCACCAACCTCTCCGAGAACAAGTTCTGGGAACGGCTGGAAGCCAATATCCGCAGTCTGCTGACCTCCACCCGGCGTGTCACCGAGGGCGAAAAGGTCGAACGCGAAGCGCTGGCCAGCAAGGACGAGTCGCTGCGCCAAAGTGAGTTGAGCCAGCAGCGCAAGACCGCTGAGCGGAACGAAAAGCTCGAGGCAGCCAAGATCGCCGTGCAGGCCGGCCCCGGTGCCGGCGACGTGCTGGAAAAGCTGACTGCCCCCCCCGCCACGCCCTCGACAGGTGGCAGCGGCGATAGCGCCGACGACGTCTTCATCCACCCCGAAACCGGCGTCATTACCGTCAATGCCAGCAGCCGCGAACACGCCAAGGTGCAGGAATACCTGGACCGTGTCACCGCTGGCGCCCGCCGGCAGGTGCTGATCGAAGCCACCATCGTCGAGGTGACCCTGGGTGACCAATACCAGGCCGGCATAGACTGGAGCGTGCTGAAGAACCAGGAGAACCGGCTCAATTTCAACCAGAACCTGACCGGTTCCAACCCACTGACCTCGGCCTACGACAAGGTCAAGTCCATCACCGGCCCGCTGTCCATCCTGTCCTACACCAATACCGCCAGCAGCCTGTTCAAGGGCGCGGACTTCAACGTCACCATCAAGGCGCTGGAACAGTTCGGCAAGACCAAGGTGCTGTCCAGCCCCAAGATCATGGCGCTGAACAACCAGACCGCCGTCCTCAAGGTGGTGGACGAAAAAGTCTACTTCCAGCTGACCTACACCCCACCGCAGACCGCTGAGAACGGCACCACCACAGCCGCCACCTACACCAGCGATATCAAGACCGTACCGGTAGGCATGGTCATGAGCGTCACACCGCAGATATCGGCGCAGGACATGGTCTCGCTCAATGTCCGACCCACCATCTCCCGCATCACCGGCTACAAGCCCGACCCAGCCGTGCGCATACTGGGCTCACCCATAGACAGCATGATCCCCGAGATACAGGTCAGGGAGCTGGAATCCACCCTGACCCTGGCCGATGGCCAGGTCGCAGTGCTGGGCGGCCTGATCCAGGACAATGTCCAGACCAGCCGCAACGGCCTGCCCGGCCTGTCGCGCCTGCCCTGGGGCGTGGGCGACCTGTTCAGCTCGCGTGACGACATCGCTGGCAAAAGCGAACTGGTCATCTTCATGCGCCCCATCGTGGTACGCGACCCCAGCCTCAACGGCGACCTGTCGACCTATCGCCAATACCTGCCGGATGACAAGTTCTTCCAGAACGCCAAGGACGAGATGTCCGTCTTCAACAGTGGCCTGACGGCGCACTGAGGGGGCAGCATGAGTTTATTGCTCGACGCGCTGAAGAAAGCAGAGGCGGCCAAGCGCCGTAAACAAGAGGGGGCAAGCGCCAGCCACCTGCCAGCAACCACCTTGCCGGCCAGCGCCGAGAGCGGGGCCGAGACCGGTGCCGCCCCGGCGCCGGATCTGCCTGCGCCGGTAGAGGCCGTCACACCCGACTACCCCAGCCTCAGTCTGGAGGATGTCGTCGAGGAAACCGCCACGGCCGAGCCCGAGGCACCGGCCGAACCGAAACTGGAGCCGGTATCGGAACCGGTATCGGAACCGGAACCGGCACCCACCGCCCCCTCGGTCAAGCCCGACCTGCCCGAACTTCGCTTTGAACTCCTGCCGCAGCCGCCCGCCGAGCCGCCTGCCGGGCCGCTCGACGCCTCACCTGCAGCGCACCCTGCCGGCCATTTGCTGGCACTGGATCCCGAGCACGCAGGCAACCAGGATGTAGCGCCGGACAAGCTGGTAGTCGCGGAAGCAGCCTCTGTCACGCAGCCAATGGCAGATCCTGCTACCGTCCCCGCAGCTACGCCAGCAAGCCCGCCGCCAACAGAACGCGCCAGACCGAGCGAACCCATACTGGCAGCCCCCGCACCGGCACCCGCCGCCCCGCTGATGCCCCCCACTGCGCGCAGCGAGGCCCCGCCCGCCCAGCTCTCGCCCGAAGCCGCACGGCAGTTGTTCGACAGCAAGCAGAAAACCCAGCGCAGCGGCCCTTCACCAGGCCTGCGGCTGGCCCTGATTGCCGGCGTGGGCGTACTGGGCCTGCTGGCAGCGGGTGGCTGGCTATGGTGGCAAACACGCGAGGTCGGCAGCTTCAACCCCGGCGCGGTCGTCCAGCCCGCACCGGCAGAACTGACAGACCCCGCCGCCACATCAGCAACAGGCGAGCCCAGCCCCCCTCCCGGCACCGATGCTGCGGCAGCCGAAGCTGCGGCAGCCGATGCTGCGGCAGCCAATGCCGGTGCAACCACCCAGACACCGACACCCGCCGCCCCCAGCAGCGGCCCTCAGTCGGTGCTGCCACCAAGCCCGATGCAGCCACTGCCCGTCGCATCAGCCAGCACCGGCCAAGCCACACCAGCCCAGGTCGCAGCCCAGCCCAGCTTGCCGGTCAGCCCCAAGCCTGGCGACCGTGCCCAAGTGGTCGAGCTGCCCGCCGGCCTCGCCGCACCCGATGTCCGCTTTGTCCGCGACAACCCGCCCCCCAGCATCGCCCGCAACGTGGCTCAGGGCTTCGAGGCCTTTCAGCAAGGCGATTACGGCCGCGCCGCCGAGCTGTACCGTGCCCAGTTACAGCAGGACAGCCGCAACCGCGATGCCCTGCTGGGCCTCGCCGCCGTGGCCGTCAAACGCAACCAGCTCGATGAGGCACGCAATCTGTATCGCCGCCTGCTGGCCAACGACCCCAAAGACGCCCTGGCCGCCACCGCCCTGCTGAGCCTCAGCACCGATGCTGACGCCGATGGCAACGAGGGCCGGCTCAAGGCCGCCGAAGCCAGCCAGCCCGGCCCTGAAACCGCCACCGCCGTGGCCGGCCTGCTGGCCCGGCAGGGCCGCTGGCGCGAGGCACAGGAGTATTACTTCAAGGCCCATGCCGCCGACCCGGCCGAACCCGACTACGCCTACAACCTGGCTGTCGCCCTGGATGCACTGGGCGAGGCTAGGCTGGCCAGCCAGTACTACGGCACCGCCCTGAAGCTGCGCGGCAGCAAGCCAGGCAGCTTCAACCCGGATGTGGTGCAGCAACGCCTGCAGACGCTGGGGGCGAACTAGTGGCCGAGATGCGCAAGAAACTGCCGCTGGGAGAGCTGCTGGTTCACAAGGGTGTGATCAGCCCCGACCAGCTGCGCATCGCCCTCACCGAACAGAAAAAGACCGGCACCCCACTGGGCAAGGAACTGGTCAGACTGGGTTTCGTCTCCGACGCCACCCTGCGCGAAGCCCTGTCCGAGAACCTGGGCCAGGACTCAGTCGACCTCGCCACCATCATCCCGACGGCCAGCGCCATCAGCCTGATACCCAAGGACGTGGCCAAGCGCAACCTGATGCTGCCCATGTCGCTGGACCCAGAGACGCGCAAGCTGACCGTGGCCATGGCCAACCCCAACAACCTGGTGGCACAGGATCAGGTGCGGGCACTGCTACGCAATGCTTACGAGATCGAAGCCATGCTGGCGGCGGAAGCCGACATCATCCGCGCCATCGATCAGTACTACGGCTTCGAGCTGTCCATAGACGGCATCCTGCACGAAATCGAAACCGGCCAGATCGACTACGCCAGCCTGTCCAACGCCGATGCCGAATACAGCCAGCCGGTAGTGCGACTGATCGACGCCCTGCTGGCCGACGCCGTCCACCAGGGCGCCTCCGACGTACACTTTGAGCCCGAGCCACAATTCGTCCGTATCCGCTACCGCATCGACGGCGTACTGCGGCAGATACGCTCGCTGCACAAGACCTACTGGCCAGCCATGGTGGTCCGGCTTAAGGTCATGAGCCATATGAACATCGCCGAGACCCGTGCACCGCAGGACGGCCGCATCTCGCTGACCATCTCCGGCCGCCAGCTGGATTTCCGGGTCGCCGCCCAGCCCACCGTCTATGGCGAGAACGTGGTGCTGCGCATACTGGACAAACAGAAAGGCCTGGTACCGCTGGATCAGCTGGGCCTGCCCGAGGACAACCTCAACCTGCTCAAGCTGATGATTGCCCGGCCCGAGGGCATCATCCTGGTCACCGGCCCCACTGGCTCCGGCAAGACCACCACGCTGTACTCCATCCTCAGCCATATCAACGAGGAAGGCGTCAACATCATGACCCTGGAAGACCCGGTGGAATACCCGCTGCCCATGATCCGGCAGACCAGCGTCACCGACAAGATAGACTTCGCCTCCGGCATCCGCTCCATGATGCGGCAGGATCCGGACATCATCCTGGTCGGCGAAATCCGCGACCGGGACACCGCCGAGATGGGTCTGCGCGCCGCCATGACCGGCCACCAGGTGTATTCCACCCTGCACAGCAACTCCGCCATCGGTGCCATTCCCCGGCTGCTGGATATCGGCGTACAGCCCGACATCATGGCCGGCAACATTATCGGCATCGTGGCCCAGCGGCTGGTGCGCAAGCTCTGCCTGCGCTGCCGCAGCCCCTATGAGCCCGATGCCTTCGAGCGGATGATACTGGGGCTGGACAGCAGCGCTCCGCTCACCCTGTACCGCGCCCAGGGCTGCGAGCACTGCAACAACCAGGGCTACAAAGGCCGCATCTCGGTGCTGGAAATCCTCAAGCTCGATGCCGAGCTGGACGAGATGATCGCCCGTCGCGCCACCGCCCGCGAACTGCGCCTGGCCGCACTGGCCAAGGGGTTCCGGCCGCTGGCAGATGACGCTATCCGGCGGGTGGCCGAGGGGGTGACCTCGCTGGACGAGATCTCCCGCGTGGTCGACCTCACGGACCGCATCTGAGAGGCCCGCCGTGCTCTTCAAGTATCGCGCCATCGACCAGGAAGGACTCACCGTCCGCGGCAAGCTGGAGGCCAGCAATGTGGTCGACCTCGAGGCCCGGCTGGTCAAGCTGGGCCTGTTCCTCATCCAGGAGCAGGCACTGTCCGACAGCCCCAGCCTGTTCACCAGCAAAAAGGTCGGGCGCAAGGAGCTGATCACCTTCTGCTTCCATATGGAGCAGATGACACGTGCCGGCGTGCCCCTGCTTGAAGGCCTGACCGACCTGCGCGACACCCTGGAGCATCCCCGTTTTCGCGACGTGATCGCCAACATCATCGAAGACATCGAGGGCGGCCTGCAGATGTCGCAGGCCATGGCCAATCACCCGGCCGTCTTTGCCCCCGTCTTCGTCAACCTGATACAGGCCGGCGAAGCCACCGGCAGGCTGCCCGACGTACTGAAAAACCTGGTGGACACCATCAAGTGGCAGGACGAACTGGCCGCCCAGACCAAGAAACTGCTGATGTACCCCCTGTTTGTCGGCAGCGTGGTCGGTGGCGTGGTGATCTTCCTGATGACCTGGCTGGTGCCGCAGTTGGTCAAGTTCATCCAGAGCATGCAGCAGGAGCTGCCCTGGAACACCCGGCTGCTGATCGCCATCTCCGACTTCATGGTGCACCAGTGGTGGGTGATCGTGCTGGCCATAGTGGGCACGGTGGCCGCCTGGGCCCTGTGGAAGGTCAGCGACCCGCGCTACCAGTTCAAGGTCGACAAGCTCAAGCTCAAGCTGCCCTTTATCGGCGCCGTGCTGGAGAAAATCATGCTGGCCCGCTTTGCCAACTACTTCGCCCTGATGTACGACGCCGGCATTGCCATCCTCGACAGCCTCAAGATCCTGGAGGGCGTCGTTGGCAACAAGGTCGTCGAACAAGGCCTCAAGGATGTGCGTGCCCAGATAGGCGAAGGCCAGGGCGTGGCCGCCAGCTTCGAGCGGGTAAGGCTCTTCCCGCCGCTGGTCATACGCATGCTGCGGGTGGGCGAAAGCACGGGCGCGCTGGATAAATCGCTGCAAAACGTCAGCTACTTCTACAACCGCGACGTCAAGGAATCGATAGAGAAGGTGCAAGCCCTGATCGAACCCGCCATGACCGTGCTGCTGGGCTTTATCCTGGGCTCGGTCATGCTGTCCGTACTCGGCCCCATATACGACCTGCTGACCAAGATCAAAACCTGATGGCCATCACGCGCTATTACCTTTTCGTCACCGACACCGGCCTCACGCTGTGGCAAGGCGATGCCGCCCAGCTGGCCGAAGCCGTCCGTTTCGAAGCCCATCCCGGCGGCGTAGCCGAGTTCGAGTTGCTGGTCGCCAGCCAGCCCAAGGCGCAATGGCATGTAGTGCTCGACCTGCAGGAAGAAGACTACCGGATCGAGACCGTACCCCACGTCAACGCGCGGGACCGCGCCATGGTCATGCGCCGCCGGCTGGACCAGCTCTACCGGGAATCGCACTACCGCAGCGCCACCCTGCAAGGCCGCGAGCCCGACGGCCGGCGCGACGACAGAGTGCTGTTCGCCGCCCTGACCAACCGCCTGCCGCTGGACATGTGGCTGCAGCCCCTGGTCAAGCGCGACGCCCAGCTGGTCGGCGTCTACTCCATCGCCCTCCTCTCCGCCCGCCACCTGCGCAAGGTAACGCACATTCCCCCACGCGCCCTGGTGGTCAGCCGCCAGACAGGTAGCGGCCTGCGCCAAAGCTACCTGGCCGAGGGCGGGCTGCGTTTCTCCCGCCTCACCGTGCTGGAAGGCGACGACCACGAAGCCCTGGCCAGCCAGCTGGCTGCCGAAGCCGCCCGCGCCCGCCAGTTCTTGGCTAGCCTGCGGGCCGTAGACCGTACCGAAGCCCTGCAGGTGGTCATGCTGTGCAGCACCACCGAGCAAGCCGCCCTGCGCGCCGCCTGCCCCGATACCGAACTGCTGCACTATCACTTCATGCCGGTCCACCAGGTCGCCCACGCCCTGGGCATCTCTGTCGCACCCGAGCAGGCCACGGCCGAACCCTTCTGGCTACGCTTCGTCGCCAGCAAACACCCCGGCAACCAGTACGCCACGGCAGATCAGCGCAAACCCCATACCGCCTGGCAAATAGGCCGCGCCCTGCGCTACCTGTCCGTCGCCATCCTGCTGGGCACGCTGGCAGCCGGCGCCGTGCTCACCCGCCAGACCAGCGCGCTGGAGCGGCAAAGCCAGATCAACGAACAGCGGCGGCAGGCAGCCGAACGCCTGTTCGCCGCCAATGTGCCCAACCTCAAGCCAGGCGAGCTTACCCCCAGCGGTATGAAAAACGCCGTCAACGCCTATCGCACGCTGGTAGAGCAATGGCCCGCCCTGGAAGGCGCCATGCGCGACGTCGCCACCGTCATGGCCCGCTTCCCCATGGCCGAGCTGGACGAAATGGGCTGGCTGGTCGGCAGCAACCCGGCCGAACTACCCCTGGGCTTTGCCACACCCGGCCAGACACCCGCCGCCGTGCAAGCCGCCGACCCCAACGCTGTCGACGCCAACGGCATGCCGCTCGCCCCACCACCCGGCAAGCGCTATGTCATCGTCGCCATCAAAGCCAGGCTGCTGGGCTACGAAGATCGCTACCGCGAGGCCCTGGCCCTGGTAGACCAGATCGCGGCTGCCTTCGTCTTGCGCCCCGACGTAGTCGTCGAAAAAATCACCCTGCCCATCGATATCCGCCCCGAAGCCAGTATCAAGCTGGGGGGCGACAGCGCCGAGCAAACGCTGGGGGCCCCCTTCAGCCTCAAGTTTGTCATCCCGCTTACCCCGCCCACGCCTGCCGAGGCTACATCATGAGCTGGCAGACCCGAGACCTGCGCCGCATCCGCCTGCCGCTGATCTACACCGGCCTGTCACTGGCCTTCTGTGGCCTGGTGGTGGGCGGCGCCTGGTTGCTGCGGCAGGCCGCCCAGCAACAGCAGATGCAAAGCGAAGCCATTGCCGTCGAGTCCGAAACCCGCGCCGCTGCCGCAGTGGCAGACAGCCAGGACATTGCCACCTACCGGGCCGCCTACACCAGCCTGCAGCAACGCGCCGTCATCAGCCCGGAGCAGCGCCTGCCCTGGGTCGAGTACTACACCGCCCTGAGCCGTGCCGGCAACCCCGCCGACCTGAGCCTGCAAATCGAACCACGGCGCCCGCTGGAAGACCCACCCGACACCGCTATGCTGGAAAACCTGCAGTTCTACGCCAGCAAGCTCACCCTCGATACCAAGCTGCTGCACGAGGTCGATGCCCTGCGCATGCTGGACAGGCTGCGCACCGTGCAAGGCGCCGCCATCGTCCGCCAATGCGCGCTCAAGCGCAGCGACGGCACCGGCTCCGCCCGCCCCTTCCTGCTGCTCATGACCTGCGAAGGCGACATCATCACCCTGGACACGCCCCCTGCAGAGGCCATCCCGCAATGAAACTGCCCGCCACCCTCCTCGCCCTCTGCACCTGCCTGCCGCCCGCCCATGCTGCCCAGCCCGGTGAAGGCCTGGGCCGCCTGTTCTTCAGCCCCGCTGAACGCATGGAGCTAGACCGCATCCGGGTCGGCATACAGGACAGCGCCGACGCCTCCCGCACCGTCAGGCTGGACGGCATCGTCCAGCAGAACAACCAGCCCCCCGTCCTCTGGATCAACGGCACCCGCTACCAGGGCCGCGACATCGCCGGTGCCAGCATCGCCAACCGCAACCTCAGCGCCAGCACCCTGGTGGTCAGCATGCCCCCGCCCCAGGCCCGCGACATGGTCTTGAAGGTGGGCCAGACACTGGACCCCGCCGGCGGCAACCTGCGCGAGGTCTACCAACGCCCCCCGCAAGAGCTCAACCAACTACTGCAGCTGCTATCCCGCCGCAGCGGCACAAATCAACCCCAAGCCACTGAAGCAAAAGACAAAAAACCCGCAAAACCCGGCCAGATCAAGCAGCCCTGAGTGCCGCCCCATAAAAACTTTGCACACAGACGCTTGACGCCCTGTCGGCTTTCCTGTTTAATGCGGCCTCTCAACGCAGGCCAGTTAGCTCAGTTGGTAGAGCAGCGGATTGAAAATCCGCGTGTCCGTGGTTCGATTCCGCGACTGGCCACCAAATACCCCAGACGGCCTTCAACACTGAAGGCCGTTTGTCCTCCAAGGCTTGATACGCACCGCCCGGTGCCAATCACATCCAGATTGGAAGCCCATGTAGCTCAGGGGTAGAGCACTCCCTTGGTAAGGGAGAGGTCGGCAGTTCGAATCTGCCCATGGGCACCAGCAGTAAACACAAAGCCCGGTACGCAAGTACCGGGCTTTATTGTTTCTGCCTACAAGGCCCAACACCGAAAACTGGTCACACAGCTCGGCCAGCACCTCGCCTTAGCCCCACAGAACGCCTTACCAGGATGCATGGGTGCTGGGCTTACGTATTGGTGTCAAACAACATAATTTTCGGCACTCGCATTTTTACTCTGCGTGGAACTACCGGCAGCATACAGACGGTCTCAACGAGCACGATGTCGTTTCCCAACTGCACCACCGCCACACCATCATTGCTCAAAGACTGGACACTCCCCACGAGGCAAACACACCCCTCCTCCTCAAATATCGACTCACCAACCGTGGCCTCGGCAATTTCAGCGCCCCAGGTCAAAACACCGGACACCTCCATTTCAACGTCGTAAGATGCACCCTCAACCGGAGCCGTACCAATCCAATATGCAGATGCTCCGCCGAAAGATGAATCAAAGGCAACAACGGTCGCATTCGCCCGCCTTTCTTTGACACTGCCAACTTTAACCCTCATCGAATGCCCTTAATCTATTTTCAAAACCACCTTATCAACACCATGAAATGGCCACTAGCGTGTAGGGCGCAATAAGCAAAGCGCATTGCGCCGTATGTAATAATCTGCCACTTAGCGCCGCCAACAAAGGCCAGCGTGGCGGTTTTGGCTAGCGCGCAGTGTGCAACAAGCAAAGTGCATTCCGGCGTACGCCCTCTCTTGCACTTAGACCATTTTCAATAGGTAGCGTTGCAGAACACCGAAACCACCTTGTCCGCCTCAAACCAAATCTGCAGGCCAAGCGAAAAATACTCATACGGCACCTGCCTCCTATCCTCCGACACCCAAACAGCCTCACCAATTTCATCGGGGCATCCCAGAATCACTACTAGCTCAGACGGCGACATGTCAATCAGACAGACCCCATCTAATGTACAACCCTCAAAACAAGCCACGCACACCACAGAATCATCTTTCACATATACGTCCATCTCAACACCCCTCTTGAACACCCTCCAATTTGTATAACTATCATACTCATCGGGCCACTCGACATAACCATCACTCATAAGCGCTTGACAGTTTTCATCAAAATAGATGCCCCCACGGAAACTTTTGGCCTTATTTCAATAATCGTCATCACGTTGTATCCATTCCGTAGGGAGCAATAAGCAAAGCGCATTGCGCCGTATGTAATCATCAGTCGCTTAGCACCGCTAACAAAGCCCAGCATAGAGGCTCTGGCGAGGCGTGTGAGCGCTAGCAACAGACAGCAAGTAGTTACGGCAAGCTCGCATACCAAAACCCAAAGGGTCTTGTTGGCAGCGCTCAGACCGAAGCAGCAATCTAAGCATTCAGGCGTACCCAGGAAATCCCGCGCGATTTGCCACCCCATCCGCGTGGAGATAAGCACGCACCACCACAAGGCCAAGCAGCCGCGCCAGATACCGCACCACCACCAAGACAGCGCCTCGAACACGCGCCGCCACCACACAGTAGCGCCACTCTGCCGCCCGCTAACTATACTTCATGCGTAAGTGCCTCACCCATACGCAAGCGGCCGTCAACGACATGGCCACAAATCCCGAGGTCACAGGAGGCAGCATGGTTACGTTCCGTCATTGCCTGTTGCTGATACTGGCCGCGCCTGCCATGGCAGAAGAAGTATTGAATGCCTACAACACCTACTTATCGCAACCGTTTGTGCTGGACAAAGGTGGTTTAGCCGCCGATGTTGTCGCCTATCTGAATAGCAAGCTCAAAGGCCGCTACCAGTTTGTACTCCAGACCATGCCGCGCGAAAGGCTGAACACCACGGTCATCCATCAGCCAGACTTCAAAGGCCTCGTACTATTCATGAGCCCGCGCTTTGTTGGCGATATCAACAAGACCCGCTTTAGATGGTCCATCCCCCTGATGGAAGATGCGAACGCCGTACTGTCCCACCCCGCACGAAAGATCGAATACACAGGCCCGGATTCATTAAAGGGAAAACTGTTCGCCGGGGTTTTGGGCCATCGATATGTGGATCTGGATGAACGGTTTGGCAAGGATATACAAAGGGAAGATGTCGCCGCGGAGCTCGCCAACCTGCACAAAGTGGCAGCGGGGCGCTGCGATGTCACCATCGCCCCTCAGACCATCTACCGCTACCTGGTCAACTGGCATGGGCTGCAGAACCGCTTATATGTTTCCGCTCGCCCCCACATCAGCTTCAGCCGCCATATCCTGGCCGCCAAGCACGAAGACAAAATGGTCGCTGCGCTTGATGAAGTCTTGCTGGCAAGCAAGGCTGACCCCGCATGGCAGGCAATATTGACCAAGTACAGCATACAATGACTCAGCCAGCGCACAGCGGCAATGGGCAAAGGCACGCTCGCACATCCACGCCAAAAGAGCTTGCTTAGCTGCACCAAAACAAAAAAGCCCGGCACAACTACGCCGGGCTCCACACGTCTGGCCAACACCCTGTCAGGCGCCGCCTATCTTGAAGAAGCGCGCCAGCGGCACCGAAGTCTCCGGCCCGAACCAGCGCTGAAAGATACGGGCGGCCTCGCCGCTTTGCTCAGCCTCGATCAGAGCCTCGTTCACCAGCTTGAGCATGCGCGGCTCGCCCTTGCGCACTGCCATGCCATAAGCCTCGGTCGAGAGCGAGAACACCGATATCTCATACTGCTGACGATTCGGCAGCTTGGCCAGCAAGCCCGCCAGGGCCGGCTCGTCGGCGGTTACGCCATCAATCTTGCCCCCCTGCAAAAAACCCACAGCGGCATTGGTGTCATCCATGGAGACCAAGGTCGCCTTGGGGAACAGCTGCTTGAACTGCGCTTCCGAGGTCGTCCCCCGCGCCACGCCTATGCTGCCCGTCTCCAGCGCTTTCAGGTCGGCAAAACGGCCCTTGCGCGCCAGCACCTTCTGTCCGGTCACAAAATAGCCATAAGAGAAATCCACCTGCCGCTCCCGCTCCACCGTCTTGGTCAGCATGGCGGCAATCAGGTCCACCTTTTTGCCGCGCAGCAGCTCTATCCGCTGTGCTGGGTCCAGGTTCTGCACCACAAACTTCACCCCCAGCTTCTTGGCGACCAGCGCAGCCATATCCACGTCGTAGCCAGAGATGGTCTTGTCGCGGTTATGAAAGCCGAACGGCGGTGCATCAGCATTGGTACCCACTACCAACTGGCCACGGGCGCGGATGTCATCCACCAGGTCGGCCTGGGCCGTCAGCGACAGGGCCGCAATTACAAGATAAGAGATAAGGCTTCGAGTCATCATGGCTATTCCGTCTAACAATCCAAATAAAAAAACGGCCGCAAGACGATGTCCGCGCAAGCCGCTTATCCCATTAGCATGCCATTATCCGCTTGGCATGTATGCTGCGGTTTACCCTGCCCTCAAGACGAAATTTGTCGAACAACGCCTGCTCATGAGGCATGAAGGCTTCTCGCCCCCCCCCCAACAATCGACGCTGCTCCATATGCCACTATAGGCAGAAATCCATCAGTCGCCGCCCAGATCAGAAAGCACCGCAAGCATCAGATCAACGAACGCGATGGCGACCATGGCAACAGACCGCCGGCCTTCCAATAGTCCGCTATGCCATTGAATCGTAGTGTATTGCTGCCCATACAGATGATGGCAGCCATCAGTGATATCCCGCCACGTATCGTGCAGCGTAGACTTCCGGCGCGGTGACGAGGAATGTGTGGGGGTGGCTTCAATCAGGGGAGGCATGCTGGGCATACAAGGCAACCAGCCCCTTCGCACCTACAAAGGTGGAATAGGTCCTGAACAAAAAGGGGGAATACTGCCAAGCCGCGCGGCTGCCATTTGCGGCAGCCCTGGCGCAAAATGCCTCAGCGACGGCAGCTACCGTAGCGTCCCTTAGTCCACTCCCCCGCAAGGCAAAAAAAAACGGCCGCCAAACATCGGCGGCCAGAGGAGGAGGAAGGCTTCATTATCCCCCATTTGAGGGATAACGGAAGTGACAACGGCATAGTTTCCGACAATCGGTCATTTCAGCCGCACGCGCCACTGTGGCTAGCCAGCCGCAACTTTAGGGCAATCCCAGCAACAGCCGGCACCTGCCCGGTGCCGCGCCGCCCTGGCACCCAAACCCCGCCCTTGCCCCCGCCTAAAACGCCAGAGGCCATGCCAGGCAAGGCAGTCACCATCTATGCCGTCGGCCAGCCAGCACGCCGTCCATCCACAACACCAGCCCGCTCCTCGCCCACGCCGGCCCGATTGCCCATATTGCCAGCCTGGCAGGCTGGTAGCCCCCTGCAGAACGTGTTAGAAAAGCAGTGCGGTGACAGCGCGCCACCTTATCGAATGGATGCACAACACCATGCCGAAAAAACCCGCCAGTCCCAAGGCTCCCGCCAACGACTCCCTCGCCGCCATGATGACGCTGCCCCTGGTCAGCGCCGAGGGCTACCTCAAGGAAATGGTGCGCCGGCGCGATGTCCGCAGGAAGATAGAAGACCTGCGCGACAAGGCCAGCGTGGCCAAGGAACTCTGGTAGCGACCACTCACCCGTCCCGGCCGCTATTCCGGCCGGGCCCTGCCCTGGCTGCGGCGGCCAATGCAGCGTCCAAGCCTGCGCCAGCCGCTAACCCGGCTTTGCCATGCAACCCAAGGGCGTTGCCCCACCATGTTGCTACAACACACTGGTCAAGCCGGCCCCATCCATAGCACCATGGCGCTTTCCCGTTTCCGTACCGGCTCCCTCATGCGTTCAATCTGGTTCTACGCCCTGGCCCTGCTGTGCAGTCTCTCCCTAACCGCCCAGGCATGCGATAGCGGCACACTCTACCTGATGCGCCACGCCGAAAAATCCGCCCAGGGCGGCAGCGATCCTGCCCTGTCGGCCCAGGGCGAGGCGCGTGCCCAGGCCCTGGTAGAGAAATTCAGCCAGCAGGCCATCGCCGCCGTATTCAGCACCGATTACCAACGCACCCGCGCCACCGCCACGCCCTTGGCCAAGGCCAGGCAGCTGGATGTCATCCTCTACAATCCCGATCAACCGGCCCAACTATTACAGCGACTGGCGCAGGACTACTGCGGCAAGCATGTCGTCATCGTCGGCCATAGCAACACGGTGCCCGAGCTGATCAAACTGGCAGGCATCAGCCAGCCTGTGGTCATCGCCGAAACCGCCTTTGGCGACATTTACCAATTGCAACGCAGCCCCCACGGCAACCGCCTCAGCCTGTTCAACTAAGCACAATGCCCAGCGCCGCCCACACCATCCCCGAGATCTTGCTGCAAGCCCTGCGCCAGGCCCGCCATGTGGTGGTATTCAGCGGTGCCGGCATATCGGCAGAAAGCGGCGTACCCACATTCCGCGATGCCCAGACCGGGCTCTGGAGCCATTTCCGTGCCGAGGACCTGGCCACCGCCGAAGCCTACCGGCAAGACAAGCTGCTGGTCTGGCGCTGGTACCAATGGCGCAGGCAACTATTGGCTCAGGCCCAACCCAATGCCGGCCACCACGCCATCGCCGCGCTGGAGCAATATGTCCCACAGGTGACGGTGATCACCCAGAATGTCGATGATCTGCACCAACAGTCCGGCAGCACCCGCGTCCTGGCCCTGCACGGCAATCTGCGCGAGAACATCTGCTTTGCCTGCCGCAGGCCGGGCCAGGCCGGCCCTGACGACGACACCCCACCACGCTGCGTGCACTGCGGCGGCAGCCTGCGCCCCAATGTCGTCTGGTTTGGCGAGCAGCTGCCTACGGCCATCTACCGCGCCGCCGAGCAAGCCGCGGCAGATTGCGACCTGTTCCTGATCATCGGCACCTCTGGCCTGGTCATGCCCGCCGCCAGCCTGCCCCAACTGGCACAGCGCAAGGGCGCAACCATCGCCCTCATCAATGCCGAGGCCACCGCCCATCAGGATCTGGCCCAACACACCCTGCTAGGTCCATCCGGCACCTGGCTCCCCGCCCTGCTGGCCCAGGCTTGGCCGCCATCCGGCACAGCCCGGAACGCTGGGTGAAAAATTTGTGAACAGGCTCCAAGAAAAGACGGCTATTTAAAACAACGACGATCACCAGCAAAGCCAGACGCGGGGTGGAACCAATCAAGAGCGAGTCTACGGGCTCAGGCTGCGCTGACCACCCGCGCCAAGGTTGCCCTGGCACCCGCTCAGTCCCTCATCACCAGCCAATGACCTGAGTTCATAGCAGGCGCTCAACGCCGCCAATCCTCCAAACCATACTTGGCCAATATGCGCGCCAGCTCACCCGATTGCCGCAGGGCCTGCACCCCGCTGTCGAACATGGCGACCAACTGCTTGGCCTGGGGGTTGCCTGGCGGCACCGAGATATACACCTCACCACTATCAAGGCAGCCAGCCAGCCGAAACTCCGACTGCCGGCCCGACTGCTTGAGCCAGTCCCGAATCACATATTCATCCTCCAGCGTGACCTCCACCTGGCCACGGGCCACCGCCTCCATCTGGCGCGGAAAGTAATCGCTGCCGGCACCAAAAAAGATATACAGCCGGTTCAGCGGGTCGTTGACCGCCTTGTCCACCGGGTCGCCAAAGGTCTGGTCCTTGTTCACCGCCAGCCGCAAGCGCTTGAGGCTGCGTTCACCCCGGTACTGCCACTTCGACACGCTGCGCGTTACAAAGCAGCTACGGCTATGGCCAAACGCCTGCTTGCCAAAAACAAAATCCGGCGTATCCGTCTTCAGCGTCCCCGCCAGCGCGGCCTGCTGGCCGGCGCGGGTAGTGATGATGGCCCGCCGCCAGGGTTGCTCCACATACTCCACCGCAAGACCCTGCTTGGCAGCGATGGCATACAACATATCGAACATAAAACCGCGCCGCTCGGGGTTGTTGTCGATCATGCAGTTGTAAGGGCACCAAACCGCCCCAGCTACCCGTAAGGTCGTTGGCTCTTCTGCCTTGGCGGCCAACGCCAGCGCCGCCAGCACCATACTGGCCACGACGCGCACAAAAAAGCCCGGCGCAGACGAGCCGGGCTGCATGGGTTGGTGCCAATCACGCATAGATCGAGATACCCGAGAGCCCCAGCGCAGCGGCGCCCGCACCAATCTCGCGCCGCACCAGGTTATCCACCACATTGGATGACAAGCCGCTCAAGCCAGGATTCGCCGTGGTAATACCCGTCTTGATACTGTCCAACAAGCTCAGCTGCTGCGCCAGCAAGCCATTGGCCGGATTGGTATTGGCCGCATCGGTATAACCCGCACTGGTTCCCTTCAGGGCCGAAACCGCCTGCGCCAGCAAGGACAGCGTCCCGCTGGTATCGCTATTGAGCGCCGCCTGCAGCGTCGTGGTGTTCAGCGCCAGAGGGCTGGTGGCATCGCCATTGCTCAGGCTGAACCCCAACTGGCTCAGGCTGGTCAGGCTTGACGGCGCATTGACATAGGTAGCTGTAACCTGGCTGCGCAAATCGGTCGCCAACTGGTTGGCGGTACCGGCATTGGTATTTACCGCCCCACCCGTACCAGTAGCCTGCTTGATGCTGCCTTGCAAGGCGTTGTAGGCACTGGTCAGATTCTGCGCCAGGGTTGTGGCATCCACGGTGGCCAGGGTAGTCGTTCCCACCGCCTTCAAGGTGGCATTGATCCCGGTACCCACCGGCACATTATTGGTCGTGCTGGTCTGCACGCTCCCGCCGTTGACCGTATAGCTGGCATTGGTCGCCGCCTGGGTCTGGGCAAAATTCAGTATGTTGAAATTGGCGGTGTAGTTGACGAAAGGATCCGAGGTATTGGTCTGCAGCTGAAAGCTGTTGCCCGCGCCAATCTGGTTCCCGGTAATCTTCAGGCGGTAGCCATAGGCATCATTCTCGACCGCAGCGGTCACCCCAGCACCGCTCTGATTGATTGCCGTCGCCAAGCCGGCCAGCGAACCATCGGTCACCGTCACCGTCTTGGCCTCGCTGCTATCCGCCGTAAACGCCCCCACCCCATCCACCGTGCCGGTCTGTATGGTAAAGCTGCCCACGCTGACCACACCTTCAGACGATGACGCGAAGTAAGCACTCGCCACGCTACGGCCCTTGGCCAGCTCAGTCACGTTCAGGCTATACGCTGCCGCAGCGGCAGACGCATCATAGCTGGCCGTCGCCACACTGCTGCTAGTGCTGTTGGCATCGCGGGTACCGCTGAAGCTACCGGCACCGGCCGCCAGTGTATCGTTGAAGCGGGAGGCGGCCGACAGCAACTGGCCATAGCCCGACAACTCCACCAGCTTGCTGGGGTCCGGCGCATAGACATCGCCCGAACTGGCCGTGCCGCCAGCACCAGCCGTTGGCAAAGCCTGCAAACCCGCTTGGCTCAGGCGATTCGAAAGTACGGCGTCAACCAATGAAAGTTGCATGGCTCCTGCTCCCAGAATATCCAGCAAGGTATTAATTTTAAGCAATTATTCAGTATATTGCTGGGTAATTGATCACATCTCAGCCCAGCATCACGCCCTCAACCGGGCTACTCCCACTATAGTCTCCCAGCGCGCTTTGTGTAGTGTCCCAGCCCCGCCAACAACAATCCATAGCAGCTTACTGGACAAGCGGGCTTGCAGTTGCCAAGCTGCTAGAACACCTCTGCCCTTAACGAACCATGCTCCCTAACGCACTACGCCTCTACCTGTGTCTCCTTCTGGCCAGCCTTACCGCCCAGGCCGGTGGCACCTTGCGGGTCCTGGCCTGGCCCGGTTATGCCGATCCCGATCTGGTACAAGCCTTCGAGCGGCAAAATGATGCCCGGGTCGAAGTCACTTTCGTCACCACCGACGACGACCTCTGGGAGCGCGCCAGCACCCAAGGCGGTGAATCCTTCGACGTGCTGGCCGTCAACCTTGCCGAACTGCAGCGCCTGGTCAATCGCGGCCTGGTTGTCCCCATAAAACCAGACAGTATCCCCAACGCCCGCCACCAGCTCAAGCGTTTCCGCGATCCCGCCACCCTGCCCGCCCTGCAGCGCGACGGCAAGTTCTATGCCGTGCCCTACACCTACGCCGAGATGGGCCTGATCTACAACCGCAAGCTGGTCAAGACCACCCCCACCTCCATGGCAGCGCTATGGGAGCCCCGCTATCGCGGCCGCATCCTGCTCTACGAAGGTAGCAGCCACAACTTCAGCATGGCCGCCCTGCTGGCCGGCATCAGCAATCCCTTCCAGCTGTCCGACGCCAACTTCAACAAAACCGTCAAGCAACTGATCGCCCTGCGCGCCAACCGCCCGCTGCTATACAGCTCACCCGAAGACGTAGTGAAACTGTTCCGCACCAAGCCTGTCGCCCTGGCCTTCGGCAACTACGGCGGCCAGCAGATCAAGGCCCTGCGCGCCAGCGGCCAGGACGTCGGCTACATCATCCCCAGTGAAGGCGCACTGGCCTGGCTGGATTGCTGGGCCATACTGATGGGCGGCCGCGACAACCCGCTGGCCAGCGCCTGGATCAACTACACCCTCAACCGCGATGTCAGCCGCCAGCTCACCCTGCGCCACGGCCTCTCCAATACTATCGAGCCCTCCACCGACAGCACCGAAGAAGACAAACTGGTCTGGCTGCAGCCGGTCGAAGACCCGGAGCGCCGAGCCCAGTTCTGGCAGCGCATCCTGTCAGGCTACCGCCGCGGCATGTTCTGACCCCACCCGCATGGCCGGCGGCACCGCCCCCTGCGTTACAATGCCGCCTTCCCCCCTTCAGCGATCTCCCCGTGCCGCCCAGTAGCCGCCAACTCTACCTACGCATACTGCGCCATACCCTGGCCTATAAATGGCCCCTGCTCGCCTCCATGGTGTCGCTGGCCCTGGTCGCCGCCACCGAAGCCAGCTTCGGCTGGCTGATGCAGCCGCTGATCGATCACAACTTCGGCCAGCAGGGTGGCGCCGTGCCCGCCCTGGGCAAGCTGCTGCCAGACAACCTCACCGCCGCCTGGCCGCTGTGGGGCGTGCCGGTCGCGCTGGTCATCGTCGGCCTCATCCGCTTCATCGCCACCTATGTCAACGCCTATGCCGCCTCCTGGCTGGCCTCGCGGGTGCAGCACGATGTACGCAAACTCATGTTCAACCGGCTGATGCGGCTGCCCGTCGCCGCCTTCGACCGCGAATCCGCCGGCGTGCTGCTGTCACGTGTCACCTACGACGTCAGCATCATCACCCAGGCCAATACCCAGGTACTCACCGTCCTGTTCAAGGACAGCCTCACCGTGGTCTTCCTGCTGGGCTCGCTACTGCTGATAGATTGGCAGCTCACCCTGTTCTGCTTCGCCGTCATCCCCGCCATCGCGGTCTGCGTCACCGTCATGGGGCGCCGCCTGCGTCGTCTCAGCCTGCTCAACCAAAGCACCATGGGCGAGCTGACCCGCATCCTCGACGAAGCCCTGGGCGGCCAGCGCATCGTCAAGGTCTTCGGCGGCCAGCGCTACGAAGAAGCCCGGTTCGACGACGCCGCCAAGCAGGTGCGCCAAGCCATGGTCAAACTGGACAGCAGCTCAGCCCTCAACTCCGGCGTGGTGATGCTCATCGTCGCCATCGTGCTGGCCACCATCATCTATTTCGCCAGCCTGCGCAGCCAGGCACATGTCCTCAGCGCCGGCGACTTCATCGCCTTCATGGTGTGGATGTTGCAACTGCAGCAACCCATCAAGAACCTCACCAAGATGAACGAACAGCTGCAGCGCGGCCTCGCCGCCGCCCAGACCGCGTTCGGTCTGATAGACCAGCCCATCGAGCCCGATAACGGCAAGCAGGAGCTAACCCACACCCAAGGCGCCATCCGCTTCCAGCAGGTACGCTTCCGCTACAGCGACGAAGCCGCCTGGGCACTCAACGGCGTCGACCTCGACATCGCTCCCGGCGAAGTGATCGCCCTGGTCGGCGGCTCCGGCGGCGGCAAGACCACCATCGCCACCCTGCTGCCCCGCTTCTACGACCCCATCGAAGGCGCCGTCCTGCTGGACGGACACGACCTGCGCGACTACACCCTGGCCAGCCTGCGCCGGCAGATCGCCCTGGTCAGCCAGGATGTCATCCTGTTCAACGACAGCATCGCCGCCAACATCGCCTACGGCGCAGAACAGCTAGACCAGCCCCGCATCGAAGCCGCCGCCCGCGCCGCCTACGCCCACGACTTCATCAGCGCCATGCCCAAGGGCTACGACACCCAGATAGGCGAGAACGGCACCCGCCTCTCCGGCGGCCAGCGCCAGCGTCTCGCCATCGCCCGCGCCCTCTACAAGAACGCCCCCATCCTGATACTGGACGAAGCCACCAGCGCACTCGATACCGAATCCGAACGCCAGGTACAGGCCGCCCTCGACGTCCTCATGCAGGGCCGTACCACCCTCGTCATCGCCCACCGCCTCAGCACCATAGAAAAAGCCGACCGCATCGTCGCCATGCAGGGCGGCCGCATCGCCGAAGTCGGCAGCCACGATGAACTGCTGCAGCAAAACGGCGTCTATGCCAACCTGTACCGACAACAGCGCAGCGATGCCCCCTGATCCACACCCAGCCGGGCACCGACACCCAGCGCGCACACCCTAGGCCACACCTGCCGCATCCATTACACTCTCCCATCCATTCCAGCCCCGCTCCGGCAATGACCCCAGACCCACACTCCGTAGGCATCGTCAGCGCACAATGCGCCGAATTCGATGAACCGCTCGTACTCCAGGGCGGCGCCGTCATTCCTCGCTATCAGCTGATGTACGAAACCTATGGCACGCTGAACGCCGAGCGCTCCAACGCCATCCTGATCTGCCACGCGCTGTCCGGCAGCCATCACGTAGCCGGCCGCTACCAGCCCGACGACAAATACCCCGGCTGGTGGGACACCATGATAGGCCCCGGCAAACCCATCGATACCAACCGCTTCTTCGTGGTGGGGGTCAACAACCTGGGCGGCTGCCACGGCTCCACCGGCCCCAGCAGCATCAACCCTGCCACCGGCCAGCCCTGGGGCTCCGCCTTCCCGGTAGTGGTGGTCAACGACTGGGTACATGCCCAGGCCCGCCTGGCCGACCGCCTCGGCATCGAACGCTGGGCCGCCGTCATCGGCGGTAGCTTGGGCGGCATGCAGGCACTGCGATGGACCGTCACCTTCCCCCACCGGGTAAGGCACTGCCTCAGCATCGCCTCCGCCCCCAAGCTCACCGCCCAGAACATCGCCTTCAACGACGTCGCCCGCAACGCCATCCTCACCGATCCCGAATTCCACGGCGGCGACTACTACCAGCATGGCGTCTGGCCCAAGCGCGGCCTCAAGCTCGCCCGCATGCTGGGGCACATCACCTATCTGTCCGACGAAGGCCTGGGCGGCAAATTCGGCCGCCAACTGCTGGCAGAAGGCTACCAGTTCGGCTACGGCACCGAATTCGAGATCGAAAGCTACCTGCGCTACCAGGGCGACCGCTTTGCCGACGTATTCGACGCCAACTCCTACCTGCTGATGACCAAGGCGCTCGACTACTTCGACCCGGCCCGCCACTACGGCGGCAGCCTGCCCGCCGCCCTCGCCGCCTCACCCGCCAAATACCTGATCGTCGCCTTCACCACCGACTGGCGCTTCTCGCCCGAACGCTCCAAGGAGACGGTCAAAGCCCTGCTCGACGCCAAGAAACCCGTGGTCTACGCCGAAATCGAATCGGTCCACGGCCACGACGCCTTCCTGATGACAGATGAACCCTATATGCGCCTGATGGATGCCTACCTCAAACGCGTCGCCGAAGAGGTGGGCGCATGAGCGAACTACGTCCCGACCTGGCCCGCATCGCCGGCTGGATCGCCCCCGAAAGCCGCGTACTCGACCTCGGCTGCGGCGACGGCGAACTGCTGGCCCACCTGCGCGACCACAAGCAGGTCAGCGGCTACGGCATAGAAATCGACATGGACAGCGTCATCGGCGCTGTCGGCCGAGGCGTCAACGTCATCCAGCGCGACCTCGAATCCGGCCTCGCCGGCTTCGAAGCCAGCAGCTTCGACTACGTCGTGCTATCGCTCACCATCCAGTCCATGCGCCATGTCGAAGCCATCATCGACGAAATGCTGCGGGTAGGCCGCACCGGCATCGTCACCTTCCCCAACTTCGGCTACTGGGAAAACCGCTGGCAACTGGCCCTGGGCCGCATGCCCGTGTCCGAGACCATACCCTACCAGTGGTACAACACCCCCAACATCCACCTCTGCACGCTGAATGATTTCGACGCCCTGCTGGTCTCGCACGGCGCCCGCATCACCAGCCAGATCGTCATGCACCAAGGCCGCCGCATCACCTTCCTGCCCAACCTGCTGGGCAGCCTGGCCCTGGTCCGCTTCGAAAAGGATTGAGCATGTACACGCTCTATGGTTGCAAAGGCTGCGGCTCCGCCGCCATTGAAGCCGCCCTCACCCTGGTCAGCGCCCCCTACCAGTACATCGAGGCCGAACCATGGAGCGGCGGCCCCGCCGTCGACGAACTGCGCCGGCTCAACCCGCTGGCCCAGGTGCCCACCCTGCTCACCCCGGATGGCACGGTCCTCACCGAGAGCGTCGCCATCCTGATCTGGCTGTCAGAGCAATATCCCGCCAGCCACCTGCTGCCCACCGATGCCGCCGCCAGGGCCACCGTACTGCGCTGGCTGGTCTACCTCACCGCCAACGCCTACGCCGCCATCGGCATCGGCGATTTCCCCGAACGCTGGATTGCCGGCGAAGCCGAACAAGGCTCCCTCAAAGCCTTCGCCCGCGCCCGCCTGGAAGACTACTGGCGCACGCTAGAACGCCAACTGGGCGACACCCCCTTCCTGTTCACCCAGCAGCTCACCGTCCTTGATCTCCTGGCCGCCACCATGAGCCACTGGCGCCCCGGTCGCGACTGGTTCCAGCAGGAATGCCCCAAACTCACGGCGGCGCTGCAAAGCACTCTCAGCCACACCGCGCTCGCCCCCATCTGGAAACGCAACTTCACCGCATGAATGATTTTGAAGCACAACTGCCCGCGCTGATCGACGCGCTGGCACATACCGGCTGGGTGGTCTACGACGACTTCCTCAGCCAGGATCAAGCCACCGCCTTGCGGGCCGAAGGCCAACGCCGCCAACAGCTAGGCGAATTCCACCGCGCCGCCGTAGGCCGCGCCGACGCCCGCTCCCAACGCGATGAAATCCGTGGCGACAACGTCCGCTGGCTCGACCCCCAGCAGCCCTCAGATCCCGAACACGCCTACTGGCAGCGCATCAACGCCCTGCAAGGCAGCCTCAACCGCGAACTATTCCTGGGCATACGCGAAGGTGAATTCCACTACGCCCACTACCCCGTAGGCAGCTTCTACAAACGCCACCTCGACCGCTTCCGCGACGACGATGCCCGCGTGGTATCGGTGGTCTGCTACCTCAACAGCGGCTGGCAGACCCACGACGGCGGCCAGCTCAGGCTATGGCACGACCCCGACCAGGCCGACCACTACACCGACATCGCCCCCCAGGCGGGCCGGCTGGTCCTGTTCCTGTCCGAGCGCTACTGGCACGAAGTCCTGCCCGCACAACAACCGCGCTGGTCCATCACCGGCTGGATGAGGCGCTGATATGTCCCACCCCATGCAAGCCCCCGCCATCACACTCAGCCAGGTCAGCAAGCACTACGACCTCCACGCCAACCCCGCAGACCGCCTGCGCAAACTGCTGCTGGGTCGCTTCTACCGCAGCGCCCCACCCTTTGTCGCGCTCGACAACATCAACCTCGACATCGCCCAAGGCGACGTCATCGGCTTGGTCGGACGCAATGGCGCTGGCAAATCCACCCTGCTGCAACTGGTGTCCGGCACCGTCACCCCCTCCACCGGCAGCTGCGTAGTGCGTGGCCGCGTCGCCGCCCTGCTGGAGCTGGGTGCCGGCTTCAACCCCGACTTCAGCGGCCGCGAAAACGTCCTGCTCAACGCCGCCATCCTCGGGCTGTCGCAAGAAGAAACCCTGGCCCGCTTCGACGAGATCGTCGCCTTCTCCGGCATAGGCGACTTTATCGACCGCCCGGTCAAGACCTACTCCAGCGGCATGTACGTCCGGCTCGCCTTCTCCGTCGCCATCCACGTCGACCCCCAGATACTGATCATCGACGAAGCCCTGTCGGTCGGCGACGGCATGTTCGCCCGCAAATCCTTCGAGCGCATCATGCAGCTCAAGGCCGCCGGCACCACCATCCTGTTCTGCTCCCACTCCATGTACCAGGTCGAAGCCCTCTGCAACAAGGTCGTCTGGCTGGAGAAAGGCAAGGTCATGGCCGCCGGCGATCCCGCCAGCGTCGTCACCGCCTACACCGGCTTCCTGCGCAGCCAGGAAGCCGCCGAACAGAACGACACCCCGTTCCAGCCCACCCAGGCCACCGAACCCACCGCCTCCGTCCGCGACAATACCGACACCCCCTGCCGCATCCTCGACGTCAAAGCCATCGCCCACGACGGCGAAGCCGTATCCGAGATCGAAGCCACTACCGGGGTTACCGACCTCACCCTGCGCATCCGTTTCGAATGCGCCCCAGGCCTGCCCGCCCCCTCCGTCGCCATCGGCATACATACCGAAGACCGCCGCGTCGTCTGCTCCAGCGGCACCCACAACGACAACATCAACCTCAGGCTCAACCCGCAAGGCCAAGGTGAAGTACAACTCACCTACCCCACCCTGCCCCTGCTCAAGGGCCACTACCTGGTCGATGTCTGGCTGCTTGATGAGAACGCCATCCAACCCTACGATACGGTAGAGGCTGCCGTCAGCCTCCGGGTCTATCAGAAAGGCCTGGAGATCGGCGTCGTCACCCTGCCCCACAGCTGGCAGGTTGGCGAAATCTCCCGATGAACCACCCCTATTTTGCCGCCACGCCCTCCGGAACACCTGCCAGGGCACGGCCGCATCCCCTACACTGAACCGGCCCAGGCGCCGCCACTTACCAGCCATGCAAACCCCCACCCCACTAAACCTCGAAGCCCGCCAGTTCCCGTTCCCGCTCAATGTCTATGCCGAACTCCTGCAACTGCAGACCGGCCATATCGACTCACTGCACTACGGCCTGTTCGAAACCGCCGACGAACCCGTCGCCGCCGCCCAGGCACGCTCCACCACCTGGCTGTTCCAGCAACTCCCCCCCGCCCCCCTCAAGCTGCTCGAAGTCGGCATCGGCCTCAGCACCACCCTGAGCAAGCTGGTCCAGGCCGGCTACCAGGTCACCGGCCTCACGCCCGATCCCGCCCAGGTACGCATCGCAGCCGAGCGCTGCCCCGGCACCCAGGTCGTGCACTCCACCTTCGAGCAATACCAGACCGACCAACAATACGACCTCATCCTGTTCCAGGAATCCAGCCAATACATCCCCACCGCCGAGCTATGGCAACAGATAGACCGCCTGCTCGCCCCCCAGGGCCGGGTCCTGGTGCTCGATGAATTCGCCCGCGATACCCACATCGCCGGCCTGCACGCCCTCACCACCTTCCTCGACACCGCAGCAGCGCACGGCTACAGCCTGATCAAGAACCACGATCACTCCACCGCCGCCGCCCACACCGTCAGCTACCTGCAACGCACCGTCGCCCAGCTGCGCCCCCAGCTCCTGGCCACCCTGCCCATCGACGACGCCATGCTCGATCACCTGCAGACCGCCAACCAGCGCTACCAGCACCACTACGCCCAGGGCGAATACCAGTACCGCTACCTGGAATTCACCCGCCCCAGCCCGGTCCAAGCCGCCTGACCCCGCCATGACCGACGCCGCCACCCTGCGCCTCCTCACCGAAGCCGACGCAAGCGCCATGAACGACCTGTTCAGCGTCGCCTTCGGCAGCGCCATGCCCCCCGAACTCTGGCACTGGAAGTATGGCGAAGGACGCGGCCTGGCCATGGGCCTATGGCAGGCCGACGGCCACCTGACCGCCCACTACGGCGCCATGCCGCGCCCCGTGCTCGACGCCGGCAAACCCTGTCTGGCCGTACAGATAGGCGACGTCATGGTCAGACAGCAGGATCGCAGCTCGCTCAGCCGCAAAGGCCCCTTCTTCGAAGTCGCCTCCACCTTCCTCGACCGCTACATCGGTCACGGCCGCCCCTATCTGCACGGCTTCGGCTTCCCCAACCGCCGCGCCATGCAGGTCGCCCAGCGGCTGGGCCTGTATCAGCCCACCGGCGAAGTCATCGAACTGCACTGGCTCACCGCCCAGGTCGCACCCCTCCCCTGGTCGCAGCAAGCCGAACGCCTGCAACAGCTGCACCCACACAGCCGCGAGCTGGCCCAACTCTGGCAGGCCATGCACACCTCTCTACCACACGACATCCTGGGCCTGCGCGACGCCGCCCGCCTGCAGCAGCGCTACCTCAACCACCCCACCGTGGACTACCAGCTCTGGCTGCTGCGCCATCGCCTCAGCCGCCAGCCCATCGGACTGGTCGTACTACGGCGCCACGCCAGCAACATGGAACTGCTCGACCTGGTCGCCGCCCCCCAGGACTGGGACGCCTGCGCCCAAGCCGCCGCCCAGATCGCCCGCCAGCAGGACACTCCCCTGCTCACCATGTGGCTCAGCCAGGCACATGCCCGCCACTTCCTCAGCCGCCCCAAGCAGATCGACATCGACGTCCTCATCCCCTGCAACGCCTGGTCCCCCGGCCCCAGCCCCGATGCCGTCGCCAACCGCTGGCTGCTCACCGCCGGCGATACCGACTTCCGGTAAGGGCCTGTTATGGACGCAGGTCATTGGTAGGTGATGACAGCGATGAGGTACTGTGCAAGCGCCAGGGCAACCCTGGCGTTAAACGGCAGCGCAGCCTGAACCGGCTCACAAAGCCGCAGGCGAAACGAATTTCAGCCGCCCGCGAACTCCCCCCGGCAGCCCCCTGTCTCAGCACTCCCCCCAACAGGAAGCCGCCCATGCACCTGCCCAGTATCCACATCCCCGCCCTGCTGGCCTGCCTGCTGCTCGTTAGCCTACAGGCCCATGCCGATGGCCTGGCCGACCTCAAGGCCGCCCTAACCCGCCTGCAGGGGCAGATGCCGCTGAAAGCCGCCCTGGAGATCAAAACCAGCACGCGCCAGGGCGACGGCAAAGAAGCAGAAGACCGCCATGGCCAAGCCAGCCTCACCCTGGAAGACAGCAGCCGCGGCCTGCAACTGCTGTATGGCAAGGACATACTGACGCGGGCCGAGAACGAACAACGCGCTAACAGCAAAGACAAAAACAGCAAGACCCCCACCCTGTACGCCCTTCGCGCGTTGGATTTCACCGAACTGCGCAGCATGACCTCCGCCGCCACCGCGCTGGCGCGCGAGATCGAAGACAGCACCTACAAAGGCGAAACCGCCGACACCTACAACGGCAAACCCGCCCGCAAGCTGATCTTCGAGAAAACCATAGATAAACTGGCCGAACGCGACCGGAAATACGTCAAGGACTTCGAAGGACGCCTGACCATCTGGATCGCCGCAGACGGCACACCACTCGCCAGCACCATGCGCCTCAACCTCTCCGGCCGCGCCTTCATCGTCGTCAGCTTCGAGCAGCAAAGCGACGAAGACCGCAGCTACAGCGTAGTCGGCGACCGCCTGGTCCTGATCCGCAAGGAAGAAAAAAACCGCTCATCCGGCGCCGGCGAACGACAGGAAAACAAGTCCAGCATGGTGCTGCAACCCCTCACCTGATCCCACGCCGGGATACCCCACTCCGTAGGGCGCAATCAGCACAGCGCGTTGCGCCGCATGGCACGCTTGGCAGATTCAACTACGGTCGCAACCTCAACATCCACAGGAAAAGCTACGCAAAGCCCCCCAGACGCAGTCGAGCCAACGCCACCCAAAGGCACGATGGCTTGCCCACACAATGCACCCTCACCCAGCAAACACCCCAATGCAAGGCACGCCACCATCACCGTAGGGCGCAATAAGCAAAGCGCATTGCGCCGCACGATTCCGCTGGGCAAAATCTGCCCATGGATTACCGGCGCGCCTGGTGCCCTGGCGGCACCTACTTCTTCACCGTCAACCTCCTGCAACGGCACAACAACGATCTCCTGGTACGCCACGTTGCTGCGCTGCGCGCCGCAGTAGCGCACGTGCGCGCCTCGCATCCCTTCATCATCCATGGCTGGGTGGTACTACCCGATCACCTGCACTGTGTAATCGAACTACCACACGGCGACGCTGATTTCTCCCTGCGCTGGCGCCTGATAAAGGGCCACTTCTCCAAGCAAATCCCCAAACTGGAGATACGCAGCACCACCCGCATGCAGAGGGGTGAACGTGGCATCTGGCAACGGCGCTATTGGGAGCACCTTATCCGTGATGAAACGGACTATCGGTCACATATGGATTACGTACATATCAACCCGGTAAAGCATGGCCTCGTCCAATCCGTATCAGACTGGCCCTATTCCACATTCCATCGGCTGGTTGCCAGGGGAGTCTATCCCGCAGATTGGGCTGGCGTACCAAGCGGTGGACTGAGCTACAGCGATTGAATACGGGCGCACTGCGCGCTAGCTTAGAGCGGCTAACAAAACCTAGCGTAGCGGTTCTGGCTAGGCGTGCGAGCGATGGCAGTACGTGGGTACGGCAAGCTCGCACAACAACGCCAGAAGGGTTTTGTTAGCGGCTCATAGAGCCACCCCATACTGTCTCGATATACCCAAGTACGAGACACCATCGTCCTCCCATGGCAATACGCGATAACTAGCCGCATTGAATGCGTAGGGCGCAATAAGCGAAGCGCATTGCGCCGCATCTCCTCACTCGGCATGGCCCACCTTGATGTGTATCGACACACCAAGGCCGCACCCGCTTATGACCAGACCAAGCCTCCCGCGCGCGCAGGTGCCACTAAACTACAACGTCCAGCCACGTCAGGAGCACACCATGCGCCCGCTTCGCTACTCCATCAATATCACACTGGATGGCTGCTACGATCACACGATGATGCCCTCAGACGAAGCGCTGCATCGTCACGCCATCGAAAACCTCAAACAGGCCGACGCCCTCCTCTTCGGCCGGGTGACTTACCAAATGATGGAGGCCGCGTTTCGGTCGCCAGCGCAAACAGGAACAAGACCCGACTGGATGGCGCCCTGGATGGAACCCTTCGCACGGACGATAGACGCCGCAAAAAAGTACGTGGTGTCCAGCACCCTGGAGCAGGTCGATTGGAACGCAGAACGCTTGCGCGGCAACCTGGGCAGCGCTGTGCAGCAACTCAAGCAGCAACCCGGCAAAGGGCTGTTCGTCGGCGGCGTGCAGCTCCCCCAAGCCTTGGCTGAGCTGGGCCTGATAGATGAGTACGAGTTCGTGATACATCCCAGGCTGGTAGGCCATGGCCCAACCTTGTTCGCGGGCTTGTCAAAGCCGCTAGATCTGCAGTTCGTCAGCCGGCTGGATGTCGGCTCAGGCGCGGTAGCAATGCGGTATGAACCGAGAAGATAGCCATCACCCGCGAATAGCCCCCCAGAAAACGCCATGCGTAGGGCGCAATAAGCAAAGCGCATTGCGCCGTAAAGACGGCATAAGCTAGCGTGGCAGCAGCATCTTGAGCCTTGGTCACGTCGGCGCACTCCCCTCGTCGCAATAGGACGTATGCCGCCACCGGGTTTTTCACTTTCAGCGCAAGGGTTGCTGTTCGATTAGCGGATAGAGAAGCTGCGCATCAGCATGCTGGCGACTTCGGTCCCAAAGTCCTGGCAAGGAGGTGCCAAACTGCTCATCAGTAGCTCTGTCCTTGCCAGCACCTGTTTCGTTTGAAGTGATTCAAGCGTAACCCGATAACTTCTCACTTGGTCGGGACGGAAGCTACGCGATGTGCTTTTAACTCGAATAACATACCGGGAGATCGGCTGTTTGATCGATGTGCTCGTGAGTCGCTCGGTGCCAACATCGGTTCGCTTGAACTCAAGAAGGCACTCTCTAGGACGCGACGGATCGATCCCTACTCTGCAGTATGAGAACCCTCTCGCGTCTCTCCAGGCCGACTCAACTGCATCAAGGCCCAGCGCCCGGCAGGCGGGCACGCGACGATGCGCGCACTCTGCCAAGCGCGAGCTTATTTCTGGCCCGGACAGCCCGTCCGAATCCTCCACATAGACAGTCTTTGGACGTTCCGCGGTCTCTACTTGGAGGATGCGTGTTGCATTCGGAGCGTGTGCCTCGCAACTAGCCTTGAACGTAGCAGCAAGCTCGCGACGACTATGCTCTTGCTTCGCCTTATGCTCTTGCCTCTCCCAGTCCGTATTTTTTAAGCCATCAATCGCAAGGACTTCCCACAAGACGTACATTGGCACGCTCAAGCGCACAGCCCATGTCAAGAACCAAGCGAATTCGAATGGCCTAAAAGGCCAAAAAAAGCTCCAGATCATTATGACGAACCAAGCGACCAGGATCCCAGCACCCTTGAGTAAGCCCCCAACCATTCCTTCGCCCCCAAGTGCGAACGCCGCACTGGGCAGTATCACGGCTCCGATTGCAACGAGTGCGCCTGGTCTCATACGAACGACGTCTCCTAGGATTAAGCGCGTAGGGCGCAATAAGCAAAGCGCATTGCGCCGCACGCCCTCACTCGGCAAGCACCTCAAAACACGCCGGCACACCAAGCATTTCCCAGCACTCACCGCCCACCAACGCCACCACACCCCCACGCTACATCAACACCACCCAAACCTACGCCCGCCCCGGCAACCAAGCCCGCATGCGCCGCAACCCCAGCCGCACCACCTGCCGCCGGGCATACAGCCAGCGCAGGCCCGGCCAGGTCTGGAACATATGGCGTAGCGACGATTTGGTGATATAGACCACCGTCTGGCTGCGGTTGAAATCCCCCACCAGCGCCAATATCTCCTGCGGCGTCATGGTCAGCTTCATCTCGGCCTGCTTGGCCAGCGCATACTGGTAAGCCTCGTCCAGCTTGCCCTGCCGTGCCTGCTGCACCTCGGCATTGGCCGGCACCCGGTACTTGGAGGTGGTCTTCTCCACCATCACAAAGTCGTCATGCAGGGTATAGCGGGTCCACAGGTTCCAGTCTTCCAGCTGGTCCATCTCGGTGGCAAAGCCGCCATGCCGCTCAAACAGGCTGCGGTGGAACAGCACCGCCTGAATGGGCAGGTAGTTGTGGTGCCACATGGTCAAGCGCGAAAACGGCTGCCTGTGCACCGTCGCATGGTTCAGCTCGCGGTAGCGGAAAGGACTGTAGGAGTCGATCTCGGTCGCCACCTCCCAGGCGAGGCCATAGGCGCCGCGCTTGCCCTGGCTCAGGGCCGTTTCCAGCAGCACTTCCACATGGTCGGCAAACAGCTGGTCGTCGTCGTCCAGAAAATTCATCCACTCGCCCTGGGCCGCAGCCATGGCGCGGTTACCGGCTTCCGAGCGCCCCACCTTCTCCCCGGTGGCGAAATAACGCACATTCATGCGCCCGGCAAACTCGGCCTCCACCATGGCCTGGGCCGTGGGTGCGCCATCCTCCACCACCACCACTTCCAGCCGTGGGTAGGTCTGGTTCGCCAGCGATTGCAGCGCCTCACGCAGCACATCCGGGCGGGCGTGCGTACGCACGATCACCGACACCAGCGGCAGCTCGGCCACGTCCACACCCACGCGGGATTTGAACACCTCGAAGGCGCCATCGCGGTGCATGGCATAGTTCCAGAACAGGAACTGCGACTGCCCCTTGCCGCGCCACTCCCGGCCACTGCGCCAGAAATACGGAAAACGCAGCCAGAAGCGGAAGAACAGCTTGATCAGTCCCCAGCGCCGGCCAGGGAAACTGGACGGCATCATGATCTCGGTGCCCAGCATGGCCAGGCCACGTGCCACATTGCTCCAGTTGCCAAAGCGGGCCCGCAGGCACAGATTGGTCAGCGTGCCTTCCAGCGCCTGCAAGGGCTTGACCTCATGGGCATAGCGATAGGTATGGTGCACCACCGCCGCCTGCGGCAGGTAGCAGGTACGCCAGCCCTTGGCCTGTAGTCGCCAGGCCAGGTCTACATCTTCGCCATACATAAATATGCGCGGCTCGAACCCCCCCACCTGCAACATGGCCGTACGCCGTATCAGGAAGGCCGCACCGCTGAACCAGGGCGTGTCCAGGCTGCTGGGGTCATATACCTTGGGATGCTCATAGGGCAGCTGGCGCATCTCCCATACCGCCACATCAGCGGCACTGCCAGCGCGTTGCTGCAACTGGCCCAGCGCATCGGGCTCCAGCGTCAGGTCCTGGTTCAGCAGCAACAGCCAATCGGCCTTGGCATGGGCCAGCAAGGCATTATGGCCGCCGCCAAAACCCAGGTTGCCGCCATCACGCCATACCTGTGCCGCAAACGCAGCTGGTGCCGCAGCCACCCACTGGTTCACCCGCTCCCGCGCGTCCTCGCTGATCGAGTTGTCCCACACCAGCAGCCGCAACGACACCCCGCTGCGCAGCCTTTCCCTGTCCAGGCTCTGCAGCAGCTCATCCAGGCCTTCCCGTGCGGGCTGGTAACAGACAACCAGCACATCCATTTCTTTGACCAAATCCGACATGGCTTCCAAACACTTCAGTACGTTGCGGCGGGCGCTGATGATAAAGGCATGCGGCTCAACGAGCCAGCAAACTTGTCAGCCAGCGCAAGGGCCGGGTCCAGCGCCACGATCGGCTGGCCTCATACTGCTGGGCCTGGCACCGCAACGCCTCAGCCTGCGCAAGCTGTGCCTGCGCCTGCTGCTCGGCCAGTCTTTGCGCTGTTTCCAGGCGCAGTTGCTCGGCCTGTGCTTGCGCCTGCTGCCACTGCGCAGTGGCCTGAGCCAAGGCCAGCCGCTCAGCCCCCAAGCCCCGCTCCAACGCCACCTGTTGCGCCAACAACTGGCCATTGGCCGCCAGCTGGGCGGCCAGCTCATGCCGCTCCGCCGCAATCGTCGCCCGCAAGCTCGCCATATCCCCTAACAGGTGCGCCAGCTCCGCATCCCGTGCAGCCAGTGTCGCCTCCCGCTGGGCCAGGGTGGTATCCCGCTCGGCCAGGCTACGCCGCAAGCCGACTACGGCAGGCGCATATTGCTCCAGCGAAGTCAGCAATGCCGTCTCGCGGGCCAGTTGCACCGCCCCGATCTGGCTCACTACCCCCAGCAACTCGCGTATTGTCTCCGCACCCACGTTACGCCCAAACCGCGCCAGAATATCGGCAACCAAATGGCAATCCGGCATAGGCAGACGCTCAAGCAGGTGTACGGTAGGCTGTGGCAGGCATAGTACGCGCCCATACTTGGCCGTGGCCAGCGCATGCACCCAGTCCGATTGCACAGCCCCCGCATCGGGGCAGACCACCCCATCCAGCCGGAACAAATAGGCCGCGGCAGGCAACAGGGGCGCCAAAGTCCACCAAGCCGCAGCGCTGCCTGCGGGCGGCAACAAGCCTTCCTGCGCATGTGCCAGGTTGGCATCGGCAGCACAGGCCGCCACGGCCAGCACGGCGCCATCATCCTCCTGCAAGCTGGCCAGCAGCTTGGCAAGGTGGTCAGGCAGCAGCCTTACGCCGCCCCGTAGCACCATGCCAAAGTGCCCGCTGGCGGCCCCCCACAGGCCACCGGGATGCGCTTCTGCCACCCCCACCAGCGCCAGCGCCTCGCTCAAGCCTGCCGGCAGCACTGCCGCCGCCAAAACCTCGCGGTCCACCAGCACTTCTACCGCAGCATGGGTCTGGTGTGCCAGGTCGGCCAGCAGCGAGGGCAGCAGGGCGGGAGTTACCTCTGGCAGGCACACACTCACCGTCGCAGGTCGGCTGGCAGCCAGCTTGTGCTGGATAACGCGGCGGTAGCCGGCAATCCCCTGCAGGCTGTCCGGCAGCCCATGGCGGCAATCCTCCGCCTCCGTCACATGGAAGGCCTCTACCGCCTCGGCAGCACCCAAGGTATAGCTGCGAAACCGGTTCAGCCCGCTGATCTGCCTGTCATAGCGCTGCACGCCCAACTGGCTGGCAAATACCGCCATGGCGGCTTCCTTGGCCGCAAACGTGGTAGTGATGTCAAACAGGGCGTCTGGCTGCAGCGCCGATCCCACCTCGTATCCCAGCAAGCGTGCCGTCGGCGCCGCCCAGCGGCGAAAAGCCTCCAGGGCCGCCAGGGCCGTATTCACATGGTCAGGGTGGACCTCCCATACCGAGGGAGCAAACACCAGCTCAGGTGCAAACTCGCTCATCAGGGCCAGCATGCGGCCCACCAGGGCCTCGTCGCATACCACCCCCCGGTCCGGCAAGCCCCAGAACACCGGCGCGGCATAACCGAGCAAGCTGGCGGCCTGGGCGCTTTCATTTCGCCTGGCCGCCGGGTCCTTGCCGAACTCTCCATGCTCTCCACTGGTCAATATCACCACCTGGATCTCCGCACCCGTGGCGGCATGCAGGGCCAAGGTGCCGCCGCAACCGAACACCTCGTCATCAGGGTGCGGCGCAAAGACCAGCAGGCGGGCCGCAGTCACGGGTTCAGCCATAAAAGGAACCAGGTTCTCTTCGCGTAGGGTGTGGGTGTCCGGCATGGTTATCCAATGTCTGTAGCGCGTCGGCCGCATTTTACCCCTGCATCTGCCGCAGGGTGCGGCAGCATGGCTGGGTGGCTGCCCTGCACCAGGCATGTGCTGCAGCAGGCAATCGCGCGGCGCAGCCTATGCTGCTCGGCCAGTATGATAAGATTTTCTCAGGCTGACGGATCATTCCAGGTTCTCGGAACCGCTTCCTCCCTATACATAGATTGGCCAGTCCCCTCCAGAGACGACACTCAAACGATGCCAAGCAAAATCAGCAAGCCCACGCCCCGCCTTCCGGACTGCACCCGGAACATCGTTCTGACACTGGCACTGACCACAGCCCTGGCCGAAGAAACCCCGCCGCCGCCTGCCCCCGCCGCCGCACCCACGCTGCTGGATGCCATACGGCAGATGCAGCGCAACCTGCCGCCCGGCGTGCCGCCACCGCCGGCCCAGCCTGCCACACCCACAGCCGTCACGCCCGCCCCGGCCACGCCGCCGACCGCGCAGCCCGTGGCCAAGCCCTTGCCCACCGAGACACGGGTCAAACCCGCCAGTACCACGGCAGCGAAGCCTGCAGCAACCACGCCGGCGGCCACCACCACCGCCACCCCGGCACCCACCGCTACCGCCCCCACCACGCAGACGGTCGCCGCCATCGAGCCCATCGCCCCGCGCGACAGGGTACTGACACAGCAGCCGCAACTGGTCGGCGCGGGTGGCGTCACCCTGCGGTTCGACAATGCCGATGTCTACGAGGTGGTGCAGACCATCATGGGCGACATCCTGCAGCTCAACTACATCGTCGATCCGGGCATTACCGGCAAGGTCAACATCAACGGCCTCAGCCCGGTCAACTCAGAAGACCTGCTGGGCGTGCTGCAAAGCGTGCTGGCGCTCAACAACATCTCCATCATCCGCGACGGCAATCTGTACAAGGTGGTGCGCGACAACCTAGCCGCCCGCGATACCGTCTCCAGTACCGCCGTGGGCGACAACGGCAGCGTGGTGCAGATCTTCGCGCCCCGCCATGTGCAGCCCTCGGCCCTGATCGCCACCCTGCGCAACTTCATCGGCCCGCAGGCCACCCTGGTCAACGACCCCACTGATCACTACCTGATCGTGGTCGACCGCGCCCGCAACGTCAAAAAACTGCAGGAACTGGTGCAGTCGCTGGATATCGACTATCTGGCCAAGGTCCAGACCGAGATGGTGCAGATAGAAAACGGCGATGCCACCGAAGTAGCCCGCGAGATGGAAACCCTGTTCAAGACCTCGCAGATGTACAACTGGCGGGGCACCGAAGCCAACAAGGTGTTCTTCATGCCGATCAAGCGCATGAATGCCATCCTGGTGGCCGCCTCCAACCGAGACGTGCTGGAAGCCGCCCGCAAGCAGATACGCGAAGTCGATATCGCCCCCAAGGAAGGCCTCAACTCCCGCATCAACATCTACACCGTCAAGAACAGCACGGCCGCCTACCTGGCCGGCCTGATCAGCCAGATCTACGGTGGCGCCGCACCGGCCACCAGCACCGGGGCCACCAAGGTGGTGCAAAAAGGCAACGTCCCCACCACCAGCGCCTCGGGCACCGGCCTGTCGGGCGAGGTACAGATCATCCCCAACGAGAAATCCAACTCGCTGATCATCAAGGCCAGCCGGCAAGACTACCTGCAGATACTGCAATTGCTGGAGCAACTCGACACCGTCTCCCGCCAGGTGCTGATACAGGCCAATGTAATCGAGGTCGGCCTGAGCAAGCAGAACCGCCTGGGTATAGAGTGGACCCTGCTGCACGAGAAGCTGAGCATAGACGGCCAGATCTACAAGGCAGCCGCCAAGCTGGGCGGCACCATAGACGCCAAGGCCGGCGGCCTGCTCTATAGCGTCACCGACAGCGTGGGCACCGCCATGGGCGCCATCCAGGCCGTGGCCAACGACGACGACATCACCATCCTCGCCTCGCCCCGCATCGTCGCCAGCGATGGCAAGGAAGCCAAGATAGAAATCGGCCAGGAAGTCCCGGTACGGACCCAGCAGATCAGCAACGCCAACACCGGCACCACCGGCTCCACCATCGCCGAAAGCTTCACCTACCGCACCGTCGGCATCATCCTGCAGGTCAAGCCCAGCATCAACGAATCGGGCCTGGTCAACCTGGAAATCAACCAGGAAGTCAGCACCGTGGCCAACGATACCAATGGCGCCACCACCCTGCCCCGCTTCACCAAGCGCAGCGTGCAGACCGAGGTCAGCCTGCAGGAAGGCAAGACCCTGGTCATAGGCGGGCTGATCCAGGACAACGGTAGCGTCAACGAAACAGGCGTGCCCTATCTGAAGGACATCCCCGTCCTGGGCAATCTGTTCCGGGCACAAACCAAGAAGACAGAACGGACCGAATTGCTGCTGACCCTGACCCCCTACGTCATCAACAACCAAAGCGACGCCGACCGGCTGAACCGCCAACTGGACGACGCCATGGAAGAAGTCCGCGAACTGCTGAACACCGCCAGGCGCCAGAAAGCCGGCCTGCCGCCCACCCTGGCCATAGATGCACCCAAGCCATGAGAAAGCTGCGTTCGTTGCTGTATCTGGTGGGCCAGTTGTCGCGGCGCGAGATCGCCGCCCGCTATCGGGGCACCACTCTCGGATGGTTCTGGACCGTGCTGACACCGCTGCTCACCCTGGCGGTCTACACCTGGGTGTTCAGCGAGGTATTCAAGGCACGCTGGGTAGGCGATGCCGCCAACGATAAAACCGCCTTTGCCCTCAATGTCTTTGCCGGCATGCTGTTCCTGCAGTTCTTCGCCGAAAGCCTGGGGCGGGCGCCCGGCCTGCTGCAGGCCAACGCCAACTACGTCAAGAAAGTCATCTTTCCCCTGCCGGCCCTACCGCTGGTCACCATCGCCACCGCCGGCTTTAACTGGCTGATCGGCGTACTGGTGTGGTCAGTGCTCTATACCGTGGTCCATCACAGCCTGCCGCTGGGCCTGCTGTGGCTGCCGTTGGTCATGCTGCCGCTGGCCCTGATGACCCTGGGCCTATGCTGGCTGGTCTCGGCTTTCGGCGTCTATCTGCGCGATCTGGCCCCGGTGGTCGCCTTCATCCTGACCCTGCTGTCCTTCCTCAGCCCGATTTTCTATCCGGTCGAGATACTCCCCGACTGGATAGCCCGACTTTTGATCATCAACCCGCTGACCCTGCCCATCGAGTTCTCCCGCAGCTGGCTGCTGGGCGCCGCACAACCTGCAGGCGAGCTGCTGCTGGCCTACTGGCTGGTAGCCGGCCTGGTCGCGCTGCTGGGCCTGTCGGCATTCCGCTTGCTGCGCAAGGGCTTTGCCGACGTGCTGTGATCGCACCATGCCCCAAGCCCGCCGCCGCCAACAGGGTTTCACGCTGATCGAGCTACTGATCGCCATGCTGCTGGCGGCCGCCATAGGCATCGCCCTGTCCAGCGCCTTCCGCCTGGGCCTGCAGCACACCCAACGCACCCGTGCCTTCTATAGCGAGCTACAAGAGATGCAGGCAGTGGCCAGCTATCTGCGCTTGCGCTTTGCTCCTGGGCTAGCCATCGCCAAGGGTAGCGATGCCGAGCTATGGGTAGGCAAGAAGGACGCCGCGCAGCAGGGCCTGCGCTGCCAGCAGGACGGTGAGCAAACCTGGCGGCTGGAGCTGATCAGCACCGAGCGCCCCAAGACTGACAAGGCCGCCACGGCCAGCGACGAAGAACCCGCCATCCAGGCCGAGACCCTGCTGGACCAGCTGACGCAATGTCGCTTCGAATACCTGCAGGCCGATCCAGATAGTCCCAAGCCCACGGCCGCCCAGGAGGGTAGCGAGCGCCAGCCTACCGCCTACCGCTGGCTGGACAGCAGCGCTACCCCCCCGCCGGTCGCCTTCCGGCTCCACCTTGGCGGCAGCTATTTCACACTGCCCCCGCTGGTCTTCAGCCGTGGCTAGCCCCTTGCGTACACCCGCCCATCCCACTCAGGCCCGCCCCCCGGCCGGCCAGTCAGGCTATGTCCTGCTGTACGTCATGGCCGTGCTGATCGCCCTGGCCAGCCTGGCCCTGACCGTGGCTTACCGCGAACGGCTGGGCATGCAGCTGGTGATCAACCAGGTCAGCGGCACCCAGGACGAGCACACCCTGCAGGCTGCCCATACCCTGCTGCTGGCGCAGCTCGATCTGGCCCAGCAACTGGCAGCGCCCGCCCATGCCGGCGACCCGGTACTGAGCAAGCTGCCGCGCTGGGGGGCCGGCGACGAGCAGGAGGTCACCATAGGCGAGCAGCAGGTCCGCATCACCCTGGAAGACCGCGCCGCTCAGCCCGACTTCAACCTGCTGGATGAAAAGGAATACACCCGGCTGCTGCAGGAACTAGGCATAGCGCCCGAAGCCGCCGCACAGTACGCCGGCCTCATCGTTGCCGCCCGGCCCGATACCGGCTTTACCGACCGCAGCAGCTTTCGTGACATCGCCGGCCTCCCCCCTGCCTTGCTGCAAACCAGCGAAGCAGGCAGCGACAACCCCAGCTTCTACGACCTCATCACCCTGGGCAGCGGTGGCAAATGGGTAGACCCCGAAACCACGCCCCTGCCTGTGGTCGCCGCCCTGACAGGCTACACTGCGGAACAACTGGCAACGCTCAAACGCTTGCGCTCTGACGGCAAGGTCGATAGAAAGCTATGGCTGGACACTTTCGGTAGCGATAGTGGCCGCTTTCTCTCGCCTGGCACAGCCTTGCTGGCACGTCTCAAGCTGGATGGCAGCCCTCTCTACGCCGAAGTGCAGTTGCTCAGGCGCGACAGCGGCTGGCACAGCCAACCCCTGATACTGCTCACCGAAACCGAAGATAGCCGAAGCGATACAACGAGCCCGCCGTGAAACTGGTCATAGTCCTGAATGCCGCTCATCTCGAGGTCAGCCTCTACCGCCGTGACTGGCGCGGCTGGTATCGTGCCGAGCACGCCACCCTGCCCTGGCGGCTGGACAGCGGCGAAGCCCCCTTGCTGGAACAACTGCCCGGCACCCTGCGTCCCTGCCTGCTGGCCTGGGGCGTCCCACCAGGCTGCCGGGTACTGGCCGTGCCAGACGCCGCCAGTGGCGGGCTGCTGCAAGCCCCCCGCAGCAAAACCCTGGCACCGCCGGAGCAGGAGGCCGAACTGCTGGCCAGTCAGCTGCCCTACCCAGCCGCCTCGCTGGCCATCTGCAGCCAGGCCGGCCCGGCCGACCAGCTCAGGCTGTGCTGGATCGCCGCCAGCGAGCTGCAGAACCTGCGCACCACGCTAGACAAGCTGGGCATGCGCCTGCAGGAATGCTACCCGGCAGCGCAACTGCTGGCTCAGGCCAGCCCAGCCAGCCGCAATGCCTATTGGCTCTGGTGCCAGGCCAGTCAGCTGATCGTCTGGCGTTGCGATGGCGCCGGCATCCCCATCACCGTCGCCTCTCTCAGCACCGCCCAGACCGGCTGGCCGCAACGACTGTCGCTGCTGCTGGCCAGTCTGGGGCACAGCGAAGGCGCGCCTGTGCTGCATTCCGGCTTCCCTGCCGAGCAGCAGGCCCAGCTGGAAGCCACCCTGGGTGGCCGCCATGTGCTCAGCCCACAGGCCCCGCCCGACCTGTCCCAGCAGGTATTCAGCCATTGGCTGGCCGGTGCCAGGGGCTGGTGGCAGCCACCCTCGCGCGATTGGCTGGTCTCGCGCTTTACCCCCTGGGCCGCAGCGGTCGGCCTGCTGCTGGTTGCCGGCATGGGCGGCCTGCATTGGCAGCAGCAGAATCTCCGGGCCGAGACCGACAAGCTCAACGAAGCCGCCGATAAGATGCAGCCGGCCCACAAGCGCCTGCAGGCCAAGCGCCGCGAACTCTTGACGCTGCGCGAGCAACTGCTGGCCGCCGAGAGCTTTGTCCGTGGCCCAGCCCTGCTCGATGCGCTTGCCCTGTCCACTCCCCTGCTGCCCGATGGCAGTTGGCTCACCCGCTATCGGCATGATGGCAAGCAGGTGCTGATCGCCGGCGAAGGCGCCAGCCAGGCCGACATGCAGAAACGGCTGAAGCCGCTGGGCCTGGCGCCGCTGGATACTGGCAAACCGGCCCCCACCATAGACCCACCCAAACAGTTCAGTCTGGAATTCCATGTCCGCAAGCCTGCCCAAGCCTCCTGAGCCCATGCGGCTACCCCGGCTATCACCCTGGCCCCGCTGGCGCCGCAACCTTGAGCGGCTGTACCGGCTGCTGGGTTTCAAGGTGCTGGGCGTGCTGGCCATCGTGCTGCTGGGTTGCCTGCTGTGGCTGGACAGCACGCTGGCCGAGCTGGCCGGCCAGCGCAAGCTGCATGGCCGCGCCGCCGCCGACCTGGCCGAGATCAAGACCCTGGCCGAGCAGAAAAAACGCATAGAACAAGGCCTACGCGATAGCCAGCCCGAGCATGCCGCCATGCTGCAGAACGCCCTGCAGGGCGCCACCGCCGAAGCCGCCCAAGCCGCCTGGCAGCAAGAATGGTTGAGCCAACTGAGCAGCCAGGGCATCAGCGATGCCACCGCCCAGCCAGGCAGCATCAGCCGCGGCCAGCCCAGCCAGCTGGGCCTTACCCTCACCTTTTCGGCCATACCGCAGCAGTTGCTGGCCATAGACCAGCTGGTCAACAGCACCGGCCGCTTGCAGCGCATGACACGTATCGACATCAATTCCGCCGACGGTGTGGCGCGCCAGCAGTTCCGGGTGCAGCTGGAGCTGGCCGCACTTTATTTTCCGCCCAAGGCGGATAATCGCCCCGGCAAGCCACTCAAAGCAGCATTGCCCGCAGGGAGCAAGATGCCATGATGATCGCCCTACTGTTTGCCGGCTCGCTGGCCCAGACCACCCCCCCGGCCCCGCCCGCCCAGGCCAAACCCGCCAAGCCCAGCCTGGAACGCATCGTCACCAGCAATCCCTTCGACCCCAAGCGGCAAAGCTGGCAGGCGCCGGCTCCGCCGCCCCCGCCCCCACCGGCACTGACCGAGTCCGAAGTCCGGGTGCGGGGCATCATCCTGGCTGGCAGCACTCGCAAGGCCCTGCTGGAGGTGCTTTCACCCAAGCTGCAGGCACCGCCGCAGGCCGGTAAGCCTGCCCGGCCCTTGCGGCTGGTCGGCGTGGGCGACAACCTGGGTGAATACCGGATCAGCCAGATCAATGCCAGCGAGGTGGTACTGGATGCCGGCAGCGGCACCACCACCCTGCCCTACCAGATCGTCAAGGGCCGACCCGCCGTCGGCACGGCCCTGCCACCGCCCGATCAGGTCGCCATCGTGCTGGCCGCACCCGTACCCACCATCGTCAATGACAATGGCGAGGCCAGCCCGGCTGTCGCGGCCGAAGTCCAAGCACTGCCCGCCCCCGTCATCGCCGCCCCGCCGGTGCAGGAACCCCCTGCCAGCAACCCGGCAGCGCCGCAACCGGGCCAGCAGCCCGAGACCAACCAGCCTGCCACGCCCGCCCCCACCGGCATGACCCTGCTGGAAGCCATCCAGCTGGCCAGGCGCAATCAGCAGAATCAGCAAAACCAGCAGAACAACCCGCCCAAATAGATGATCGCCACTCCTTCGCTCCCACCGCTGGATCTGGCAGCGGCAGCCCGGCAACTGGGGCTGCCCCTGCTGGGCGCCGACGCACTGGACCCACCGCCGCTGCCCATGCAGGGTGTGCCCAGCGCCTTCCTGGCAGCCAACAGCCTGCTGCCGCTGGGTTTCGATGGTGAAACCCTGAAGGTCGCCTGCAGCTACCCCCTCAACTGGGCGGCACTGGAGGCGCTCAGGCAATTTGCCGGCCAGCGCGAACTGCACCTGGCCCTGGCCTCCCCCGAGCTGATTGCTCAGGGTCTCGCCCTCCTGGCCGGCCAGCACGACGGTCGCAGCATGGCCAACACCCCCGAAGACGCTCAGGCTGGCGATGAAGACGATCTGGAAAGCCTGCGCAGCCAGGCCGAAGACGCACCGGTGGTCCGGCTGGCCCAATACCTGATACAGACAGCAGCCGAACGCGGCGCCTCCGATATCCACCTGGAGATCTACCAGGACGTCTTCAAGGTCCGCTACCGGCTCGATGGCGTGCTGCACGATGTGGAATCGCCGCCCCGGCGCATGTTTCTGCCTACCATCTCGCACCTAAAGCTCAGAGCAAGGATGAACATCGCCGAACGGCGCCTGCCGCAGGACGGCCGCATCAAGATGGCCCTGGGCGAGCGTGAGATCGACATGCGTGTCTCCACCCTGCCCACGGTCTACGGCGAGAGCATGGCCATCCGCCTGCTGGACCAGCGTGATGCCAGCCTGTCGCTGGCTCGGCTAGGCTTCGAAGCCGACACCCTGGCGGCGTTCCGCCATGCCATCGCCCAGCCCCACGGCATGATTCTGGTGACCGGCCCCACCGGCTCGGGCAAGACCACCTCGCTCTACGCCGCCCTGTCCGAGATCAACCGCCCTGACGTCAAGGTCATCACGGTGGAAGACCCGGTGGAGTACCAGATACACGGCATAAACCAGGTCCAGGTCAAGCCGCAGATAGACCTGACCTTTGCCCGTGCCTTGCGCGCCATCGTGCGGCAAGACCCCGACATCATCATGATCGGCGAAATCCGCGACCCCGAGACCGTGGACATCGCCATCCAGTCTGCCCTGACCGGCCACCTGGTACTGTCCACCCTGCATACCAACGACAGCTTCAGCGCCCCCCACCGGCTGCAGGACATGGGCGCAGAAAGCTATCTGATCGCCAGCAGCCTCATCATGGTGCTGGCCCAACGGCTGGTCAGGCTGATCTGTCCGCACTGCCGCGAGCCACGCCCCGCCGACGCAGCCGACCGCCTGTTCCTGGCGCAGGAAGGCTACCAGGCCGACTCGGCCACCACGCTATGGCATGGTCGCGGTTGCGGCCACTGCAGCCATACCGGCTACAGCGGCAGGCAAAGCATCTACGAGATCATGCCGGTCACCGAGGCCATCAAGTCCGCCATCCTGCGCAAGGCGCCCAGCACCGAGCTACGCAGCATCGCCCTCTCAGAAGGGGTACGCACCATGCGCCAGGCCGGCATACTCAAGGCCCTGGCAGGCGAGACCACCCTGGAAGAACTGGGCCGCGTCACGCGGGAGGACGGTTAGTGCAGTTCAACTACCGCATCCGCCTGGCCGACACCGACCGCGAGGTCAGCGGCCGCCTCGAAGCCAGCGACCTGGCCCAGGCCGAAGCCGCCTTGCGGGCAGATGGCTTCCACATACTCTCGATCAAGCCCCGTGTCAGCCTGGGCCAATTGCTGACCCAGCGGCCAGCGGCTCGCCTCAACCGCAGCCAGGTACTGGAGCTGACCGAACAGCTGGGCAGCCTGCTGGATGCCGGCCTGCCCATAGACAGGGCGCTCAAGTTGCTGCGCGGCACCCTGCCCGGCGAGGCTGCACGCCATATCGTGGGCGAGCTGCTGCTCGACATCGAGCGCGGCAGCACCCTGGCCGCTGCCTTTGAGCGCCATGGCGCAACCTTTCCCGGGCTGTACGTCAATATGGTACGGGCGGGTGAAGAGGGCGGCATCCTGCCGCTGACCTTGCGACGCCTGATCGAGTTCTACGAACGCAGCATCGAGTTCCGCAACTTCCTCATCTCCTCCTCCATCTACCCCATCACCCTGCTGCTGTTCGGCATCTCCGCCATCGCTGTACTGACGCTGGCCGTCATCCCCAAGTTTGCCGATGTCTTCGACAGCATGGGGCAGGAGCTGCCCGGCAGCGCCGCCTTCCTGATCGGTGCCTCCAGCCTGCTGAGCCAGCATGGCCTGGAACTGCTGGCGGCCGGACTGATACTTGGGATCACCGCCTGGGCCTATGGCCGCACCCGCCCTGGCCAGCTGTGGTGGCACGGCCTGGTACTGCGCCTGCCCTTGCTGGGCTCGCTGCTGCTCAAGGCCAACCTCAGTCGCGCCTGTCGGACCATGGGAACCCTTTTGCAGGCCGGCGTACCCATACTCAAGTCCTTGCACATCGTCTCGCGGCTATCCGAGAATATCCACGTCAATCAGGCACTCGGCCGGCTGGAACGCGGCATACGCGACGGCGAGGGGCTGGCGGCACCGATGCGCAATGACCCGTTCTTCCCGCCCCTGCTGTCCAATCTGGTCAGCGTGGGAGAGGAGACCGGCGATGTCGGCGCCATGCTGATCAAGGTTGCCGAGCAATACGACGCCGATGTGCGCAAGGCCGCCAAGCGCCTGATCGCACTGTTCGAGCCCACCATGATCATCATCATGGGTGGCTTGATCGGCGCCATTGTTTTGTCCATGCTATCTGCCATCTTTTCCATCAACGACATGGGCCTGTAAGGCAATCACCTGCTTGTCCACAACAAACCCGCTACCATCCAGGCATACCGCTCGCCATCCGCGCAATACCAGGAAATCTATGCACAAACCACACGCCCGCCGCGCACTCGGCTTTACCCTGATCGAACTCCTGATCGTGATGGTCATACTGGGCCTACTGGCCGCCATCGTGGTGCCCAAGCTGTTCGGCAAGGTGGACGGCGCCAAGCTCGACGCCACCCGCACCCAGCTCACCGCACTGGAGACAGCGCTGGACGCCTTCCGCCTCGATATCGGCCGCTATCCCACCACCGAGGAAGGCCTGCTGCTGCTGCAGACAGCCCCGGCAGAAGACACCCCCGGCGCTAGTCGCTGGCGCGGCCCCTATCTCAAGAAAACGCCTAGGGATGCCTGGGGCAATGTGTTCCAGTACCGCGCCCCCGGTGAACACGGCGATTTCGATCTATGGTCCAACGGTGCCGACAACAAGGAAGGTGGCGAGGGCAACGACGCCGACCTGACGAATTGGGAAGCCGGCAGTGACACGGACAAGGCCCAGTAGCCACGCCCAGCGGCACGGCTTTACCCTGCTTGAGCTGATGGTGGTGATGGCCTTGCTGGCCATCGCCGCCAGCCTCACCGGCCCCCGCCTGTGGGCCATGCTGCAGCCCTCGCCTGAACGGGATCTACCCCGACAGCTGGTGGAACAGATAGACCGCCTGCGCAGCGATGCCGTTTTCCGGCGCAAGACCCAGGCTGCCGAAATCGATATCGAAGCCAACGTCCTGCACACCCCGCGTGGCGACTGGCGCCCACCCGAAGGCTGGCTGTTTGTCGCGCTACCAGAGGTCGCGGCAACTGCCGATCCCGCGGCAGCCCCGGCAGCCCCCCCCACAATCCTGAGCCTGGAATTCCTGGCCGACGGCAGCGCCAGCAGCCTGCGCTTTGCCCTGCAGGGCCCATCCCGCCCCGGCTGGCAGTTCCATATCTCCCCCCACACCGGCCGCCTGAGCATCCAGCCTCTCGCCAGCGAGACGCCCGATGTCTAGACAGGACAAGCGACAGCGCGGCTTCACCCTGCTGGAAGTCCTGGTGGCCCTGACCATACTGGGCCTGGGGCTGGCCAGCCTGCTGATCGCCTACAGCGGCTCGCTGCGCCTCACCCAGCGCGCGCAGGACCAGACCGTTGCCGCCACACTGGCCCGCAGCAAGCTGGACGAAACCCTGGCCAGCAAGAACGCCGACATCAAGGGCGATGAGGCGGAGGAAATCTACAACGGCACCCGCTACACCTACCGCATAACCAGCACCCCCTACCCCTTGCTGGACGAAGGCCTGTACCAGCGCCTACCCGACGCCCCCCGGCTGGAAGTCATACAGATAGACGTATATTGGGGCAGTGAAGATCGCCCACAACGCTACCAGCTGCTCAACTACCACCGCCTCCCCCGCCGCCCTGCCGCCGCCAGCGGCACAGCACCGCCGCCCGCCCCCCCGACCACCTAAGCGCCGCTCGCGCCCTCCGGTCGCAACGGTTCTGACCAGGCTAGGCAGCAGGCGTCGTGGGTAGAACACACTCACACCAGGCGACCAGAAGTGTTTTTTTAGGCGGCGCCAGATTGCCACCGCCCAGTCCGATCGGGCGAGCGATAGCAAGGGCAGCAAGCCATGGCAGCACCAGCCGCCACGCCAGATCACACACGCCCCCCCCAGTTCGCCACGGCGATAGGTACACAGTGCCGGCCAAGCTCGTATACTGCCTACATAGCCTCGTCGCATCCGTTGCATGGAGACCATCATGTTTCACGCCTGCAGCCGCCTCTCACTGGTAGCCATCAGCCTCGTCAACGCCTGCTGGGCCGCTGAACCGCCCGCGCCCATCCTCGACCCGGCACGAATGGTCCACCCACCCAAGGCTACCAGGCTGCACGCTGCAGCAAGCACCGTCACCCCCAAGGGCGTACTGCTCTATGACATGCCCGCCCGCTGGGCCAATGGTCAGGTCACCTGGTATTACAACCCCAGCGGCCGCCCCAGCGATGTCAGCGATAGCGAGATCATCAACTTCTTCAAGAATGCCTTTGCCGACTGGGAGAACGTCTGCCAGGTCACCGGCACCTATGGCGGCGTCACCTCGGTAGATGTCAACAATGCCAACGAGATCGTGGTGGTCGGCTACAAGGACATAGGCGAATTTGCCTTCATGGACGCCGGCCCCCGTTTCGGTAGCAGCATGCCCTACCCCTATTTTTCCGGCGGCGCCATACGCATCAATATCAACAGCACCCAGTCCTCCCTGCGCAGCCGCCTGGACAACGGCGGCATCCGCGCTGCCCGGCATGAGCTGGGCCACCTGCTGAACTTCCACCACAGCGACGACCCCTACTCCATACTCTACGCCGCCCCCTATCTCAGCGAGATAGAAGATCTGACCGGCGACGACATCGCCATCTGCGCCGAACTCTACGGCGGACGCGGCATGATCACCCTGCCCGACCACAGCAACGCCCCGCTGGAACCCGGCAGCAGCGGCATGCGCATACTGATCGCAGACCGCTTCGACAACGGCGGCACCCCGCCTCCCGCACTACAGACGCTGGATGTCTCAAGCAACGCCTACTTCTACTTTAACCTGGCCTGGAACAGCCTCACCATCGGCGACGCCATCGCCTGGCGCTTCATCACACCCGCCGGCACCACCTGGGAAACCTACGACACCACAGCCCGTAGCAGCGCAGGCGGCACGGCACTACCACGCAAGAACTTCCCTTTTAACGGAAAATGGCAGATTCAAGCCGTAGTAAAAGGCAAAGTCGCCGCCAAACAGGAATTCACCGTCCAGGGCGGCAGCCTCGCGCCACTCAACCGGATCGAATACGCCCTAATCGCCGAACAGGCCAGCAACGGCAACATCACTCCGAGACTGGATAACTACTCCAGCATCGGCGCCAAGCGCATCGAGTTCTACCCCAACGGCAGCACCGGCCCCCTGGTCACAGGCGCCCCCTTTGTCCCGCTGGCAGGCAGCAATAATCAGGTCGAACTCTGGCTGCAATCCGACCAGCCACGCTACCCCTACGATCCAAATAAATACTATGGCGGCAACGATAGCGATAGTGCAAACAATATACGCCGCCTGAACTTCACCACCAACGCCCAAGGCCGCATAGACCGCGACCTCATCAATTATGACCATACCGGCAGCCAATTCAGCTATTTCGGCACCGCCCACATCCAGATCGCCCAAACCGGCCCCATGAAAATCTACCAGGCCGCACAGGTAGGAACAAAGTGGTACTACCGCACCCGCCAAGGCTGGAGCGACATCCCCGCCGAACTCAGCACCCTCACCGCCCCCGCCGCCATCACCTTCAGCGCCCTCACCGCAATGGACATCCGCTGGCTCCCAACCGGCACCACACTCTATATCGGCTACGGCACCTCTCTAGAAGACGTCGTCAACCGCGGCCAATACAAACTGGTACAGACCTTTTGAAATCCAGTCCTGTCAACGCTATAGCTGGGATACCAGGTCCAATAACGCACTGACGCCCCGCCAGCAAAGGCCTCTCTGCGGGCAATGGCTAGCGACTATCAAGGCATCGCTAAAAACCAACCTGCGTAATTTACATAGCGAAAGTAGCGACGCTATAAAGTGTGCTCCGATAAGCACATCCGCCACCAAACCACATTCCTAAGCAGCTTCCCCCTTGCCCTCGAGAAAGCAGAACCCCCGATACCCTGGTACTCATTACGCTGACATTGGGTAGACGCGACCCGATGACGCAGCAAGGTCACCCCCCCTATCACTACCCTGCAGGGCATTCTCAACATCTTGTCACGGCAATAAAAAACGGGGGCCGAAGCCCCCGTTCTCAGATTTCAACTAGCGTCAAATATTACTGACGGGTGTTGAAGTCGTGGGTGTGCAGCTGGGTCACAGTGCCATTCGGTGCGAAGGAGAATTGCACGACATCCATCGTCGGGAATTCACCGGTCACGCGCACGTAGTGGAAGTCTTGGTTGCCAGCTTGAGCATCGAAGTTACAGGCCTCAACCACCTTGTTACCGGCCAGCACGGTCGACTGGTAAGCACCCAGCAGGTTCAGCAGGGTAGCAGTCTTCACAACGCTGTCCACTGCAGGCGTACCACCGTCGAACTCGTAACCCTTGCCCTTGTTACGGAAGCACTGGATGGTCACGCGGCCAGCAGTGGCCGAAGTGTTCTGGATACGAACGAAGGTTTGGTAACCAGCAGCAATGGTGTCGGTCTTGTAGACCAGCGGCACTGCCAGGGTGGTACCGTTGTTGACCAGCGGAGCCAGGGTCTTGTCTTCAACATTGCGCTTGATGTAACGCGGGTTGAACCAGTTGACTTCGTACGAAGGCTTCCAGCCCGATTCCTTCACTTCTTCCACAGCGTCAGTGCCGTTGGAACGGACACAAACATTGTAGGTAGCCGTAGCTTGGGTGGTGTTGGAAGCAACCGAACCCGAGTTGATGGCGATAGTGATGGTACCGGCGGTGTCATTCACTGCAGCCAGGTAGCGCAGGCCAGCAGCCGAAGCGGTCGGAGCCGAATCACCAGCTTCGCACTCGAGCGGGTCAGCCGACAACCAGATACCAGCGCCGGTTGCAACGGCACCCACGAAGGCCTTCAGCTTACCAGCCTCAGCGCCGCCCAAGGTCAGCTTGATGTCATCCGAACCGTTGAAGTCGTACGCAACGCCGTCTTCCTTGTTCACACCAGCAACCAGGTTCAGCGTAACTTGGCCGATCACAGCAGTACGGTTGGCATCGGTGAACGAAGCCGGAGTCTGGGTGAACGACTTACGCTGATCACCAACCTGAATGTACAGGGGGGTGCTAGGCGTAGCAAAGTTGTCAACGCCGTTGGTGGTCGCATCGATCTTGGCATTGCCGACAACCGTCGCGCTCAGGGCTTCCTTAGACTCCAGCACAGCAACTGCAGTCGTCGTTTGGATGCCATTCGCGGTAGCAGTAGTAGCGCGGAATTCCTGACCCAGCGAAACCTTAGTACCAGGAGTGGCGAAACCAGCTTCCTTCAGCTTCTTGATCTTAATCGCACCGAACTTGAAGTTCGATTCGGCAACACCCAGGGTGGCAGGGATATCGGTGGCGCCCACCGTTTCCAGTTGAATAACCACTGTGTTGTCACCGATCTCGCCGCCCGACAGCTTAACCGGGTTGACAAACTTGTCACCGGCATAGACGAAGAAAGCCTGACCACCAACAGCGGTCGAGAACACGGCAGCGACGTCAGCAACTTCAAGTGCATTGTTGGTAGCGCTTACGGTACCTGCGTTAGCCTCGACAGCGCTGACACGCACAGCCTCACCGAACACGGCGCCCTTGTCCAGGGTGTACTTGACGGTAACCAGCTGACCAGCAGCAACGGTAACAGCGTCCAGGTTCATGTTGACGTTGCTGAGCTGGATCAGGGTTTCGTCGGAGTTGGTGCCGAACATGTGGGTAGCGACCTTGACGGTTGCGCCAGTGGTCGCAGTCAGGCTACCAGTCGAGCTGGTAACTGCGAAGGCAGAGGCAGCAACGCCAGCGAAGGCGAGAGCTACAGCGGCCTTAATCATTTGATTCTTTGTTTTCACAGTGATCTTCCTTCCAGATTGATCGGCGTGGGACTAATAACTAGGTAATGTCTTTCGAAAGACAGGCGCAGTATAGCAAAGGGGAGAAGGGTGTCAACGCCATAACTCCCAGCAGCGGCGCGGCTTTCGGGGCTTCTGTCTGGCAATATGACACATCAGCCAAAAAACCCGAAAAGCAGCAGCATAATCATGGGCTTACATTACTTTCCAAAGAAAACCCACGCCACATTGCTGATATCCAATCCGCCCCCCTTACCTTCGATGGCTGCAACATTTACACCACAGCCAGTCTTAATATTCACTACTTGCCCTGCCCCTTTGCAGCCCGCAGTATTTCATCCAGCAAGGCCTTATCGGTCACTACCGTTTCTCTCGGCGCCCCGGCTTTAGGTGCGGCCGCAGGTGCAGCCGCCTTGGGCGCTACTGGTACAGGAGTAGCAGGAGCGGCTATGGGAGGAGCCGCATCATTGACACCGGCTGCCTCTTGCATCGACACAGGCGTATCTGCTCTGGGCGTATCAACAGCAGTCGTCTCATATCCCTTGCTGCCATCACTCAAGCTGGTCGCTGGCAGTGGCTCGGCGGGCTCAGCCACAACCGGGGTGGGAACCGAAGGAATCGAGGCCTTGGGAGCTTCCATAACAGGCGGAGCTGCAGGCCGGTTGGGGATGACAGACAAGCCATCGGATGTAGCGCGCCCCCAGCCATCCTTGGTTTGGGCCCTTAGCGCATCGCTGATCGCTTCGGTTTCGTAGTCGTCATTCAAGATATAGGGGGTGATCAGCACCAGCAACTCGGTACGGTCATCGTCCTTCTGGGTGCGGCCAAACAATTGGCCCACCAAGGGCAGATCTTTCAGGAAGGGGACACCCGCATTGTTGTCGGTGCCCCGCTGCTCAATCAGCCCCCCTATCAGCACGGTGGCGCCATCCCGTATCGACAGTTTGGTGTCCACTCGCTTGGTGCTGAAGGTTGGGCTGCTGCTCACACCGGTATCGGTCGCAGTCGGGCTGCTGACCTCTTGGCTGATTTCCAGCTCTACCCTGCCGCCGGCGTGAATCACGGGGCGTACCTTGAGCACGACGCCAGAGGTACGGTACTGCACCGTCTGCAAGGGGCCGCCATTATTGGTATTGGTATTTGAATCACTCTGCTGGCTGGTAATAATGGGCACTTCCTGGCCCACTTGGATAGTTGCTGATTCGCCATTGCGGGCCATGATACGCGGGGTAAATAACAAGGTCGCCCGATTGGCGCTGGCCAAGGCACTGAGATTACCCTTCAGTCTCGCCAGATCCGTCACAAAGTTGGCTGTTACGCCTGAGGACTTCGCGGTGGCGTTGATTAGCGCAGTTCCCGTGATACCTTTCACCGCATCAGCAGGAGCGCGCGACCACTCCCACTCCACCCCCAGGCTGAATTTATCCGCCAGCTTCACTTCTGCCACGGTCACCTCGATCAGTGCCGTTTTCACCGGCCTGTCCAGGTCTTTAAGCAGATTCAACCACTGCGTGTATTCCTCAGCGCTGCCTTGCAATATCAAGCTGTTGGTAGGCGCGCTCACCACCACGCGCGCACCGGCAGTCTTGCCACCGGCCGCAGCTGCACCGCCGGCGATGATGGACTGTAGAGTCTGCGCTATCGCCTGTGCATCGGCATGCTTGACGTTGTAAATAAAGTAGCCCGCGCCGCTGCGACTGTTCTGAGATGAATCCAGATAGGCAGCCCATTTGGCGACATGCTCCAAGGTCTTGGCATCGCTACCAAATACCAGCAGCGACCCAATGCCATTGATGGGCAGGATGGAAATCGGTGTTGAGGTCGACACCCCGATACCCACGCCGTAGCCCTCGTTCTGCAGCACCTCGGACAGGCGCTTGGCAAAATCGTCCACAGCCCAGAACTCGGGCGATATCTTGATGCTGTTGCGCCCCTTCATGGTGGGCTGATCCAGGATACGTATCACCTCCAGCGCAGCGGACACATCCTCGGACTGGCCGCTCAGCATGATGGCATTGCGCGGTGCATCCTCGTTGATCTGCAGGCGGCTGCCATATAGCGTGCGCAGCCAGGACATGATCTCGCCGCCTCGCACTGTGGACATTTCCACCCAATAGAACACGGGACGCAGGGGCAGCGGCGTATCAGGCAATGCACGGCCACGGCGTATTTGTGGCAGATAGGCATTCTGGTTGCTATCGGGTGCGATTCGCAGGAAGCCGCCACCCATATCGTTCACAGCCACGCCATAGCCCTTGAGCACCAGGCGCGCGGTGTCTGCGACTTCCGACGGGGTCTGCGGCTTGGAGGTGCGCAGGGTCACCAGATCCTGGCGCGATGCAATTTGGGGGTCCATGCTGAAATTGGATTTCAGGATGGACCCGTATACGGCCTGGACAAACGTGGGCAGCGGCATCTGATCGAAGGTCAGGCTGATGTCGGCCTTCTCGTCCACCTTGGGCTTGGCCGGACCACCTTTTTGATTGGTTGTCGGGCTATCAGGCAAGGCCTTGGGGGTATCGCGTGCGATCGTCGGCTTTTTAGCCGCAGCGGCCAGTGATGCAGCGCTGGCCTCGCTGCCGTCACGCACAATGACCGCCGAAGCAGGCACCATGGGGGGAGGCGTAGCACAACCTGCAAGCAAGGTAGCAATGACCGCGTAAGACAGGCTCGGTTTCAATACAGCACTCATTCTCTAAAAATCCTCAAAGCGCGGGCATGACGCCCAACCTGGACGCCAATCCGATCCGACTCGATCGCAATGATTTGGTGCCCACCGGGCAACACATCCCCAACACGAAGCGTTTCTACCTGCCTGCCATCTATGCGCAGGTAAAGCACCCACTCACCCGACACATTCGACACCCCCACGATCCGCCAGTTTGGGGGCGTCAGTGGCGCAGCCTCCACAGCCGCCTCTCCCTCGCCAAGCAGACGGCTATCTTTCAGGCTCTTGGCCTGCGCCTCCACATCAGGTAGCGCGGGGATAGCCGGGAGTGCAGGCGGCACCTGCGTGTGCAAGGCAGGTGGGGGCGGTAACTTGACAGGCTGCTTCCAAACCCAGGCAGTCCAGCCGACGAGTAGCGCGATCGTCAACAACGCGATGCGATACTTCATTTAGGTATTCTTCCCATTTTCTTGAACGGCAGGTGCTTTGCGCACCAAGGTATTCACTACCAGCGTGACCTTGCTATTGCCGCGTTGAATGGTGAGCCCATCGATTACCAGCATGGGCTTACCCATGGAGAGGCGAGCCAGCGCCTGCTGCAGGGTGTCCACCGTGAACTTGAACTCCACCTTGGCGCCCACCCGCCAAAAGCCCGGCACTTCGTTGTCCCGGCTCTGGTCCTCGGCCATGACGATGTTCAGCCCTGAGACCCCGGCAGCCAACATCTGCTTCTCAAGCCAGTCCTGCATATGGGCCTCTGCCAGGGCATAGGATGCGTCCTGCCAGGTACGCGCCTCGACCTCCAGATTGAGCGCATTCAAGGCACGTTCCTGGTTCACCCAGGGGGCAGCCTCTGCGCCGGCCGACAGGCTCTTGACCTTGAGCATGGTTTTTTTGTAGTCGACCAGCGCGGCCCGCTCTTTGTCGAGCAGATCCAGCACCTGCGACAGTGCCAGTATGCCTATGATCAGCGCCAGGGCCATGCGATCGCGCCGGTTTTCACGCAAACGGCGGAGCAAGAGATCAAGATTCAAGCTCATCCTCCTTCACAACCGCACCTTTCACATCCAGCGACAAGGTCAACCCCCTCGCATTGGCATCAGCCACACTGCGAATATTTTCGAACAAACCCAGGTTTTCTATGCGCTGCAACACGTCTTCCGTAGGGAATCGCGTCTCCTTGCTGGACAACACCATGCGCAACTTGCCAGCCTGATAATCCCAGTCGATCAAGGTGACACTATCGGTCGGCAAAGCCTTGCCCAGCGCATTCATCAGCGCAAGATTGGACGGCTTGGCCCACTCTCGAGCCACGCGTTCCATATCGGCGTGCATTACCCGCATAGCCTCCAGGTCAACGCTTTTGCTACCGGACTTTTGGCTCTGGGCGATGCGCTGCTTCAATATCTTGGTCTGTGCTTCGATGCCAGAGATACGAGCCTGGTACCAAACGGCTGCACCCAGCAGCAAGAGAGCGGCGCCTGCGTAAGCCACGGTTTCCAGCAGATCGTAGGTCCCCAGCAAAGGGTCAATCGCCGAGGGCTCGCCCCATACTGCACTGTCCAGCGTTGTCTTGATCAGCGCAGGCAGCGCGGCAACGGGTGCTGCGCCGTTGTCGCGCAGGAACAGATTCCAGGCCGACAAGGCCGGCGATTCTGGCCACCAGCGTGAGGATAGCAGTGCACCGTTCACCCAAATCTGCCCCTCCACCCCATCCTGGCGCTGCAGCAAGACGGCGCCGTCGGCGGGCACCACCCCGAACAAGGACTCCGGATAGACAATGGCGTTGCGCAATAAGGGCCGCTCAGCACAAAGCCCATCCATCCAAGCCGCGTCCCAGTACCAGACCAAGGCTCGATCCCCTTGCCAGACTATGGCAAAACCCGCCTGAGCATAAGGATTGAACTGATCCAGCCGCAACTTCAAAGCTGCAGAACGGCGACGGCGGGGGATATCCTTCAGGTCAAAACAGTGGAAACGACAGGCTGCACGAGAAACCACCGCAGCAGGCTTGGCCCATCTAAAACCCGCTCGGACGACCTCACAACCCGCTCTCTGACAGCGGATTAACGGGGACGAGCGCCGCTGCAGCGGGCCTCGGCGGAAGCGGAGGAAACTTGGTTTCATTTATCAACACATGTCCAGGTGGAAGCGGCAAGCGCATGTAGTTTCGCAACTGCCACGGCATCAACCGCCCGTTCGGCGTCAACCTTACATTGTACCTTACAATCCAGGATGCACCGGGCACATGCAGATTGACGGCGACTTCATCGGCGGGAAGGTAGATCAGTTTGAACAGCAACTGTTCCTCTGGGACACCGGTGATTGCGGAAAAATCCGCGCCGTGGGCAATCGGCTGCATTTCGCGCCGGGTAATCACCGCCTTCGCCGCCTCCTCGGTCACCCCCGGCAAAGTGGCCAGCACTTCCCAAGGCGCCGTATTGGGATTGAGCGCTACCTGGTCGCTGGTGGACAAAAGCTCAATAAAGCGTCCATCCTCCCACAGCGCCGTATAGGCAGACCAGCCCAGCACACTCTTGAGTTCATAAGGATTGCGAAGCTCCCGGTTAGGCGGCCCAGGTAGCCCAGCCGCCTTGTATTCCGGCAGCTCTGCCCCATTCAGATGCCGGTATTCGTCCGCATCCTTATAGTCAGCCAGCCTATCCAGCAGAATATTCCTGTCGCGTGAGGGCACCCCGAACACACCCAGCAAACGCGAAAACTGCTCTCGCTCCAGTCGATTGAGGCGCAGCAAGCCACGCTCATCCTGCAAGGCAATCTGCACTCCACTGCCCTGGTAATAGCGGGAGTCCATGGCCATCAGATCCGCACCCTCACCCAGACCATGCCCTGTGATGCGCGCCACACCCAGCCGGAACATGATGTCCGCCTCGGCATCCATCAGCACAATGCGTTCGCGATTGTTCTGCTCGGCCGCCTCCAGCAACAGTCTGGCCTCGTCGACACTGCGGGCAAAATAGGCCGCCGCGATCATAAAGGCCGCCATCATCCACAGGGTCAGCACCAGAATGTAGCCGCGCTGGCGACGCTGCCGGTATCGCATCAGATACCTCCAAAGGGTAGCGTAGGCTTTTGCTCATCCTGCAAATCGCCTCGGGGTACGGCAACCCAGCTGATGGCATCCTCGCCAACCGACTGTATGGTGATGGCGCTTGGCAGCTGCGCGGGCTTCAACGCGCTCACAGGCGGCCAACTGTCATACTCCGAACCATCCACATCCTGATAGCGGAATGTCGCCTTCAACGCAGGCCAGCGATACACCTCGAAATCCGCCTGGGTCTCCTCCGCCCTGTACACCAGCGTCATCTCCCCGCCATCGGGCCGCAAGACCAGTGAGAAGGCCTGGGGCGCTCCATAGCGTGGCGACAATGGCATGGTGGTCAAGCCAGACAAGCGCATGGCACCGCCAGTAAACTTGTCTTTGCCGTCGTTGTAATCCGGCACCAGGCCGCCAACCAATTGGCGATACCACTCTGCCCGCACGCCACCCCGCCCCATCTCTGCCAACTGCGCATCGAATCCCTGCTGTGCCCGGTTGATCATGGCCATGGATTGAAACAGCAAGCCGGTCACCAGCGAGGTGATCACCATCACCACCAGTATCTCGACCAGGGTAAAGCCTCGCTGGCGCAGCGAGCCAAGCACTACGGGCTGATGCGGAGAAGCTGGGCGTACCGGTGCCAGCGCACGGTGAAGATCAGCCATTGCCTCCGAATGCCTCCGTGTAGTCCTTGGTCCGCTTGTAACCCACTTGGTTTACCGTAAAGGTGAACCAGGGCTGCCTGGCATCCCGATACACCGTGACGTCCACCTTGTGCACAGAAATCGCGAACGAACTGGAGCCTCGCGGATAGGAACTGCCGTCCAGCGGCCCGGCAATCGGCTTGGATTCCCACTCCAGCCTGAACGCCCTCAAGGGAGCCTTGCCAAAGGGACGAATTGCCGGATTGATGGAACGGGTGAACTCGATGGCATCTGCCATGGCGACCTGCTTGCGATACTGTTCCTTGAGGCGAAACTGGGCATCAAAGCTACTGTTGATCCAGGCGATGGCCAGCATCCCCACAGTAGAGACAATCACCAGCGCGACGATGGACTCCAGCAGGGAGAAGCCCTGCTGCCTGACCAGGCGACTCATTCCACCACCTCGGCGCGGCAATCAGGCGCCTTCAGCCGTATCTGCGAAACCGTACCGTCTGGTGCCTTCAGTTGCAGGCTACCGCCGCCACAGAGGCCATTGAACTCCATGATCACTGGAGTAAGAATCGTAAGTTGCCAATCCGGCGGCAAAGCCAGCACCGGTGCGCCGTCCTTGTAGAGCATGTCAGCCGACTCCGGTGTTACCAGCTTGATGCCCGCACCGGCCCGATAAACGCGCTCAGACAACGAATCCAGGCTATGCAGCACCCTGGCCCGATCAAAGCGAAACGCCAACCCTTCGGAATAGCGCTTGATATTGGGGAACACCATGCCGCTGAGCAAGCCCACCACGCACAGCACCACCAGCAGTTCCACCAGGGTAAAGCCCTGCCCAACTCGCAAGATAGGCCGCGCCCGTACCCGGCAAACACCACCAGCAGCAATCCGGCTCAGGCAATGGCCCACTCGCGCCACTCTCTTATGCACGCCGCAGATCAATTACGGCAGCATGCCGATGTCGGCGTCGCCACCTTCGCCGCCAGGCACACCATCGGCACCGAATGAGTACAAGGCGTAAGGCCGACCGGACGAGCCCGGCAGCGAATACTGATAAGCATTGCCCCATGGGTCCAGCGGTACAGTCACGTCATCCAGATAAGGGCCGCGCCATTTGTTGCGCAGCTTCTCGTCGGTAGGCGCCGTCACCAGCAGCTCTATGCCCTCACTGGCACTAGGAAAGCGATTGATATCAAGCCGCATGGTCTCCAGCGAACCCTTGAGCATCTTGACCTGGGCTTCTGCGGTCGTGACCTTGGAGGTATCGACGTGCCCCAGCACCCTGGGGCCGATCATTGCCGCCAGCATACCGATGATGACCAGCACCACCAACAGCTCCACCAGGGTGAAACCCTGCATTTTTTTCCTGTGCTTCATTTACTCACCCAATTCAAATGCGGCTCACCTGCCCAGCAAACAGGGATGCCGCCATAAAGACTATCTTGCAAAATTAGACATGCTGGTGATTGCAAGCATGATGGCCACCATGATGAAGCCGATAACCGCACCAATGACCAGGATGGTGATGGGCTCCAGCAGGATGACAAAACGTTTCATGCGGGCCCGGCTACTGGTTTCGTACAGTCCCGCCAAGGTGCGCAGCATGGCCGGCAGCTCGCCCGACAACTCCCCCACCCTGATCAGGTTTAAACCCATGGGATTGACAGCCTGGTGGCTGGCCAGTGCATCAGCCAGCTTCTTGCCCGCCCGCAAATCCCGAACCGCCAACTCCAGCTTGTGCCGCAAGGAACTCAGCGCCACGCCGCTCTCGGCAAGTTCCATGGCACGGACGATGGGCACACGATTTTCCAGCAGCACCCCCAGCATGGACGACCAGCGGCCGATCTCGCCATCAACCAGCCAGCCCCCCATCAAGGGCAGGCCCGCCGCAAACTCAAATAACTTACGCCGGCGCTCGGGGCTGGACAACGCCACCCAGCCGGCAAAGAACACCACGGCCGCCAACAGACCCACCCAGCTCAGATTGGTTTTGACGAACAGGCCCGCCTTCAGCACCCATAGCGATATCTCGGGGATGTCGGCCTTGGTGTTGCGCAGCATGCCGGCAAACTTGGGCACCACAATGATGAAGATCAGCAAGGTCGCAGCGATACCGGAGAACACCAGCACCGCAGGATAGATCAAGGCATTGCGTATCTCCTGCCGCAAACCTTCCTCATACTCCATCTGGTTGGCAGCCGCCGTGAGGCTGGCCGCCAAACGCCCGGTCAACTCGCCTGCCGCCACCAACTGATAAAGATAGCCGGGCAGTTCCAGCTTGACGCTGGCCATGGCAACCGACAAGGCATCGCCCGCCCGCAAGCGGGTATGCATGGCCTTGAAGATATCGCCAAAGAAATCTTCGGTATGGGCATCCGCCATGGACTGCACAGCCTCAGCCAGCGGCACCCCGGCGCCCAGCAAGGTCGCCAGCTCACGCACCACCACCGCCTTGTCGCGGGTACTGGGCGATCGGGAGAAACGGACCTGGCGTTTACCCGAGGCCACCACACCGGTAGACGACAGTGCCTTGATCTCTACAGGCTGCATGCCCTGCGACACCAACAGGCGATAGGCATCGCTCTCCAGGGCCGCATCCAGCTCGCCCTTGATAACCTTGCCCTCCTTGTTGATGGCCTCGTACTTGAAGCGCATCAAACCTCTCCCTCGCCGGAGAGACCTGTCACCCGCATCACCTCATCCACGCTGGTCTGGCCACGCCATGCCTTGACCAGGCCGTCCTCGCGCAGATTGCGATAGCCGTCTTCGCGTGCCATGGCGACCAACTCATGGGCCGGCAGGCGCTGCATGATGGCGCTCTGAATACGCGTCGAAACCTCAACAAACTCGTATATGCCTACGCGGCCACGGTAGCCAGTATGGCCACAATGACTACAACCCTGCGCTTCGCGGAAATTGGGGGCGGTCTGGAACAGGGCCGGGAACTGCTGCTTCAGACTGGCCAGCAGATCAGCCAAGGCGGCAGGTGGCGCGGCAGGCGTGGAACACTTCTCACACAGCCGCCGAACCAGCCGCTGTGCCTCTACCGCACGGACCGACGAGGCGACCAGGAAGGGCTCCACCCCCATATCGGTCAAGCGGGTGAACGTCGAGATCGCATCATTGGTGTGCAGGGTGGAGAACACCATATGGCCGGTCAGCGCCGACTGCACGGCAATCTGCGCCGTTTCCAGGTCGCGGATTTCACCAATCATGATGATGTCGGGGTCATGCCGCAAAATGGCGCGCAACGCCTGGCCAAAGGTATAGCCGATCTCGGCATGGGTCTGTATCTGGGTAATGCCCGGCATATTGTATTCAACCGGGTCTTCCACCGTAATGATCTTGCTATGGCGATCATTGGCCACTGCCAGCGCGGCATACAGGCTGGTTGACTTACCCGAGCCCGTGGGGCCGGTCACCAACACAATGCCATGCGGCTCCTTGGCCCAGCGTTCAAAAGCCTGCAGATGGTCAGCCTCCATACCCAGCTTGGCCAGGTTGAAATCCTTGCGCTCCTTGGGCAGCAGACGCATCACAATGGACTCGCCATGTACCTGCGGTATCACCGATACCCGCACATCCATCTCGACACCGGCCGCGCGCACCGTGATACGGCCATCCTGCGGCAAACGGCGCTCACCGATATCCAGGCCGGAAATCAGCTTGATACGGGAGGCCACGGCGTCAAAGCGCTCGCGTGGGAACTCAGCCCGCGTCTGCAATACCCCGTCGATACGGTAGCGCACCAGAAAGGCGTGCTCCTCGGGCTCGACGTGAATATCCGAAGCCCGTTCATCCGCAGCACCTGCCAGCAGATTGTTGACCAGCTCAATGACCGGTGCCTCTTCCGCCAGCTCGCGCAGATGGGCGACATCGTCGGAATAGCCTGTATCGTCGGGCGAGGCATAAAGCTTACAGAGCCGCTCGACATCGCGGCTGCGGGCAAAATGCCAACTCAGCGCCCGCCCAGGCAGGGCAACGGCCACCAGCTCCTGCAAGCTAGTGTCGATAGGGTTGCGGCTGGCGCAGTGGAACACACCTTCCGCCCCCTCCCACAGCAAGACCCCGTTGTCGGCAAACCAAGGCACGCTCAGGCCGGTCTGCTCGATGGCATTGCGGTAATCGGCGGCCCGCGCAGGCAACGCCTCCTCACCCAGCAGCGGCAGGCAAAGCTGCTCGGCCAGCACCGGCAGCAGCATATCCTCGGAAATCGCTCCCAGACGCACCAGCGTGGAACCAATTCGGGTGCCCATGCGTCCCTGCAGGGAGAGTGCCCGCTCCAGATCGGCCGCAGTGACCAATTCACGTTCGAGCAGTAGCTGCCCCAGGGGCGCCAGTAGCGGGACACAATTAAGCTGATTCATCTAAAAGAGTTCACCCACATTTAAACTGTGATAATTTCCAAGAGGCATACGTAGACTACGAACGCCTCGAGTAATATCCCGCCCCATGGAAAAAAAAGTAACACGACGCAACCTTGTTCGCGGCCTTGTCGCCATGCCCATCGCCTGGGCTGTGCTGGCACTGAAGCCCATCAAAGCCATGGCTGGAGAATGGCCGCAGGCACTGTTCAACGCCCCTACCAGCCAGGCAGCGCTAGGTTTGCTGCAAGCCGGCACGGCCTTGCCCGGGCCTCGCATTTTGCTGGATGTGGCAGAAATCGTCGAGGACGGTGATCGGGTGGTTGTCAGGGTGATGTCCACCTTGCCTTCAACCGACCAGATCACCCTGCTGGCGGATACCGAATTAAAGCCGGTCCTGGCGCAATTCAATATCTCGCCAGACCTGGAGCCCGACATCACCACCCACATCAGGTTGTCTGGCACCGGCACACTACGCGCCGTGGTGCGGGCTGGCGGCAAGATATACAGCGTCACCAAGGAAGTGAAGGTCGCTGAAATGCCCTGGACCAGCTCTACCCCCCGCAGCAAGCGCAAAAAGGCCGACCCATCATGAGCATCCGTATTGCGGCCAAGCTGCTGAAGGATATAACGGAAATCGAAGTACGCGCCACCGGCCCCAGCGAGGACGGCCAGCGTGCCGACCCCAAGACCGGCAAACTGATTCCCATCAACTACCTGCAGCAGTTGCTGATCAAGGTCGATGGCCGCTTATTGACCGAAGCACATTTGGGTGGCGGTCTGTCGGCCAACAATGTCTTCCTGTTCAAGGCCCGTAGCTTGCGCCCAGGCGCCACCATCACGGTTGAATGGACACGCACGGAAGAAACCCGCGGCAAGGACGGCCGCCCCTCGACCGCGCAGAAGACCGGCAGCGAAACCCTCATCCTGGGCAAGTAAACGCAGCGGCGCCCCCCTCTGCGCACCAACCAGCGCAATTGAACCCGGACTGTGCCATATGGCATGTCCCGTGCACCGTCAGTCACTTAGAGCCGCTAACAAAACCCTTCTGGCGTTGTTATGCGAGCTTGCCGTACCCACGTACTGTCATCGCTCGCACGCCTAGCCAGAACCGCTACACTGGGTTTTGTTAGCCGCTCATACCGTTCGGAAGACTGGCTTGATCTAGGCTATAAACAATCTACGAACCTGTTCGAGGATTGCCCATGATGCACCGAGTTCAATTGCGCCCCGCATCCCTATTGAAGTCGGCTCTCAGGCTGGTCTTGCTTGCGCTCTTTCCTGCCCTTGCGTTCGCTGCGGCCACTGTTACCGGTGTCAGCGCCACCACGGGCCGCTATGGCCTCAGCCAGAATCTCAGTATCACCGTCACCTTCAACGAGGCTGTCAATGTCGTCGGCGCCCCCGAGCTGGCGCTGAATGCCACCGGCTCGCCCGTGGCCATCTGCGCCACCGCGAGTAATAGCGTCACCATGACCTGCACCTACACGATTGCGGCAGGCCAGACCGCCGCCACGCTGGACTACACAGCCACCACGGCGCTGACCCTGCCGCTCGGCTCCACTATTACCACCGTATCAGACAGCAATGCCGCGACCCTGACACTGGCCACACCGGGGGCCGCAGGCTCGCTGGCCACCAGCAATGTGGTAATCGATACCACGGCGCCGACCTTGCCGGCCGCCAACATCGCGGTCAACAACAGCGTCCGGCCCAATACCATCACCCTGACTTTCAGCGAGGACATGACCAACAACGCTGCGCTGACCACGGCCAGCAATTACACCGTCAGCAATAACAGCAGCAGCGTCACCTACAGCATTGCCAGCGCTGCGCGCACCTCGGCCACCGTGGTGACACTCACCCTGGCAACCGCCAACCCCGCCAATACCGCCACCTATATCACCAACGCCGACATCACCGGCCATCTCAAGGTGACCCTGGCCAGCGGCCTGACCGACCTGGCCGGCAATGCCCTGGCAGCCACCACGGTGACCGAGGCCGGCGCCACGGCCACCACGGACAGCACCGCCCCCACCCTGCCGGCCGCTGGTATACGCGCCATCAACAGCAGCCAGCCCCATACCGTGGTCCTGACCTTCAGCGAACCCCTGGCGGCTACGGCAGCCGTAACCGATACCAGCAAGTACACCCTGACCAATAACGCCAGCAGCATCACCTACACCCTGGCCAGTGCCAGCCAGTCCTCGGCTGGCGTGGTGACGCTGACCCTGGCCACCGCCGATCCCGCCAGCACAGCAAGCTATCTCACCAACAGCGATATCACCGGCCACCTGAAAGTCGCGCTGGGCAGCGGCTTTACCGACCTGGCCGGCAATACCCTGGCCGCCACCACCATCACCGAGGCCGCAGCCAGCCCTGCACCAAGTACCGACACGACTCCTCCTACCCTCAGCAGCACGCTCGCACTGGTGGATGCCACCCACGTCAGGCTCAGCTTCAACGAGAAGCTGACCAAGACACAGGCCGAGACGGCCAGCAATTACACCCTGACCGGCACTGGCGCCATCTCTGCCATCACCGGCGCCCCCAGCGCCGCTGTACTGGCCAGCAACGGCCTGGACGTCACTTTGACGGTACCATCGCTGGCCGCCATGGCCACGGGCAATACCCTCACCGTGGCCGCCAATACCAATCTGCGCGACCTGGCCGGCAATACCCTGTCGAGTTCGGCCAACGCCGTCTTTACCGCCACCAACTCGCCCAGCAGCCTGGTCTTTGACGCGGTTACCAACGCCTTGCTGAACAGCAAGGTAGAGTCCAATGCCGTCACCATCATTGGGCTCAGCCTGTCAGCCACCGTCAGCGTCATCAGCGGCTCGGACGCCACGCTGCAGTGCGCCATCGCCCCTGCCGCAACCGGTACCTTCCCGGCCTTCAGCACCTGCGCCCCAGGCACACCGCTGTCGGTCAGCAATGGCGACCAGATCAAGGTGCAACTGACCAGTGCCACCACCGCCAATACGGCAGTCAGCGGCGGCATCCGTATAGGCGGTGTCGATGCCAATTTCAGCGTGACCACCGCCCCCCTTGCGCCGGTACCCAGCGGCATCACGGTCGCCAGCCTGCCCAATCTGGCGGCGGCCTTTGCCACCCCGGACCCAGCCATCACCCTCAGCGCCAACGGCGTCGCCATCATTCCCAGCTCAGTCACCGGCCAGATTGCCGTCAAACCCAGCGTACCAGCCAACAGCGGCTTGCTGGTCAAGAACGGCGGCACCGCGCAGTTCCTGTTCGGCGGCATCAGCGTCTCGGTCAAGCCGGTCAACAGCGATGTGCTGCTGGTCACCAAGTCCTTCACCATCGACACCATACCCAGCAACCCACTGTTCGAGATCGCGACTGGCGAGGCCACCGTCAGTTACTCAGGCATACCCGCCGCCGTCGCCAGCGTACAACTGGGCCTGGGCAGCACCGCCAAGCAACTGCTGCTGACCTCAACCAGCAACAGCGCCCTCAACGTCACCATACGCAAGAACCAGGATGGCACCGCCCTCCTGGCAGTCAGCAGCGGGCGCATGACAACACGGCTCGCCTCTGGCGCCTCCACCGTCGCCACTACCGATGCAGCCAGCACGGTGTACAAGAACGAAGTGGCTACCATGAATGTACTGGGCCAGTTCACCAACCTCCGCATCGGCTCCATCAGCGGCACTCAGACCGGCATCGTGGGCGATGCCATGGCGCTGTCGCTACCGGCCAATACCACCTCGCGCGGCAAGGTGCCCTACCTGGGGCAACCATCGGAACGTGCCGACCCCAACAAGAACCTGATGGTGGCACTGTTCGACTTCATCGGCTCGCGCACCACCATGAGCCAGAACATACAGGGTGGCTTCGGCCAGCTCCCCCTGATACTGGACAATGCCCCGCTCCACGTCATGCCCTATGGCGATGTACTGGTTGATCCCAGCCGGCCGGATGGCATCACCCTAGCCGATGATGGACACTTTGAGGTCAGCCGCAACGGCGTGTATGTCAAGGTAAGCCGCACCATCAGCAACCTGAGCCAGTTCTCTCAGGCCATACAGACGGCCTACAACGGCACCGTGGTGCTCACTGAAGACGCCTCGCTGGAAGTCAACAACGGTGGCCGCACCGTCCTGATGAAACCTAACCTGGTCACCACGCCCAACGGCAGCACCTCAGTGGGGCTGGACCAATCCCCCGACGGCGTACTGATCTTCCGCACACCTGGCGCCGACCAGCTGCTGTTTCCGCACTTTTTCAACCTGTCGCAGCTGGCCGTCACCTTCAAGGATCTCGACCCGGCGATGACCCTGATCGACAACCTCAATGGCACCGTCACCGCCAAACTGGCCGGCATCAGCTACCTGCTGATTCCCTCCTACGAGGTACTCAGCCCCATAGGCGGCATCCCGCCCGAGCACCGGAACGACCCCTGGTGGAATGGCCCGGATGGCCTGATCTACTTCAAGTACCCCACAGGGGGCGCACAGGGCTTCCGGATACAGTAAGCCAGCAGGTCAGGCGAGCTTGCATGGCAAAAAAACAGGGGGCGATGCCCCCTGTGTCTTGCTTAGCTTGCCGCGGCCAACAAAACCCTGCTGCTGGTTTCTCATCCGGGCGGCACCGCATGGCGCCAACGCCCTGCCGCTCCGAACCCGTCAGTGCTTGCCCTGCATCAGCTTGTCGGTCCAGGCCATCACCAGCGCAGATAGCAGAAAGGTGCAGTGTATGATGACCTGCCACATCACCCCCTGCTCCGAGACCGTGCTGGTCGGCGCGCCCATATCCGAAGCACTGATAAAGGTCTTAAGCAGGTGTATCGACGAGATGCTGATCAGCGCCAGTGCCAGCTTGGTCTTGAGCACCCCGGCATTCACATGGGACAGCCACTCGGGCCGGTCTTCATGCGACACAAGGCCATCAATCTTGGATACAAAGGTCTCGTAGCCACCGATCACCACCATGATCAGCAGGTTGGCGATCATCACGACATCGATCAGACCCAGCACGATCAGCATGATCTGGGTTTCGGTCATGGTGGGCGCATCTGCCACCAGATGGATCAGTTCACGCACGAACTTGTAGACATAAACGCCCTGCGCCACGATCAGGCCCAGATAAAGCGGCGCCTGCAGCCAGCGGCTGGCGAAGATGAAAGACTCCATGCGGGAGACTAGCGGTTTCATGGTCTTCCTTGTGATATCAACAACGGGATGCGTAAGTATCCATATGTAGCGGGGGATGGCAAGCCACCTGGCCCCCTGTAGCGCATCCCCTGTGTATCCGGGTACCGTCTGGCCGCAACTCCCACACCCGTTCACGCAGGATCGGGCCCCCTCCAAGCACTCAGACCAGCACGTGCCGGGTTTCCTTGAAGAACAGGAAAACCTCCTGCGCCACCGCCGGGTCTATCGGCGCTGCGGGCTTGCAGCCATTCGGGCAGGCCAGCTTGGGTGTGGTGCCAAACAAGCGGCAGACCAGGGGGCGCTCGTGATAGACAGTACAGCCGTTTTCACCAAGATGCGGACAGCGCAGATCCGCCAGCGCAGCCTCACGGGCCTGCCGGCTCTTGCGGGGAAGACGGGCCATCTCCTCGGTCGAGGCCAATACCGGGCCACAGCAATCATGGCAGCCGGGCTTGCAGGCAAACTCAGGGATCTGCGACCGGAAGAATCGAATTTTGTCAGCGTTGGGTGTCATGAGGTTCACACCATCGCATATATCGGCGTGATCGGCATCCAGACTCTGGCTCAACGCGGAGCCACGTGACCAGCCCGTAACGCTAAGCGCCGTGTCCTTTATCCGATAAAGTTGAGAACGACTCGGCGAAAAGACCCTGAACAGGCGCTAAGATTCCTCCAACACGTCCACTCCGCAGGTTGTCAGCACAATGACCAAGGGGTGCCGAGATTTATTGCGCTGACGCAAAGAAAAGAACGGTGGCCGAACCATCAATTGCGACCGGAATTGGGTAGCACGCTCAGCAAGCAACCAGTAGTCGCAATAGATGGCTATTGATGCGCCTTCCTTGGGATGCAAGGTCAGCACCCCACTCTCCCACTGACTAGTTAGGCTATTAGCTGTTCTGCGGTAGCTCGCATAGTCTATGTCCACCCAGTTGATACGCCATTTAACCTTGTCCGATTGCTGCTCAACTATCCCTTCGTCATCGACGAGCAAGTATCGTCTAAAAGCTTGGTCAGTACGGTAAATAGAAAAGGGAATCCACAAGAATAGAGGTATCTGCGCCGCCAGCATCGCTCCTGAGCTTGACTGCCATATCCCCAGCATCAGCAATATCGATATACCACCCAACGGCACAAGAACGCTGCGCCCAGCACCGCCTGCGGCACGAAAGACAATCCGGCTGCCAGATTGCGCTACCATTTTCCTGGCACTCTCATTCCGTGATTCGATACCCATAGCCCCCTCGTTCCACCACCCGTGGGACAAACGCAACCGATCAGCTTACAAAATCAGCCAACACTTGCTGAAGGGCAAGAACAGCACGAGCATCCCCCAGCCCCGCCATGTCATCGGTAAGCACCAACCGCTTCCTTTCGGCCTCCGGCCAGCCTTCGTCATCATTATCCAGCGCAAGCCACTGGCTTGGACGGCGCCGCAGCACGTCTTGCCATACCTGCTGCCCGCGAGGCAGAGTGTGGTAGTTCAATTGCAGGCTGCCGACATCGTATGCACCTGTGTCAATCCTCGCCAGCTCCTGTCGCCGCTGCATATGGCGGGAGTGGAACGTTGCGCCAACAACCCGCTTAGCCAATCTACCCGGTAGACGCTTACGTGCACGTGTAAAACCCATCTCTGGCACCCAACTGGTACTGAGCACAATAGACAAATTGGGATACGGATCGAGCACCGCTTCAAGTACCGCCGCATACTCAAACAATGCATGACCGGGCTGATCGTGCAGATAGACACCCCGCTTGGGGTGCCAATACGCCGCATCCGGGTGTAGTACGCCGTCGTAATCCAGATAGAGTATGTGCATAAAGATTCCGCAAGCAAATCAACCCGCTTGGTTCAGGTATTACCGGCACTTTACCTGCACCACAGGCCAGCCCAACTGAAGTGACACGGACAATATTGCCATGTGCTCGCCTCACCGGCACGGGACAATCGCAAACAACCTTGACCTGGAAAGCACCATTTCTGCCCTTTTGCCGTTCTTTGCCAACAGCCGCTAGAAGCACCAGGCCGGGCAAAGCAACATCTGCTCCCCCAATATCAGAAAACCCGCATCGCCATAAGCCATGCGGGTTTTCTGGACTACAGCAGGCCTGCGGGCAGGCCGTCAGGTTACAGCGAGTAATACATATCGAATTCCACCGGGTGGGTGGTCATGCGGAACTTGGTGACTTCTTCCATCTTCAGTTCGATGTAGGAATCGATCCAGTCATTGGAGAAGACGCCGCCACGGGTCAGGAACTCGCGGTCCTTGTCCAGGGCTTCCAGGGCTTGCTCAAGGCTGTGGCAGACCTTGGGTACCAGTTTGTCTTCTTCTGGCGGCAGGTCGTACAGGTTCTTGTCAGCCGGGTCGCCGGGGTGGATCTTGTTCTGCACGCCATCCAGGCCGGCCATCATCAGGGCGGTGAAGGCCAGGTAGGGGTTGGCGAGTGGATCGGGGAAACGGGCTTCAATACGGCGTGCCTTGTCGCTGGCCACATAAGGAATACGAATGGAAGCCGAGCGGTTCTTGGCAGAGTAAGCCAGCATCACCGGTGCTTCGTAGCCGGGCACCAGACGCTTGTAGGAGTTGGTGCCGGGGTTGGTGATGGCGTTCAGTGCCTTGGCGTGCTTGATGATGCCGCCAATGTAGTACAGGGCGAATTCCGACAGGCCGGCGTAGCCGTTACCTGCAAACAGGTTCTTGCCGTCTTTCCAGATCGACTGGTGCACATGCATGCCGCTGCCGTTGTCGCCAACGATGGGCTTGGGCATGAAGGTGGCGGTCTTGCCGTACTGGTGGGCCACGTTGTGAACCACATACTTCAGGCGCTGGGTCCAGTCGGCGCGTTGCACCAGGGTGCTGAACTTGGTACCGATTTCGTTCTGGCCGGCGGTGGCCACTTCATGGTGATGCACTTCAACCGGAATACCCAGTTCTTCCAGCGCCAGGCACATGGCCGAGCGGATATCCTGGAAGCTGTCGACCGGTGCCACGGGGAAGTAACCACCCTTGACGCCAGGACGGTGGCCGGTGTTACCGGCTTCATAGGCCTCGCTGGAGGACCAGGCAGCTTCTTCGGAGCGGATCTTGACGTGGGTGCCCGACATGTCGGTGCCCCAGGTAACGCTGTCGAAGATGAAGAATTCGGGTTCCGGGCCGAAGAAAGCGGTATCGCCCAGGCCGGAAGCCTTCAGGTAGGCCTCGCCACGCTTGGCGATGGAACGCGGGTCGCGGTCATAGCCCTTGCCATCGGTCGGGTCGATCACGTCGCAGGTGATGAACAGGGTCGGTTCGTCGTAGAACGGGTCAATGGCGGCCGAGGACGGATCCGGGATCAGCAGCATGTCCGAAGCCTGGATGCCCTTCCAGCCGGCAATCGAGGAGCCATCAAAAGCATGGCCGCGCTCGAACCACTCTTCATCGACCACATGCGACGGCACGGAAACATGCTGTTCCTTACCCTTGGTATCGGTAAAGCGCAGATCGACGAAACGGATATCGTTTTCTTGGATTTGCTTGAGTACGTCGGCGACCGCCATTTGCATAACTCCTGATGAGAAACTGGGAAACCGGCACGCAGGCCGGCAGGGAATCCGATTGTAGAGCCTTGTCGCTCGCCTTGCCTCATGGTGGCGCGCGTCCGGCGACTAATTAGCAGGAAGCATGCCACAGGCTGCGAACCCCTGCCATGCGCCATTCGGGGGCGTTTTGATACCACTTCACGCACCATATTAATGCAGCACAAATACAATCGCACTGAAATGGTGCATTCGTATTGTGCGCCCTATCTGTTCTGCTACCCAAGACGCCGCATGCACGCGGCCTCAGTGGCCGAACAACCCACCAATACAAGTAGCCAGGCCCAGCACAGACCAACCAACCTGCGCCGAGTTCGCCTTGCCACCTCGGCACGCCTCGGGCTGGCACTGCATATTCCACACCGCCTCAATAGCCTCATGAACTCAGCAGAGAGCCTGTCGGTTCAAGCCACACTGACAACTAGCCTCCCACCGTAGCGTCCGCTCAGTCGTCACCGACCGTCAATGACTTGAGTCCATAACAGGCGCTTAGCTGCCATAATTGAACTATGAATCATTCACACATAGCCGTCGGCGGAGAACACCATGAGCCTGACCAATGAAATCCTGCAACGTGCCCAAAGCCGGGCAGAGGAAATGAAGTTGCCCTACTCCGGCGCGCTGACACCGGAAGAGGCGCATACGCTGCTGAGCACCCTGCCCAACTGCAAGCTGGTGGATGTACGCACCAGCGCCGAATGGCAGTTTGTAGGGACACCGCTGCATGCGGTGAAGATAGAGTGGAAGAGCTGGCCCGGCATGGCGGCCAATCCCAACTTCATGGAACAGCTGAAAAACCTGGTGGATACCGAGGATGCCCTGCTGTTCCTGTGCCGTACTGGTGGACGCTCACACGAGGCCGCCGCCCTGGCCGCGGCCAATGGCTATAGCGAGTGTTACAACGTGCTGGAAGGCTTCGAGGGCGACCGTAACGATGCCGGCCAGCGTGGCCAGGTCAATGGCTGGAAGGCACGCGGCCTGCCCTGGTCGCAGGGCTGACGCCCGCGTCTGATAGCACGCAGCACCGATAAGCACCTACCCGCGGCCACGGGTACGAGCACCGACCCGATTTTTGCCCGCTCCGCCAGGCCAGCCTCGCGGCGGCGGGGATCGCCCCTCTCATCCTTACGCCCGACTACTGACATGACCGACCGCTACGCCGTCATCGGCAACCCTGTTGCCCATAGCAAATCGCCCTTGATCCACGCCGCCTTCGCTCGCCAGACCGGCCAGAAGCTGGTGTACGAGCGGCTGGAGGCGCCGCTGGATGATTTTGTCGATACGGCAGCACAATTTCTGGCCATGGGTGGCAGCGGCTGTAATGTCACCGTGCCGTTCAAGGAAGAGGCCTTCCGCTTTGCCAACCTGCTGAGCGACCGGGCCGAACTGGCTGGCGCGGTCAATACCCTATGGCTGGATGATGAGGGCGTAGTAGGCGACAACACCGACGGTGCTGGGCTGGTGGCCGACCTGTTGCTGCACACCACGCTGGCCGGCAAGCGCATTCTGCTGCTGGGGGCTGGCGGTGCGGCGCGTGGGGTGATTGCGCCCCTGCTGGACGAGGAACCGGCCAGCCTGTGCATAGCCAACCGCAGCGCCGACAAGGCCGTGGCACTGGCTGGGCATTTTGCCGAGCTGGGCGAGGTCGCCGGCATGGGGCTGGCGGGTTTGGATGGTCAGTCGTTCGACCTGGTCATCAATGCCACCTCCGCCAGCCTAGCCGGAGCCAGCCTGCCCTTGCCTGCCAGCCTATGGCAAACCGGGCCGGTGGCTTACGACATGATGTATGGCACGCAGGAAACCCCTTTTCTGGCTCAGGCCCGGGCGGCAGGGGTGCAGCAACGACTGGACGGACTGGGCATGCTGGTGGCGCAGGCAGCCGAGGCGTTCTATCTGTGGCGTGGCCTCAGACCAGACACAGCCCCGGTGCTGACAGAGCTGCGCGCCCAACTCTAAGATCGCACCAAATAAAACGCCACCGGCTAAGGTGGCGTTTTATTTGGGCAGTGGCCGGCCAGGCCTACCAGTTCGGCAGCTCGCTGCCGAAGGCAGTACGGTAGTCTGCCGACAGGCTGCTGCGGCTGAACGTGTGGTTCTGCGCACCGCGCGAGGCGATCTTGATGGCGCCCAGCAGGGAGGCCAGGCGGCCGGTGGTCTCCCAGTCCCAGCCCCGTTCGATACCAAACAGCAGGCCTGCGCGATAGGCATCGCCACAGCCGGTCGGATCCTGCAACGAAGCCGCAGGCGCCGCCGGGATGATGATTTCACGGCCATCGGCGTAGATGGTGGAGCCTTCACCGCCACGGGTCACGATCAATGCCTTGACCATGCCGGCGAGCTCGGCGATGGATTTGCCGGTTTTTTCTTCCAGCATGGCGGCTTCGTAATCGTTCAGGGTGACGTAGTCGGCCGCCAGCGAGCAGGCCAGCAACTCCTCGCCCGACAGCAGGGGCAGGCCCTGGCCCGGATCGAAGATGAAGGGAATGCCGGCAGCCTTGAGCTCACGCGCGTGGGCCAGCATGCCGTCGCGGCCATCGGGGCCGATGATGGCAAGGCGAATACCGTCCACGTGATCGAAGCGGTTGTTATGCGATTCGCTCATGGCGCCTGGATGGAAGGCGGTGATCTGGTTGTCGTCCAGGTCGGTGGTGATAAAGCACTGGGGCGTGAACTGGTCGGGTATCACCCGCACGCAATCCTGCCGCAGGCCCAGCGACTTGAGGCGGTCAGCATAGGGTGCAAAGTCCTGCCCCACGGTAGCCATGATGATGGGTTCGCCGCCCAGCAGGTGCAGGTTATAGGCGATATTGCCAGCACAGCCGCCAAACTCGCGGCGCATCTCGGGCACCAGAAAGGACACCGACAGCATGTGCACCTTGTCCGGCAGGATGTGGTGCTTGAAGCGGTCGGGGAAGACCATAATGGTGTCGTAAGCGACGGAGCCGCAGATCAACGTGGGCATGAATATATCTCGAGCGTGCAAAAAAAACGCGATTCTACGCCCACTGACCCGGTAACGCGCATGACGGCACGAAGAATGCTGCACCGTTGATCGCCTCGTTGCAGCGCAACCGTGGATCGCCAGTGCCGTCGCGACACGTCAACATGCCATTCAACCAGCGATTGCAGGCGAGGGTGCTAGGCCAGCAAGCGATGGATACCCACCCTCCACACTACCGTAGGGCATAGGCAGGCACACGGTTTGCGGCACGACATGGCGCTCCCCCATCACCAACCAGGCGATAGGGATGCTGTCGGGTTTGTTGACGTCGCCCATCTCCATATCGCCCTGCTTGCAGCAGCCGCTGACGCGCTGCTGAATTGGCGCCGGGGGATGTTGCCAATTCGCCATTCTGTGTACAAAACGCCGCACATGTAGATAACTGCCCCGGCATAGGGCCACCCCTTGCCGGTAGCACAGGGTTTATCAAACCTGCCATGCCGGATAATCTATGGGTTGCTACCCGACAGGCCGAAAGACATGACCACACCCACCTTGCTCGCGACCGAAGTTTTCCCCATGCGTTGGGGCGACATGGATGCCCTGGGCCATCTGAACAACACACTGTACTTCCGGTTTTGCGAGGAAGCACGGGTGCGCTGGCTGGATCAACGGGGCTGGGGCGTCAGGCTGGATGCAGGCGATGGCCCCATCCTGGCGGCCACCAGTTGCCAGTTCAAGGTGCCGCTGGTCTACCCATGCAATATCCGGCTGGAGATCTACCTGAAAAAACTGGGCAACAGCAGCTTTACCCTGGGTCACCGCATCATGCGCGATGACGCGCCCGACCAGATCGCGGCGGAAGCCGAGGCAGTGATCGTCTGGTGCGACTACGCCGCCGGCACAGCCAAACCCTTGCCCGAGGCACTGCGCCAGCAACTGGAAGGAGCGGCGGTATGAAGCAGGTTTTCAGTGTACGCGACGCCCAGCCAGGCGATGCCCCGGCCCTGTACGAACTGGTCCGGGAGCTGGCCGCTTATGAAAAGCTCACCCATCAATGCACCGGCACACCAGAGCAGTTGCACCAGCACCTGTGGGGGCCGCGCCCTTATATAGAAGCCTTGATTGCCGAAGTGCAGCGCAACGGCAAGCAGCACCCGGTAGGGTTTGCCTTGTATTTCCACAACTATTCCACCTTCCTGGCTAAGCCTGGGCTGTACCTGGAAGACCTGTTCGTGCTGCCCGAGTATCGCCGCAACGGCATAGGCGAAGCCTTGTTCCGCGAGGTAGCCCAGCGTGCCGTGGCACGTGATTGCGGCCGCTTTGAGTGGGCCGTGCTGGACTGGAACACCCCGGCACTGGATTTCTACCGGGCCCTGGGGGCCACGGTCATGCCGGAGTGGCGCATCTGCCGGGCCACCGGCAGTACCTTGCGCGCCATGGCGGAGCCCGGCTGAACCAGGCCGCCCACCCTCACTGGCGCTCGCTATCCTTTTGAATGCGTTACTACTTTTCAGTGACGCAGGTTGCTTACAGGCGCCGAGGAGGCGCGCTGCAGCTCATCCTCGATTTTTCGTATTTCGTCACCTAAAGGCATCCCACTGCAGCCGAAAGCAGTAGGATCGCTCCCCGGCTACCAACTGCACCCAGAACCGGTTCTGGCCAAACCTACAAAGGAGCAAGCATGCGTTTCACCCCCTTAAGTCTCGCCCTCGCCCTGTCGCTGGGCTTTGCCCTGCCGACTGCGGCCGCTGACGCCCCGGCAGCCCCCCCTGCCGGCACGCCTGCAGCGCAGGCGCCGGCCGCCGCCCCCACCAAGCTCAGCTCGGTCGAGGGGATAACCGAATACCGCCTGGCCAACGGCCTGCGCGTGTTGCTGGCGCCCGATGCATCCAAGCCCACCACCACGGTCAACATCACCTATCTGGTCGGTAGCCGGCACGAGAACTACGGTGAAACCGGCATGGCCCACCTGCTGGAGCATCTGGTGTTCAAGGGCACCCCCAGCCTGCCGGGCAAGAGCATCGTCGAGAACTTTGCCAAGCGTGGCATGCGCTACAACGGCACCACCTGGTACGACCGCACCAATTACTACGAAACCTTCGCCGCCAGCGAAGACAACCTGGATTGGGCGCTCAAGATGGAAGCCGACCGCATGGTCAACAGCTTCATCGCCCGCAGCGATCTGGAATCAGAGTTCTCGGTCGTACGCAACGAGATGGAAAGCGGCGAGAACAACCCCACCCGCATCCTGATGCAGCAGATGGCCGCCAGCGCCTATCAATGGCACAACTACGGCAAGAGCACCATCGGCGCCCGCACCGACGTGGAAAACGTCAAGATCGAAAATCTGCAGGCCTTCTATCGCAACTACTATCAGCCGGATAACGCCACCCTGACAGTGACCGGCAAGTTCGACGAAGCCAAGACCCTGGCCAAGATCGCCCAGCACTTCGGCAGTATCCCCAAGCCGGCCCGCAAGCTGCAGGACACCTACACGCTGGACCCGCAACAGGATGGCGCCCGCGAGCTGACCATCACCCGCGTGGGTGACACCCAGATCGTGGCCGCGCTCTACCATATGGCGCCCGGCGCCCACCCCGATGCCGCCGCCATGAGCCTGCTGGCGCAAATCATGGGCGATACTCCGACTGGCCGCCTGCACAAGGCCCTGGTTGAGAAGAAAAAGGTCGCCGGCGTCTGGGCCTACCCCTTCTCGCTGAAGGAGCCCGGCTACACCCTGTTCGTGGCTGATCTGAACAAGACCCAATCGCGCGAGGAAGCCCGCAAGATCATCCTGGCCGAACTGGAGAACGTGGCCAAGCAGCCTATCACCGAGGCCGAGCTCAAGCGTGCCAAGACCGCCCTGCTCAATGGCTATGAAAAGGCGATGTCCGATCCGGTCGCCTTTGGCGTAGCGCTGTCCGAGGAAATCGCCAAGGGCGACTGGCGCCTGTTCTTCCTGCAACGCGACCAGATCGAAGCCGCTACCGTGGCCGATGTACAGCGCGTGGCCGAGAACTATCTGCGTGAATCGAACCGCACCCTGGGCCAATTCGTACCAACCGACAAGCCGCAGCGCGCCGCCATCCCTGGCGCACCTGATGTGCAAAAGCTGGTGGAAGGCTACAAGGGCAAGGCTGCCATGGCCGAGGGCGAAAGTTTCGACCCCAGCCCAGCCAATATCGAGAGCCGCACTACTCGCCTGACGCTGGGCAACGGCATGCAGGTCGCCCTGCTGCCCAAGAAGACCCGTGGCAACACGGTGAATGGCAGCATTACCCTGCGCATGGGTGACGAGAAGAGCCTGTTCGGCCAAAGCACCAATGCCGAGCTGGCTGGCGCGATGCTGCAACGCGGCGCCGGCAAGCTGAGCCGCCAGGAGCTGGCCGACAAGCTGGAAGAACTGAAGGCCAAGCTGAGCGTCTCGGCCAGCGCCACCCAGGTGCGCGTGGGCTTTGAAACCCGCCGCGACAAGCTGCCTGAGCTGTTGGCCGTGATCCGTGACGTGCTGCGCAGCCCCACCTTCCCAGCCGCCGAGTTCGAAAGCCTGCGTACTGAGTCCATCACCGGGCTGGAAGAGCAGATGCGCCAACCCGAGGCGGTAGCGCAGAAGGCCGTGGAAAAGCATGGCAACAACTACCCCAAGGGTGATGTGCGTGCCAGCATGAGCTTCGACGAAGCCATCGCCAGCTACAAGGCGGCCAAGCTGGCCGATGCCAAGGCTTTCTACAGCCGCTTCTATGGCGCGCAGAATGGCCAGCTGGCTCTGGTGGGCGACTTTGACAAGGCCGAAGCCGAAGCCCAGTTGAAGCAGCTGTTTGGCGACTGGAAGGCGAAGGCTGCCTACCAGCGCGTGGAAATGCCGTTTGTGGTCACCAAGCCGGCCGCACTGACGCTGGAGACCCCGGACAAGGCCAATGCCGCCTATATCGCCAGCCTGCCGCTGAAGCTGGCCGATACCTCGCCCGATCTGCAAGCCCTGCAACTGGCAACCCGCGTGCTGGGCGGCGGTGCGTTGAAGAACCGGCTGATGGACAGGCTGCGCCAGAAGGAAGGTATCAGCTACGGTGCCGGCAGCTGGCTGAGCGTACCTAGCCTGGATGACGATGCCTCGCTGGGCATGTATGCCATCTATGCACCGCAGAACCTCGACAAGCTGAAGAATGGCGTCGCCGAGGAGATCGCCAAGCTGGTGAAGGAAGGCGTGACCGAACAGGAACTGAGCGACGCCAAGAGCGGCCTGCTGCAGGAAGCCACCATGGGCCGCACCCAGGATGCACGCCTGGCCGGTGCACTGGCGGGCCAGCTCTACCTGAAGCGCACCATGGCTTTTACTGCCGATGCCGAAGCCAAGCTCAAAGCCACCACGCTGGAGCAGGTGAACGCCGCCATCAAGCGCTATGTCGATCCTGAGAAGCTGGTACAAGCCTGGGCCGGTGACTTTGCCAATGCGGCCAAGAAAGCCGCCGAAGCAAAGAAGGCCGAAGAGCAGAAGAAGACCGCCTCAGCGCAGTAAGCTGACTGCCTCAGCCAACGCCCGGTTCGCCGGGCGTTTTTTATGGTTGGGCGGCAGGCGGGTCGATGCCGGCGTAGGCCAGCACCTCAGGCAGCATGGACTGCCAATGCTGGAAGCCATGGTCGCCCCCGTCGAAAACGGTCTGGCGTGCGCCGGCGTAGTAGTCCACTGCCTGACGGTAATCGAGGGTTTCGTCACCGGTCTCCACCAACAGCCAGTAGCGCGCTGGGGTCAGGCGGGTGGGCAGCAGCGTCACCAGCTCGGCCATATGGTCGGTGGTCAGCAGGTATTCCTCGCCGGTGTAGAGATTACGCTGCGGCCCCAGCAAACCATCCAGCAAGGTATGCGGGCGCACTGCCGGGTTAATCAGCACCGCCCTGCAGCCATAGCGCTCAGCAACCCAGGTGGCGTAAAACCCACCGAGTGAGCTACCCACGCAAGTCACGTCCGCCGGGTTGCGGTCAGCCAACCAGCTGGCAATCTGGTTGGCTGCTCTGGCCGGTGAATAGTGCAGTGCCGGGCAATGGAAATGCTGACCCAGATTGCGCTCGGCCAGCCAGGCCACAGTTTGTTGCGCCTTGATGGAGGCGGGGCTGCTGTTGAAACCGTGCAGATAGAGTAGGGTTTTCATGATGGGCGCGAGAAAGCAGACATGGCCTGCGCTCGCTAGTGCGGGCGACAGGCCAAGCGGGGTGGACATGGTGGTGGCATGCCCCTGGGCAGGGCTTACCCAGGCGGGCTCAATCCAACTCGAACAGACGGCCGAAATTGGCGACGTCCAGTACGGCGCGTACCGTGCCACGTGTATTGGTCAGGCGTATCGGGCTTTGTCCCAGCCGCTCCCTCAGCAGTAGCAGCATGCCCAGCGCCGCACTATCCATGTAGTCCACGCCATCAAAGTCAATCTCCAGCGAGGCGATATCCAGATTGGCCATGACCTGCTGGCTGGCATCCTTGAAGGGCCGATGCGCCTCAAAGGTAAAGTCGCCGGACAAGGCTATGCGGGCGTGGCCGCCGTTGAGGCTGACAATGGCTTCCATGGTGGGTGCTTCCTGACTTGGGTTGGTACTCAATCAGTCTAGTGCCTGCGGCGACTGATTGCTGGGGGAGTGCAAGGCATCGATACGCGGCCGTAGCCACCACAGCAGCAGCAAGCCGGGTAGCGCCGCCACCACGGTATAGACAAAGAAGGTGCTCCAGCCGAGCTGATCCACCAACACCCCCGATGCCGGGCCGACATAGACCCGGCCAAAGGCAGCCAGCGCCGACAGCAGGGCAAACTGGGTGGCTGTGTAGCGGGCGTTGCAAAGCGTCATCAGCAGGGCGACAAACGCGGCCGTACCCATGCCGCCGCAAAGGTTCTCCACCCCCACGGCCGCCACCATGATCTGGAACACGTAGGGGTGCTGGCCCGAGATCGATAGCCACCAATACATCAGGTTGGAGACTGCCTGCAGGGCACCGAACAGCATGAGGGCACGCCATAGGCCCAGTTTGACCATCCACAAGCCGCCCAGCACGGCGCCGACCAGGGTGGCCAGCAGGCCAAAGACCTTGTTGACCTCGCCCACGGCGGTCTGGCTGAAACCCATGCCGCGCAGCAGAAAGGCCGTGGTCAGGCTGCCGGCAAAGGCATCGCCCAGCTTGTAGAAAATGATCAGCGCCAGGATGGCCCAGGCGCCCTTGCGCGAGATGAACTCATCCAGCGGCCCCAGCAGCGCCGGAAAGCCCATTTGCCGTGCCAGCCACAAGGCCAGCACGCCACCGGCAGTGACCTCTGCCACCAGGTAGAACAGCGCCCAGCCCTTGCTGTCGGTCGGCACGCCCAGCAGGGCCAACCCGCGCGAGGCCAGCCAATAACCGAGCAGGGCGCCAGCCAACATGGCCAGGAAACCCTTCAGCTCCTGCCCGGCAGGGCTTCTTGGGCCTTCAGGCAAGGCCAGCCTGGGGCCGAACAAGGTCACCAGCGCCATGCTGCCCATCAAGGCCGCCATCAGCTTGTAGGTGTTGTTCCAGCCCAGGAACTTCTCGGCAATGATCAGCGCCAGGGCCCCCGAGGTCAGCATGGCCAGGCGATAGCCCAGGGTGGTCACGGCCGCCCCGGCGCCGCGCTCATCCTCCTGCAGCAGCTCGGTGCGGTAGGCATCAAACACCACGTCCTGGCTAGCCGATAGAAACGCCACGATCACACCGAAGACCGCCAGCCAGCCAGCCGAAGCCACCGGGTCCAGCAGCGACATGGCGAAAATGGCGGCCGCCAGCGCCAATTGGGTCAGCACCAGCCAGCCACGCCGCCGCCCCAGCCAGGTGGGCTCAAAGCGGTCAAGCAGGGGTGACCAGAGAAACTTGAAGGTATAGGGCAGGCCCACCAGGGTGAACCAGCCAATGGTTGTGATATCCACCCCCGATACTGTCAGCCAGGCCTGCAGGCTGGCCGCAGTGAGCGCCAGCGGCAGCCCGGAGGCAAAGCCCAGCAGCAGGACGATGGCAACCCGGCGGTTGCCGAAAACCGACAGATAGTTGGAGAGCGTCATCGCTTACAGCTCGCCCGTGTAGTCCATGATCAGGGGCGCATGATCGGAGAATTTGATCTCCTTGTAGATGCTGGCGCTGAGCGCACGCTGCGCCAGGCCCGGCGTGGTGATCTGGTAGTCGATGCGCCAGCCCACATCCTTGGCGTAGGCCTGACCTCGATTGCTCCACCAGGTGTAGCCCGGTGCCTCCGGGTAGAGGGTACGCCACACATCCACCCAGCCCAGGCCCAACAGTTCGGTCAGCCAGGCGCGCTCCTCAGGCAGGAAACCGGAATTCTTCAGATTGCCCTTCCAGTTCTTTAGATCGATGGGCTGGTGGGCGATGTTCCAGTCGCCGCACACCACAATCTCCCGTCCTTCTGCCAGCATCTGCCGCATATGGGGTAGGAAGCGCTCCAGGAAGGCGAACTTGATAGTCTGGCGCTCCTCGCCGCTGGAACCCGATGGCAGATAAAGCGAGATGACCGACAGCGGGCCGAAATCGGCACGCAGATAGCGTCCCTCCGTGTCGATATCAGGTATGCCCAGGCCCTCGATGACGGCATCGGGCTGCTTGCGGCTGTAAATGCCCACGCCGCTATAGCCTTTTTTCTCGGCCGGATGGAAAAAACCATGGTAACCGGCCGGGGCCAGCATGGCCTCGCTCATATCCGGCAATTGCGCCTTCAGTTCCTGCAGGCACACCACGTCTGCCCCGGTCTGGGGCAGCCAATCGAAGAAGCCTTTGTTGGCTGCGGAGCGGATGCCATTGAGGTTGGCGGAAATTATTCGCATGGATGATGACCGGCAGGGCAGATAAGGAAACGGAATGATATGCTATAAATCCTTGAACCCCGCATAGCCACTTGTTTTCATGAGCATGTCACGCACCGATTTCATTGCCTTCGCCGTCCAGCAGAATGTGCTGCGCTTCGGCGAGTTCCAGACCAAGGCCGGCCGACTGTCGCCCTACTTCTTCAACGCAGGGCTGTTTCACGACGGCGCCAGCATCGGCCGCCTGGCTGATTTCTACGCCGATGCGGCCATCGCCTCAGGCGTAAGCTTCGACATGCTGTTTGGTCCGGCCTACAAGGGCATCTCCTTGGCCGCCACAACGGCAGTCGCACTTGCCGAAAAAGGTCGGAATGTGCCGTTTTGTTTCAATCGCAAGGAAGCCAAGGACCACGGCGAGGGCGGCACCCTTATCGGTGCGCCGCTCAAGGGCCGGGTCATGATCATCGACGATGTCATCTCGGCCGGCACCTCGGTGCGGGAGTCGGTGGAACTGATCCGTGCACAGGGCGCAGAGCCTGCTGGCGTGCTGATTGCGCTGGATAGGCAGGAGCGCGGACAAGGTACGCAATCGGCGGTACAGGAGGTCACGGCACGCTACGGCATTCCCGTGGTGGCCATCGCCAATCTGACCGATCTGATCGCTTTTTTGAACGGTCAACCGGAGCTGGAACGCAATTTGCAAGCGGTTGAGCGTTATCGCGCCGAATTTGGCGTGGCCTGAGGAAAACCGTCATGTCTCACCACCGTCTGCTCATACTGCCCCTGATCGCCATGGCGCTCACCGCCCATGCTGGCGAAACGCTTTACAAGTGGGTAGATGAAAACGGCAAGGTGCAGTACAGCGACAAGCCCCCCATGCAGCAAAACAAGCGGGGCATGACCGAGCTGAACAAGCAAGGCATGCCCATACGCCAGACCGAGGGCATACTGACACCCGAGCAGCAGGCCGCCCGCAATGCCGAGCTGGCCAAGCTGCGGGAAGAAGAGCGCAAGGCACTGGAGGCACGTCGCCGCGACAATGCCCTGGTCAACAGCTTTAGCAAGACCAGCGAGATCGACGCCATACGTGACCGCAATCTGGAACAGCTGCAGGCCAATATACAGTCTGACCGCCTGCGGCTGGAGGCGGCCACCAAGCGCGTCAACAGCTTCCAGACACAGATCGACAAGCTGACCAAGGCCAAGAAGAAGGTGCCCAACGATCTGATGACGGATTTGACGGAACGCCAGGCCGAGGTGGCCAAGATCAATGCCAGCATTGCTGCACGCAATCTGGAGATCGAAGAAGTGAAGAACCGCGCCGAAGCCGACAAAAAGCGGCTGGTGGAGCTGCGCGGCGAGAGCGTACGGCGCTAGCCCATGCGGTTGGCTTCTGCCTGCAGCGCCAGCACCAGTCCACGGAAGCTGTCGGCCGCGGGCAGTCTGACCTCGCGGCTACGCAAGGCATGGTCGGCATCCCAAACATCGAGCGGGCCCAGACCATCCACCACCCGGTAGTACCAGGACTGCACCACCCTGAAGGGATTGGGCCCCTCCGTCGCCAGCAGCAAGCTGGTGGCGCGCACCGAAGTCACCTCGCTGAGTGGTGGATCGTCATCATGGCTCTGCATCCACAAGGCCCCCATGGCTGCAGAGAGCGCATGCTCATCAAGGGCGCTGACCTCACCGGGGCCAGCCACCACCCTGCCGGTGAGCAGTTCGCCGTCGGGACACAGTTCAACTACCGACAAGCCCCCCTCGGCAGAGCGCGAGACTTCGAGCGAGAAATTGCTGACCTTGCCCTGATGGAACACGCTGACATTGCTACGCAAGGTCAGCGGCACGGACATCAATAGGCGCAAGGTGCTTTGCAGGGCTTGTTCGGATTGCATGGAATGAGTAATAAGGAAGCCGGGACGAATGACGTTATTGATAACCGGTATGGCAAATAAATGCAGTGTTTTTACTACCAAACCCGCTACGGAATCATACGCAAAAACGCTATGCCAATCACATATTATAAGTGATAGCCCCGGCCGGCACCGCAGCTACCAAGCCCGCCAAACGGCGGCGGGGCTTGCTTCCACAGCCTGCTGTGCTAGGCTCCGACGACCATGCGCGTAGCTCCCTGTCCCTCTTGCGGTGCTCAAGTTGAGTTCCATTCTGCAGCCTCCATCATGGCGGTCTGCGGCTTTTGCCGCAGCACCCTGGTGCGCCACGATGCCGACCTGGAAAACCTGGGCAAGATGGCCGAACTGGCCGAGGATCGCAGCCCTTTCAAACTACGGTTTCGCGGCAAATACCGTACTGTCGGATTCGAGCTGATAGGCCGCTTGCAGCTCAAGTATGAGCACGGCTACTGGAATGAATGGTACGCCCGCTTTGATGACGGCCGCCTGGGCTGGGTCTCTGAGGGCTCCGGCCTTTGCTATGTGACGTTTGAGCAGACAATCAAGACCCTGCTGCCCGAATTGACCGCGTTCAAGCCAGGCATGACGGCCAAGCTGGGGGGCAACGCCTATACCGTCAGCAATATCGAGCTGGCCCACTGTGTGGCTGCCGAGGGTGAGCTGCCGTTCCAGGCGACACCGGGCTATGAGGCGCCAGCGGTGGATCTGCGCTCGGAGACGGGCTTTGCCAGCCTCGACTACAGCGAATCTCCACCCAAGGTCTACCTGGGCAATGTGGCAACACTGGACGAGTTGATCGACCCTGCCGCCCCCACCGACACGCCCAAACCCACCCGCACCCAGGCTCGCGCCTTCAAGTGCAGCAGTTGCGGTGCGCCGCTGTCGGCCAGCGGGCCGGACATTCGTGCCGTTGGCTGTGGCCATTGTGGCGCGGTGGTCGATCCGAAAGATGCCAATCTGGCCATTATCAGCAAGAGCCACCCGTTCACATACCAGCCCAAGCTGGCAATGGGCGCACAGGGCAGGCTGCGAGGTCGCCGTTATACTGTCATCGGCTATCTGCGCCGCAGCACCCGCATCGATGGCCTCAGCTACTACTGGGACGAATACCTGCTGCACTCGACCGAAGTCGGCTATGTCTGGCTGACGGAGTCCGATGGCCATTGGAATCTGGCCAAGCCGGTGACGCGCCAACCCGCACTCAAACCGGGCGCCCAGCCCATCGCCCGCTTTCTGGATCGCGACTACAAGCATTTCCAGCGCTGCCAGGCCGAGGTCATCCAGGTGCTGGGTGAATTCACCTGGAAGGTGCGGGTAGGCGAAACCAGTTCGGTGGATGACTATATCAGCCCGCCCTACCTGCTCTCGGCCGAATGGACCAAGCAGGAACTCAGCTGGACGATGTCGGAATACCTACCGGTGGCAGAAGTCGCCGCCGCCTTCAAACCCGCCAGACCCTTGCCGGAGCCGGTAGGGATAGCGCCCAACCAGCCCGCCCCCAGCAGCGGCAGCAGCCGCTACTGGGCGGGCTTTGCTGGCTTTGCCGCACTGGCGCTGCTACTGCAGTTTGTCTTTGTCACCCGCGCCTGGGAGAAACCCGTCTGGCAAGGGCAGCTGGACTTGCCGCTGGGCGAGGCCAAGGCCAACCTGACTACGCCGCCCATACGTATTGAAGGCGAGCGCAATCTGGTGATCAAGCAGGATGCCAACCTCGATAACCGTTGGCTGTACTCGGATATCTCCCTAGTCAACAGCAAGACCGGCGAGACTTTCCGCCTGGGCCGCGAAGTCAGCTACTACCATGGCAGCGACTCGGACGGCAGCTGGAGCGAAGGCAGCAGCGACGATGAGGCCTTGATCAGCGATGTGCCTGCTGGCGACTATGTACTGGAAGTGGAAGTCGAAACCGAGCCAGGCAAACCCGAACTGAGCAACCGTATCCAGCTGGTGCGCGATGTCCCGATCTGGAGCAATTTCTGGATGCTGTTGCTGCTGCTCTTGGTTGCTCCCCTGCTTGCCTGGTTCCGCAGCCATAGCTTCGAATCACAGCGCTGGGCACAGAGTGACTACGCATCGGGGCAAGCGGACGATGATTAACGCACGCTCCAGACATGGTCCATCGCTCCGATCACTACTGGAACGCCAGCCCGGCTATTCGACTGTTGAAAGGTGTAACAATCTGTAGCAGTGCCTGGCTCATGCTCCTCGCCCTGCTGGCGATACCATGGGCGTACTGGGGATGGTTGAGACGCCGGGACAGATACAACCGTTACTTCTGACCCGCTAGCACAGGAAAGCATCATGTTTCGCATGTATCTGGTGGCCGCCAGCCTGGCCACCGCATTATTCGGTTACGGGCAGTACAAAGGACAGCCGCTGTTCGGTGACGACACCGAGACGCGTGAACGCAGCGGGTCGGTCTCATCAGGCGGCCGGCTTTATCATAAATAAGTGGAGTCACACCCATGGATATACTCAAGCTCGATTACATACTGGCCTCCCTGATCTATTCCCTGCTCGGCGTGGCCGTGTTCTGGGTGGCCTTTATCATCATCGACAAGATCACACCCTACGACCTGTGGAAGAATCTGGTGGAGGAGCGCAACCAGGCCCTGGCTACCGTGGTGGGCGCTATGTGTCTGGGCATTGCCATCATTGTCGCCTCCGCAATCCATTAAGCGCCGCCAGTAAACACCGCTGGTGCCGTGGCGCCAGCGGTGCCCACGTACCGCCCCTTGCGAGCCTGGCCACCCGGCGCAACGGGCTACCCCGCCACCAAGCGACAGGCAGGTAGGCGACACAGCCGTAACCCAGGCAGTGGCCCACCCCTGCAGCCTCATTGTCAGGAGTTGAACGCCGTCACCGTCCCACGATAGCGCACGCCCGGCTATCGTATGCCACACCGCAGCCTCCCTTCGCCTATACCACCAAGCCATGCCCTACGCCCTGCTGTTCTCCGTTTTTGTCGTCGCCGCCTGCGGACTGGCCTACGAGCTGGTCGCGGCTGCGCTGTCCAGCTACCTGGTCGGCGATTCCGTCACCCAGTTCTCCACCGTCATCGGTGTCTACCTATCAGCCATGGGTGTGGGCTCCTGGCTGTCGCGCTATTTCCAGCGCGATCTGATCGGCAGTTTTATCCGCATAGAACTGGCCGTGGGCTTGTTGGGCGGCTTTTCGGCGGCCGCCCTGTTCTTTGCCTTCACCTGGCTGAGCGGCCCTTTCCTGCTGCTGCTCTACCTGCTGGTCTTTGTCATCGGCATGCTGGTGGGGCTGGAGATTCCCTTGGTGATGCGCCTGCTGGAGCATCGCCTGCAGTTCAAGGATCTGGTCTCGCGGGTGCTGAGCATAGACTATCTAGGTGCATTGGCCGTCTCCCTGCTGTTCCCGCTGTGGCTGGCCCCCAAGCTGGGCATGGTACGCACGGCCCTGCTGTTTGGCCTGCTCAATGTGCTGGTGGCCCTATGGACCACCTGGCTGTTCCGCCATGAACTGGTCAGCCGCCGGGTGCTCTGGCTGCAGGGTGGATCTGCCCTGGTGCTGATCGTGGCCGGCTTCGCCGCCGCCGACAGGCTCAGCAGCATTGCCGAAACGGCCTTGTATGAAGACCGTATCGTGCTGGCCGAAAGCACGCCTTACCAGCGTATCGTACTGACTCGCTGGCGCGATGACGTACGGCTGTTCCTCAACAACAATCTGCAGTTCAGCGCCCGCGACGAATATCGCTACCACGAGGCGCTGATCCACCCTGGCTTGGCCAGCCTGCCCTGGGCCAAACGGGTACTGGTACTGGGCGGTGGCGATGGCCTGGCCATACGCGAGATCCTGCGCTATCCGCAGGTGGAATCCGTCACCCTGGTAGAGCTGGATCCCGCCATGCCCGCCCTGTTCAAGCAACATCCTGCGCTGCGAGGGTTGAATGGCGATGCGCTCAACTCGCCACGGGTACGTATCATCAACACCGATGCCTTCCGCTGGCTGGAAAGCCAGGCCAATGCCTACGACTTTATCGTGGTGGATTTCCCCGATCCGACCAATTTCGCCGTCGGCAAACTCTATACCAACACCTTCTATCGCATGGCGGAGCGGGCCTTGAGTGCACGCGGCCGCATGGTGGTGCAATCCACATCGCCCCTGTATGCGCGGCAAAGCTACTGGACCGTGGTGCAGACGATAGAGAGTGTAGGCCTGCAGACCCGCCCCTACCACGCCCTGGTTCCCAGCTTCGGCGAGTGGGGTTTCATCCTGGCAGGGCGCGAGCCCTACACCCCACCCCAACGGCTACCCACCGGCCTGCGCTTTATCAACGCAGATACCATACCCGGCCTGTTCAACTTTCCTCCCGACATGGACCGCACCCCGGCCGAAGTCAACCGCCTCAACAACCAGCTGCTGGTGCGTACCTTCGAGCAGGAGTGGAAGCAGGTGCAGCGATGAAGCGGCGGGATTTCCTGCGGGCCGGCTCGCTAGCAGCTGGCAGCCTGGGGCTGGCTGGCTGCAGCCGCACGCCCCCACCCGGCCTGCCGCCTGGACAGTTGCTGGGACCATCGCAGGCGCTGGGGCACAGGCTGCGTGACGGCACCGGCTTTCCTGCTGCCAGCGAAACCCGCAAGGTGGAAGCCCTGATAATAGGTGGCGGCATGGCCGGCCTCAGCTGCGGCTGGTGGCTCAAGCGCCAGGGCCATGCCAGTTTCGCCGTGCTGGAACTGGAGAACGAAGCCGGCGGCAATGCCCGGAGTGGCAGCAACCCCATATCGGCCTACCCCTGGGGCGCCCACTACCTGCCATTGCCTGGGCCAGAGGCACCTGAACTGCGCTTGATGCTGGCCGAGTTCGGTGCGCTCAAGGGCGACCCGCATGCCTTGCGGCCGGAGTACGAGGAGCGCTATCTGTGTTTCGCCCCGCAAGAGCGCCTGCATATCCACGGCGCCTGGCAGGAGGGTCTGCTGCCGCAGTTCGGTATTGCCCAGGCCGAGCGCCATCAACAACAGCGTTTCGTCGAGCAAATAGCCAGCATGAAGGCCACCCTGGACGGCCGCGGTCGTCCTGCATTTGCCACGCCCAGCGCACGCGGCGGCTCGCCTACCGCTGCGCTGGCCGGCATCAGCATGGCCGACTGGCTGCAGCAGCAAGGCTACGATGCGCCCAGCCTGCACTGGTGGGTGAACTACGGTTGCCGTGACGACTACGGTACCGATTATCGCCAAACCTCGGCCTGGGCCGGCCTGCACTACCACGCCGGCCGGCACGGCCAGGCCAGCAATGCCGACAGCGACGACGTACTGACCTGGCCGGAGGGAAATAGCTGGCTGACACGGCGCATGGCCCAGGGCCTGGGTGATGCGCTACAGCCCAATGCCATGGCCTGGCAGATCGAACAGACGGCGCAGGGCTGCAGCGTGCTGGTCTATCTGGCGCAGGAGAATCGCAGTGTGCGCTACCTGGCCGACAAGCTGGTGTGGGCCGCACCGGCCGGCTTTCTAGCCCATGTCATGCCCAGCTTGCCGCCGCCCTGGCAAACCGCCATGGCGCAACTGAGCTATGCGCCCTGGTTGGTCGCCAACCTGAGCTTGCGTGCTCCGCCCGCCGAGCGGGGGCAACAGCCGCTGTGCTGGGACAATGTCCTGTATGGCGCTGCCGGGCTGGGCTATGTGGTGGCCAACCATCAATCCCTGCAGCTGCATGATCAGGGCTGTGTCCTGAGCTACTATCGCCCACTCACCGAGGCCACGCCTGCCGCCGGCCGCAAGCTGCTGCAAACCGCCCCCCACGCATACTGGGCGCGCAGCATTCTGGCCGAACTGGGGCGAGTGCACCCCGACCTGCCGGGCCTGACCGAGCAACTCGATGTCTGGCGCTGGGGCCACGCCATGCTGCGCCCCACCCCCAGCCTGTTCAGCAGTGATGCCCTGCCGCGCCTGCGGCAGCCACAAGGCCGTATCATGCTGGCACACAGTGATCTCAGCGGTTTTTCGCTGGCCGAGGAAGCCCATTACTGGGGTGTGCGCGCAGCACGCTGGTTGCTGGACCACAAGGATGAATTCGCATGAACGGCCTGCATCTCACCGCCGACCTGTATGACTGCCAGCAACCGTCCCTGCTGACCGACGAAGCCGCGCTGCAGCAGCTATGCCTGAGCCAGGTCGAGCTGGCCGGCCTCAAGGCAGTATCCGCCTGCTGGCATCAATTCCCCGCCAGCGAGGCTGGCCCAGGCGGCATCACCGGCGTGGTGCTGCTGGCCGAATCGCATCTGGCCCTGCATACCTGGCCGGAGCGTAGCGGCGTGACGCTGGACGTATATGTCTGCAACTTCGGCGCCGACAACAGCAATAAAGCCGAATCCTTACTGGCAGCCTTGCTGGCAGCCTTTGAGCCACGACAGCAGCAGCTGGGCCGCCTGCAGCGCGGCGATGCAACCACCGATCACGCTATCTAGACAAAGTAAAACGGGGCAATCACTGCCCCGTTTTACTTGCTTCCCAGCATCTGCGCCAGGTCGGCGAAGCCCTCTTACTGCTGGGCCCGATACGTCACCTTCAGATTGAAGGTCGATGCCGCATAACCGTTCACCATGACATAGACGTCGCCATTGGCCGTGACCGCCACGCTGCAGCTCTCGGCCGAACCGGACTTGTAAGGCCGGCAGTCATAGCTGCTGGTGGTGGGCGCAGCACCCTTGCGCACATACAGGTCGGCGTCACCAGTGCCGGTAAGGTCGGCCTTGAAGGTCGTGCCACCGGCCACCTTGAACGGACCGTAGTTGGCCTTCTGGCCCCTGGCCAGGGTGCCGGAGAAGTTCTCCACGGTGTCGCCAGGTACTGGGTCGGACGGACCATCGCTACCCAGTTCCACCGCGAAGGCGGCAGCCAGCCTGGCGAACTTGAGCGCATGTTGCGCCTGGTTGCCCATGTTGGCATAGGTATCGTTGGCCGTGTGGATGCGCGGATTGGACTGGCTGAAGGTCGCCTCGAACGGCAAGGAGGCGGCAAAACCCTGGCCGGTCCAGGAGGCGTGGTCCGAACAGCCATAGCCACACTTGTCGTAGCCCAGCTTCAGCGTGGGCAGATAGGTGGTGACCAGGTTGCCGATAAAGGTGTTCTGCTGGCTGTCGGTGTAGTCGGTATAGATATAGATGTCGTTGACCGAGCCCTTGTAGTTGGTCATGTCCAACTGCATGACACCCACCACATTGACGTTGTCGGTCTTGAACTTCCTGGCGATATCCTGCGAACCGCGCAGGCCAACCTCCTCTGCCGCATAGCCCATGAATTTGATGGTGCGGCGTGGCTTGTAGCCGCTGCTGATCATTACCCGAGCGGCCTCGGTGAGACTGGCGATGCCGGAGGCATCATCGTCGGCGCCGGGTGCACGGGTGTTTTCACCGGTGCTGCCCACGGTGGAATCCAGGTGGCCGCCCAGCACCACGACTTCGCTGGCATTGTCGGTACCCCGGATGGTCAGGATCACCGACTTCTGTGGCCAGCTGGCATGGCTGAACTGTTCCACCGTCACATCGCTGCGGCCGGCTGCCAGTTGCTGCCAGCGTTGCAGCAGCCAGTTGGAAGCTGCGACACCGTGGCTGGTGGTGTAATAGCGGTTGGTGAAGGCGGCCAGGTCGTTGATGGTGCCCGCGATATTGCTGTCCTGCAGTTGCGGCAGCAGCGGGTTGACCGTGGTCTGGTTGTCGATCACATAGCTGGGGCGGCTGGCCATGGCCACTGCGGGAGGCGGCTGCAGTGCTGCGATGGCAGCGGCGCGGCTGGGATGGGCCATATAGCCACCGCAGCGACGCAGCTCGTGGTGCACGGCCTCGCTCAAGCCACCCAGCAGCCCTTCATCCACTTCCACGGCATAGGCGCGCTCCAGCCCTACGGCCCGGCCCAGGCCGGCACTGGCAGGCTGGACGCGGCTCTCGCCGGCCACCACCTGTGGTGCCAGCTTCTTCAGCTGTACATAGGCCGCATCGCCCACCGTAATCCAAACCTTCTTGCCGCTAGGGGCGCTATCGGCCCAGGCCGTCAGGCACAGGCCCGCCAACAGCAACGGCATGATCTTCTTTTGCATGGTGTTACTCCTTGGTCCATCTGGCAGATGGCTTGTTCGGTCACTCATGGAAAAACCCCGCACCTTGCGGTGCGGGGTTCAGGAACGGCTTACTGATGGTTGGCAACCAGCGAGACGCCGCTGAAGGCCGAGTAGCCGTTGATCATGACGTAGTAGGTACCGGTCTTCGGCGTGGCGATGTTCACCGTCTCGTTGTTACCACTCCGGTATGGGCGGAAGTCATACGAGGTGGTGGTCGGTGCCGAGCCGAACTTGATGTAGATGTCAGCATCACCCGTACCGCCCGACATGACGAAGGACAGGTTCCTGGCGCCAGCCGGTATCACCATGGTGTAGTTGAGCTTGGCGCTGCGTGCACCAGACAGACCTGTTACCGGCACACCCTTCTGCAGCACGGTGCCAGTCGGTGGCTGGGTGCCGCCGCTGCAGGACACACCGACTGACGCAAAGGCCGAAGTCACATCAGCCTTGGAGTAGCCGCGCGACTCTGCCGCCTTTTCCACACCGCAAGCACCCTGATCCCAGGTGCTGTTCGCGGTCCAGTGCAGGCGGTTGGCATCCACCATCACCTCGAAGGCCTTGCGGGTATTCCAGCCGGCCTTGGTGGCAAGCAGGTAGAAGGCCTTGTTGTAGACCCCGCTGGAGTAGTGGACATCCATACCGCTGGTGAAGTCATTGGCATGGCCGATGGAACGGCCGTCCTGCGGCGGGTTGTCCATATAGCGCAATGCGCCGCTGGCCTTGAAGATTTCCGCGCCGACCTTCCAGTCGTTGGTGCCCTTCATGAAGTATTCGGCAGCTTCGCCAGCCATGTCGGAGAAGGCTTCGTTCATGCCGCCGGAGCGGCCCGAATACACCAGCCCGGAGTTCTGCTCGGTAAAGCCATGGCTGACTTCGTGAGCCGATACATCGAGCGACACCAATGGGTAGAAGGTGCTGCCGCCATCACCGAAGGTCATGGCAGTGCCATCCCAGAAGGCATTCTGGTAGTTGTTGCTGTAGTGCACCCGCATCTGTAGGGTCTGGCTGATGGGGCGCAGGTTGAACCAGGCCTGGTACATATTGAACACGACGTTGCCGAAGTAGTGGGCATCGTTCAAGGGCGAGTAGGCGCCATTGATCTGCTTCACCGTATTGCGGGGGCAGGTGAACTGGTAGGGGGTGCTGCCACTGGTGCCATGGTTGAGGTTGACCGTGATGACGTTGCCGCTGTTCATCTTGCAGTCATCGGTCACCACCAGAGGACCAAAGTCGGTGCCATATTCATACTGGCCGGTCTTGGTGTTGCCGCCAGGGCCGGTCGCGTCACGGTGGTTCAGGCCTTCCCAGCGCTCCACCACCGCGCCTGTATTGGCATCGATCAGGAAGTGGGGACGGCTGGGCTTCTTGGCGTCATGGACCATGAACGACACCAGGTAGACCAGGCGAGCCACATTGTTCTTGTCCATCTTCACAAACAGGGTGGACTGGTCGTTCTCGGTGGGGCCATAGATGCGCGCTGCATTCTTGGCTTGCGAGATCACCTGGCTACCGCTGAACACCGGCTTGGCGCTGGGCAGATCGTTGGCCAGGCTCTTTAGCATGGCGCCCGACAACTGCGGGGCGGCCTGGCCGGCCTTGCGCTGTTCGACCACGGCCTCACCCCAGACGGGCACGCCCTGGTGGAACTGCTGGTAGCGGGTGACCACATTGCCATTGGCGTAGCTTTGGCTGCGTTGTACCCGCAACTCGCTGTCACTGAGGCCCAGCATGCTATGTATGGTCTTGTCACTGCCAGTACTGGCAGTAGCGGACATACGCTCGGATGTGAAACCCTCCAGTTCAACACGCTCAGCAGCCATGGCGCTAAGGGCACCGGCAACCAGCATGGACAGGAGAACGGGACGGGCTACTGCGTTAAACGCTTGCTCCATTATTTTTGTTTCCTCTACTCAGTTTCCATGGGGACCATTCCCCAAAAACTGACCTGTTTGCCGTCGATAGTCGGCCAACAGGTCCCCCGTGCACCCTGCCGATAGGTAAGGCGCTACGTTGCTGGCAGCCACCCCTTGGGAGGGTGGCTGATCCGTCCTGGTGCCCGCCCGGCAAGCGGGCAGGCGGAATCTACTGGGCCGTGCTGCGCACATCAGGGCAGCCGGTTCAGGTGCAAACTGCAATCAGCAGGGGAGAGATGTGGCCGGGTGTGTACGCACCGGTCACCGGGCATCTGCCACCCCCTGGCAACAGGTGGTGTGACAGCACCCTCGGCATCCCGGTGGAGCGTATCCCCAGGCGGCCTTTTTTCTTGTAGACCTACTGGGTAGTAGTAGATGGAATGGGCGGAATCAAAATGCCAACGTCATCAAGCCGACGAACGGTAGGCCATGACTTGTCTACGCAACAAGGATGTAAGCGATTTTTAACCGTATCGTCTTGTACATGACACAAGCACGAGGCACTGGCCAAGCGCGCCAGATATAGACTTACCCTAGCTGGGTAAGTCATGTATGGGGTATTGAATCCCACAAGTCATGTACAAGACAAAATTTCAGCGGCGGTAAAAAAACAACACCGTATAGATGCCGAAAGCGGTCATGAAAAATGAGCCGAACAGGTGGCTAGCCGCTGTGGATAGCGCCCAGCCGAACTGTCCGCGCAGCATCATGTCGACCACTTCGGCCGAATAGGAAGAGAAGGTGGTCAGGCCACCGAGAAAGCCGGTGATGACAAACAATCGCCATTCCGGTGCAAGGCCGGGGTGCTGGGCAAAATAGCTGACGGCAATGCCGACCAAATAGCCCCCCACCAGATTGGAGGCCAATGTACCCACGGACAGATTGCTCGACAGGGTGCTGAGCCAGTTAGTCAGCCCCCAGCGCGCCAGCGCACCCAAGGCGGCCCCCAGGGAAACAGCCAGGACGGGAAGTAGCATGATGACGTACCGCAGCCGGTTATGAAGCTAAACCATTGAAAAACCCAAGCCCACCGATGACAGGCACCAACGGCGAAAGATGCAGAACCGACCCGGAGAGTGCCCAGTGGTTTGGGCTACCCTGGTGCCGGCCCAGTCCTTCACCCATCAATGACTTGAGTCTACAACAGGCCCTGAAGCCCATTCAAAATGATAGCCAGCGGCGGCGAGGCGCCCTTCACCCACCGCAATGCGGATACCGTCGCGGCCTCCAAGGCTGGGGAGCGGACTCAATCAAGGGAGATGCCGCCTGCTCAGGCTGAGCAGGCGACCAGCGCCAGGGTTCGCCTGGCGCCTGCCCAGCCATGACTTGATTTCATGCCAGGCTCGCCAACGGGGTGGATGCACGCACCCACCCGCAGCATATCAAGGGCGCGGACGCTTGATCACCTGCACGCCCAGCTGCTTGAGCTTGCGGTACAGGTGGGTACGCTCCAGCCCCACCTTGTCGGCCACCCGGCTCATATTGCCGCCTTCCAGGCCGATATGGTGGTCGAAATAGGCACGCTCGAACTCGTCGCGCGCTTCGCGCAGCGGCTGGTCGAAATTGAACTGCGGGCCGCTCATGGCCACCGACTGTGCACGCGGCGGCGAGAACTGCGACAGCACCCGGTTGACCGGCGTGGCATCGATGTCCACCTCGGCCGAGGTCAGCGCCAGGCTCTTGACGATGTTGTGCAGCTGCTCGTGGTTACCCGGCCAGTCATGCTGGCGCAGGGCATTGAGCGCCGACGAGGCAAACCGGCGCGGGCCGGTCTTGTTCGATTCCACCACACTGGCCAGGATATGCTCGGCCAGCTCAGGGATATCATCCCTATGCTCGCGCAGCGCCGGCAAAGGCACCACGATCTGCGACAGATAGGTGAACAGCGCCGGGTCAAACCGGTCAATCAGCTCCGGCAGGCTGCGGCTGGTTGCGCAGATCAGCCTGACATTGTGCTTGTCCAGCTTGGGCAGCAAGGCCACCAGCGCTCCCTGTGCCTTGCGCTCGTAATGGCCGATATCGCGCAGGAACAGCGTACCATTGGCCGCCCGTGTCACCAGGTCCGCCCCCGATTCCACCAGGGCATCTTGGCTATCCGGCGCCACAAAGGGCGCGGTGGCCACACTGAGATAGCGGGCACAGGCGACAAAGCCGCTGCCGGGCTCCCCCGTCAGCAGCAAGGGATAGGAAAGGTTCTGCGCCTGGTCCAGCTGCTTTTTCAGGATCAGGATCAGCGGGCTCTTGCCCAAGGCCGCCAGCGAGTTCTCAGCCACCTTGGGCTGCACTTCGCCGTGCTTGAGCGCACGCTTCACCGTCGCCAGCAGCTTTTGCAGGCCTATGGGTTTTTCCAGGAAGTCAAAAGCCCCAATACGGGTGGCTTCGACCGCGGTATCGATGGTGGCATGGCCAGACATCATCACCACCGGCATGGTCAGCTGACCATTGCTGCCCCATTCCTTGAGCAGCGTCACCCCATCGGTGTCCGGCATCCAGATATCCAGCAGCACCAGCGCCGGCCGGCCCTGGTTGCGCAGTTGCCGAGCCTGGGCTGCATTCTCCGCTACCACGACCCGGTAGCCCTCGTCCTGCAGGATCTCCGACAGCAACTCCCGGATACCGATCTCGTCATCGACGATCAGAATATCGTTACTACCCACTCGTTTTCTCCCCTTGCTCTGCCGGGCCGGCTTGATTCCGGCCCACCTGCATTTGATCCGCAATCGGTAAGTCTATCCTGACGCAGGCGCCATGCGGCTCCACGTTATAGGCCACGATCTGGCCGTGATGCTCATCGATGATTTTTTTCACCACAGCGAGCCCCAGCCCGGTTCCCTTGAGCTTGGTTGTCGCATAAGGCTCGAATATGCGTTGTAGAATAGCATCACTGAAGCCAGAACCGTTGTCTTCTACCGACAATCGTACCGTTTTCTCGCGTCTTTCGGTGCGCAGTTTGATGCAGCCGAGCATATCGCCCGCCACAGCCTCCTGTGCATTCTTCAGAAGATTGTGCACAACCTGGCGCAACTGGGTGATGTCGGCCACCACCCACAGTCCCCCTTCTCCCACCTGGCTACGCTCTATCGGCGCCGTTTCATACAGCACCAGCACCTCGTCCAGCAGCTTGGCCAGGTTTACCGGCGCCAGTTCGGCCGAAGGCTGCCGGGCATATTCGCGGAACTCGTCCACCATGCGCTTGAGCGCCCCCACCTGCGCCACGATGGTGGTGGTGGAGCGGGTCAGCACATCGCGGCTGGCATCGTCGAGCTTGTCGGCCAGCTTATGCTCCAACCGCTCGGCGGCCAGCTGTATGGGGGTCAGCGGATTGCGTATTTCATGCGCCAGGCGCTTGGCCACCTCGCCCCAGGCGGCATCGCGCTGGGCGCGCAGCAAATCGGTGACATCGTCGAACACCACCACCGCGCCACCCTGATCAACCTCGCCATGAAGGCGGGCGCCATGCACCAGCAACATGCGGGTACTGCCGTCAAAGCCAACTTCCAGCTGGCGGTGCCAATCCTGTTGCGAAGCGTTGAAGGCCTGTATCACTCCCTCGGCAAAGCTGCCCAAGTGGGGGTAGTCCTCCAGCCAGTCAGTCAGCTTGAGTACGTCCAGCCGGTCGATTTCGGCATGCAGTATCTGCCCCGCGCTGACATTGGCGGCCCGCAGGCGCCACTTTTCATCGAAGGTCAGCACCCCAGCCGTCAGGCTGCCCAGCACGGTTTCCAGGTAAGCCTTGGCAGAGGCGGTCTCCTGTTGCTTCTGCTCCACCTGATCGCGTGCCTCCGACAACTGCCGGGTCATGCGGTTGAAACTGTGGGTAAGCGTGCCCAATTCATCCTGGCTGACCACGGGCTGCACCTGAGAATAATCCCCCTGCGCGACTGCGCGGGTACCCGCCGCTAGCACCGTCAGCGGCGCCGCAAGCTTTTCCGACAGATACATGCCCAGCACCACAGCACTGAGCAAGGCCAGCAACAGGGCCAGGGTCAGGGTCAAGCCGAAGCTCTGCTTCAGCGCAGTGCGGGAGAGTGCCAGCAGCTTGTAGGCGTTGCGCATCTCCTCCACCTTCTCGGCATCACTGGCCAGTTGCTTGGGCACAGGCTGTATCAGCTGCAGGGCGCGGGTTTCGGTACCAAAGCTGCTCTGGCTGGCATAGTTGGGATTGACCGGTACGATGACACGCAGGCTGAGGCCGTAGTCGGGCGTGGTCTCCAGCGCCCGGTACGGCAGCTGCGCCTGTACCTGCTTGAGCATATTGCGGTCAGGCACCAGCGGCACCGGGTTGGCATACTCATCACCCACATGGGCGATCACCTTGCCGCGGCCATCAAACAGGCTGGCCTCCTGCACATTGGTGGTTTCGCGCAGGCGCGTCAGCGTCCCCAATGCCTCGGCGTCGTACTCATCGGACAACTGCCCCGCCATCACCTCGGCCTTTTTCATCAGGTCGTCCAGCGAGTAGTTAAGCACCTGGTTGCCCAGGTTGAGGCCGCTATCCAGGGCGGTATCCACATTAACGTCGAACCAGGTCTCGATGGACTTGGTGAGGAACTGCACCGACAGCATATAGACCAGAGCGCCAGGCAGGACCGCCACCATGGCAAACATCAGGGTCAATCGCCAGGCCAGACGGGAGCCGAACTGGCGCGCCCTCACCTGCTTGCGCAACCGCATCAGGCGGGTGCCCACCAATGCCACCAGGCCCACCACCATCAGGATGTTCAGCGCCAGCAGCGGCTCATAGTAGCGGCCGAACACGGTGGAGTTGCCGATGGAGGTGGCCAGCATGAACAGCAGGATCACTGCCAAGGAACCCAGCAGAATGAGGGTATTACGCATGGGCATGGCTATTGGGCCTCTTCGAACTCGACTGTAGTCTGCTCGGAGTTCAGCTTCCACTCGGCATCGCCCAGCAAACCCAGTTGCAGGGGCTTGGGCAGCTTGTCGGTATCCAGCCGCATGGTCAGGTGGCCGGCAAAACGGCTGTCGAGCTTCTTGGTCACCGACCCGCGCTCAGCCACCATCCAGTCGCGCACCACGCCCAGGCTGCGCAAGGCGCCATCCAGGGTATCGTAGCTGCGGTAGAGCGTGCCCACACCCACCCGGTAGCTACGGGTGAGGCCGTGGTATGACAGGCGATATTCAATGCGCGCGGTAGGGTCAAACCAATCGGCTACCCGCCGCCAGGCCCAGTACCAGCGGGGCTTGGTGAGCGTGAACTCGACCGCAAAGGTTAGCGGCACCCCGGATAACAAGGCATTTTCATGCATGGCATCGAGGCTGACCAGGAAGCGGGCATCAATGCTAAGCCGCCCGTCCTGCTCCACCCCATGATAGGACTCCAGCGCGATGCCACCGGCCCATAGCGGCAGGCAGCACAACAGGGCACAAAGCTGCAGCAGCAGGCGCTGTATGTTAGTCCTTGGCAAGCAGGGTGTAGAAAAAGCCATCGTGGCGTTCGTTAGGCAGCAGTTGCCCGCTTTCCGGCATACCTGGTAGCAGGGACAGCCGCCGTGCGTCGGGGTGGCGCGTCAGGAAATCAGCGACATGTTGTTCGTTTTCCTGCGGAAACACCGAGCAGGTTACATAAAGCAGTTTACCACCCGGTTTGAGACATCCCCATAAAGCTTCCAGCATGGCGGCCTGCTGCGTGGCGAATTGCGCAAAATCGTCGGGCCGACGCAGCCATTTGATGTCGGCATGGCGCCTTGCCACCCCCGAGGCCGAACACGGCACATCGGCCAGGATGCGGTCAAACTGCTGGCCGTCCCACCACCCGGCAGGCTGGGCCGCATCGCCCACCACCAGCCTTGCCTTGAGGCCCAGCCGGTCGAGGTTGGACTGCACCCGCTTGAGCCTGGCCTCATCAACATCCAGCCCCGTCAGGTCCAGCGCAGCCAGCTCCAGCAGATGACCAGTCTTGCCCCCGGGGGCACAACAGGCGTCGAGCACCCGCATGCCATCGGCCACATCCAGCAGGGGAGCGGCCCACTGCGCGCCAATATCCTGCACCGAGCATACGCCCTCGAAGAAACCTGGCAACTTGTCGACCGGCACCGGCTCCTGCAGGCGTATGCCTGCCTCGCCATCCCCCTCTGCAGCCATGCCCGCAGCCCGCAGGCTGGCCAGATAGGTATCGCGCTGCTGCTGCCGGCGATTGACCCGCAAGCTCATCGGCGGATGCAGGTTGTTGGCTGTCAGCACCGCCTGCCAATCCTGCGGATAGGCTGTACGCATGGCCGCCACCCACCATGCCGGATGGTTCCAGCGGGCCTTGTCATCCTGGCCAGCAGCGGCCAGCAAGGCGTCCTTCTGCCGCAGGAAGTTGCGCAGCACGGCATTGACCATGCCCTTGGCGTAGCCCCCATTGAGCTGGGTAGCCACCTTGACGGCATGATCCACCACCGCGTGGGGGGCGCTACGGCCCCAAGCCAGTTGGCTGATGCCGGTTGCCAGCAGGGCACGGACGGCAGGGTCGGTATCCGGCCGCTTGAGCAAGCGCCCCAGTACAAAATCCACCTCGCCGTAATGGCGCAGGGTGGTGTAGGCGATATCCTGGATGGCCGCACGCTGGCGCGGCTCCAGTTCGGGGCTGCGCTGGTGCTGGCGGGCCAGCACATCGGTCAGGTTGCGGCCGGCCAGGACGGCGGCAACCGCCTCGCTGGCCAGGCGTTGAGTCAGGAACATGGCAAGGCTTCTATGAGTAAGGTGATGCAGTAACGATCAAACGGCGCCGAGCACGGGCATCAGCCCAGCACATCGCCGACGGCCAGCTTGCCCGCCGCCAGGAAATCCCGCACCGGCAGACGCTTGCCGCCAGGACGCTGCAATTCCGTCAGACACAACACGCCCTGTCCGGTGGCGACCCGCACACCGTCGGCACCTATCTGCAGCACCGTGCCGGGTACACCGCCACCCGCTTCTGCCTGGGCAGCCCAGCATTTGATCAGTTCCTCGCCGTGGCGGGCGGTGGTGCCGGGGAAGGGATCGAAGGCCCGCACGCGGCGGGCCAGCAGTTCGGCCGGCTGCTGCCAATCCAGCGCGGCTTCCTCCTTGCGTATCTTCTCGGCATAGGTCACGCCTTCTACCGGTTGCGGTACCACCGCCGCCTGCAGTGCGGGCAGGTCGACCAGGGACGCGACGATGGCCTCAGCACCGCAAACTGCCAGTTTGTCATGCAGGCTACGGGTGGTATCGGTGGCTGTGATCGCAACTGGGTGGCAACTGAGCATGCCACCGGTGTCGAGACCGGCATCCATCTGCATGATGGTAATGCCGGTAAGCGAATCACCCGCTTCGATGGCTCGCTGTATGGGGGCTGCGCCGCGCCAGCGCGGCAGCAGCGAACCATGGATGTTGAGGCAACCCAGCCTGGGCATATCCAGCACCACCTGCGGCAGGATGATGCCGTAGGCCGCAACCACCATGACATCGGCCGCCATCGCCGCCACCGGCGCCTGCTGCTCGGCAGTACGCAGCTTCTCGGGTTGATAGACCGGCAAGCCATAGCGCTCGGCCAACTGCTTGACCGGCGAAGCCAGCAATTTCATACCTCTTCCAGCCGGCCTGTCAGGCTGTGTCAATACCAGCACGATCTCGTGGCCGGCATCGATCAGGGCCTGCATGGCGGTAGCGGCAAATTCAGGTGTGCCGGCAAAAATCAGCTTCATCGGTTCTACTCTATCTGCAGGCGCAGATGACAAGGTGCCAGGGCAATGTGGCGCGCAACGCACGGCGCCCTGGCCAGGAGAGAAAATGCCCATGTCGGCCAGCATGACACTAGGCCAAGCCATCGCAGGGCTGCACAAATACCACACAGCCAAAACCGGCAAGGGCGCCTAATACTGCGCTTGCCAGATCGCTTTAGAGTGTCTTGCGCTGGTTCTTTTTCAGGCGCGACAAAATGCGGGTTTGCTTCAGACGGGAGAGTTTTTCCACAAAAACCCTACCCTCCAGATGATCCATTTCATGCTGTATGCAGATAGCCAACAGGCCCTCTGCTTCCAGCTTGAAGGGCTTGCCATCGCGGTCCAGCGCCTCGACCACCACATGCTCGGCCCGCTCCACCTCTTCATAGATACCGGGCACCGACAGGCAGCCTTCTTCAAAAACCGTGTAGCCATCGGCACTGACTATGCGAGGGTTGATCAAAGCCAGCAAACCGCTTTTATCCTCGCTCACATCAATGACCACCACCCGTTTATGCACGTCCACCTGGGTGGCCGCCAGGCCGATACCAGGGGCTTCGTACATGGTCTCGGCCATGTCATCGATTAATCGACGAATATCGTCGTCGACTTTTTCAACCGGCGTTGCAACCTTATGCAAACGCGCGTCCGGATAATGCAGGATATTCAGGATCGCCATATTTTCTTGCTAGCCTATCTATTTGGATGCAGAATTTGAGCAATTGGTTTTAAATGACCTTAGCATATACTTAGTGGCATTATGCCACGTTGCCATCAGCGTCCAGGCCCCGACCAAACAAGGAAGCCAGTCATGCGCCCGTCCAGTATCCGCGCCAAACTCATTTCCCGTATCGCTCCAGCCGTCATTATAACGCTGGCAGCGATCTTGCCGGCTGCGGCCGATGAGCTGACCCTGCAGGAAAATGCCCCAGACCGCTATGTCGTGGTCAAGGGCGATACCCTCTGGGACATCTCCGGGAAGTTTCTCAAACACCCTTGGAAGTGGCCAGAAATCTGGAACATGAACAAGGACGAAATCAAGGATCCGCACTGGATTTACCCCGGTGACGTGATCGTGCTCGACATGAGCAGCGGCAACCCGCGCCTGCGCCTGCTTGGCAACGACGCCAATGATGCCCGGCGCAGCCGCGACAAGCTGAACCCCAAGGTGCGGGTCACCCAGTTCGACAATATGTCGTCGCCCCCCATCCCCACTAGCGCCATTGTGCCCTTCCTGACCCAGCCGCTGGTGGTCGAGGAAAGCGAGTTCCTGCAAGCGCCCCGCATTGCGCAGAACGCGGATGACCGCGTTACCCTGACCATGGGCGACACGGCCTATGCCGTCGGCGTTACCGGCAACCCTGGCGACCAGTGGCAGGTATTCAACGGCGGCAAGCTGTTGCGCGACCCCGACACCAAGGAAGTACTAGGCTACGAAGTGCTGTATGTGGGCGATGCCGTGACGCGCCAGGTGGCTGACGTCAGCACCATCAGCATCACCAAGGTCGCCAGGGAACTGGCGCTTGGCGATCGACTGATCCCCAAGCCACGCATGGCCTACCCCAACTACGTGCCGCATATCCCTACTCGCGATGTGGAGGGCAAGATCATCTCCACCGTCGGTGGTGTGAATGATGCCGGCCCATATACCACGGTGGTGATCAACCGTGGCGAACGTGACGGCCTGGAGCTGGGCCACGTACTCAATGCCTACAAGGCACCACGCCCGATCAAGGCCGCCAGCAAGGCCGAGAAGGGCATGATGACCCCTGCGGAACGCAATGGTTATGTCTTTATCTATCGTGTCTTCCCCAAGGTGTCGTACGGCTTGGCCCTGAACGGCACCCGTCCGCTTAACCTGCTGGACGTGGTGCGCAAGCCCTGATCCTGTAGTTTTGCGGCAAAGCCGGACAACATGGCGCGACCTAATCGGTCGCGCTGTTGTTTGTGCCCAAGCAGATCGCTGGCGCCAGGCAGGCGCCATGCTGCGATACCAATGCAGTACGACGGCACGAGACAGTGCCGCGACGCCGGGGAGGCGACCATGCGGGACACCGATAGCGAAGACTGGTTACGGCTCAGCCTGACGCCCGGCATGGGCCCGGCGCATACCTGCCGGCTGCTGGCCGCCTTTGGCACGCCTGCCCAGGTGTTGGCCGCCAGCCAGGCCAGCCTGGCGCGGCATGTGCCCGACAAGCTGGCACAGGCGCTGAAGCAGGGGCCAGACCCTGAGCAACTGGCCCGCTCGCTGGCCTGGCTCGACACCCCCGAAAACCGCCTGCTGACCCTGGCCGACAGCGACTATCCGTCCAGCCTGCTGGAAATCAGCGATCCGCCTCCCGTGCTGTATGCCAAGGGCCAGGTCGGGCTGCTGGGCAGCGCCAGCCTGGGCGTGGTGGGCAGCCGCAATGCCACCCCCCAGGGCGTGCAGAACGCCGAAGCTTTCAGCCGTGACCTCTCGCAACGCGGCTGGTGCATCGTCTCGGGCCTGGCCCTGGGCATCGACACCGCCGCCCATCGTGGCGGGCTCAGCGGCCCCGGCAGCACCATCGCTGTGGTCGGCACCGGGCTGGATATCGTCTACCCTGCCCGCAACCATGCGCTGGCACACCAGATCGCAGCGGAGGGCCTCATCCTCTCCGAGTTCGCGCTGGGCACGCCTGGCCGTGCAGGCAACTTCCCCCGCCGCAACCGCATCATCTCGGGCCTGGCCCGTGGCGTGCTGGTAGTGGAGGCCGCCTTGCAGAGTGGTTCTTTGATTACCGCCCGGGAAGCCGCCGAACAGGGGCGCGAAGTGTTCGCCATTCCCGGCTCCATCCATTCGACCTTATCCAAGGGCTGCCATCAGCTGATCAAGCACGGCGCCAAGCTGGTGGAAACCGCTGCCGACATCCTGGAAGAGCTGGGGGCCGCGCCGGAACCCGCTGTTTTACGACCAACGGCAAAAAACCCGGTAGCACCGGCCGATGCGGCAGAAGCCAGCTTGCTGGCGGCTTTGGGCCATGATCCCCTCGATATTGACAGCCTGGTTACGCGCGCCAACTTGACGCCCGACCGGGTCTACGCGATGCTGTTGACGCTGGAGTTGACAGGACAGGTCGCCAAACTACCCGGAGGCCGCTATCAACGCTTGGCCTGAATGTAACCGTTACCCGCAATACCAGAGGTCTCCCGTGTTCGACGTACTCGCCTTTCTCTTCGAACAATATTTCTCGCTGGACAACTGCCCGGACCGCAGCACCTTGGCCAAACAGTTGTCGGCTGCGGGCTTTGACGACGAGGAAATTGGTGAGGCACTGGACTGGCTGAGCGAGTTCGATGAACTCGACAATGCCCCCTATGCCTTGCTTGATGAACGCAGCATCGCCATGGCACGCGTGCTGCACCCCAGGGAAGAAAGCCGCCTGACCGTAGAGGCGCAGGCGTTTTTTCACTACCTGTCGAGTTCGGGTGCCCTCAGTGCGGGCAAACGCGAACAGCTGATAGACCGGCTGATGCAGAGCAACGCTCAGTCCATCGATGCCGAAGCGGTCAAGCGCGTGGCACTGATGGTGCTCTGGCGGCAGGGCGATGATCTCGCCAATCTGCTGATTGAAGAGCTGCTATTTGCCGAGTCTGACGGTCAGATGCATTAGTCCAATGCGCTAGCAGGATTGGCTTTTCCTGCTGCCGCACCTACATTACCCCTAGATATCGCGTTGCAGCCCGCTTGCCAAGCCGGGCTGTACGCACTCCAACTCACCGCCTCTTGCGGAGCCCGCATGGCTGATAATCTGTTGATCGTCGAATCGCCCTCCAAGGCGAAAACGCTGAAGAAGTACCTCGGTAGCGATTTTGAAATCCTGGCGTCGTACGGCCATGTCCGCGGCCTGGTTCGCAAGGATGGCTCGGTCGATGTGGACCATGGCTTTGCCATGAAGTACCAGGTCATCGCCAAGAACGCCAAGCACGTGGACGCCATCGTCACCGCAGCCAAAGCCGCCAAGAACGTCTATCTGGCAACTGACCCGGACCGCGAAGGCGAGGCTATCTCCTGGCACCTGTTGGAGATACTCAACGGCAAGAAGGCCCTGGACAAGAAACTGGTGAAGCGCGTGGTGTTCCACGAAATCACCGAAACCGCCGTCAAGGCCGCCGTGGCCAACCCGCGTGATGTGGACAGCCACCTGGTGAATGCCCAGCAGGCACGCAGCGCGCTGGACTATCTGGTGGGCTTCAACCTCTCGCCGCTGCTATGGCGCAAGGTTCGTTCCGGCCTCTCTGCCGGCCGCGTGCAGAGTCCGGCCTTACGCCTGATCTGCGAGCGAGAGAACGAGATACGGGCGTTTACTGCCCAGGAATACTGGTCGGTCCATCTGGACAGCCACAAGGGCAAGACCAAGTTCGGTGCACGCCTGCACGAATGGCGCGGCAAGAAGCTCGAACAGTTCGATGTGCCGGACGAGGCCACCCAGGCCGAGATACTGGCCGCACTGGCGGGCAAGCCGGCCAGCGTCAGCAATGTGGAAAAGAAGCGCAAGAGCCGCAACCCCACGGCGCCCTTCACCACCTCCACCATGCAGCAGGAGGCAGTGCGCAAGCTGGGCATGACTACCGACCGCACCATGCGCACGGCCCAGCAGTTGTATGAGGGTATTGCTCTGGGTGACGGCACCGCCGGTCTGATTACCTATATGCGTACCGACTCGGTGGCCCTGGCCAACGAAGCAGTGGCCGAGATACGCGAGTACATAGGCAGCCAGTTCGATGCCGAGTCGCTACCGGCCAGCCCGGTGGTCTACAAGAACAAGTCCAAGAATGCCCAGGAGGCCCATGAAGCCATACGGCCGACCTCCATCCTGCGCACGCCTGCCTCGGTCAAGGCTTATCTGTCAGCCGAGCAGTTCAAGCTGTATGAAATGATCTGGAAGCGCACCCTGGCCAGCCAGATGTCGCCGGCCAAGTTCGATACCACCAGCGTGGATATCGCCATGGGTGAGGCCATCTTCCGCGCCAGCGGCCAGGTGCTGGTGTTTGCCGGCTTCCTTGCCGTCTACGAGGAAGACGTGGATGACGCTGAGGATGAGGACAACGCCAAGCTGCCGGTACTGGAAGCCGGTGAAGACCTGCCGGTAGACAAGCTCTACGGCGAGCAGCACTTTACCCAGCCACCGCCCCGTTACTCGGAAGCCTCGCTGGTGAAGGCGCTGGAAGAGTTCGGCATAGGCCGCCCCTCCACCTACGCCTCCATCATCAAGACGCTGAAGGATCGCGAATACGTCAACCTGGACAAGAAACGCTTCCTGCCGACCGATACCGGCGAGGTGGTGAACAAATTCCTGACCGACCATTTCGGTCAGTACGTCGATTACCAGTTCACCTCCAAGCTCGAAGACAAGCTCGATGAGATCTCCAACGGCGAGCGTGACTGGATACCAGTGATGGAGGAGTTCTGGACCGGCTTCTCGCAGCAGGTGGAAGAAAAGAAGTCACTCAAGCGCAGCGAAGTCACGCATGAAGCCCTGGATGAAGCCTGCCCCAAGTGCAGCAAGCAGCTCACCGTGCGGCTGGGCAAACGTGGGCGCTTTGTGGGCTGCACCGGCTACCCCGAGTGCGACTACACCCGCGACATGAACGAGACGGCCGAGCAGAAGGCCGAGGAGCAGGTGCAGGTCATCGAAGACCGCGTCTGCCCCGATGACGGCGGTCAGTTGATCGTCAAGTCCGGCCGCTACGGCAAGTTTATCGGCTGCGCCAACTACCCCAAGTGCAAGCATATCGAGCCGCTGGAAAAACCCAAGGACACCGGCGTCACCTGCCCTGTCTGCAACACCGGCATGCTGATCGAACGCAAGTCGCGCTATGGCAAGCTGTTCTATAGTTGCAATACCTACCCCAAGTGCACCTACGCCACCTGGAATCCGCCCATCGCCGAGACTTGCCCCAAGTGCCAGTGGCCGGTGTTGACGCTGAAGACCACCAAGCGGCGCGGCCTGGAAAAAGTCTGTCCGCAGAAGGAGTGCGGCCATGCCGAGACGGTGATGACACCGGAGCAGCTGGCGGCGCAGGCAGAGAGCAGCGAGTAAGCGCCTGGTCAGGCCAAGGAGGCCCGCCTGTAGGCGGGCTTTTTTGCGCTCAGGCGGTGTGCGCCCTTGCAGCCGGCAGCGATGCTCGGCACTGCCATCCGGGCTGGGCAGGTGCCGGTAGCGACCGGGGCAGGCGTAGCCGATTTAGTCTATGCGGGTAAGGCATGTGGCTGGTCGCGTGGGGCATCAGCCGTGCCGACTGCCTGGACCACCACCGCCACCCGCGCAGGCAGCGGCACGAATAGCGAATAAAATCATGGCCTTGGTTTACTCGATGACACCAACACCCATCGCCGGCGACGGAGATAGGCAGCGAACAAGACAGGCGGCAAAATAACCGTATGCGCCAGCTGACATGTTGACGTCATTTCGGGAGTAAGATGGCTGTTCGCCCCGCAGAGGGCAGGAGATACCCCATGAATGCCCGTCGCGATCTCGACGACGCCACGCCCGCGCAAGGCAATACCACCCGTGACTACCTCGAGGCACTGGATGCTGCCGGACAGTTGATCAACGATGCCAGCCCCGATGCACTGGAGCGCGCCTTGGCGGCTATTGCCCGGGCCGCCGATGCCGATGCCGCAGCGCTGTACCGCCATGGCGCAGGGAGCATGCGAGCCGACAATGCGGGTGCATGGCGCGGCAAGATCGTGCTGCCGCGTGCCGTGGCCGAATCGCTGAACCGGCTCGATTACCGCCTCTATCGCGATCTGCATGAAACCCTCTCGGCCGGCCTGATGCTGGAGCGCCGCGCAAGCGAGTTGCTGCCGGCCACCCAGGTCATGCTGGGGCCAGCCGGCGTGCAATACCTGCTATGCGTGCCGCTGCTGGATGCCGGCGAGCTGATCGGCTTTTTGGCTCTGGCCTACCTGGAGCAGCCCCGCCGCCGCGTATCGGGCGAGCCGCGATTTCTGGCCACCCTGGCCAACTACCTGGCCTTGGCACTGGTCAGGCAGCAGGCAGAACAGCGCATGGGCGTCAACGCGCTGCGGCTGGCCACCCTGGTGGGCGCCACCGAAGACATGGTGTTCGAACTCAGTGCCGATGGCATTGTGGTGAACGTCTGGTCGCACCACCCGGCCCTGCCCAGCGCCAGCCTGATCGGCCTGCCGCTGGACATGGCTTTTCCTCAGGACATGGCCTGGGCCCTGGGCCAAGCCCTGCCGCGGGCGCTGGCCAGCGAAGCCCGCGAGCAATTCGAATTCACCCTGCCCAGGCTGGAGGGCGTGATCTACTGCATAGGCCGGCTGCAGGCCGTGCCCAGCGAGGATGGCGGCCGCCGCAATGCGGTGGCGCTGATACGCGACGTGACTGAGCTGATGCGCGAGGAGGCACGCCGTCGCGCCATGATAGACACGCTGGACCAGCTGGAAGAGGCTGTGATCGAGCTGACCCAGGAAGGCCGGCTGACCCGCCTCTCTGCCGCTTGGAGCACCCTGCGTGGCCGCAACAATGCCAGTCGCGAAGACCTGGAGCAGATGCTGACCGACTTTGTGGACGGCAACGACCACCCTCCCCTGCTGCACGCCTACAACCAGGTGCTAAGCCAGGGAGAACCGCTGTCGGTGCGCTTTCGCTTGCTGCGCGACGGCGCCGAGCCGCTGTGGCTGGAAGCCCGCTTGCTGCCCAATTGGGGCGCCGATGGTCAGAGCCACGGCCTGCGCGGCGTGCTGCGCGATGTCACCGCCGCCCATCTGAGCGAGGAACATATCCGTCAGCTGGCGCTGTATGACGGCCTGACCGGCCTGCCCAACCGGGTACTGCTGGACGACCTGCTGCACCAGGCACTGGCACGCGCCAAACGCAGCGGCGGCCGGGTCGCGCTGGGCTTCATCGACCTGGACCATTTCAAGCAGATCAACGACGCCTTTGGCCACCAGGCCGGCGACCAGGTGCTGGCCACCCTGGCCAGGCAGATACGCTCGGTGCTGCGCGAGGAAGATGTGCTGGCTCGCTGGGGCGGCGATGAGTTCATCGTCATGCTGCCCGACCTGCCCGACCTGGCCACCCTCAGCCAGGTGGCCGAGCGCCTGCGCGAGATTGCCCGCCAGGGCATCGTGCTGGAAGGCATAGAGACCCGTCCTACCATCTCCATCGGCATGGCGGTCTACCCCGACAATGCAGAAAGCGCCGAGGCCCTGCTGCGGGTAGCCGACAGCACCATGTACCACGCCAAGTCCATGGGCCGTAACAATGTGCAGTTCTATGGCGACATCGTGCACCTGAAGAGCATAGGCCGCGAGCACATGGCCATCCAGACCCGCCTTAACCACGCGGTGCTGGGCAATGAGTTGCAGGTGTTCTACCAGCCCATCGTCAATGCACGCACCGGCCAGGTCAGCTCCATCGAGGCACTGGCGCGCTGGCATGATGACAGCGTGGGCTGGATCACCCCGCAGTTGTTCATCCCCATGGCCGAAAAGCTGGGTCTGATCAGCGAGCTGTCCGAGCAGATCACCGTGCAGGCGCTGACCAAGCTGCGCGGCTGGCGTGACCGGGGCTTTATGCAGCCATTGGCACTCAACGTCTCGCGCAACCTGCTGTTCTCGCCGCGCTTTGTCCGCAACCTCATCAAGACGGTCGAGGAATTCAAGCTGCGGCCGGCCGATGTCATCGTCGAGATTACCGAGAGCCTCGCCTTGACCGATCAGGCCCGGCAGTCACGCCATCTCAAACAACTGCATGAGTCCGGCTTCAAGATCGCCATCGACGACTTCGGCACTGGCTATTCCTCGCTGTCGCAGCTGCACGATATGCCCATCGACATACTCAAGGTGGATCTGAGCTTTACCGCCCGGCTCAACAATGAATCGGGACGCCGGATCATGCAGGCCATCGTGCAGATGTCACACGCCCTGGGTCTGGACGTCGTGGTGGAAGGGGTGGAGACCCTGGAGGCGGCCCGCTTCCTGCAAGGCCTTGGGGTGGAGTTGATGCAGGGCTTCCATTTCAGCGAACCGGTACCCGCCGGCGTATGCGAGCTGTATCTGCAGCTGGGGCTGGATGGCAAGATTTGAGCGAGCCTGCTGATGAACCCGGTCATTGCTTGGTTTGTCGAGCCTATCATGGGCTGAGGGCATCGACGGGTAATGACGTGAGAAGCAGGCGCCAGGGGGACCCTGGCGCTAAACATCAGCGCAGCCTGAACCCATAGGCTCTCCCCTTGATTGATTCCACTCCCCCCGCCCGCGCCGCCGCGCGGGAGCTTCGCTGACGCTCGTTGTCGAGCCTTTCATGAGCGTAAGGCATAGATGGGTGATGACGTGAGAAGCAGGCGCCAGCGGCCCCTGCTTGCACCGATCACCCCACCACCGTCTGGCGGCTGTGATAGTGAACAGCTGTTCATTGAGCGCAGAAAGCCGCAGAATGCCGTCCGGTTCCACCACGAGTTGCCGCAATGCGTTTCATCAAGGCGATCTACAGCGTTTATGTTGGCCTGCTGTTCCTGATCGGCGTCGCTGCCGTCATTCCCTTTTATTTGCCAGCCTTGCTGCTGGATGAACACCGTCGGCTGACTGTCATGTACGCCGCCAATCGTATCTCCATGCGCTGTTGGTCGTGGCTGACCGGCATACGGCTGCAGATTGAAGGCCAGGCCGCCTGGCAGCCCGCACCTGTCATCATCGGCAACCATTGCAATATGCTGGACATGCCTATCTGTGCGATGGCGTGCGCCCGTGCAGTGAAGGTGCTGGCCAAGCAAGAGTTTGCCCGTATTCCGCTGCTGGGCTTCCTGTTCAAGAGCTTTGCCGTACTCGTGGCCCGCGATTCGGCCGAAAGCCGGCAACGCAGCGTGGCTGCGCTGAGCAAGGCTCTGGGCCAGGGTTGGCCGGTATTCATCTTCCCCGAAGGCACCCGAAATCGGGGCAATACCCCCTTGCAAGACTTCCGCGACGGCCCTTTCCGCTTTGCCATCGGCGCCCAGGCTCCCATCCAGCCCTTCGTGCAACTGAATATGCGCAGCGTGCAGCAGCTCAACACCCTGCTGTTCCAGCCGGGCAAGGTGATCTTTCGCTGGCTGCCCCCCATCCCCACGACCGGCATGACCGAGGCCGACGTGCCCGCCCTGCGCGACCGCGTCTACGCCCTGATAGAGGCCGAGCTGCGGCGCGACGACCCCGCCTTCAGAACTGCCGGTTAGCCTGCCTGCGTAGGCTGCGCCGCCGTCATGGCCGGCGCGTCCTTGGGTGCGATGAAGAAGCGCTGTGGCGACCGCAGGAACCGTTGCAGCAGCCTCAGCACCAGCGCGCTGCCATCCACGAAGCGTATGCGCCGTGAGCGCAGGGCCACAAACAACGCCAGGCTGAAACTCACTGCCAGGTTGGTAAGGCCAATCAGGGCGATGCCGACGATGGACATGGTCCACAGCTGCCACCCCAGCTGGAAGTCCAGCGCTACCGCCGCGTAGGCCAGATAGGCCGACGAGAAGGTGATATGGCGGATATCGAGCGGCAAGCCCAGCAGGAAGCCCAGCGTGCCCATGGACCCCAGCATGATGCCGAAGAAAAAGTTACCGGCCAGTGCACCAAGGTTGTTCTCGATATAGGTGCAGATACGCTGCCAACGGGGGAAGCCGAACAGCCGGCGCGGCCAGCGTAGTTGCAGCAGACGCTCGGGAATACGGTTGTAGACCGCCTTGTTGTCGTAGTAGCCCGAGATCAAACCCGACAGGAACAGACAACAGCCAGCGATGGCCGCATGCGGTAACGCCAGGCTGCGTATGGGATCGAGGTCATGCAGCAGGTGCAGGGCTTTTTCCGGTGTAACCCATACCTCACCGAGGCCATACTTGACCGTCAGGGCAATGGCAAAGGCCGTGGGAATGGCCACCCCCACATTACCCAGGATGGCCACAAACTGGGTGCGTGCCACCGCCTCGATCAGATCCACCAAGGCATCCAGCCGGTTCTTGCCGCCGACACCATGCTGCTCGATGGTGGCGGCAATGCGGGCGGCCGTCATCGCGGGTTGCTTGGTGGCAATGGTGAAATGCAGCACATGCACCAGCATGAAACCCAGCGAGTAATTCATGCTAAAGGCAAAGGCCTCAATCAACGGTGCCAGCTTGAGTTTGGTCGTCAGTATCTTGAGCAGGGCCATAAAGCCGACGATCAGGCCGGCGCCCATGGCTGACTTGGCCATGGCCTTCCACTCGCTGCGATTGCTGGCGATGTAATGCTCGCCAGTGCGGCCGGCATGCTCGGTAATCTGCAGTGCAAGCAAATCGGTATTGGTGGCAAACAGGTCGCGCAGGCTGGTCTTGCGGTTATCTGCCTCCACCAGCACCTTGAAAAAGCGCACGGCCCGCTCGGGCAATTGCTGCGCCTGTTCGGGCGCCAGCAAATCCAGCACCAACCGCAGACGGGCCAGATGCTGTTGCAGCCGCACCATCAGATAGGTGAGGCTAACACTGACCCCCTCCTGCGCCGCAGTCTTGCGCAGCTTGCCGATGATCTCCTCACACTGGCTCAGCAGAATGCGCACATGGCTGTCATCCTCGTGCGCCACCGTCGGGTCTACCAGGCACGCCTTGTAGCGCTCCAGATAATCGCGCAGTGCCACATTCTGGGTCAGGAAGGGCGACTCGAACTGCTCAATGGCCGGGTGATTACGGACCAGTTCCGGTTCCAGCCCGATCGCCGAGATACGGTAGGACAGCACTTGGGCTGCCTCCAGCAACTCTAGCCGGGTATTGCGGGCATCGCGCTCATGCTGACCCTCGCCAAACTGCATGGCCTGCCATACTTCCAGCCAGACTGCATCGGGCACGGCACCGACCCACAGGTGGTCGTCCTTACGGGCGAACACCTGGCCAAATACATCCTTCAGGTAACCATCTCGGTATTCACCCGGCAGCAGCTTCTCGCCCAAGCGGCGGCGAAAGGCACTCCACACCCCCTCATTGGAGAGAATGCCGGTGTCGGTATAGAGGTGCAGCTGCCGGCGAGTGCCTATCAGCCTCATCAGATAGTCACGCAAGCCACGCCGGAACTCCGGCCGCTGCGACAGCAGAAAAGCCAGGGAGCGAAGGACATTGACGGCATATTCGCCATCGTCGGCCCGTCTGGGGCGTATGGCGGCAATCAGGTCTGCCATGGCATCTGGCGTGGCATCCTGAGTGGCAGTAATGCGCTGCAGGGCGGATTCGAGCGAGGCGTTCTGGGTCATAGGCAAGGCTCCATGCGAGTCGCTGTCAGGGTGGTTCCCCCAAGGTTGCTCCGCCACGGGCGACGCACCAGGGCGGGATGGACCGAAATCACTATTGAGGCCAAGACTAACGCAAAAGTTCTGCGCGGCGCAGTCTGGTGTGTACAGCCATCTTCCCTGAGCCCGGCCGGATTGACTATAGTGCCTGCTGCATTGCAACAGGAAACCCCACCATGCCAGCCCCCCGCGTCGAGATCCACTACTGCACCCAATGCCGCTGGCTATTGCGGGCCGCCTGGCTGGCTCAGGAGCTACTGTCGACGTTTGAACAGGAACTTGGCGAAGTGGCCCTGCAACCGGGTACCGGCGGCGTTTTTGAGATCCGCGCCAACGGCCATACAGTATGGGAGCGCAAGGCAGATGGCGGCTTCCCTGAAGCCGCCGAACTAAAGCAGAGGGTGAGGGACGTCATCGCCCCGGACAAAGCGTTGGGGCATAGCGAGCGCAAAGCCGGTCCTGCCTGAGGCTGATAACGGGTCGGCCAGCCGGGCGCCGCGCAACAGCCGGCGCCCTAGCATCAACGGACCTGCAGCTTTCCTGCGCCTGCGTTACGCTTGACCGAATCACGCACACTGCTGGCCGGCAGCGGTTGGACCGCATAGGGCACCTGCCAGCCTATAGCGGAATTGAAAGCGCAGTCCTTGCCTGGGCCCACGCTGAGCAACGACCCATTCAACAGGGAGCCACTATCGGCCATAGCCCCGGTCTTGCTGGCCGAACCCGGATTGATGATCACATCCTTGCAGGCTGCTGCGCCAGCTACGTCGAATACATTGTTTTGCGACAGTATCTTGGCCTTGTAGCCCACCCCTATACTGTACTTGTGGGGGTAGATGCCCTTGCCCTTGGTGCCTTCATAATAATTGTTATACAGATGCACCTTGCCAAAGCGCACGCGGGGCGAACGCTCGGACACGTTGCGGAAGTAGTTATTATTGAAGGTCACCGTCAGGTGCCCTTCATCCTCACTGGCTGAATCGGACGAGCCCACAAGGTTATTCTTGCTGTGCAGCTCGAACAGGTTGTTGGACACGGTGATGTAATCAGCGGCCTTCTTCACGTCCAGCGCACCGTCGTGGCATTGTTTGATTTTGCCCTTCTCCACCGGTGCGCGGTCATCTGTATCAGGAAAATCCGTAAAGCTGTTGTGGTCTATCCAGACATGGCGGGCACCCTCCACCACCAGTCCATCGTATTCCGAGTTCCAGTTGCCTGACGAACCATCGTTAGGATCCCACACCGGCGCGATATCGCAGGGATTCACTATCTGCAGGTTGCGGACGATGACGTTTTCCACATTCTTGATCACGATACGGCCATTGCGTATCTGGGCCGACTCTCCCAAGCCGATCAAGGTAGTGTTGGACGGCAGCACGATGGCGTTGCGCGCCGCCTGATCCGAAGCACTCTTGAACTTGCCACCATTATCGGCCGACGCCATGTCTATGTTGCCGTAGACCTTGATGATGCGTGGCTGGATGCCGCTGCGCTTCAGCGCTTCCTGCAACTGCCAGGCCGAGCTGACGGTGTAGATAGACGTGGCGCCTGCCCCTCGGCCACCTGTCGTCCCCTTACCGTAGCCGGCCCATCCGGTGGCAGGCGCGGCTTCGTTGCTAGCATCGCCCGTATTACCACCACCTGGCGGCGGCGTGGTGGTCACTAAGGGACCCAGCGCACACTTCTTGATCTTGTTCGGTAGCGGGTCGCTACCAAAGGTCGCCTTGTCACAGGTCACCACGCCTTTCTGCGGTTTGACCACCCATTGATCCCTAGCACCAAACGACACCAGCCTGGGCTGATCGCCCACTTGGCAGACGCCGGCTTCATCAGCGCACTTGGAATATCCACTAGGCCAGTCCTTGGCAAAGGCCGTTGTACTGAACAAAGCAAAGATCGCTGCGAGAGGCAATAGCTTGAAATACGCGTTCGGAACGTGCATGGGAAATCCTTAAGATGACAGGGCACATGATTATGCCAAAGACATAATCTAGCATGCGTCATATACATCAAGGTGGCTTAGACAGGAAAATAGTGGCAGCGGTGTGGTAGATGACTCAGTTCGAGGACAGCATGGCCTGCAATTTCCCTCATCTGCTTGCCCTATCGGAATTTGACCAATGCCTGGACATGAAAAACGTCCAATACACGAAACGCATTACCGAGATATCACTGAGCGCGTCCACGCATGAAAAAACCCGCCTTGATGGCGGGCCTAACCGACTACTGTCTGCTATCGAACAACCGCCGACAGGCTATCCATGACAAGACGCCTTGCCCCGCGCCTAATCCGCCACCGGCAAGGTAAAGTAAAAACACGCCCCCTCACCCTCGGCCGACTCCGCCCATATCCGCCCACCATGCAGGTGGACAATGCGTTGCGCCATAGCGAGGCCTATGCCGGTGCCGTTGAACTCGCGGTCGCTGTGGTAACGCTGAAAGGGGCTGAACAGCTTGCTGGCCCTGCTGCTGTCGAAACCCACGCCATTATCGCGCACGTAGAACACCTCATCGGCATGGGCGTTGGGTTGTACTCCCACTTCGATCACGGCGCCCGGGCTGCGGTTGGTGTATTTCCAGGCGTTGGCCAGCAGGTGCTCCAGCGCGATCATCAACAGCCCATGGTCGGCGCTGACGGTCAGGTTGGGGGCAATACTGACGACAGCGGTACGGCGACCGTCCTGCTGCCGCAGACGACTCATCACCCCACTGGCCATCAGACTCAGGTTGACGGTGCTGCGCCGTACCGGCTGGCTTGATAGCAGGAACAGCTTGTGTAGATCGTCGATCTGATCATTCATGCGGGCCGCTTCGGCACAGATGCGCAAAAGGTAGTGCCTGCCATCGGGTGACAAGGATTGCAGGTGGTCTTCCAGCAGAATATTGCCAAAGCCGTTGATGGCACGCAGCGGCGCACGCAAATCGTGGGAGAGAGAATAAGAGAAGGCCTCCAGCTCGTGGTTGACGGCCCTGAGCTGGTCGGCCCGCTTGGTCAGCCTTTGCTGCAGGCTATCGTAGCTGGTGACATTCTCCAGTGCCAGCGCCACGCTGTCCGCCAGGTCTTGCAGCAGGGCCAGCTCGTCGTGGCTGGGCAGGCAGGGTTGCGCCCAGTAGGTGCCGATGGCGGCGATGGGGTCGGTTTGGCGCACCGGCGTCATCACCATGCTTTTGACAAAGGTAGGGCGATAGGCGGTATGAGGCACCCGGTCATCCAGATAGATATCGGATATGACCACCTGCTGCTTGTGCTGCATGGCCCAGCCACTGACGCAGGCCGACATGGGAAAACGCCTGCCCTGCCATAGCGGGCTGATGGCATCCTCGGCCAGGTAATAGCACTGTTCGCCCTCGCGCAGCACAAAGGTGGCGCCATCGGCCAGCACCAGCTCGCGGGTAACGGTTCGCACCACATGGGCGATGTCATCCAGGCAGCGGGCACGTCCCAGCTGCTTCACCGCCTGTATCAACTGGGCCTGGCGGCGGCTGTAGTCATGCAGCAGCGCAGTGTCGCTATTGCCGTCCGGGCGCTCAAGCAGCATGCGCACAGTGTGCTTGAGCCGCCACAGATCGCGTTTGTCGATAAAATCCTGGGCGCCTGCATCCAGGCCTGCTTCGGTAGCCAGTTGATCGGCGTGGCCGCTGAAATAGAGAAACGGCACGCCAGGCTGAATCTGCTGCGCCAGCCATAGTGACTCATGCCCCTCGCAGCCGGGTACCCCGCTGTCGGAGATCACCAGGTCGTAGGCTTCACGCGCCAAGGCGCCGCGATAGTCATCCGCCGTCTCCACCACATGGAGATCCACCATTACCCCCAGGCGCTGCAGGGCATTGCCTGCCAGTTGGGCATCGAGCGGATTGTCTTCCAGATAAAGCACTTTCCGGGCAGCCATGGCTTCCTTCCTCGTCCGTGGCATATCTACCGCTGCAGGGCATGGCCCATCATGACGGATGGATCACCGAGTGCGGGTATGCTTTATTACCAGCTTATCAGCTGATTTATAAGCCATTGCTAACGCTTTTTCCATGCCCTTTGGTCCGCCAGTCTCCCGCCTTGTTCCCCTCAGAGCTTGGTCAGCAGCATGAAGAACTCGCGATTGCCATCGCCGCCCGCAATGGGGCTGTCCAGCCAGGCATCCAACCTCAAGCCTTGATCCTGCACCGTCTGGGTGACCTTGAGTCTGACCCCTTCATACAAGGACGCATCACGGACGATGCCTCCCTTGGCAATGCCTTCGCGGCCGACCTCGAACTGCGGCTTGACCAGCCAGAGCAGGCGGCCACCCGGCCGCACAAGCGGCGCCACGGCAGGCAGTACCAGGGTCAACGAGATAAAGGATAGATCCGCCACCGCCAGGTCGTACGCCTGTCCACCATTGGCCGCCAAAAGTTCGGCGACATCCAGCACACGGGCGTTGACCCCCTCGAACAGGCTGACACGCGGGTCGTCCTGCAGCGCCGGGTGCAGCTGGCCGTGGCCGACATCGACCCCGACCACGGCGGCGGCGCCTGCCTGCAACAGGCAGTCGCAGAAGCCGCCGGTCGAGATACCCACATCCAGGCAGCGCCAGCCGGCTACGTCCAGCCCGGTCTCAGCCAGCGCGCCGGCCAGCTTGAGGCCTCCGCGCGAGACAAAGCGGTCAGCCGGGTCGGGCACCACCTCCAGCTGAGCATCGGCCAGCAACTTCTGGCTGGGCTTGCTGACCAAGGTGCGGCGCCCGGCCTCCAGCAGGTGTACCCGCCCCCCGGCGATATAGCTTTGGGCAGCGGTACGAGATGGAGCGAGGCCCAGTTCGGTGAGCAGTATGTCGGCGCGTATCAGTTCAGTCATGGGGGGATTTTAAGCCAGGGAGGCGGCAGGATAGGTGCCTACACCAAACAATTTCAACGGCAACGACCCAATGTCATGGCGACCGCCTCATATTGCTGCCGACAATTCGTTTGGCATAAGCGACAATTAGAACGAAGCCGACTTGAAAGCCGGAACAACCTCGAGATTTCTGCCCATGAAAAAGTTCTTTCCCGTGCGTGGCCATGGCGACCACCGCCTGTCCATCAAGGCCCTGGTCGATACCTTGACGGAAGAGGGCCATATTCCAGCCGGTACGGCGGCGGCCTTTCTGATACCGGCCCGTACCTCGGCCCACGGCAAGACCCACCCTTTCAATGCCATTGCGCCACAGGGCTGGCGCAGCCAGATCAACGACGAGCTGATCGACGTGGAATGGCTAGGCCACTGGCTGGGTGCCAAGGTGGGGCTGGCCTGGTTCCATATCGACCCGCTGAAGATCGACGTGGCCAGCGTCTCAGGCGTACTGAGCCACGGCTATGCCAGCCGCTACGGCATCCTGCCTATTGCGGTGGACGCCACCTCCGCCACCCTGGCCACGGCCGAACCCTTTGTGCGGGACTGGGAAGACGAGCTTAGCCGTATACTCAAGCGCGAAATCAAGCGGGTGATGGCCAACCCAGAGGACATCGCCCGCTTCCTGCCTGAGTTCTACAACCTGTCGCGCTTCGTCAAGCAGGCGGTAGCGCAGTCTGGCACGCAGAACAACCTGGCCAACTTCGAGCAGTTGGTACAGCTGGGCCGCACCGGCAATGTCGATGCCAACGACCACCATATCGTGGCGCTGGTGGACTGGCTGTTCCAGTACGCCTTTACCCAGCGTGCCTCGGATATCCACCTGGAACCCCGCCGCGAAGCCGGCCATGTGCGCTTCCGTATCGATGGCCTGCTGCATGCCGTCTACCAGGTGCCGCCCACCGTGATGAACGCGCTGATCTCGCGCATCAAGGTGCTGGGCCGCATGGACCTGGCGGAGAAACGCCGGCCACAGGATGGCCGGGTCAAAACCAAGACCCCCGACGGCCGCGAGATCGAGCTGCGGCTATCGACCATGCCTACCGCCTTTGGTGAAAAGCTGGTAATGCGTATCTTCGACCCGGCCATCCTGGTACGGGACTTCGCCGCCCTGGGCTTCGGCCCGGACGAGCAGCAACGCTGGCAGGGCTATGTGCGCCAGCCGCACGGCATTGTGCTGGTAACCGGCCCTACCGGCTCGGGCAAGACCACCACGCTCTACACCACACTCAAGCAATTGGCGACCGAAGAAGTCAATGTCTGCACGGTGGAAGACCCCATCGAAATGATAGAGACCAGCTTCAACCAGATGCAGGTGCAGCCGATGATAGACCTGACCTTTGCCGAGGGTGTGCGTACCCTGTTGCGGCAGGATCCGGACATCATCATGGTCGGTGAAATCCGTGACCGGGAGACTGCCGACATGGCCATACAGGCGGCCCTGACCGGCCATCTGGTGCTCTCCACCCTGCACACCAACGATGCCCCCAGTGCCGTGACACGCCTGCTGGAACTGGGTGTGCCGCCCTATCTCGTCAGCTCCACCCTGGTAGGCGTGATGGCCCAGCGCCTGGTGCGCACGCTCTGCCCCCATTGCAAACAGCCTGGCACACCGCTGGAAGCCGAGTGGAATGCGCTGGTGGCCCCCTGGAAAGCCGCACTGCCCAAGACCGCCTACAAGGCCGTGGGCTGCCTGGAATGCCGCAATACCGGGTTCCTGGGCCGGATAGGCCTGTACGAGATGCTGAGCATCAGCAATGAGCTGCGCCGCCTGGTAGCGTCGGTGGCGCATCCTGGGCTGATCAAGGAACAAGCCATCAAGGATGGGCTCAAACCGCTCAAACTGGCGGGCGCGCAGAAGATTGCCGCTGGTCTGACCACGCTGGAAGAAGTCATGAAGGTCGTGCCATCCGACTTTGACTGACTTACTATCGCGCCTTCAACCCGTCCCACTATCCCGGTATCTCATGCAACGCCGCTCATTGCTGCTCGCCCTGCCCCTGCTCCTGGCTGCCTGTACCACCACGCCCGACACGCCACCGGCCGTGGCGGCGCCCGTGCCCCCCAAGCCACTCAAGCTACCGCGCATCGGTATTGCGCTCGGTGGCGGTGCCGCCAAGGGCTTTGCCCATATCGGCGTGATCAAGACACTGGAAGGGCAAGGCCTGACACCCGCCGTCGTATCCGGCACCAGCGCCGGTAGCGTGGTGGGAGCGCTCTACGCCAGCGGGATGAATGGTTTCAGCCTGCAGGAGCAATCATTCGCCCTGGACGAAGCCCGCGTGCGCGACCTGACGCTGGGCTCCGGTGGCCTGGTCAAGGGTGAGAAGCTGCAGGAGTATGTCAACGAGCTGGTGAAGAACCGCACCCTGGACAAAATGGTCAAGCCCTTTGCGGCAGTCGCCACCGAGCTCGATACCGGTCGCCGGGTCGCCTTCAAGCGCGGCAATACCGGGCAGGCAGTGCGGGCATCGTGCAGCATCCCTGGGGTGTTCCAGCCTACACTGGTCAACGGCAAGCGCTTTGTGGACGGTGGCCTGGTGAGCCCGGTGCCGGTGGATACTGCCCGCGAGCTGGGGGCGGATATCGTCATCGCAGTGGATATCTCCACCAAGGCGGATTACGGCAAGACCAATGAAGGCATGCTCGCCATCCTGAACCAGACCATCATCATCATGGGTCAGAAACTGGGCGAACAGGAGCTGGCCCGGGCCGATGTGGTGATACGGCCCAGGGTAGGCAGCATAGGCTCGGCTGATTTCGAGCAGAAGCACAACGCCATACTGGAGGGCGAGCGGGCAGCCCAGGCCGCCCTGCCCGCCATCAGGGCGGCCATTGCCCGCTGGCAGGCGGCACAAAAATGATCGCCCAGCTGGAAAAACTGCTGGACGGCCCCCGCGATGGCGCCCTGCTGCGCTTTTCGCTGGGCAACGAATACCTCAAGGCAGGGCAGGCCGCACAGGCGGCCAGCTACTATCGAGACGCCTTGGTGCACGACCCGGCCTACTCCGCCGCCTACAAGGGCCTGGGCAAGGCACTGGAGCAGGCCGGCCAGCCCCAGGAGGCACTGGCGACCTATGAACAGGGCATAGCGACGGCCACCGCCCGCGGCGATATGCAGGCCGCCCGCGAGATGACTGTCTTTGCCAAACGATTACGCAAGGCGCAACAAGGATCACAACCATGAACCAGCACACTGTCGAGCTCAAGGGCGAGTACATCGAACTGCATAACCTGCTCAAATTCCTGGCCATTGCTGATTCGGGCGGGCAGGCCAAGATGATCGTGGCCGAAGGCCTGGTCGAGGTGGATGGCGAGATCGAGTTCCGCAAGACCCGCAAGGTCTATGCTGGCAGCGTGGTCAAGGTGTTCGATGAAGAGATACAGGTTGTGGCCAATCCCAATCAACCCGGTTGACATGACGTACACCCAGGCTGTTGACCATGACCTGATAGCTGCTCGGGTACGCAATCGCCAATTGGAGTGTCTCGAACTTTGGTGCTGCTACCCCAATAGCCCGCCAGGTTTTGATATCAACTGCCTGATCAATATCTGGGGTGACTGGGTTGATGAAACCCTCTGGCAGGATGCAGTCGACATCTCTTGCTATACGCCCGAAGAATGGGCACTGCTCCAACAAACCCATAGGGCGATCGAGGATTTCTGCAAGGTCACACCGCGCAATATTATCGACCAGCAAGCAGCCATTGCGCTGCCTGAATGGGCAAGGCTGATTACCTGTGCTCAGGCAGCTTTACAGGCATTCCAACAACGCGGTCGCCTGGCCGAGGATTAATCGTCGCCATTTGCCATGGTCTGGCTACGGCGTGCCGCCCACCAGCGAAACAGCCAACTCTGCGGCTGCACCTTACCGGTACGGACGTAATCGATCAGCCGGTACTGGTTGATCACAGCCTCCTGCGCCCGATGGGCCTCGCCCCGACCTATGAACAGGATGCGCGCATCGAACATCAGCGGAGTCTCGGGCGGCGGCAGCAGGATTTCCTCGCCGCCCTGTATCAGCAACAAGGGCAGGCAGGGCAATTGCAAGGTGGGCTCCTGCGGATCCAGCAGCAGATGCCGCAACACCAGCCTGGGCTGCGGGTTGAGCAGCAGCGCGTAGCAAGCCGCCTGGTTTTGCCCGTTCAAGGTCAGCACCCAGCTCTCCGGCACCCGATCACCGCACAGCGCCTCCATCTCGCGTAGCACGGCACTCGCCCAGACTTCGCTGCGGGTCTGGATCAGCTCCAGAAAGCGCGCCAAGGTGGGCGACACCATGGCGCGCAGGCATTCCTGCGCTACCACTTCGCTGCGCACCGCCGTGGCATCGGGCTTGAATGCCTCGAACAACACCCGGTTGGATGAGGCGTTCTGGCGCGCCACGACAAACAACGAGGGTCGTATCTGCCTGGCGGTGGCGACAGCAGAGAGGTTGTTAGCGTCGTGATCAGTGCAGGCCACCACACCCACCGCTTGTTCCAGCCCTGCCTGGGTCAGGGTATGGGCATCCACGCCCAGGCCCACTACATACTCCCCAGCCTGCAGATCGGCCGGGATGCTCAGATCGATCACCGTGACGCTGGACCCCTCTGCCAGCAACGCTGCACGGATGGCATGGCCCATGCGGCCGTAGCCCACCACAACCCAATGGCCGCGGGGCGGTTGGCTCAAGGGCGGCAGCGGGTCGCCAGCGAAGGCCGACAGCACGCTCCATAGGCGGCTGGCCTGGGGCGCATGCAGCGCCATACGAAAGCGCCGGCCCACCGCCTCGAACATATTGACCACATGGTTGGCACCAAAGCTGGCCATATTCTCGGCCACCGCCTGGCTCTTGGCCCGGCATACCGACAATAGCTGTGGCCTGAGCACGTAGGCGGCGATGGCAATGGCCAGGTTGACCTCCTCGTCTCCCGTCAGCGCCAGCACGCCCTTGCAGTTGGGGTTCAGTATGCCGGCCGTCTGCAGCATCTGTGGGTTGCCGGCATCGCCAGAGTAAGCCGGCACGTCAAAGCGATAGTCGGCCAGCATCACATCAGTCACCCGCTCTTCACGCGGTTCCAGCACCACAAAGCGGATACCCCGCTCTTCCAGCACCTGGCACAGCCGCCGGCCGGTCTGGCCGTAGCCGCAAACAATATAGAAGGGTTCGCCCAGCCGCCGAACAGCGCCGCTGAATCGCGCCAGCAGCACCGCCTGCTGGAAGCGTTTGTCCTGCAGTATGGAAAACAGGGTACCCAGGCCATAAGCCCAGCCGATCACGCTCAGGTAGATGCAGACCACCACCCACATACGCTGCAGGTAGGTAAAAGGATAGGGCACCTCGCCAAAGCCGATGGTGGTGGCGGTATAGCTGATGAAATAAAAGGCATGAAAGAAATCCATGCTGTAAGGCTGACCATTGCCATCCTCGCCCGGTATCAACACCAGGCCCAATACCGAAATCGCGTAGATCAGGATAAGGGTGATCAACGGCGCCCGCATGCGCCGCAATACCAGGAAGAAGATATTCGGCATCCCGCTAGCGCCGCAGTTGCAGGGTTTCACCTATCAGCAACACCACCGATACCAGGTTGGCCATCAGTGCACCGCCCGAGAAGGAAACCACGCTGGACATGACCCCTGGTGTCATGCCATGGCCGGAGACATACACGGCATAGCCCCAGATACAGGCAGCTGCGATCAGCTGCAAGTCTGCCACTAGGCTGGTAGCCAGGTGCACCGCCCCAACCTGAGTGCGGTCACCGAACTTGAGCACAGTGGCGATCAGGTTGACCACAATGGCGGCAAACAGCTCGAACACATCATGCTGGTGCGGTACATCGATCTCGCCCACGAAAAAACCGAAGTTCAGGGTCAAGGCAAAAACGATGAAGAAACCGAAAATGACTTTTTCCAGATTCATGGGGATGGCGCTCGTGTAACAATATCGAACTGGATTGTAGAGTCTGCCCCGGCAAACCGCGCGGAATCTGCAGCGGCGTCCAGCCCGCCCCGCTAGTACGACTGGATCAAGGCCAGGCCGTCAGCATCCAGTTCACACCATTCACCCTCGGCAAGTTGTTGCAAGGGCGGCGCATCAAGCCGCAAGCCCCCCATGGCGACGCGGTGCAGGGCCACCACCCGGTTGCCGGCGGCCGCCACCATGCGCTTGACCTGATGGTATTTGCCCTGGTCCAAAGTCAGCAACAACTGGTGTTCATCCAGCAGGCTGCAGGCACGGGCGGCCAGTGGGGCAGGCTCGTCATGCAGCTGCACGCCGGCCAGCAAGGCCGCCACCAGCGAGGTATCGGCCGCATGCTTGAGGCTGACCCGGTAGGTCTTGGGTACGTGCCGCCTGGGCGAGGCCAGTGCATGATTGTAGGGGCCGTCATCGGTCAGCAGCAGCAGGCCTGTGGTGTCGGCATCCAGCCGGCCTATGGGCTGCACCCCTCGCACAATAAAATGCTCGGGCAGCAAGCTGAACACCGAGGCATGGTGCTGCGGCGTGCGCGAGCACTCGAAGTTGGCCGGCTTGTACAGCGCCAGGTAGAGCCGTTCACGATAGGGCCAGGGCTGCTCGTCCACCGTCAGCAGCAGGCCTTCAGTAGCAAAGCTGGCATCGTGCTGGTGGCAGGGCTGGCCGTTGACGGCCACGCGGCCAGCCTGCACCAGGGCACGGGCCGTCTTACGGCTACCAAAGCCTTGCGATTGCAGGATGCGTTCCAGCGGTTGGGGGCGATTCGATACGGGCATGGCGGGACCAGAAACAAAGAAGCCCCGCCGCAAGCGGCGGGGCCGAGCCCGAATGATACCGGGCTCTGCTGATGTTTGTGTCCTTGTGGCGCCGCCCGAGTTTAGGCGCTGGAAGAAGACAAACTCAGCTTAATCGGTCTGGCTCAACGACCGTGGTGGCCGTGATGGTGGCCGTGGCCGTGCCGGCGATGGTGCTTCCAATGCTTGCCATGGCCACGGTGCCGCTCTACCGGCACGTAAACCACCTGCTGCACGGGGCGGTACACCACGCGTGGCTCGTCGTAGTAGCGGACCGGGTAGACATTGCGGTACTCAGTACGATGTACCACCACTTCGCGGCGGTCTGAGCGGTGTGCTACTGCAGCCCCTACGGCACCTCCCAGCGCAGCGCCTACGATGGCGCCGTTGCGGCCATCCAGCTCGTAACCGATGGCCGACCCGGCTGCACCGCCCAGAGCACCGCCGACGATCACGCGGGAAGAGTTGTCAGCCAGCGCAGCCGTGCCACTCAAAGCCACTGCCAGTATCAGGATGGAAATCGGTTTGAACATGATCTTGCCTCCGTTGATGCAGCCGCAGTGGCTGCCTGTGAAGCGCAGTTTGCTGCCGCGGCGCTGAATCCTTCCTGAACGTACTGTTTGGCAGTTTTCACTGTGCACGCGCCAGGCAAGCGCGATGCGCCCTCTTTTGCGCCATGGTCACAAGACAGGCTTTACCCCATGGCTATCGGAACGATAGTTACAATTAAATTGTGTGCAATTTAATTGCTAGCTATATTTCGTCTCACCAAGCGGCACCCAGTGCCACCGACAACCCAGCAAGGAAAACACCATGTCCGTACAAGTGCTCTATACCGCCCAAGCCACTGCCACCGGCGGCCGTGAAGGCCAGATCGAATCGTCCGACGGCGTACTGCAGGCCAAGCTGGCCCTGCCCCGTGAAATGGGCGGCCCCGGCGGCGCAGCCACCAATCCCGAGCAACTGTTTGCTGCCGGCTATGCGGCTTGCTTCGAAGGTGCCGTCCGCTTCGTGGCTCGCCAAAAAGGCATCAAGATCGAGCAGGCCTCGGTAACGGCCCAGGTTGGCGTCGGCCCTCGCGCCGCCGGCGGCTTTGGCATCACTGCCGCCTTGACCGTATCGCTGCCCGGCCTTGATCGTGCCGTGGCCACCGAGCTGGCCGAGATTGCACACCGCGACATCTGCCCCTACTCACATGCCACCCGTGGCAATGTGGATGTGCAGATCACGGTAGCCTGATGCCCCAATGCCCGGCCGGACACCGCCATGGATTGGGCGGCCCGGCCGAGCGCCAAGGCGATAGAATCACAAGCAATCTGCTTAGGCCGGCATCACGCCGGCCTACCGCCATTGCCAACGAGTACACACCATGACAGCGCAACCCGACTGGCTCAGGCTGGATGCCCAGCTCTGCTTCCGCCTTTATGCCGCCTCCCGCACCGTCACCCGCTGCTACCAGCCGCTGCTGGCCGAGCTGGGGCTGACCTATCCGCAGTACCTAGCCATGCTGGTGCTATGGGAGCGTGATGATCTGACGGTCAAGGCACTGGGCCAGCGTTTGCTGCTGGACTCTGGCACCCTCACCCCTCTGCTTAAGCGGTTGGAGCAAGGGGGGCTGATACGCCGCGAGCGGCGGGCTGAGAATGAACGCGAGGTCCGCATCATGCTGACTCCTGCCGGCCAGGATCTTCGGCAACGAGCTGAAAGCGTCCCCCCTGCCCTGCTGGCCGCCACCGGGCTGAGCCTGGACGAAGCGCAGCAGATCAACGCCCTGCTGGACAGGCTGCTGGTGCAGGCAGAGCCATAAGCGATAGCTAGCGCCATCGAAGATAGCGGGGACAGCAACCCAGCAGTTTGCAATTAGCGTGATATCCCCCATGCACGCGCATGCAAACGTGGGCAGGTAGACGATGTAGCAACAACCACCGGAGCAGGCCTGCCAAGCGGACCTGCTCCAGTGCGTCACCCCGCCAGCCTAGCGCCTGCAGGCCGCCGGCGGCGTTGCCGCCACCACGCTGCTGTAGTGATAGCTGTAGTCCGCGCCAACGCTGCGGGTGCCCTCCTTGCCGGCATGCTGGCCTATGATCCAGGTTTCGGCCTTGGCTATACCGCCGTTGGCATAAGCCGCAATATCGGTGGTGGCATTGCCATAGGCGCGGACGATGTTGAGGCCGACTGTCTCGCGCAGGTAGCGCACATAGTTGGTCTTGTGTTCCTCAGTATTGGGCGGGATGGGGCCGTCGCCATAGGGATTGCTGCGATAGTGCCAGCCCAGCAGGTTTTGCTTGCCAAACCATTCTCGGGCATCGCGCGTCACCCAGTAGGGCCGGGCGGTCAGATAGATGATCTGGTAGCCTTTCTGCTGGTAGGCCCGCACGGTCTCGGGGGCGTAGTAATAGGCAGCGGCGGTCTTCAGCCCGGCGTAGTCGGCATAGGCCTCGAAATCGTTGATGGTGAGGGTGCCGTCGATATCGAACAGCACGGTGTCGCGGCCAGGCTCGACCACGCTCAGGTAGCCTTCCACGGCAGAACCATCGCCCTCCACCACCATGCGTACCTTGTATTCACCGGCCGGACGGGGGCCCAGGGTAACGAAGATCTTGCCGTCGCTATTGGTCATCTGGCTACCCAGGTATTCCCAGGCCGCCATGCCGGTACCGTAGAGGTAGACATGCACGCGCTCGTCTTCCAGATCCTTGTGCAGTACGGCATCGTAATCGAACTTGCCCACCAGGGTGGCTGACTGGCCTTGTGCCACCAGCGTGTCATGCACCATGTGCCAGGGCTGGTAAAGTCCCGACAGTATCTTGCTACCCAGATGGCGGAAGCTCTTCTTGGCCGGCTTGGGCGCGGCAGGCGCCTGCTGCGGTGTCGTGTAGTCGGGGCAGGCGGCCTGGGCGGTGAGGCTACCCATCAGGGCCAGTGCTACGGCCAGCGATATGCGGCGTGTCATCGATGTGTCTCCGTTTGTATTTGAATGTCTCACCCTTGCGGTGAAGCAGGTGAGTGTGGAGAAGATAGATGACGCGAGCATGAAAGCAAGCGCTTGAATGCAGACAGCCAGAAAACGCGACGCCCAGAAATTGCGACCTCCAGGCCGCACCAGGTGTAAGCGAAAAACCGTCACGCCACATACCGTTGATATACAAGGAGAATTTCGCTATCCGCAACGCCGTAAGGCACGCAAAGTGCGGCTGCTGGCTGTGCCCAAAAACCACACTGCATGCCCACTCTGGCCCCGCCATCGGGTGATGCCGAAAGTGCAATCCACGCCGAATCACAGTACCATGAAAAAATACGGGCTAGTTTTGCCCCCAGCTTCTTACGCATATCGAATGTCCAGTACCGGCCATGGACTCAAGCCATGGAGGGGTAGTGACAGACTGAGCAGGCATCAGGAAGACACCGGCGCTGGATATCAGCGGAGCCTGGATCAGCGGGCTCTCCCTTGATCAAGTTCCCGCCCTTCGAGAGGGCGGCTCACTGAAGCCAGTCTTCACCTGCATGGGCTTCGTCTTTGCAACGAATCAAGTTCACAACAGGCTCTCCCCCGTCACTCGGCCTTTGGGGGCATCTGGCCTCCATGAAATGCGCGCAATGCCCATCAGCATCCAGTCGCTGTCGTGGGCATGCAGTAGCAGTGGGGCTTTGGGGCGCAATTTTGGAGTTCTCTCATGGAAATTAAGGTCAACTTTCTCGACAAGCTTCGCCTTGAAGCCAAATTCGATGATTTCACGGTAGTGGCCGATCAGCCCATCCGCTACAAGGGCGATGGCTCGGCGCCAGGCCCGTTCGACTACTTCCTGGCCTCTTCGGCTCTGTGCGCCGCTTACTTCGTCAAGTTGTATTGCGTCACACGCAATATTTCTACCGAAAATATCCGCCTGTCACAAAACAACATTGTTGATCCGGAGAATCGCTACCAGCAGATTTTCAAGATACAGGTCGAGTTACCGGAAGATATCTCCGCCAAAGACCGCCAGGGTATCTTGCGGTCTATCGAACGCTGCACGGTGAAAAAAGTCGTGCAGGCCGGGCCCGAGTTCGTGATTGAAGAGGTGGACAATCTCGATGCCAATGCCCAGGCGCTGTTGATGCCCAATTCGGCGTCCGAGGCGCGCACGTATATCGCGGGCAAGGATCTGCCGCTGGAACAGACCATTGCAAATATGTCGGGCATTCTGGCCGACCTGGGCATGAAAATTGAAATCGCTTCCTGGCGCAATATCGTTCCCGGCGTCTGGTCACTTCATATACGCGACGCACACTCGCCGATGTGCTTTACCAATGGCAAGGGCGCAACCAAGGACAGTGCACTGGCATCGGCGCTGGGCGAGTTCATCGAGCGGCTGAACTGCAATCATTTCTATGCCAGTAGCTTTCTGGGCCAGGACATCGCCAACGCCCCCTTCGTGCACTACCCGAACGAGCGCTGGTTCAAGCCGGGCCCTGACGATGCAATACCGGCTGAAATCCTCGATGAGCACTGCCTGGCGGTCTACAACCCCGATGGCGAGCTACTTGGCACCCATCTGTACGACACCAACTCCGGCAATATGCAACGCGGTATCTGCTCCCTGCCCTTTGTGCGGCAGTCGGATGGCGAAGTGGTGTACTTCCCCTCCAATCTGGTGGAGAACCTGTACGGCAGCAATGGTATGAGCGCTGGCAATACCCTCGCCGAAGCGCAGGTACAGTGCCTGTCGGAAATCTTTGAACGGGCAGTCAAACGCGAAATTCTGGAAGGCGAAATCGCACTGCCCGATGTGCCGCAAGACGTGCTGGCAAAGTACCCCGGCATCGTGGCCGGCATACAGGGCCTGGAAGAGCAGGGTTTTCCGGTGTTGGTGAAGGATGCCTCGCTGGGCGGGGTGTATCCCGTGATGTGCGTCACCTTGATGAACCCGCGTACCGGTGGTGTGTTTGCCTCGTTCGGCGCGCACCCCAGCCTGGAGGTGGCGCTGGAGCGCAGCCTGACGGAACTGCTGCAGGGGCGCAGCTTTGAAGGCCTGAACGACTTGCCTCAGCCCACCTTCGAAAGCCAGGCGGTGACAGAGCCAAACAACTTTGTGGAACACTTCATTGATTCCAGTGGCGTGGTGTCCTGGCGCTTTTTCAGTGCCAAGGCAGATTACGCCTTTGTGGAGTGGGATTTCTCCGGCCAGGGGGACGATTCCAATGCCGAGGAAGCCGCGACCTTGTTCGGCATACTCGAAGACATGGACCAGGAAGTGTACATGGCAGTGTACGAGCATCTGGGTGCGACAGCCTGCCGCATCCTGGTGCCGGGCTATTCGGAAGTTTTTCCGGTAGAGGACCTGGTGTGGGACAACACCAACAAGGCGCTGCTGTTCCGCGCCGATGTACTGAACCTGCATAAGTTGGACGATGCCAGTCTGGCCGACCTGCTGGAGCGCCTGGAAAACAACGAGCTGGATGAGTACGGCGATATCGCCACCTTGATCGGCATCGAGTTCGACGAGAATACGGCCTGGGGCCAGTTGACTGTGCTGGAGTTGAAGCTGCTGATTCATCTCGCCTTGCAGCAGTTTGAGGAGGCACAGGAACTGGTGGGCGCCTTCCTGCAATACAACGACAACACGGTTGAGCGCGGTCTGTTCTACCAGGCCCTCAATGTCGTGCTGGAAGTGCTGCTGGACGATGAACTGGAACTGGACGACTACGTGGTCAATTTCCGCCGCATGTTTGGCGCGGCGCGCATGGACGCGGCGCTGGGCTCAGTGGACGGCAGCGTACGCTTCTACGGCCTGACGCCGACGAGCCTGCAACTGGAGGGCTTGGACCGCCACCAGCGCCTGCTCGACAGCTACAAGAAACTGCACACGGCACGTGCCAAGGTGGCAACAAAGTCCGGCCAGGCTTAATCGCGCACGATAAACGTAAGGTCGCGCTTCACCGCTTGCAGGCTGCCAGCGGTGTCGCCGCCACCACCGTGCGGTAGTGTGCCCGGTAGTCCTTGCCCACCACGCGGGTCTGCTCCTTGCCTGCGTGCGGGCCTATGATCCAGGTTTCAGCCTTGGGCAGCCCGGCGCTGGCATAGGCGGCAATATCGGTCAGCGCATTGCCGTAGGCTCGCACTATGTTCAACCCCACCGTCTCGCGCAGGTAGCGTACATAGTCGGCCTTATGCTGCTCGGTATTGGGTGGGATGGGGCCACTGCTGTAGACATTGCTGCGGTAGTGTCCGTCGAGCAGACCGTGGCTGGCAAACCAGCTACGGGCCTTGGGCGTCACCCAATAGGGGCGTGCTGTCAGATAGATGATCTGGTAGCCCTTCTGCCGGTAGGCCTGCACGGTCTGGGGTGAATGCGCATAGGCCTCGGCCATGGCCAGGCCAGCATAATCTGCATAGGCCTCGAAGTCGCTCAGTGTCAAAGTGCCATCCACATCGAACAGCACCGCATCGCGCCCTGGCTCCACCACGCTGAGGTTGCCCTCCGCCGCCGAGCCATCGCCCTCCACCACCATGCGTAAGCGGTATTCCCCCACCGGGCGGGCATTCAGACCGATCGATATCTTGCCATCGTCGTCCGTCAGCCAGCTGCCCAGATACTCCCAGCTGGCCATGCCGCTGCCGTAGAGGTAGACGTGCACGCGCTCGTCCTCAAGATCCTTGTGCAGCGCAGCGTCGTAGTCGAACTTGGCTACCACAGTAGCCGCTTGGCCCTGCGCCACCAGGCTGTCGTGCACCATATGCCAGGGACGATACACGCTGGCCAGCACGCTGCTGCGCACATGGCGGAAACTCTGCTTGGCGGGCAGCGGCGCCGCTGGTGCAGCCGCCAGACCATCGTAATCGGGGCAGGCGGCCTGGGCGGCCATGCTCGTTACCAGCAGCCACGCCAATGTCAGCGCTGCCCCGCCAGCCTGTCGGCCGCACTTGCTATACCGCATAGGGACTAACCTCAAAAGAAATCGGCATAGCGCTTGCGTTCCCAGTCCGATACATGGCGGGAATACTCCACCCACTCCATGCGCTTGATCCTGGCGAACTCGGCAACAAAATCGGCCCCCAGCGCCTCCAGCATGACCTGGTCAGCCTCCAGGGCGGCGACTGCCTCGCCCAGATTCTGCGGCACCGGGCGTATGCCAGCACGCTCAAGCTGGCCCTCATCGTATTCATACAGATCGTCGTCCACCTTGCGGCCCGGCTGCAGCTGGCGACTGATACCGTCCAGCCCGGCAGCAATCAGGGCAGCCGTCACCAGATAGGGGTTGGCGCCTGCATCGGCCAGGCGCCACTCTATGCGCCCCCCCGGGCAGCGCGCCAGCACGGTGCGATTGTCGCCGTAGGCCACATAGGCTGGCGCCCAGGTGGCGCCGGACAGCGAATTGCCAACCACCAGCCGCTTGTAGCTGTTGACCGTGGGCGCACAAATGGCGGTGAGCGCCGGAGCATGTTGCAATATGCCGGCCAGGAAGTGATAGCCCAGTGAGCTTAGGCCATACCCCTGCGGATCGCTCGCATCCTCGAACAGATTGCGGCCCGTCGCATCAGCGATCGAAAGATGGAAATGCAGGCCTGAGCCGGCCCTGTCGGCAAACGGCTTGGGCATGAAGCTGCACAGCATGCCCAACTGCTCAGCCGCATGGCTGGCTGCCATCTTGAAGTAGATATAGCGATCGGCGCTGGTCAGCGCGTCCGAATAGACGTAGTTGATTTCGTACTGCCCCGGCGCATCCTCGTGGTCTATCTGGTAGACGTCAGCGCCAACGGCTGCCATGGCCTCAGTCACCCGTTCGAGGAACACCCGGTTGGCCTCGCGCGACAGGCCCTTGTAGTCATAGCTGGCCTTGTCCAGCACATCGAGCTCGTCGGCCGGCCGGTAGTCGCCATCAGCAGTCCGGCGCAGCAGGATGAACTCCGGCTCCAGCCCAGTGTTGAGTGTCCAGCCACGTACCGCCAGCCTGGCCAGCTGTTGCTTGAGCAGCACCCGCGAACACAGGGGATGCGGCTGGCCGTGCACATGGCCGTCCCCTACCACCCGGGCATAACCGGGCTGCCAGGGCACCAGCGCCAAGGTATCGAGATCGGCCCGGGCGTAGTAGTCACCGCCGTTGCGGGCGATGCCTGTTCCCCATATGGCATAGCCAGAGAAGCCGGCGCCGGTGTGGGTGATCATGTCCAGATGGCGGGCGGGAACCACCTTGGTCTTGGCCGCGCCGTGGATATCCACAAACTGCGCCAACAGGTATTTCACCTGGTGCTGCTGCAGCCACTGCTGCGCCTGGGCCAATGCGGCCTGCTTGCTTTCGTCCTTGGCCATGTGCTGCTCGTGCGGGTTGGAATCCTGCATCCTAACCGGCCACCGTCCGCTTGCAAATGTGCAGTGCAGCAGTCGGCACCGACTCAGTCGCGGCGATAGAAACGCCAGACCAAGGTGATCCCCGCACTCACATTGTTCTCCTGGCGCACCAGCGGGCTATCGGCAAACCGGGCGCCGGCCAGGTGATCGGTGCGCAGAAAGGCCCCCAGCCAATAATCACCCAGGTCACGGCTGGCACTGAAGGTCAGCTGCGTACCGCCGTAGCCACCGCGCGCATCATAAGCGGCGCGGCCCGGGCGAACATACTGCGGTGCAACCCCGTAAACATACTGGTGCAGATCGCGGTCACCCACCAGCACACCGAGGGAGCCGCCCAGCTTCCAGGCTTCGTCTCCCTGCCCCAGCTTCCAGTCGGCCGCCAGGCGGGGGTTGAACAAATTGCCGCGATGGCGGGTACGCCAGTCGTCAAAGCCGATGACCGCTCTGACCGGCAGTACCAACTCGGTGCGGACAGCCGCATCCGTGGCGCTAAGTCGATAGCGCAGCGACGGGCCAACCTCCAGCATTGGATCCAGCTCCGGCATACCCAGGCGAGCCTGGTTGCGACCAGCCCGCACCGGTGGCGTAGCGCCGAAGCTGAGATCCAGCTCGGCCCGCTCGCTCAGCGCCAGCTTGCCGCGCAGACCGGTGCGTGACACTTCCAGATGCTCACTGCGGTAGCTGATATAGGGAACCGGCAGCAGATAGGCACGTTGCTCATCGCTACCACGGTAGTCCGGCAGACTGATGGCGCTGGCACCGACACCCAACTCCAGTGTACCGGCCTGGGTGGCCATGGACAGCAGTGCGGCCGACAGGCCTGTGTAAATACGTTTCATGGTGGTGTACTCGGTGTTGGGCATAACAAGCCAATAACTCAAACTTCTGTGAGGTTGGTCGGTGTGGATACAGCCAGGGAGCGCCAGTGAAGCGTCCACCATCAGTGATGAGTATCCATAAAGGCCCCCAATGCTTCTGCCAAGCCCAGGGGCGCATCCTGTACCTGTACCCGGGGTGTACCGTGCCAGGTGGCGCATCGCTGCAAGGCCGTACCGATATCGCCCAGCAGGCGCTGGCTGATACGCAGACCAGGTTCGATGAACAAGGCCTTGACCTCGAACACCCCGTCCTTGCGATGGGCCTTGGCATCTATACGACCCACCAGCCGCCCCCGGCTGAGCAGGGGCAACACGAAATAGCCGTACTTGCGCTTGGCCGCCGGCGTATAGCACTCGATGCGGTAGTCGAAATCGAACAACTCTGAAGCACGCTTGCGATCCCATACCACCGGGTCGAACGGCGACAGCAGCGTGGTAACCGTGGATTGCAAGCGCCCGGCAAGGGCATCGTCCAGCAGGTGGGCAAGGCTATGGTGCACATAGGCATCGTGCCGGCTGTCCTCCAAGCGCACCGGAATCAGCTCCCCTGCGTCGGCCAGGCCATGCAGGGCCTGCTCGTATTTGCCGCGCTTCAAGCGGTAGTAATCGGCCACCCAACCGGCTTTGACCACACCCAATGCCTGGCAGCTGCGGCTTACCATGCGCGCCTGTGCCACCTCCGGCGTGGGCAGGTCGCGGGCGTCGTCCCAATCGGGCAGCACCCGTTCGGCCAGGTCGTAGACCCGCTGGAAATTGCGCCGCTCTGCCACCATCAAGCGGCCCGCAGTGAACAACACCTCGAGATGGCGCTTTTCCGGCTTCCAATCCCACCAGCCCGTACCCTTGCCGCCCCCCTTGCGTTCGAAATCAGCCGAGCGCACCGGCCCCTGTGCCGCAATATGCGCCAGCAAGGCTTCAATCTCGGCCTTGTGGGTCTCCATCCAGCGCACCGAGAATTTCCAGCCCATGCCGGCCGGATCCAGCATGCGGTGGCGCAGCAGACCGTAATCCTCGGTCGGCACGAAGCAGGCTTCATGCGCCCAGTATTCGTACAGTCGGCCTTCGGCCAGCAGTTGCTCCAGCCAGGCCGGATCGTACTGCCCCAGCCGGCTGAACAGCACCAGATAGGGGCTGCGGGCCACCACATTGATGGTATCAATCTGCAGCAACGCCATGCGCTGGATGGCCGCCAGCACATCCGCCTTGCTGGCCTTGCGCCGATTGGGCGTTAGCAGGCCCTGTGCTGCCAGATGCAGGTTGCGGGCAGCCGTGAGGGAAAGATTCAGGCTCATGAATTTCTGAGGAGCAGGTAGATGACCAGCCCGCAATATGCTGGAGTACCCAGCTGTTGCCAAGCAGCTCGCATCCGTTCGCCCAGCCTGAACTTGCATCACATCCCTGGCGCAGGTGGGCGCAGCCATAGAAAAGGGCGGACCTTGGTCCGCCCTTGCTGGCCAGCCAAAGACCGCCCCTATCATTCAAACGGGCCGGTCGAATGCCTTACAGCGCCAAACAGTTGCTACCTTTGGCACAAGCAGCAAAGTAAGGCTTGCCGGTCTTGCAACTGACCTTGTAGGTCTCGCCCGATGCATCGCTGCTGACCACCCAGGCTCCACTACCTTCGCAACCAGCCGCCTTGGCCATCTGCTCCACTTCGTACGACGCGGGCCCCTGGCGCAACTTGGACTCCTCCAGCTTGGCCAAGTTGGCCAGTTGCGGTTCAGAAGCGGCCTCTGCTTCCACTGGCTTAGCAAGTACAGCAGCAGGTGCCTGAGCTGCTACGGCAGCAGGAGCAACCGGCTGCTGGGTCTCGGCGGCCAGCGGGCTGACCTGCACAGCGGCGGCGACAGGCATTGCCGCACCATCACGCAGCGCTGCTGCCGCGGCCAGCTGCGCACGGAACTTCTGCAGTGCATCAGCCGAGGCACGGCGGGCGGCCAGCGGAAAATCGCGCTTGAACTCGCTGAACTCGGCGTGGCCGTTGCCGGTCACACTGCCTTCCCACACCGCTTGACCACGGATATCGGCCACTTTGGACGAAATGGTGACCGAGAAGTCCGTAGGAGGCCAAGTGAAGGCGCTGTTCGAAGAGGAGGTCGTCTGCAGCGTAGGCACCAGTACGTAATCCACACCCGCCAACTTGTTCGCCTCTTCAACGGAAGCTGCTACCTGCACCTTGGGGAACACGTCGGACAATGCTTTGTAGATAGGTACTTCCAGATCGCGGTAGGGGAAGTAACGGACCTTGTCGCCGCCGCCGCCTGGCGTGGTGACTTCCAAGGTACGCTGTGCAGGGGTAATTACATAAGCGATCTGCTTGTTGATCTTGCTGACCGCAGGGAGGGTAGTAGCGTCGTTGGGCACCAGGACGATAGGGTGGGCGCAGGCACCCAGCAACAGGCCCAGGCCCGCGATCAACAACGACTTGGTACGGGTAAACAAGGTCATGCTTGGTCTCTCCTTATTTGGTCGCAGCAATAAAATCAGCGTCGTCATACAGGTTGGCAAACAGGCGCTGCAGCAGCAGCGCATAGTTTTCTATGCCGCGAGGAATGGCCACAGCACCAACAAAGGACGACTCCCACTGTGACTCGGCGGATATCTGCTTGCGAAAGGCCTCCTGAGCGTTCTTTTTGACCACAAACTGGACCTTGATCTTGCCATTGCCGGTGGAGAACCCGGAGATATCAATGTCATGTGCCAACAACTCGCCACTGATCTCGGTCGAAGCGGCAGGCTCCAGCTTCTTTGCCAGCGCCAGATCCTGGCCCAACGCCTGCTCGATGTAGTCACCGTAGTTGCTACCCACCGACGAACGCATGGATGAACCACGCAGACCTATGCTGTCGAGCTTGGGATCAGCAACCCGGAACTCACCCACTTTAAGCGGCTGCAAGGCGTTCAATTTTTGCACATTGGCGATCGACGGCTGATAGACCGGAGTTTGGGTAGCGCAGGCAGTCAACAACAGCGCGGCAGCTAGGACAAATAGGCGTTTCATAGGAAAAATCACTCTCTGACTTTGACGTTATGTCATTGGTTTATTTGGCGTTTAAGATAAAAACCCGGCCCCACGACTGGATCGGGGCGCGATACTACACTTGAAGCTGTCAAGATGCCCAGCCCACTGGTCGCGTCTGTTGCAAAGTCGAATCGCGTTGATGTGGACCACATACACCGAAACATCCCTATCTCGATGAAAAAAAAGAAGTTTTTCAAAAAAATGCGCAAATCTGCGACAATGGTCGATTGACCTAGCTCGGCACTACGCATAATGACCGTTACCGCAACACCCACTCCGCTCCATCAATACCCCAGCTACTGGGGCACGCAGGGACGCATTGCGCCCTTCCTGCCCATGAGCCGGGCCGAGATGGATGAATTGGGCTGGGACGAATGCGACATCATCCTGGTATCAGGCGATTGCTATATTGACCATCCGAGTTTCGGCATGGCGCTGATAGGCCGGCTGCTGGAGCAGCAGGGCTTCCGGGTAGGGGTGATCGCCCAGCCGGACTGGCACTCGGCCGATGCCTTCAAGGCGCTGGGCAAGCCAAGGCTGTTCTTTGGCGTCACTGCCGGCAATATGGACTCGATGATCAATCGCTACACGGCGGACAAGAAGCCGCGCTCGGACGACGCCTACACGCCGCACGGCGCACCCGACAAACGCCCGGATCGAGCCGTCACCATCTATTCACAGCGCTGTCGCGAGGCCTATCCCGGCGTGCAGATCATGATAGGCGGTATCGAGGCCAGCCTGCGCCGCATTGCCCAGTATGACTACTGGAGCGACAAGGTACGACAGTCCGCCCTGGTCTACGCCAAGGCCGACATCCTCCTCTACGGCAACGCCGAACGGGCCTTGGTCGAGATCGCCCAGCGCGCAGGCCGAGGCGAAAAGCTGCGCGACATGCGCGATATACGCGGCACCGCCTTCATGGCGCCACTGGGCTGGAAGCCCGATGCCAGCTGGCGCGAGGAAGATTCCAGCACGGTAGATACCCCTGGCCGGGTGGACGCCCACGTCGACCCCTATGCCATGGAGCCCGAACAGCCCAAGCAGATTGCCGGCGAAGTGCTGCCCGAGGGCACCCAGGCCATACGCATAGTCAGCAAATCCGAGCGGGTTCGTGCCAAGCTGGAGGCCCGCCTCAAGACCGTGGTGCGCATACCGGCCTACGAGGCAGTGGCCCACGACCCAGTACTCTACGCCCACGCCAGCCGGGTGCTGCACCTGGAATCCAACCCCGGCAACGCCCGTGCGCTGGTGCAGCAGCATGGTGAACGCGAGGTCTGGATCAATCCGCCTCCCATCCCCCTCACCACCCCGGAGATGGATCATGTCTACGGCCTCTACTATGCGCGCAACCCGCATCCGGCCTATGGCAACGCCCATATCCCTGCGTGGGAAATGATACGGTTCTCGGTCAACATCATGCGCGGCTGCTTCGGCGGCTGCACCTTCTGTTCGATTACCGAGCACGAGGGCCGCATCATCCAGAGCCGCTCGGAAGAATCCATCCTGGCCGAGATCGAGGAAATTCGAGACAAGACCCGCGGCTTCAAGGGCCATATCACCGACATTGGTGGCCCTACCGCCAATATGTACCGGCTGGCCTGCAAGGACACCAAGATAGAATCAGCCTGCCGCCGCCTCAGTTGCGTCTACCCGGGCATCTGCGAGAACCTCAATACCGATCACGCGCCGCTGATACAGCTCTACCGCAAGGCACGCGCCATACCGGGTGTGAAGAAGATCACCATAGGCTCTGGCCTGCGCTACGACATTGCCGTGCGCTCGCCCGAGTACATCAAGGAGCTGGTCACCCACCACGTCAGCGGCTATCTCAAGATCGCGCCCGAGCATACCGAGGAAGGTGCGCTGAGCAAGATGATGAAGCCGGGGGTGGATGCCTTCGAGCGCTTCCGCGAGCTGTTTGACCGCTTCAGCAAGCAGGCGGGCAAGGAACAGTACCTGATTCCCTACTTTATCGCCGCCCACCCGGGCACCAGCGATGAGGACATGTTGAACCTGGCGCTATGGCTGAAGAAGAACAACTTCCGCCCAGACCAGGTGCAGGCCTTTACCCCCACACCGATGGCCCTGGCCACCACCATGTGGCATACCCGCCGCAATCCGCTGAAGAAGCTGAGCCGCAGCTCGGAAAAGGTCGATATCGTCCGCGATGCCTACCGCCGTAAGCTGCACAAGGCCTTTTTGCGCTACCACGATCCCAAGCACTGGCCCATTCTGCGCGAAGCCCTGAGCAATATGGGACGGGCTGACCTGATAGGCAATGGCAGCCAGCATCTGGTGCCCCATCCCACGGCCGAGGAGCGCCAGTTGCAGGCGCCTCGCGGCAATGCCCGTGGTGGTGGTGGCCCTGGCACGGTGGGCCGTATTGCACCGCCACGGCAACCCAACCTGCGTGGCGGCAAGGGCAAAGCGCCCAGTAAATCGCGTGGTCGTTAGTCCACCAGGCACTGACCGGAAGCCGTACAAGTAGCCTGCAGCACGGTGCCGGTCTCGCACTGGATACGATAGTACTGTTCGCTGCTGTCGCCCCCCGTCAGCCAGGCGCCGCTGCCCTTGCAACCTTGGGTACGTGCCAGCTCTTCCACTTCGTAGGACCAAGTACCCAGCTTGGGGGCTGGTGCGGGCAGCGTGGCAGCCAGCTTGGTGCCAGGCAGGTATACCGCCTCAGCGCGGAGCGTGGGCGGGGTCAGGGGCATGACTACCACGCCAGCCTCGGGCGTCGGTGCAGGTGCAGGTGCTGCAGGTGCCGCTTCCACCGCCAGCGACAACAGCATCCAGCCTGCCATCACCATGGCGCGACGCTTGTTTCCAGTATTCAACATGATGTCATCCTTCTGTGTACGGCCCCCTGCCTTACAGGGCATGCCGTATGAATGTGGCTGGCAGCAGACTGCTGCCGAAAACCGGATAATATCATGCCAATATCATTATTCCATAGGCATATACAACATAAGCATCTGATTGAATTAGATTCTTCCATAGCAATCTGATGTCTACGGTGCAGGCGGCCAGCGCGCCCATACCCGCCATGCAGCAGCAAACCTGCCTACTGCATCGGCCTAGGGCCTAGCGGCCTGGAAGTACAAAATATCTGGGCCAGCTTTGCGACATTGGCACCCACTAGGGCTAAACTCGCGCCTTTCTCAAATCGACTGCATACCTGCCATGGCACTCAAGGCCACCATACACAAAGCCGACATCTCCATCAGCGACATGGATCGCGGCTACTACGCCAACCACAGCCTGACCCTGGCTCAGCATCCATCTGAAACACTGGAGCGACTGATGCTGCGCCTGGCCGTGTTTGTGCTGCACGCGAGCGAAAGGCTGACCTTTACCCGTGATATCGCCAGCGACAATGACGAACCCGCGCTCTGGCAGAAAAGCTATGCCGACGAGATCGAACTGTGGATAGACCTGGGCGAGCCGGACGAGCGCAGGCTGCGCCAGTCCTGCGGCCGTGCCGATCAGGTATGGGTCTACAGCTACGGCGGCCGTGCTGCCGACATTTGGTGGAAAGGCATGGAGGGTAAGCTGGGCCGGCTGGACAATCTCAGCGTGATCAGCATCAACCCGGAAACCCTGGCGCAATTGGCCGCCATGAATCAGCGCGGCATGCAGTTGCAGGCAACCCTGCAGGATGGTCAGCTGTGGCTCAGCGATGGCACGAATACCGTGCTGGTGGAAGGCGAGAAGTTGAAGCAGGTTGCTTGATAGGCCCACTAGGGGCCTATCCCTGTTCAAATAGCCGGGTGATCAGCTCTGTATCTTGAATATGCGCTGCAGCGGCGCGCTGGAGGTCGGGCCGAACCAGCGCTCGAAAATACGGGCGGCTTCGCCGCTGTCTTCCAGCTCGGACAGGGTGTCGTTGATCACCCCAACCAGCCGCTTCTCTCCCTTGACCACTGCCAGGCCATAGGCCTTGGTGGAGAGTGATACCGGGCTGATCTCATACTGCTGCTTGCCTGGCATGGCAAACAGCTTGGCGGCCAGGATGGGCTCGTCATAGGTGATGGCATCGATCTTGCCTTGCTGCAGGAAGCGAAAGGCTTCGTCCACATCGGTGAAGCTGATGATGGTGGTGCCGGCCAGTTCCTTCTTGGCCAGCTTCTCCGAGGTGGTGTCGCGGATGGCGCCCACCGACAGGGACTTGACGTCGTCCAGCGTCTGTATCTTGCGCAGCTTGGCCACGAACTTCTGGCCGGTCACAAAATAGCCGTAGCTGAAACTGACCTGTTTTTCCCGCTCGGCCGTCTTGGTGTAGGCGGTCAGGATGTCGATCTTGTTGGTATTGAGTGCGTTGACACGCTCGTCCGTGTCCAGCTCCAGGATCACCGGCTTGACGCCCAGCTTCTTGGCAATGGCGATGGCAAAATCCACGTCGTAACCAGAGAGCGTACCGTTCTTGTTCTTGATGCCAAATGGCGGGTCGATGACCACGCCTACCGTCAGCACGCCCTTGCTCTTGACCCGGTCAAGCACATCGGCCAATACCGTGGACGTCATCAACAAACCAGATAGGCAGCCTAGCAGCAGGGTGCGGTTCAGGCGCATGTAAGCGTACTCCTTAAGAATTGGCGCAGTGCCCGCCGGCCCGCTTTATCGCGGTAGCGCACGGCGAAGCCGCAGATGATGGATGTCCCCAATGGAGGATCTGTAGCGGTAGTGTAGTACCCAAACAAGGTAGCCGTCTCAGCTTTGCGTGGCTGGCAGCGGTTTAGAGGGGCCTTCGTGCACATTCTGCCGCACCGGAAAGCCATCATGCACGCTGCCATCGCCCGCCACGGCCACATAGGGCTGGCCGCAGCGTCGCAACCAATCCAGGCCGCCAGCAGCATCGTGCAGCATGGCTACCGTACTGACCGTACCCGCCAGCAGACAGCGCGCTGCTGTCACACTGACCGCCTGCCAGCCCTGCGAGGGATAACCGGTATGCGGGTCCAGAATATGGCAATAGCGGCGGCCTGCCACATCCATGTAGCGCTCATAATCGCCGCTGCTGGCCAGGCCGCCCTCGCTTAGCAGCACGGTTGCCAAGACTTGCTCAGGCGCACGCGGGTGTCGCAGGCCGATGCGCCAAGGCCTGCCATCGGCTTGCGGCCCCAACACCCGCAGATCGCCGCCCAGGTTGACCAGCCCCTGGCGCCAGCCCGCCGCCAGACAAAGGTCGGCGGCGCTATCGACAGCATATTCCTTGCCGAAGCCACCAAAATCCAGTTCCATGCCGGCCTCTGGCAAGCGCACCCAGCCGGGGCCGCGCTCCACCCTGTCCCAGCCTATGCGCTGCAATGCCTGGGCCAGCCGCGCCCCGTTGGGCAGCCGGGCGCTACGAAAATCCCACACCTGCCTGAGCACGCCCGAGGTGATATCGAATCGCCCGCCGCTTTGCAGCCAGGCTGCATGGGCATAGTCCAGCAGGCGCTCGGTCTCCAGATCTATGGCCACCGGCTCGCCACCGGCACCGCCGTTGATGCGCGCCACCACGCTGTCGGCACGGTAGCGCGAGTACTTGGCCTCGATGCGGCGGACCTCGGCCATGACCAGCTCGGCCATACGGGCAGCGGCGGTAGCCTCCCCCACCAGTTGCAGCTCGTTGTCACAAGCCATGGCCCGGAAGATAAAGCGGTGGCAGGCGTTGGCGTCACTCAAAGCGATGGCCCAAGCCCAGCGATAGCCAGTTGGCCTTGAACGGCATCATTGCGGTGCTGCCCTGCCCGCCGGCATGCCAGCTGGCACGCTGCTGGTAGTGCTCGGCCTGCAGTGCCACGGTGGTCTGCGCGCTGTAGTGCCAACTGGCCTTGAGGCCCACCGTGACGGCCCCCAGCGCGCCTAGCCGGCTGTCGGCCGAATACAGCGTATTGAAGCGGGCAGGCGGAAAACGATCGCTGTAGAAGCGGGCAGCGCCCTGGCTGTGGTAACGCAGGCTGGGCTGCAACAGCCAGCGCTCGCCCACCGGCTGGTACCAGCTGGTCTCCAGGCTATGCGCCCTGACACCCCAACTGTCGCGATAGTAGCGATAGTCCAGATGCACGGCAGCCTGCAGAGCAGGCAGGTAATGCCGGTAGCGGGTCAGCCAGGCCAGCTGGTGGCGGCTATCGGGCCGTCGGTCCAGCGCCTTGTAGGAGTCCGAAAAATACCCATGGCCACGGCTGTAGGTGAGATTGCTTTGCACGATGGCCACCGGCGACAGCACCTGAGTCAGCCCCAGCATTGCCTCCTTGCCATGACGCCGCTGCTGTATCAGCGGCCGGTCGGTGGCACTGATATGGTCGCTGCTGCTACCCAGCCCTGCCACCAGGGTGGTGTTCTGGTCCTCGCTCAGCCACTGCACATCCAAGCCGGCTCCGCGTGAGCGGTAGTCGTCTTCATCCGAATAGGCCAGGCCCAAGCCCAGCACCACCCTGTCGAAATAGTGGCTGAGCTTGGCATCGGCAGCGCGCCGACGGTCGGCTATGCCCTTGCCGGAGGCACCACTGAGCGCATTGTGGAACTCCGGGGAAGCACCCGACATGGTCTCCACCGTGGCCGCCATCTCCAGGCCAAAACGCTCGCCCAGCGCAGTACGCAGGTGCAGCTGCGGGGCATGCACCTGCATGCGATCACGCTGGGCATCGTAATCCTGATAGCTGAGGTAGCTCACCGTCACGCTAGTACCATCGGGTGGTGCCACCGCTTGTGCCGTGGCCGGCATCAGGGCCATGGCAGCGGCCGCCAACAGGCCTAATGGATGGCTGTTGGCGTGGTCTGCCTGTGGGCTGGGCGTCAGTTGCATCCACAACCTCCCGTGCCCACACCCTGGCCGCCGCTGGCAGCTTCCTTGCTGGTGTAGATCTGCTTGTGCTGGCGTGCCGTCAGCGGATCGGGGTCAAATGCCATGATGGGCTTGGCCAGGTGGCCTTTCTCCCAGGGCTGCACGGTGGCGCAGCCAGCCAGCAGGGTCATGCTCAATAGCAGGCAGATACGCATGCAAGGTCCTCAGGGGGTTTGCAGCAGGGCTGCGATTTGGGCGTCGAGTTCGGCGGCGCTGCTGGGGCGGAAACCAATATGGCGGCTACGAATCGCCCCCTGCCTATCGATCAGGTAACTGCTGGGCATGGCCTTGACGCCCCAAGCCTTGGCACTGGCGCCGGTGGCGTCGTACAGCACGCTGAAGCTGGCCGGGTAGCGCGCCAGAAAGGCCGCGGCATCCTTGGCTTCCGTATCGAGATTGACGGCCAGCACCACCAGGCCGTCCTTGGCATGCCGTTGCTGCAGCTGATTCATCCAGGGAAAGGACTGACGGCAGGGCCCGCACCAGGAAGCCCAGAAATCCAGGTAGACCACCTTGCCACGCAAGTCCGCCAGATCATGCTGGCGTCCTTGAACATCCGGCAGCCGGAGCATAGGTGCGGGTACACCGGTGTCGGCGGCGCGGGCTGGTACCCAGGCCAGGGTCAACAGCAGGCAGGCCAGGCTTGCAAGCCAGCCCTCAGTAACCCGCCGGCTCAGCCAGCAGCAGGAAGCTGTCCATGCTGCCCAGGTTGAGCGGGTCGCCAGGCTGGCTGGGGTCATAGAAGAAAACGTCACGGTTCTGCGTGCCCACAAAGACATTGGTGATCGGATAATACCGATAGTAGTAGCCCAGTGCGGTACCAGCCAGCGGTGCGCCACTCAGCAGCTCGGGATAGGTTGCCTGTCCCCAGTCGAACAGCCGGTCGGAATCCGTGGTAGTGGGCTTGGCAAGATACTTGGCAATGTCGCGCAATTCGCTGTCGGTGAAGGCGCCATTGAGAAAGCTCATCTGCGGCTGGATATTGAAGGCATTGCGTATGGCGTTGGGATTATCCGCCGCTATCATCACCTTGGGCCGTATCAGATTATCGGGCGGGGTGCCATGGCACACGGCGCAGTTACCCTCGAATACATGGCGGCCGTTGTCCACGCTGGCCGCCTGCACGTCGGACTGCCACAGTACCAGCAGGGCCATTCCACCCAGGAATACGGTTTTCATGCCACACCTCCCATGCCTGCATGTCCATGCCGATAAGGTAGACCTATCCGTGGCAGGCCGGGTGTTTCAGCGACGAATGACTGTGCGCTGCTGGGGCAGTGCAAAGCCGCTGCCCTGGGTCTCATCGTCCGCCGCCACCGCAGCAGGTGCCTTCTCCGCCAGCAGTATGCTGACCAGGCTGTTGGTCTCCCGCAGGCGGCCGGCCATCAGCGTGCCCACATTGCGGTACAGCTTGGCCAGCAGCATGGGTGGCAGCTTGACCACGTCCAGTCGATCAAAACGCAGCAGGCGGCAGGGCTCGGTCGTGGTTACTGACGCCGAGCGCTCGCCAAAATCCACCAGGGCCAGCTCACCGAACACATCGCCGGCCCGGAGTACCGCCAGTTGCACCGGCTCGGCCTCGCCCGCCTTGCGGCTGACCTTGAGGCCGCCACTCATCACCGCATAGAGATGCCGGCCACGCTCACCCTGTTCGATCAGCACATAGCCGGCCGGCACTTCCTCCTGCCGGCAATGGCTCAGAAAGGTAGCCAGCTCGTCAGGCGTTAGCTCATGGAACAGCGGCACCGCAGCCAGCAGCTTGTGCAAGGGTGATTCAGCGTTCATGGCACTCCCCGACGGCAAACCTATCCGCCCAGTGTAGTGCGCCAGCGTCGGACTAACCAAGGGTGGAGGATGAGCAATACGCAAGGAAACGCCGCCGTATGAGGCACCGCCAGGGTCGCCCTGGCGTCTGCGCTGTCTGTCACGCCCCGCTATTGCTTGAGTGCAATCCAGCCTCTCAGCGCATGAACCAGACCCGTTCTATACCCTGTGCCCCCACTTGGTAGATCACCACCAGCGCAGCCTCACCCATGATGGGGTGACCGGTGATCTGCTCATGGTCGATGACGCGATTGCCCACCACCATGCGCTGGGTCACCACGGCATGCACGGTTGAACCCGGGAACAGGATGCGGCCATAGCGTTCGCGCAGGGCAGCCTTGCCTTCCAGCACCGGCGTGGCGGGGAATTCATGCACCACCACATCATCGGCATAGAGGGCTAGGAAACCCTCCAGGTCGAGCTGGTTGTAGCAATCGAGCTGCGCTTGGGCGTAATCGGCCGGCCGCATCATCAGATCAGGCCCCGCTTGGCCAGCATGGGCTCGACCTTGGGGTCGCGACCGCGGAAGGCCCGGTAGGCAGCGGCAGGCTCCTGCTTGTTACCTGCGCTGTAGATATGACGGTACAGCCGCTCCGCCGTCTCGGCATGGAAGGGGTCGCCGGCTTCGACAAAGGCGTCATAGCCATCGGCATCGAGCACCTCGGCCCACATGTAGACATAGTAGCCAGCGGCATAGCCGGGGCCGGCAAACAAGTGCTGGAAGTGCGACAGGTAGTGGCGCAGGCCGATGTCCTCGGGCACGCCCAGCGCCGCGCATTGCTCGGCCTCGAAGGCGGCAATGTCCACCTCGGTGCCGTTGGGCAACGAATGCAGCGCCATGTCTATCAGGGCCGGCGCCACATACTGGATGGTGGCCCAGGCCTGGTTGAACTGGCGTGCCGCCTTGAGTTTCTGCAGCAGCGCGGCTGGAATCGCTTCGCCGGTCTGGTAGTGCCGGGCATGCTGCTTGAGCACGGACTCCTCGTCGGCCCAGTTCTCGAATATCTGCGAGGGCAGCTCGACAAAATCGCTTAGCACCTGGGTGCCAGCCAGATGCTCGTAGCGCACCTGCGACAGCAGGCCATGCAGGCCGTGGCCGAATTCATGGAACAGGGTGCGCAGGTCGTCCGCGCTCAGCAGCGTAGTGTCGGCCTTGGCAAAGTTGTTGTTGTTGATGACGATGGGCAGTGTGCCGCCAGCGATACCGCTCTGGCTGCGGAAGATGCTCATCCAGGCGCCGCTGCGCTTGCTGGGGCGTGCGTAGTTGTCGCCAATGAACAGGCCAACCAGTTGATCAGCGCGGTCGCGCACTTCCCACAGGCGAGCATCGGCGTGGTAAAGCGGTATGCCCTTCTGTTCCACGAAGCGTACGCCAAACAATTTACCGGCACAGTCGAACATGGCGGTGATCATGTTCTCCAGCGCAAAGTAGGGCTTGATCTCGGCATCGTCCAGATCGTAGCGCTGCTGCCTGACCTTCTCCGCCAGATAGCGCCAGTCCCAGGCTGCGATCGGGGTCGGCTCACCCAGCGAGCGGGCCATCTCGGTCAGCGCCAGACGGTCCTGCTCAGCCTTGCGTTTGGCGGGCTCCCAGGCGCGGCTCAGCAGATCGTGCACGGCAGCCGGCTTGCCGGCCATGCGGTCCACCAGCTCATAGTCGGCATAGCTGGCATAGCCATGCAGCGCAGCCTGTTCCTGCCGCAGCGCCATGATCTGGGCGGCCAGGGGGCGATTATCGTGCTCGCCGGCATGGGCGCCACGGGCCACCCGTTCGCGCCAGACGGTCTCACGCAGATCGCGGCGCGAGGAGAACGTCAGGAAGGGTTCTGCCAAGGAAGGCGACAGGGTGATGGCATGGCTGCCTTCGGGCAGGCCCAGTTGGCGGGCGGCACCCTGGGCCGACGCCAGCAGGAAGTCCGGCAGGCCGGCCAGATCAGCGGCATCCTTGAGCTGCAGCGAGAAACCGGCTTCGTCGGCCAGCACATTCTGGGTAAAGCGGGTGCACAGGCCAGCCAGCGCCTCCATCACCTCGCCATAGCGCTGCCGTTTGTCCTCGGGCAGTTTGGCGCCGGCGCGGACGAAATCCAGGTGGATGCGCTCCAGCAGGCGCAGCTGCTCGCTATCCAGGCCCAATTCGGCACGCTGGCCATACAGCGCGTCTATGCGGCTGAACAGCGCGGCATGCATATAGATGGCGTTCTTATGCGCCGCAATACGCGGCGCCATGATCAATTCCACCTCTTGCAGGGCCGGTGAGGTCTCACTGGAGGAAAGATTGTCGAACAGCAGCTCTATGCGGGTGAGCAGACGGCCTGCAGCGTCGAAAGCCACCACGGTATTGTCGAAACTGGCGGGCGCAGCCTGGCTGGCGATGGCATCCAGTTCGGCCAGGTGGGCCGGCATGGCCAGATCAAAGGCTGGAATGAAATGCCCGGCATTGACCTGATCGAACGGGGGCAAGCCATAGGGCGTTTGCCAATCTTGCAGCAGCGGGTTGATGGCGAGTGTATCGCGCAGTGCGTCATTCATTGCGGCGGCTTCCGAGCTTGTCAGGAGCCCACCATTCTACTGTGCGGACCGGCCACTCGCCCACTGCTGCGATAAAGTGCCCAAAGCCGCGACGGATGGAGATCTGCCGCCTGCCCCATGGCCGCAGCCTGCCTGCTCCGTAGCGGTACCGCCCCCCGCCCGGCTACAGCGCCGGCACGAAGAAGCGCTCCTGCATGTCCTGCAGGCCCACCTCGGCCAGCACGGCGTTGAGCCGCTGGGCGGCTTGCTTGCGCGGCCGGTTCTGGTATTGGGCAATGATCAGTTCGTTCTTCATCGAATGCTCCCAGCCCACCAACTCGGTCACCGTCACCTGGTAGCCATGGGCCTCCAGCTGCAGGCAACGCAATACATTGGTGAGCTGGCTGCCGAACTCACGGGTGTGGATGGGATGCCGCCATATCTCGGTCAGCGGATTGGCCAGCATGCTGCCCTTGTGCTTGCGCAGCGCAGCCGCCACCTCGGCCTGGCAGCAAGGCACCAGGACGATGCTCTGCGCCCCCTTGGCCAGGGCAAAGCGGATGGCATCGTCGGTCGCGGTATTGCAGGCGTGCAGGGCCGTCACCACGTCTATGCGCTCAGGCAGCTCGCTGGAGCTGATCGAATCGGCCACCGACAGATTGAGAAAGCGCATGCCCTTGAAGCCCGCTTTGTCGGCCAGCTCGCGCGAGCGGCTGACCAGCTCGTCGCGGGTCTCGATGCCGTAGATCAGGCCGTCGGGCGCCTGTGCCTTGAAGAACAGGTCGTACAGGATAAAACCCAGATAGGACTTGCCGGCACCGTGATCCACCAGCCGGATATCGGGATGAACGGCCAGCGCCGCCTGCAGCAGGGGCTCGATGAAGTGGAACAGGTGGTAGACCTGCTTGAGCTTGCGCCGGCTATCCTGGTTGAGCTTGCCGTCGCGGGTCAGGATATGCAGCGCCTTGAGCAACTCAACGGACTGGTCGGGGCGGATGTCGTACTTCTCGGTCATAACGATGCTTTTCACCTATCAAGACCGGAATGCTACGCGGCTAAGCAAAAATCGGTAAGCTCCGCCCGTCTTTTGAAAGCGAGTAGGTCATGGAAGATCGCATTACCGAACTGGAAATCCGCCTGGCGTTGCAGGACGACCTGCTGGATGAGCTGAACCGCGTGGTCGCCCGCCAGCAGCAGCAAATGGAGTGGCTGGCACAGGAACTACGCCGCCTGAACGACCAGATGCGCACGCCCGACGGCAGCAAGGGCGGCCCCCAGCATGAGATTCCGCCACATTATTAAGTGGTTAGCCGCGCCGGACAGGTTAAAATGATCGATTGATCTAATTGAAGCGTCTGGCCCGCCATGCGGCGTATCAGCGCTTGACCCGGAGTATTCATGTCCAGCACCACCCTGACCCCGCTGCTGCAAGCCGCCTTTGATGCCCGTACCGAGCTGCTGGCCCGCCTGCACGGTGAAGCCACCGATGCCTACCGACTGTTCCATGGCAGCGTGGAAGGTGAAGCCGGCCTCACCATAGACCGCTATGGCAGCCTGCTGCTGGTGCAGACTTTCCACAGCAGCCTGAGCCCAGCCCAGTTGGACGAGATCGAAGACTTCTACGAGCACGCCAGCCCCGGTCTCGCCATGGTCTACAACGATCGCAGCGGCACCAACTCGCGCATAGGCAACCCCCTGCCCGAGGATGAACTGGAAGCCGCCATGCTGCCACGCGAGTTCCAGGAGTTGGGCGTGAGCTACCATGTGCAGGCTCGCCATGGCGGCCAGGACCCCTGGCTGTTCCTGGACATGCGCGCCGGTCGCCGTCGGGTGATGCAGGAGGCCGAGGGCAAGTCTGTGCTGAATCTGTTTGCCTACACCTGTGGCATCGGCATTGCCGCCGCCAAGGCCGGCGCCAGCCATGTGGTGAATGTGGACTTCGCTGAATCCAGCCTGCGCGTGGGCAAGCAGAATGCCCGCCTGAACAACCTGCCCATACGCCCCCGTTTTGTCCAGAGCGATGTCTTCCCCGCCGTGCGCCAGCTGTCGGGTCTGGGCCAGCCCACCATGGTGCGCGGCAAGCGCATGCCCCCCTTCCCCAAGCTGGAAGCCAAGCAGTTCGATCTGGTATTCCTGGATCCGCCCCGCTATGCCAAGAGCCTGTTCGGTGTGGTGGATCTGGTCAACGACTACTCCTCGGTCTTCAAGCCAGCCCTGCTGGCCACCGCCGAAGGCGGCACCCTCATCTGCTGCAACAATGTGGCCCAGGTGGATGCCGATGCCTGGCTGGACCTGCTACAGCGTAGCGCCGCCAAGGCAGGCCGCACGGTGCGCGAGGTGGAATGGATCACCCCGGAAGGCGACTTCCCCAGCCATGATGGCAAGCACCCGTTGAAGATGGTGCTGCTGCGCGTTTAAGCGATCCACCCTGGATAACTGCCATGCCCCTGCTGCGCCGTGCGCTACTGACCCTGCTTATGCTGATTGCCCCGCTGGCCCATGCCGATGACCGTGTCGATATCGGCGCCGTACTGGATCGTTTCCACGGCGCTGCCGCCAAAGCACAGTTCGAACCATATTTTGCGCTGTTTACCGCAGATGGCGTATTTATCGGCACCGATGCCAGCGAGCGCTGGACGGTATCGCAGTTCAAGGCCTACGCCAAACCGCATTTCGACAAGGGCCGTGGCTGGACCTACACCCAAGCCGAGCGGCATATCAGCCTGGCACCGGACGGCAGCCACGCCTTCTTTGACGAGCTGCTGGACAATGCCAACCTGGGCCGCTGCCGGGGTACTGGGGTGCTGCGCAAAGAAGCAGGCCAGTGGAAGATCGCCCAGTACCACTTGACCATCCCGGTACCGAATGCGCTGGCCGACAGCGTGGTCAAGCAGATACGGTCGGCCCAGCCCTAAGCGCCTAGTTATGGACTCAAGTCATTCACTGTTGATATCAGGTTGTGCTGGCGCCAGGAAAATCCTGGCGCCAAGCGCCAATACAGCCTGATACAGCAGACCTCCCCTGATTTAGTCCGCACACCTCGCCCTCTCGAGGCCAGCAACAGCACCGTATTGCAAGGCATGCGGAGTTACCGGCAGTGGCCTCAAGGCATGGGCACCTGGAATGCGTCCCCGGTCTCAAAGAAGGTACCGCCAGCCACATAGTGGATGGAGCGCTCACGGCCCGGTGCGAAATGCCAATGGCCCTGGCTGAAGTCGCGCGGGTCGGCCCAGGCTGCGACGACTTCGGCAATGAACAAATCGTAAGCCTGCTGGATATGCGGCTCGGCCAACACCCTACACTCCAGCCACCCCACACAGCCTGCCAGCAGCGGTGCAGCAACCTGGCTGCCGGCAAAGGTCGCCAGCTGGTATTCGGCAAACTTGTCCAGCTCCCTGCCGCTCTGGTTGCCCACCGCCACGGTGGCCTGGGCCAGGCTGCGGCCGGGGATATTGAGCACGAACTCACCCGACGCCTCGACCAATTCACGGGTCAGGGTGCGCTTGTCTATGACCACCGTAATCTTGGGTGGCGAGAAATCCAGCGGCATGCTCCAGGCTGCTGCCATCACATTGCGGCGCTCGCCGTGCGCGCTGGAAACCAGCACGGTAGGGCCATGGTTGAGCAGGCGATAAGCCTTGGCGAGGTCGACGGGTTGGTGCATGGCAGGCTCGGCGTTAGAGGAAATCAACCAGCCAGATGGGGGCGATGGCGGCAGACTGCAAGGCAAGGGACAGGTGCGTGCATTATGTTGCAGGCAGCAGGGCCGGTCAGCGCACTCGCGCCAACCAATCGAGCACCCCCTGCCCCGCCATGCGGCCGCTGGCAAAGCAGGCGGTGAGCAGGTAGCCGCCGGTGGGCGCCTCCCAATCCAGCATCTCGCCTGCACAGAATACACCGGGCAGTTGGCGCAGCATCAGGCCACGCTCCAAGGCCTCGAACCGCACGCCACCGGCCGTGCTGATGGCCTCTACCAAGGGGCGCGGCTCGCCCAGTGTGATGGGTAGGGCCTTGATGCCCTCTGCCAGACGCACGGGGTCGTTGAAAGCCTCCTTGCTCAGGCACTCGCGCAGCAGGCCGGCCTTGACGCCGGTGATACCCAGCTTGCTCTGCAGATGGCTGGACAGCGAACGCGAGCCCCTTGGATGGGCCACTTCGGCCTGCACCCGCGCCAGATCACGTCCTGGCGCCAGGTCGATATGGATGGTGGCACGCCCCTGCCTGGCCACCTCTTCACGCAAGGCGGCCGCATGGGCGTAGATCAGGCTGCCCTCCACCCCGGCATCGCTGACCACGAACTCGCCTTGCTTGCGGTATTCCTTGCCGCTGCCATCGGCAAACCACAACACCACTGACTTCAGTGGGGCGCCGGCGAATTTCTCGCGGAAATGCTCGCTCCAAGCCACCTCAAAGCCGCAGTTGGCCGGTCTGAGCGGCGCAATATCCACCCCCTGCGCTGCCAACAATGGCTGCCAGGCACCATCCGACCCCAACCTGGGCCAGCTGGCGCCGCCCAAGGCCAGTACGGTGGCGCTGGCCTTGCAGTGCTTTTCGCCTTCTGCAGTAGCCAGCCGCAGGCTGCCATCCACCGTCCAGCCCAGCCAACGGTGCCGCACATGGATGCGCACGCCCATGCCCTTGAGCCGGTGCAGCCAAGCTCGCAGCAGGGGTGCAGCCTTCATATCAGTGGGGAAGACCCGCCCTGAGCTGCCCACAAAGGTGGCAATACCCAAGCCATGTATCCAGTCGCACAGTGCATCGGGGCCGAAGTCCGCCAGCAACTGCGCCAGCTCGCGCTCCCGCTCGCCATAGCGGCTGAGAAAAGGCGCCAAGGGTTCGGAGTGGGTGATGTTCATGCCGCCCACGCCGGCCAGCAGGAACTTGCGGCCAACCGAGGGCATGGCGTCGTAGACATCCACCGCCATGCCGGCCTGCGCCAGCACCTCGGCCGCCATCAGGCCGGCAGGGCCGCCACCGATGATGGCTATGGCAGGAGAGGAGGCAATCGCGGTATCAGACATGACTCAGGCACGGCCCCTGATAACAATATCCAGGGACTATAGCGTTAATGACGGGGGCGCATGGTACACCTTGCGGCATGCCGGGCGGTGAGTGGACATCGACTCGCCACAGCATGGTGGCCCAGGCTGCATTGCCCGGCACCGCTTACCCAGCAGCCTCCCCCGCACGATCCGTACCCAGTGCCAACAACCCTTGTCCGGTCCGGCCCTTTGGGTTCCGGGCATTGCTCGTAACACCGGGGCGAAATAGATAGCGAACAGGCTCTCAAAACCCCAAGGCGGCCGCGCCCGGTGTCTCTGCCACCTTGCGGCGCAGCTGGCACAAGCTATCGGCGTCGGGCCAGCCTGCAGGCAGCACCATGCCGCGTGCCAGCTCCTGCCCGCCTGCCGCCAGGGGCGCATACTCGGCCACCATGACCGGCCTTGCACTGGCCGCAAAGTGTCGTGCCAGCTGGGCCTGTACACCGTCCAAGTCTGGCGCTTCGCCATCGGCCTGCTGCGGCGCCAGCCACAGGCGCTTGGGCAGGCAGCACCACAGGCTGTCTGGCCGGGTTTGCGGCCATGCCTCACCCCAGCAGCGCCACCAGCCACGCAGGTGGTCGCCAGCCAGCATGGCGGGGGCGGGTGACGACAGCTCGCGATAGAACATGCGCCCACGCAGCCAGGGCATGGCCTGGACCGGCCCCAGACCATCCAGTGCCGCCAGCCCGGCAGGCGTATGTGGTAGTCGCAACTGGTGGTGCAGCAGGCGTGCCAACTTGAGGCTGAGTGCATCGTGCAGTCCCGGCCCCACCAGGAACAAGCCTTGCGCATCGGGCAGGGCCAGATAGAACTTTACCGCCAGTTCGATATGCCATACCCGCCCGGCGGGTGGGCGTAGCAGGAAATCGTACTCGCCCAGGCTGCGGCCGGCTTCCCGAACGGCCAACTGGCTGGCCAGCAGGTCGTGGCCTGGCAGATGGAGCAAGGCCTGCCGCATCAGATCCTCGGCGTAGCGGCCCAGCCTGTAGTCCCGGCCTACGTCTGGCAGGGCTGCCAGCGCTGGCAGCAGTGCCGTCCTGTCCAGCGCCCGCCACCAGGCCTCGCCCAAGGCGGCATCGCCAGCGAGCGCATCGGCCGGCAGCCAGGCCGGTGCCAACAGCGAGGGCGAGGTCAGCAGCCAGTGCAGATCGGCAACAGCGGTGGTTTGTCGTATTTCTGGCAACATCTTTGTGGTATTCCAACCGGTAGGCAGCAAGGCAAGTAGTCAAGGCAAGGCTGCGCTACGATACGCCAACTCCGGAAGCAGCACTTGCGAACCGGGGCCTGTCTCCATATAACGCATAGGGGGCAGTGAAACACGGCCGGGGAACCTGGCCGGTTTTGGCGGTTCCCAATGTGCGGCGGGCAACAAGCCCGCCACATCCAAGCCAGCGAGGACGACATGGGCCACCACGACAGATCACCGCGCGGCGCGCGCGAACAGATCATTCACCTCGCAGCCCGTCTGATGGCCGAAGAGCACATCGACGACTTTGCCCTGGCAAAGCGCAAGGCCATCAAACGGCTGGGCTTACCCGAGGGCAAGAACCTGCCCGGCAACGACGAGATCGAGGCCGCCCTGCGCGAATACCGCAGCCTGTTCACCCCGAACCATGCCGACGTGGTGACCGAGCTACGCAAGAAAGCCCTCTCGGCCATGCGGCTGTTCACCGAGTTCAAGCCCTATCTGGTCGGTTCGGTACTGTCCGGCTTGGCTGGGCCGCATTCTGACATCAACCTGGTGGTCTACACCGATGACGACAAGTCGGTAGAGATACGCTGCCTCAACCTGGGCATAGACTACCGGATTGAATCGCCGCCCTCCGGCCACACCACGCTGGCTTTTTATGAGGAAGGCAGTCTGGTGCGGCTAAGCGTCAGGCCCACCAATGACGAACGGCTGGGCGCCCGCGCCGCCTCCGAACCGCTGGAGCGCGCGCGCTTGTCCCAGGTAGAAAACCTGCTTACCTGCCCCGCGACGCCGTGAGCCAAGCTACAGCCCGCCTGGGTGGCCATCTGGTTGCCGATGCCCTGGTGAGCCAGGGCGTCAGCCTGGCCTTCGGGGTGCCGGGCGAAAGCTATCTGTCGGTACTGGATGGTCTCTATCGCCATGCCGACTTCCGGTTCATCGTCACCCGGCATGAGGGCGGTGCCGCCTTCATGGCGGATGCCTACGCCAAGCTCACCGGCAAGCCCGGTGTCTGCCTGGTGACGCGTGGGCCGGGCGCTACCAATGCAGCCATCGGCATACACACGGCCCAACAGGATTCCACCCCGCTGGTGCTGCTGGTCGGCCAGGTAGGGCAGGATGTGGTGGAGCGCGAGGCCTTCCAGGAGATCGACTACCGCCGCATGTTCGGCAGTATGGCCAAGTGGGTCGCCCAGATAGATCAGGCCGAACGGGTACCCGAGATGCTTGCCCATGCCTTCCAGCTGGCTACCTCAGGCCGGCCCGGCCCAGTGGTGCTGGCCCTGCCCGAGGACATGCTGGCCGCCAGCACCGACGTGGCTGATGCCCACCCGCATCAGCCGCTGCAGGCCAGCCCTTCGGCGGCCCAACTAGCGCAGCTCACCCGCCTGCTGGAGGCCGCCCGGCAGCCTTTCGTCATCGTCGGCGGCTCGGGCTGGAGCCACCAGGCCTGTGCCGACCTGCGCCTGTTTGCCGAATCCTGGCAGTTGCCGGTGGCCTGTGCCTTCCGTTTTCAGGATCTGTTCGACAATCAGCACCCGCTCTATGCCGGCGATGTCGGCATAGGCATCAACCCCAGACTGGCCGAGCGCCTGCGGCAGGCCGATCTGGTGCTGTGCCTGGGCGCCCGCCTGGGTGAAATGACCAGCTCTGGCTATAGCCTGTTTGATATCCCTATCCCACGCCAGCAGTTGGTGCATGTGCATGCCGGGGTGGAGGAGCTGGGGCGGGTCTACCAAGCAACGCTGATGATCAATGCCGGCATGGCCGAGATGACCGCCGCGCTGCGGCTGATACCCTGCCGCCACGCGGGCTACGCCGCCGTTGCCGCCGAGGCGCGTGCCGACTTCGAAGCCTGGCAGGGCATACCGCCAATCTATCTGGGTAGGCAGGCGAGGTTGGACTTATGGCAAGTGGTGATGGAAGCCCGCCGGCAGCTTCCGGCCGACACCCTGGTCTGCAACGGCGCCGGTAACTTTGCCAGTTGGGCCCATCGCTTCTGGCGCTATGGCAGCCAGGAACAAGCCCGCTGCCAGCTGGCGCCGACCTCTGGCGCCATGGGCTATGGCCTGCCCGCCGGCGTGATGGCCAGCATCGTGGCACCCGAACGCACGGTGCTGGTGTTTGCCGGTGACGGCGATTTCCTGATGAACGGGCAGGAGCTGGCGACCGCATTGCAATATGGCGGCGCCCCTATCGTGCTGCTGTTCAACAACAGCCAGTACGGCACCATACGCATGCACCAGGAGAAGCACTTCCCCGGCCGCGTCTACGGCACCCAGTTGCACAACCCGGACTTTGCCCGCTATGCCGAGAGCTTCGGTGCCCTGGGACTGGTGGTGGAAACCACGGCCCAGTTCGGCCCTGCCCTGTCTCAGGCACTGGTTCATCGCCGCCAGACCGGCAAGCCCGCGCTGATCGAACTGCGCATGGATACCGCCGATCTGGCGCCAGGCCTGCGCCTGGCCGGCTGATGCGGAACCTTCGCCGGCCAGCCGGCATATTTACGCCCTTCCCGGGCTTTCGTTACACGCTCCCCTGCGCCACACTGTATATCTGACCCGCAAGGCACTATCCCGATATGCCGCCCTCCGACGACGATCTCAAGCGCCAGCTGCAACGCCTGCAAGCCATACAGCAAGCCATCCTCACGGTGAGCCGCCAGGCCAATGCCGGCCATGACCTGGCTGGTTTCGCCGCCCTCGTGCATAGCCAGCTCAATAGCCTGATGATGGCGGAGAACTGCTATATCGCGGTGTGCGATCCGGCCAACGAACACATACGCTATGCCTATTTCTCGGACCAGTGCGAGCCGGCGCCGGAGCCCGAAGCCTGGGAGGAGCTGGGCGATGCCGAAAGCGGCCCCACCGCCTGGGTAATCCGCCAGGGCCAGCCTTTGCTGATGACGGCCGAGGAAGACCGCAACCGCACAGCCACCGGGCAGCCATGGGGCGACGGCAAGGTAGCCGAGCACTGGATGGGCATGCCGCTGCGTGGCAGCAATGATCGTGTCATCGGCGCGCTGGTGACCCAGACCTATCTGCCTAGCTATCACTACAGCAAGGAAGACCAGGAAATCTTTGGCGTGATGGCCAGCCATGTAGCGGTCGCGCTGGAGCGGGTGATGCACCAGCAGTGGATGGACCAGCTGGTGGAGGAGCGCACCCGCGAATTGGCACGCGAAGCCCATGAGCGGCGCAAGGGCGAGACCCTCAACCGGGTGTTCTACCAGATAGCCGAACGCGCCACAGCGGGGGATTCGTTCTATGACTTTCTGCAGGCCGTACACCACTTGCTGGGTGAGTTGCTGTATGCCCGTAATTGCTATGTCTGCCTGTATGACGCCGCCAAGGGCGTGCTTAACTTCCCCTACTATGTGGACGAGCGCGACGGCGACACCATGCAGGAATACGACGTGCCCATGCGGCGCGGGCTGACCGAATATGTGTTGCGCAGCGGCACGCCGCAGCTGATAGACCGCGACCGCATGCAGGCACTGAGCCAGGCCGGCGAGATCACCGAGGCCACCGGCGACCTGACCTTCTACAGCTGGCTGGGCGTGCCCATGCAGATACGCGGCAGCCTGGGCGGGGTGCTGACCATCCAGAGCTACGAGGCCGACCACCTCTATGACGCCGCCGATGCTGACGTACTGTCCTTTGTGGCAAACCATATCAGCAGCGCCATCGAGCGCAAGCAGGCCTACGATGCGCTGCGCGAGGCTACGCAGGTGGCCGAAAACGCCTCCCGCCTCAAGAGCGAGTTCCTGGCCAACATGAGCCACGAGATACGCACACCGATGAATGCCGTCATCGGCATGGCCTATCTGGCGCTCAAGACCGAACTGACACCGAAGCAGCGTGACTATGTCAGCAAGATCCACAAGGCCGGCAATTCCCTGTTGGCCATCATCAACGACGTGCTGGATTTCACCAAGATCGAGGCCGGCAAGCTGGATATGGAGCGGATCGAGTTCTCACTCGACGAGGTGCTGGCCAACGTGGCGACCGTGACGGCCCAGCGAGCGCAGGACAAGGGACTGGAGTACCTGTTCCATGTGCCGCTCAACATCCCCCGCCAACTGATAGGCGACCCTTTGCGGCTGGGTCAGGTGCTGATCAATCTGGCCAACAATGCCATCAAATTCACCGAGCATGGCCAGATCGACCTGCATTGCCGGCTGCTGCGCGAGGAAACAGGCCAGGTGCGGCTGGAGTTCACCGTGCGCGACAGTGGCATAGGCATGAGCCAGACACAGGTCGCCGCACTGTTCCAGCCATTTACCCAGGCGGATGGTTCCACCACCCGCAAATACGGCGGCACCGGCCTGGGGCTGACCATCAGCAAGCGGCTGGTCAGCATGATGGGGGGCGACATCTCGGTGGAAAGCCATGTCGGCGTAGGGTCGGCGTTTCATTTCGCGGTGGATTTCCAACTGCCTGTCACCCCGCAGCCCACCCTGCGCGGCCTGCTGGATACCCTGCAGGGCAAGAGCGCGCTGGTGGTGGATGACAACAGTGCTGCCAGCGAGATACTGGCCGACGCGCTGCTGCATTTCTCCATCGGTGCCGATACCGCCGATAGCGGTGCGGCCGCCCTGGCCAGCATCAGGCAGGCCGATGCACACGCACCCTACGACCTGGTGCTGTGCGACTGGCATATGCCCGGCATGGATGGTGTGGCGCTGGCCGAAGCGCTGCAGGCAGCCCGTTTGCGCCACCCGCCCAAGGTCGTACTGGTGACGACCTTCGGCCATGAATCCAGCCTGCAGCGGCCTGCCAGCCATGGGGTGGATGCCGTGCTGACCAAGCCCATCAGCCAGGCTGGCCTGCTCAACATTCTACTACCCCTGTTCGCATCGCAAGCACCTGGCGACACCAGCACGGTTGACACTGCTCAGCCAGGTGCCGGCTATCGTGTACTGCTGGCCGAAGACAACGAGATCAACCAGCAGATCGCGGTCGAACTGCTGCAAGCCCAGGGCTATGCAGTGGAGGTAGCCCAGAATGGCCGCCAGGCATTGGCCATGCTGCATGCCCAGCCGGCCGATTACTACCACTTGGTACTGATGGACCTGCAGATGCCCGAGATGGATGGCCACGAGGCCGTGCTGAGCCTGCGGCGGGACGCACACTACAACCGCTTGCCGGTCATCGCCATGACAGCCCATGCCCTGCTGGAGGAACGCGAGCGCTGCCTGCGCGAAGGCATGCAGGACACCATCACCAAGCCGATAGACCCCGAGCTGATGTTCCGCACCATGGCACAGTGGCTGGCACCACAGATAGCCGAAGTCAGCCAGTAAGCGCTACCATCGCGGCCCCGCCCCCCTGCCGTACCGAGAGAACTGCCATGACCGATGCCACCCCGCTCACCCCCAAACCCTGCAAGAAATGCGGCTCGCCAGGCGAAGTATTGAAGGCCGGCTCCAATCGCTGGTGGGTGGAATGTGCCAAGTTCGGCCGCAACGGCAACTGCAATGTCATCAGCGCCCAGGCCAGCAGCCGCAAAGCAGCCATACAGGACTGGAACGCCCACTGCGCATGAGCAACTGCCTTTCCGGGCCTTGCCATAGCGAACTGCTGATCAAGAAAAGCCGCTTTATCGGTTGCGTTGAACCCATGGCCGACCGCGCTGCCGCCCAGGCCCGCGTGGCCGCCCTGCGGCAGGCCCACCCGGCGGCGGCCCATGTCTGCTGGGCCTTGCTGGCTGGCGGGCATTCTGCTGCGGTGGATGACGGTGAACCCAGCGGCACAGCCGGGCGCCCCATGCTTGATGTGCTGCGCCACCAGGATCTGGAAGGGGTACTGGCCACCGTGGTGCGCTACTACGGCGGCGTCAAGCTGGGTACCGGTGGCCTGGTAAGAGCGTATACCGACGCCGTCGCCCAGGCCTTGCTGGATGCCCCCCGCGTCCCCTTGCAAACCCTCACCAACCTGCACTGCAGCCTGCCCTATGCCCTGGAAGGGCATGTGCGGCGCCAGCTCAGTGCAGCTGGCGCACAATTGCAAGGTGTAGAGCACGCCAGCCTGGTACACATACAGTTTTGCCTCCCAGCCAGCGCAGCCGAGGCGCTAGTCCACCAGCTCGACGAGTCCTGTCGTGGTCTACTGGTCTGGCACCATCCCTAAATTGCAGGATGGCAAGGCCGCGCCGCCTCTCTACAATAGGATGGTCATACCACGCGCGGGTGCTTTCGTCCCGCTTGTATGGCATGCCCGCCCACCCGCTGGCCCAGCCGGCATCGCGAGAGGAAAGCCATGACCGAGCAGCAGCTGCCACGCCCAGGCCTGGGCGCCTACCTGCTGCTATCCCTGCTTTACTTCGTCGCCGCCCGCTTTTGCGGCGCATATACCGTCTCGCCTGAGGGCATGGGCATCATCTGGGCCCCCAATGCGGTGTTGCTGGCCGTATTGCTGTACTACCAGGGCCAAGGCTATCTGCGCTTTGCTGTACTCGCTGTCCTTGCCGAAATGCTGGGCGACCTGCCCTACTACCCTGTGCAGCAATCCTTCTTCTTCGGCTTGGTGGATACGCTGGAGGCCACCTTGGCCTGGCTGCTGATGCGCCGCGCCAGTATGTCCACCCAGTTGGGCACAGTGGAGGACCTGGCCAAGTTCATGCTGGCCGGCCCCGTGCTGGCGGCACTGGCTGGCGGCACCATGGGGGCGCTCACCCTGTATGCCCTGGGCGTCAGCCAGAATGGCCTGCTCAGCATGACCAGGGTATGGTGGTTTGGCGACGCACTGGGCTATATGATCATGACCCCCCTGCTACTCTACCTGGCCCAGCCCGCCAGCCGCTGCGGCTACCAGTACCGGCAGGGGGATCTGGTGGCGCTGGTCTTTACCCTGGCCGTTGCCGCCGCCATGGTTGCAGCCGAAAACGGCAGCCTGCAGGGCGTATCCGTCACCCCCGCCGTCCTGCTGCCCTCGCTGCTTTACCTGGCCGCCCGCTTCCACCCCGCCTGGTCGGCGCTGGGGGTGGCCCTGGTCGCCATGACGGTAGCCGTGCTGATCACTGGTGGCCACCATCCCTTCGGCAAGCTGCCGCTGAATGAGGAAGTCATGCGCGGGCAGGAGTTCATCCTGATCATGAGCCTGTTGGGCACCGGCTTCGCCGCACTGATGAGCGAGATACGCGAGCACAAGCGCAGCCTGGAAGCCCGGGTGGCCGAGCGCACCTCGTTGCTGCTCAAACTCAATGCCGACCTGGCCCACCAAGCCCAGACCGATGCCCTTACCGGTCTGCTCAACCGTCGTGCCTTCTATGAGGCCGCACAGCGTGAAGTCGAGCGCAGTACCCGCTTCGAGCGGCCGCTGGCGGTGTTGATGCTGGATCTGGACCACTTCAAGGCCATCAACGACAGCCATGGCCACCTGGTCGGCGACAAGGTGCTGAGCCACTTTGCCAGCCTGCTGCGGCAGACGGCGCGTGGCTCCGATGTGGTGGCCCGCTACGGCGGCGAAGAGTTCGTGGTGCTGCTGCCGGAAAGCAGCCTGGAACCCGGCCTGACGCTGGCGGAGCGCTTGCGTGAGAACCTGCGGGACTCGCCGCTAATGGTGAACGGCCAGGCCATCGCGGTCACCGCCAGTATGGGCCTGACCATACTGCGGCCGCCCGAAGGAGTGGAAGCCATGCTCAGCCGAGCCGATACCGCGCTATACAATGCCAAATCCGGCGGGCGCGACCGCATCATGGAGGCATCCTGAGCCGGCGACAGCTCAGGGTTTCTGCATCCAGGGCACCACAGCCTGCTTGAATTCAGCCGACTCTCTAACCTCAGCCACCGTATCCCACAGGCGCTGGGCCCATGCCGGGTACTGGGACACAAACCGGCGCGACAGCATGATGAAATTGGGCCGCCGGTCGAGCGGCGGACCTACTTTTTCCAGATTGGCAGCCAGCTCAGGGTTGACTTGCAACAAGCGGTCGCCGTTATGGGTCAGCAAGGCCGCACCGTCGGCCACGCCCAGTTGCACCTGTCGCAACACATCCTCCGCGTCCTTGGATAATTCCAGTACGTTCGCCCCGGTCGCCCGCAAGGGACCGATGATGGAAAAGCGATACTGCACGGCAATGCCACGCTTGAGGTTGCTGAAGCGGTGGCCATCCCAATTCAGATCGCCCTCCTTGGGCCGATAAAGGGAATAGGTGATTTCCAACATGCGCTTGTCGATGTCAGGCTTGCCATCCCGCATGGGGTAGACCCCCATCTCCAGCCGCTCCGGCACAAAGCTGGCATTGACCACGCCATCGACCACGTTCTGCTGCATCTCTGCCAGACAGCGCTTCCAGGGTTTGGCCACCAGCACGACATGCAGGCCGCTTCGCTGGCCGACCATCTCCACCATGGTGATCACATAGCCACTGGGTCCAGGCAATATCCAGGGATAATTCTCCTGATCCTCGAAGCACAAGGTGACACTGCCGGGCTTGTCGGCCAAGGCGGGCAGCGTCAGCAGGAGGCAGATCAGCCAGCGCAGCGAGGTCATGATATTCCTCCGAGTATCAGAGAAATATAGACGACCAGACCAATCCTGCGCAGTGCTGAGTAAAGGGATAACGCTAGAACTGCCTGACCCCACCCTGGAAATAATCGCCATAGTCGAGGCGCCGCAGCAGGAAATGCTCCTGCCGGATATGGTTCTCGCTGGGCATCCACTCGCCTGGCCGGCGCATCAGGCCCACGGTTTCGCCTTCATCAGTCCCCGTCGCGACTATCCTGGCCTGCCGCATTGCCGGCCTTTGTGCCGGCAGGGCATTGAATTCATCCAATGCAGAACGACGAAACATGGTCGCCCCATGCGCATTGCGCCACGCATGCACCAATTCATGGCCCAGGCCAATGAAATTGGGCCGCCGCTCGGCCCCGACCACCAGATTGTCCGGATTCCAGTTGACCGTGGTGCCTATGCCGCCGGCACCACGTTGGCCATTGGCTTGCCGATACATGCCCAGGTTGGGGTTATGCCGGTTGGCCACCTGTGCTTCGGCATCGTTCACGTTGGCAGAGCGCTGTATATCCACCCAGCCATGACTGGCCCGCAAGGTTGCGTTGGTTTCAGTGAACATCCGATTGGCCGTGTACTTGGTATCCAGCTTGGCCATGGCGCGGCGGGTCTGCACCGTGAAATCGGCAAACTCGGCATTGGACAATCCACCACGTCGCACCGTAAATCGCTCATGCGTGCTGCTTGCCACACCCCGGTCCGCAGGCCGCAGCGCTGCGCGACCCGCTGCAAGCAAATCTGGTGTGACACCATGTCGGTTCATCTTGTGCCCTTCCTGGCCCTCGGTCATGGCCCCCATGGCCATGAACGCGGTCCGTCAATGAACTATCTAGACGTTCGCGTCAGTAATGGCAAACTGTGGCATGCCAGTGCCAATCCACCTGCTACGCTCGGCATGGCCCCCTCCTGCTCTATTGTTGAAAGTGCATTCCATGGCAGACCCCAAACAACCACTGGCTGGCGTCAAGATTGTCGAACTTGGCTCCTTGATCGCCGGGCCGTTCTGTACCCGCCTGATGGCCGACTTCGGCGCGGAAGTCACCAAGATAGAGCCGCCCGAGGGCGACCCATTGCGGCGCTGGCGGCGGTTGCATCAGGGTACGTCGCTGTGGTGGTATGTGCAGAGCCGTGGCAAGCGCTGCATCACCCTCAATCTCAAGCTCGATGCCGACCGCCAGCGCGCCCGCGAGCTTTGTGCCGGCGCCGACATCGTGGTGGAGAACTTCCGCCCCGGCGTGATGGAGAAACTGGGCCTGGGCTGGGATACCCTCTCGGCCCTCAACCCCAGGCTGGTGATGGTGCGTATCTCCGGTTTTGGCCAGAGCGGGCCCTATCGCGATCTGCCCGGCTTTGGCGCGGTGGGAGAATCCATGGGCGGCCTGCGCTATGTGACCGGCTTTGCCGACAGGCCACCGGTACGCACCGGGGTGTCGATAGGCGATTCCATTGCGGCACTCTACGCCGTCATGGGTGCCCTGATGGCCCTGCGTCAGGTCGAGGTCAACGGCGGCCGGGGGCAGATAGTCGATGTGGCGCTGTACGAGGCCGTGTTCGCCATGATGGAGAGCCTGGTGCCCGAGTTCGACCACGACGGCTTTATCCGCGAACGCAGCGGCAACATCATGCCCGGCATCACGCCCTCGAACACCCATACCACCGCCGATGGCCGGCATATCACCATCGGTGCCAATGGCGATGCCATCTTTGTCCGGCTGATGCGCGCCATAGGCCGCCATGATCTGGCAGCAGCACCCGACCTAGCGGACAACGCCGGCCGCGATGCCCGCCGCGACGAGATCTATGCCGTGATAGACCAGTGGGTTGGCCGTCACAGTCACGACGAAGTCATGGCCGCCCTCAAGCAAGCCGAAGTCCCCGCATCCAAGGTCTATTCGGTGGCCGACATGCTGGCCGACCCACACTTCCACGCCCGCGAGATGTTCATCCCCCTGACCCTTCCTGATGGCAAGGTGATACGGATGCCGGGCATCGTGCCCAAGCTGGTCGGATAGACCAAGGCGGGACTTGTAAGAAAACCGTCACGACCACCGGCCCACAGGCTGGCTATGCTGGGATGCAGCCCCCTGCAGATCAGCCCGCCATGCTCTATGACCGCCTGCCCGAACTTGCCCAACTGGAGCGCCTGATCGCGCATGGCCAGGGCTGCTTGCGGGCGCAGACCGTAGCGGAAGTGTGCGCGGGTGGGCATGCCCTGCCGGTCAAGCTGCTGAGCATGGGTAGCGAGCGGCCGGATGCGCCGGTGGTGGGTTTCTTTGGCGGTGTGCATGGGCTGGAACGCATAGGCACCCAGGTGGTGCTGGCCTTCATACACAACCTGCTGATGCGGCTGCGCTGGGACCCGCTACTGGAACACCAACTGAGCCAGATACGGCTGCTGTTCATGCCGCTGGTGAATCCTGGCGGCATGCTGCAGCGGCGCCGCGCCAACCCAGCCGGGATAGACCTGATGCGCAATGCCCCCATCAATGCCAGCGAGCCGGTGGCCTGGCTGGTGGGCGGGCATCGTCTGGGCGGCTGGCTGCCTTGGTATCGTGGCCCCGATGGCGAGGACATGGCTGCCGAGAGTAGTGCACTGTGCGAGGTGGTGGCAGCCGAGATGCTGGGACGGCCGCTGGCGCTGGCGCTAGACTGCCATTCCGGCTTTGGGCTGCGCGACCGTATCTGGTTTCCCCTCGCCGGCAGCCGCCGGCCTATTGATGTACTGGGCGAGATCTACACCCTCAAGACCCTGTTCGACCAGGCCTACCCGCACCATCGCTATGTATTCGAGCCGCAAAGCCGGCAATACCTGACCCATGGTGATTTGTGGGACCACCTCTACCTGCAGTCGCGCCAGCTGGGGCAGGGCTTGTTCCTGCCACTGACGCTGGAGATGGGTTCGTGGAACTGGGTACGCAAGAACCCGCGCCAGTTGTTCTCGCGCCTGGGAGTGTTCAATCCGGTGGCACCGCATAGGCAGCAGCGGGTGATGCGCACCCACCTTGCCTTCATGGAATTTCTGACCCGCCTGGCCGGCAGTGAACAGCGCTGGCTGGCCGGCCACCTGCGCAGTGCCCGCCACCGCATGGATGCCATGCACCTATGGTATCGCGATGCCTGAGCCTCGCCCCTGGGTGCTGCTACGCGGGCTGGGGCGGGAGGCACGCCATTGGGGTAGCCTGCCGGGCCTGCTGGCGGCAGCAACCGGCAGCCGTATCTACACCCCGGATCTGCCCGGCAATGGCCGGCTATGGCGTCAGCCGAGCGCCAGCAGTATTGCGGGGCAGCTACGCCAGTTGCGCCTGCAACTGGCCTCGCCCTTGAGCCATGGGCCGGTACAAGTGCTGGCGATCTCGCTGGGCGGCATGGTGGCGCTGGAGTGGGCCACGCACCATCCCGAGGAGGTGGCGCGGCTGGCGCTGGTGAACACCAGCTTGGCGGGATTGGCTCCCCCCTGGCAACGACTGCGCTGGCAGCGCTATCCGGCGCTGCTGCGCCTGCTGTGGCAAGACATGGCAAAGCGTGAGCACGGTATTTTGCAGATCACCAGCAATCTGCCGGTGCGGCGCCAGGCAGTGCTGCACGACTGGCAGCGGTGGCAGCAGGCCTGTCCCGTTTCGGCCGGCAACCTGCTGCGCCAGTTGGCCGCTGCCGCCCGCTACCGCCCCCCTACAGCCTGGCCTCACTGCCCGGCACTCTTGCTGAACAGCCAGCAAGACCAACTGGTACACCCACGCTGCTCGCAGCGGCTGGCCCAGGCCAGCGGTTGGCCGCTACGGCAACACCCCTATGCGGGCCACGATCTGGCGCTGGACGACCCGCTCTGGCTGGCCCAGCAGGTGGCCAGCTGGGTACGGCATGAGGCCAAACCGGCACTGGCAATAGCACCCCGGGGGTACGCAACGCCCCCTGGAGCGCGGTAGGATTGGCCCTGTGCTACCCTGTAAGGCATTGCGGGTAGCGTTTATCCGCCCACGGCATGTGCTAGCTGCCGCATGTTGCGCCTGCTCGGTGCAAGGCGCTGGCCGGGGGCCAGACCCACCACCAGCCTACCCTGTCGCCATCATGATCCTCGACTTCGAACTCTCTCCCGCCGACGACGCTCGCAAGGAAATAGCCAGCGTGCTGACCCATATCGACCGTTTTCTGCAAGGCCGCGAGAATGGCCTGGCGCACGCCAGCAAAGACGATCTCAAGGCCTATCTCAAGTCCATGTTTAACTTCTCCACCGATGTGCTGAGCATGGTGGTGACCAAGGAAGCCTACGCGCTGGAGCTGGAATTAGGCTACGTCAAAGTGGTCTGCAAGCTGAAACGCTACTGAACCGCCACTTGCAATATAATCAGCAACTTACCCTGCTGTGGCCACGGGAATCCTGAGTGCCATAGCAGAGGCTGGCTGCGCCTGCTTCTTATTCCCAGGTGGATAGGCCACCAACGTCTTGCCCCGTCGTACCTCACCCTGTTGTTTCATTGATCGAGTATTGGTTTCATACGCATGCGATTTCATGGCTTATTGCTGACCGCCCTGCTGGGCGTTGCTTACACCTCCCCCCTGCAAGCCCACGCAGCCACCGCCGACACGGCCCGCGAGCAGGATATCTTGGCCCGCAGCTTCAGCCGGGGTGCGCCACTGCCCCAGTGGGCGCAACCCCTGGCCGAGATTCCCGCCACCCGGCGCGAAGATCCACTGGTGGTTAGGCTAGCCGAAACCCAGTCTTATGCCGGCGCCACTCAGGCCACCCTGATCAACCGCGCCGTGCAGGTCAACGACCGCAATATGCTTGATCGTATCGGCCAGCTCTCGCTGACCTACTACCCCGATTACCAGAAGCTCAAGCTGCACCGCCTGATCATACTGCGCGACGACAAGCCGCTGGACCATACCCGCACCGTCAACGCGCGCCTGCTGCAGCGCGAGCAGGCACTGGAGCAAGGCATGTACACCGGTGCAAGCACGGTACAACTGCTGGTCGAAGACGTCCGCCTGGGCGATACCCTCTGGCTGACCTACAGCATCGAGGGCAGCAACCCGGTATTTGGCAACCGCCTGACCGAGGACTACGCCTGGGATAGCGCCGACCCGGTGGAACTACGTAGCCTGACAGTCTTCTACCCGGCGCAGCGGCCGGTGCGCTGGCAGCAGTTTGGTGATTTCCGCACCGATGCCATCAGCCCCAAAGTAGATGACTACAACAGCATGAAGCGCCTGCGCTTTGAGGCACGTGGGGTGGATGCCCTGGAGTACGAAGGCGGCATCCCGGCAGAATACTTCCCCGCCCGTTTCCTGCAGTTCAGCGAATACCGCGACTGGAACGAAGTGGCGCGCTGGGCCACCGGCCTGTTCCCCGAGCCCAAGACCACCCCGGCACTGGCCGCGCTGGTGAAGCAGTTCAATGCCGAAGCCACCCCGGCTGCGCGTGCTGCCGCTGCGCTGCGCTGGGTGCAGAACGAGGTGCGTTACTTCAGCGTCTCCATCGGTGAGAACTCGCACAAGCCGCAAGACCCCAATGTGGTGATCAAGCGCCGCTATGGCGACTGCAAGGACAAGACCTATCTGCTAGTCACCCTGCTGCGCGCCATGGGCATTACCGCCCACCCCTTGCTGGTATCGGCCCAAGCCCCGCTCTTGCCCGGCCGGATGATGGCCTCGCCCACACTGTTCGACCATGTCATCGTGCAACTGCAAGTGGACGGCAAGACCTACCATGTCGACCCCACCCGCACCGGCCAGCCATCGCCGCTGGACAAGCTGGCCCTGCCGCTGCCCGGCGCCAAGGGCCTGCTGGTGGCAGCCGACACCACCGCGCTCAGCACCCTGCCCGAGCGCGACAATAGCGCGATACGGTTCGAGCGGGACGAGCGCATCGTCGTCCAGAGCTTTGATGGCGACGCCACCCTGGAAACCAACGAGACCTTCAGCGACAGCCATGCCGAATCGGCCCGGCTCAATTTCCCCAGCATGTCGCGCACCGAGTTCAAGCGAGACCTGCTGGCCATCTACGAGAAGCAATACCCCGGCATTACCCTGGCCGCCGATCCCGAGTACCGCGACGATGTCGCCAACAACAAGTTCTATCTGAAGGCCCGCTTCAAGCTGCCCAAGCCGCTGCAGCTAAAGGATGGCCGCTACCGCATCGAGTACGACAGCAGCATCATCAGCGGATCGCTGGGCATTCCGGACAAGATAGTCCGCAACTACCCGCTGCAACTGGCACGCGGCGCCTTCACTGCCCGTTACCGGCTGCGACTGCAATGGCCAGATAGCGTGCGCCTGAACAAGGATCCGCAGAGCACCACGCTCGATACACCATATTTCCGCGCCGCCGAGGAATACTCGATACGCGGCAACAGCATGGATTACCTGCTCGACTACCAAGTCAAGGTCGACAGCGTGGCGGCCAAGGACGTACCGGACCTGCAGCAGCAGGCCAAGCAGTTGACCAACTACACCAGCGGCAATTTCAACGTGGATGCGCACTTTGCCAACCAGCAGCGAGACGGCAAGCTGTCCATGCGGGCGCTGGATGGCAAGTCCACCAGCCAGGATGCCCAACAGAAAGTCGGCCAGGCCGCCAAGACGCGGCCTAGCAGCGAGGAAGACATCGCCACGCTCTGCCATGCCCTGTTGACGGTCAACCAACTCAAGGACAACAAGGCCGCACGCAGCCAGGTGCAGGCTGTGGAATCGCTGGTCCGGCAGTTCCGCAAGAGCGTGGCCGCGCAGCGCTGCCAGGCCCGCGCCCTGCTCGAGGATGCCCGGTTTGCCGAGAGTGTGGCCGCCCACGAGAAGGCCGGCGAACTGGCCGATGACGACAGCAATGTGCAGGATCTTGCCTGGGCCCGCTATTACGCTGGCGATACCGACAAGGCACTGCAGGACATGGCGCGCTACAGTCAGGCCATGCGCGAGGAGAGCGGCGCCCTACCCGGCTTCGTGGCCGTCAACCAGCTGGCCCTGCTGAAACTGGCTGGACGCGAGATACCTGCCGATACCCTGCAGTATGCCCAGCAACTGCCCAACGGCCCCTGGCCCCGCCCTCTGCTGGGCATGCAGGCCGGCCTGATCAGCCCCGAGACCCTACTGAAGCAGCTGCAGAGCCTGCCGGCCGATGAACGCGATCTGGCCTTATCGGAAGCCTGGTACTACATCGGCCTGCAGCGCTTGGCCGAGCAAAAGCCCGAGGAAGCCCGCAAGGCCTTCCAGTGGGTGGCCGATAATGGCATGCCCAGCTACGAGGAAACCGTCCAGGCCCGCATCCAGTTGCGGCGACTGGGACAGTAAGAGCCTGTTCACCCCGCTCTCCCTTTTCGAGGGCGGGGTGTGCCGCTGGCCTCACAGCGCACTCGCCGCCAAGCAGCCTGCACCTGCAAGCGCCGCCATCCCCACCCTGGTGGATGCTGCACCCGCCCCACCCTTGCTACACTGCCGCCTCAGTCACACTATCGCAAAGTGCAGGCCGCAGCGTGTTCCAATGGTTTGAAAACCGCGTCAACCCTTACCCCGACGCCCCACCTTCCCAACCGCCCCATGGCTTCTTCCCCTTCGTCTGGTCCGCCACCCGCGGCATGCGTGGGCTGATTGCCGCCATCATCCTGCTCACGGCCAGCATCGGCGCCTTCGAAGCCCTGTTGTTCAGCATGCTGGGCAGCGTGGTGGACTGGCTATCGGCCACCGCCCCCAGCGAGCTATGGCAGAAGGAGCGCAGCAACCTGCTGCTGTTGGGCGGCATCCTGCTGGCCAGCCCCCTGGTCATCGCCCTGCAGGCCATGTGCAAGTACCAGGGCCTGTTTGCCAACTTCCCCATGCGGCTTCGCTGGCATTACCACCGCCATCTGCTGGGCCAGAGCATGGGCTTCTACCAGGACGAGTTCGCCGGCCGGGTCGCCGCCAAGGTCATGCAGACAGCACTGGCGGTGCGCGATACCGTAGTCATCGTCTGCGACATCCTGGTGTTCGTGGTCATCTACTTCATCACCATGGTGGCCGTGGTCGGCGGCTTCGACCTGATCCTGCTGCTGCCCTTCATGGGCTGGCTGCTGGCCTACGGGCTGACGCTGTGGTTCTTTGTCCCCCGCCTGGGCAAGGTGGCCAGTGCTCAGGCCGATGCCCGCAGCCTGATGACAGGCCGCGTCACCGACGCCTACACCAATATCGCCACCGTCAAGCTGTTTGCCCATAGCCAGCGCGAAGCCACCTTTGCCCGCCACGCCATGGAAGAATTCATGCTCACCGCCCGCCAGCAAAACCGGTTGGTCAGCGGCTTCGAGGTCATCAACCACATCCTCAGCATGCTGCTGATAGGCAGCACAGCCGGTGCCACCCTCTGGCTATGGAGCCATGGCCAGGTTGGCATAGGCGCCGTGGCGGCTGCCACCGCCATGGCCCTGCGGCTCAACGGCATCTCGCACTGGATCATGTGGGAGATGGCCGCCCTGTTCGAGCAGATCGGCACCGTGCAGGATGGCATCAGCACCCTGGCCCGCCCCATCACCATCCAGGACCAGGCGGGCGCCCAGCCGCTGCAGGTCAGCCAGGGCGAAATCCGCTTCGAGCAGGTGCACTTTGCCTACGGCGGCAGCAAGGCCGTGCTGCAGGATCTCAACCTCACCATCCACCCCGGCGAAAAAGTGGGCCTGGTGGGCCGATCCGGGGCCGGCAAGAGCACCCTGGTCAACCTGCTGCTGCGCTTTTACGACGTGGAGCAGGGCCGCATCCTGATCGACGGCCAGGACATTGCCCAGGTCACGCAAGACAGCCTGCGCCGCCAGATCGGCATGGTCACCCAGGACACTTCGCTGCTGCACCGCTCAGTGCGCGACAACCTGCTCTACGGCCGCCCCGATGCCAGCGACGAACAGATGATCGCCGCCGCCCGCCGCGCCGAAGCGCATGAATTCATCGAACTCCTGACCGACCCCAAGGGCCGTACCGCCTACGAGGCCCATGTGGGCGAGCGTGGCGTCAAGCTCAGCGGCGGCCAGCGCCAACGCGTCGCCATCGCCCGCGTCATGCTCAAGGACGCCCCCATCCTGCTGCTGGACGAAGCCACCAGCGCACTCGACAGCGAAGTGGAAGCCGCCATCCAGAGCAGCCTCTACCGCCTGATGGAAGGCAAGACCGTGGTGGCAATTGCTCATAGATTGTCTACGATAGCTGCCATGGACAGGCTGATCGTGATGGACGAAGGCCGGATAGTGGAACAAGGCAGCCATGCAGAGTTGCTGGCCCAAGGCGGGTTGTATGTGCGGTTGTGGGCGCATCAGAGTGGGGGATTTTTAGGAGAGGACTCCGTATAAGCAATCACATAAACCACCCACAATGTCGATAACGAAAGCTCTTGAGTATGACCATAAATTCCATCCGCGTTAGAAATTTACGCAGCATAAATGACTCCAACGACATCGAAATAAAGAATATAAACTTTTTCCTTGGATCAAATAGCACTGGGAAAAGCTCCGTAATTAGACTTTTCCCTCTGCTAAAGCAAAGCATTGAGACGCGAACCACTGCTCCTATCTTATGGTATGGCAGATTAGTTGACTTTGGAGATATCACATCAGCAATAAAAAACAGCTCTGACGAGCGCAGCATGATGATAGGAATCTCAGGAACTATATCTTCTTATATTCAAGACCATTACAGCTTCTATCAGCAAACAGGATATATCCCTAGAGAACAGGGGGGTCGAATAAACTTCGACGTGAGAATTCACTTAAAAGAAGGCAAATCCAAATCCACAGCCGCCCACAAGTACGAAATCAATCTACCAGACAATCATATAGTCATTGAATTTAACGACGACAGCGGAATTGCCGAAATTTTAATAAACAACACCAACTTCTCCGAGTACAGTCAAAAATTTAATAGCGCCGTCAGAAAGGGATTGTTTCGGCACATCACATGGAAAACAGATCGAGTAAATCAATACAAAATTGCAGAAAATCCAGCATTAAACTCACTCACATCAATCCTACGAAACAATCTGCACCACAAAGTTTCCAACCACACCATAGCGCAATTAATATCTCAGTTCCGCCCCGGAGAGAAGACCGCATTCCTCAAAAGACTACAAGGCATAAAGGGTCCGCAATCATGGATAAATTTCACCCGCGGCCTGACTACAAGCACAGAAACATTTCTCACCATAATAGACACCTTTAACTTATTAATGCTGCCCTATATTCTTGAATCAATCAACCTTGAAATCTCAAAGACCAGCACGAACACACGATACATCAGCCCCTTACGCGCAACCGCTGAGAGATATTATCGCGCTCAAGAATTGGCAGTAGATGAAATCGACCCTGAAGGGCGAAATCTGCATATATTCCTGAATAGTTTATCAAAAGCGCAAAAACAGCGATTTCAATTGTGGCTAAGTGAAAATTTCGACATACAAGCACAATCCAATCTTGCGGAAGGTCATATAAACATAACTCTACAAGAGCTATCAAGCGGTGATGATTTCAATATGGCGGACATGGGATTTGGCTTCTCTCAAGTCCTACCAATACTGACACAAATATGGAGCGCCCTTGAAAGGACCAAAGGCCAATCTTTCACGCAAATAATTTGCATTGAACAGCCCGAACTACATTTGCACCCCAAGCTTCAAGCCAAGCTTGCGCTGGTACTCTCTCGGTCAGTAAGTCAAGCAATAAGTCAGAAATCCGACCTCCGATTTATTATAGAAACGCACAGCGAAGCCCTTATAAATAAAATGGGAATGCTGATCAATTCCTCTACCATTGACAGCGATCGGGTTGGCATATACCTATTTAACAGATCCACATCTGGCGTCGAAATTTCACGGACAAATTACACCAACAATGGTTTCCTGGAAAACTGGCCGATAGATTTTTTTGACTATTGAGGCGCACCATGATTATCATTTTAGACTCTAGCATTTCCTCGCTACTATCCGCCGAGAGCAGCCATGTGCTTGAGGCCATAGAGAATATTGCCATTGCACGCTCAGAAGGCAATCATCTAGTCACCTGCGAGCCAGAAATCGCAAGCCAAATTCTTGCAACCCGATTATCCAATCGGGCGCAAAGAGTGTACTACACCATTAAAAACAAATCCATCCAAGAGCTTGCCGCAACAGTAAAATCAAAAGCATATATCCGGGTAGTATCGCCTGATTACTTTTCAGTCAACAGACCCAATGAAATAATGGTAAGCATCACTTTCTTCTGTAGCACTTCCACCATACAGCCAACAAAATTACTATGCGAAGACTCTTTAGATGGAAAGATAATTGCCGCGCTTACAAAAAATTACCTTGCAGCCAGCAAGCATCGCAACCCAAGATTATCCTTTAGATATGAACATGGCGGCGGCTCAAGGATTACCAGGGTCTTCCGGGAAATTGAGTGCCACGAAGCCTGTCTGTTATTGTGCCTAGTAGATTCCGACAAGAAATACCATAAAGATAACATCAGCGCCAAAGCCAAAAACCTAATAAGGGACCGTCAGAAAAATACAACTCACGTGGAAATCCTTCCCTGTCACGAATTGGAAAATCTAATTCCAACTCGCCACCTTTTACTACTATACGAAAGCACACACCCCGACACGGCCATGGCGATTTCAAGCCTAAACATATCACCCAACACAAGATACTCTCTAAACTATCTAGACCTTAAGGAAGGCCCAGCAAAGCATCATCGCACCAGCAACCCAGCAGAGAAGAAATTTTGGGAAGGAATATTTAAGGCAGCACAAATATGCCTAACTCAATCCGCCTCAATTACAGGCCTTGGCGAGCAGATAACAACGGACTATGAGTCACTATTAGAAGATGATGGATTATCTTTTCTTGATACCGATTTTCGGCCGATTTTTGAAGAAATCGCCAAGATAGTTGAGTGCTGGGGCCATGGCTGTATACCAATTATGGCAAATTAAACATCAGCAGCAAGGTGCCAACCAAGACTGCCGGCGTGCATTCAAGCATGATGATTAAATCGAAGGATGCAACTGGACTTTTTATAAAGTACAGCCATAGCTAACGACTCAGTTCTAAGTGTCACGTTCTTGATTTCCCCCGCCCCCCCACCCTCTGCCTATCCCCCACTTCCCGGTGCCCCCATGTCCTACCACCTTGCCCAGGTCAACCTCGCCTATGCCCGCGAGCCCATAGACGCGCCCCTGATGGCGGACTTCGTAGCGCGCATTGCCGAGATCAATGCATTGGCCGAGGCCAGCCCCGGCTTTGTCTGGCGCTACCAGACCGACGCGGGCTACCCACAGGAGTTTGGCGACCAGCTGGTGCTGTTCAATATGTCGGTATGGGATAGCGTGGAGGCCCTGCACGCCTATACCTACCGCAGCGCCCACGCCGAGGTGTTTGCAGCACGCAAACGCTGGTTTGAGGACATCAAAGCCAAGCTGGGCATGCCGCATATGGCGCTTTGGTGGGTCAAGGCGGGCGAACTGCCCACGGTGGCTGATGCCAAGGCCAGGCTGGAATACCTGGGCGAGCACGGCCCCAGCCCCCATGCCTTCAGCTTCAAACAGCGCTACTCGCCCACAGGCCTAGCCTTGGCCTACGCCAAACCGGCGCCAGCCGCCGCCTGACACAAGGCCGCATGGTACTAACACCGCCGGCCACCTTGGGTGGCAGGCTTTATCATGGTGGCCGTTGCCGCAAACCCTTTGAGCCACTGGCTACCATGCCCCTGACACTTCTGTACCGCCCCACCCTGCTTGGCCTGCTGTTGACCAGCGCCCTTACCCTGGCCGACGACATGGAGCGGGGCTACGACCCCAGCGCCACCCACCCCGACCCCACCAACGGCGCCATCGTGCTGATGGATGGCCGCCTGTCCCACCCTGCCGATGCGACCGCTGCCCAATGGCCGGCCGGCAAGCATCTGGCGGGCCGCCATTTCAAGGCCGGCAGTGGCTGGTGGGCCTTGGCCTGCCAGGATACCTGCACGCTGACCGCCACCCAACTGAGCCTGCGCCACCTCAAGCACCCTACCTATGATGGGCCGTCCATGCCCGGCCAGTACCTGAGCTGGTCGCCGCTGCCCTACCAGCTGGACCAGCCCGATGCCGCTACGTCCAGCAACGCTGTGCTGCTGGCGCTGTTCAAGCCCAAGCCGGCCCAGGTGGCGCTGAAGCTGGCGCCTGGCCCGGTCAAGACCTGGCTGCACCAAGGCATGGATGCGTACCCGGTCAGCCAGAAGAAGGGAACCGGCTCGGAGACCGTTCGCATCAAGCTGGACAAAGGAATAGCCACCATCGTGCCCATCCTGGCCGACGAGCCCGAGCGACACGGCGAGACCAACCAGCCCACCGAGTCGCTGCTGGAGCTGCGCGCCTATGGCCGCAAGCAGAACCTGGGCGTGGTGACCTTTGGCATTGATGGCGGCATGCCGCTGCTGGCCAAGAGCTATCTGCACTGGGCCGGCGATCTGGACGGCGATGGCCGGCTGGACCTGCTTTTGGACCAGGACCAGGCACGCGGCAAGCTGGTGCTCTATCTCTCCAGCTTGGCCCAGGCGGGCGAGCTGGTAGGCGAGGCCGGTGCTTTCAACTACATTGCACCTGATGACCCGGGCTGCTGAGCCCGCCAGGGCGCTTCCAGATGCCTCAGCGTCCAAGCAGCCAGGCTGTATCGCGACGACGCGTGATGCCTGGCGTCGCCCATCACCCACATACCACTGCCCCCATGCGCCCTACTCTGCTAATTGCCGCTCTTGCCGTCACCCATCTGGCCAGCCAGGCCGCCACCTTGCCGGTTTACCGCGAGTTCAAGGAATGGCTGGTGGCCTGCAGCAACAGCGGTCACTGCGTAGCAAAGGGCTTTGACCAGTACGCGGGCACCACCGTGATGCTGCTTGAGCAGGCGCCCGGGCCGGCGGGCGAGACCTCGTTGACACTGGGCTTTCAGACCACCGGTAAAGTGCCGCCACAGCCACTACGACTGGGAGGCCTGCCCTTGTCCTCGGAGGCATGGGCGCTACAGCAGGAAGCCGACGACTATGCCGAAATCCATAGCCTGGACGATGCTGAGGCACGCAAGCTGCTGGCGGCCATCAGCCGCAAGCAGACGCTGGCGCTGACCGGCAGCCAGGGCGAAGTGCTGGCCAACTTCAATGCTGACGGCCTGGCCGCCTCGCTCCTGTTGGTAGACGAAGCACAGGGCCGACTGGGCAGCCGTAATGCCCTGCTGCGAGTTGGCAACAAGCCCGCCAGCAGCATTCCACCGGCCCGAGCCCTGCCCGTGCTGCGCCCAGGCGCGCCGGGTAGCCCGGCCGTAGACGACGAGGAAGCTGCCCGCCTGCTGCACGCCGTGCGCAAGCTGGAGCCCGACTGCGTGATGGAGGGCGATACGCAGCCCGATGGCGAGGTATCGGCGCTCTCCCCCCGCGAGGCCATCGTCCTGCTGCAGTGCGGCCAGGGCGCCTACAACACCTCCTACGTGGTGTATCGTACCCAACGGCAGGGCAAGGCCAGGCCGGTGCGGGTGAATCTGCCGGGCCTGGGCACCTTGCTGCAGCCGGGCTATTGGGTCATGAATGCCAGCTATGACAGCGCCAGCCAGACGCTGAGCCAGTATGGCAAGGGCCGTGGCCTAGGCGACTGCGGCGACAGCACCAGCTGGGTGTTCGACGGTAGCCATTTTCTGCTGAGCCAATACAGCCACCAGGGCCGCTGCGGTGGCATGGCGCTGATGGATTGGCCCCTGCTGTGGGACACCACGATCCTGCCGCGCAAACCATGAGGCGCTGACCAGTTTGCCGGCGACATGACCTGCGCGATGCCGCTATCCGCCATACGTGGATGCAATCAACGCTGCCAGGCTCTAGGATGTATATGTCCTGTCCCGTGCATGACTGATTGACTGTGCCCAAGCGACTGATTGCCTACTATTACCACGCGCTACCGCGCGGCACCCGGCTGGCCATGGCGGGTGTCACGCTATTGCTGGTGCTGGTAGCGTCGATGACGATCTGGTGGTTGCAGAACAGCCGCCAGAGCGCCGGGCAAAGGGCGGCTGCCGAAGCAGACAATGCCGCCCGCCTGCTGGAACAAAGAGTACTGGCCACCAATCGCGAGATCGACTTGATGCTGGACGATGTCGCCCGCGATGCGGCACGCATGCCCATGGCGCCGCCACTGGAGTGGAGCGAGCCGACCGGTTTTGAAACTATCATGATGTTGCAACACAAGCCGGATCGCCTCCCCCATGTGGCCGTACTGAGCATATTGGATCCGCAAGGCAGGGTAGCCTACTCAGCCAAGGCCAACCGTGGCGACAACTTTTCCGACCTACCCTTCATCCGGCAACTGATCGCCGCCCCCAGCCAGCGACTGGTCATCTCGCCGCCCTATAAGCTGCGGACAACAGGCAAGCTGGGCATGGTGTTCGCCCGGCCAGTACTCGATGACCAGGGCAAGCTGCACGCCATCGTGCTGGCCGGAGTACACCTGGATGCCTGGCAACGCCACCTTACAGATATCGAATTGGGCCAGTACGGTTCGGTCATCCTGATGGATACCCAGTATCGCCTGATCGCTCGTGAACCACTGACCGATCGGGAAAACCTGGGCACCCAGGTTCAGCCCAGCCAGATGCGGCCCAGCGGGCTCCGTGACAACACCTACTTCGTCGTATCGCCGCTCGATCACGAGCAGCGCTTGTCGGGGGTGCGCAATCTGGCCGAATACCCGTTTATCCTGGGCGTGGGCCTGTCGGAAAAGGATTACCTGGCGGAATGGCGCGCCGCCTTGCTGGTGTGCGTGTTTGGCATGATCAGCCTGCTGGCCTTCGGTGGCTGGCTCATGTACCTGCTGTGGCAAAGCGGCCGACATGCCAAGTTGCTAGCCGAACGCGAGGCCAGGCTGGCAGCCCAGGAGTCCCGCATGCGCAGCATGGTCGAAGCCTCGCCCTGCGCACTGGGCCTGATTGATTTCGACCAAGACCGCATACGCTATGTGAACCCGGACATGGGCCTGCTGTTTGGCATGGCCGCCGAGGACATGGCCGGCAAGGAGCTGGCCGAGCTGTTTGTACGGCCAGAGGAGTGGCGCGCCTGCCGCAAGGCCCTGCGCGAAGCCACCACGCTACGCGAGCTGGAATACGCCGTACGCAATGGTGACAGCGAGCGCTGGGTCATTCTGTCGGCCACCGTGCTGGATGGCGATGGTGACCAAGAAGGCGACGATGTGCTGGTCAGCCTGATCGATGTGACCAGCCGCCATGTGCGCGAAACCCGGCTGAGCCACGAAGCCGGCACCGACTCACTGACCGGCCTGGCCAACCGCCGACGCTTCTTCGAGCGCGGCAGCGAGACCTTCGAACTGGCACGACGGCACCGGCGTCCGTTCTCCTTGCTGATGATAGACATTGATCACTTCAAGCAGGTAAACGATATCCACGGCCACGCGGTGGGCGACGAGGTGCTGATACGGCTGGCCCGCCTGCTGGAGGTCACCCTGCGCCAGGGCGACTTGGCGGTGCGGCTGGGGGGCGAGGAATTTGTGGCGGTATTGCCCGAAACAAATCTGGAGCACGCCATCGAAGCGGCCGAACGGATACGCGAAGCAGTTGAAAATGCGCCGCTGACCCTGGAAGATGGCACCCTGATCGAGTTCACGGTAAGCGTGGGCGCGGCGCAGATGCAGGACGACGACAAGGAATTACAGTCGTTGCTGATTGCAGCCGATGCCGCCCTCTATCGTGCCAAGGCCAATGGCCGCAACCGTGTGGAAGCCGACAACCTTTGACTACGCCCGATGACCGCCAGCTGGCGGAGTTCCGCGACTATCTGCTGCGCTATGCCCTATACCGCCTGCGTGATGAAGCCGCCGCCGAAGAAGCCGTGCAGGACACCCTGCTCGCCGCCATACAGGCCAAATCCGGCTTTGCCGCCCAATCCAGCATCAAGACCTGGCTAACCGGCATACTCAAGCACAAGATCATCGACGCCCAGCGCAAGCTATGCCGAGACCCGTTCCAACTGGACGACAAGCTCGATGAAGAAGGCGAATTGAGCGATTTTGACAGCCTGTTTGACAAGACCGGCCACTGGGGCAGCGACGGCCCGCGCACCTGGGCCAACCCCGAAGCCGCGCTGGAACAGCAAGACTTCTGGCGAGTCTACGAAGAGTGCGCCCAGCGCCTGCCCAAACGCACCGCCCTGGTGTTCGCCATGCGCGAATCGCTAGGCCACGAAATTGAAGAAATTTGTCAGAACCTCGATATCACAGCGACCAACTGTTCAGTGCTGTTGTACCGGGCGCGCATGAGCTTGCGCCTGTGCCTGGAAAAAAACTGGTTTGGCCGGGAAGACTAAGCGCATGAACTGCAAGGAAGCCACCCGTTATATCTCCGAATCCATGGACAGGCCGCTGAGCACCGGCGAGCGCCTGCGGCTAAGGCTGCATATGTTTATCTGTCACTACTGCAGCGACTTCTCGCGCCAAGCAGCCTTCTTGCGCAAGGTCAACCAGCAGAAGTCTAAACCCAAGCCCTGAGGCTGGCGCCTCCGCGCTGCACCGACAGCCACCCCATCCCGCTATAATCGGCCGCCATGAAACCCCTACGCCTGATCGGCCGTGCCCTGCTGGCTCTTATCCTGCTATTGCTGGCCTACCAGCTATGGCTGTTCGGCCATGTGGTGTGGTGGAAGTATTACAACCCGTCCGAAACCTCGTTCATGGATCAGCAGCTCGATGTGCTGCAAGACAAGAACCCGGATGCGGAGCTCAAGCATGTGTGGGTGCCCTACGCCAAGATTTCGCCCAATCTGAAACGGGCGCTGGTGGCAGGCGAAGATGCTAAGTTTCTGGAGCACGAGGGGTTTGACTGGGAAGGCATGCAGGCCGCCTGGGAGAAGAACCAGAAAAAGGGCCGCATCTCGGCCGGCGGCTCCACCATCAGCCAGCAACTGGCCAAGAACCTCTTCCTTAGCGGCAAGCGCAGCTATTTCCGCAAGGCCGAGGAGGCTGCCATCACGCTGATGCTGGAGGCAGTGATGGACAAGCAGCGCATCTTCGAGATCTATCTGAATGTGATCGAGTGGGGCAATGGCGTGTTTGGCGCCGAGGCGGCAGCCCGCCATTACTACAAGACCAGCGCAGCCAACCTCAGCGCCAGCCAGGCCGCCAAGATGGCCGCCATGGTGCCCAACCCGCGCTACTTCGACAAAAACCGCAACCATCGCCGCTTGCTGCGCAAAGCCGCCATCATCCAGCGCCGCATGGCCTACGCCGATGTTCCCTGAGCGCCTGTTACAGGCTTAGGTCATTGACGGGCGTGACAGGCAGCGCAACCTGAGACGGCACACGCTACGCCGATTTACTCCACGCCCTCCGCCGCTATACCAGCGCCGGCTTCGCGCCACCCCGCTTCACCAGCATCGCAATGGCCGGCGGGAACACCAGCCAGAATCCGGATGCCGGCATCAGCACCACGCCCAGCACGCCCAATGCCAGCAAGCTCCAGCCCATGCCCTTGGGCAGTCCCGCTGGCGAGCTTGCCTCCAACCTGGAGACGGCTTGCCCGCAAATGAACAGCACGGCACCAAAGAGTACGAACCAGACCACCGCACCCGTCATGGGGTCGGTGCCCACGGTGTCGAAGACTCCGCGCTGCACTATGCCCAGCAGTTCCTTGCCAAACACCACCACGCCAAAGACGGTGTGGATGACGGCGACGCCGATAAGCCAGCGACCTATCCATTGCTTCATCTGCTTCCTCCTGGGTATGGGTATCCATAAAGGCAGTGCTGCGCTAGCAGCCAGCCTAGCCTGTGTATGCTCACAGCGCGGTGAACTATGGGGCATGGCCCCTCGGGCAGGCAAGCCATTACAAGCTGGCGACCCCCTCGGTGATATCCGCCAATGCGCCAGGCTCCAACTCAAAACCGCCTGAAACCACGGTGCGCCACGGCGCCGGCCCACTGCTGTACTGATGCCTGACCAAACACACTTCCGCCACCAGATGTCCGAGAGTATCGCGGGATCGCAGGGTCAGGACGAATTCATCCGGGCTCATGCTACGCAAGGTCGCCACCCCCTGCCGACGCGCCTCCAGCGCGCGCAAGTCCACCACAAATGCCTGCAGCGCATCGGCCTCCAACCAGACTGCGTCATACCTACCCGCAAAATCCTGTAGCCGCACACTGACGGACACACGGACATCCCCCTCGTGTATGGCCCACTGCGGCGTTTTCTCCAATAAGGTAATCTCGACACATTCGTAATCCGTGCCCACTTTGATCTGCATGCACTCCCCTTTGACGGCCGTACCCGGCCCGAAGCAGGCTTGTACGCACGACCCAGCATATCGGAATCTCCCCATAACCATGCAAGGCCCGCTGCGCAAAATCATCCAGGCCATCAGCTACGAGGCCATTGCCATGCTGGTCATCACTCCGGCCATGGCCCTGGTGTACCAGCAGCAGCTGGCGCACTCGGCCGCCCTGTCGCTGATGATCTCAACCGTGGCGCTGGGCTGGAACATGCTGTTCAACCTGCTTTTCGAAGCCTGGGAGCGGCGGCAGTCGCGGCGCGAGCGTACTTTCTGGCGGCGCACCCTGCATGCCACCGGTTTCGAGGGTGGCTTGGTGATCCTGCTGGTGCCTTTGATGGCCTGGTGGTTGCAAATAAGTCTCATACAGGCGCTGTTCGCCGACATCGCCTTATTCGTGTTTTTCTTCTTCTATGCCTTCGCCTTCCAGTGGGGATTTGACCGGGTGTTCGGCGTACCCGATTCTGCACAAGCCGCAGCCGCAACACACGCCGTTTAATAAAAACAAACACTTAGCTTTACAAGCCCAATTGCATTGTGTTAAAGTTCGGCCTTCAGTCGGATCAGTCCGGCTGTTTGCCTTACTTTGCAGTACTTCAAGCCGTCCTCTCAGGCCATGTTCCAACGCGTGGAACAGCCTTCCCTGATGTCTTCAGCTTGTTTATCGAATGGTGCAATCCGCACCCACTTCTGCTGTAATGAAGGTTCGTGCCAAAACGAAACCTGCTCGTAACAATCGAGCATTACGATAACACCGTCTCGTTCTGGCTAATTTGACCCGATATGGCTTGGTCCATATCAGCGGCGCAAGTGCATGGCCTGCCGTGGCCGTGGCGTATTACGCCACCCATGGATAGGGTCTGATCGCGTTCGTCCCATGTTGTCGAAATTGAACTCGGCCTGGAACACACGGTCTAGCTGCAATGCAGCCCGGCAACGCACCGGTGCGCTACAAAAAACAAAAAATAGGAAACAAGTATGAAAGTTCAAGAACTGAAGGCCGGCGACCATTTCGTCCAGGATCGTCACGGCGAGTCCATCCGCTTTGAAGTATTGGCCGTGGAATGCGTAGGTCGCCAATTCCAGGTCAGCTTCCAGTCCCGTCTGGGCCAGGGTAGTGCCCGTTACTTCGGTAACGCCTACCTGCCTGGTACCCGTGCAGCCAACCGCACGGTGAACTGATCCGCCAACCAGGCTGATCAGCGCAGTACCCGCCAACGGTGGCAGTGCCACCGTGGCAAGACAAGCCGATTCCGGTCTAGCCGGGGTCGGCTTTTTGCTGCTTGCTCGCCCTGCGCGTGCCAGCAGCGTCGTGTGGATACCCCCTCTCGCCATATGAGGCGGCATAGCCACACCCGCTCCGCTGTCATCGCATTGTCCACGTTCTCTGCTAAAACAATGTTTCGGCCAAGCGTTTGCTTGACCGTGTCAAAACAACAAAGGAGACAACATGGTGAAGCTGGGTACATGGCTGGCCGGCGCGCTGGCCACTTGCATGGCACTGCCGCTGCTGGCAGGCGAGGTAGATGATTTTCAGCACAGCTGGGTGCGCAAGGCGCTGCGCCTGCAGGAGCGGATAGACCGGCAGGCGCCGATAGGCGAGGCGCTCTGGCCGGCCACGCACAACTCATACAACAGCAAGGCCTACGCCAATGCGGTGAGCTACTACGATCCCAACCACGTCCATAGCATCTACGATCAGTTGCGCATGGGAGCCCGTGGGCTGGAGCTGGATATCCATTCCTACTTCAATATGCGGGGCTGGCCCTGGCAGTGGCGCAACGACATCCTGCTGTGCCATGCCGGCGGCAACAATGTCGGCTGCTCACCTGGCGACCGCCCCTTTGTCGATGGTCTGAACGAGATACGCCGCTGGCTGGATGAAACCCGCAACGACCCCGAGGTATTGCTGCTCTACCTGGAAAGCCATCTGAATGGTGGCGACTATGACGATGCCCAGCGCCATATCCAGAACATACTGGGCAGCGATGTCTACCAGCCCCCTGGCGGGGCCTGCCAAGGCATACCCGCCAGCATGAGCAAACAGGCCGTGCTCAATGCCGGCAAGCGGGTGCTGATCATCACCGATGGCTGCAAGGACACCGCCCATTTCAATCGCTGGGTGTTTACCGGCGCCACCAGCGAAAGCGGCTACCCCACCGACAATCAGGACAAGTACCAGCGCTACCCCAGCTGTACCTCGGCCCAGTTTGGCGCCGCCGATTTCCGCCGGCTACTGGTACGCTTCAATGAAGACCGCACCAAAATCGCCGATGTGTTCGCACCCAAGATGCGCATAGACGCCGACGTCACCGAGGGCCTGATGCGTTGTGGTGCCAATCTGTTCGGCTTTGACATGCTCACCCCCGGTGATGGCCGCCTGGCCAGGCTGGTGTGGAGCTGGGATGTGAACGAGCCCAACAACTGGGGCGGCGGTGAGCACTGTGCTGAGAACTGGTACAACGGCCGCTATAACGATGCCAGTTGCGGCCAGGCCAAACCCTTTGCCTGCAAGCAGCTGCATGGCGACGGCTGGCTGATCAGCCGCAGCCAGGGCCGCTGGCAGGATGGCCGGCTGACATGCAGCAACGAGACCGGCGGGGCCTACCGCTTCGCCATGCCTGCGACCCCGCTGGAGAACGAAGCCCTCAAGCAGGCCAAAGCGGCAGCGGGCTACGCCTCGGTCTGGGTGGACTACACGGACGAAGGCAGCGAGGGGAGCTGGCGGCGCAGCCAGTAAACCTAGCCCGGCAGGGGGTGATGGCCCCTTGCCAGAGGGGCCGGCAGGCAACTGCCGGCCCTTTTGCGATAGGCACCAAGCGGTTGATAGATAGGCCAGCCAAAGCAACCGTCAAAATCACATAACTTCCCGTTCGCCACAATTGCACGCTTTCCATTACCATGCCCGGCATATTGCCTTTGGATAGCACCATGAATCGCCCCAAACCCTTCTCGATGATCCGCGAGTTCCACCTGGCAGACTGGTTCACCCTGTCTAACGCCTTCTGTGGCGTAGGCTCGCTGTTCGCGGTCATGACCTACCTGCAGACCCACGATGTCCTGCACCTCTACTTCGCCTGCGGTCTAATCCCCTTTGCCCTGCTGTTCGACGTGCTGGATGGCCGCATCGCCCGTTGGCGCCAGCAAAGCTCGGCCATGGGCCGCGAACTGGATTCGCTGGCCGATGTGATCTCCTTTGGCGTGGCGCCAGCCGTCATCGCCTATGGCTGCGGCATGCAAGGCTTGTTCGATCGCATCGTGCTGCTGTTCTTTGTCGCCTGCGGCGTCTCGCGCCTGGCCCGCTACAACGTCACCGCAGAAAAACTGTCGGATGGTGGCGACAAGGTCAAATACTTCGAAGGCACTCCCATCCCCACCTCGCTATTGCTGGTGGGCGTGCTGGCCGTCGCTGTTTGGCAAGGCGCCCTGGGCACGGAGCTGTGGTTCGGTGTCTACCATATCGGCGGTTTCCGCTTCCATCCGCTGGTACTGATGTTTGCTATTTCCGGCTCACTGATGATCAGCCGCATCCGCATACCCAAGCTCTGATCGGTTCCTCGCCGCCACCCCGACAGCCCCGACAGCCCCGCCACAAGCGGGGCTTTGTTGTTATTTCTCTACCTGTTTATCCTGTAAAAACCGCCATTAAAATGTAGCTTACTTACCAAAGCGTTTTGGGTTATCATCCAAACCGCTTTGGGTGTTTTACCACCGGCGTGGGAATCCCCATGGCAATACCCCAACAGGGTATGTCCGACACTTTTTTTGAAGTAGCCCCCAGGGCTGCTTTGCTGTTCACTCCTCTCTGGCGCGGTTAGTTGGCTGCTTAAACCACAGCTTGCTACGCGCCTGCTTTTTTTGTGGCAACCGTTTGTGCAGCCCAGCGCGCCGCCGTGATAACGTTGCACCGCCATGGATCTCAAAGCCCTCGCCGCCCATCTCAACCTTTCCGCCACTACCGTCAGCCGCGCACTCAACGGCTATTCCGACGTCAGCGCCAAAACGCGGCAACGCGTGGTGGAGGCTGCCCAGGCCCTGGGCTACCAGCCCAATCCGGTCGCGCGCAGCCTGGCCATGGGGCGTGCCAACGCCATCGGCATCGTCTACCCACTGGAAGCTGACGATGTGGCCGACCCGCGTTTTCTGCAGGTGGTGTCTGGCCTGACCGAAGGCCTGATGGAAGTGAATATGGACCTGCTGCTGGCCTCGGCCACCCACAAGGGTGAACTCGATACCTACGACAGGCTGGTGCATGGGCGCCGGGTCGATGCCTTTATCGTGGCCCGTACCCTCTGCCAGGACGAGCGCATTGATTATCTGCAGCAGGCGGGCGTGCCCTTTCTCGCCTACGGCCGCAGCACCGACTGCCAGGCTTACCCCTGGTTCGATTTCGACAACGAAGCCGGTAGCGTTCTGGCAGTAGCGCGGCTGGCCGGCTTGGGCCATCGCCATATCGGCTATATCCACGCCTCGCTGCACTACAACTTCGCCCATCAACGCCACGCCGGCTTTCTACGCGGCATGGCCGAGGCAGGCCTGCCGGTCGCCGGCCAATGGCTGTTGCAGGCGGGCCTGGCGCGCCGCAGCGGCTATCAGGCCATGATGGGCCTGCTGGACCAGGACCAGCGCCCCAGCGCCGTCATCGTGGACAACAACCTGGCGGGGGTGGGCGCCGTCCGCGCCCTGCTGGATCGCGGCATCGTCATGGGCCGGGATATCTCTGTCATCGTCTACGACGGCATCCCGCCCGATACCCTGCTGACCCAGCACATCACATCGGTGGTGCAGCCCACCCAGCACCGCACCGGCAAGCACATGGCCACGCTGATGAGCCGCCTGCTGGCGGGCGGCCATCCACTCAGCGAACTGCAGATGCTGTGCCAGCCCGAGCTGCAGGCTGGCGATTCGGACGGCCCGGCACCGGGCTGAGCCAGCTCAGCCACCATCCATATCAAGCCATAGATGAGCTGCGCGGCGCCGCCTAGGCGTTGTACCCCAGGTTCGGCGCCAGATCGCGCTCGGCCTGCTCCACGGTGACGCCACGGCGTGCGGCGTAATCCTCGACCTGATCTTTCTCCAGCTTGCCCACGGCAAAGTACTGCGACTGGGGATGACTGAAATACAGCCCGCTGACTGCGGCGGTGGGCAACATGGCATAACCCTCGGTCAGCTCCATGCCTATGCCTTCGGCACCCAGCAGGCGGAACAGGTCGGTCTTGGTGGTGTGGTCGGGGCAAGCGGGGTAGCCGGGCGCCGGGCGTATGCCCTGGTAGCGCTCCTCTATCATGGCCTCGTTGTCCAGCTGCTCGCCCTCGGCATAGCCCCACAGCTCGCGCCGCACCTTGGTATGCATCAATTCGGCAAAGGCCTCGGCCAGGCGGTCGGCCAACGCCTTGACCATAATGGCGCTGTAGTCGTCGTTGGCATCCTCAAAGCGCTTCACATGGGGATCGATGTTGAGTCCGGCGGTAACGGCAAACAAGCCCACGTAATCCGCCTTGCCGCAGGCCTTAGGTGCCACGAAGTCGGCCAGGCACCAGTTAGGCTTGCCTTCCGCCTTGCGGTTTTGCTGGCGCAGGCAGTGCATGGCCATCAGCTTGTCGCCGCTGGCGGGGTCGTACAACTCGATATCGTCACCCACGCTATTGGCTGGGAACAAGCCGATTACGCCGTTCGCTTGCACCCAGTCGCCCGCAATCATCTGCGCCAGCATGGCCTGGCCCTCGGCAAACAGGCTGCGGGCCGACTCCCCGACCACCTCGTCCTCCAGGATGCGCGGGTACTTGCCAAACAGTTCCCAGGCATTGAAGAAGGGGCTCCAGTCTATGTACTCGGCAATCTCGGCCAGCGGGTAGTGCTCGAATCGCATCACCCCCAACTGCCGTGGACGGGGCGGTGTATAGGCAGCCCAGTCCACCGCAAAGGCATTGGCGCGGGCATCAGCCAGCTTGAGCAGATCCAGCTTGCCCTTGTTGGCATGGATGGTGCGGATATTGTCGTACTCTTCCGCCACCTTCTGCACAAAGGGTGCGCTGAGGTCTTCCGACAGCAGGTTGGAGCAGACGCCCACTGCACGGCTGGCATCGGGCACATAGACCACCGGGTGGCCATAGTTGGGCGATATCTTGACGGCGGTATGCACCTTGGAGGTGGTGGCGCCACCAATCAGCAGCGGGATATCAAAGCCTTGGCGCGCCATTTCCTTGGCCATGTGGGCCATTTCCTCCAGCGAAGGGGTGATCAGGCCGGACAGGCCGATGATGTCAGCCTTCACCTCGCGGGCGGTATCCAATATCTTCTGCGCCGGCACCATGACCCCAAGGTCTATCACCTCGTAGTTGTTACAGCGCAGCACCACGCCCACGATGTTCTTGCCGATATCATGCACATCGCCCTTGACCGTGGCCATCACGATACGGCCCTTGGCCGACGAATCCGATATGCCCAGGCGCCGCTTCTCTTCCTCGATGAAAGGCTCCAGATAGGCAACTGCCGCCTTCATGACACGGGCCGACTTGACCACCTGAGGCAGGAACATCTTGCCCGAGCCGAACAGGTCGCCCACATGGTTCATGCCATTCATCAAGGGGCCTTCAATCACATTGATGGGCCGTGGCAGGCTCAGTCGCGCCTCTTCGGTATCCTCGACAATGAAGGTGGTGATGCCCTTGACCAGGGCATGGGTGATGCGATCCTGAAGGCTGCCGCTACGCCAGGCTAGGTCTTCGCCCTGGGCCTGGGCCGCATCGCCCTTGAAGCGTTCGGCCAGGGCGATCAGTTTCTCGGTGGTATCGCCGCCGTCCCGTGCCTGCCGGTTCAGCACCACATCCTCGATGGCCTCGCGTAGTTCCGCTGGCACCTCCTCATACACCTCCAGCGCACCGGCATTGACGATGCCCATGGTCATGCCGCGCTGGATGGCGTGATAGAGGAACACCGCGTGGATGGCCTCGCGCACCTTGTTGTTGCCGCGGAAGCTGAACGACACATTGGAGACGCCGCCCGATATCTTGGCATGCGGCAGGTGCTGCTTGATCCAGCCGGTCGCCTCGATGAAGTCCAGCCCGTACTTGGCATGCTCTTCTATGCCTGTGGCCACGGCAAAGATATTGGGGTCGAAGATGATGTCGGCCGGATCGAACCCGACCTCGTCCACCAGCACACGGTAGCTGCGCTCGCAGATCTCTACCTTGCGGGCATAGGTATCAGCCTGGCCAGCTTCGTCGAAGGCCATCACGATCACGGCTGCGCCATAGCGCTTGACCAGGCGCGCGTGCTTGACGAACTCCTCGTAGCCTTCCTTCAGCGAGATGGAGTTGACGATGCCCTTGCCCTGTATGCACTTGAGGCCTGCCTCGATCACCGTCCACTTGGACGAGTCGATCATGATGGGCACCCGGCTGATATCAGGCTCGGAGGCAATCAGGTTGAGAAAGGTCACCATGGCCTTCTCGGCATCCAGCATGCCTTCGTCCATATTGATGTCGATGACCTGGGCACCGTTCACCACCTGCTGGCGGGCCACCTCCAGCGCAGCTGGATAGTCGCCAGCCAGGATCAGCTTGGCAAAAGCGCGCGAGCCGGTGACGTTGGTACGCTCCCCTACGTTTACGAACAGATCACCGTCGCCGATATTGAAAGGCTCCAGGCCGGACAGCCTGGCCTTGGCTTCGATCTCGGGCAGCGGTCGCGGTGCGACCTGCGCCACCGCCTGTGCGATGGCGGCGATATGCTCAGGCGTGGTGCCACAGCAGCCACCGACGATATTGACCAGGCCCGATTCGGCCCACTCCTTGACCTGTACGGCCATCACCTCGGGTGACAAGTCATAGCCACCGAACTCGTTGGGCAGGCCTGCATTGGCATGCACCGAGACAAAGCTCTCGGCCACCCGGGCGATCTCTTCCACATAGGGGCGCAGCAGATCCGGCCCCAGCGCGCAGTTCAAGCCATAGCTGATGGCATCGGCGTGGCGCAGGGAGTTATAGAAAGCTTCCGTAGTCTGGCCGGTCAGGGTGCGGCCAGACTGGTCGGTAATGGTGCCCGATACCATGATGGGTAGCCGCTCGACGCCGGGGCGCTCATCAAAGTACTGATGGATGGCAAACACCGCCGCCTTGGCGTTGAGGGTGTCGAACACCGTCTCGACCAGCAGCAGATCGGCGCCCCCCAGCACCAGGCCATCAATGGCCTCGGTATAGCTTTCGACCAGGGCGTCGAAAGTAACATTGCGATAGCCAGGATCGTTCACGTCCGGGCTGATGGAGCAGGTGCGATTGGTCGGCCCCAGCACCCCGGCACAAAAGCGCGGCTTCTCCGGCGTGCGGGCCGTCTGCGCCTGGCACAATTCCTTTACCAGCCTGGCTGCCTCGAAGTTCAGCTCATGCACCAGCGACTGCATGTCGTAATCGGCCATGGCGATGCTGGTGGCGTTGAAGCTGTTGGTCTCGATGATGTCGGCGCCGGCATCCAGATAGGCCTGATGGATGCCGCCTATGATGTCGGGGCGGGTAATCGTCAGCAGGTCGTTGTTGCCCTTTAGGTCACTGGGCCAGTCGGCAAAACGGGTGCCCCGGTAGCCTCTTTCGTCCAGTAGATGACGCTGTATCATGGTCCCCATGCCGCCATCCAGTATCAGGATGCGCTGTTGCAACAGGTCGGTCAGCTGGGTGCGGCGTGAGGTCATGGAAGCGTTTGATATTGCGAGGGAAAGGCGCAAATTCTAACACGCCGGGCGTGCCCCTCCGGCGGCCAAAGGGTACTAAGCATATGAATGCAATTCATGCAGACGTCCCCCAAAAAGCAAAAGGCGCATACCCTCATGCGCCTTTGTTCATGCTTTGTTATCCGCACCTCGTGGTCACTCACCGCCGATTTCGCGCTCCAGCCCCAGTTCCTGGATTTTGCGGGTCAGGGTATTGCGCCCCAGCCCCAGCCTTTCGGCCGCCTCGATACGCTTGCCGCCGGTGGCCGCCAGCGCCCGCAGTATCAGGGTGCGCTCGAATAGCTGGGTCAGGTCGTCGATAAACCCCCGCTCGCCGGCCCGCAGCCGACGGTCTGCCTCGGCGGCCAGTTGCGTCACCCAATCACCCACCCCGCCGCCACTTGCCCCCTCGCCCTTGAGTTCAGGCGGCAGGTCGTTCACTCCTACCGCCTGGCCGGGGGCCATCACGGTAATCCAGTGGCAGAGGTTCTCCAGTTGCCGCACATTGCCGGGGAAATCAAACCCGGCCAGCAGGCGCATGGCATCCTCAGTCAGGCGCTTGACCTCAACCCCCAGCTCGCGGGCCGATTTGGCCAGGAAATGCCGGGCCAGCAGCGGTATGTCCTCGCGCCGCTCGCGCAAGGCTGGCAGGCGCAGCCGTATCACATTGAGGCGATGGAACAGATCCTCGCGGAACAGATTGGCCTTGACCCGCTCTTCCAGGGCCTGGTGGGTCGCGGCGATCACCCGCACATTGGCCTTGATGGGCGCATGCCCGCCCACGCGGTAGAAATAGCCGTCCGACAGCACCCGTAGCAAGCGGGTCTGCAGCTCGGGCGGCATATCGCCGATTTCATCGAGGAACAGCGTGCCACCCTCGGCCTGCTCGAACCGGCCGGTGCGCTGGGCCTGGGCACCGGTAAAGGCGCCGCGCTCGTGTCCGAACAACTCGCTTTCCAACAGATCCTTGGGGATGGCCGCCGTATTGATGGCCACAAAAGTCTTGCTGGCGCGGGGGCTATGGCGATGCAGGGCACGCGCCACTAGTTCCTTGCCGGCGCCCGATTCCCCGGTGATCAGCACGGTCGCGGCCGACTGGCTCAAGCGGCCGATGGCGCGGAACACCTCCTGCATGGCCGGCGCCTGCCCCAGTATCTCCGGGGTTTCCTCCAGCGGGGCATCGACCACCTCCTGCTTCAGGCTTTCATCCATGGCCCGGCGTATCAGCTCTACCGCGTGGTCCACATCAAACGGCTTGGGCAGGTATTCAAACGCCCCTCCCTGGAACGCCGCCACCGCGCTTTCCAGGTCGGAATGGGCCGTCATGATGATGACGGGCAGCCGAGGAAAGCGCTCCTTCAGCTGGGCCAGTAAATCCAGCCCCGATTCACCAGGCATGCGGATATCGCTGACCACCACCGAGGGGGTTTCGCGCCGCAGGGCATCGACTGCTTCGCTGGCCGAGGCATAGCTGTGAAAGGCAATGCCCTCGCGGCCCAGTGCCTTCTCGAACACCCAGCGGATGGAACGGTCGTCATCAATGATCCAGACAGGTTTCATGTAGCGGTCATCTTGTTATTTGCTGGCATCCAGCGGGGTCCAGCCGTTCAACGGCAAGGTCAGCGTAAAGCAGGTGCGGCCCGGCTGCGATTCGAAATCGATGGTGCCGTTATGCTGCTGGATAAAGGTGTGCGCCAGATGCAGGCCTATGCCGGTGCCACCGGGACGGGCCGATACCAGCGGATAGAAAATCGTCTCGCGTATGTGCTCGGGTATGCCGGGGCCGTTGTCGATGATCTCCAGCGTCAATCCCAGGGGAAAGCGCCGCCGGTTCAGTGTCACCTGCCGGGCAATACGGGTCTTCAGTACGATCTGCCCAGCGCCATGCATGGCCTGGGCCGCATTGCGCACGATATTGAGTACCGCCTGTATCAGTTGCTCCTTGTCGCCATACAGGTCCGGCACGCTGGTATCGTAGTCACGCCGCACAGCCAGGCCATTGGGATACTCGGCCAGCAACACGCTGCGCACCCGCTCCAATACTTCGTGGATATTCAACTCACCCAGCTGCGGCAAGCGGTGCGGCGTCAACAGCCTGTCCAGCAGCCCTTGCAGCCGGTCGGCCTCGTCGGTAATCACCTTGGTGTATTCATGCAGGGCCGGGTCGGGCAGCTCCTTGCGCAGCAATTGCGCCGCCCCCCTTATGCCACCGAGCGGGTTCTTGATCTCATGCGCCAGATTGCGTATCAGCTGCCGATTCGCCTGCTGCTGCGCCGCCAGCCGCTCCTCATTGGCAATCCGCCGTTGCTGGTCGGTCTGGCGGAACTCCAGCACCGTATAGGGGGGCGACTCCACCTCACGCACGGTAAACGCCACATGGATGGTATTGGTCAGCCTGACGGCCAGTGCCACATCATGCTCGGTCACGCTGGCATTCTGCTTCTCGGCCGCATCCAGCGCCGCCAGTATCTCGGCCGGCTCCGAAAAACAGGCCGACAGCGGCCGCCCTACCGTCTCGCGCGCCGGCAGCTCAAACAGGGTCTCGGCAGCAGGATTGAGGTAACGCACCGTACGGGCGGTGTCCAGCACCATCACGGCGGTTTCCAGCAACTCCAGGCCTAGGAAGGCAGGGTGGGACATGGCGTCATTCAGCTAAGCATTGGTTGGGTCTTAGCAATTACCGGGCCACGCCCTAGGTCTTTGCAAAGGCCAAACTGAATCAATGGCTTACCTAAATCCTGCTGGCAAACCATCGGCGTGCGCCGCCCAGGCACAAAAAACGGGCAGGTCATCGCACCATTTTAGTGCACAAACGGGCGGGCTATAGTGAACCGCCCCAATTCGGGGCAGAGATCATCGCTGGCGTCCGGATGTCGCCCATGAAAAAGCGGCCCGCAGGCCGCTGTTCACTTCACCCTGGCTATTTCCTTATGCAGGGTTTCGATGTTTTTCTCGTGCATCAGCACATTGTCGCGCTGCTTGGTATCGGCAGGGGCGGCGGCCGCCTTCTGCTTGGCCTGTGCCAGCAGGCGCTGCTCGTTGCCCAGTTCGTCCTGCAGTATCTGCAGCTTGGTCTGGTCGCGGCTATGCTGGGTGGCTGCATCCACGCGGGGGAAGCTGGCCGGGGTAGGCTGGCGGGCATTGCTGCCGCCGCTGGACTTGCCGCCGCCACTGCTACGCGGTGCCGGCACACTCAGCGGTATGGGGCCCAGATCCAGCTTCTTGGCGCCCTTGATGGGCACGTTCGAATAGGTGATGCGGCCCTCGGCATCGACATGTTTGTAGATATCGGCCATGGCCGGCATGGCCAGTAGTGCCAGAATCAGATAGCGCTTCATGCCCCTGCCTCCACGTTCTCGGCGCTGATCAGCGCCACCCGGTAAGGGTAGACCTCGGCCTGTACCACGCCTGCCGCCACAGCGGGGTCGTGGCGGGCAAAGTCCGCTGCCTCGATCGCATCAGCTGCGTTATAGATCGCGATACCGAAACCGCGTTCATCCGCCTCCAGAGTACGGCCAGCCAGTATCAGCCGGCCTTCGGCCTGGGCCGACTGCAGATAGGCAAAGTGCGCGGACATGGCAGCACTCTCGGCCTCGGTGAGGCCGGTGCGCAGCATGTCGGTACGTGTAGGGCGTATTAGGTAGAGAAACTGCATGACATTGGCGTAGCAAGAATATTCGCGATCATAGCATGGGCTATGACAGTCAAGCTCAAGCCAGGTTCGCCAACTTTACCAAGGCGCGTCCTGCCATGGTCATGCCAAAGCTGGCCGTCACCGCCACGGCCGAGCCATAACCCGCACAGCTAAGCCCGCCGGAGACCGGTTCGCATGCCTCGGCCTTGGGGCGGATGATGGGCTCGGTGGAGTACACCGCCTCCACCCCGAACTTCTTGCCCTCGCGTGGGTAGCCATGGTTGCGGCGCAGTTCGGCACGCACCTTGGACAGCAAGGCATCGCCGCTGGTCTGGGCGATATCGGCAATGGCCACCCGGCTGGCGTCCAGGCGCCCGCCGGCACCGCCCGACACCACCAACGGTATCTTGTGGCGCTTGCAATGCACGACCAATGCCACCTTGACACGCAACTGGTCCATGCAATCGACCACGTAGTCAAACCGCCCCGGCGCAATCAGGCTGGCCAGGTTGTCGGCCGTCAGAAAGTCATCCACCACGGCCACCTGGGCACGCGGGTTGATCTCGGCAATGCGCTCGCGCATGGCCTCGACCTTGGCTTGCCCCAGGGTGCTGCTGAGTGCATGCAGCTGGCGGTTCACATTGGAAGGCGCGATATGGTCCAGGTCGATCAGGGTCAGGCGCCCTATCGCACTGCGCGCCAGCGCCTCGGCGGCCCAGGAGCCCACCCCACCGATGCCGATGACGCAAACATGCGCCGCCTCGAAACGCGCCAGGCCCGCTGCGCCATACAGCCGGGCAATGCCGCCGAAACGGCGTTGGTATTCCAGATCATCAGAGCTTTCCATGGCGGCATTTTACCCTGTGATGGCGGGAATATCGTGCCGGCATCCAAGCTGTAGCCGCCGCAAGCCGCCGGGCCACGTTGCCGCTGGCGGCGACATATTCGCCGGCTTCCTTGGGTAGTCACCGCAGCAGGGGTTAAAATAGGGTTTTAGTGCAGGGAACACCATCATGACCGACGCGCAGGAAACCCTACGCCTATCCAAACGCATGGCCGAACTGGGCTTATGCTCGCGGCGCGAAGCGGACGATTACATCGAACGCGGCTGGGTCAAGGTCGATGGCATCGTAGTCGATGTGCTCGGCAGCCGGGTGCTGCCCACCCAGCGCATCGAGCTGGACAAGCGCGCCGCCCTGGCACAGACCCAGCGCGTCACCATACTGCTGAACAAGCCGATAGGCTTTGTCTCGGCACAGGCCGAACAAGGCTACAAGCCTGCCTCGCTGCTGATCACCCCGGAGAACCGCTATGTGGGCGACCGCTCCGGCATTGAGTTCTCGCGCCGCCACCTCAATGGACTGGCACCGGCAGGCCGCCTCGATATCGACTCCACCGGCATGCTGGTACTGACCCAGGACGGCCGCGTGGCCAAGGCCCTGATAGGCGACGATACCAAGGTTGAAAAAGAATACCTCGTGCGGGTGGAAGGCCAGCTCGACGAAGCCGGCATGAAGCTGCTCAACCATGGCCTTAGCCTGGATGGTCAGGCATTGCGGCCTGCCAAGGTCAGCTGGCAGAACGAGCATCAACTGCGCTTTGTACTGCGCGAGGGCAAGAAGCGCCAGATACGCCGCATGTGTGAGCTGGTGGGGCTCAAGGTCATCGGCCTCAAGCGCATACGCATAGGCCGCATTCCGCTGTCCGATCTGCCCATGGGCCAATGGCGCTACCTGGGGCCATTCGAGAAATTCTGAGGGGCCGGTGTGCCCTCGCCATCGATGTAGAGTGAGTACCGGCAAAGGCTTATACCTGCGGTTACGCCTCGGCGCACCCCACTACACTTGAACACCAAGCAAAAGAGACGCCTAGGCGTCTCTTTTGCTTGATGCGGCCTGTGTATCAGGATTTGCTGGCCAACCTGGCCAAGGCCTGCTCCACCGTGGGGCGATCCAGCCGGGTCAGGTGCAGCACGCTTTGGCGCACGTCTGGCGACAGCACATAGCGTGATTCAGCGGCAGCCGAACGCACCGCGCCATTGAAGGTCAGCTTGCCGGCCTCGTCCTCGGCCGCCAGGCCTGCCTGCTTCAGCGTTGTGATAAAGGTACGGAAGATGGCCCGGTCGAAGAACTCCGGCGCATTGAACTCGCGCAGCAGGCTCAGCCGCTGGGCCAGCAGATGGCACAGACCTTCCAGCTCGTCGGTACTGACCACACCACTGCCCTGCTGTGTCAGCACTGACAGCGAGATGAAATAGCGCACCAGCGCAGGCCTGACCGCCTGGCCCAGCAAGGCCAGTTGGGCGTACTCATCGCTATTGAGGTTGGGTGCATGGAAGATACCCTCGCGCCCAGGGCTGCTGGACAGCCAGCCCATCTCCACCAGGGCAGCCAGATAGCTGTCCAGCGCCGCCTCCAGTTCATCGGGCTGCCAGCGCAGGTAGAGCTCCGCCCGCAGGAAGGGATAGACGGTACGGGTCAGGTTGGCCAGCTGCTCGCGGCTCAGGCTGGCATTGCGCGAGAACAGGCAGGCAATCAGGCCCGGCAGCGCCACGCAATGCAGCACGTTATTGCGCATATAGCTGCATAGCACTGCATCTTCCGGGTAGAAGTGCATGACATCGCCCAGGGCATGAGGGTGGCGCTGTATCAGGCGCAGCTTCTCGCAATGATCCACCATGGCGCGACCATCCATGGCAGTCAGCTGCGAACGGGCAGCATAGGGCACGGCAGACAGCAGGCGGCGGTAGCCATCCAGCTGGGCCACCAGTTGATCCTCATCCATGGCATGCCGCGGTGTGGCCAGCAGAGCCAGGCTGACCAGGTTGACCGGGTTGGCCACGGCAGCGCTATTGAGACCATCGGCGATACGCTGACCCAACTCGCGTATACCCTGGGTAAACCAGGCCGGTCGGCTCTCCTCCAGCGGCGGTTCATTGCGCCACTCGGGGTGCGACTGCCCCAATACTTCAGCCAGCTTGATGGGCTCGCCAAAATTCACATGCACCTTGCCGAAGTTCTTCTTCAGCTCGCGCACGCTCATCAGCAGGCTGAACAGCGATTCCTTCTGCTTGGGCTTGCCCATCAGCTCGCCCACATAGCTGCGCCCTTCAAACAGCTTTTCGTAGCCGATGTACACCGGGATGAAAACGATGGGCCGGTTGGAGTCACGCAAGAAGCTCTGCACCGTCATGGCCAGCATGCCAGGGCGCGGCTGCAGCAGCCGTCCGGTGCGGCTGCGGCCGCCTTCGACGAAGTATTCGATGGGATTGCCACGGGCAATCACCATATGCAGGTATTCATTGAACACTGCACCGTACAGCGGATTACCCTTGAACGAGCGCCGCAGGAAGAAAGCCCCGCCGCGCCGCAATATGCCGCCGACGATAGGCAGGTTGAGGTTGGCGCCCGCCGCGATGTGCGGAATCATCAAGCCCTGCTGGTAGACGATATAGCTCAGCAGCAGATAATCGATATGGCTGCGATGGCAGGGTACATAGACGATTTCATGGTCCGGCGCGACGCCGGTCACCGTCTCGAAGTTGCTCAGCTCAACGCCATCGTACAGGCGTGTCCACACCCAGGTGAGGAAGCGATGGAATACCCGCACCACCGGGTAGCTATAGTCGGCAGCAATCTCCCAGGCGTAGTGGCGGGCCTTCTCTTCGGCCTTGAGCATGGCGCTTGCCCCGCCCCCCTGCTCGGCGGCCAGCGCTGAAATGGCGGCCCGCACCGACTCGGTCTCCAGCAAGCCTTCAACCTGCGTGCGGCGGTGCGATAGATCGGGGCCGATGGCCATTTCGCGCTGTTGCCGGAAATGCACCCGGAACACCCGCGCGATCTTGCGCAGCGCGCGCTCCTCGTCCTCGGTGTCGGTCACCAGCTCCTTCAAGGAGATGGGCTGACCAAACCGCACCAGCGTCTGGCGGCCATGCAGCAGGATGGTGAACAGCTGCAGCAGGCTGCCACGGGGCGCCCAGCTTTCCGAGAAGATCAGCTTCCAGATCGAGCTTTCCTTGTCGGGCGTGCGCCCCCACAGGATACTGACCGGCACCAGTTGCACATCGAAGTCGGCACGATTGCGTGCGGCCTGCACCAGGCGGGCCAGCCGGGGCGAGTAGCCGACATTGCTGCTGCGGCCAAACCAGCGCTCTGCCCGGGTGGTAAAGAAGAAGGCCCGCGACTCACGCACGCCCTGGTGCGTCAGCTCGGCCAGGGGCGAGGCCAAGCCTGCTGCGCTGACTTCCTTGTCCAGCACCAGGATATTGCTGAGGAAGCGCCGCTGCAGCACATAGACCACCGGCTTGTCTGGCGACAAGCCCAGGCTTTGCAAGCCGTCGGACATGACGTGGGTACGCACCACGCTGAACAGCAGCTTTTTGGCGAGCAACAAAAAAGGCCTATCGAGGCCGAGATACTTGAGCATGTAGCGAGGAAATTCTGGAATAAGCGAGCGATTATAAACGCCAACCGGCCAAGCGCATGCTTGACCGGTCGAACGGTGCTGCATAGACTTTCAGCTTAGCAGCTTATTCGCGTGTCCACGCTCAGCACCGGCGCCAGCGACACGGGCGCCGGGGCGGGCTACAGGCCCAGTCTTTGCCAGATGGTGGAAACGTTGCCGGCGGCGTTGAGCGTGTAGAAGTGCAGGCCTGGTGCACCGCCCTCCAGCAGCTTGCGGCACAGGTCGGTGATCACATCCAGGCCCAGCGCCTTGATGGAAGCCGTGTCATCGCCGTAGCTCTGCAGCTTGAGCCGCAGCCAGCGCGGTATCTCGGCACCGCAGCTGTCGGAGAAACGGGCCAGCTGCGAGAAATTATTGATGGGCATGATGCCCGGCACGATGGGTAGGGTTACGCCGCGTGCTCGCACTTCGTCGACAAAGGCAAAGTAGGCATCGGGGTTGAAGAAATACTGGGTAATGGCCGAATTGGCGCCGGCCTGGGCCTTGCGCACGAAATTGGCCAGATCATCATGGGCCGAACGTGCCTGCGGGTGGTATTCGGGGTAGGCCGCCACCTCGATATGGAACCAGTCGCCGTGTTCGCGTCGGATGAATTCAACCAGTTCATTGGCGTAACGGAATTCACCGAACTCCACCATACCGCTGGGTATATCGCCCCGCAGCGCGACAATACGATGGATGTTTTCATTACGGTAAACCTGCAGCAGCTCGGCCACATTGGCGCGGGTAGCACCGACACAGGACAGGTGCGGCGCAGCAGCAAAGCCCTCGGCCTGTATCTCGCGCACGGCAGCCAGCGTGCCCTCCTGAGTGGTACCGCCGGCACCAAAGGTAACGGAGAAGAACGCCGGCTTGAACTGCGCTAGCTGGCGGCGGGTATTGCGCAGTTTTTCCACGCCTTCCGGCGTCTTGGGCGGGAAGAATTCGAAACTGAAGGTCTGGCTCATGGGATACCCAATCAATGCAATCGTTAAATGAATGCTAACACCGTAAAACAAGCCAGCTAATGAATTCGATGCATGTTCTTATGCAGCAGACCGTGTTTTCTCCAGTATGGTCATCGTCGGGCTGGATGCCAGCCCATCCACCACCATGCCCAGTTTACGGGCGACCGCCAGAGAGGCCAGGTTGGCGGGCTCGATATGCGCCTCCACCCTTGCCACCTGTACCACCTCCAGCGCATAGGACAGCGCCGCCTGGCCCGCTTCGCTGGCATAGCCACGGCCCCAGTAGTCCCGGTGTATCAGCCAGCCGATCTCCATGGCCGGGTAACCGGTCGGGTTGATCAGCCCAGCCTGGCCCACGATCTCGCCGCTGGCGCGCTCGCGTACCGACCACAAGCCATAGCCGCGCAGCAGAAAATGCCCCAGCGCCACGGCAATCTTGTTCCAGCTGCCAGCCCGGTCAAACGTTTGCCCGCCCCGGATATGAGCCATGAGCTCGGGGTCGCCATACATGGCTGCATAGACATCTAAGTGGGATTCAGCCGGCGCCACCAGCTCAAGGCGGTCGGTCTGCAGTACGGGTATGTGCAATTGCATGGTCGCTCCGTCATAGGCTTGCTTGCGCTGGCCAAACAAAACCCCGCACTTGGCGGGGTTTTGTGATCCAGGCGCCAGGGGGCAATCTACCCCAGGCTGCGCCGCTGCGGCAGTGACACAGCCAGGCCAGCACCATAGCTACAGCGCGGGACGATCAATAGCGGTAGTGGTCAGGCTTGTACGGGCCCTGCTTCTGCACACCGATATAGGCGGCCTGGGCATCGGACAACTCGGTCAGCTGCACATTGAGCTTGCGCAGCTGCAGGCGAGCCACCTTCTCATCCAGGTGCTTGGGCAGGGTGTAGACGCCCACCGGGTAGTCGCTATGGCGGGTGTACAGCTCGATCTGGGCTATGGTCTGGTTGGCGAAGCTGGACGACATCACATAGCTGGGGTGGCCCGTACCGCAACCGAGGTTCACCAGGCGACCCTTGGCCAGCAGGATGATGCGCTTGCCGTCCGGGAAGATCACATGGTCAACCTGCGGCTTGATCTCTTCCCACTGGTACTTCTCCAGCGCCGCCACTTCGATCTCGTTATCAAAGTGACCGATATTGCAGACGATGGCCTGATCCTTCATCCGTGCCATGTGGTCATGGGTAATGATGTGGTAGTTGCCGGTGGCGGTGACGAAGATGTCAGCCTTGTCGGCAGCGTAATCCATGGTCACCACGCGGTAGCCTTCCATGGCGGCCTGCAGGGCACAGATGGGGTCGATCTCGGTCACCCATACCTGGGCCGACAGGGCGCGCAAGGCCTGGGCCGAGCCCTTGCCCACATCGCCGTAGCCACACACCACGGCCACCTTGCCGGCGACCATGACATCGGTAGCGCGCTTGATGCCATCGACCAGCGATTCACGGCAGCCGTACAGGTTGTCGAACTTGGACTTGGTCACCGAGTCGTTGACGTTGATGGCGGGGAACTTGAGCTCGCCGCGCTGGTGCATCTGGTACAGGCGATGCACGCCGGTGGTGGTTTCCTCGGTCACGCCCTGGATCTTGCCCAAGCGGGTCGAGTACCAGTGCGGATCGGTCTTGAGCTTGGCGCGGATGGCCGCGAACAGGATGGTTTCTTCCTCGCTGCCGGGCTTGCTCAGCACGGTCTCATCCTGCTCGGCACGGGCACCCAGGTGCAGCAGTACGGTGGCATCGCCGCCATCGTCCAGAATCATGTTGGAGTAGCCGCCGTCCGCCCACTCGAAGATGCGGTGGGTGTATTCCCAGTAATCGGCCAGCGATTCACCCTTGACGGCGAACACCGGGGTGCCGGTGGCCGCGATGGCGGCGGCGGCATGATCCTGGGTGGAGAAGATGTTGCACGAAGCCCAGCGTACCTGGGCGCCCAGTGCCTGCAGGGTCTCGATCAGCACGGCGGTCTGGATGGTCATGTGCAGCGAACCGGTAATGCGAGCGCCCTTGAGCGGCTGAACCGCGGCGAACTCCTCGCGGATGGCCATCAGGCCCGGCATTTCGGTTTCGGCGATGCGTATCTCCTTGCGGCCCCAATCGGCCAGGGAGAGATCGGCAATAACATAGTCGTTGAAGTCAGCCACAGCGTATTCCTTGTGCATGTGGCCGGGAAATGCGGGATGCGGTTCTCACCTGTTTGCATCCCGTGCCCGGCACGGGGGTTGGTCAGGTGAGCGCAGTTTTGAGATACCGGGCCTGGGATCGATCGATCTCGCAACGCTCCCCGGTAAGGCAGCAGTATAAAACAAAACACCCCAGACTGGCTGGGGTGTGGTGCCGATATATCAGCGTATTACAGACCGGCGTCGGCGCGCAGTGCCTCGGCCTTGTCGGTCGCTTCCCAACTGAACTCCGGCTCTTCGCGGCCAAAGTGACCATAGGCCGCCGTCTTGCCGTAGATGGGACGCAACAGGTCCAGCGATTGCACGATGCCCTTGGGACGCAGGTCGAAATGGCGCTGGATCAGCTCGACGATCTTCTCATTGCTGATCTTGCCGGTCTCCCAGGTATCCACCATGATGGACACCGGCTTGGCGATACCGATGGCGTAAGCCACCTGCACCTGGCATTGACGGGCAATACCGGCCGCCACGATGTTCTTGGCGATGTAGCGGCCCATGTAGGCAGCCGACCGGTCCACCTTGCTGGGGTCCTTGCCCGAGAAGGCACCGCCACCATGAGGTGCAGCACCGCCATAGGTGTCGACGATGATCTTGCGGCCGGTCAGGCCGCTATCACCCTGCGGGCCACCGATGACAAAGCGCCCGGTGGGGTTGATGAAGTACTTGATGTCGCCGTTGATCAGTTCGGGCGGCAGCACCGGCTTGATGATGTCCTCGATCACCGCCTCTTTCAGCACGTCATAGGCGATATCTGGGTGGTGCTGGGTCGACAGCACGATGGTGTCTATGCCCACCGGACGGCCGGTATCGGCGTCGTAGCGCAGGGTGACCTGCGACTTGGCATCCGGGCGCAACCACGGCAGACGGCCATCCTTGCGCAATTCGGACTGGCGCTGCACCAGGCGATGGGCCATATAGATGGCAGCCGGCATCAGGGTGGGCGTCTCATCGCAGGCATAGCCGAACATCAGCCCCTGGTCACCGGCGCCCTGGTCCAGATCCAGGCCTTGTCCCTCGTTCACCCCCTGGGCGATATCGGGCGACTGCTTGTCATAGGCCACCAGCACCGCGCAGCCTTTGTAATCGAAACCCAGATCAGAACTGTCGTAACCGATCTTCTTGATGGTCTCGCGAGCCACCTGGATGTAATCGACATTGGCATGGGTAGTGATCTCACCTGCCAGCACGCACAGACCGGTATTCACCAGGGTCTCGGCGGCCACACGGGCGTGCTTGTCCTGGGCCAGGATGGCGTCCAGGATGGCATCCGAAATCTGGTCGGCAACCTTGTCAGGGTGGCCTTCCGAAACCGATTCGGAAGAGAACAGGAACTCGCGCATGGATTTTTCCTCTTGTCGCTATGCCACCAGATCGGCGGCGAAATGGGCAACCCGCTAAAATGAGCGGATTAGATTTGAAATGTGATGTGGATGCTGACTCTACTACTGAAGTTCCTCGCCCGATTCCCGCTGCTGGTCCTCCACGCTGCGGGTATTCTCCTGGGCTGGCTGGCATGGCTGTTGGATCGCCGCTATCACCGCCAACTGGCCGACAACCTGCGTCAGTCCGGCTTGAGCGATTATAACGACTTGTTACGCAATAGTATTGCCCAGCATGGCAAGGGCGCGCTGGAGCTACTGGCGGCCTGGGGCCGGCCGGCCGACGCCGTCAGCCGGCTGGTGCGCGAGTGCCAGGGCTGGGAGCATGCCGAGGCCGCCCTGGCTGCCGGCCGACCGCTGATCTTCGTCACCCCGCACCTGGGCGCCTTCGATATCGCCGGCCGTTATGTCAGCGGCCGGCTGCCCTTCCCCATCACCGCCATGTACCGGCCACCCAAGCTGCGCTGGCTGGAGCCCTTGATGCAGGCCGGCCGCGCACGCGACAATGCGCGCACGGCACCGGCCACCGGGGCCGGCGTACGCCTGTTGATGAAAGCACTCAAGGCCGGCGAAGCCACCGTCATCCTGCCCGACCAGGCACCCGGCGCCGGCGAAGGCGTGTGGTCACCTTTTTTCGGCAGGCCGGCCTATACCATGACCCTCCTGCCCAGGCTGGCCCAGGCCACCGGGGCCACGGTACTGTTCTTCTTTGCCGAGCGGCTGGACTGGGGCCGTGGCTACAAAGTCCGTATCCAACCCATGCAAGGCGAGTTCACCGGTGACCGGCAGGACGATGCCGCCACCCTCAATGCCAATGTGGAAGCCCTGATACGGCTGGCTCCCAGCCAGTACCTGTGGAGCTACAACCGCTACAAACAACCGGCTGGCGCACCGCCCGCCGTAGAACAAGACAAACAATGATCTGGTTACTCTCTGCCTTCCTCTGGCTGCTGCGCTGGCTGCCCTTCCGCACTGTCGCCCTGCTGGGCAAGGTGCTCGGCAGCCTGCTTTATAGCGTGGCCGGCCGCCGCCGCCGCGTCGGTGAAATCAATCTGCAGCTGTGCTTTCCCCACCTCTCGGAGGCGGAACGTGCGCAACTGCTGCGCCGTCACTTCCAGCTGATGGCCACGGCCATGCTGGAATATGGCTACTGCTGGTATGCCCCGGCGACGCGCTTGCGCCAGTTGGTGCGGGTCGAAGGCATGCAGCATCTCGACGCCCTCAAGGATCAGCCCGTCATCCTGTTCGCCGGCCATTTTGTCGGGCTGGAGATAGGCGGACTGCGGCTATCGGCCGATGTACCGATGATGGATCTCTACACCCGCCAGAGCAATGCCGGCCTGGATGCCCGCCTGGCCGCCATGCGTGGCCGCTTCGGCGGCCGGCTGGTGGTGCGTACCGAGGGCGTGCGCCCCATGATCAAGGGCCTGCGCGAAGGCCTGCGGCTCTACTACCTGCCCGACCAGGACTACGGCCCCCGCGACGCTGAATTCCTGCCCTTCTTCGGCGTCAAGGCCGCCACCATCACCGGCATGTCACGCCTGGCCCGCGTCAGCGGCGCGGCCGTGGTGCCCTGCTTTGTCTATCGCGAACGCGACGGCTACCGACTGGTGCTCGACGCCCCGCTGGCCAACTTCCCCAGCGACGATGCCGTAGCCGACGCCCTGCGCATGAATACCGAACTGGAAGCCCGCATACGGCAGGCGCCCGAACAGTATTTCTGGCTGCACAAGCGCTTCAAGACCCGGCCAGAGGGCGAGGCGCGGTTTTACGGGGACTGACGCGAGGCTGACCACAAATAGAAAACGGGGGCAATATCCAATATTGTTCGGTTAGAATGATTTCAGCATTTCTGCCGCGGATGAATCAATTTTGGCCAAGCCATGACTACGGTGCAATCCAGTGGCTGTCGTGGTAGATAGAGTTGATCGTACGAACAGTCTAACCGAACAGTATTGAGACTCTGTAATTCCTATTGGTTAAGTCAGAGCCTCAGCCAAACTCGAACGTTTCTCAATTGACCTCTAGAGGAGACCGGCCAAAAACTTTTACCAAAAGCTCCGACAATTGACCCCCTCCCCAAGGGCAATCAGCCCCCGACGGATGGCCCGAAAGAAAATACATGTCATCTTCAGCCAATACCCTTCCGGTTTGTCGGTCCATTATTTGAATGGATGAACTTGCAAGGCTCCCCCGCCATGGCGCTGGATCCTTACGCCCAGTCTGCCCAAGTACCAATTCATATCTTGACTGAATTTCCGAGCCTACAACCCACTCCTCTCCAGCCCTAGCGCATATTGGGTGGCGCCTAAATTCTATATCAAAGCCTTTCTTTGCCTTATTATATGAGCTGTACATCCCTTCCATATAAACTATGCCTGTTTTTTTGCACAAATCAGACATTGCATTGAAATACTCATCATACGAATGGGCGCCCCATTCTATTTCATCGCCCATGAATTTTTTCTCAATCCGCACAAAGATCGAAAGCTCCTCCTTTGCAGGCACTCTGTCATAAATGACTTGCTTCCCACCCTTACAATAGCGCCCAAATGCTTCTAGGTTTTTTTGCTTTCCCGCCTCACTTTCCTTCTGCTCCCTCTCACGGCTCATGGAAGCTTCTTTTAATGAAAAAACTATATATGCCGGAGGCCCCAGAAAGCACAGAGAAAACAGCAGGCCCGCAGACATCTTCACCGACTTAGTTTTTGCGGCCATAAAAACAGCCGCAAGCGAAATAGCCACCAATAGGTAAAGAGCAAGGTCGTGGAAAAACGACCCCAAATTAAAGTAAAGCGGGGCTGCAGCTTGTGCACCAAGCGACATTAGAAACAAAATTAAATAGCGAGAGTGAGACATTCGCACCCCCCATACTTTAGCCTATTAATGCGAGAGCCAAATAGCGCATACAACTCAAGAAAATTCACATAAAAATCAATAGATTGGATTTTTCTTGACTCACAACAAGACGTGCCATTTGTTTGCCTGACTAACAAAATCACACACAGCCTCACCTATGGCGACAATAGTTACTATACATCACACCCAGCACATTGCAATTACGACCAGGCACTGCGGATACCCTAGCGATAGCACCTACCTAGTGCATGAAACAATAGATAGCAATTGCGCACTGGCACCTGCCAAGGAACGGAGTAAGCCCAAACCAGCCGCCCGAAACACAACCTGCAAACGCCAACAAAAAAGCACTGGTGAAAACCAGTGCTTTTAAGCGTTGCGAGCACAACCCTGCGTAGCGGCTCTAATTGGCGCGCGCCGGTCTCAGAACACAAACCTTGCCGGCTGCGGTGCATTGGCAAATGGCGCCACCACGGTCTCGAACAGTTTGGTGGCGACCACCGAGCCGCCCTGTTTCTGGAACAGGGTGCCGCTCATGGCGGGTTCGTCACCAACAATGGCGAACAGGCGGCCGCCTTCGACCAGTTGTTCGAACAGGAACTCGGGCGCCACGGGGTAGGAGCCGGAGGCCACAATCACGTCGTAAGGGCCATGCTTGCTCCAGCCGCGCACGGCATCGCCGGTTTCCACGGTGACATTCTGGATACCTGCTGCAGCCAGGTGTTCAGCGGCCTGCGCGGCCAGGGCGGCGTCGCTCTCCACGGTGTAGACCTGCTTGGCCAGCTTGCCCAGCAGGGCGGCGACATAGCCGGTGCCCGTGCCTATCTCCAGTACGCGCTCCTTGCCGGTCAAGGCGACTTCCTGCACCACGCGGGCCTCCAGCTTGGGCGACCAGGTCTTGCGGCCTGGGCCCAGGGGCAGTTCCATGTCCACCAGCGCCAACTCGCGGTGCGCGGCGGGGATGAAATCCTCACGCTTGACGACAGACAAGAGCTGAAGCACGGTCAGGTCGAGCACATCCCAGGGCCGTATCTGTTGCTCTACCATATTGAAGCGGGCTTGATCCCAATCCATCTCGTGCATCCTTTCCAGACGAAGGCGCCACCGGACGGGTGGCGACTGCTTGTGTTGTATCAAATCCTTGTAATTATTTCATACTTGCCTTAGCTTCACACGATCTCTGGCTGTATTTGGCAGCCATGAAGGTGCCTGGAGAAGGTCCATACCGCGGCCGGGCACCAAGACGCTAGGGGTTCCGCCAGATCGGCGGATGAGAAAAACCCTCAGCACCTGATCCGGTTAACACCGGCGTAGGGAAGCGTCGCACGGCTTGCCCCGTCTCCGCCCCTGCGCCGTTCATAGGAAGCCCGCATGAACGCGCCCAGCAAGTTCCTCTCCCAGACGGCCCACGTCGACGAAGCCTCGGTCCAGCCTTTCCCAGCCTCCCGCAAGGTCTATGTAGAAGGCAGCCGGCCCGATATCCGCGTGCCCATGCGGGAAATCAGCCAGACCGATACGCCGACCAGCTTTGGCGGCGAAAAGAATCCGCCTATCTATGTCTATGACACCAGCGGCCCCTACACCGACCCTGCGGTGCAGATAGACGTGCGTCGCGGCCTGAGCCCGCTGCGGGCGCAATGGATAGCCGAACGCAACGATACCGAGCAACTGGACGGCATGAGCAGCGACTACGGCCGCAGCCGCGAGGCCGACCACAGCCTGGACGAACTGCGCTTCGAGCTGACCCGCAAACCGTTGCGCGCCAGGGCCGGTAGCAATGTCAGCCAGATGCACTATGCCCGCCGCGGCATCATCACCCCCGAGATGGAATACATCGCGCTGCGTGAAGACCTCAAGCGCAAGGACTATATCGAATCGCTGCGCCAGGCTGGCGGCAAGCTGGGTGACCGGATGGTGGAGCTGCTGACCCGCCAGCACCCTGGCCAGAGCTTTGGTGCGGCCATTCCGCAGGACATCACGCCCGAGTTCGTCCGCCAGGAAGTTGCCCGTGGCCGCGCCATCATTCCGGCCAACATCAATCACCCGGAAAGCGAGCCCATGATCATAGGCCGCAACTTCCTGGTGAAGATCAACGGCAATATCGGCAACTCGGCCGTCACCTCCAGCATCGAGGAGGAGGTCGCCAAGATGACCTGGGGCATACGCTGGGGCGCCGACACCATCATGGACCTCTCCACCGGCAAGCACATCCACGAGACGCGCGAGTGGATCATCCGCAACTCGCCCGTGCCCATCGGCACGGTGCCCATCTACCAGGCACTGGAAAAAGTGGACGGCAAGGCCGAGGAGCTGACCTGGGAGCTGTTCCGCGACACCTTGATCGAGCAGGCGGAACAAGGGGTGGACTACTTCACCATCCATGCAGGCGTGCTGCTGCGCTATGTGCCCATGACGGCCAAGCGCATGACCGGCATCGTATCGCGCGGCGGCTCCATCATGGCCAAGTGGTGCCTAGCGCATCACAAGGAGAACTTCCTCTACACGCATTTTGAGGATATCTGCGAAATCATGAAGGCCTATGACGTCAGCTTCTCGCTGGGTGATGGCCTGCGCCCCGGCTCGGGCTGGGATGCCAATGACGACGCGCAGCTGGGCGAGCTGAAGACCCTGGGCGAGCTGACCCAACTGGCCTGGAAGCACGATGTGCAGACCATGATAGAAGGGCCGGGCCATGTGCCCATGCAACTGATCAAGGAGAACATGGACCTGCAGCTGGACTGGTGCGATGAAGCGCCCTTCTACACGCTGGGCCCGCTGACCACCGACATTGCCCCCGGTTACGACCATATCACCAGCGCCATCGGTGCCGCCCAGATAGGCTGGTATGGCACAGCCATGCTGTGCTACGTCACCCCCAAGGAGCACCTGGGCCTGCCCGACAAGGATGACGTCAAGGAAGGCATCATGGCCTACAAGATTGCGGCCCATGCTGCGGACCTGGCCAAGGGCCATCCCGGCGCACAGATACGTGACAACGCGCTGTCCAAAGCCCGCTTCGAGTTCCGCTGGGAGGACCAGTTCAACCTGGGTCTGGATCCGGACCGTGCCCGTGAATACCACGACGAGACCCTGCCGCAGCAGGGTGCCAAGGTGGCGCACTTCTGCTCCATGTGCGGGCCGCACTTCTGCTCGATGAAGATCACCCAGGACGTGCGCGACTTTGCCGAGAAGCAGGGTATTGCGGCGGAAGCCGCACTGCAAAAAGGCATGGAAGTGAAATCCATCGAGTTCGTGCAGCGCGGGGCCGAGGTGTATCACAAGGAATAAGCCTGCTACCGAACATCAAGTCATGGAACCAGGGCTGCGCATGCGGCCCTTGTTCTTTGACAGGCCAGCTACAATTGAAAGCTGCAGCGGGCCTATTGGCCCTGCCCCTATTGATCAGAAAGCTTGTGAACCCCCAATGACCGCCCCCCTACCCGCTCTGACTGCCGAACAGGAAGCCCGTCTACCGCAGGATTGGCCAACCATTGCCGCACAACTGAGCCATTACCACGGTGAATTCCCGCTGCTGGCGCTGGCTGCCGCCCTGCGCCAACCTGCCTTGGTCATCCCCGGCCTGGTGGCCGAATTGGCCGATTGCGCGGCCCAGCCAGGCAAGCGCACAGACGACGATGAAGGCTGGATGCTGCACCTGTATGCCATGCACCTGCTGGCGGCCTTGCGCGAACCTGCGGCATTCGCCCCGCTGCTGGCGATGACTCGCCTGGACGGCGAGACGCTGGAGGAATTGCTGGGCGATCACCTGACTGAGGGACTTCCACGCGCCCTGGCCGCCACCTGCCCCGGCGACGAAGCCGCCCTGCAGGCACTGGCAGACGACAGCCAGGCGTATTTCTGGAGTCGTTCGGCCGCCTTGCGGGCGTTGGCCTTGCGCACGCTGGAGGGTGATTACCCACGCGCCAGCCTGCTGGCCTGGCTGACGGAAGCCAGCCAGCGCGAAGCCGAGCGGATGGTGGACCAAGGTTTGCAGCCGGAACAGGGCAGCGCAACCGACTACCTGTCGGAGCTGGTAGTAACGATGGAAGAAATCGGTGCCGCCGAGTTGGCTGAGCAGGTAGCCGAATGGTTTGAAGACGGCCTGGTGGATGACGCCTTCCTGCAACTGGAGGAATCCCAGCAGCGGATGCAGCGCGACTGGGCCACCTGTCAGGCCGAGGAACTGGACCATGGCTGGGGCTACCCCCGCGACATCGCCGCCGAGATCGGCCGCTGGGCTTGCTTCCACCCCGATGAAGATGACGACGAGGATGAGGAAACCGAGCGCGAGCCACAGCAACCCATCAAGCGCGATGCGCCCAAGGTGGGTCGGAATGACCCCTGCCCTTGCGGCAGCGGCAAGAAATACAAGAAGTGCTGTGGTGCAAACGCCTGATAGCAGGGAGTAGGCCGAGCATGGCGATTGTATTGCACGCCTGGCCGGTGTACACCCAATGCAACCTCTACCCAGATTGCGCAGATGGACTTCTACGCCGACGACAGCCACGTCGCCACACTTGAATCCCGCCTTAGCCTAGGCCAGCTTCTGCTGGAGCAGCGGGTGGAGCTGGCCTGGTTCTTACGCCAGCGAGACAGCCGTCGGGCACTGCAGCTTGCAGACGAGGCCGCCGCGGCCCTGCCACCCGGCCATCCACTCCATGCCAGGCTGGATCTGCTGCGGGCCGAGGTGGCGGGCCTGCTGGCCGAGTTCGAGCAGGCCACGCAACTCCTGGCCCAATCCAAGAGTGCCTTCGAGGCTGCGCACGACGCACTGGGCGTGGGCGACAGCTATATGCTGTCCGCCCTGCTGGCCGCCCTGCGGGGCGACAACAGGGGCAACCTCGCCGCTGCCGGCCTGGCCGCCCAGGCCTATGGCCTGACCGAAGACCTGGAACGCAGCCGCATTGCTGCCGCCTGGGCCGCCCAAGCCAGCGTCTATGCCGCCCCCGACAGCACGCTGAGGCGTCTGGCTGAAGCCCGGGCACTGGCGCCCTGGCCATCGGTGCCGGTGGCGACCCTGCTAGGTCTGGCCGAAGCGCTGCGGCAGTTCGATACCGGCGAACAGATGCAGGCCGCCGCCCAGCTGATGGCCCTGGCCACACAGGCAGGCCAGGCAGGCATGGTGCATATGCGCATACGCATAGGCCTGTCGCTGGCGGCCGCGCTTTCCAATGTCGACGACAACGACAACGCCTATGCCTGGACCGACCAGGCCCTGGCCCTGGCACGCCGGGCCGGCTGGCCGTTGGCCATAGGTGATGCTCTGGCACTGCTGGGTAGCCTGGCGCGGGAGACCGGCCAGCTGGATCGCTCGCTGCTGCTGCTCAAGGAGGCCGTGGAATGGCTGGGCATTGCACCGGAATCCCGCGGCAATGTGCTGGCCCACGCTTATCTAGCGCATTCGGAACTCGATGCCGGCCATGCCGAACAGGCACTGCTGACCGCCCAACGGGCCGAGCAGCTGGGACGGCCCGTTGGCGCCTGGGCCGGCGTGATCGACGCTATGACGGTCGCCGCCAGGGCGCAGGCCATGCTGGGCGAGGTCGACACCGCCCGCTCGCTGGCGCAGGAGGCCCTGCTGCTGGCCGAACAGCATGAGCTGCCGATGTGGCAGCCCGACATCTATCGCGCCCTGGCCGAAATACACTGCAACCATCCCAGGCCCAATGAGCAGCAGCTGCCCATGACCTATCTGGAGCGGGCGCTGGAACTGACCGCCAAGCAGGGCAATGACAAGGAGCAGTTGGAGATACTGGATGCGCTCTCCAGTGCCTGCGAGCGCGCAGGCGATTACGCCCGGGCCTTGCGTTACGAGCGCCGGGCGCGCGAGCGCCTGGCGGTGACGGAACAGCGCCGTTTGAGCAATCGCATGGCGGCCCTGGAAATGCGCTATCGCGGCGAGCAGCAGCGCGAAGAGGCCCAGCACCAGCGCATGCTGGCCGAGGCCGAAGCGGCCAGGGCACAGGAGCTGAGCACCTCGCTGCAGGTGCTGGAAAATCTCGGCCGCATCGGTCGCGAGATCACTGTCAACCTCGATCTTTCCAGCGTGCTGCAAACCCTGGTGGCACACCTGGGCAAGCTGGCACGGGTCAGCTATGTGGGCTTGTCGGTACTCGATGCGCAGGGCCGGTTGCTGATACGGCGCGGCGTGGAGGATGGACGACCCATGCCGGAACGGCGTGTCTCGCTGGACGACCCTAACTCCAAGGCAGCCCAATGCGCCCGCGAGCGGCGCGAGATACTGCTGGAATACGCGGCCGGGCAGCGGGCGGCTTCCCATATCCCTGGCACCCGCGAGATGCACGCCTCCTGGTTCGGCCCCCTACTGGTGGGCGAAGACCTGGTGGGCGTGCTGACCATACAATCAGCCGAAGAACATGCTTACGGTGCCCGTGAGCAGCTGATTTTCCGCACCCTGAGTGCCTATGTGGGCGTGGCTGTCTCCAATGCCCGCGTCTATGCCCGCCTTGGGGAGCAGCATGCCCGGCTGGCCGAGGCAGAGGCCGAGATGCGCAAGCTGGCCACCACCGATGCCCTGACCGGCATACCCAACCGCCGGCATTTCCTGGCCGCGCTGGATGCCGAGGCCCGCCGCAGCCAGCGTAGCCAGCGGCCCATGGCTGTGGTGATGGCCGACATCGATTACTTCAAGGCCATCAACGACACCCTGGGCCATGCTGCCGGTGATGCCGTACTGGTACATGTGTCGAAACTGCTGGATGACAACAAGCGCACCATAGACACGGTAGGCCGGCTGGGCGGCGAGGAATTTGCCATCCTGCTGCCTGAAACCGATGTGGACGGTGCCGCCGAGGTGGCCGACCGGCTGCGCCGCCTGATACTGAGCGATGCCACCCAATGGCAGAACCAGCCCATCGCCGTCAGCATGAGCTTTGGCTGCGCCGCCTTACCGGCCCAATTGCCAGCGGAAGCCACCGACCAGGCCGCCACCGAGTTGCTGCAGGCAGCAGACCGGGCGCTATACCAGGCCAAGAATGCCGGCCGAAACCTGACAGCGCTACTGCGCGATGGCCAGGGCGAGCTGTATAGCGCGGCGGAGTAGGCTGGTGGTACGGGATATTTTTAATGCGTGCCCCCGAACGGCCAGCCCGGTTAACATCACGGTCTTCGCCGCACTTTACCTAGACAAGCCATGAAGCAACTCTCCCCCACCGAGCTGGCCAGTTGGCTGGCCGATACCCAGACACCGGCACCGCTGTTGCTGGATGTTCGTGAAGCCTGGGAATACGCGCTATGCCATATCGCCGGCTCGGAGAACCGCCCGATGAACAGCATACCGGCCACCGTTACCGAACTGGACGCCGAGCGGCCTACCGTGGTGATCTGCCATCACGGCATGCGCAGCTACCAGGTTGCTGCCTTTCTGGAGCGTGCCGGCTTCGACGACATCTACAACCTGGCAGGCGGGGTTGCCGCCTGGGCGGATGCAGTCGAACCCGCCATGGCACGCTACTGAAAACCGCAAAAAAAGCGGCGCGATCAAAAGATCACGCCGACAAGCTTATCCTGTTGGGGAGACAGGATACGAGGAGCAGTACGCGATGAAGCGGAGCAACACTTCGCGCAACACTGTCTCCGACCGTGCCCGGTGGCCTGGGTTCCGTACTTTTATGACGGGCTTGGTTCTGCTGGGGCTGACCGCTTGCTCCGTCCCGCCGCCGCCCACCAGCGTGCAGCAGGCATGGCGTAGCTCCGAGGCCCTGCTGCTGGACCGACATGGTCAGCCACTGCAACAGACTCGGGTAGACAAGCAGGCACGACGGCTGGCCTGGGTGCCACTCAAGCAGTTGCCGGCCGAACTGGGTAGCAGCGTACTTGCCGCAGAAGACCGCCGCTTTCACGAACACGGCGGCGTGGACTGGCTAGCCCTGTTTGGCGCTGCCCGCGATACCGCCGGTGGCGATACCCGTGGTGCCAGTACCATCACCATGCAGCTCGCCGGCCTGCTGGACGACAGCCTCAGCCCCGCCGATGGCCGCCGCAGCCTCTGGCAGAAGATCATGCAGATGCGGGTGGCCGGACACCTGGAAGCCGATTGGAACAAGCCCGAGATCCTGGAGGCCTATCTCAATCTGGCGCCGTTCCGTGGCGAACTGGTAGGTATCGATGCCGTCAGCCGGGTGCTGTTGGGCAAGGCGCCCAGCGAGCTGGACCAACGCGACAGCCTGATCCTGGCCAGCCTGCTGCGCGCGCCCAATGCCAGACCGGAGCGAGTAGCCCAACGGGCCTGCGCCCTGGCGCTGAGCCTGCCCAGGCCACCAGCTTGCCCGGCACTACGCGCCTACACTCTGGCCGTATTGAATGCGCCACAGCAACCCTTGCCCGGCCCCGCAGACAGCCCCGAGCTGCTACCCCAGTTGCAGCCCCAGGCCGGCCAGCAATTGCGCACTACCCTGGATGCCCGCTTGCAGCGCCAGGTCCGCGCGCAGTTGCGCGAACAACTGGCGCAGCTGTACGGCCGCAATGTGCGCGATGCCGCCGCCGTGGTGCTCGATAATGCCAGCGGCGAGGTATTGGCCTGGGTAGGCACACCCGGTGCTGGCGGCAGCGCCCGCTTTGTAGACGGCGTCCTCGCACCCCGCCAGGCCGGCTCCACGCTCAAGCCCTTTCTCTATGGCCTGGCCATGGAACGGCAGCTGATCACGGCCGCCACCCTGCTGGACGACAGCCCGGTTGCCCTGGCCACCCCGGCCGGCCAATATGTGCCGCAGAACTATGACCGCAGTTTTCGCGGCCCGGTCAGCGTACGCACTTCCCTGGCATCCTCACTCAATATCCCGGCTGTACGCACCTTGCTGCTGGTGGGCCTGGACGACTTCCACGGCCGGCTCAGGCAGTTGGGGTTGCAGCTGGATCGTCCCGCTGCCCACTATGGCTACGGCCTGGCGCTGGGTTCGGCCGAGGTCAGGCTGATCGACCTGGCCAATGCCTACCGCAGCCTGGCCAACGGCGGCCAACTCAGTCCCTGGCGCCTGGTTGCCGCAGCGCCCGTGCCTGGCAGGCAGGTCAGCGACCGCGCCACCAGCTGGCTGGTGGGCGATATCCTGGCCGACCGCGGCGCCCGCGCCGCCGCCTTTGGTTTCGACAACGCGCTCGCCACCCCGGTATGGGCGGCCGTCAAGACCGGCACCAGCAAGGACATGCGCGACAACTGGGCGGTGGGCTATACCGCCCGCCATACCGTGGCCGTGTGGGTAGGCAATGCCGATGGCGAAGCCATGTGGGATGTCTCCGGTGTCAGCGGTGCGGCGCCGGCCTGGCGGGCCATCATCGCCCTACTGGGCCAGCCGGGCGAACCACCCGGCCCGCCAGTTGGGCTGGAGCAAAGGATGCTGCGCTACCTGCCTGCCGTCGAAGCCCCCAGGCAGGAGTATTTTCTTGCCGGCACCGCCACCGATACGGTGGAGTTGACCGGCAACCAACCGGGCCCCGCCATTGTCTACCCTGCGGAGGGCCTGATCGTGGCGCTGGACCCGGATATCCCCGCCGCGCGGCAACGCATATGGTTACGTGCCAGTAATGCAGAAGGCTTACACTGGCTATTGAATGGTCAGCAGCTTGGGCGCGCTGATGCCGATCTGGCTTGGACTCCCAGCCCAGGCCAGCATCAACTGGCGCTGCAAGATGCCCAGGGGCGCACAAAAAGGCAGGTTATATTTCAAGTACGCGGTCAATATGGCCGATAAAGAAGAGACATCAAGGCAAAAAAACGCCGACAAATGATGCAATAAGCATACTTTGATACAATTCCGGGCTAAACATCGTTCGGCGCAAGCAGTAGAATCGGCACACCGTGCGGCTTTGCACAGGTAATCGGGGTCAGAATCTGTGGTGTTTTCCTTCTTCAAGAAAAAAGATGCAGAGCCGGATGAGCCGCTGCCCAGGCAGCCGCGCATTATCCAGCCCAAGCCTGTAGCGCCGCCTCCCGGCGCACAGGCAGGTGGTTCGTCGTCCAGCAAGGAAGAGGCCGAAGACCAGCGCGAATTACCGGTACTGGATTTCACCACCATAGGGCCGACCACCATCTCGGGCGCCCGTATCGATGTCGTCGAATCCAGCGATCAACTCTCTCCGGCCATGGAGCAGGCTGCCATCAGCTTCGCCAATGACCAGATAGACGACGCCATCAGCATCCTGGCGGCCGATATCGAGACCACCGAAGGACAGCATGCCTTCGATACCTGGTTGATGCTGTTCGACCTTTATCAAATGCGCAATCGTCGTGCCGAGTTCGACGAACTGGCCATGAAGTTCGTGGTGGTTTACGAACGCAGCGCCCCGGTCTGGCGCAATACAGATACTAGCAAGCCCAAGCCCGCAGCCACGCCGCAAGCCAAGGCGGGCGGCCCATACTTTCTGTTCCCGCAGAAGGTGATAGCCGACGGCATCGAAGTCTTGCTGGATCAGCTGGAAAAGCACACACAAGGCGGTGTGGCGGTTAGGCTGGATTTCGGCCGTATTGAAGATATAGAACCAGCCGCCGCCGCCGCCATCGTGGCGCGCTGGGTGAAATTCAAGAAAAAGAAAGCCAAGTTCCAGCCCACAGGTGGCCCAGCCTTGGCGGAAAAACTCAAGGCCCGCATCGAGGTCATGCGCAAGGTCGACGACGAAGCCCCTTACTGGCTGTTGCTGTTGGAGATATTCCAGTTGCTGGGCTTGCAGGAAGACTTCGAGAATACGGCAGTGGATTACGCCGTGACCTATGAAATGTCGCCGCCATCATGGGATGCCACAGCCAAAACCAAGACGGTCGCAGAAGTCGCTGCCGAAGAAGCCAAGCTGCGTGCCGAGGCACCGCCACCTGAGCCGGTGCTGGATGCCTACCGTTTTGATGGTGCCATCATCTCCGCCACCGAAGCGATGTTTACTGCGCTCAATACCTATGCCAACAGCCACGACGAAGTCCGCATTGACTTCTCACATGTGCCGCGGGTGGACTTTGTCAGCGCAGGCATGCTGATGAACGTGCTGGTAGGCCTCACGGCCCAGTCCAAGCGCGTTACCATTTTTGGCGCCAATGAGCTGATCGTGGCGCTGTTCCGCATCATGGGCATCTCGGATGTCGCGACGATAGTTCGCAAGAAGTAGCCCGTAGCGACCGTCGCCTGACGAATCGCCTGGCCTGGCGATTGCACCGCTGCGCACCCGCTTTGTGTACCTGCTGCTGCCCACCAAACGGGGGGAGGCGTATGAGCGCCAGCGGCGCTGGGTGCATGCACTGCACTGAGAGGCCAGGATTCCGTCTATCCAACTCATGCCGTGCTTGCATTTTCTCCAGCCAATCCCATCTTAGAAACTATCGTTTCACACCAACGGGATTCCCCCTATGCAGCAATTCGACGGCACCACCATCGTCTCGGTGCGCCGCGGTGATCTGGTCGCGCTCGGCGGCGACGGCCAGGTCACCCTGGGCAACGTGGTCATCAAATCCACCGCCCGCAAGGTACGCAAGCTTTATCACGACAAGGTGCTGGTTGGCTTTGCCGGCGGCACGGCCGATGCCTTTACGCTGTTTGAGCGGTTCGAAGCCAAGCTGGAGAAGCACCAGGGCCATCTGCTCCGCTCGGCGGTGGAGCTGGCCAAGGACTGGCGTACCGACCGCATGCTGCGCCGGCTTGAGGCCATGCTGATCGTGGCCGACAAGACAGCCACCCTGGTGATCACAGGCAATGGCGATGTGCTGGAACCGGAGCAAGGCATTGCTGCCATAGGTTCAGGCGGCGCCTTTGCCCAGGCGGCGGCCCGCGCCCTGTTCGAGAATACGGCGCTGGCACCGGCCGACATCGTCAAGAAGTCGCTGGAGATAGCCGGCGACATCTGTATCTATACCAATCAGAACCACCTGATCGAAACGCTGTAAGGCCACGCCATGACCCAGATGACTCCCCAGGAAATCGTCCACGAACTGGACAAGCATATCGTCGGACAGCATCGGGCCAAGCGCGCCGTGGCCGTCGCCCTGCGCAACCGCTGGCGCCGCCAGCAGGTGGCCGAGCCACTGCGTAGCGAGATCACGCCCAAGAACATCCTGATGATAGGCCCGACCGGCGTGGGCAAGACCGAGATAGCCCGGCGCCTGGCCAAGCTCTCCAACGCCCCCTTCATCAAGGTGGAGGCCACCAAGTTCACCGAAGTGGGCTATGTGGGCCGCGATGTGGACAGCATCATCCGTGATCTGGTGGAGATGGCGCTGAAGCAGACCCGCGATATCGCTACCCGCCGGGTACGGGCGCTGGCCGAAGACGCTGCCGAGGAACGCGTGCTCGATGCCTTGCTGCCACCACCGCCGGCCCAGTTCGGCATCCATCCGGCCGCCACGCCGGAGAACAGCGAAACCCGGCAGAAATTCCGCAAGATGCTGCGCGAGGGCAAGCTGGACGACAAGGAGATCGAGATTGAAGTGCTGGATGCCCAGATGAGCACCGAGATCTTTGCCCCGCCCGGCATGGAAGACCTGAGCAACCAGATACAAAGCATGTTCCAGGGCATGGCACAGCAAAAGCGCAAGACCAAGAAGCTCAAGGTGGCTGACGCCCTCAAGTTGCTGGTGGACGAGGAAGCCAGCAAGCTGGTCAATCAGGACGACCTTAAGGCCGAGGCACTGGCAGCGGTAGAGCAGAACGGCATCGTCTTTATCGATGAGATAGACAAGGTCACCAGCCGTAGCGAGGGCCAGGGCGGCGAGGTGTCGCGCCAGGGCGTGCAGCGCGATCTGCTGCCGCTGGTGGAGGGCACCACGGTCAGCACCAAGTACGGCATGATCAAGACCGACCACATTCTGTTCATCGCCTCAGGCGCCTTCCACCTGGCCAAGCCCAGCGACCTGATACCGGAACTGCAAGGACGCTTCCCCATCCGGGTGGAACTGGATTCGCTGAGCGTGGCCGACTTTGAGCAGATATTGACCGGCACCGACGCCTGCCTCACCCGCCAATACCAGGCCCTGCTGGCCACCGAATCGGTCCAGCTGGACTGGACCGATGACGGCATACGCCGGCTGGCCGAGATTGCCTACCAGGTCAACGAGAAAACCGAGAATATCGGTGCCCGCCGACTGTACACCGTGATGGAAAGACTGCTGGAAGAAGTGGCCTTCGGTGCCCTGGCAGGCCAGGTCACGGTAGATTCGGCTTTCGTGGATAGCCGTCTGGGCGAGTTGGCGCAGTCCGAGGATCTGGCCCGCTACGTACTGTGAGAGCCTGATATAGATTCAAGTCATAACAGGGTGGTGAGGGCAGTGCAGGCGCCAGGGCAACCCTGGCGCTAAACGCCTGCGCAGTCTGAACCAGTAGGCTCTCCCCTTGATTGAATCCACACCCCCCGCCCGCGCCGCCGCGCGGGAGCCTCGCTGACGCTCGATATCTTTCTGAATGGGCTTCAGCGCCTGTTTTGGACTCAAGTCATATCAGGGTGGTGAGGGCAGTGCAGGCGCCAGGGCAACCCTGGCGCTGGACCGCACTCGGCGCTGCCGTTTCATTGCGCAAACAGTTAGGCAAACAGAGGGTGGCAAGGGCCACCCTCTGTCATTTGTCCCGCCTGCCCGCTATTCGCACCACGATTTCTACATGTCGTCGCCTTCCGCGTTCCTTGCGTGCCGGCTTTTGCCAAGATACGCCTATCGAAACACAACGCCACTACCAAGGAGCCACACCATGAAGACCCAGACCCAAGACCTGATCGTTCGCCTGACTACCGCTGCTTCCGTTGCCATGGTCATGCTGGTCACCCTGCAAGGCATAGGCAATCTGTCGCAGCACCGCATCGAACGCAGCCTGGCCCAGGACGCAGCGCACACCGCTACCGTGCAACTGGCCCGCGCCGCCAACCAGCAGCAGGCCTGATCATGTGCAACCAGGCAGGAGCCGGCAGGTACTCACACCTCGCCCTCCTGCCACCCGCTAGCTACGCCGCCACGGCACGCTAGCCCGCCATAGCAGCAACATCGCCGTCAAGGCTGCGCAAGGCAGCCAGATACCGACGCAAGCTCCCTTCCGCATTCCGCCCAAAGGCATAGCCTGCAGGCAAACCGTGATCAAGCCATGGTCAGACGCGCGACAACGCACACTGGGGCGCCACGCCATGCTGCCAGACGGTCGCCCTGACATCGCATCGCATGATCAAGGCAGACTCAATTCGCCATCCTGCAACCGCACTCACTGCCTAGCCACCTATCGTGCCTTGCGCTAGTGGCAACCCTGCCCGGCCTAACGCGGTTGGATGTGCAAACGCCCTGCCATCCGTCTCCTGCTAGACCATGCCGTGTCATTTATCCGGCCAGCTTGTAGTTCGTCCCCAGATTTCTGCATATCGTCGCCTTCCGCGTTCCTTGCGTGTCGGCTTTTGCCAAGATACGCCTATCGAAACACAACGCCACTACCCAGGAGCCACACCATGAAGACCCAGACCCAAGACCTGATCGTTCGCCTGACTACCGCTGCTTCCGTTGCCATGGTCATGCTGGTCACCCTGCAAGGCATAGGCAATCTGTCGCAGCACCGCATCGAACGCAGCCTGGCCCAGGACGCAGCGAAGACCGCTACCGTGCAACTGGCCCGTGCCACCAACCAACAGCAGGCCTGATCATGTGCAGGCAGGCAGGAGCCGGCAGGTACACACGCCTCGCACTCCTGCCACCCACTAGCTACGCCGCCACGGCACGCTAGCCCGCCAAAGCAGCAACATCGCCGTCAAGGCTGCGCAAGGCAGCCAGATCCAGACGAATTCCGACTGCACCACCTCCCAGCCCCGCGCCGACCAGAACCGCGACCAGCCTATGGGCGATACCTCGATCGGGCGCCAGCCGGCAAACCAGCGCGTATCCGACCAGGGCCAAAGCAAGGCCACGCCCTTGCCGCCGTCGGTCAGGCTATCAAGCAAGCCATGTGACGCCATGGCGAAGAACAGAAACCACCACGCCCACGCACTGCGCCAGCGGGCCACCACCCCACAGGCCAGCCCCGACACGACCAATGCCGTCAGCAGTGCATGGCTGGCGCCACGATGACCCAGCTTGTCGCTGTAGGGGATGCCCAGCTTGAAGGCAATCACATCGGCATCGGGCAAAACAGCGGCCAGCATACCCGCCAGCAGCAGCGCAGGCGGTACCCGGTTACGCCCCAAACCCAGGCCGACGGCCAGTGGCAATAGGGCGTGGCTGAAGATAGTTGGCATGAATTTAATGCTCCCAGAGGTCTGCAGCACTATCTGCGGATAACCTGCGACAGTAATGCAATCCCTTGTTTTCAATCATGGCAGGACAAAGGCGCGGGCTACTTCCCTGCAATTTGTCAGGCCTGCCCGTAGTTCATCCCGCCGTTCCTGCATACCGTCGCCTTTCGGATTTCCTTTGCCTTGGCATTTGCCAAGATACGTCCATCGAAATGCAACGCCACCCAGGAGCCACACCATGAAGAGCCAGACCCAAGACCTGATCGTCCGCCTGAGCGCCGCCGCCGCAGTTGCCGTGGCCATGATGCTGACCCTGCAAGGCTTCAGCGCCGTCTCCCAACATCACTTTGAACGCAGCCTGGCCCAGCATGATCAGCCCGCAGCGGCCCAAACAAAGGCCCAGGCATGAGCCAGCAGAAGGGATGGCGCTAATCACCATCCCTTCGCCATGCCGAGGCTCAGCGCTTCAATGCCTGCCCGGCATCAACACGGCGGCCGTCTCGCATCGGCCAGGCCAGTAGGCTCGTCACCCCAGCTTTTTGCCATCTGCCGACATTGCTGCTGTTGCATCCGTTGCTCCTCCACCTTGCCCGCCACCACCGCATAACCTATGGCCAGGGGGAAGTTGGCCAGCAACAGGCCCAAGGCCACGCCCATCCCCGGCAGGGTGCGCCCGGTTTGCAGGTAGAGCGCATACACCAGGCCCAGGCCGGCGCCGAACAGGGCGATGCCCAGCACCACGTTCAGCCCGCCCAACAAAGGCAGTAGATTGCTGCCCGTCGCCACCCAGCCCAACAGTATCAAGCTGCCAGCCAGCATGGGCAGCAAGCCACACCATTGTGCTGCCTTGACCAAGCGCCGCCGGCTTTGCTCCTGCCGCCGGGTATCCACATAGCTCATGATGATCGCACTCATGCTTCGCTCCCTTGCGTAACCTTCACGTAATCGGCCGAGTTGTCCGAGCCCAGCTCATACCAGTCCAGTTTGCGGGTCAGCACCATGACTACCGTCAGCAGGCCGAAGATCAGCAGCGAACCCAGCAGCAGGGCAAAGTCCTCGGAGCGCAGCAGCAGGTAGAGCATGCCGTACAAGCCGCTCAGCAGCGCCGCGAACCCCAGGCCACGCCAGCGGCTGCCCAGCGCATGGCTGGCATAGAAACCGTTCTGCAACACGCAGGCTGCCGCCGCCAGGGCATAGGCCGGGGCAAACTGCAGTTGCTCGGCAAATGACAGCAGCAAGAGGAAGAACACCGCCAGAGACAGCCCCACCAGACCGTACTGCACCGGATGTATGCTCACCCGCTTGAGTACCTCGGTCAGGAAGAAGGTCGAGAAGGTCAGGAACACGAACAGAAAGCCATACTTGCCGGCCCGGTCGGACTGCAGGTAGACATCCACCGGGTCGATCAGGCGCACACCCAGGCTGCTGCTGTTCATGGCATCGCATTCAGCGCTGATGGCGCACTGGTCAAAGCGCTCGTTCAGGTTGCTGGCAAACCAGCTGGTACGCCAACGGGCGGTAAACCCCTCGTCACCGGTCTTGCGCATCTCGGGCAGAAAGCGGCCGACAAAGCTTGGATGCCGCCATTCCGACTGCAGCGACACCTCGGTATCCCGCCCCAGCGGCAGCACATGCAGGTCATCCATCCCGCCCAGGCTCAGGCGGAAGCTGAAGGGCACACTGGCGGCCATCCCGGTATGGCGCGGCAGGCTGGCATGAATGCCGCCCCCCAAAGCCTTGAGCCGGGTACCCGGTGCAAACTGGGTGGTGCCGCCCGCCCACTGTGCAATCGGGCTGGCCTTGATGCCACGTACGTCCTCTATGCCGACGCTGAGATAGGGCTGGCCCCACTCTATCGGGCCCTCGCCATCCCGCTGCACCAGATCCGGCAGCTTGAACAGGCCGGTCACCGTCAGGTCAGCCATATAGCGGCGGGTCTGGTAGATGCCAAGCTGCAGGGGCTCGGTGCCCAGCTTGCCGGCCACCGCCAGCTTGTCCGGCAACACCCGTATCTCACGCTCGTGCCACACCGTGCGGACGGTGCCGGCTGCGGCATTCACGGTTTCGGTCACCTGCTGCCGGTAGGGCAGCACCCACACCGGTCCGCTCAGCGTCTGGCTGCCTGCCGTACCGTCAGCAATAGACCGCAGCGCATCGGCACGGTAGGCCTGCCGCTCGGCCACCAGGCCCCGCACCATGCTCAGCGGGATCAACAGCAGCAAGGCCAGCACCGCCACGGCCAGCAATTTCCACATCATGGATCTGGACATCTTGTAACTCCCCTTTGAATAACGGGAGCCAGTGTGACCAGCCCATGTGCGCTGACGATGTGCTGTTTGTGAAGTTGTATGAAGTCGCGCCGGCCACTTGGCATAGACCAGCGGATCGGATGGGTAGCGCAGTGTCAGGAGAGGGTTGCCGCCAGAGCAGCGCCTACCCGCACCACATCGAGTGAGCCCATGAAGCCCCTCACCCTGGCAGCAGCAAGGTCGCCACTGCGCCGCCCTGCGGGTGATTGACCAGACTGATGCTGCCGCCATGCAGCGCCGCCACCTCGTGCACCAAAGGCAGGCCCAGCCCGGTGGACTTGGGGGCGCCATCAGGGCGCGGTAGCGAGTAGAAGCGCTCGAACACCCTGGCCTGGGCATAGTCGGGTACGCCCGATCCCTGGTCGCGCACACTCAGCGCCAACTGCCCGCCCTGGCGGCTGGCCGTCAGGGTAATCTGGCTACCCGCAGGCGCAAACGCCATGGCATTGTCCAGCAGGTTGGAGAGGGCCTGCCCCAGCAGGAAGCGTTCTCCCTGTACCTGCAGCCCCGCCGGCACATGCCGTACGATGGTTTGCTGCCGCGCCGCCAGGGCAATCGCCTTGCTGGCGCATACTTCCTCGCATAGATCAGCCACTTCGACAGGCTCGACCGCATCCAGCGTTTGCCGGCTCTCCAGCCTGGCCAGTGCCAGCAAACGGTCGATGATCTCGGTCATGCGCTCGGTCTGCTGGCGGATATTGCCGAGGAAACGCGCCTGGTCGTCGGCCGGCATGCTGGGCTCGATCAGCTCGGCCGCCCCCCGTATACCGGCCAGCGGACTCTTCAATTCGTGGGTCAGGCTGTGCACATAGTGCTCCACATATTGCTTGCCCTCCAACCTGGCGCGCATACCCTCCAGCGCCCGTCCCAGCACCCTCACCTCACGCCCCGACAGCTCGGGCAGGCTGACCCGCTCACCGCGCGCGACAGCATGGGCATAGTCCTCCAGCCGGGTCAGCGAGCGGGTAATCCACCACGACAGCAGCAGGCCCAGCAGCATGCCCGCCACCAGCACGAACACACCCGCTTTGGTCAACCCTGCCAGCGCCTGGTCAAAGAAAGGCTGCACACTGCCGGACTGCTTGGCCACCGTGACCACGCCTATGCGCTGGCCCTGGTGCATGACAGGGGCCGCCACATACATCACCGAGGTGGCCGGGTCGTCCGGGTCGCCCCGGCTGGTGCGGGCACCATAGCGGCCGCGCAGGGTCAGGTAGACATCGTTCCAGCGCGAGTAATCCTGCCCCACGGCCAACTGGTCGGAGTCGTACAGCACCCTACCCTGGGCATCGGTCAGATAGATGCGGTGATTGGGGCGGTCCTTGCGCACCCCCCAGATCTCGGCATTGAGCCGCCGTTCGCTGAAACTGGCCACATTGCGGGCGAAAGTACCCTGGCCGGCAGTACCGGCCACCAGGTCGGCCCGGGCAAACTCGGCCAGCAGGTTGGCCGTGTCCACCAGGGTGTCTTCCATGGATTGGCGCAAAGCCGGCTGCAGCCGCTCGCGCGCGGTATCGAGCAGGAACCAGGCGACCAGCCCTATCATGACGAAGTAGCCGAGAAAGATGCGTATGCCTATGCGCATGGGGCTAGGCCGTCCAGCTCAAGCTATAGCCCAGGCCACGGTGGGTACGGATGGGATCGCAGGCAGGGTCGGCCTCGCGCAGCTTGGCGCGCAGGCTCTTGATATGGGCGTCGACGGTGCGCTCGAAGCTGGCGGCCGGGTCTTGCCAGACAGCATCCATCAGCTGGCTGCGGCTGAACACCCGCTCGGGCTGGGCCATCAACTGGGCCAGCAGGCGGTATTCATAGCGTGTCAGCTCCAGTGGCTGGCCATGCAGGCAGATGCGGGCACGGCCCACATCATGCTGCAGGCCACCGCTGGCTGGTGCTGTCGCCACCGGCGCACCACGCCGCAAAATGGCCTTGATGCGGGCAACCAGTTCACGCGGGCTGAAGGGCTTGACCACATAATCATCGGCACCCAGCTCCAGACCTACCACCCGGTCTATCTCATCGCCACGTGCCGTCAGAAAGATCACCGGGGTAGCATGGCGCTGGCGGAGCTCGCGACAAAGATCAAAGCCGCTGCCATCCGGCAGGCCCACGTCCAGCACCACCAGCGCCGCACCGTCGGCATCCAGCGCCGCCAGTCCATCACGGCCCAAGCCATGCCAGCTCACCTGATAACCCTCACGCTGCAAGGCATAAACAATGGTGTCGGCAATGGCCGCTTCGTCTTCTATCAGCAGGATACGTTTGCTCATGGTGCCGATTGTAGCGGCTACGTTGCGACCCAGTGCGGTTCAGCCTCGCTTAAAGGTGATAATAGGGCAGCTACACTGCCTGGCTAAAGATGGTGCAGCGCGAGTTGGTCAAACCTCTGGCTACCATGGCCTGATACAGTTCACCGAGAGCACTCATTACCTGTATGGACGAAACTATCGACCTGTGGAACGTTGAGGGCAACGTCCATTTGACACTGCGTGTGGCCGGCTATCAGTTTCCAGACTCCCCCGATGAGGACTGGCTTCTGATTGATCTCACAGTCCATCATGATGACCAATGTTTCGGGCGTATCGATCCTGCAATAGAAGTGAATGAACTACTTGATCTGCGCAACTGGTTCCATGATCTGCAACATCGGCGATTGCCAAAGTACGCAACCGTCGATTTCACTGAGCCGTGCTTCACTTTCCACTTTCTGCGATCGGACCCAGCACACGTTCGTATCGGGGTGGAACTCGATGCCGAGCTGAAACCGCCGTTCCCCTTGCATCAGTTTGGATTTGAAGCACAAACCTGGCAGATCATTTTCAACCTGAGTAACGAGCAGCTATGTACCATCGTTGCAGTACTAGACCAGTCCCTATCGCAATACCCTGCACGCGGCGCGGGATAAGGTAATCGCGCAATAGCCGCAGCCACCTAGTATCGCTTTCAGCTCGGTATAGGCTGCTGCGATGCAAAAGCGGTGGCAGGGCCATCTGGAGACGGACGCCTCGGCGAAGCAAAAATCGCGGAACAAGGGAAGGTTATCTTCGGCTGCCACTAATCAAGCCCCAAGATCACGGCATCGATCGTGCGTGCGGCGGTGCTGCCTGCCACCCACAGCGCCGTACTTGGTGCCATCCGCGGCAGCATACCGCCACGCCGTGCCTAGCAGGAGGCATGTCCCCCGGGGCGGGCGTCCGCTCACTAGCGGCAAGTTGCGGCCTGACACTTAAGTCTATACTTTGAATGCTATTCCGCCACGGAGTGCTGCATGCGCCTGACCTCTGTCCCGCTGAGCCTCATCGCCGCCCTTGCCCTGCCGGTGTCGGCCCGCATCCTGCATGACAGGCTGGGCGACCACGCCGCCGTTCCGGCCGGACAGCAGTGCCAATTCGGCAGCAGCCCCGGCCTACACTCGGGCGACGTCATTCAGCAATCGCATGCCGGCCGCCACACTACCGAGCTGGCGCAGTTGGCGCTCCTAGAGCTGGCCCTGATGGAGGCGAAACCATAATGCATGCAAGCTTACCCCGCCTGCTGGTGGCGCTGTCCAGCCTCTGCGCTCTGGCCATACCGGTAGAGGTCCAGGTACTGGATGCCGCAGGCAAACCGCTGGATGAAGTGGTGGCCTATGCGGCGCCCCTCTCGGCCAAAGCCCCCAAGGGCAAGCTTGCGCATATCATCGACCAGGTGGACAAGGAATTCGTGCCACTGGTAAATGTGGTGCAGGTCGGTACGGCGATCAGCTTCCCCAACAAGGACAATATCCGCCACAACATCTATTCCTTCTCGCCCCCCAAGCCCTTCGATCTCAAGCTCTATTCGGGCACGCCCTCCTCGCCTGTGGTGTTCGATAAACCAGGCCAGGTGGTGCTGGGCTGCAATATCCACGACTGGATGGTGAGCTATCTGCTGATCGTCGATACCCCCTGGTTCGATAAGACCGACGCCCGTGGCATGGCCAGGCTGGGCGATCTACCAGCCGGTGAGTATGAGCTTAAGGTCTGGCATCCCTACCAGACCAGCGCCGCACCGGCACAGAAGATCAAGCTGGGCACCGGAGCGGCAAGCGCCTTTGCATTCAGGCTCAAGCTGACGCCACCGCCCGCCTCTGGTAAACAAAACTACTGAACCCACTACCCGCCGTGCGCATACGTAGCCTGACTTCCCGCATTGTTGTTTTTTTTACCAGCCTGCTGGCCCTGGTACTGGTCGCCACCTTCGTATTGGTCAGCGTGGCCAACCTGCGTATTTCGCGCCAGAACGCCGCCCACGAGCTAGTTACTGGCGAGCGCATCTTCCGCCGCCTGCTCGAGCAACAGGGCCAGCAGCTGACGCAGGCGGTCAGCGCCCTGGCCACCGACTACGGTTTCCGCCAGGCGATAGGTACCGGCGATACCGATACCATCGCCTCTGCCCTGGCCAACCATGGTGGCCGCATCAAGGCCGACCTGGTCATGCTGTCCCGGCTCGACAACACCATACAAGCCGATACCGTCAAACCCGAGCGGGTGGGCAAGGCCTATCCCTTTGTGGACTTGCTGGAAAAGGCTGGCGAGCGTGGCGGGGCCAGCGGCATAGAGCGCATAGATGGCAAGCTCTACCAGTTGGTGGTGGTGCCGATCAAGGCTCCCATTGTCATTGGTTGGGTCACCATGGGCTTCGAGATCAACGACGAGATCGCAGCCGACCTGAAAGCCCTGGCAGGCCTGCAGGTGTCTTTCCTGGGCCGCAATCAGGGCGGCTGGAACCTGCTGGCCTCCACCCTGCCGCCGGCCCAGCGCATTGCCCTCAACGGCACCCTCAGCGACCGGCAGATGGCCGGCCGCCTGGCGCTGGAAGAGGAAGACTACGAAATCCGCCTGGCCAAGCTGGCCGATACGCCGGAAGGCCCCATCCACGCCCTGCTGGCCCGCTCCCTGAAGGAAGCCATGGCCCCGTTCTATGCCTTGCAGGGTACCCTGGTGGTGTTGGCGCTGGTTGCCATTGTGGTCTTCCTGCTTGCCGGAATACGCATCGCCAGCCGCATCACCGGCCCCTTGCGCGATCTGGCAGGGGTGGCGGAGCGGATACAGCAGGGCGATTACCAGCAGAAACCGGCCACCCAGGACACCCGTGAAATTGCGCAACTGGCCGGCAGCCTGGCCCATATGCAGACCGCCATCGCCGAGCGCGAAGCCGAGATCACCAAGCTGGCCTTCCAGGACCCGCTGACCGGCCTGCCCAACCGCGTGCGCTTCAACCAGCTGCTGGACGAAGCCATCGCCCGCGCCCGCGAGCACGACGACAGCCTGACGGTACTGCTGATCAATCTGGACCGCTTCCAGCAAATCAACGACACCCTGGGCCATCCTACCGGCGACCGGGTACTGGCCTTGGTCGGCGAGCGCCTGCGCGAGGCGGTCCGCTTTGAAGATCAGGTGGCGCGGCTGTCGGGTGATGAGTACGCCGTACTGCTGCCCGGTGTGCAGGTTGGGCAGTCGCTACCCACGCTGGAGCGCATACACCGCACCTTTGACCGGCGATTCGAGCTGGGTGGCCGCACCCTGGACGTGCGGGCCGGCATGGGCGCAGCGGGCTTCCCCGAGCATGGGCAGAACGCCACAGACCTGCTGCGCTGTGCCGACATGGCCATGTACCGCGCCAAGCGCAGCGGCGAACCACAGATGCTGTACGACCCAGGCATGCAGAGTTTCCGCGAAGAGCACCTGTCCTTGCTGGGCGACCTGCAGCAGGCGGTGGAACGCAACGAGCTGACCCTCTACTACCAACCCAAGGTCAGCCTGGCCGATGGCCGCGCGGATGAGGCCGAGGCGCTGGTACGCTGGATACACCCTGATAAGGGCTTTATCCCGCCAGGCGAGTTCATCCCCTTTGCCGAACAAACCGGCTATATCCGGGAGGTCACCCGCTGGGTACTGGCCCATGCCATCGCCCAGGCCGGCCAATGGGTGGCAGCTGACCACCCCATCAAGATATCGGTCAACCTGTCCACCCGCGATCTGCTGGACCCCGGCCTGCCCGACCAGGTAGCTGCCCTGCTGGCGCAGCATGCCATGCCGGCGCAGTATCTATGCCTGGAGATCACCGAAAGCGGCCTGATGGAAGACCCGGGCCGCGCCCTCGATGTGCTGAACAGGCTGCGCGCTCTGGGCTTGTCGCTGGCCATAGACGACTACGGTACAGGCTATTCCTCACTGGCCTATATCCGTCGACTGCCGGTGACCGAGCTCAAGATAGACCGGGCATTTGTGATCGAGTTGGCGCACAACGATGGCGACGCCCAGATCGTGCAGTCCACCATAGACCTGGGCCACAGGCTGGGGCTCAAGGTGGTGGCAGAAGGCGTGGAGGACCAGCCCACAGTGGACATTCTGGCCCGCATGGGCTGTGATCGCATACAGGGTTATGTGTTCGGCAAGCCCATGCCGGCAGATGCCTTTGTGCGATGGCAGCAGGAACATGCCGCCAGCCTGGCCTGACGAGGGATTCCCCTTGTTGCAAGCGCACAAAACAAGCCCCATAAAGCCCGTGGATCACGGGCTTTTTTTGTTACTCTTGGCCCCGTCCCTACCCCGCCCTCGTTGCCCCGGAGCGCTTACCCCATGCCCGATATCGGCTCCCCCGAATTCGTCTTCTGGTTTCGCCAGGCGGCCCCCTATATCCACGCCTTCCGCAACCGCACCTTTGTGGTGGCCTTTGGCGGCGACCTGGTACGCGACGGTGATTTTGTCAGCCTGGCGCATGATCTCAACACCCTGGTCAGCCTGGGGGTCAACCTGGTATTGGTGCATGGCGCCCGCCCCCAGATCAATGCCCGGCTGCAGGAAGGCGGCCTGCCCTGCCGCTTCGAGCAGGGCATACGCATCACCGAGCGTGAATCCATTTCAGCCGTCCTGCAGGCCATAGGCCAGGTACGTTTCGAGATCGAGGCCGGGCTATCCATGGGCCTGGCCAACTCGCCCATGGCCAATGCCGATATCCGGGTGGCCGGTGGCAACTTTGTCACCGCCCAGCCCATGGGCGTGCGCGAGGGCGAAGACATGCAATACAGCGGCGAGGTACGCAAGCTCGACGTCGCCGCCATGCGTGACCGGCTGGAGTTCGGTGAGACCATCTTGCTGTCGCCGGTCGGCTACTCCCCCACCGGCGAGGCGTTCAACCTGACGCTGGAGGACGTGGCCACCACGGCAGCCGTGGCGCTGCAGGCCGACAAGCTGATCTTCCTGCTGGACCAGCCAGGCGTGGTCGACGAAAACGGCCACCTGCACAACGAGTTGACCGCCGCCGAGGCCGAACGCTTTGTGCGCGAGGAGATACGCGTTACCGACGATATCGACTTCTACCTGCCCTGCTGCATACGTGCCGTGCGCCACGGCGTAGCGCGCGCCCACCTGATCTCGCGTCACCTGGACGGCGGGCTGCTGACCGAGCTGTTCACCCACGAGGGCATAGGCACCATGATCTCGCGCGAGCCGCTGGAGACCCTGCGGCGCGCCACCATCGACGACGTTGGCGGCATTCTGGCGCTGATCGAACCACTGGAGGAGCAAGGGGTGCTGGTCAAGCGCAGCCGGGAATTGCTGGAGCGCGAAATCGAGCGCTTTGCCGTACTCGAGCATGACCGCAAGATCATCGGCTCGGTGGCACTCTATACGTTCGAGGACAGCGATATCGCCGAACTGGCCGGCCTTGCGGTCCATCCCGACTACCGTGACGGCGGACGCGGTGAACAACTGATGAAGCACGTGGAACGCGAAGCCCGCCGGCTCAAGCTCAAGCAGTTGTTCGTGCTGACCACCCGTACCGCCCACTGGTTCGTGGAACGTGGCTTCAAGCTGGCCGATGTGGAAGTACTGCCCATGAAGAAAAAGGCCATGTACAACTGGCAGCGCCGCTCCAAGGTGTTTATCAAGGCACTGTGAGCGCATCTGCCAGCAAGCCAAGCCCTTGCACGGAGATGACGGCTTGAGCAGGCGCCAGGGCAACCCTGGCGCTGGCCGTCACCCCAGCCTGATCCATGGGCCTTCCCCCTGATTGCCACCTCCCGCCCTCGCTGGTTCGGGAGTGAAGCCGGCAGCCGTATTTCAGCGCATCACAGCTGTCGAGTCCGGTGTCAGGCTGAACAAGTACTGGTCGGATACTGTCTGATTTTCCCCGCACCCGGCGCAAGGCAAGCCAGGCAAGGGATTGCCCTCTCCCCACCGCGATGGCCGCAGTACCGGCCTGCTTGATAGGTCTCCGTGGCGGCCGAGCATCTGCTAGGCTTGTTCTAATCGGCATTGCTGCGCAGGAGGCCCCTGGCCCGGCCTCCCTTGCGCCGCGCACAAGCCCAGGGAGACAATCCATGTACAGGTGGCTTTGCCTATGCGCCATCATCGCCAACACCTTTTTTGCCCATGCCGCGGGTAAGGAAGTCAGCATAGGGCTGGAGCCCTACTTCACCCCACGCCTGTTGATTTCCAGCTTCCAGCCGCTACGCGATGCCCTGCAGACCAGCCTGGGCCAGCCGGTGGTGCTGCTGACCGCGCCCGACTATCGCCAATTCGTCCGCCGCATGGAGGCTCAAGAGTTCGATATTGTCGTCATCGGCCCCCATACCGCCCGCTATGCTGAACAATTGGCAACCTACGTGCCCGCGCTGATAGGACGCAGCAAGCTGATAGGCCTGGTAGTGGTGCAGCGCGAGGCCAATCTCCGGCAGGTCAGTGAGCTGGGCGAGGTTACCGTGGCCATGCCTGATCCCCTCACCGCCACGGCCATGCTGGGCGAGGAATGGTTGCGCAAGCAGAACCTCAAACCCGCCCTGCGCTATTACGATTTCCACAATGCTGCGGCCATGGCCGTGATACGAAACGATGCCCAGGCCGCCATCGTCAACAAGACCGCCTTTGCCAACATGCCTGCCGATATCCGCAACAAGCTGCGTGTGTTGGCTGAAACCCGTACGCTGCCGCACATGGTGGTCTTGATTAATACCCGGCTGGACGCCGCCACACGTAAACGCTATGCAGATACCCTGGCCAACATCGTCAATTCACGCGAACACGGCGAAAGCTTCGCCGGCAAGATCGGTTTCGCCGGTGCCGATCCCCTTAAGGACGGGGAACTGAATCAGGTAGAGCCCTTTGTGGTCGAACTCAAGCGCCGATTGAAAGCCGAGTAAGCATGCAGGTTCCGTTCTTCCGTACCCTCCGGGCCAGACTGGTGCTGGCCATCCTGCTGGTACAGTTCGCCGTGCTCGGTGTCCTGCTTACCAACGTCAATCGCGTCTGGTCCGATATGGTACTCAGGGCTACCGATGTACGGGTACAGGAACTAGCTCGCCTGCTTAATGCCGCACTTGCGCCCCCCATGGCCTCGCTCGACTACGCCCCGGCAGCGGAGCTGCTGGACGGGGTGCGTACCCCTGAGGGCATTGATTATCTGGTGTTGTTCGACCGCCAGGGCAAGGTCGTCGCCAAGCGGGGCTGGGATGCCGAGCCGGGTAGCGGCACGCCACTGCCGCCACCGGACGACCTCAAGCAGCTGAATGATGGCCGCGATATCCCACCCATCGTGCATGCCAGCACCCCCATAGAATTGGCTGGCCAGCAATATGGCCTGCTTCGATTCGGTATCTCGACCGAGCTGCTGCGCGAATCGGTCGATCGCATTGTCTGGCAGATCGCCTCGGTGGTGGTGGTGGGCGCCATCGTTTCTGCCCTGCTGTTGGCCTTGATCGGCTTTTGGCTTACCCGCCGGCTCTACCACCTGATCGATGCGGCAGAGCGGCAGACGGCAGCAGGCATGCCCGAGCGCATACTGGTGGAAGGGGATGACGAGGTCAGCCAGTTGGCTCAGCGCTTCAACCAGATGTCGACCGGCATACAAGAGCGGCTGGATGCGCTCAAGCAAAGCGAGGAGAAGTTCCTCGCCATTGCTGACTACACCTATGGGGTGGAGCTCTGGCTGGACCCGGAAGGCAAGCTGGTATGGGTCAATGCCTCGGTCACCCGCCTGACGGGCTATACCGTGCGCGAATGCATGGACATGCTGAACTTCCCGGTGCCACTGGCCGCACTGGAGGAGCGTGGCAAGCTGGGCACCGCAGTGCAACAGGCCTTGCAAGGCACTGCCGGCCAGGATTTCGAATTCCGTGCCATGCGCCGCGACGGCAAAACCTTCTGGGCGGCCATGAGCTGGCAACCCATCTACGATGCCCAGGCCAACTACCGGGGCATACGGGCCTCCATCAACGACAACAGCCAGTTCAAGGAAGACCGGCTGGCACTCAAGCGGGCTGTTTATGAGTTGCAACAGTCCCAATCGCTGAACCAGACCTATCTGTCGCGCGCCGAAGGCGAGCGCGCTCGCCTGACAGCACTGTTGTCGGCCATGCGTTTTGGCGTGCTGTTCGTCGACAACGACAACCTGGTGGTGTTCCACAACCCCGCCTTCAAGACGCTATGGCTGATAGACGACAGCACCCCCATCATCGACAAGCCCATAGGCCAGGTGCTGCAGACGGCGCTCAACCGTCCAGCCAACTATGATTTTGGCACCCACCTGGAGGCCAGCGAGGCCATGGCGGCCATGGATGTCTACCCCGGCGACCTGACCATGAACGACGGCCGTATCGTCACCCAGCACTGCTATACCGTACGGGACGAGACGGGCATCTTCACCGGCCGGCTCTGGGTGTACGAGGATGTCACGCAGGAGCACTTCCTGAACGAGCGCATGGTGTTCCTGGCGGAACGCGATGCCCTGACCGGCCTCTATAACCGCCATGCCTTTCAAGAACAACTGACCCGCATGCTGGCCGAGGCGGAACGTAGCCAGGATGCCCTGGCCGTGCTGTATTTCGACCTGGACGAGTTCAAGTACGTCAACGATACCTTTGGACACGGTGCCGGGGACGAACTGCTCAAGCGGGTGGCGCAGGAAATATCAGGCCAGGTGCGGCGCAATGAGTTCTTTGCGCGCCTTGGCGGGGACGAATTCGCCATCCTGGTGCCCAATGGCAGCGAAGTGGAGGTCAGCCATCTGGCCGGCCGCATCGTGCAAACGGTGTCGGGCATACAGCTGAATGTGGACAACCAGCCCCTGCGGCTTTCATCCAGCCTGGGCGTGGCCATGTATCCGCAACATGCCGAGAATGCCGAAGACCTGGTGGCCCACGCCGATACTGCCATGTACCAGGCCAAGTCTGCCGGCAAGGCAACCTGGCGCATGTATCAGGCCGAGCGTGATGCCAGCCGCGAGATGGTGAACCGCCTGACCTGGAACGAACGCATCCAGCAGGCACTGGAGCACGATGGCCTGGTACTGTACTTCCAGGGCATCTACGAAGCCAGAACGCTGGAAGTGGCCCACCTGGAGGCGCTGGTCCGCATGAAGGACAGCAACAACCCCGGCCAGATCATTCCACCTGGCCATTTCATTCCCCACGCCGAGAAGAGCGGCAAGATACTCGATATAGACCGCTGGGTCATAGGCGAGAGCATACGGTTGCTGGCCCGCAATCCCCATATGCCGCCGGTGGCGGTCAATATCTCCGGACGCAGCTTCGACGAAACCAGCCTACCCAGCTATATCAACGACTTGCTGCAGGAACATGAGGTCAGGCCTGAGCGCTTGATGGTGGAACTGACCGAAACGGCTGCCGTCAGCGATATGCGCGATGCGCAGCGCTTTATCGAGGCTTTGCGCGCCACCGGCTGTACCGTCTGCCTGGATGACTTTGGTGCGGGCTTCTCCTCCTTCGCCTATCTCAAGCACCTCAAGGCCCATGTGCTGAAGATAGACGGCCTGTTCATCCGCGATCTGCCACGCGATCACGACAGCCAGGTTTTCGTCAAAGGCATGGCCGCCATCGCCCGCGACATGGGCAAACAGACCGTGGCCGAGTTCGTCGAGAACGAGGAAACCCTCAAGATGCTGGTGGAGTTTGGCGTGGACATGGTGCAAGGCTATTACCTCGACAAACCCACGCCAGACCATCCGGCTTTGCAAAATAGCGACTACCGGCTGATGGCCCATCGCTAGCCATCTGGCACACGATATAAAACCGGGCCGCGCTGCCCTGGGGCAAAATTCCCCCATGCCCGCCATGCCATCTACCCTGCGCCTGATCGCCCCCTTTGCCCTGGGCTATTTCTTTTCCTATGGACTGCGCACGGTCAACGCCGCCATCGCCCCTAAGCTGATCGCCGAACTGGGCATCAGCGAAGCTGCGCTGGGCTTGATGACCGCTGCCTACTTTCTCAGTTTCGCGGCCGCCCAGCTCCCCATCGGCATCGCCATCGACCGTTACGGCCCACGCCGGGTCAATGCCCTGCTGCTGTTGGTCGCCGTGGCCGGCTGCGGCCTGTTTGCCGTGGGGCGTGCCGAATCCACCCTGCTCCTGGCCCGCGCCCTGATCGGTCTGGGTGTATCGGGCGCCTTGATGACAGCGATCAAATCCAACGCCCAATGGTTCGATCTGCACCATCTGCCTGCCATGAATGCCTGGGTCCATGTGTGGGGCTTGCTGGGTGCGGTGGCCTCCACCGTGCCCATCGCCTGGCTGGTCGGGGTGGCCGGCATACCCGGCGCCTTTATGGCCGCAGCCGCCGTGGGGCTGGCGGCCAGCCTGCTGCTGTGGGGGTGCTACCCCGACAAGCCTCAGGCCGGCCCAGCCGAAACCCTGAGCCAGAATCTGGCGGGAACCTGGAGGGTGTTCCGTGCGCGCGAATTCTGGAGCCTGGCCACTGTGGCCTCCATCGCACTGGGCTCCCACATGGCCATGCAGGGCCTGTGGGTAGGGCAATGGCTACGCCATGTGCGCCTGTTGAACGAGGCGGACGTAACCCAGGCATTGTTCTGGATGATGGTGGCAGGAGCGGTAGGCGCGCTGGGCTGGGGGCAGGTAGCAACCCGGCTGGCACGCCATGGCGTTGCGCCGCTGAGCGTCTATGGCGCGGCCTGTGGCCTGCATGTGCTGACCCTGCTGCTGCTGGCCGCCAACCCGGCCCTGCCAGCGGCCTGGCTGACTGCTGCCTACGCCCTCACTGGCATGGGTGGCAGCCTCTGCTATGCCGTATTGACGGCACGCTTTCCCATTGCGCTGGCTGGCCGCGCCAACACCTCGGTCAATCTGCTGATCTTTGTGGTGGCATTTGGCGTGCAGGCCGGCGCCGGCTTTGCCCTGCACAGTCTGGAACATCGCTGGAATCTGGACACAAGCGCGGCCTACGCCACCCTGTTGGGCGGCCTGGCACTGCTGATCACAGCAAGCCTGCTATGGGCCTTGCTGGATAAACGCCACCAGCCCAGCCCAGCGTAGCCGCGCCGGCCAGGTACGCCGCAATCAGTCAGGATGCCGGCTGCTGTGCCACCGGCTGGCGTATGGTGGGATAGTGCACCCAATGAACCTGGCCACCACCAATACGGGCACCACGATTCACCGCATCCACATACTTGGCATCCACCACATACTCATAGTCGGTGTGGGTCGCACAGCCCGTCAGCAGGGCGGCCATGGCCGCAACAATCAGCAAGCGCATGATGTTCTCCCGGATACCGCAAGTGGCATCCAACTCCCAGACTAGGCGCTTGTCCGGCAGGCTATCAAGACACCCGACAAGCGGCGCGGGCGGCCTCCAGCCGCTCTACCGTACCCACATCCAGCCATTGCCCGGTATAGCACTCCCCGGTGATGCGGCCCTCGGCCATGCCTGCCAGAAACCAGGGCAGCAAGGGGCCGGGCTGCCCCCTGGGTACTTCGGCGAAGAATGCCGGGGTATACAGCGCCATGCCGCCGAACGTCAGCGGCTGCAGGCCATCTGCATGGGGTAGCAGCTTGCCATCAGACTGCAGCGCCAGATCAAAGCCCGTCTTGTAATCGGGCTTGGGCACCAGCACCAGGTGGGCACACGCCCCGCCTGTCTCTGCCAGCTGCTGCGCCAGCGGCTGCAACTGGGCAAACGGATAATCGGTATAGACATCGCCATTGACCACCAGGAAGGGTGCATCGCCTAGCAAGGGCAATGCCTGGGAGATACCGCCGGCGGTTTCCAAGGGGATGGGCTCTGGCGAGTACTGGATGTTTACCCCCCAATTGCTGCCGTCACCCAGGGTGGTTTCTATCTGCCGGCCCAGCCAGGCATGGTTGATCACCACCTCGCGGATGCCAGCGGCGGCAAGGCGGCGCAAATGCCAGCCTATCAAGGGCAGGCCGCCCACTTCCAGCAAGGGCTTGGGCGTGGTGTCGGTCAATGGCCGCATGCGCTCGCCCCTGCCTGCGGCCAAGATCATCGCCCGCATCTCAGCGTCCCTCGAAATAGCGGGCGGCAATCGCCAGCGCTGCAGCAACCGCCTGGGCATCCACATCCAGGTGGGTTACCCAGCGCTGGGCCGTACCCACGCTGCTGACCAGCAGGCCCTGCTCGGCCAGATGGGTACTGAAGCCTTGGGCCATACCTGGTTCCAGATGTACGAACACCATATTGGTCTGGGCCTCCACCGTCAGACCCGGCAGCTTGCGCAAGCCGTCCGCCAGCAGGGCCGCGTTGGCATGGTCATCGGCCAGCCGGGCCAGATTGTGTTCCAGCGCATACAGCCCGGCAGCGGCCAGCATGCCGGACTGGCGCATGCCGCCGCCCAGCATCTTGCGCCAACGCCGGCCCGACTGGATGAAATCGCGCTTGCCCAGCAGCACCGAACCCACCGGTGCCCCCAAACCCTTGGACAGACAGACCGAGACCGAATCGAAACCATTGGCGATCTCGGCCGGCGCAACATGGCTGGCCACGGCGGCGTTCCACAAGCGGGCGCCATCCAGATGGGTAGCCAGACCCAGTCCGTGGGCCCAGTCTGTCACCATGCGGACATAGCTGGCCGGCAATACTTTGCCGCCTATGGTGTTTTCCAGCGCCAGCAGGCGGGTACGGGCAAAGTGGGCATCATCGGGCTTCACGGCCCGCTTCAGCTTCTCCAGCGGCAGTGTTCCATCGGCCAGGTTCTCTATCGGCTGCGGCTGTATGCTGCCCAGCACGGCGGCACCCCCACCCTCGTACTTGTAGGTATGGGCGTCCTGGCCCACCAAGTATTCATCGCCACGCTGACAATGCACCATGAGGCCTATCAGGTTGGACTGGGTGCCGCTGGGCACGAACAGCCCCGCCTCAAAGCCCAGCAGCTCCGCGCAATAGGCCTCCAGCCGCTGCACTGTGGGGTCATCGCCCCAAACATCATCACCTACCGGCGCCGCCACCATCGCTGCACGCATGGCATCAGACGGCCGGGTCACCGTATCGGACCGGAAATCGTACAGCACGGGGCCGCTTGCAGCCTGGGGGTAGCTCATGGCAAATCCTATCAATGGCTTGTTGCTAAATCATGCCGCCCTCATCACCCGGGCAGCGCCTTGTTCAACTTTGCTCGCAGCATACTACGCAGAATGGACAGGGACAGAACCGCGACCTGCAGGTTCAAGCCGGCACCAGGGCCAACCGTGCCAATGGGCTCAGCGCCTGTGATGAGCGGGTAGCGTTGCACCGCAGCCGCGCTTCAACAATGATGGCAAGCGCCCGGGAGGGGTGGACTGGAACAGGCGCGGAGGATGCGCTGGCGCCCACCCAGCCCGCCATCAACCATCCATGCCACAAGCGCATGGCCTGCTATCAAAAGGTGTAACCCACTCCCGGCACAAAATCAGTCAGCCGGTTGAGCAGCTTGTACAGCGGATGCAGCTCGGTATAGCGGGCGCAGGTTTCACGCAGATAGGCCACTGCCACCGGCATGTCGTCTATATAACGCTGCTTGCCGTCGCGGTGAGCCAACCGGGCAAAGGTGCCCAGCGTCCGTATCTGGCGAAACACGCCCATGATCTCGAACTGGGTATAGAAATCATCAAACGCTGCCGGCACCGGCAAACCGGCCTGGCGTGCCGCCTCCCAATAGCGCACAGCCAGATCCAGCCGGAAATCCTCGGGCCACTGTACGTACATATCCTTCAGCAGCGAAGCCAGGTCATAGCAGATGGGGCCGACGCGGGCATCCTGGAAATCTATCACCCCTACCCGCTCATCCAGCCCGGCCTGGCGGCTACCGGTGACGATCAGGTTACGGCAATGAAAATCGAAATGGATGGCGACCTTGCCCTGCATCTGGGCGCGTGCCACCAGCAGCGATCGACTGCGCTCCCAGATGGCCAGATCCTCGCCTGTCAGCGGCTTGCCCAGATGGCGGTCGGCATACCATTCGGCAAAGCGGTTGAGGTCCTCCACCATGATCTCGGCACTGTAGCTGGGCAGGCTGTCGACCGGCACATCGCGCTGCAGGGCAATCAGGCTGGCGATCACCCAGCGATACAGCACCTCGGCACCGGCTTCATCGGTGGTGGCCAGGGCCATCTGCAGGTCTACCTCGCCCAAGTCATCCAGCAGCAGAAAGCCTTGCTGCAGATCCTGCGCCAGCACCCGTGGCACCCGCAGCGCGGGTTGCAGCAGGGCCGCTACCTGCACAAAGGGTGTCAGGTCGTTGCGGTCCGGCGGGGCGTCCATCACCATGCGGCTGCTGCCGTCAGCCAGCAAAACCCGGAAATAACGCCGGCTGCTGGCATCGCCTATCGGGTCCGACAGGCTATGGTCACCGGGCAGTTGAGTATGTAGCCACTGACGCAGCGTATTGATTCGATCCATGGGGCGAGTTTGTGCGAAGCGGGAAAGTATGCGATTTTAGCGCACTTCCTATCAGGCTCCCTCCCTGCGTCACATGCCGCGTTTCTCTCCGCTCCCCCTCGCCCTGGCCCTCTGTACGGCCCTTGCAGCCCATGCCGAAGAAGTCGCCGGCCCTACCGTGCTGCAGGCCGACAAGATAGAAGGTACTGGCAATACCGAAGCGTGCGCCAGCGGCAATGTGGCGCTGGATCGGGATGGCCGCCGCATCGAGGCGCAATGGCTCAAGCTGTTCGAGACCACCCGCGAGATCCGTGCCGGCGACCAGACCCGGCTCAGCCAGCAGGGTGATCTGCTGGAAGGTGGCGAGCTGTACCTGAAGGAAGACACCCGTACCGGCGAGCTCGATGCCCCCCGTTACCGGCTGGGACAAAGGCAGGGGCGTGGCGACGCCGTCAAGCTGCTGTTCGAGGGCAAGGATAAATACCGCCTCAACAAGGCCCGCTTCACCACCTGCCAGGTCGGCCAGGACGACTGGTTCATCCGCGCCCGCGAACTGGAGCTGGATTACACCCGCAATGTCGGTGTGGCCCGCAACAGCACCATCGAATTCAAGGGCGTACCGCTGCTGTACTCCCCCTATCTGGATTTCAGCCTGGATGGCTCGCGCAAGTCCGGTTTCCTGTCGTCGTCCATCGGCTCCAGCGGTTCAGGCGGCTTCGAGCTGATTGTGCCTTACTACTGGAACATCGCGCCCAATATGGACGCCACCATCGCCCCGCGGCTGATCAGCAAGCGCGGGCTGATGTTCAACAATGAGTTTCGCTATCTGGGCAAGGACATGGCCGGCCAGTTGACGGTCGAGACCATACTGAAGGACAGGGTGTACGGCAGTAGCCGTAGTGCCTTCCGCCTGCAGCACGAGCAAGGGCTGGCGCCCGGCCTGCGCACGGGCCTCAACCTGCAGAAAACCACCGACGATCGCTATTTCGCTGACTTTGGCGACCGTATCGCCGTGGCATCGCAGACCTTTCTGCCGCGTGAAGGCTATCTGAGCTACAGCCATGGCAACTTTGGCGCAGTACTGCGCATGCAGCGCTACCAGACGCTGCAGGATCCTACCAACCCGGTGGCCGTGCCCTATGCCCGCCTGCCGCAGCTGACCGTCAACTATCAGCCCGTCCTGCCGGCGCCGTTCCGGCTGGATCTGAATGGCGAAGCTGTCTCCTTCCATCACCCCACCCAGTTGACCGGTGAGCGGGTGGTGGCCTACCCCAGCCTGAGCATGCCCATGGAGCAGGCCTGGGGCTTCGTCACGCCCAAGGTCGGCCTGCATCTGAGCCATTACAAGCTGGACGATGGCCGCAGCCTCAGCCGCAACCTGCCCATCTTCAGCGTGGATTCCGGCCTGTATTTCGACCGCGAAGGCCAGTTCTTCGGCAAGGACATGGTGCAGTCGCTGGAGCCACGGGCCTACTATGTGCGCATACCGCACCGTGATCAGTCGGCCTTCCCCAATTTCGACTCGGGCGTGGCCGACTTCAATTTCGCCCAGATGTTCAGCGAGAACCAATACACCGGCAGCGACCGCATCAACGATGCCAATCAGCTGACCCTGGCACTGACCTCGCGGCTGTTCGAAGCCGACAGCGGCATAGAACGTGCCCGCGTGGCCGTGGGCCAGCGCTTCTATTTCGACCGCCAGCGGGTCACGCTGAACGAAGCGGCACGCAGCCAGGACACCAGCGCCTCCGATCTGATCGCCACCGCCGGCGGCCAGCCCTTTGATCACTGGTGGATGGATGGCGCCGTGCAGACCGACGGCAACGGCCATCAGACCCGCAAGGCCGCGCTCAACCTGCGCTACCAGCCCGAGGCCGGCAAACTGCTCAACCTGCGCTACCGGCTCGATCGCCTGACTGATATCAAGCAGATAGACCTGTCGGCCCAATGGCCGGTCAGCGCCCGCTGGCACGTGGTGGCACGGCAGAACTGGTCCATCCGCGACAAGCGTTCTTTGGAGCGCTTGCTCGGCCTCGAATACAATGGCGGCTGTTGGGTATTCCGCATGGTGTCGCAACGCTTCGTCACCTCGGGCAACCAGACCAGCAGCCCCTTCTTCCTACAGCTGGAACTGAACGATGTAGGTCGACTCGGCTCCAATCCGCTGCAAACGCTCAAAGAGAGCATTCCCGGCTACACCAAGTTGAACTGACCATGACCGCTACCTTGTCCCGCCTTGCCGCCGCCCTGCTTGCCTCCAGCCTGCTGGCCACGGCCCATGCCGCCGACCCTTTGACGCTGGATCGCATCGTGGCGGTGGTGAACAAAACCGTCATCACCGAGTACGAGCTCAATACCCGGGTACGCAGCGTGACTGCCAACCTGCAGCGCCAGAAGATCGCCCTCCCCGCCGAGGACGTGCTACGGCGCCAGGTGCTGGACAGGCTGGTCAACGAGAAAGTGCTGTCTGATTACGCCGCTGATACCGGCATACGGGTGGATGAGCGCCAGCTCGACCAGACCATGGAACGGATAGCCGGCCAGAACCAGCTCAACCTGTCCCAGTTCAAGGCCGCCCTGGAAAAGGAAGGCACCAGCTACCCCGCCTTCCGCGAGCAGATACGCCAGGACATGCAGATACAGCGTCTGCGCGAGCGTGAGGTGGATAACCGCATCTACGTCACCGATGCCGAGATAGATCAATATCTGGCGGCCAACCCTGATCAGGCCAAGGCCGAGCTGGAATACCGGCTGTCGCACATTCTGGTCGCCATTCCCGAAGGCTCTGGCCAGGACGTGGTCACTACCAAGGGCCAGCGTGCCGCCGAAGCCGCCCGCCAACTGGCAGGCGGCAAGCCGTTTGCCGAAGTGGCGGCGGCCTTCTCCGATGCGGGCGATGCCCTCAGCGGTGGCGAGCTGGGCTGGCGCTCTGCCGGCCGCCTGCCGCCGCTGTTCCTGGAAGCGCTGAACAAGCTGGAAGCCGGGGGCGTAACCCAGGTGCTGCGTAGCCCGGCCGGTTTTCACCTGGTCAAGCTGCAGGAAAAACGCCAGCGCGACGGCAAGGAAATCATCAAGCAGACCCATACCCGCCATATCCTGGTCAAGGTCAACGAATTGACCTCGGATACCGACGCCAAGAACCGCATTCAGGAACTGCGCGAGCGCATCGTCAACGGCGCCGCCTTCGAGGAACAGGCCAAGCTGCATTCCGAGGATGGCTCGGCCCAGAAGGGTGGCGACCTGGACTGGATCTCGCCCGGCGATACCGTGCCCGAGTTCGAGCAGGCCATGAATGCACTGCAGCCTGGCGAACTGTCGCAGGCGGTGCGCTCGCCATTCGGCTGGCACCTGATACAGGTGATAGAACGCCGCGACCAGGATGTGACGCAGGACAAACGCCGCACCCGCGTGCGGATGGAACTGCGCGAGCGCAAGTCGGACGAGCAGTATGAAGACTGGGCACGCCAGCAGCGCGACCAGGCCTTTGTGGAAATCCGCCTGGACGACAAGTAAGCATGACAGCGGTACCGCTACTAGGCAGCTGCCTCTGTAGCGGTGTCCGTTACCAGATAGACGGGCCACTGTCGCCCATCGATCTCTGCCACTGCAGCATGTGCCGCAAGGCCCACGGCACGGCCTACTCCAGCAATGCCGTGGCGGCAGCCGCTGATTTCCGCTGGCTGGCGGGCATCGCCCTGCTGACCGAGTATGCGTCCTCGCCCCACCGACGCAAGTACTTCTGCCGGCAGTGCGGCTCGCAGCTGCAGATACGCCGCACCGACAGGCCCGAGATCGTGGTGGTCTGCATGGGCAGCCTGGACAGCCCGACCGATAGCCGACCTGCGCACCATGTGTTCTGCGACGCCCGCGCAGACTGGGACGAGCCAGGCACCGACCTGCCGCGCTATCGCATCTACCCTGGGCACGAGCCCGAGGACACCCCCGCATGAGCACGCCACGCATCGCCATCACCGTCGGAGAGCCGGCCGGCATAGGCCCGGAACTGTGTACCGCACTCCAGCCTGGCCAGCACGCCGCCAGGCTGATACTGCTGGGTGACAAGCCACTATTGCAGGCGCGTGCGCGCCAGACCGGCAGTGCCGTGCAGCTGGTGGACTACGCGCCGGAGACCCAGCCCGCGCCAGGCAGCCTGGAAGTCCTGCATATTCCCCTGGCGGCCCCCTGTGTTGCAGGCCAGCTTGACCAGGCCAATGCCCCGCAGGTGCTGGCCCTGCTGGACCGGGCGGTGGCGGGCTGCCAGTCAGGCGAATTTGCCGCCATGGTGACCGCCCCCCTGCACAAGGGCATCATCCGTGATGCCGGCTATGGCCGCTTTACCGGCCATACCGAATACTTGGCCGAACTGACCGACACCCCTCAGGTGGTGATGCTGCTGGCAGGCCGTTGCGATGCCGTCAAACCCGGCTATGCCTTGCGCGTGGCCCTGGCGACTACCCACCTGCCGCTGCGCGAAGTGGCCGATGCCATTACCCCGGCCAGCCTGACCCAGACCCTGCGCATCCTGCATGCCGATCTACAGCACAAATTCGGCCTGGCCCAGCCCACCATACTGGTGGCCGGCCTCAACCCGCACGCTGGCGAGGGCGGCCACCTGGGCCGCGAGGAACTCGACATCCTCATTCCCGTATTGGAAAGCCTGCGTCGCGAAGGCATGCGCCTGGTCGGCCCGCTGCCGGCCGACACCCTGTTCAATCCACCTGTGCTGGCGCAGGGCGATGCCGTACTGGTCATGTACCACGACCAAGGCTTGCCCGTACTCAAGCATGCCACCTTCGGCCAGGGCATCAATCTCACCCTGGGCCTGCCGCTGATACGAACCTCGGTCGACCACGGCACCGCGCTGGACCTGGCAGGCACCGGCCGCGCCGATGGCGGCTCGCTGCTCGCCGCCGTAGACCTGGCCATCACACTGGCCGCCAACCAGGCCCAAAGGGCCGGCTAGCCCGCGCCACCCTGCCGCAAGGAGTTTGTTCGCGGCATGGCGCGCCTAGGTTTGCACGCCTAACCAGAAGGGATTTGTTAGCGGCGCTTAGCCACTGAGGGCTGACGGCCCTACAATACAGCCCATGAGCTCCCATATCCCCCGCAAGCGCTTTGGTCAGAATTTCCTGCAGGACCAAGGCGTGATATCCGACATCGTCAGTTGTATCAACCCGCAACCGGCCGATGCCATGATAGAGATCGGTCCTGGCCTCGCCGCGCTGACCGAGCCTCTGCTGGCCAAGCTGGATGTTTTGCACGCCGTGGAAATCGACCGCGACATCGTCGCCAAGCTGTCCGGCCGCTTCGCGCCAGGCAAGCTGGTCATCCACAATGCCGATGCACTGAAGTTCGACTTTGGCCAGTTGGCCGAGCAGATCGCACCGGGCCGCCAGGTTCGCCTGGTTGGCAACTTGCCCTACAACATCTCCACACCCCTGCTGTTCCATCTGGCCGGCTATGCCAGCGTGATCAGCGACTGCCATTTCATGCTGCAGAACGAGGTGGTGCTGCGCATGGTGGCCGAGCCCGCCTGCGCCGATTACGGCCGGCTCTCGGTAATGCTGCAGTATCACTTCCACATGGAAAAACTGCTGGATGTCCCCCCCGAAGCCTTCTTCCCGCCCCCCAAGGTGGATTCGGCCATCGTCCGGATGATTCCCCGCCCCTTCCCCATGCCGGTACGCAATCTGGATGCGCTGGAGAAGCTGGTGGCACAGGCTTTTGCCCAGCGCCGCAAGACCCTGCGCAACAACCTCAAGGGCATCGTCGATGACGCGCTTTTCGATGCCACAGGCATAAATGCTGGCGACCGTGCGGAAAACCTGTCGGTACACGACTACGTGCGGCTGACCAACGCCCTGCCTGACTAGTTGGCCAGCCCCCTTTTGTGTGGGCTACAGCCCACACAAAAGGGCCTGGAACGAGCCTGAAAACCACCGGATCACTGCGGTTTTCCCTGCTTTTTCCCCATTATTAGGGATTCCCCGCTTGTTGCGCCTATGCCGGCCGCTACACTTTGCCCATCCCGACGAGTTGCCGGATCAACCGGCAACGTTCCATGACGGTTCAAGGACTTACCAGTCCTGAAGCACAAGGCCAGCCTGCCATCGCCGATGCAGGCTCGAGCAAGCAGGAATGCGCCCGCCGTCATGTTGCAAGGTCGCAAGACACGCAGCAGTACAAACCCACGGAACCGATACGAATTGATGCCTAGGCCATGCCGGGAGCAGCTATAGTCTTTTCGTGAAGTGCGATGATCGAACAACCCTAAAGGAGCAAACCGCAATGCAGAAGTCCCTGATCCTGTCGGCCGCCGTGGCAGCCGTCTTTGCTGGCGGCGCACACGCCGAGGAGCTCACCGGCACGCTGAAGAAAATCAACGATACCGGCATCATCACCGTGGGCCACCGCGAGTCGTCCATCCCCTTCTCCTACCTGGATGACAAGCAAAAACCCGTCGGCTACGCCATGGACCTCTGCCATCAGGTTGTCGCTGCAGTGAAGAAGAAGCTGAACAAGCCTTCGCTGGTGGTCAAGCTGGTGCCCGTCACTTCGCAGACCCGCATCCCGCTGATGGTCAATGGCACCATAGACATGGAATGCGGCTCCACCACCAACTCCAAGGAACGCCAGAAGCAGGTCGGCTTCAGCTATTCCTACTATGTTACCGCCGTACGCATGGCCGCCAAGGCCAGTGCCGGCATCAAGACGCTGGACGATCTGAACGGCAAGCCCGTGGTAACCACCACCGGCACCACCTCCGACCGTTATATCAAGCAGAACGAGCAGGGCAAGGCCATCGACGTGAAGAACGTCTACGGCAAGGACCACGCCGAGAGCTTCCTGATGGTGGATACCGGCCGCGCCGCCGCCTTCGTGATGGATGACATCTTGCTGGCCAGCCTGATCGCCAACTCGCGTAACCCCAAGGACTTCGCCATCGTCGGCCCCGCCTTGTCGGTCGAGCCCTACGGCATCATGCTGCGCAAGGATGACCCCCAGTTCAAGAAGGTAGCCGACGACACCCTGGCGGCCATCTTCAAGTCGGGTCAGATCAATACCATCTACAACAAGTGGTTCATGACCCCGATTCCGCCCAAGAACATCAATATCAACCTGCCCATGAGCGACAAGCTCAAGGAAGCCATCAAGACCCCGACCGACGTCGGTATCTGATCTCGTTGTCACCTGCTTGATGGCATTGCCTGCGGCCGCACCCTGCGGTGTGGCCGCTGCGAGGGGAGCTTAACGCTCCCCCTGTGTTTAAGGAGTTACCCATGGGTCAATACCAATGGAACTGGGGCATTATCCTCGAAGAGGTATATGGCACCGGTGAGTACTACTACCAGTGGCTGATAACCGGCCTGGGCTGGACGGTTGCGACCGCCCTCAGCGCCTGGGTCATCGCCCTGATACTGGGTTCGCTGATAGGTACCGTGCGCACCATGCCCAACAAATGGCTGGCTGGCCTGGCCACCGCCTATGTGGAGCTGTTCCGCAATATTCCGCTGATCGTGCAGCTGTTCCTGTGGTTTTTCGTCCTGCCCGAGGTATTGCCCGAGCAGATGGGCACCTGGATGAAGCAGGACATGCCTATGCCCGAATTCATCACCGCCGTGATCGGCCTAGGCCTGTTCACCAGTGCCCGGGTGGCCGAGCAGGTACGGACCGGCATCATGGCCCTGCCACGCGGCCAGCGCTATGCTGGCCAGGCATTGGGCTTCACGCTGGGGCAGACCTATCGCTACGTGCTGCTGCCCATGGCCTTCCGCATCGTCATTCCGCCACTGACGTCCGAATTCATGAATGTGTTCAAGAACTCGGCCGTAGCGCTGGCCATAGGCGTGACCGAACTGACCTTCCAGATGCGGCAGATCACCGGCGAATATGCTCCAGGCAACCCAATTGAAGTCATGACCATGGTCAGCGTCATCTACCTGATCATGGCCTTCTCGGTGAACCGCCTGATGGCCTTTATCGAGCGCCGCACCCAGGTGCCCGGCTACATCAGCGGAGGAAGCAAGTAATGGACTTCAATTTCTCCGCCATTGTCGATTCCAAGGACTTCCTCTGGGAAGGGCTGAAGTACTCTGCATCGCTGACCCTGTTCGCCACCTTTTTCGGCATCGTGTTTGGCACCCTGCTGGCCATGGCCCGCCTGTCCAGCATCAAACCGCTCAATCTGGCGGCGTCGGCCTATGTCAACCTGTTCCGCTCGGTGCCGCTGCTGTTGGTGATCTTCTGGTTCTACATCCTGGTGCCGCTGATCAGCGGGGTACAGGTGGGGGCAGACAAATCGGCCTACATCACCTTTGCCATCTTCGAAGCGGCCTATTTCTGCGAGATCATCCGGGCTGGTATCCAGTCCATCTCACGCGGACAGGTATCGGCAGGCCAGGCCATGGGTTTCACCTATGCCCAGAACATGCGCTACGTGATCCTGCCGCAGGCCTTCCGCAACGTGGTGCCGCTACTGCTGACCCAAACCATCATCCTGTTCCAGGATACCTCGCTGGTCTACGTGGTAGGCGCCACCGACCTGCTGGGCGCCGCCAGCAAGGTTGCCAACCGCGACTACATACCCGTAGAGATGTATGTCACCGTCGCCGTCATCTATTTCACCATCAGCTTTGTGCTGTCGCGCCTGGTCAAGCGCCTGCATACCGCGATCGCAGTGATACGCTAAGGCATTGAGGACTCATACCATGATTTCCATCAAGAACGTTTCCAAGTGGTACGGCAACTTCCAGGTGCTGACCGATTGCACCACCGAGGTCAAAAAGGGCGAGGTCGTGGTGGTTTGCGGCCCCTCCGGCTCGGGCAAATCCACCCTGATCAAGACGGTGAACGCGCTGGAACCCTTCCAGAAGGGTGACATCGTGGTCGACGGCATCTCCATTGCCGACCCCAAGACCAATCTGCCCAAGCTGCGCTCGCGGGTGGGCATGGTGTTCCAGCATTTCGAGCTATTTCCGCACCTCACCATCACCGACAACCTGGCCATCGCCCAGCAAAAGGTGCTGGGCCGTAGCCGCGATGAGGCACGGGCCAAGGGCGCCAAGCTGCTGGAGCGCGTAGGTTTGTCGGCGCATGCCGCCAAGTTCCCCGGCCAGCTTTCGGGTGGCCAGCAACAGCGCGTCGCCATCGCCCGCGCCCTGGCCATGGACCCCATCGTCATGCTGTTCGACGAACCCACCTCGGCTCTGGACCCGGAAATGGTCAACGAGGTATTGGACGTGATGGTGCAACTGGCCCACGAGGGCATGACCATGATGTGCGTCACCCATGAGATGGGCTTTGCCCGCAAGGTGGCCAACCGGGTGATCTTCATGGACAAGGGCAAGATAGAGGAAGACTGCTCCAAGGAAGACTTTTTCGGCAGCCCCCGTGGCGAGCGGGCGCAGCTGTTCCTGTCCAAGATTCTGCAACACTGAGCGAGCAGCCGCCCTCTCGTTTACAGCGGGAAGGCCGTCGAGCAACAGGCCCAAGTAACAGGCCCGAATTGGTGATTCGGGCCTGTTGCATTAACGCGCTATGGCATCCATACCCCGCCTCAATACTTGACTGCCCCCTGGTAGGGCGCCAGCAGGCCTTGCATGGACTTGTTGCGTATCAGCCGCTGTATGCCGGCATCCAGCGCCTTGCGCAGTGGCACGGCTTGCTTGATGCGGCGGCTGACCAGGAAGTGCAATCCTACTGGTGCCTCTTCCGGCACCGGCCTGATCTGCAGGCTGCCATCCGTCAGCATGTCCTTCAGATGGGTGTCAACCAGGTGCAAGGCAGCGATCACCTCGCGCTTGTCCAGAAACAGATCACAATGGCCGGCATGCAGCTTGGCAATCAACTGCGGATAGTTGGCCGCTCCCACATCCACCTTGGCATTGTCCAGGCCATAGCTCTCGAAGGTGTGCCCCATCAGGCCGCAGACCCTGTAGCGATGCAAGTCATCCAGCAGCCTGATCGGCAATCCGTTGGCGAAGTAACGGTTGCTGTAGAGATAGACACTGTTTAGCTGCACATAGGGTTCGGTCACCAGAAAAGGCGCAGGATCGACCTGGGCCGTGGCGACATTCAGCGCCAGCGCATAGCGCCCCGATTGCACCAGGGCCAGGCATCGCCGCCAGGGCAGCATCTCCACCTGGGCGGCAGGCAGGCCTGCCTCCAGCAGCAGGCGGGCCAGCAAGTCCACAGTCATGCCTATGGTGCGGTTATGCTGGCTATAGGTAAACGGAGGGAGTTGGGCATCGGCCGCACAGGCCAACAGCGGCGCGGGTGCTGCCATGACAGGCGCTGCCAACAGCAGCAAGGCAGTGAACAGGGATAGCAGACGCAACATGGCAAGACCCGGTGAGGCGCTAGTTCGGTATAGCACCCCGCGCCCTTCACCGCCCTGTAAAGACAAGCGCCCGGGCTGGCCGGGCGCTGGCGGCGATCAGTCGCGGAAGGTCGGTTTTTCCTTCATCACATGTGCCATGGCTGCAGCCTCCAAGTCACGCGAGATCAGCATGGCTGCATTCCAGGTCGCCACATAGCGCAGGCCTTCGGCCACCGTATGGTCGCGCGCATAGTTCAGGTTGTCCTTGATGCCGCGCGTGGTCAGCGGCGCCTTGGCGGCGATCGATTCGGCCACCGTCATCACCTCCATCAGCAGACTGGCCCGGTCGGCCAGACAGTTGCTGACCAGCCCCATCCTGGCAGCGTCCTTGCCGCTGACCTCACGTGCGGTGAATGCCAGCTCGCGGGTACGGCCATCGCCTATGATCTTGGGCAGGCGCTGCAACACCCCCACATCGGCCACGATGCCCAGGTCCACCTCTTTCAGGCAGAAGCGGGCATCCGCCGAACAGTAGCGCAGATCGCAGGCGGCGATCAGATCCAGCCCGCCCCCCACACAACTGCCGTGGACAGCGGCAATAACCGGCTTGCTGCATTGCTCTATGGCGGTCAGGCAATCCTGCAGGTCCAGGATAAAGCGCCGCAGCTTCTCTGCCTGCCGGCCCTGGCAATCGTCCTGTATGCGCCCCTGCACCGCCATCAGCATGCCCAGGTCTATGCCCGAGCAAAAGTTGGCACCGTTGCCCGATAGCACAGCCACCCGTGCAGCCGGCTCGCCATCGAGCCAGCGCATGGCATCGCGCAGCTCGCGCCACATGGGCTCGTTCATGGCATTGGCCCGATCAGGTCGGTTCAACGTGATCTGGGCTACATGGTTTTCCAGGGTAAGGGACAGGGTGGTATAGGTAGGCAGGCTCATGGGTGTACGGGTAGTCGCAAGCAGATACTTACAGGATAGTCAGTTCCTGCCGCACAACATGGTTGCGGCAGGATTATTTCATTGCACTCAAGCGACGGGCGCTCAGTTGCGCTTCTTCGGTATCCAGGCCCAGACCATTTCGCAGATGATGGGTTCATTGCCCGATTCATCGGTCACCGTCACCGGCACCAGTACATCGCCCTTCTCCAGCGTGCGGACGCTGTTGATCTGCTCGGCCGTCAGGGCGGCCACAGCCTTGAGGTCGCCCTGGGCGCGCTTCTTGTACTCCACCTTCATGGACTTGAGCAGGGGCAGCTTGTCGTCCGGCAGGTTCATGCCCACGGCAAAGCCGGTGGCCGTCTCCGCCAGCAGCGCCATGGCAGCGGCGTGCACGCCCTTGATGTGGTTCTGGTTCTTGCTGACATTGCGGATATGGCAGATCACCCGTGCGGTGCTGACTTCCTCGAAGTCGATACCGGCAGTACCGGCAAACTTCACATAGCGACCGAAAGCCTTGGAGCGCGCCCAGCGGCGCAAGGGGCCGGGGACCTTCTCGAACTTGGCGACGATACGGCTGAAGGCATTGCTGAAGGTCTGTTCCATCGTGTTTCCTTGGTGTGTCCCGTTATAGCCAGTGGCCGTTGTGCTCGAACGATACTGCGCGGGCACCGCTTTCAGCGGGCACCCAGGTCCAGCCTGAGCTGCTTCTTGACCGCATCCATCCAGGTCGGATCAAAGCGGGCAAGCTGCAAGGCGCCTTGCAAGGTAGCCAGCAGGGTGGCCGCCTTGTCCTCGCAACTGCCGGCGAACTGAAAGTACCCGCCTGCTATGCCCTCGCGCAGCACCCCCAGGCACCATTGGTACAGCTCCTGCATAAAGGCGCGGGCTTCCTCACGCACCGGCTCTGGCAGGGTAGCCCACTCAGCAGCCAACATGCCGGTGGGGCAAAGCCGCTCGCTGTCGGCATAATCCATGGTCAGCAGGTCTACATACCATTCCAGTTTCTGCCAGGCATCCTGGGTGGTGATGGCATGGTGCTCTGCCGTGCGCCGTATCCGCCGCCGATAGCGGCCTACCAGCGCCAGGCCAAGATCGGTCTTGGTCGGGTAGTGGTAGTGGATAGCCGCATTCTTCAACCCCAAAGGCTGCGCCAGATGATGGTAGCTGAAGCCATTGAAGCCCCTCTCCAGCCAAAGCGCCTCCGCCAGATCGAGTATGCGTTTCGCGGTATCGTTCATGTGGCGCTCACTGTAACCAAGCAAGTGCTTGAAAGGCAACTAATCCTTAAGATATGGCCGGGGCTGACGGCACCCCTGCGACACGACCGCGTCGGCCGCCCTCGCCGCCCCCCGCTACCCTATAGCAGGCTGATACCCGGCAGGCTGCTGGCACAGGTAGCCCTGACAGTATCGACAAAGTCCTCGACATAGGCGAGGCCAGCGCGGCTGGGCGGCACGGCCGCGTACAGCTCGCCAAACAAGCCCTGCTCTCCTATGGGCCTTGCTGTCACGTAGCGCCGCTCCAGATACGGCGCCACCGCCCACTCCGGTAGTGCTGCCACACCGCGCCGGCTGGCCACCAACTGCAATATGGCCACCGTCAGTTCACTACTGCGGCGGCGCGGCTGCACACCAGCCGGCCGCAATACCTGGCGTATCACATCCAGCATATCGTCCGGCACCGGGTAGGTGATCAGGGTTTCGTCGGCAAAATCCTCGGCCTGCAGGGCAGTACGCCCGGCCAGCTGATGGTCATTGGCCAGCAGGGCCACGATCTCGTAGCGGAACAGCGGGAAGTAATGCACCGGCTCAGCCTCATCGCGCTCCGACACGATGCCCAGGTCGGCCTCGTTCTGATGGATCAGACCCACCGGATCGGCATGAAAGCCAGAAACGATATCCAGTTCCACCTCCGGCCAGCGGGGGCGGAACTCGTCCATGGCCGGCATCAGCCAGTCAAAACAGGTATGGCATTCCACCGCAATACGCAGGCTGCCCGCCGCGCCATCGCGGATACGGCCGATATCACGCAAGGCGTCGCCCACCTGGGGCAGCACCTGGTCGGATAGCGCGAGCAGGCGCTGGCCGGCTGGCGTCAGCTTGAGCGGCTGGGACTTGCGCTCGAACAGGCTGAGCCCGAACTGGTCCTCTAGCTGCTTGAGCTGGTGCGACAGGGCCGACTGGGTCAGATTGAGCCGCTCGGCGGCGCGGGCCACCCCGCCGGTTTCCACCAGGGCGGCAATGGTACGGAGGTGGCGTAGTTCCAGTGCTGTGCTCATGAGTAATTTCGATAACAAACCGTAAAAAGATGCGTTTTGATCATAGACGGAGCACGCGCATCATGCAAAGCGTTCATTGATGCATTACTCCATCGAAAGGATTACTCATGTTAACCACCCATACCCTGGGCTTCCCCCGCATAGGCAGCCAACGCGAGCTGAAGTTTGCCGTCGAGCAATTCTGGCGCGGTGAGCTGGACGAGGCCGGCCTCAATGCCACCGGCCGCGAACTGCGCCTGCGCCACTGGCAATGGCAGCACGCCGCCGGCTTGCGGTTTGTCGCTGTCGGGGATTTCTCCTATTACGACCAGATACTGGATACCACCGTACTGCTGGGCGCCATCCCCAAGCGCTTCGGCTTTGATGCAGCCCAGCTCAGCCGCAGCCAGTATTTTGAACTGGCGCGTGGCAATGCCGCCCAGCCGGCTTGCGAAATGACCAAGTGGTTTGACACCAACTACCACTTCCTCAAGCCTGAGTTTGACCATGACACCCGTTTTGACGGCGGCCCGCAATGGCTGCTGGACGAGCTGCAGGAGGCGACCCAGGCCGGCTTCCAGGCCAAGGTGCAGTTGGTGGGCCCGCTGACCCTGCTCAAGCTGGCCAGGGTGCAGGGCATAGACGCGCTATCCCTGCTGCCGCGCCTGCTGCCTGCCTATGTACGCCTGCTCAGGCAGCTGGCAGCCGAAGGCTGCAACTGGGTGCAGCTGGACGAACCCATCCTGGGCCTGGATCTCGACAGCCACTGGCTGAATGCCTACGCCCCGGTCTACCGCGAGCTGGCTGAAGCCCACCCCGGCATCCTCTTGACCACCTATTTCAGCGGTGTGGCCGAGCATGCCGAGCTGCTGAAAAGCCTGCCGGTAGCCGGCCTGCACCTGGACGCCGTGCGCGCCCCGCAACAGCTGGGCGCCTTTGGCGACTGGCACGCCGGCAAGGTGCTATCGGTCGGCATCGTCGATGGCCGCAATGTCTGGAAGACCGATCTGGATGCCGCGCTGGACAAGCTCACCCCGCTCTACCACCGCCTGGGCGACAATCTCTGGATAGGCAGCAGCTGCTCCCTGCTGCACGTACCGGTCGACCTGGACCAGGAAACCCGCCTGGCCGAAGAGATCAAGGATGGCCTCAGCTTTGCCCGGCAGAAGCTGGCAGAGCTGGCCACCCTGTCACGCGCCCTGTGCCTGGGCCGCAGCGTCTGCTTCCAGGCGCTGGAGCAGAACCGGGCGGCACTGACACGCTACCGCACCCTGCCTGCCCGTAACGATGCCGCCGTCGCCCGCCGCCTGGCCAACCTGCCCGAGATCGAACGCGGGCTCAGCTATGGCGAGCGCGCCCTGCTGCAGCGCGAGCGGCTGAAGCTGCCACTGTTGCCCACCACCACCATAGGCTCCTTCCCCCAGACCAATGCCATACGCGCCCAGCGCGGTGCCTACAAACGCGGCGAGCTGAGCCAGGCCGATTACACCCGCGCCATGCAGGCCGAGATCGCCCACGCCGTCAGCCGCCAGGAGGCCCTGGGGCTGGATGTGCTGGTGCATGGCGAAGCCGAGCGCAGCGACATGGTCGATTACTTTGCCGAGCAGCTGGCCGGCGTGGCAGTCTGCCAGCACGGCTGGGTACAGAGCTACGGCTCGCGCTGCGTCAAGCCGCCCATGATCTGGGGCGACGTCAGTCGGCCGGTGGCCATGACGGTGGAGTGGACCCGCTATGCGCAGTCCCTGACCAGCCTGCCCATGAAGGGCATGCTGACCGGCCCGGTCACCCTGGTGCAATGGGCTTTTGTGCGCGACGACAAGCCGCGCGCCGAAGTGGCCTACCAGATGGCCCTGGCCCTGCGCGATGAAGTGGCCGAGCTGGATGCCGCCGGTATCGCCGCCATCCAGATAGACGAGCCGGCTTTCCGTGAAGGCCTGCCGCTGAAGCGCGCCGACTGGCCGGCCTATCTGGACTGGGCTGTGACCGCCTTCAAGCTCAGCGCCGCTGGCAGCCGGCCAGAAACCCAGGTGCACACCCATATGTGCTATTCAGAGTTCGAGGACATCCTGCCTGCCATCGCCGCCATGGATGCCGACGTGATCACCATTGAGACCTCACGCTCCGCCATGACCCTGCTGGATGCCTTTGGCGACTTCCGCTACCCCAATGAAATCGGCCCCGGCGTCTACGATATCCACTCGCCACGGGTGCCACCCGTCACGGAAATGACCACCTTGTTGGAGAAGGCCCTCAAGGTGATTCCGGCAGAGCGGCTGTGGGTGAACCCGGATTGCGGCCTCAAGACCCGCGCCTGGCCAGAGACCGAAGCGGCGCTGATCAATATGCTGGCAGCCACTCGCCAGTTGCGCCAGCGCTTGGCCGCCGGTACGGCAGCGTCCCTCTCGGCAGCCAGCGTAGCCACGGCAGCGCATGTGCATGAGGGCGAATGCTGCGGCCCACGCGGCGAGTAATCAGGCAGCAGGGGGTTTGCGGGCCTTGGGCACCTTGGCGGCCCTGGCCCGCAATGCCACCTCCAACGCGGCGCGCGCCCATTGCAGCAGCTCGCCGCGTTCCTCCAGCACCTCGTCAGGTATGCGGTAGTAGTTCATCTTCGACAGCTTGCCGTCCTTGCCGCTGTATTCAAACGGCCCACAAGCCTGTGCCGTGTAGCTGGGTATGGTCTGCGCATCGGCCTTCAGGTAAGGCACCTCGTCCACCACGATGGCAAAGATCAGGCCATCGCAATACACGCTCCAGCCACCAAACATGGCGCGGCTGCTCATATGTCCCATGGGCGACAGCTGCTCACACAGCCATTCGACAAACTCGCTACGCATCCAGATACCTTCTTTGGGTTTGGTCTACCGGACACCCGCTGGGCTGCTGGACGACAGCGAACCAACAGGTTCCCGTCAATCCCCAGCCGCCTTAGGCGGCCATGCCTCGGCAATACGCTGGTATTCGCCACTCTGCTGCAGCACCGCCATGCCCTGCTCGAACAACTTCAGATAGTGGACCGACTTGGGGTGGCGCTTGCTGAACACCGCATAGACCGGGAAGCGCTCGAACACGCCATAGGGCACCACCTTGCCAGCCAGGCCATGACGGCTAATCAGATAGCGGCCTATCTTTTCATCCATCAAGGTCACATCCACCCGGCCCAGGGCGATATTACGCAGGTTTACCGCATCGGAATCGGCTTCAACCTTGATGATGTCGCGATCATCGGCAATGGCAGCGGGGTACTCATATCCCTTGACCACGCCAAACTGGCGATGACGCAAATCCGCATGGTCCAGGCTGCCGCTGACCAGCCCCGGCCGCCCCCATAGCACGCCCCGGACTTCCAGCAGGGGCGGCCTGGGCCATAGATAGGTGGGCTCGCGGTCTGCCGTCTTGGCCATGTTCAAGGTCAGCACATACCTGCCCTGCTGGGTGAGCCGGATACAGCGCTGATAGCTACCGCTCTCGAACAGGGCTGTCACCCCCTTGTGGGCAAAGGCCGCCCTGGCCAGCTCGACCGACATGCCTACCGAGGTGCCATCCCGCAGGGCGGAGTAGGGGTACCAGTCATCTTCGGCGCAGATGGTCAGGCTCTCTGCCCAGGCGGGTACCGCCAGCACCCAGGCCAACACGCCCACGCACAGACGGGTGGCAAAGCCCTGCTTTAGCAAGTGGCATCGCACCATGGCAACCTCCTCCCCCTCAGCATAGGCGATGGCTACCCCTGTGCAGCCAAAACCGGCGCCTGGGCGCCGATTAGTTGCAGGGATGGGGTCGGTTCGGCGGGCGGGGCGGAGGGGTGGGGATCAATCAGGGGCGAGCCGCGGCTTGAGATGACTCATAGGGTGAGCCCCCGGGTCTCCCGGGTGCCTGCGCGTCAGGCCGCCTTACCTTGCCGTTTGCAATTTACCGTTAACGCCATCGAGCGTAGCGAGGTTCCCCGCCGGCGGGCGGGGCAGAGGGGTGGGGATAAATCAGGGAGAGCCGCTGTTTGAGACGACTCAAAGGGTAAGCACCCGGGTTTCCCGAGTGCCTGCGCGTCAGGCCGCCTTGCCTTGCCGCTTGGAGCCCATAACAGGCTCTCAACCGTCAGCGTTGATCTTGCTCACCAGCTCCGCCAACACCGCCACCGCCTGGTCGTTCTCTACCTGACAAGTACCTGCCGCACCATGGCCACCACCGCCGTACTTGAGGCACAGCTCGCCGACATTGGTCACCGAACTGCGATCCAGTATGGACTTGCCGATGGCGAAGACCGTGTTCAGCTTCTCCCTGCCCCACATCACGTGGATGGAGATATTGGTCTCCGGGAACAGGGCGTAGATCATGAAGCGATTGGTGGCGTAGATGGTTTCTTCATTGCGCAGATCGAACACTGCCAGGTTGCCATGTACGGTGGTGCAACGCTGTATCTGTTCCTTGGCCCTAGGCTCGTGGTCGAAATACAGCTCCACTCGTTCGCGTACATCGGGCAATGTCAGGATGTCTTCTATGCCATGGGTGCGGCAATAGTCGATCAGATCCATCATCAACTGATAGTTGCTGACCCGGAAATCACGGAAGCGGCCCAGGCCGGTGCGGGCATCCATCAGGTAGTTCAGCAACACCCAGCCTTCCGGACTCAGTATCTCGTCTGCGGTGAAATCGGCCGAATCGCCCTTGTCCACCGCCTCCATCATGTCCTCCCGCACACGCGGGAAGGCCTTCTTGCCGCCGTAGTACTCATACACCACGCGCGCCGCCGAAGGTGCACTGGGAATAATGATGTGGTTGTCGCGCTTCTCGTTGCGCAGGGTTTCCGACAAATGATGGTCAAACGCCAGATGTATGCCCGGCACAAAGGGCAGGTTGGTGCTGATGTCGCGGTCGGTGACCGCCACCTTGCCGTCCTGCATATCCTTGGGGTGGACGAACAGGATGTCGTCTATCAGGTCGAGCTCCTTCAGCAGCACGGCGCATACCAAGCCGTCGAAGTCACTGCGGGTGATCAGGCGGTATTTCTGTTGTGACATGGGTGGCTCCTACTGGGTCTCGACGATGGCTTCGCCTGTATAGCGGTGGACGACTTCCTTCAGTTTCGGACTTGCGGCCAGTTTTTTCCAGGCCGCATTTAAACGCTGCACGGTATCGGCAGGCAGATGCTGCGACACCAGCAGGTGTATATCGAGTTCGCCTGCATCCAGCGGCTGCCAGCGCAGGCGGCTACTTAGGCCGACGCGGTCGGCCGATATCAGCAGAGAGCTCTCCAGGCCAAAGGCAAACCTTCCCCGCCCGGCCACCAGTTTCTGCAGCATCTGTTCCACATCTACCGGTGCAGCATCCAGTACCAGGCCGGTTTGCTTCAGTAGTAGCGTATGCGCCGTCGTACCTGGTATCACCAGCACGGCAGCCCGCTCGCCATGCGTCGCCAACGTGGCCAGGCTATCTACCCGCAACGGCTCATCGGCACGGCTCAGCAAGCGCAGTCTTACCCTATGGATGGCCGGCTCCAGCACATGGAAGCGGCCCCCCCGCTCCGGCGTCTTGCCGCCCAGCGCCAGGTCCAGCCTGCCGGCATTCATTTCTTCCACTACCCGCCGCGCAGTCAGGAAGTTGTCCAACCCGACAAACTGCAGCGACGGATCCAAGCGTGCCATTTCGCGCAGCAGCTCCACCTCCATGCCGGCCGGCTTGCCCTGCTCCAGATAGCTGTAGGGCGGGGTATTACCCACCCCTACCCGCAGCGGCAGTATCTCGGCATGCGCCACCAGGGTCGCGGCCCAGGCCAGCAAGAGTGCCCGCAGGAACATGGTCAGCTGTTTTGCTGCTTCACCACGTTCATGGCCGTAGCCACCAAGCCGGCCACATCAGCGGCATTGGCCGGCAATATCATGGTGTTGCCTTCCTTGGCGATATTGCCGAAGGCCTCGATATAGCGCTCTGCCACTTTGAGGTTGACTGCCTCATGGCCGCCTGGCTGGCGTATGGTCTGCGCCACCATATGGATGGCTTCGGCCGTGGCACGGGCCACCAGCCGTATGGATTCCGCCTCACCCTCTGCCCGGTTGATGGCCGCCGCCTTATCGCCCTCGGACTGGTTGATCGATGCCTGCCGCTCGCCTTCGGACGCCTGGATGGCGGCCTCGCGCTGGCCGGTGGCGATATTGATCTGCTCCTGCTTGCGCCCTTCCGAGGCGGCGATCAGCGCCCGCTTCTCCCGCTCGGCGGTAATCTGCGCCTGCATGGCATGCAATATCTCCTTGGGCGGGGTCAGATCCTTGATCTCGTAGCGCAGCACCTTCACCCCCCAATTGGCGGCAGCCTCGTCAAGTGCCGTCACCACCGTGTGGTTGATGTCATCGCGCTCCTCGAAGGTCTTGTCCAGCTCCATGCGGCCTATCACCGACCGGAGCGTGGTCTGCGCCAGCTGGGTGATGGCAAGCTCGAAGTTACTGGAGCCATACGAGGCCTGCTGCGGATTGGTCACCTGAAAATACAGAATGCCGTCCACCTGCAGCTGGGTATTGTCCTTGGTGATACAGATCTGGCTGGGCACGTCGAGCGGCACCTCGCGCAGGTCATGCTTGTAGGCGACCCGGTCAACAAAGGGCACCACAATATTGAGGCCCGGTTCCAGCGTGCCATGAAAGCGCCCCAGGCGCTCCACCACCCAGGCGTGCTGCTGGGGTACAACTTTGAGTGACTTCATGGCAAACACCAGTGCCACCACAAATAGGACTATGGCAAATTCCATCTATCGATCCTCCTGAACAAATCGTTTTAAAGTGATGGCAATCAAGCGGCCGGCGGCTCAGCAGCCACCACCCAGGTATTGCTCCGCTGCGCCACGATGTAGAGAGAGGTTGGCCTATCCGGCAGGGGAGCCAGCAGCTCAGCATCCCAGCTGGTGCCGCGATAGCGCACCCTTAACTGGGTATCTGTCTTCCAGCTTTCCACCTCAACGCGCTGCCCTATATCCAGCAAATCGCTTCCCTTGCGCCGAGCGCTCATCGGATGCAGGCGCAACCAAACCGTACCGCTGACAGCCCCCAACGCAGCCACCACCAATTGCGGCACCACCGTCAGCCCAGCCCAGGCTGCAACACCGCCCAAGGCACAGGCAAGGCCGTATACCAACAGGTAAAAGGTACCCACCAGCATCTCCAACCCTATCAGGGCGGCCGCCAGTACAAACCAGACCAGATAATTTTCCATAAGTCCTTGCAAGATCACACTATCAGTCAGCCCCACGCCCAGGCAGCCAGACCATCGCCGAAAAACCACCGGGCATTCAAGCACTTGCTTCGCGCCAACGGCCAAGACCACCCGACCGCTCAGCGACAATCCGCCTTGTGTACCACCCAGGCGGCCCCTATGTTATAGCCTTGGCCGGCACTGGCGACCAGCCCCTCGCACCCCCTGCGCGGGTTTTAACGTGGCCTGTCAGCCGCAGTGCAGCATTTTGTCGTACAATACCGACCCTTTGCCTTTGATATTCAGGCACTTAACCAACAGGCGCCCAATATGCTGTACCCCGAACGTTTCGATGTGATTGTGATCGGTGGTGGCCACGCCGGCACCGAGGCCGCGCTGGCTGCCGCCCGCATGGGCGTGCGCACCCTGCTGCTCAGCCACAATATCGAGACCTTGGGGCAGATGAGCTGCAACCCCTCCATAGGCGGCATAGGCAAGGGCCATCTGGTCAAGGAGGTCGATGCCCTGGGCGGTGCCATGGCGCTGGCCACCGATATGGGCGGCATCCAGTTCCGCACCCTCAATGGCTCCAAGGGTCCGGCCGTGCGCGCCACCCGCGCCCAGGCCGACCGGGTGCTGTACAAGGCCGCCATACGCAGCATGCTGGAGAACCAGCCCAACCTCACCCTGTTCCAGCAGGCGGTGGACGACATCGTGGTCGAGGGCGACCGGGTAGTGGGCGTGGTCACCCAGATAGGCATACGCTTTGAGGCGCCGACAGTTGTCCTGACGGCGGGCACCTTTCTGGCTGGCAAGATCCATGTGGGGCTGGAGAACCATACGGGCGGCCGCGCTGGCGACCCCGCCTCGGTCACCCTGTCATCCCGCCTGCGCGAGCTGAACCTGCCAGTAGGCCGGCTCAAGACCGGTACGCCGCCCCGTATCGATGGCCGCAGCATTGATTTCTCGGTGCTGGAAGCCCAGCCCGGTGACGACCCCACACCTGTGTTCTCGGTGCGCGGCAATCGCGGCATGCATCCGCAGCAACTGCCCTGCTGGATCACCCACACCAATGAGCGCACCCACGAGATCATCCGCTCGGGTTTCGATCGCTCCCCCATGTTTACCGGGGTCATCGAAGGCGTAGGGCCGCGCTACTGCCCTTCCATCGAGGACAAGATCAACCGCTTTGCCGACAAGGATTCGCACCAGATCTTCCTGGAGCCGGAAGGCCTGCAGACCCACGAGTTCTACCCCAACGGCATCAGCACCAGCCTGCCATTCGATATCCAGCTGGCCGCCGTGCGATCCATCCGTGGCCTGGAGCAGGCGCATATCCTGCGCCCCGGCTACGCCATCGAGTACGATTACTTCGACCCACGGGCACTCAAGGCCAGCTTCGAGAGCAAGGCCATCAACGGCCTGTTCTTTGCCGGCCAGATCAATGGCACCACCGGCTATGAGGAAGCTGCCGCCCAAGGACTGTTCGCCGGCCTCAACGCCGCCCTGCAAGTACAGGGCAAGCCCGCCTGGACCCCCACGCGCGACCAGGCCTATCTGGGCGTGCTGGTGGACGACCTGATCACTCGCGGGGTGTCGGAACCCTATCGCATGTTCACCAGCCGGGCCGAGTTCCGCCTGCAACTGCGTGAGGACAATGCCGATCTGCGATTGACAGAAGACGGCTACCGCCTGGGCGTGGTGAGCGAGGCGCAATGGGCGCTGTTCAGCCGCAAGCGCGATGCTGTGGCCTGCGAGCTGGAGCGGCTCAAGTCCACCTGGGTCAACCCGCGCCTGGTCAGCCCCGAAGATGCCCAGCGTGTGCTGGGCCAGCAGATAGAGCGCGAATACACGCTGGAACAACTGCTGCGCCGGCCCAATGTGGATTACGCCAGCCTGCTGACCCTGCCGGTGGCGGGTGAGGCCGTGGCCGACCCGCTGGTGGCCGAGCAGGTGGAAATCCAGATCAAGTATGCCGGCTATGTCGAACGGCAGAAGGACGAAGTCGCCCGCCGCAGCGACATCGAGGACGTGCGCTTGCCCGCCGACCTGGATTACAGCAAAGTGCCGGGGCTGTCGAAGGAAGTACAGCAGCGCCTCAATCAGCACAGGCCCGAGACGCTGGGCCAGGCGTCCCGACTGCAGGGCATGACCCCGGCCGCCATCGGCCTGCTGCTGGTACACCTGAAGCGCGGTTTCAAGGCCGCCTAATACATAGCAATTCAGCCATCCTGGCACGCGCCGCCACCCCAGGGTACGGCCGGAACGGGATTGCAACAAAGCTGGCGTCAATAGGCAGCAGGCTTAGCCATACAGCCCTGTATCGCGAACACGACGAGGAATCAGCCGCATGATCGGCCAACAACAAGAAACACAACTGCGGGAAGGCCTGCAATCTCTGGGCTTGGCGCTGGACGACAGCATTGTCGCCCGTCTGCTGGCCTACCTGGCCCTGCTGCTCAAGTGGAACAAGACCTACAGCCTCACGGCCATCACCGAGCCCGAGCGCATGGTGTCGCATCACCTGCTCGACAGCCTGGCGGCACTGCGCCCCATCGCCGGCCGCCAACCGCAGCGTCTGCTGGATGTGGGCAGCGGCGGCGGCCAGCCCGGCATCCCCTTTGCCATCGTACAGCCCGACTGGCAGATCACCCTGCTGGACAGCAACCACAAGAAGACCGCCTTCCTGCAGCAAGCAGTGATTGAGCTGGGCCTGCGCCAGGTCAGCGTGGTGTGCGACCGGGTCGAGAATGTGACGGCAGCGCCCTATGACCTGATCACCTCCCGCGCCTTTGCCGACCTGGCCGACTTTGTCCGGCTCACCCGCCCCCTGCTGGCACAAGGCGGCAGCTGGGCCGCGCTCAAGGGGGTGCAACCGTTCGAGGAAATCGCCGCCCTGCCCGCTGATATCGTCAGCCGCATCGAGCCACTGACGGTGCCGGGCCTGGGTGCCGAGCGCTGCATCGTTTGGATGGAGCCCAAGGCATGAGCCGCGTACTCGCCATCACCAACCAGAAGGGCGGCGTAGGCAAGACCACCAGCGCGGTCAACCTGGCGGCGGGCCTCGCCCAGCTGGAGAAGAAAGTCCTGCTGATCGACCTGGACCCCCAGGGCAACGCTACCATGGGCTGCGGCGTGGACAAGCACTCGCTGGGCCGCAGCATCTACCACATGCTGCTGGGCCACGCCGAGCTAAGCGATGTGCGCGTCAGCACCGAGTTTGGCTTCGACCTGCTGCCGGCCAACCGCGAACTGGGCGGCGCCGAAGTCGAGCTGATCGAGATGGAGCACCGCGAGGTACGCCTGCGGGTGGCGCTGGAAGACGTGCGCCGCGACTACGACTTCATCCTGATCGACTGCCCACCCGCACTGAATATGCTGACCCTGAACGGCCTGGTGGCCGCCGATGGTGTCATCATCCCCATGCAGTGCGAGTACTACGCACTGGAAGGCCTGACCGACCTGGTCAATACCCTGCGCAAGGTGCGGCTGGCGCTGAACCCGCGCATCGAGATCGATGGCCTGCTGCGCACACTGTACGACCCTCGCTCCACCCTGGCACAGAATGTGGTGGCCCAGCTGGCCCAGCATTTCGGCGACAAGGTGTTCAAGACCGTGATCCCGCGCAATATCCGCCTGGCCGAAGCCCCCAGCTACGGCCGGCCCATATTCGCCTACGACAAATCCTCGCGCGGTGCGCTGGCTTATCTTGAGCTGGCAACCGAGCTGAATCAGCGTTTCGGAAAATAAACCATGGCCAAGCTCAAAGGTCTCGGTCGCGGTCTTGATGCCCTGCTGGGCAGCGCCGCACCCGTGGAAGAAAAACTGCAGACCCTGCCCATCCATTACCTGCAGCCCGGCAAATACCAGCCCCGCTCGCATATGGACGAGCACGCCCTGGCCGACCTGGCCGAGAGCATACGCACCCAGGGCGTGATCCAGCCCGTGCTGGTACGCGAGACCGGAGTGGATCGTTACGAGATCATCGCCGGCGAGCGCCGCTGGCGGGCCGCCCAGAAGGCAGGCCTGACCGAATTGCCTGCGGTGGTGCGCAAGGTGTCCGACGAAGTCGTGCTGGTGATGGCACTGATCGAGAACATCCAGCGCGAGAACCTCAACCCATTGGAAGAAGCCGTCGGCCTGCAGCGGCTGATAGACGAATTCGGCATGACTCACGAAGCCTGCGCCCACGCTATCGGCAAATCGCGCTCGGCCGTCACCAACCTGCTGCGCCTGCTCAACCTGGCCGAGCCGGTGCGCGAGCTGCTGATGCAGGGCGCCATCGACATGGGCCACGCCCGCGCCCTGCTCACCCTGCCCGTTATCAAGCAGGTGGAGCTGGCCCGCATGATTGCCGAGAAAGGCCTGTCGGTACGCGAAACCGAAAAACTGGTACAAGCCCTGCAGGCCGGCAAGCCGGCACCAGCTGCCATCACCGACAAGAAGCTGGACCCCGATCTGGCCCGCCTGCAGGAAGACCTGTCCGACAAGCTGGGTGCCAAGGTGCAGATAGCCGCCAACCGCCAGGGTCGTGGCAAGGTCACCATAGAATATGGCTCGCTGGACCAGCTCGACAGCCTGTTGAACCTGCTGCGCAACTAAGCGCCTGTTCACGATCTTTTCGCCCTGGAGTGAAAAAATCGCAGACAGACTCTAAGGCAGCAGGACAGCTGGCAGACCCCGCCAGCACCCCAAGTAACTGACCCGGCAGGCCCGCAACTGGCCTGCCAGCGGTTGCACCGAGAAATTCGCCAGAAAAAACAGGCGATTACGCCCTGTTGCGGGGCGCGTGGCTTGACCAATGCACCAACAAAACGCTAATATCCGCGAGTTTTCCGGCCCCCTCTGCCCGGCAGAGAAGCTGAGAAAACAGATTCGAGCAGTGCTGATCGCGATGTCGGCCCTTACCGGGGTTGTTGCCGCGGCAGCATTTTTTATCGCCGATACCAAAGCGATGCTCGCCGCCCTGATGGGTGGCTTGAGCCAGATCGCGGCGGTAGTGGCATATGGCCGAGTCAGCCGATTCAATGGAATTCCGGCCCCGAAGGCGATGCTGGCACAGTTCTTACTGGCCGAAATCGTCAAGGTGGTAGTTGCGCTGATCCTCTTGATCGCCGGCTATCTCTTCTTCGGGGCGAGTGCACCGTGGTTTGCCGGTGCATTCGTGGCCGCACTGGCGGCCTATTTGCTGGTACTGATTCTCAAATAAATCACAAGATCAACACTATGTCGGCTGAACATCACGCACCCGCCAACGCAACGGAATACATTCAGCATCACCTGCTGAACCTGCGCGCCAATCCCGCTCTGGATCCCGTCGATCCTAGCAACATCCACCTGGACACCTTCTGGATCTCGCTGGTCCTGGGCTTTGTCTTCCTCTTCGTGTTCGGCATGGTGGCCCGCCGCGCATCGGTGGACAAGCCATCCAAGTTCCAGCTGTTCATCGAGCTGATCATCGAGCTGGTCGACACCAATGTGAAGGAAATCTTCCACGGCAAGAGCAAGCTGGTTGCACCCTTGGCCCTGACGGTCTTCGTCTGGGTGGTGCTGATGAACGCCATGGACTTCCTGCCGGTTGACCTGCTGCCCAAGATCGCCGCCATGTTTGGCGTCGAATATCTGAAGGTCGTGCCTACCGCTGACATCAACCAGGGCCTGGCCATGTCGCTGTCGGTCGTGCTGCTGTCGGTGCTGCTGGGCATACAGGCCAAGGGTCTGGTCGGCTTCGTGGTGGAATTCTTCACCGCCCCCTTCCATGCCGACGGCCTGCTGATGAAGATCATCCTGATCCCCGTCAACGGCGCCATGCAATGTATCGAATACGGCTCGCGCGGCCTGTCGCTGGCCCTGCGTCTGGTCGGCAACATGTTCGCCGGCGAACTGGTGTTCATGCTGATCGCCCTGCTGGGCATGGGCTGGACCGGTGCCAACCCCGGTTCCATCCTGGGTGCGCTGGGTCAGGTGGTAGCAGGCTCCGCCTGGGCCATCTTCCACATCCTGATCGTGATACTGCAGGCTTATATCTTCATGATGCTGACCATTGTGTACTGTGGTCTGGCCGTCGAAGAGCACTAAGTCGCAACTGATTTCGCTGTACCTGGTTCTAACGTTTCACTTTTTTCTTTACATCACCATCCTCACTAGGAGTAACACATGGAACACGCAGTCCTGATCGCTAACGTTCAGCAATTCACCGCTATCGCCATCGGCCTGATGATTGGTCTGGCAGGCGTTGGCGCCGCTATCGGCGTGGCTCTGGTTGGTGCCAAGTTCCTGGAAGGCGCAGCTCGCCAGCCGGAATCCGCCGCTGCCCTGCAACCCAAGCTGTTCGTTATTGCTGGTCTGGTTGACGCCATCTTCATTATTACTGTTGCTGTTGCCCTGATGTTCGCCTTCGGCAACCCGCTCGTCGCCCTGATCAGAACCGCCGCCTAATTTAACCCTCTACAATTCAAGGGGTTAACTCATGAATATTAACGCCTCCCTGTTTCTGCAGGCGTTGGTCTTCGCGGTGCTGGTGCTGGTCACCTGGAAGTTCATCTGGCCGCCGCTGATGGCCACGCTGGATGAACGTGCCAAGCGCATTTCTGATGGCCTTACCGCCGCAGACCGCGCCAAGCATGACCTCGAGCTTGCTGAAAAGCGCGCTGCAGAGGAACTGCGCAAGGCCAAAGCACAAGCGTCCGAGATCATCGCCCAAGCCGAGAAGCGCGCTACCCAGATCGTTGACGAAGCCAAGGATGCAGCACGCGTCGAAGGCGACCGTCTGATCGCCGGTGCCAAGTCGGAAGTCGACCAGCAAGTCCACCACGCCAAGGAAGAACTGCGTCAGCAGGTTTCCGCCCTGGCCGTGGCCGGTGCAGAGAAGATCCTGCGCAAGGAAATCGACGCTGCTCGTCACGCCGATCTGCTCGCTACCCTTAAAGCGGAGCTGTAAACGCTCATGGCTGAACTCATTACCGTCGCAAGACCCTACGCCGAGGCCGTATTCCGGTTGGCGCAGGAAGCGAACAGCCTGCCGGCCTGGTCGGAGGCGCTGGCTGTACTGGCCGCCGCCGCGCAAGACCCGCTGGCAGTCGAGTTCGCCGCCAATCCGAAGTTCTCCGCGAGCCAGGTACATGCGCTCCTGACCGAACTCCTGGGCGCGCGCGCCACCCCGCAGGTCAGCAACTTTGTTGCTACCGTGCTGGAAAGCCGCCGCTTTGTCCTGCTGCCCCATATTGCCGACCTGTTCGAGCAACTGAAGGCCGCAGCAGAAGGTTCGGTTACAGCGCACATCGAGTCGGCTTTCGAACTCAACGCAGCCCAGGTGGAAGAACTCAAATCCATCCTGGCCCGCCGCGTTGGCAAGAAGATCGACACCACGGTTACCGTCACCCCCGAGCTGATCGGCGGTGTGCGGATGACCCTAGGTGATGACGTCATTGACGCCTCGGTGCGTGGCAAGCTGGCGGCCCTCTCGGCCCGCCTCACCAGTTAGGAGTGCAAACAATGCAATTGAATCCGTCCGAGATCAGCGACCTGATCAAGAGCAAGATTCAGAACCTGTCCGCTGGCACAGAAAGCCGCACCACCGGCACCGTGATTTCGGTGTCCGACGGCATCGTCCGTGTGCACGGCCTGTCTGACGTCATGCAGGGCGAAATGCTCGAATTCGTGGGCAACACCTTTGGCCTGGCACTGAACCTGGAGCGCGACTCGGTCGGCGCCGTGGTTCTGGGCGACTACGAACACATTTCCGAAGGTACGGAAGTCAAGTGTACCGGTCGCATCCTGGAAGTGCCGGTCGGCCCCGAGTTGCGTGGCCGCGTGGTCAACGCCCTGGGTCAGCCCATCGACGGCAAGGGCCCGATCAACGCCAAGCTGTCCAGCCCGATCGAAAAGATCGCCCCTGGCGTTATCGCCCGTCAGTCCGTGTCGCAACCACTGCAAACCGGTATCAAGGCGATTGACGCCATGGTGCCCGTTGGCCGTGGCCAGCGCGAACTGATCATTGGCGACCGCCAGACCGGCAAGACCGCCGTGGCCCTGGATGCCATCATCAACCAGAAGGGTAACGGCGTTACCTGTATCTATGTTGCTATCGGCCAGAAGGCTTCGTCGATCGCCAACGTGGTACGCAAGCTGGAAGAGCACGGCGCCCTGGATCACACCATCGTTGTCGCCGCCTCGGCTTCCGAATCGGCCGCCATGCAATACCTGTCGCCGTACGCAGGTTGCGCCATGGGCGAATACTTCCGCGACATCGGTGAAGATGCCCTGATCGTATACGACGACTTGTCCAAGCAAGCCGTGGCTTACCGTCAGATCTCGCTGCTGCTGCGTCGTCCGCCGGGCCGCGAAGCCTACCCAGGCGATGTGTTCTACATCCACTCGCGTCTGCTGGAACGTGCATCGCGCGTCAACGAAGACTACATCGAGAAGATCACCAATGGCGCCGTGAAGGGCAAGACCGGTTCGCTGACCGCCCTGCCTATCATCGAAACCCAGGCTGGTGACGTCTCCGCCTTCGTGCCGACCAACGTGATCTCGATTACCGACGGCCAGATCTTCCTGGAATCGGACCTGTTCAACGCTGGTATCCGCCCCGCCATCAACGCCGGTATCTCGGTGTCGCGCGTCGGTGGTGCAGCCCAGACCAAGGTCGTCAAGAAGCTCGCCGGTGGTATCCGTACCGCCCTGGCCCAGTACCGTGAACTCGCTGCTTTCGCCCAGTTCGCCTCCGACCTCGACGAAGCGACCCGCAAGCAGCTGGATCGCGGCCGTCTGGTGACCGAACTGCTGAAGCAAGGCCAATACGCTCCGTTCAAGGTGTCGCAGCTGTCCGTGACCCTGTACGCAGTGGAAAAGGGCCTGGCCGATGACGTGCCGGTTGAAAAGGCACTGGCTTTCGAAGCTGCCCTGTATGCCTACGTCAAAGCCAACCACGCCGATATCATCGCTGAGATGGACGGCAAGGGTGAGCTGTCTGGCGACAACGACAAGAAGCTGGCGGAAGCCATCAAGTCGTTCAAGGCCAACGGCGCTTTCTGATTTGATCTAACGATAGAAAGGTCAAGTCATGGCAGGCGGCAAAGAAATTCGCAACAAGATCAAGAGCGTGCAGAACACGCGCAAGATCACCCGCGCCATGGAAATGGTAGCCGCATCCAAGATGCGCAAGGCCCAAGCCCGGATGAAGGCGGCTCGTCCTTACGGTGAAAAAATCCGTAATGTGACCGCCCACCTGGCCCAAGCCCTGCTGGACTACGCTCACCCCTTCCTGACCAAGCGTGCGCAAGTGAAGCGCGTCGGCATTATCGTGGTAACCACCGACAAGGGTTTGTGCGGCGGCCTCAACACCAACGTGTTGCGTACCGCTGTCAACCAGATGAAGGCCTGGCAACAGGCCGGCATCGATGTCGATGTCACTGCCATCGGTAACAAAGGCTTTGGCTTCATGCAGCGTACTGGCGGCCGTGTGGTCTCGCACGTTGTGCAACTCGGTGATACGCCGCACCTCGACAAACTGATCGGCCCGGTCAAGGTCATGCTCGACGCATACCAGGCCGGCCAGATCGACGAACTGCATATCGTCTACACCCGCTTCATCAACACGATGAAGCAGGAACCGGTGATGGAACAGCTCCTGCCGGTACCGGCCGACCGCATGAAACCGGTCAGCGACCACCCGTTCGAGTACATCTACGAACCGGCGCCGGAAGTGGTGATTGACGATCTGTTGGTTCGCTATATCGAGGCGCTGGTGTACCAGGCAGTGTCCGAGAACATCGCTTCCGAACAAAGCGCCCGGATGGTGGCCATGAAGGCCGCATCCGACAACGCCGGAACGGTGATTGATGAGCTCAAGCTGGTCTACAACAAGACCCGCCAGGCAGCCATCACCAAGGAACTGTCGGAAATCGTCGCCGGTGCAGCAGCGGTTTGATCGCAGCGCGGAACAGTATTTAACATTAAGGAATGCAACGATGAGCCAAGGTAAAATCGTGCAAATCATTGGCCCGGTGGTTGACGTGGAATTCCCACGCGACGCCATGCCGAAGGTATTTGACGCGCTGACGCTGGCCAACCCCGAACTGACGCTGGAAGTTCAGCAGCAGCTGGGTGATGGCGTGGTCCGTGCAATCGCCATGGGTTCGACCGATGGCGTGAAGCGCGGCCAGGCTGTGCTGAACACCGGCAACCCGATTTCGGTGCCGGTCGGCAAGGCCACGCTGGGCCGTATCATGGACGTGCTGGGCAACCCCGTGGATGAAGTCGGTCCCGTGGTCGCTGAAGAGCGTTGGTCCATCCACCGCAAGGCCCCCAAGTTCGACGAACTGTCGAGCTCGGTGGACCTGCTGGAAACCGGTATCAAGGTGATCGACCTGATCTGCCCGTTCGCCAAGGGCGGCAAGGTGGGTCTGTTCGGTGGCGCCGGTGTGGGCAAGACCGTGAACATGCTGGAACTCATCAACAACATCGCCAAGGCTCACTCGGGTCTGTCGGTGTTTGCTGGTGTGGGCGAGCGGACTCGTGAAGGTAACGACTTCTATCACGAAATGGCCGACTCGGGCGTGATCAAGCTGGACAACCTGGCCGAATCGAAAGTGGCCATGGTTTACGGCCAGATGAACGAGCCTCCCGGCAACCGTCTGCGCGCAGCGCTGACCGGCCTGACCATGGCCGAGTACTTCCGCGACGAGAAGGACGAAAACGGCAAGGGCCGTGACGTGCTGTTCTTCGTGGATAACATCTACCGCTACACCCTGGCTGGTACCGAAGTATCCGCTCTGCTGGGTCGTATGCCGTCCGCCGTGGGCTACCAGCCCACCCTGGCCGACGAAATGGGCCGCCTGCAAGAGCGTATCACCTCGACCAAGACCGGTTCGATCACCTCCATCCAGGCCGTTTACGTGCCTGCCGATGACTTGACCGACCCGTCGCCTGCCACGACCTTCGCCCACTTGGACGCAACCGTCGTGCTGTCGCGTGATATTGCTTCGCTGGGTATCTACCCCGCCGTGGACCCGCTCGACTCGACCTCGCGTCAGCTGGACCCGCAAGTGGTTGGTGAAGAGCATTACCAAGTGGCCCGTGGCGTGCAACAAACGCTGCAGCGCTACAAGGAACTGCGCGACATCATCGCGATTCTGGGTATGGATGAACTGTCGCCGGAAGACAAGCTGGTCGTGGCTCGCGCCCGTAAGATCCAGCGTTTCCTGTCGCAGCCCTTCCACGTCGCCGAAGTGTTCACCGGCGCACCTGGCAAGTATGTGTCCCTGAAGGAAACCCTGCGTGGCTTCCGTGGCATTCTGAACGGTGAGTACGATCACCTGCCGGAGCAGGCCTTCTATATGGTCGGCGGCATCGACGAAGCTGTCGAAAAAGCCAAGACCCTGCAATAAGGGGTAGGAAATGGCCATGACCATGCATGTGGACGTAGTCAGCGCTGAAGAGCAGATCTACTCGGGTACGGCCGAATTCCTGGCCGCCCCCGGCGAGATGGGCGAAATCGGCGTGCTGCCGCGCCACGCTCCGCTGCTCACCCGTATCAAAGCGGGCGCGCTGCGCATCAAGGTCGCCAACAGCAACGACGAGGAAGTGCTGGTCTATGTATCCGGCGGCATCCTCGAAGTGCAACCGCATGTGGTGACGGTACTTGCCGACACCGCTATCCGCGGTAGCGACCTCGATGAGGCGAAAGCGTTGGAAGCCAAGAAACTGGCCGAAGAAGCCCTGGCCAACCGCTCGGGTTCGATGGACTACGCCTCGGCACAAGCCGAACTGGCGCAGGCTGTCGCCCAGCTGGCCGCGATCAAGAAACTCCGCAATCGCGCCTGACCCGTGGCTTAGCAGTACCAAGCAAAAGGGCAACCCCATGGGTTGCCCTTTTGCTTTGGTGTGAATTACCGTAATGGGCCATCATCCGCAGTGGCGCCCCTTATGAAAATGTACATCCTGGTCCGCGACGATATCCCCCTGGGCTTTGCCATGGTCGCCGTCGCCCACGCATCCTAAGAGCCTGTTCAAAGCCTTTTCACCTCGTCGTTCGCAGCCATGCCGGATGAAGGGCAAGGCGCAAGCTGCGCAGCGGTACGGGTACCGTCAGCGGCTTGCAACGCCGCCCTTCGCCGGCATGGCTGCGAACCCATAGGGCTGATCTGGAAAACGGCCATTCACTGCGTTGTGTCGCTTGGCAATAACACGTTATTGCCTGCGCGCCACGCCTTGTGCCTGGCCGTTTTCCAGATCAGCGACAAGGCGAAAAGGCTTTGAACAGGCTCTTAGCCGGTTATCTGGCTTACAAGGACACACCAGAAGTTGCCCAATGGCTGGATGGCCCCTTCTTCAAGGCAGTCTGCAAAGTCAACGCCAAGGAGTTCGAGAACGCCAAGTCGGTGGCCGACCACGTTGTCCTGACCGAGTCCGCCCTCGATGGCCGCGAAGTCGCCATCGTCTTCAAGCCCCGCGCGGCAGAAGCCTGGCCCAAGATGTTCCGCTTTCTCAAGCTGTATCGGGACTAAGCCTGCCGCCAGCACAAGCCTGGGCTTCGTCTAGCCACAGGCCGTGACGCGACAAACCGCCGCCAGCCGTTTTTGGCACCGCGTGCCTATCGCAGCAGCGGGGATTCCGCTTTCCCCCCAAGCCCGCGATAATCTCCCCTCCCATCCATCGCCGGACCGCTCACCATGTCCCTCAATGTCATCATCCTCGCTGCTGGCCAAGGCAAGCGCATGAACTCCAAGCTGCCCAAGGTATTGCAACCCTTGGCCGGCAAACCCATGCTGGGCCATGTGCTGGATGCCGGCAGGGCCTTGGCGGCCGAGCGCCTGGTGGTGGTCTATGGCCATGGTGGCGAGCAGGTGCAGGCGGCCTTTCAGGGCCAGGTTGATGTGCGCTGGGCGCACCAGGCCCAGCAGCTGGGGACCGGCCATGCAGTGGCCCAGGCGCTGCCAGAGTGCAGCGAGGGCGTGGCGCTGATTCTGTATGGTGACTGCCCACTGATCACGCCGGCCACCCTGCAAGGCCTGCTGGCCGCAGCGGGTAGCGACAAACTGGCCGTGCTCACCGCTATCATGGACAACCCCAGCGGCTATGGCCGCATTGTTCGCAACGAGGCCGGCCAGGTGGTCAGCATCGTCGAGCAGAAAGATGCCAGCCCAGCCCAGCTGGCCATCCGTGAAATCAACACCGGCTTTATCGCCGCGCCGCTGGCCCGCCTGCGCGAGTGGCTGCCGCAGCTCAAGAACGCCAATGCCCAGGGCGAGTATTACCTGACTGATGTTATCGCCATGGCCGTGGCCAATGGCGTGGAAGTCGCAGGCCTGGTTGCGGCCGACGCCTGGGAGGCCGCCGGCGTCAATGACAAGCGCCAACTGGCCGAACTGGAGCGGGTTTACCAAAGGCAGCAGGCCGACAAGCTGTTGGCCGCCGGCGTCACCCTGATCGATCCGGCCCGTTTCGACCTGCGTGGCACCGTCAGCCACGGCCAGGATGTGGAAATCGATATCAACGTCGTGCTGGAAGGGCAGATACGCCTGGGTGATGGCGTCAAACTCGGCCCCAATGTCTATCTCAAGAACGTCACCCTGGGGGATGGCGTCATCGTCAAGGCCAATACGGTGATCGAAGACAGCACGGTCGGCGCTGGCTCGGACATAGGCCCCTTTGCCCGCATCCGGCCCGATTCGGTGCTGGGCGAAAAGGTGCATATAGGCAACTTCGTGGAACTCAAGAAGGCCAGGCTGGGCAATGGCACCAAGGCCGGGCACCTGGCCTACCTGGGCGATGCCGTCATCGGTGAGCGGGTCAATGTCTCGGCCGGTGTCATTACCTGCAACTACGATGGCGCCAACAAATTCGTCACCACCATAGGCGACGATGCCTTTATTGGCACCGACAGCCAGTTGGTCGCACCGGTCACCATCGCCGAGCGTGCCTATATCGCCGCCGGCTCCACCATCACCCTGGACGCCCCCGCCGACGCCCTGACCATCTGCCGTGCACGGGGGCAGAAATCCCTGCCGGGCTGGAAACGGCCAAGCAAGAACAAATAGACAAGGCCACGCTTGCAAAGGCAAGATAAACCCATGAACCAGACCATGTGCCATCCGTGCCAGCACCCTAGCCCCTCGGCCCCTCCCGCCTAGCGGTCGCACGCGCGCATCTCTACCCCTCATCACGCGGCCGCTCCCAGAGCGGCCGTTTTTATTGGCCAGGCTACTAATGCACATCCCCATGGAATAAGGCATGACCGAACAAGTCACTTTCCCCAACCGTCGCGGCATACGCCTGGTGGCCGACCATTACCCGGCCCAGACCGACACCGTGGTAGTCATGGCCCACGGCTACACCAGTCACAAGCGCTGGGCTGGTCGCTTCCCCTATATTGCCGCGCAGCTCAACCAGCACGGTTATGCAGCCCTGGCCTTTGATTTTGCCGGTTGCGGCGATAGCGACGACGACAGCCTGCGTGCCGACAAGCTGGCGCAGGATGTCCACGCCGCCGTGGACCAGGCCAGGGCCATGGGCTACCAGCGCATTGCCCTGTGGGGCCACAGCCTGGGCGCGCGGCTATGCCTGATGGCGAAACCGTTATGGGTCACTACCATGGTGCTATCTGGCGCGGGCACCACCCCCATGCACTACCACTGGCCCGACTACTACAGCGCCGAAGAACTGGCAGAACTGGCCGCCAATGGCCGCATGACGGTCGAAGCCGCCCCGGGCTGCAACCGCCAGACCCAGGTGATCGAAGCCCAGATGCTGCGTGACTTCGCCGAGTTCGAACAGGCAGCGCTGCTGCACGACCTGCCCTGCCCCGTGCTCATCGTCAACGGCAACCACCCCGACGATGCCGAGGAATGTGCCCTGCTGGCCGGCAACCGCGAAGGCCTGCATCTGCTGCCCACCGGCTCCCGCCACGCGGTGATCGAAGGCGCACGCCACAGCTTTGCCGATCACCTGCCACAACTGGCCGAGCTGGGCGTGGCCTGGATACGTGAAAGGATGCCGCCCTGACACTGATAATGCCATTGTCATTTTCATTTTGCATCTTGCAATGACGAAAACATACTCCCATCATGCGCGACTTTGCCTAGACTTCTAGTCACCCGCTGGACCCGCCCCCTGGCGGACTCAGGCACTGACCCAAGTGCAGCAACCCAACACACGGAGAAATACCTTATGTGCGGCATAGTCGGCGCAATAGCGCAGCGTGATGTAGTAGCCCATTTGATCGACGGCCTGAAGCGGCTGGAGTACCGGGGTTACGACTCCTCTGGCATCGCCGTGCTCAACGGCGGCATAGAGCGCGTGCGCCGCGTGGGTCGCGTGGCCGAGATGGAATCCGCCGCACAGGCCCAAGGCACGCACGGCAAGTTGGGCATAGGCCACACCCGCTGGGCCACCCATGGCGGCGTGACCGAACCCAATGCCCACCCGCATATCTCCGGCGGCGTGGCCGTTGTGCACAACGGCATCATCGAGAACCACGACGAGCAGCGCGAACGCCTCAAGGCGCTAGGCTATGTGTTCGAATCGCAGACCGATACCGAGGTCATCGCCCACCTGATCGAGCACTACCTGAAGCAGACTGGCGAGCTGTTCGTCGCCGTGCAACAAGCCGTGCGTGAACTACATGGCGCCTACGCCATCGGCGTGATGTCGCAAAGCCAGCCCGACCTGCTGGTCTGCGCCCGCATGGGCTGCCCGCTGTTGATCGGCCTGGGTGAGACCGAGAACTTCATCGCCTCCGATGTCTCGGCCGTGTTGTCCGCCACCCGTCGCGTCATCTTCCTGGAAGAAGGCGACGTGGCCGCCCTCACCACCAGCGGTGTCAAGATACTCGACAAGACCGGCGCCCCCGCCGAGCGCACGGTACACCTCTCTGATGTCTCGCTGGCTTCGCTGGAGCTGGGCCCGTACAACCACTTCATGCAGAAGGAAATCCACGAGCAGCCCAAGGCCCTGGCCGACACCATAGAACAGGTGCTGGAAGAAGGCTTCAGCCCCACCCTGTTCGGCGATGCCGATGGCGAGCTGCTGCGCCAGGTTGAAGGCGTGCAGATCCTGGCCTGCGGCACCAGCTTCTATGCCGGCTCGGTCGCCAAGTACTGGATAGAAAGCATCGCCAAGCTGCCCTGCACGGTCGAAATCGCCAGCGAATACCGCTACCGCGAAGCCGTGGCCAACCCCAAGTACCTGATTGTCACCATCTCGCAATCGGGTGAGACGCTGGACACCATGGAAGCGCTGAAATACGCCCAATCCTTGGGCCACGATCTCAGCCTGTCCATCTGCAACGTGCGAGAATCCGCCATCCCCCGCGCCAGCCGCCTGGTGTTCTACACCCGCGCCGGCGCCGAGATCGGCGTGGCCTCCACCAAGGCTTTCACCACCCAGCTGGTCGCCCTGTTCACCCTGGCCGCCACCCTGGCCAAGCTGGGCGGCAAACTCAACAGCGACAGCGAAGCCCACCACCTGGATGCCCTGCGCCAGCTACCCGGCAGCGTACAGCACGCCCTCAACCTCGAACCCCAGATCAAACCCTGGGCCGACCGCTTCTCGCCCAAACACCACGCCCTCTACCTGGGCCGTGGCGTGCACTACCCCATCGCCATGGAAGGCGCGCTCAAGCTCAAGGAAATCACCTACATCCACGCCGAGGCCTACGCCGCCGGCGAACTCAAGCACGGCCCCCTCGCCCTGGTGGACGAAGCCATGCCCGTGGTGGTGATTGCCCCCAACGACAGCCTGCTGGAGAAAGTGAAATCCAATATGCAGGAAGTCCGCGCCCGTGGCGGCGAACTGTTCGTCTTCGCCGACCTGGATAGCCACTTCGGCGAATCCGACGGCGTCCACGTCATCCGCACCCCCCGCCACGTCGGCGTCCTCTCCCCCATTCTGCACGCCATCCCGGTGCAGCTACTGGCCTACCATACGGCACTGGCTAAGGGGACGGACGTGGATAAACCGAGGAATTTGGCGAAATCGGTGACGGTGGAGTAGCTGTGAGTATGGAATTACTGTCGTGTTCTTCGCCATTAATGTCTGAGACATGACATTAAAGTCGGAGACGTTACATTAAAGTCTGAGACAGCCAGCCCCGAAAGGCTGGCTACTTCCCTTCGCGGGCCGTCAGTTGCCGTCTCGTTTAAACTAGGCCCATCCCCCTGGATCCGCTGTCGCTGGGCGCTCTTGCCGTGCGCGGCTGGTTGTGGCCGCGGCCGCTTCTCGGCCAAAGCCGACCTTGAAGGAGCCGGCCTACTCGGTACGCAATGGAAAGCTAACTGGGCGTTGGTCTCGACGGGAATAGTCGGGACTGTAATTTAGTGGGCGGAATTGCATGAACCAGCTCCAGTGCAGCGCAAGCAGCCAAGGGGGCAGCAACTACCGCTAGGGCGCAAGCGCGTGAAGCGCGCTCAGCCCCTGATGGCGAGAACGCCGTGATACGGTGAAGGGAACAGCAAGACCGCCCACACCACATCCGCAGAGATGACGGATGAGCAAGCGCAGCGCACAGCACAGGCCCACGGTGCTGGAGGCGTCAGGAACGTGGAAGACCGGCACTTGCCGGTCCCGTCAGGGATGAGCGAGCAGCGAACCTGAAACAGCGCGGTCCGCGAAGCGGAGACGTGGTAACGCGTTTCGCTTACTATTTGCTTGTATGAATGGCTGCTTTCGGCTAAGGCGTGGTGATGACTCTGAAAAGACAACAACGCTTTGTCATCAATTAGCGAATACAGCCTCCTAGAAGTCATAAAGACAGCGGAGGGATTCGTGCATCTTCACTCGTATCGTCTCAGGAATTTTCGACGACTGAAGGACGCTCATATAGAGCTAGCTGACGACATATCAATATTTGTGGGATCGAATAACAGCGGAAAAACGTCGGCAACTCAGGCCATCCATGCGTTTGTCACAGGTGGAAGGGATCGTTTCAGTCTTTATGATTTCAGTTCTTCTTGTTGGAAGGCCTTCGATGAAGCTGGAGGCATCAACCTGGCCGACCCAGATCCCGATGGTTTCTCACTTCCAAGCATAGAGCTTGATCTCTGGTTCGAAGTTGCTGCGCCAGACCTCTATCTAGTGATTCCCTTGCTTCCGAGTACAGCATGGGAAGGAACTAAAGTCGGCATACGGGTTTCGCTGGCTGCACGAAATTCCACTAACCTCATTCAAAATTACCAAGAAGCCAAGGCTAAAGTTGCAGAGCAAGCCGCGGAACTGCCGCCAGGGTCACAATATGTTCCTTGGCCTCGCTCCCTGACAGACTACCTTCAGCGCGAACTTAAGAGCGAATATGAGCTGCGCTACTTCATCTTGGATCGCACCCAATTTGATGAAAATTTCCGTGAGATCGGGGACTATGTTCCCGAAGAGTTAGGTGGGGAGCCGGGCGGCGGAACAATCCTGAAATCACTTATCCATATCGACAGTTTGGGGGCTCAACGACACCTGGCCGACCCCAGTCCGGAAGCCGGCGGGAGATCGGAAGACCTATCAAAGCGTTTGAGCCGCTTCTACAAGCGCAACCTTAATCAAAGGCAAGACGATCACACAGCTCTCAAGGCGTTGTTCGACTCCGAGCAAGCGCTCAACATTCACCTAGATGGCGTATTCAAGCCGATGCTTGATCGGCTCGCGAAGCTGGGTTATCCGGGCATTAACAACCCGCGATTGAAAATTATGTCGGCGCTAGACCCCGCCCACGTCATGAGCCAGGACGCGCGTGTCCACTATCAGATCGGAGATGGCGAAGACATTGCCACACTTCCCGACAGTTACAACGGACTTGGGTTCAAGAATTTGATCTATATGGTCGTGGAGATCTTGGACGCCCAAGCGAGATGGGTGACGATGGACAATCGCCCTCCATTGCACCTGATTTTCGTGGAGGAACCAGAGGCCCATCTGCACGCCCAACTCCAGCAGGTATTTATCCGGAATGTGCTTGAGCTTCTGAACATAGAAGGCGACGACGGAAGTATTTTTGGTAGTCAAATGGTCATAACGACCCACTCGCCGCACATTCTTTACGAACGAGGATTCAAGCCAATCCGCTACTTCCGCCGGAAGAAAGTTGGCAATGAACAGTTGACCGAGGTTCTAAACCTATCTGCCTTCTACCAAGCCCAGCCAGATGACCGGGATTTTCTAGAAAGGTATTTGAAGCTGACGCACTGCGACCTCTTCTTCGCAGATGCCGCTATCCTTGTTGAAGGCAATGTTGAAAGATTGCTCCTGCCCATAATGATCCGGAAGGTGGCGAAAACTCTCCGATCAGCTTGTCTATGTATTTTGGAGGTCGGAGGGGCCTTTGGTCATCGTTTCCAATCGCTCATAGAGTTTCTCGGTCTAACGACACTAATCGTTACCGATATTGATAGCGTCGCCCTCGTGGCTCCTGATGCTGGCGATGCAGTCGATGATGAGGAAGTCGAGGAGTTTGAGGTTCCTGCCGATGAAGTGGAAGGCAACGCTGTGCAGGATCAGGATGCTGGACAGAATCCGGTTGGTGAGCCGGTGGCTGCTCCACTCAAGAAAAAATACGGTAAAGCTTGTTTGCCCAATGAGCCAGGCGCCGCGACCTCGAATCAAACCCTTATAAAGTGGCTTCCTGGCAAGCTAACAATCGAAGACTTGCGCAATGCCTCGGGAGCCGACAAAACTCAAGAGCTTGTAGACGGCGCAAAGGTTCGCGTCGCCTATCAGATCGAACGGGCCGTCACTTGGAACGGCTCCACTGAAAACCTTTGCGGGCGCACGCTTGAGGAGGATTTTGGCCTCGAAAATCCAGAGTGGTCTCAAGCCGCGGCAAGGAAGCCTCTTGGGCTGATTGTGAAGGGGGAAGCCGCCGATCCCGGAGCGCTTGCCAAATGCCTCCATCAGAAGGTTTCGCGGAAAAATTTCGATAAGACGAAATTCGCGCTCGCTGTACTAACTGAAAACGAGGATGCGTGGCATGTCCCGGCATACATCCGTGACGGACTGGTTTGGCTAAAGGACGAAGTACGGATCGAACTTGAGACCGTACTGCCCGACGCCGTTCTTGCCGCAGAAGCTGGCGCGATAGGGGCCGAGCATGAGTAGCCGGGCAAATAAGCCGGACACCCAGGCAGACATCGACCTGCGAAACTGTCTTGGGAACGTTCCACCGCGCAGCTTCATAATGAAGGCCGGTGCCGGTTCTGGAAAAACCACCTCTCTCATTAAGGGGTTGTCATCGGCCATCCGAATGCATGGGGAGAAACTGAAGAAAGCCCGTCAGCGCATCGCCTGCATTACTTACACGGAGATCGCAGCCGGAGAGATATGGAGGGATGTCGGCAGTGATCCGCTGGTTCACGTTTCGACGATTCACAGCTTCATGTGGCTGCTAGCCAAACCGTTTCAGAACGACATCCGCGTCTGGGTCTCTGCGCGTATCGCAGAGAAAATTGAGACGCTTGAACAGAAACAGGCAAGCTATGGCCCCAGGGTTCAACAGCGCACAAAGGACAAGGACACCCGAGACCTGGAGCGTCTCCACAGGCAGTCGGGGCGGATTGCTGCAGTCAAAGGCTTCCGATACGGAACGGGTAGCGACTACGTAAAAGGAATTCTGGGGCACGATGACATTTTGAGGCTTGTGCCCTACCTCATCGCTGAGCGTCCTCTCTTTCGAACCCTTCTCGCACGCCAATTTCCTTTCGTATTTGTGGACGAGAGTCAGGACACGACCACAGAAGTCATAGAGGCACTGAAGACCGTTGAGCGCGAGCCCGGCGTGACACTTTGCCTTGGCTTCTTCGGCGACCCGATGCAACGCATTTATGCCACGGGGACTGGTTTGGTTGAAGCAGCACCTAATTGGGCCGACATTCCGAAGCCGGAGAATTTTAGGTGTTCAAATAAGGTCTTGAATCTTGCAAATGCTATTCGTCGCGATGGTGATGACCTCGTTCAGGTTCCTGGCCAACGCCTAGGCCCCGAGGGCATCATGCCAACTCCTGAAGGTTCGGCCCACCTTTTCGTCTTGCCTGCGGACGATACGCGAGATGCAAACTTGGCTAGAGTGCGCGACTGGATGGCGGCTCGAACTGGTGATAATCGCTGGCGACTCGGTGATGATGACCAAGAGCAGGTCAAGCTTCTTGTCATTGTTCACCAGATGGCCGCGAAACGCTTAGGGTTCGGAGAGCTTTACTCGGCGCTCAACTCCAAAGCGCCGACAGCATTCAAAGACGGTTTTCTGGATGGCTCTGCATGGCCCCTTTCACCGTGTGTGAAATTTCTGATTCCAGTAGCAGTTGCCCATACAGAGGGGCGGCAGCTCGAAGTGATGCGGCTGATCCGGGAGTATTCGCCCCTTCTTGAAAGAGACACTCTGGCCGGGGCGAACGTCGCAGAACGGCTTAAAGCACTCAGAGAGCTTGTTGCCTCAATTGCAGAAGGCATAGCCGGGAATTCCAACGTAACGATTGGCGATCTTTTGAAGCAAGTGTATGCCGCAGGATTACTAATCCTTGATCCCCGGCTAGCATCTTACTTGGACCCGGAAGCAGCTCCGCCTGCCCCGCCTGCAGAAGGAGAAGATAATGACGACGACCAGGAAGACGATGAGTCCGATAAGGAAATGGCCTCGATGGATGCTTTTCTGGCGTGTCCGGCTACACAGCTTCTGGCGTACCAGACCTACATTTCGGAGCGCTCACCTTTTGGGACTCAGCAAGGCATCAAGGGGGCTGAATTCGATAGGGTGCTCGTCGTGCTAGACGATGCAGAGAGTACCCATTTCCAGTTTTCCTATGAAAAATACCTGGGTCTCAAAGCGCTTTCGGATACCGACCGGAAACACATCGAAGCAGGCGAAGAAACGACTGTCGATCGAACACGCCGTCTTTTCTACGTGAGCTGCACAAGGGCGCTAAAAGACTTGGCAGTCGTCCTCTTCACCGCTGATCCCGAACAGGCTGAGACACATATGCGCCAGCTTGATCTTTTTGAAGGCGACTCCATCCATAGTCAAGCCGTCTTTGAGGCAGGATGAATCGTTCATCCCGCGGATGCTGATGCAAGCGCATACACGACCGACAGGTACCTAGTGGATTGCAGCCTTTGACCCCGCACGGGACAAACGTCTGTTCAGTCCGAGTAACAGTCACGGACGTTCCAAGCACGGGATTCCACTCCAGATCGCGGGCAGCAAGTCGGCGCAGGGCAATGCTGTGCCCGCTTATCAAAGATCAGTCGTCGCCAGCACAGCGACCAGCGTCCGCCGGAATAGCGGTCAACAACTAACGGCGCCCGCACTTCGGCTCTTCAACTTGCCGGGAAATCAGCTACATTGAACCCGGACTCTAAAGCCGAGTGTTACTGAATCTGGGGGGACGTCGTTGCATTCCAAGGCTGTTTTGATGATGCAAAATACAAGACCTGACCCCACCGTTGCATGCCAGCACCGTAGCGCCGATGGCGCTCAGCTAGCTCGACGATCCGTTCGCGCAACGCGATATTACCGTCTGGCCTGGCGCGATAGCGGAAGGCACTTGCGCTCATCCGAACGACCCGCAGCGCTTGGCGTTCGCTCAGCCCACGCCCAGCTAGGAACCGCACCAGCTCACGTCGCACTGGTGCGGTCACCACTTTTTTTGCAGCGCTTCCTTGATGACCTCGTTCTCAAGCATCGAGTTGGCCAGCATGCGTTTGAGGCGGGCATTCTCGGCTTCGAGCTCTTTGAGCCGCTTGGCGTCGGACACATTCATCCCGCCGAACTTGCTGCGCCACCGGTAAAAGCTGGCTTCGGAGAAGCCGTGCAGCCGACACAATTCCTTGACCTGCACACCGGCTTCCGCCTCGCGTAGAAAGCCGATGATCTGTTCTTCAGTGAAGCGCTTCTTCATGTCCAATCTCCTTCGATGGGATTGGACTCCAAATCGTGGTGCTACTCAAATCCGGGTGGACGTCGAAGGCTTGGAACTGACGTGGTACTTTGCCCGACCCTATGCGTCGTGGCAGCGTGGCACGAATGAAAACATGAATGGGCTGATTCGGGAATTCTTCCCCAAGGGGACGAACTTCGGCGAGATTGGGGCTGATGAGATTGCCTGGGTGGAGAAACTGATAAACTGCCGCCCACGCAAGTGCCTGAACTGGAAAGCGCCGCGCGAGGTTATGGAGCTAACCAATTGAATTTATTAACCCCTTGACAGTTGCATTGGCGTTTTGAAACCGCCGTCTCAATATCGTCCAGCTGTCATATTATCTATGCACCGACCTGTTCGTCCGTTGAATACCTGTTATGCGCCGTAGCGTCACCGTCCTCCTGTACCCGGGATGCATCTTCCTGGAGATCGCCCCCTTGCTCGAGGTGCTCGCACCTAAGTGCGATATCTCGTTCTTTACACCAGATGGCGCCGTTCACGATGCGTCCAATGGAACACGCGTTGTCGCGGATGGCTCCTTTGCGCAAGCCAAGGACTTTCCAGTCGACTGCGTTGTCATTCCTGGCGGGAACCCAGACTCCATAATTGAACCGGGTAGTGCCAACTCATGCATTGCCGCGGCTTACGATCGTGGTGCGGTACTCGCTGGCATTTGCGCGGGTGTCTTGGTCATCGCACGATCCGGGCTTTTGCACGGCAAGCGAGCTACGCACAGTTACACTGTCGAACACACAACTGCCGAGGTTCTGGCGTGCACAGACCCGATCTTCGATGGAGTCGCTTTCGAACGGGCCGACATCGTGGTAGATGAACCGTTCATCACGGCACAGCACTGGGCAAGAGTGAAGTTCGCCGCCACTGTTGCTGTATCGCTTGGGGTATTCTCGCGAGAGCAAGCTGAACAGTATATCCAGACACAGCGCTACTCATACGGTGAAGCCTGACCTGTCCATCGAGGGTTTTCAGGCACTTTCCACACAATCAACTTGCATCAAGCCTAAAAAAAATGAACACAGAAAACTTGCATGAACTAATAACGAACATAAAAAACGAAGTATCGGCAAGATACGTCTTTCCAGACGTAGCACAGTCGATCAGCTCTTTCCTGGAGTCCAAGCTAAATACAGGTGGCTACAGCACATGTGATTCAAATGAAGAATTAGCCAACGCCATAACAACTGACCTTCGTCTTATTTCAAACGACGAACATTTGCGCGTTCGCTATTCCTCTGAGCCTCACATACCTGAAGCAGATGGCGATGTAATCCGCGAACAGAATGATCGACAAACTCATGTTGAGCAAATAGGCTTTGGCATAGCCAAGATAGAATTTCTTGAAGAAAACATTGGCTACATTGATATTCGTGAATTAATTGAGCACAACAGGGCTGCCGAGTACATTACCGCAGCGATGACACTGCTATCTAAAAGCAACGCCCTAATTATTGACCTGAGAAAGTGCTGCGGCGGGGACCCTGCAACGGTAGCTTGGCTTTGTAGTTATCTATTCAACAAACGCACCAGCTTGAGCGCACTGCACCTTAGAGAAAATCACGAAATTGATCAGTTCCATACTCAAGACTGGGTTCCAGGACAACGCTTTGGTGAGGAAAAGCCTGTATACCTCCTTATGGCGCACTACACCTTTTCCGGCGCGGAAATGCTAGCTTACGACCTTCAGGCCAAAGGTCGAGCAACCGTGATAGGTGAAACATCCGGTGGCGGTGCTCACGCATGCCAGTTTGTCTGGCCAACACCGCACTTTAGTTTGCTGCTACCCGAAGCTCGGCCAATTAATCCGATAACCAACTCGAACTGGGAGAAAGCCGGCGTTAAACCAGACATCCCGACAGACGCAAATGATGCATTAGCGACGGCATATAACCTCGCAATTTCGCACTTAAAAAACCGCGCCTAACCTTTCGGCCGATGTGACAGCCCAAAGTATTGCTTTGGGCTTTCTCCACGCCTGCGGCGGCCTGCACGCAAGCCAGCTTCCACAATATAGAATACCGCATATGGAACGCACGCTACATATTCGAAAATTTGCTAACGCATTTAGCACCTCAACCAAAATAAAACCTTCTTTTAGTGAAGTTCCAGCCGTTGGAGATTTTGCTATTGATGCCGTTGAGCGCTACAAAATAAAGCACGGTGGCGCATGGGTGGGAGGGTCTGTGGAAATAACCGGCAACGGTATATGTTTTACTGAAAATGCAATGAATAGAGCCATAAACCCCCACCCCTTAACAGTGCACATCGCAATGCTAGACATACTATCTGTACATCGTGAATTTGGCTGGGTTACAGGTATTATTGTCGTATATCACAGAGAAGGAGAGTTTCGCTTTCGCTGTTTTGGTGCCAAAACAGTTGCTAAGCGCCTCTCTGCTTACCTTGCTGCGTGCTAGCCTTTCGGTCAACGTGACAGCCCAAAGCTTCGCAGCGTCAGCTGCACGTCAAGAAAAGTGCTACGCCAAGTCGAGCGCGGTGAGGGATTTAATATTAATGACGAGAGCACGCGCCAAGTTCGCCGGGGACTGCGCCGTGCCTGACATTGGTGCAATCAAATCTCAGCAGAAGATGTGCCAACTCAAGGATAAATTGCATCCCGGGAATGCAACAACGATCCTGAGGGCTTGAGCTACTCAACCAAGTATTTTCCTCTTGCTTGATTCCTGCCCGACTGCTTTGCCTCGTATAGCTGCGCGTCTGCTGCTGCAAGCAGCTTAGCCGATTCATAGGCTGACGTAGGGATGCACGTAGCAACACCCAGACTCACGGTCACCACTGGGCTAGTTTCAGATTGTTGATGCGCAATCTCCAGCGCCGCTACCGCTTGTCTTATCAGTTCAGCAATATGCATGGCGCCGTCGAAATCCGTATTGGGCAACAGACAAGCAAACTCCTCACCGCCGTAGCGAGTAGCCAAATCGTATGGACGGCGAAGCGCAGCACGAATTGCATGTGCAACATCACGCAAACATTTATCACCCAACAAGTGCCCATACGTGTCGTTGAATTTCTTAAAATGATCGACATCCACTATTACAATAGATAGTGGATTTGCCTCTCTTGTACATTGCAGCCAGTCTTGCACCAATGTCACGTCGAATTGCCGACGGTTTGCAATACCCGTCAGTCCGTCGGTTAGTGCGATTTTACGAAGATACTCGGTTTGTAGCTTCAAGGCGAGGTGCGTTTCCACTCGCGCTTGAATGACAAAACTGTCGATGGGCTTGTGTATAAAGTCTACAGCACCGAGCTGAAAACCCAGGACTTCGTCCTCTGGTGTGTGCTGCGCGGTTAAAAAAATCACCGGGATTTCTTTTGTAACCACATCTTGCTTCAAGCGCCGGCAAACCTCATGCCCATCCATTTCGGGCATCATGACATCTAAAATGATGAGGTCCGGGCGGTGGCTTGATGCAAGCGACAATGCCTGCTCGCCGCTCGTCGCCATAAAGATGTCACATTCGCTTTTGAATATTTCATGGATAGCACGAATGTTTATTGGCTGATCATCTGCCACCAATATCTTCGGTCGCGCCCCCCGCAATTCAATCAACATCTTCAAATCGTTAATCATGAATCTTTCCTGGTTATTTTTTCAATTAGTGCGACAGCCTCTACGAACTGGAGGTTCTGCACAAGATTGCATATGTTTCTTGCGATATCCCCATATTCACTTGGCGCCGCCTGCACCAACGACTCTGCATCATTAATGGCCTGCATATTGGAGTCCCGCAGCAAGACTAACAGTGCAGCGGCCCGCTCTTCCCATGCCGCCCCCCCAATTGCGTGTGCCGAGTTGGCGCCGCCCCCCGCCGGCAGCGAATCTTCCACTTCGGATTCCAGCCTGCCCTCCAAGGTGGCGGCTGCTGATTCCGCAGCTTTCACGATCGCGTCGATGTCGTCCATGCTCAAGGTTATGGCAGCGGCTTTCAAGCCCGATTCCAGCTTGGCTGCATACGCGGCCACTGTAATGGCACCGACAGTTGACGCAACGCCTTTGAGGGCATGCAGGTATGCGCCTGCCCGCCGCATGTCACCGGTATCGACACATACCCTTAACGCTGCAACCTGCTCTTCCACTTCGGGTAGGAAGGCCCCCAGTGCAAAGCGATAGGTCTTAACGTTGCCGCCAAACCTCGACAGTATGCGCGACCAAGACTCGATGTCATGCACCTGAGCGCTAGGTGGGCTGTCTGGTGTTGGCGTCAACTTATGCGGAACCTCACGCCCCAGCACTTTCAGCAAGACAGGGACGACTGTGGACAGGCTGATCGGCTTACCGGTGTGTTCGTTCATACCTGCCGCCAGGCAAAGCTCGCGATCGGCAAGGGATGCGTTCGCAGTCATGGCGACAATAGGAATATTGCTCCCCCGAGGATGCTGCCGAATGCGTCGTGTCGCTTCCAACCCGTCAATATCCGGCATTTGCATGTCCATGATGATGATGTCGAAGTGCGTCTCGTCCGCTGTTGCAAGCTCCACGCCACGCAGCCCTCCCTCTGCGAGGCTGACTTGTGCGCCGACGCTTTCCAGCAGTTCTGCGGCTACTTGCCGATTGAGCGCATTGTCTTCGACAACCAACAAGTGCAGGCCTTCGAGCTGGCCTTCGAGCACGGTATCCATATTTAGCGGGGCCGACTCGCTTACAAGCCCAAAGCACTTATTCAGCGCTTGAACCAGTTGGACTGGCGTGAATGGTTTGGTCAGAATCGTCGAAAACGGGGGGGCGGTCTGATCGTAGGCTTCCTGCAGAGCCTCCCGCCCAAAAGCGGTGATCATGACGATGATCGGCTGCTGCGTAAATTGGTGCCGGATCAGCTCAGCTGCCGTCAGACCACTCATCTCAGGCATGCGCCAGTCCATAAGTACGATGTCTGGCGGAGTGGCGTTGGCGCTACATTCACGCATCTTATCGAGTGCCTCAGCGCCAGAACTCGCAGTGTCCACGCCCCAGCCCAGTGTTTGGATCAGCGCCGAAAGGATGACGGAGGATGCCTCGTTGTCATCAACAATCAGTACTTGAGGTGTATGCCCCAGCTTGTCAGCAATGAGCGAGGCCTCCAGCCCCCTCTCTCCAACTGCCTCGGTCGAAATCTCGAACCAGAATCGGCTTCCTTTGCCGGCCTCGCTGAAAAGCTTCAGCTCCCCGCCCATCAACTCAACCAGGCGCTTGCTGATGGCCAAGCCGAGCCCTGTACCACCATACTTGCGAGTGGTTGAGGCTTCTGCCTGAGAAAATCCTTCGAATATCCGGGCTTGTTGCTCTTGCGAAATGCCGATGCCGGTATCAGTGACGGCAAAGCGCAGCCGGATTTCACTACCCATTTCACCGATATTGGCGACGGATATGACTACCTGTCCTTCGGCGGTAAATTTGACCGCATTGCCTGCGAGGTTGATCAGTATCTGTTGCAGCCGCAGACGATCTCCCATTATGGCTCGCGGGAGATTGGTATCTAAGTCGAAGAGCACCTCGACGTTCTTGTCCCCCACATTGCCCGAGAGCACCACAGACAAGTCGCGCATGAGCTCTTCCAGCACAAATACGTGATTGTCCAGCTGAAGCTTTCCCGCTTCGATTTTGGAGAAATCAAGAATATCGTTCAGCAAACCTAGCAGGGAGTGCGCAGCAGATTGCGCCTTCACCGCATAATCTGCCTGGCGTTCCGTTAGCGGCGTTTGCCTGAGCAGCTGCAGCATACCAAGCGTCGCATTGAGCGGCGTGCGAATCTCATGGCTCATGTTTGCCAGGAACTGGCTCTTAGTGACACTGGCTTGCTCGGCCAACATCTTGGCGTCCAGAATGGTCTGCTCAAACTGCTTGCGTTCGGTGATGTCCAGATTGATCCCCGTAACACGAAAGGCTTTCCCATCTGCATCACGCTCTATGTATGCACCGGCTTGGATGTGCCTTATCGAACCATCTGTTCTGACCACCCGAAATATCGGGTCGTATTCACCGTGCCCGGCCACCGCGCTCAACAAACTTGCTTCCGTGGATTCGATGTCTTCAGGGTGCACGCGTGATCGCCAGTGCTCGTAGTTCAGTCCGTTTCCAGCAAGGCTCGCGGGCTGATCATATATCGCAAACATTTGCGCATTCCAGGTAAGCGAATTGTCGCTCACCAACCAACTCCATATACCGAGATGGGCCACATCCGCCGCAAGTAAGAGCTGATCACGCGCGGCGGCGAGCTCACGCTGTTGTCGACGAATTTCAGTCACATCGACGGCCACGCCAAGATAGCCCGAAATCTGCCCCTTGGTATCGCGCATCGCCGTCACGGCCAGCGATACGGTCAAGTGCTCGCCGCTCTTACGCACATAGGTCCACTCGCGAACCTCTGCGGCTGCAATTTCCGGGACATGTACAAAAACCCGAAAACCTTCGATTTTCACACCAAATTGATCACTCAGCTCTCGCCCACGTTTTTGTACCTCGCCTGGCAAATGAAAAAGCGCTGGCGTCTCTTTTCCTATCATGTCATCTGCAGCGTAGCCTAACATCCGCTCCGCGCCGTGATTGAACAGTACGATTGTTCCATCTGTCTGAGTGACGATGATAGACAGCTCAGACGCCGATTGCAGTACGCCGGTCAGCAAGACATTAAGGCGATTGGTTTCGGCAATGGCGGTTCGTTGCTCTGTAATATCAACACGAAGCGCGATATAGCGCTCTGCCTTGCCATCCGCACCAACAATTGGCGCGATAACTGTATCAAACCAGCGCTGCTGGCCGCTTTTGGTTATATTGCATATCTCACCTCGCCACGTATTGCCTTCACTCAAGGTTGACCACATATTTTTATAGAAATCGGCATCGTGCAGGCCGGACCTTAAAATTCGATGATCCTGGCCAACAAGATCTTCCTGCAAATAACCATGTGCCAGGCAGAAGTTTTTGTTGGCATCCAGAATTCTTCCAGCAAGATCGGTCGTCGAATAAAGAAGCTGCTCGTTAATCGCACGTAGTAGAATCTGGTTCTCGTTTAAAACCTTTGTAAGTGCGGCCGTACGCGCCGCGACTTCCGTTTCCAGTTGTTGATTAACTCTCGCCAACGCCATCTTGGCTTGCTTCTGCAGGGTAATGTCCCGTACCGTTTTAGAAGCACCGATGATTTGTCCAGCTTGGTTCCTGATCGGCGCGACAGATACCGACACATCAAACATACTGCCATCCTTACGCCGCCGGATGGTTTCAAAAGCCGCTATCGCCTCTCCTTTTGAAATTGTGGCAAGAATTCCCTCTTCTTCTGCAATACGACCCTCCGGCACAATCAAGTCGACCAAACGATTTCCAATTGCCTCACTGGCGACATATCCGAACATTTTTTCCGCCGACTGATTCCAGCTCGTGACTTGGCCACTCAATGTTTTACCGATGATGCCATCAACAGCGCTATCCACAATCGATGCTAATGCATTCCGTGCCTCGGCAAGCTCTAACTTTCTTACCCGGTTTGCTTGGTACATCCAAAATGCAATCGTAATAAGAATCGTGAGCAGACTGCCTAGTATCGCGATAATTCTAATCGAAATTAGCGGCAGCTTTTTAGTAAATGCGGGGTACACCTCATACTCAATCTGCCACGTCCGTCCAAATATATGAAAGTGATTGTTTTTTGTTGCCAGCGGCGCAACATCGATAGCGCGACCGGGGCCAGCCTTATAGATATTGACCGGCGTTCCCCCTAGCGGTACATCTGCGAGTTTGAGGCCTTCTTCCTCCGAGTTTAGCTTTATCGATGACAAAACATCGGACATCGACAGCGGTGCATACGACCATCCGACAAGGGCATTCATGCGGTTGCTCGCGGGCGTTGACCCATCCGCGAAAATCGGCATCATGAACAGGAAAGATTGTTTAGCCTTACCGGAGGTCTGAACCAAAGTAATAGGCCCGGTAAGTGTTGGCAGACCAGTCTTCAGTGCTTTATCGGCCGCTGCGCGTCGATTTTGTTCGGAAGCAACGTCCAGGCCAATTGCGGCCGCGTTACGTTCCGAGGGCTCAATAAATTGGATGACATATCGATCACCGTCGTTGGGAGACAAGGTTCGTATCCTGAAATCGGGGCGAACATCCTTGCGCATTTGCGCAAGAAATGCAGCCTCACGGTCTCGCGGCACGTAGCGGATAAACCCAAAACCCAATGCGCCAGGAAATTCCAGCCGTATATTGCGACTTCGACTATATCGACGAAAGTCTTCGTAACCGACCTGATCCACGCCAGCCGTTAAAATCGCCCCCCGCACGCCACGCAGGCCATACTGGAAGCGGTGAATAGTTTCTTTAATCTGGCTGGAAATAGACTCAATGCGGCCCGCAGCAGCACGAACAATTAACTCTTCATTGTGCTCACGAGCAGCCTGAGCCGCTACCAACACAGCAGCGATGCAAGCTACAAAGACATAGAGCACCGATTTCGGCAGGTGGAGCCGGTGCAGGTCAATTAAAAATGATTGCGCGCCAGACATAGTTTTCAGCTTTTACGTATTGGTATTGGGTGCATTATGAAACCCCGAGCAGCTTGCTCATCTCTTCGGCGGGCTGCGGGCGGCCATAGTAGTACCCTTGCATGATCTTGCATCCAAGGGCTTTAAGGGCTTCCGCCTGCTCAAGTGTTTCAACGCCTTCAGCAACCAATCTAAGCCCCAAGCCTTTGGCGAGCATTGTAATGGCTTCGACAATGCTCATATCAAGTTGATCTACCAACATATCACGCACAAAGCTCTGGTCAATTTTCAGTACGTCGATAGGAAACCGCTTGAGGTAGGCCAAGCTGGAGTAACCGGTACCGAAGTCATCAATTGCAATGGAAACACCTTCACGCTTGAGTGCATTCAGCGTTTCCAGAATAGTATTGGTATCATGCGCCAAAACACTTTCAGTTATTTCCAGTTCGAGCAGATGATTACTAATTCCACTCTCTGCAATGACGGCGCGTACAAATTCGATAAAGTTTGGCTGCATCAGTTGAATAGGTGAGACATTCACGGCAATCCGCAGTAGTTTGCCTTGGCTATGCCACTTCACACCTTGCAAGCAAGCGGTGCGCATGACAAATCTGCCGATCTGAATAATCAAGCCATTGTCTTCTGCCAAAGGGATGAATTGGGCGGGAGAAATCAGCGAGCCATCCTCATCACGCCATCGGACGAGCGCCTCGACGCCGGCAATCGTATCGATTGCTGTATCGTATTTCGGTTGGTAAAACACTTCGAAACGGTCAAGCTCAATCGCTTGCCGCATCTTCTGATCTAGCGTATGGCGCGTCCGGATTGCCTCTTCGATTTCGGCAGAGAAGAAGCTGATGCGATTTCGCCCTGCCTGCTTCGCGCGATACATGGCGGATTCGGCATGTCGGTAAAGTGACTCCATGTCAGGTGAGTCGTCCGGATAGATGCCAACTCCTATGCTCGTCGATATCTTGAGCTGCATGCCCTCTACTGTGTATGGCATCGCCAGATGGGAAAGCATTGCTTCAGAAAGGGTTGTCAGCCGTTCCACTTCACTCACCTCTGGCACCAGCACGACGAATTCGTCCCCGCCTTGGCGGCTGACTGTCGCTGCCGGTGGCGCAAGTAGCTGCAGGCGCCGACTGGCCTCGATAAGCAATTTGTCCCCGATGGAATGGCCCTCGGAATCGTTGATTGTCTTGAAGTGGTCGAAATCGACAATGAGCAGCCCTACCCGATGGCCGGCAGCCTTGGCTGACCGGAGCGCCTGCTCTGTTCGGTCTCGAAGGAGCAGACGGTTGGGCAGGTTGGTCAACGGGTCGTGGTTTGCGAGATGGCTCATCTTGATGGCCATCGCGCGCGCCTCGCTCACGTCATGAAAGACTATGACCGCCCCAGAGATATTGCCTGCGCAGTCAACAATAGGCGAGGCGGAATCCTCGACCGGTGTGGGTTCGCCGTAACGACGCACCAGGACGCAGTCCAGCGCCATGCCGACAGCGCGACGCTCCGCTAGGGCAATCCTGATTGGATTCTGCAAGACATGGCCTGACGAGCTTTCCTGCAGGGGCATCACCCGCTCGATGGCCTCCCCCATGGCATCCCGCGCAGTCCAGCCGGTGAGGTCCTCCGCAATCGGGTTCATGAAGACGATATTGCCAGCTACGTCGGTTGCAATGACTGCATCACCGATTGAATTGAGCGTAATGCGATACTTCTCCTTTTCGTCGTGAAGTGCATCTTCCGCCGCGCGGCGGTCGGTAATGTCAGCGATGAGCATCATGAAGCTACCGCCAAAATCGCTGTCATCTCGGTATACCAGGGCTACCTGCCCATGCCGCAGTACACCTCCTCTTCCCACAAAGGCAAAATCGAAGGCACTGCCCTGGCCGTGTAATACGGCGCTGAGGTGCCTTTCCAGGGCCAGAAAATTACTGGGGCCGACGACATCGCTGACATGCATACCTCTCATTGTCGACGCGGGGATGCCAAACCAGGCACCGCTGGTATCGTTGCAAAATACGTTACGCATCTCGAGGTTCCACTGCGCGACGAAACCTGGGAGGTTATGCATGACTTCGGAGAGATTTCGCTCCGCATGTGCGAGCTGCTTCGTCCTGACTCGCAACTCGAGGTGTGTCTTGATCCTTGCTCGCGCCACAGGGATATCGAGTGGCTTTTGGAGGTAGTCCACAGCCCCCAAGGAGAGCGTCGTCAGTTCATGCAGCGCCGGATCGTTAGCTGTCACGAAAATCACTGAGATGTCACCGGCCGCATGGTCTCCCCTTGTTATTGCCTGAAAGACTTCATAGCCATTCATGCCAGGCATCTCGATGTCGAGCAGGACAAGATCGGGCGTCTGCCGCTTAATCATCTCGAGTGCAACCGCCCCGGACGTGGCGAACCTGACCTCCCCCATATCCTCTACGGCCGCCCGTAAAATATGGATATTGGCGGGTTGGTCGTCGACGATGAGAATCGACGGCGCACGCAACCGAAGCGCTTGGGGCTCTGCCAACTGTTTCCTCCTACACATGAACCCTATGCCGCAAAGCGCGGAAGCAGGGTAGACATATTCTGTGCATGCCGTGGTCGGGCCACTTAAAAAGGATAGTCAATGCGGCTGCGTTTTTTCTAGTTCCTACCGACTTCCAAACGTACCCAATAGCCCTGCGCCACTAGACCCAGGGCGCGTCGTGAACGTCTTCGCCCATCCCGTACACAGGCACTGGGCCTACCTGTTAGCGCTTGATCGATTCCAAGCCAGTCCGTCTACCAATTCCAGGTATCGCATACTGTCCATAGCCCGCCCTGCACGCCATGCCGCAGTGTATCGACCACATGGTCTGGGGGCTGTGCCGGTTTGTAGGCTCGGCAGTAGCTGCGCCATGCCCGGTTGATTTAACCGCTGATACCCGCACCGTAACCGCAGGGACAACCACGCCACCGTGGACCCGCTAGCCCCACTTGCGATTGAACTGCCAGTCTTGACGCGGCGGCCTACAGCTGAGTTCAGCTGCATCCAAAACGGTCCCAGCCTCCTTCAGGATGGAGATGATCAGCGCCTCATTGAGATGAGACTTCGTGGTGAGAGGCGCATGCATGCTTCTCGCTGACCCATTCTTGGTACTCATCGGTGGGAAGGGTCCAAAGCTGCTATGTTGAACTCATAGGCGTCGGCTCATATTGGGCATTGCTTATTCAAGCAAACATGTACGCACACACAAGAAAAGTTCGCGCAGTTCAGGAGGAAAAAGTTGATACCGGCTATTATTTCATTAGCCGCCATAGCGATCGCCTTATGGTGGATCGGCAGGCGCATGTTCAAGCGATCTCATGACCCTGGCAGGGTCGAATTGGGCGCTTTGCTACGTAATGCACCAACGCCTCTGCTCTTGATCAATGCAGGCGGCACCATCACCAATGCCAACGAATTGGCCGCTACGCTTTGCGGCTATCCATTAGGTGAGCTGATCGGCATGCGGGTTGAGGCCCTGGTTCCCGAGCGGTATCGGACCGCACACTCTGGCTTCCGGCATGGCTACCTTCAGGAGCCCCGCACCCGACGTATGGGCGCGGGACAGGAGCTATTCCTGCTGCGACGCGACGGGCGTGAGCTTCCTGTAGAAATAGGCCTGGGACCGTTGGAAACTGGTACCGCCGAGACTCATACGACCATGGTGTCCCTACTTGATCTGAGCGAGCGACTAAATGCCGTCACACGTATGCGTGAGGCCATCGAAGCTTCTCCGATTGCGATTCTGATCTGTAACGAAAAGGGAGCGATTGAACTAGTCAACAGAGAAGCGGAGTCGCTGTTTGGCTATGCAAGGAGCGCCCTCATTGGTGCGCAGATCGAGATGCTTCTGCCGGAACAGTTGGCCGCCAACCATGGCGATTTGCGAGCCAAGTTCAACGCCCAACCCACTGCCCGCTCGATGGGGGCGGGCCGCGAGCTTTTTGCCAGGCACAGCACTGGCCGGGAAATACCGGTTGAAGTGGCGTTGGCTCCACTGTACGAAGGCGAAACCGTGCTTGTACAAGCGACGGTAGTCGACATCAGCATGCGACGGGCCCAGGAGGCGGCGATGAAGCATCACACAGAGGAATTGGCCGCAGCCTCGCGCTACAAGTCGGCGTTCCTGGCCAATATGTCCCATGAGCTGCGAACGCCACTGAACAGCATCTTGATGCTCAGCGAACAACTAAAACTGAACCGCCAAGGTAATTTGAGCGAGAAGCAAAGTACCCATGCGGCTATTGTCCATCGCTCCGCCAGTGATCTGCTTTTGCTGATCAACGACATACTGGATCTTGCCAAGATCGAAGCAGGCCGAATGCAAGCGCAATTTGAAGTAACGTCAGTTCGAGAAGTACTAGATAGACTACGTCATGAATTTCAGCTTCAATGCCAACAAAAACATTTGGAGTTAATAACAGAGATAGATCTGCCAACTGACTTTACGATTGCAACAGACCCAAGGAGGCTGATGCAAATTCTGCGTAACCTCTTGGGCAACGCCTTGAAATTTACTGATCAGGGACGGATCACCATTCGCGCATGCCTGACTACCCATCAGGAGAGTAGCCTATCTATCGCTGTCGGTGACACCGGAATTGGTATTCCTGCCGAACTTCAAGACCGGGTGTTTGATGCATTTGTTCAGGCGGATGGCTCTACAAGCCGGAGATACAGTGGAACCGGGCTAGGCTTAGCCATTACGAAAGAGTTGGTAACCTTGCTTGGTGGGTCATTGCATTTAATAAGCCACGAACAGGTTGGCAGTACTTTTACGCTGTGGCTGCCATGTGATGCCAAAATGCCGGTGATTGCGCCGGCTCGAGCTGCAGTGCCTTTAAATACCACACCTGTTCAATGTGCGAAGAGTAATTACGAGGTGCTATTGGTTGAAGATGACGTCCGCAACACGTATGCGATGCTAAGCACACTGGAGGCGGCCGGATATCGAGTTGAGGTGGCAAGCAATGGACAAGAGGCGCTGGATGCGTTTACTCGGACGCATCCCCAAGCAGTGCTGATGGACATGTCGATGCCAGTGATGGATGGTTTTGAGGCAACGCGTCGCCTAAGGAATGACGTGGGTTACAAAGGGCCAATTCTGGCATTGACGGCATTGGCAATGCCAGGAGATCGCGAGCGCTGCATCGAGGCAGGTTGCGATGACTACCTCAGTAAACCAATCAGTGAGGCGGATCTGCTAACGGCCCTGGGTCGCTGTAGCAGTGGGCGCCAGGAGTAATGTCATGCTCAAGGAAACTTTACCCATATTGTTACTAGTTGATGATAAGCCTGAAAACCTGGAATCGCTGGAAGCCGTTCTTGACGATGGTAAGCGCCGCTTCATACGTGTAGCGAGTGGCCAGGACGCTCTGCGCATCCTGCTAAACGAAACCATCGCCCTGGTCTTGATGGACGTCGACATGCCAGAGCTGGATGGTATTGAAGCCGTGAAGCTTATGCGTAAGAACAGCCGAACAAGGCATATCCCTGTTTTGCTGGTCACTGCGCACGGCGAAGATGAGTACGCCTCACTTGATGGTTTGGAGGCAGGTGCTTTCGATCTAATGCATAAACCTATTCAACCCCGCATCCTGGAGGCCAAGGTCCAGCAGCTATTAAATCAATGGGCATTGAGCGAATCATCAAAAAAAGAGATGCATGACCTAGCCCAAGTCAATGCATTTCTGGGCGATATTCTGAATACAGTCAATGAAGGTATCTCTGTCGTTGCACCAGATCTGTCGCAAATTTATGTCAACCCCGCTGGCAGCCGGCTTCAAGGTCTTACGCAGTCCGAGGTTAAAGGGAAAATACTGCATTGTTGGTCTGACCTGCAAATGGACATGCTACTTGGGGCCTACCGGTCACAACATGCCATTCATAGCCATGCAGCAAGAATCATCTCCGCCAAAGAGGCGGCACTACCTGTTCAATTAAGTTGTGCGCCACTTCCTCAGCAGCAAGGTTGGGTTGTTGCTTACCAAGATATCACGGCTGCGCTCACCCTTCAGGAGGAGTTGGCCCAACTGATTGTGACCGACACGTTGACTGGCGCTCTGAATCGTAACGGCTTTTTTCAAGCTGTATCGACTGCCGTATCGCGAAGCCTGCGGCATTCGCAATCACTGTACCTGCTTTATATCGACTTGGACTACTTCAAGGATGTCAATGACACCTACGGACACGCCACGGGAGATATGCTACTGCAAAGCTTTTGTGAACGGCTAAGAAGTCAGCTACGCACTCATGATGCACTTGGGCGCATAGGTGGTGATGAATTCGCCATCTTGATCGAGGGTGCGCTGAGTGAAACAGAAATATCCGCCATCGCAGAAAAACTACTACGTATCCAGGCGCAACCTTATGTCATAGACGGGCATTCCTTACTGGTCAGCGTCAGCATAGGCATCGCAAATTGCCCTGAAGACAGTACCTCTGCCGGCGAAATGCTGCGCGCGGCCGACATGGCAATGTACCAAGCCAAACGCAATGGCCGTCAATCCTATCGTCACTATTCAGCAGAGATGAATGCCCAAGTGACGGCCAGGACCATGTTGCGAGAGAGCTTGATGTACGCCTTGGAGAAGGAGCAATTCGAACTGGTATTCCAGCCACAGGTCTCGACCCTTGATGGCCGGATACATGGCATCGAAGCGCTACTTAGATGGCACCATCCCACTGCAGGGACGGTATCACCCGCCGTATTCATCCCAGTGCTTGAAGATAGTGGATTGATCGTCGAGGTCAGCCTCTGGATACTTCGGACCGCATGCGCCCAACGGATGGCCTGGGCAGACATCCTGGACGACAGTGTGACCATGGCCGTCAACTTGTCCGCGCGTCAATTCTCCGATGAATTAATCTGTAAGCACATTCAGGATGTTATTTCAGATACCGGCATCCCTGCACGTTGGCTCGAAGTGGAGGTCACCGAAAGCACAGTGATTGAGGATATCGACAAAGGGCGAAGAATTCTGGAAGACTTGCATAAATTGGGAATTCGCACGGCCATGGATGATTTCGGCACAGGTTATTCTGCACTGGCCTACCTGAAGCAATTGCCGTTGGATGTACTAAAAATTGATCGTCTATTCGTGGCCAACTTGGCGAATGATACAAAAGACCAGGCAATTGCACGTGCCATCATCGGCCTCGCCCATGAGTTGGGTATGACACTCGTAGCAGAAGGTGTAGAAACCCACGAGCAGTACGGTCTGCTTTCATCCATGGGCTGTGAGTTGATTCAAGGCTATCTTTTTTCAAGGCCGATTCCTGCCATAGATTTCGCCAAGCTGGCACTCGGGCAACCCCTGATGAATGTCAGGTAGTGCGGTGTTTACTGGCAGCGCTTCTGGTGAGGTGGCATGCGAGGCCCACGTGCATGCAGTGGATGGGCCCTGTTGCACAACGCCCCTCACCTTGGCGCCACCCGTAAGCCTCGGCCATGACTAGGCCCTCCCCAGTCCAGTACATATCAATCAACTGGCGTGAGTAGGATGCCTTGCTCGAGGTGCGCGGCTCGCTAATGATCTGGCTTGATTCGGCGAGACCATGGCTTGCGCTAGCCAGCGGCAAAGCCAGGCGTCAGGCGATCTTCTCCAAGGCTCTTGGGCGAAGAAAAATGCGTCGAAGAACTTTCACCTAATGGAAAGCGCCAAGAAACCATGTGGCACGGGTGCCATCGCGTCGCCACAAGTGTTGTTTCTTAAAGCGGATGCAAAGCGAACAGTGCAATCGCACCCGCTTGCGCGATCTCCCGTGGTCATGCCAAGATAAAGACATGGAAACTCGTAGCGAAATGCGCAACGCATCACATCATCACGGTCGCAATCGATTGCGCCGTGGTTCGTTACGTCCATAGCTTGCGTCGGAAGTATCCGACTCTTGCAGCAACGACCAAGGCGCCTACGGCGCCTTTTTCTTTTTTCTACATCAGGAGAGCAAACATGAGCATGATCCGGGGAACTCGTTTTATTGTCGGCCAAGAAGCCGCCCAAGCACGCATACTAGAGGGCCGTTTCCGGAGCTACCTTCATTGAAGCAGGAGCCGAGGAGGCAATCGTACCGGCCCTTTGGTCACAAGACACATTTATCGAGAAGACCGGCGGCAGTGAAATCATAGGGCAGATGTGGGCCTTCGCTGACAAGAAAGGTAGGCCATGCTGCCTGATTCCTGAGGCAACTGCGCTGTTTCAGGAAAAGAGCAAGGAGCTGCTTGGACAGCGCAGGGAGCGTATGCTTTTTTACACCGCCCGCTGTTATCGCTACGAGCGGCCTCAAGCGGGTCGCTATCGGGAGTTTGTCCAACTTGGGCTTGAATACCTGAGCCCCGACCCGGTTAGGGCACTGCGTATTTGCCAGGATATCTGCACTGGCTTTCTGGATTCGCTTGGTTTGCGATATGAGATTGACGACGCTGCACAGCGTGGACTTAGCTATTACCTTAACGGGCAAGGCTTCGAGATCCGATGCGCCGAACTTGGCGCGCAGCAGCAGGTAGTTGGGGGTGGCGCCTATAAGGAAGGTGCTGGCTTCGGAATCGGTGCCGAGCGTCTGCTTTTGGCGTTGGCAACACAGGGCATCTAACGCACACCAACCCGCTTGGACTTAGGCAGGGCATGAACGCTGATCATGCCCGCTGCTGACGCGTGCGGCATTCCGGATAGTCCGGTTGAAAGCTCGCAGAGAGTATTAAGCGTATCCGCACGCCTAATGTCTTCAAGTGCGGTGCGGGGCCAGGAGGATGTAGAACACCATCACACCTACTTGGTCACAGCCCATTCCAGCTCCTCTTATGCTTCCCATTCGTCATAGTGTTCAAACGCAACGTCAGTGCCGCAACCATCAAGCAAACAGAATGCTGCATACGATATTTGAGTTATCCATGAGCTGAGTCGATCAAGCTGCTCGCTCGGGATCAGTTTATTGCTACGAAGCATGCCACCGGGCTCCACGCCCCATGCGCGACCAAGATGGCAGATGCCCCAGATGGCGGCAATCAGCTCTCGATCACAGAGGGCACCGCTCCCCAGCTCGTTTGCCAACACCTTGAGACAGGCCATGACTTCGTGGAAGTTTTCTACACGCAAGCCGCTGTATGGGCGGAGGCTACCAAGAAACCCGAACTCCCACTTCGGGTGGTTGGTGTCGCTGTGTCTGCCTGAGTGCATTTGAAGCAGCTCATGGGCTTCTGCGGGTGTCATGTTGTTCTGCCTAGCGTTTGCCATGTTATACCTCCTGCAGTTGGTTCGGGCAGTCGCAAGGCGCCCCTAGCCAGAGCCGCTACGCTTTATGCTCGCCATGTGCATGCGCAATTCGAAGACCATGCGCTCCAATCTGCCAGCTGGCGGCGCTAGCCCGCGCCCCTACCATTTCTCTTGGCGTCGCCACGCCCAAAGGGGAGCTTGCCCTCATCAAATACCTTTACTTGCAATAATCGCCTACTAAGCTCAATGCACACGCAGCGCGTGTCGTGCTTTTGACCATATCCACTTTTCTCGTGCTTGCAGCACTCGCTGCCAGCGCGGGATAGACCGTCAGCGATGCAGCCAAAGGCGGCTTTACGCTTGCCTTTGGTGGATTCACCTATTTGGTCCGGTGCAAAGGTACCGGTATCAGAGGGTGGAAGTTTGTCGCATCGGATTGCGGGCCTGGGGGGATATTTCGGTTGCAAGTGACAGCAGTTTTCGGCCAACACTTTATTATGGAGCTAAGTTCCCCATGAGATCTCTGCACTCCCGCCAAACCCCCCATATGCGACTGCGTCCGCTCAGCTTGGCATTGGTCGTAATGCTGTCAACCACTGCGTTCGCTGTACCTACGTTCAACAATACGGCGACAACACCTAACCGCGCGGTTGGTGCCAATGTCACGCAGACGCTGACCCTGACGCCCACCGCCCCAAATATGCCTGCTGTGATGGCGCAGGCCCAGACTGAGACGGTGACCATCAGCGGGACGGTAACCGATGGCGATACATTTAGCATTACCCTGCCTGGTACGGCCACCACCATCACGACCACGGTAGCCGCTGGAGACACCCCGGCCAGCATGGCGACAGAACTCTACGATCTTATCGTTGCCCACGCCGACTACATCAGCAATACCACTTACCAGGTTACTGACAACACCTCGGGCGTGCTGACCTTCACTGCCACCACGCCGGGCACATCGTTTGCGATGTCCTTCCCGGCCGATGCGGCAAGCATTTCAACTAACTCAAGCACTGCGTCCATTGATGGCGCGGAAATGCAGGCCAATGTGCCCGCCGTGCCGGCACAAAGCCAGATTGATACGCTGACGATAGGCGGCAGCGTGGACATCGGGGATGTCTACAGCATTGACCTGCCAGGCTCGGGCACGGTGAGCTTTACGGCCACCACCACCAGCACTGCAGACGTGGCCGCCGGCCTGAATGCCGCCATCCAGGCCGACTCCGGCGTGCCCTATGCGACGCAGGACTATACGACCAGCGTGACTGGCAGCGACATTGTGTTCACCGCCAAGAGTGCGGGCACCGGCTGGACCCTGGGCGCGACCGGGAGCACCAATGCGACTGCTGTGGCACAGGTTAATACCCTGACGCCGGCCTCCATCATGGCTGGCAATACATTTGCCGTGACACTCAATGGCACAACCTATACCTTTGTGGCGACCACGACCTCGGCCACGGATGTGGTGAATGGCCTTATCGCTGCCATACCCAGCACCACGGTGACCCCCACGCTTAACACCGGGACGCTGGTGCTGACCGCCAACACACCCGGCACCGCCTTTACCGCTGTCGCAGCTGCTGTCGACGTTGCCACGGCAGCCCAATCGACACTGACCGTGGGCACGTCCAGTCTGATTACGGCGGGCTCCACCTCCGCCATCCTCACGCTGAAGGATGCCAGCAGCACCAGCCTGTTCAATGTCAGTGCCAGCGGCGCCACCATTACCAGCAATAGTTCCAGTTGTACGGTAGGCACCCCGACGCGCAGCACCACCGACGGTACCGTTACCGCCACCATCACTGCTGTCAGTCCCGGTAGCTGCATCATTGGTGCGACCTTGAACGGCAGCACCGCCGTCACGGCGACCCAGGCGATTACCGTCACCGCTGCGAACACCACAATCACTGGTGGCACGGGCACAATCGATGGCACCGGAACGATAACAGGTTCGGCGAGTGTGACCGTCACTGCAGGCAGCAGCGTGGATGTCTCGGCAAACGGTGCCAGCGGCAGCACCCTGACCATCGATGCTTCGACCAAACCAGTCAGCGTGAATCTGGGCGGCAGCACACCGTCTGTCTCGGTCTCTACCGGATCATCGGGCGTCGTACTGAAAGTCAGTACCACGTCGGGCGGACAAAATGTGGTGGGCCTTTCACAAGGCAGCGCTACTCTCTCCAGCGGGAGCAGCGGTGCGATTCTTTCGGTTGGCGGCAGTGGTGAGTCACCGATAGTCATCACATCGGGCAGTACCGGTTCAGCCATCACCGCGACGGCAAACAGCGGTGGTACCACCACTGTTGCGGTTGTTTCCGGCACGGTCACCACGCCGCATACCTGCGGGTCGCGCCCCGCAATACCGGCCACCCCGCCAACCGGAAGTAGGTCCAGCACATGGAATACCTACTTCTCGAGCGTGAAGGTCTACCAAAGAGAACTGTTGGCATACTCGCTATGCATTGCACAACTCCCTTCGGTCAACCTACAAAGGTCCTTGATCAGCGACCGCGCCAACATGCTGACCTCGTCTACCTTGATGCTGTTCAAGGGCGAGACCATCACCTACGACAGCGCGGGCAACGAGATTGGGGTCACGCTAGCAGATGGTGGTGCAGGCGTGGCACAAACCCTGAGTGCCATTCCTACCGGCATGACGCTGGAAAGCATACCGGTGTCCATAGACGGCAACCCCGCCCGCCTGAATGGTTCCTATCTGGGCACCGAGATTGTGACTACCCTGAGCAAGGAGCTGGGTATCAAGCTGACGCGCAGCGCCAATACCCCGATTGGTGGCATGGTCATGACCGCGCCGGACGGCACGCGGATCGCCGGCGTACCAGTTGGCCAGCTAATGGTCGCACCAGGCGTTCCCAATGGGCTGCAAAGCAACGGGCGGATGCGCGTGGTAGTAAGAGGTGCGGTCACGGAATTGGCCCCCAGCCTGGTGAGCCCAAGCAACTTCGCGGCGCAGCTCATGGCCGTGGATAGCCAAGCTACCGGCATGGTCACGGCTGACGGCTTGATCAAGGCTACAGTGGGTGGTGCCAAGTATGTGGTCCGGCCGGCATGGACTGCAACGCCCAGCACCTTGAATGGCTTCTCCTACGACAGTGCTGGTCGCCTGATCCATGGCGATGGCAGTGTGCAGCAGACGCTCTACCCGGCGTTTGCCAACATTGATGTCGTGGCAGCCACACTGAGCACCATCATCGGCGCATCCGTGCCTGCAGTGGATGTCGATGGCTCCGTCACCACCACCATAGGTAACGTCAGCTATAAGCTGCGGGCTGGCTATATGCTCGTCAACACCCCAGAAGCACATGCTGCCGATACCTGGTGGCAAGATGGCAGCACCTTCTATATCAACAACCAGGATGGGACTGCTCAGTCGTTCTCGGTTGAATAAACCGTATTAGCAAAGCAACTTGTCTCAAGGCGCGACTCCAGCAAGGGGTTGCGCCTTTTTCATGCTGGTGGCCAACTACCGGCCTGAAACGCAGAGGGACTGGCAAAGCCTGCAAAGTGTCACGGTGCCGCCACGGAGGTTGATTCTTTAAACCTGCGCAAGGCAACCAACTGCCACACCGAGAGCACCAGCGTGGCGAGCAGAAGCGCAACCGACATAGGCTGCATGAACGCCTCGCGGCCCAGGGTAAAGAAAAACGCATGGATGCCGACAGTGAGGAAGCCCAGCACAGCCAGCAGCTTGTAATAGTTCAAGCCAGTGCGGAGGTTGGCGACCACCCGGCTGTGTGCATACAGAACCAGCGCAATGATGGGAATGTTCAGCAGCAGGTTGACCTGATTGCCACCAGGAATGTTGAACAACTCCCATTCGCGCCAATAGGCTGCGTCGATTTGATGCGTGACCAGAACCGTGGCATTTGCCAGGAAAAGCCAGCGAAGGTGCGATTGCGGAGACATGGGTAAACCTTTCGGTTGCCTTGGTTCAATAGCAGAAGAACCCATTGAAGGGTTCAAGACGCTGTGACGACACGGCTTGCTTTGCGCCAGGCACCGTCGGCTGTTGGGGATAAAGGCGCTGCGGCTACCGGTTTTGCCCTGTGTCGGGGCATCGCCAAGCCCATAGAAAACACGTGGCGGAGTATCCCAGACTTTATTCCAGAATCACCAGCTGCTCTTGGGCGACCTACCCATGCAGATACGCCGGGCACAGCCATGCTGGCTCACCCTTATGGAGGGTGGCCGCCGCCAGTGCCGCTGGCTTGCCCGGCGTTAGCGTGGCATCAGGCCTGCCAGCCTCGCCGCCCGGCCAGCCGCTGGCCGGCTTGGCGTAGTATCTTCTCGGTGGTCGGCCAGCTCACGCAGGCATCCGTCACCGAGCAGCCATAGCGCAGGTCGCCCAAGTCTGCCGGGATAGGCTGATTACCCGCCTCGATGAAGCTCTCTATCATCACGCCGCGGATGGCGCGGTTGCCTTCGCGTATCTGGTTCACCACATCGGCCAGCACGACAGGCTGCAGGGCATGCTGTTTCCAGGAGTTGGCATGGGCACAATCGACAATGATGTTGGCGGGGATATGGTGCTTTTCCAGCGCTTTTTCGGCGAGGTGGATGCTGACCGTATCGTAGTTGGGCCGTCCGCCGCCGCCACGCATGACCAAGTGACAGTAGCGGTTGCCCTGGGTGCGGACGATGGCCGGCCTGCCATCCTGATCCATCCCCATGAAGGCATGAGGGCAGGCTGCCGACAGGATGGCATTGACGGCGGTCTCGACGCTGCCGTCGGTACCGTTCTTGAACCCCACGGGCGTGGCCAGGCCCGATGACAGTTCGCGGTGCACCTGCGATTCGGTGGTGCGCGCACCAATCGCCGTCCAGCTGATCAGGTCGCCAAAATAATGGGGCGATAGTGGGTCCAGCGCCTCGGTCGCGACCGGCAGGCCCAGCGCATTGACCGCCAGCAGGAACTGCCGGGCGCGCGCCATGCCCTCGCCTATCCGGCAGGAATCGTCCATATGCGGGTCGTTGACCAGGCCCTTCCAGCCCACTGTGGTACGCGGCTTCTCGAAGTACGCCCGCATCACCACATACAGGGTATCGGACAGCTCGTCGGCCAAGGCAGCCAGCCGCTGCGCATAGTCCAGGCCTGCTTCGGTATCGTGGATGGAGCATGGCCCGACCACCACCAGCAACCTGTCGTCCTTGCGATCCAGGATGTCGCGGATCGTCTGCCGCCCCGCCTGTACGGTTGCGGCAATCCGCTCTGACGCTGGCATCCGCCGATACATCTCCGCCGGCGCGGGCACCTGCTCGAAAATGGCGTCGGGCATGCCCCCCGGCCCTCTCGGATACACCGCTCCCGTCCGGCCCGTTGCTGTAAAGGCTATCGTCATGCTTCCTCCGGTATTCGCGTGGTCGTGAGCCTGGGGCTTGCCTGTCTGCCCTTGCACAAGCCGCTAGGCCCACACTTGCATACGCCCCGCCCGTGACCCACTGGGTTTCTGGCAAACATCATGCAACCATAAATAATGAGAGTCAATCTCATTTGCATTTAGATTTTTTTACCGTTACGATGCTTCGCCAATCCGGCGCCTGGCTCGCGTACGACAGCTGCAAACCATCCCACCGCGACGCCATCGCTCCGCTACCGGGCACTCACAAGAATAGCCACACCGCCCGGCGCAACACACGCCTGCCACGGCTGATATCCAGCAGCGGCAGCGGTATTGGTCTTTCATGAGGAGCCACTATGCAACCATCCCAGCACGATTCCGGCTTGACTACCCCTAAAGCCAACGACCTGCTCCGCCTCTACCCCAACGGTGGCTCGCTGTTTACCTCACCACGCCGCACGGTACTGACGCTGGGCCGCCATGCCACGCTCGCTCACGGGCCGGCCGACACCCTGGCACAACGTGCGGCCCAGTTGCTGCGGCAGGCACAGGCAGAAGGCCTGGTGCAGCCCATCCTGCTGGGCGCGGTTCCCTTCAATGCCCAGGCACCGGCCCATCTGTTCATACCGGAAAGCACGGTGCAAGGGCGGGGTGCCGGTGAAACCGCGCTACCTACCCAGGCAGAGTCAAAATCCCTGCGGGACATCAGCAGCGAGGCGCTGCCCCACCCCGACCGCTACCGCGACAATGTGGCGCAGGCACTGAGCCAGATCGGCGAGGGCGGGCTGGACAAGGTGGTGTTGTCGCGCTCGATCAAGGTCGATGCCAACATTGCCGTGCCTACGCTGCTGCAGCGCCTGGCCAACCGTAATCCCAGCGGCTATACCTTCGCCATCGACCTACCAGATGCCGACGGCGAGCGCCGTACGCTGGTCGGCGCCAGCCCCGAGCTGCTGCTGTCGCGCCGTGGCCGGCAGGTGGTTTCGCATCCGCTGGCAGGCTCCATCCCCCGCAGCAGCGACCCGCTAGAAGACGCGCGGCGAGCCGAACAATTGTTCGGCTCGGCCAAGGACAGGCACGAGCACCAGCTGGTGGTCGATGCCGTGGTGGCCGCGCTGGGCCCCTATTGCAATGCGGTACACGTGCCCAGCGGCCCGTCGCTGGTCTCCACCCCCAGCATGTGGCACCTGGCCACCGAGATACGCGGCGACCTGGCAGATGGGGAATGCAGCGCGCTGGAACTGGCGCTGGCCCTGCACCCGACCCCCGCAGTCTGCGGCCACCCCACGGCGGCAGCGCGCTCCTTTATCGAGACGGTGGAAGGCTTCGACCGTGGTTTCTTCACCGGCCTGGTCGGCTGGTGCGATGCCAGCGGCGATGGCGAATGGGCCGTCACCATACGTTGCGCCGAAGTGGGCGAACACACTGCAACGCTCTATGCCGGGGCCGGCATCGTGGCCGGCTCAGAGCCCCATCTGGAGCTGGCGGAAACCAGCGCCAAGCTGCGTACCATGCTCAGCGCCATGGCCTTGGAGAGCGTGCTGGAGGGAGCGGCATGAGCCAGCTGACCGGTTTTACCCCCTGGCCCGAGCAGGACGCGCAGCGCTACCGCGAGCTTGGCTACTGGACCGGTGAAACACTGGGCGCCATGCTGCAGCGCAAGGCCGGCGAACACCCCGACCGTATCGCCATCGTCTGCGGCAAACGGCGATGGTCCTATGCCGAACTCGATGCGAAAGCAGACCAATTGGCCGCAGGCTTCGCCCGCCTGGGCATAGGCGCGCAGGATCGCGTCGTGGTGCAACTACCCAATGTGGCCGAGTTCTTCTCGGTCTGCTTCGGCCTGTTCCGCCTGGGCGCCCTGCCCGTCTTTGCCCTGCCGGCGCACCGCCGGGCAGAGATCAGCCACTTCTGCCGCTTTGCCGATGCCAAGGCCTATGTCATCGCCGACCTGGACGGTGGCTTTGACTACCGGACGCTGGCGCGGGAAGTACAGGCTGAAGTCCCGACCCTGCGCCATGTGGTGGTGGCAGGCGAGGCCGCCGAGTTCACTGCGCTGGCCGACCTGCACGACACACCCATCGAGTTAGCCGGCCCATCGGCCGGCGGGGTGGCCTTCCTGCAGCTGTCTGGCGGCAGCACGGGCCTGCCCAAGCTGATCCCGCGCACCCATGACGACTACCTCTACAGCGTACGCGCCAGCGCCGAGATCTGCGGGCTGGACCAGGATGCCGTCTATCTGTGCGCCTTGCCGGTGGCCCACAATTTCCCGCTCAGCTCACCGGGCACCCTGGGCGTGCTGCATGCCGGCGGGCGCATCGTGCTGGCGCGCCGTCCCAGCCCTGACGAGGTGTTCCCCTTGATCGGGACGGAAGGCGTTACGATCACCGCGCTGGTGCCGCCGCTGGCCATGGTATGGCTGGATTCGGCCCGGCAGCGCCGGCCGGAACTGAAGACACTGAAGCTGCTGCAGGTGGGTGGCGCCAAGTTTGGCGCCGAGGTGGCATGCCGTGTGCTGCCGGAACTGGGCTGCCGCCTGCAGCAGGTCTTTGGCATGGCCGAGGGGCTGGTCAACTACACCCGTCCTGAGGACAGCGACGAACTGCTGCACCATACCCAGGGTCGCGCCATCTCGCCGCACGATGAAGTTCGCGTGGTGGACGACGAGGATCGCGACTTGCCCGATGGTGAACTGGGCCATCTGCTGACCCGTGGCCCCTACACCATACGCGGCTATTACCTTGCCGATGAACACAACGCACGCGCCTTCACCACCGACGGCTACTACCGCACCGGCGATCTGGTGCGCCGGCTACCCAGCGGCCACCTGACGGTAGAGGGCCGCGCCAAGGATCAGATCAACCGTGGCGGCGACAAGGTCGCGGCAGAAGAGGTGGAGAACCATTTGCTGGCCCACCCAGCCGTGCACGATGCCGCCCTGGTCGCCATGCCGGACGCCTACCTGGGTGAGCGCAGCTGCGCCTTTATCGTCACGCGCGGCGATCCCTTGCGCCCTGTCGAACTGATGCGCTTTCTGCGCGAGCGCGGTGTTGCCCAGTACAAGATACCTGACCGCATCGAATTCGTGACCGAGTTTCCCAAGACCGGTGTGGGCAAGGTCAACAAGCGGGCGCTGCGTGAGCGGATTGCCGAGCTGATCGCGGCCACCGACTGAGCCACAGCCTGTACCGCATACCGCAATGCCCAGGGTAAACCCGGGCAGCGGGCAGGCACCTGCTCCTCTTTTCCATTTCGATCGCCTGGCTTACACGATATGACCATACCCCGCATCGCCACCTATCCCATGCCCACCACCCTGCCCGAAAACCGGGTGGACTGGCTGCCGGAGCCCAACCGTGCCGTGCTGCTGATCCACGACATGCAGCAGTATTTTCTCGATTTCTACGACCACACGGCAGCGCCCATCCCCTCGCTGATCGCCCATATCCAGGCACTGCGCCAGGCCTGCGACGCAGTGGGCATACCGGTGGTGTACACGGCCCAACCGGGTGAGCAATCACCAGAGGAGCGGGGCCTGCTGACCGAGTGGTGGGGGCCGGGCATTACCGCGCAGCCGCAACTTGCGCCTGTGGTGGCTGCCCTGGCACCGCGCGAGCAGGATGTGGTGCTGACCAAGTGGCGCTACAGCGCCTTTGCCCGCAGCGATCTCGAACAGCGCATGCGCGCCCAGGGCCGCGACCAGCTGATCATCTGCGGCATCTACGCCCATATCGGCTGCCAGGTGACGGCGGCGGATGCCTTTATGCGGGACATCCGCCCCATCTATGTGGGCGATGCGGTTGCCGATTTCTCGGCCGAGGAGCATGCCGGTGCGCTGGCCTATGTCTCGCGGCGCTGTGGTGCCGTACGCAGCACCCAGGACGTGCTGGCGGCGCTCCGCCCCCAGGGCAAGCTGCCGGCCGACCAGGCAGCGCTGCTGGCCGAGGTGGCCAGGATGCTGCAGATGCAGCCGTCGGATTTGTATGCGGACGACAACCTGATCCACGCCGGACTCGACTCCATCCGCCTGATGAGCCTGGTGGAAGGCTGGCGGGCAGCGGGGGCCCAGGTCGGCTTTGCCGAAATGGCCGAGCAACCCACCATCGCGCAGTGGTGGGCCTTGCTCAGCCGGCAGGGCAACTAGCCATGGAGTTCGCGGGCAGGATTGCCTTGGTGACGGGCGCGGCGCAGGGCATAGGGCTGGCGGTAGCAACCATGCTGGCAAGCCGCGGCGCACGCGTGGCTGTGCTGGATAGACAGGCCGATCGCATCGCCACCGTGGCGGCCACCCTGCCCGGCCAGGGCCATCTGGCCCTGGCGGTGGATCTGACCGATGCCGCCGCCATCGATGCCGCGGTGGCACAAACCGAGCGCGAGCTGGGCGAGATCGATCTGCTCGCCAGCGTGGCCGGTGTGCTGCATTTGGCCAGCACCCAGGCCACCACCGACGCGCAATGGCAGCAGACCTTCAGCGTCAACACCACCGCGGTGTTCCAGCTCTGCCGGGCGGTGGCGGGGCGTATGCAGGCGCGCCGCCGTGGTGCCATCGTGGTGGTCGGCTCCAATGCGGCCAGCACACCGCGCTTGAACATGGCCGCCTATGCCGCCTCCAAGGCCGCCACTGCACAACTGCTGCGCTGCCTGGCGCTGGAGCTGGCGCCACACGGCATACGCTGCAACATCGTGTCGCCCGGCTCCACCGAGACCGATATGCAGCGCCAGCTGTGGAGCCGCCCTGACAGCGTGCAATCCATCATCGCCGGCTCGGCCGAAGGCTACAGGCTGGGCATACCCCTGGGGCGCATCGCCCAGCCCGAGGATATTGCCGAAGCGGTCTGCTATCTGGCATCGGACCGTGCCCGCCACATCACGCTGCATGACCTGCGGGTAGATGGCGGCGCGACGCTGGATGCTTGAGGACCTGATATTGGAATTGCAGGCGGAGAAATTAACGGTCTCCGGGAGCTAGACCTAAGGGCTAGCCCTCATGGCGGGCTCAGATCCAGTGCCAGGGCGGCGCTGACGCCTGCCATGCCCAGGTCGAGGCGCTTAAGCTGCATGGTGCGGGCGGGCTGGATATGCCAGTGCAGCAGGTAGTCCAGTGTAGCTTGCGGCAGCACCGTGACGCTGGCCAGGTGGTCGGCCACGCCTACCCCCCAGGCCTTGAGCAGAGCCTCCTTGCCGCTCCAGACATCGAAGAATGCCGCCACCTCCTCTCCCCCTTGGCAGTGGGCCTGTTCCATCGGGGTATAGGCCTCTGCCAGCAAGGTCAGCGGGTGCCGGGTGTCGTGCACTTCCACGTCCACGCCTACCGGGTGAGTCTCTGAAATCGCGATCAGGGCATGTTGCCCCGCGTGGCTGACGTTGAACTGTGGGCCCGCAGCCTGCAACACCGGCTTGCCGTGCGCGCCGGGCTGTATCTGCAATGCGCCGGCGGATTGACCCAGGTGCGCGCCCAGTAACTGCCGCAGGGTCGCGCGGGTGCTGGCATAGCGTAGGCGATCAGCAGGCTGCCGATAGCGCAGGCAGGCCGCCTGCTCGGCCTCGCTCAGTTCGGCCCATACGGCGGACGGGAGCGGGGCGGTCAGATCCAGCAGCAGGTGCCAGACCGCCACCCCACTGATATACAGCGGACGGATATCCAGTTGCCGACACCGTACCCTCGCGCCATCCAAACTCACTCACACCCTCCTGTTCAGGCTGATCCGGCCACCACTGCCTTAGCCACAGGCTGGCGCCAGCACCGTAATCGTGCGACCAAGCCATGCGTCAGCAGATAGGCCAGCGGCACAAAGAATATCGCCAGCAAGGTCGCCGTCACCACCCCACCCAGCACGCCGGTGCCGACCGCATGCTGGCTGGCCGAGCCCGGCCCTGTGGCCAGCACCAAGGGCACGACACCCGCGCCAAAGGCCAGCGAGGTCATCAGGATAGGCCGCAGGCGCAGGCTGGCACCCTGCAGCACACCATCCAGCGCGCTAGCACCATTGCGTACGGCAGCCTCAGCGAACTCGATGATCAGGATGGCATTCTTGGCGGACAGGCCTACCGTGGTCAACAGCCCCACCTGGAAATAGATGTCGCTGGGCAGGCCTCGGATGCTGACAGCGAGCATGGCCCCGACCACCCCCAGCGGTATCACCATCAGTACCGCCACGGGTACCGACCAGCTCTCATACAACGCCGCAAGGCACAGGAAGACGAACAGGATGGAGGCGGCATACAGCATGGGGGCCTGGCCGCTGGACAGCTTGTCCTGGTAGGAGAGGCCGCTCCACTCATAGCTGGTGCCGGGCAGGCGTGCCGCCAGTTGCTCTATGGCCGCCATGGCATCGCCTGAACTGACGCCGGGCGCGGCGGAGCCAAATACCTGGGTCGCCATCATGCCGTTGTAACGGCGCAGCTGTGCCGGGCCTTCCTCCCAGCGGGTCTGGGCGAAGGCGCTGAATGGCGTCATCTGGCCGCTGCCACCGCGTACCGCCCACAGCCCGATATCCTCGGGGCGCGAGCGGTACGGTGCATCCGCCTGCACCATGACCTTCTTCACCCGCCCCTGGTGGATAAAGTCATTGACGTAGCTACCTCCCCAGGCCGTGCCCAGGGTGCTGTTCACATCCGCAAGGTCCAGGCCCAACACGGCGGCCTTGACCTGATCCACCTCCACCCGCAGTTGCGGCATGCTGTCGTTGCCGTTGGCCCGCACCGCCATCAGGCGCGGGTCGCGCTGGGCTTCGGCAACCAGTTGCTCCCTGGCCAGTGCCAGGCTGGACTGCCCCTGGCCGCTGATGTCCTGCAACCAGAAATCAAAGCCATTGGTCTGGCCCAGGCCTTCGATGGGGGGCAGCACCATGCTGAAGACCTCGGCATCGCGTAGCTGGCTCAAGGCCTGGTTGGCGCGCTCGGCAATGGCCAGCGCGCTGTTCTCCTCGCCCTTGCGCTGTGACCAGTCCTTGAGCGAGATAAAGGCCATGCCGGCATTCTGCCCAGGGCCACCGAAACTGAAGCCAGCCAGGGTGTAGATGGCCTCGATATTGGCATTTTCCGCCTCCAGGAAATGCCGCTCCACCGCCTCTACCACATTGGCCGTGCGGGGATAGGTGGCGCCGCCGGGCAGGGTGAACTGCACCATGACCGTGCCCTGGTCATCGTCAGGTATGAAGGCCGTGGGCAGGCGGTAATGCAAGACCCCCATCAGCCCCACTATGGCCAGGTAGACCAGGCCGTAGCGCACCGGCCGCGCCAGTAGGCCCGCCAGCCAGCCGCCATAGCGCCGTTGTGCAGCATCGAAACCACGGTTGAAGCGCCCCAGCAAGCCGCCCTGCCGCACGGTGTGGCCAGGCTTGAGGAAGGTGGCGCACAGCGCTGGCGTAATGCAGACCGCCACCAGCACCGACAGTGCCATGGCCGCCACGATGGTGATCGAGAACTGGCGGTAGATCACACCGACCGATCCGCCGAAGAAGGCCATGGGCAGAAAAACCGCCCCCAGCACCATGGCGATGCCGACCAGGGCGCCTGTGATCTCACGCATGGAAGCCAGGGTGGCCGCCCGCGCGTCAAGGCCACGCTCCAACATGATGCGCTCGACGTTCTCGACCACCACGATGGCATCGTCCACCAGCAGGCCGATGGCCAGCACCATGGCGAACAGGGTCAGGGTGTTGATGGCGTACCCCGCCACGGCCAGCACGCCAAAGGTCCCCAGCAGCACGATGGGCACGGTGATGGCGGGAATCAGCGTGGCACGCCAGTTCTGCAGGAAGAGATACATCACCAGCACGACCAGCACCACGGCCTCCAGCAACGTCTTGCAGACTTCCAGGATGGAGAGCTTGACGAAGCGCGAGGTATCTTCGGGGAAGGACACTTCCATGCCCGGCGGAAACGCCTTGCGCAGTTCGGCGACCTTGTCCTTGATTGCCTGGGCGGTGACCAGGGCATTGGCGTCCGGTGCCAGCATGAAGGCCAGCCCGGAGGCCGGGTAGCCATTCAACCGCGAGGTGCTGCCATAGTCCTCACTGCCCAACTCAACCCGGGCAACATCACCCAGCCGCACCACCGCACCATAGGGGCTGGTCTTGATGACGATGTGACGGAACTGCTCGGGCGTCTTTAGCCGCGACAGCGCCGTCACTGTTGCGTTGAGCTGCTGGGTATCGGCCGAGGGCCGCGCACCCATCTCGCCCACCGAGACTTCGGTATTCTGCTTGGCGATGGCGTCAGTCACATCCAGGGGCATCAGGCCATGGCTGCGCAGCTTGTGCGGGTCCAGCCAGATACGCATGGCATAGGGCGCGCCGAAATTCTGCACCCGGCCCACCCCTTCCACCCGGCTCAGCGGGTCTTGCAGCGTGCTGGCCAGCCAGTCCGAGATATCGGTATCGCTGCGCTGGCGCGTGGTGTCGTAGAACGCCGCAATCATCAGGAAACCGCTCTGCAGCTTGGTGATGGTCAGTCCGTTCTGCTGTACCGGTCCTGGCAGCCGGCTGGCCACCTGGCTGGCCTTGTTCTGCACCTGTACCTGGGCGACGTCAGGATCGGTGCCCTGCTTGAACGTCAGCATGATTTCGGCACGCCCGGCGCCGCTGCTGTTCGAGCTGAAGTACATCAGGTTGTCGAGGCCCTTCAGCTCCTGCTCCAGTACCTGGGTGACGCTGTTTTCCACTACCTGGGCCGAGGCGCCGGGATAGCTGGCACTGATCATCACCGACGGCGGGGCAATGTCGGGGTACTGCGAGACGGACAGACGGCTGACCGCCACGGCGCCGGCCAGCATGGTCATGATCGCCAGCACCCAGGCAAACACCGGGCGCTCGATGAAGAAGCGTGCCAGCATGGATCAGCCCCCCTTTCCGCGTCCGGGCGCGGGTGCGTCGGCACCTGCCACGGCCTGCACCGCCTCGACCGGCTGCCCCGGCCGCACCCGCTGCAAACCGTCGACGATCAGCCGATCGCCGCTGCGCAAGCCGGCGGTGACCACCCAGTAGTTGCCCAGGCTGCCCTGCACGGCCAGTTGCCGCGCTTCGGCCTGGCTACGGGCATTGACCACCAGCGCCGTGGGCTCGCCCCTGGCGCTGTAGGCCACGCCTTGCTGCGGCACCAGGAAAACCCGCCGTTGTACCGCCTGTTCGACTTCTGCCCGCACATACATGCCAGGCAGCAGCAGGCCCTCAGGGTTGGGGAATTCTGCCCGCAGCGTCACCGCACCGGTTGCCGGGTCCACCCCCACCTCGGCGAACTTCAGCACACCCGCGTGCTGGTAGCGTTGGCCATCTTCCAGCCGCAGCGTGACCTTGGCACCCGCGGTGCGCAGCCCGCCCTGCGGAAAGGTGCGCTTGAGACTGAGCAGCGCCTGGCTGGACTGGACGATATCGACATAGATGGGATCAAGCTGCTGTATGGTCGCCATCGCCCCACCTTGCCCAGCAGAGACCAGCGCGCCCTCGGTCACCTCGGAGCGGCCTATGCGGCCGCTGATCGGTGCAGTAATCCGGGTCCGGTCCAGCTCCACCTGGGTGGCCTTGGTGCTGGCACGGCGCGCCGCCGCCGCCGCAGCGCCCTGCTGGTAGGCCGACTTCATGTCGTCCAGCGCCTGGGGGCTGACGAAATTGAGCTTGCTCAGCTCGTCATAGCGACGCACCTTGGCTTGCAGGCTGGCCAGGTTGGCCTCGGCATCGGCCAGATTGGCCTGTGCCTGGTCGTGCGCCGCCTGGTAGCTGCCCGAGTCGATCTGGTACAGCACCTGGCCGGCGCGGACTAGGGCCCCCTCCTCGAACAGCCTGCGCTGAACGATGCCCGACACCTGCGGCCGGACTTCTGACACACGATACGCCGCCGTGCGCCCCGCCAACTCGGTCAGCACCGGTGCATCCTGCGCCGCCAGGGTCAGGACGCCGACCTTGGGTGCCATGGTGGGCGGGCCTTCGGCCGCTGGGTCGCCTGCGGGGGCCTTGCTACAGCCCAGCAGGCCAAGCGGCAGCAACAGGGCAAGACTTTTCTTTAGCATGGTCGATAGCCTCCCGTCAGCAGCCGCGCTTGCGCTGGCTGCCGTGGGCAGGCGACTCCTTGTTCACAGTGGGGAATTAACCTAGAAAAACCGGCAGGGCATCTACCCTGGCCCTGCACGCAGCAGTAAGCCTCATTGCCAGGAATTTAATGATAATACTTATCATTCGTAATAGAATTGCGCATGCAGGCCGCACCTGTCAATCGCTGCCGCAGGCCCCCTTCCCCCCAAGACCCTGGAAAACATGCGTATCCCCTGCCTATTCAAGCGAGAAGCAGCTTCTGCCTCCACCACGGCCTGGCTGGCCACCTGCCTGCTGCTCGCCCTGCTTGGCGGCTGTGGCAAGCAGGCCGAGGCAACCACCGCCGCCAAAACCAGCCCTGCCCAGGCCAGCGGCTGGCCGCGCAGCATCATGACCGCCAAGGGTGAAGTCGTCATTGACCGCCCGCCGCAGCGCATCGTCTCCACCAGCGTCACACTGACCGGCACCCTGCTCACCATCAACGCGCCCATCGTGGCCAGCGGTGCCACCCAGGGCGGTACTGCCATCACCGACGACCAGGGATTCTTCACCCAATGGTCAGACGTTGCCAAGGCCCGCAAGCTGCAGCCGCTCTATCGCGGCGAGCCGAACGCCGAAGCCATCATCGCGGCCAATCCCGACCTCATCATCGTGGCCGGTACCGGTGGCGATTCGGCGCTCAAGCTGTATGAGCAGCTGAACCTGGTGGCACCGACCCTGGTGGTCAACTACGACGACAAGAGCTGGCAGGAACTGGCCACGCTGTTCGGTCGCGCCACCGGCCACGAGGCCGATGCCGCCGCTGCCATCCAGCGCTTCGACAGCCTGGCGGCCGCCACCCGCGCCAGCCTGGTGCTGCCGCCGCAACCCACCACGGCCCTGGTCTACTACGAGGACGATTCCGGCGCCAACGTCTGGACCGGCGCATCAGCCCAGGGAAAGCTGCTGACGGATCTGGGCTTCCAGCTCGCCGCCGTGCCCGACTCGGTCAAGGGCGACAAGAGCATGGGCATACGCAAGGACATCATCCAGCTGTCGGGTGAGAAATTCGCCGACGGCCTGCAGGGCCAGACCCTGCTGCTGTTCTCGGGCAATCCGCAGACCGCCGCACAGGTGAAGCGCAACCGCTTCCTGGCGGGCAGCCCGGCCATCAAGGCCGGTCATGTCTACCCCATGGGGCTAGACACCTTCCGCCTAGACTATTACAGCGCCACCCAGCTGCTGCGGCATATGCAGACGCTGTTCCACGGCAGCCAGGCGGCCGCGAGCGAGCAGGGTAAAGCGGCAACCAAGCCCGCCAGCCGGGGATAGGCGGAAACGACGCGCCTGAAGATGGCTTGCGCCATGGTCAGGCTCATGCGCTGCACTCGATACCCGACAAACCCGGGCCTCGTCTGGCGTCGAGGCCCAGTTTGATAAACAAGGTCGCAAAGCGCTTGCAAGCGGGCACCGGCTGAGGGTGGCGGCACGCCCGCCTACCGCCAAGTGCCCCTACTCCGCAGCGGCAGCAGCAGGCTGCGGCGCAGGCGCGGTCGACGCCTGGCCGCCCAGCCGGCGCAGGGTGCCAAAGCCCAGGCCCATCAGCACCATCAGGCCGGCAGCGATGCCGCCCAGCGTGGCGGCAGCACCCAGGGGTGCCACTACGCGTGCCAGCGCGCCCACACCCACCGCCCCAGCCGCATCGCCTACCACGTCCTGCGCATTCCACAGGCTGTTGATACGGCCCAGCAGGTGATCGGGCGTATGGCTTTGCACCAGGGTGAACTGCAGCAGCGAGGCAATGGAGCCCAGGTAGCCGATGATGGCCAGCGCCATCAGCGCCGGTAGGATGTGGCCCACCAGGCCCAGCACAGACACGGCCAGGGAGGAGCCCAGCACGGCGCCCAGCATCACCCTGCCTGGCCGGCGAAGGCCGCCCACCCAGCCACTGGTGAAGGCGCCCAGCATGGCGCCGAGCGGCACGGCGCCGTACATCAGGCCCACTTCGAATGCCCCGCCGCCGTAGCCGTCTTCTGCCAAGGCAGGAAACAGCACACGCACTGCGCTCAGCAAGGCCTGCAGGGTGCCCACTGCCACCACGGCCCCCACCACCTTGTTCTGCCAAAGGAACTGCACGCCCTCGCGCAGCGCCTGCAGCGGGTGCTCCGGCTCGCCCCCCTGCGGCAGCAGAGCAGGCAGACGAGTCAGCGGCAGCAGCGTACACAGGGTACCCACGCCGGCCAGCAGGTAGTTCCAGCTGACACCTGCGCTCACGATCAGCACCCCGCCGATGGCTGGGGCCAACACGGCGCCAAAGCGCACGATAAGCATACTCAAGGCGCCGGCGGCAGGCAGGTTCTCGCGCCCCACCAGCGTAGGTGTGGCCGCCATCAGCGCCGTAATGCCCATGGCCCCGAAGAAGCCATCCCATAGCGATACCAGATAGAGCGCCGTCAGCGACGGCGCGGCGACAAAGCTGTTGGCAGCCAAGGCCAGGAAGCCAATGCCGCACAGCCCCCGCGCCAGCAGTATCAAGCTGCGCCGGTCATACCGGTCTGCCAGCACGCCGCCGCACATCAGGCCCACGAACATACCGATACCATCAAGCGCCATGGCGAGGCCAACCTGCAGCGTAGAGCCGGTCAGCTGATGGATCTGCACCGGCACGGCCACCATCAGGATGCCAAGGGCCAGCACTGACATCATGCGGGCCACGAACACGGCCCGGAAATGGGCGTTCTGCTTGAGCAGGCTGAAATCCAGGAAAATGCTGGGTCGACTCATGAGCGGGTGATCCGATGGACTGAGAGAATGGCGGCAAGGCGAGGCGCTTGCCGGGCTTTTGCCGGTCCGGCATGTTAACATGGTCAAATCTAAATACGAATGATTTGCATTTGTTAATGCGTAAAACTCCCCTGCCCACCGCCTTACCTGCCGCCAACCGGCTGGCCTGGCTGGTGCTTTGCCTAGGCCTGCTGTCGGTGCTGACCTTGCTCAGCCTGACCCTGGGCGCCAAGTCCATCTCCCTGGCGATAGTGGCCGACAGCCTGTTCGGGCCGGGCCAGCACCCCGACGCCATCATCATCACCGAAGGCCGCCTGCCGCGTACCCTGCTGGGCCTGCTGGCCGGCGCCGCGCTGGGCCTCTCCGGCGCCATCATCCAGGCGCTCACCCGCAATCCGCTGGCCGATCCCGGCATATTGGGCGTCAACGCTGGCGCCAGCTTTGCCGTGGTGTTGGGCGCGGGCGTCTTCGGCATTACTTCGGCCGCGGGCTACCTGGCTTTTGCCTTTGTCGGCGCGCTGGCCACCACCTTGCTGGTCTATCTGGTCGGCGCCTATGGCACAGCCAGGCTGGAGCCCATGCGCTTCGTACTGGCCGGTGTGGCCATCAGCGCGGTGATGATGGGCTTTGCCTCCAGCATCACCTTGCTCAATCCCTGGGCCTTCGACCGCGTGCGCTTCTGGAGCGCCGGCTCGCTCGATGTACGCGATCTGGACCTGGTGCTGCAGGTGGCGCCTGCCCTGCTGCTGGGCATCGTCATCGCCCTGCTGCTGGCACGCCCGCTCAATGTGCTGGGCATGGGCGAGGACCTGGCCGTCTCGCTGGGCAGCCGGCCTAGGCTGATCCATGCGACGGCGGTACTGGCCATCACCCTGCTGTGCGGCGCCAGTACCGCCATCGCCGGCCCCATAGGCTTTGTCGGCTTGATGATTCCGCACATTGCCCGCTGGATGGTAGGCACCGACCAGCGCTGGATCATGGCCTGCACGCTGCTGCTGGCACCGGTACTGTTGCTGGCCTCCGACATCATCGGTCGGCTGCTGGTGCCGGGCGAACTGCGTGTGTCCATCGTGACGGCCTTCGTCGGCGCCCCGGTGCTGATCTGGCTGGCGCGCCGGGCGCAGCTCAGCGGGAGCCGCACATGAGCCCATCCGATTACCTCTACCTGGGCCGGCCCACAGGCCCTATCTACCTGCGCGTGCGGGCCAAGGGCCTTTGGGTGGGCATGCTGCTGGCTCTGGCAGCCCTGATGCTGGCCGGGCTTGCCCTCGGTGCCGGTGCGCTGGAACTGAGCCATGCCCAGGTCTGGCAGGCGCTGCTGGGTGAGGGCCCTGCACGGCTGGGCGCCGTGGTGCGTGAATGGCGGCTGCCGCGTGTGGTAATGGCACTGGTGGTCGGTGGCGCGCTGGGCATGAGCGGCGCCATCTTCCAGTCGCTGATACGCAACCCGCTGGGCAGCCCGGATGTCATCGGCTTCAACACCGGTGCCTATACCGGTGCCCTGGTCACCATCATCCTGCTGCAAGGCTCCTACTTCGAAATCGCCACAGGCGCTCTGGTGGGTGGCCTGGCTGCCGCCCTGCTGGTCTATCTGCTGGCCTATCGCCGCGGCATCCAGGGCTTTCGCCTGATCATCGTGGGCATCGCCATCAGTGCCATGCTGGCGGCTTTCAATACCTGGCTGATGATCAGCGCCAGCCTGGAATCGGCCATGACGGCTGCACTCTGGGGCGCCGGCTCGCTCAACGGCATCACCTGGGACAAGGCCCTGCCTTCCGCGCTGTTCAGCCTGGTCGCCATGGTGCTGACGCTGCTGCTCGGTCGGCGCATGGCGCTGCTGGAAATGGGCGATGACAGCGCCAGCGCGCTAGGCGTGCCGGCCGAGCGCACGCGCCTGCAGCTGATGAGCCTGGGCGTGGTGCTCACGGCCGCCGCCACCGCCGCTGCCGGCCCCATCTCCTTCATCGCCCTGGCCGCACCGCAGATCGCGCAGCGGCTCAGCCGCAGCCATGGCACGGCACTGCTCTGCGCCTTCTGGGTCGGTGCGCTGCTGCTGTTGCTGGCTGACTATTGCGCCCAGCACCTGTTCGCCCCACGCCAGTTACCGGTCGGCATCGTTACCGTCAGTATCGGCGGCCTCTACCTGGTATGGCTGCTGTTCCGTCAATCCCGCCTGGCCTCATCATGACCCCTGCCCGCCTATCCCTCGCCCAACCTGTCCCTGACGAGGCCACCCCGTACCATACCGAGCCCGCTACGGTCCGGCTGCGGGGCCAGCACCTGCGGCTGGGCTATGGCGACCGGGTGATCTGCCCGCAACTGGATGTACGCATCCCCGACGGCTCCTTCACCGTCATCGTCGGCCCCAACGGCTGCGGCAAATCCACCCTGCTGCGCAGCCTGTGCCGCCTGATCACGCCACAGGCCGGCCAGGTCTATCTGGACGGCAAGCAGATACGCGACTATCCGGCGCGCACCGTGGCCCAGCAGCTGGGCCTGCTGCCGCAGAGCGCCACGGCGCCCGACGGCATCAGCGTGCTCGACCTGGTATCGCGCGGCCGCTACCCCCACCAAAGCCTGCTGCGGCAATGGAGCCCGCAGGACGAGATCGCGGTACAGACCGCCATGCAGGCCACCGGTGTGGCCGACCTGGCCGGCCGCGCCGTGGATGAGCTATCGGGCGGCCAGCGCCAGCGCGTCTGGGTCGCCATGGCCCTGGCGCAGGAGACACCCCTGCTGCTCTTGGACGAACCCACCACCTATCTGGACATCGCCCATCAGATCGAGCTGCTGGAACTGTTCCGCCATCTCAACCGCCACAACGGCCGCACCCTGATCGCCGTGCTGCACGACCTGAACCATGCCTGCCGCTACGCCACCCACCTGATCGCTATGCGCGAGGGCCGCATCGTGGCCGAGGGCGCGCCGGGCAAGGTGGTGACGGCCGACATGGTGCAACAGGTCTTTGGCCTGCCCTGCCTGGTGATGGCCGACCCCGTTAGCCACACCCCCATGGTGATTCCGAGGGGCAAGGTGCATATGGCCTAGCGCCACTGCTTCCAATGCCTTTACATTCGCCACCTAAATTCAACGATGAACGCGCAAGCGGACTCTAGGCCGGCGCCTTGAGGCACCGGCCCGAATAGCCCTCAACCCAAGGTATCAATCTCCCCCAGCAATTGCGCCAGGCACGGCCCCAGCACCTCCAGCGACGCCGGCGAGACGATGTCCTCGTGCGCGCAGTCGAACTCATGCACCGCTAGGCCGGCCACGAACGGTGCCCAGGTCTGCTGCACGTCCATGCCCTGCGGCAGGGTCCGCTTGGCGACGAACAGCACCGCCTGGCCCTCGAACCGCTTGGTACTGGCCTGTGACAACAGGCGGACGGCGTCCTGGTAGTTGGCCACGATATGGCCAAACATCTCGGTCTTCTCGCGCAGCATGAAATCGTCCGCTGCCTCTTCGGTCGCCGCCATGAACTGCGCCTGCTCGCGCGCCACCTCGGACTTAGCCTCCTCCTCTGTCGGGCCGCTCCAGTCCTGTCCCTCGGGTGGGTAGGTATCGAGCAGGCCCAGGAAGGCCACCGTCTCGCCTTCTGCCTGCAACCTTGCAGCCAGGCCCTGTGCCACCGTGCCGCCCAGCGAATAGCCGATCAGGTGATAGGGGCCCAGTGGCTGTATGCGCCGTAGGTTGGTCAGGTGCTGTTCCACCATGGCCGGCATGTCGGCGCTGGCCGCGATCGCACCTTGCGGCCGTGGCGACTGCAGCCCGACCAGGCCCAGGCCCTCGGGCAGGTAGCGGGAGAAGCCGCTGTACTGCCAGGCAAAGCCCGATGCCGGGTGGATGCAGAACAAGGGTTTGCCCTGGCCGGGCCGCAGGTGCAGCACCTCGCCGAAACCGGCATTGGCCGGGTCTGCCGCCTGCCCGGCATCGCCCAGTACGGCAGCCAGCTTGGCCACCGTGGGCGAGACCATGATCTGCCCGACCGACACACCCTGCCGCAATTCGCGCCGCAGTTCTGCCGCCAGTCGCATGGCCAGCAGCGAGTGGCCGCCCCGTGCAAAGAAATCGTCCTCCGCCAGCACGGCCGGCACCGCCAGGATACGGGCAAAGGCCGCCGCCACCTGGCTCTCCAGGCCTGGCCGCGGCAACCGGCCGCCGGATGCAGCCGCGCCGGATGGCTCGGGTAGAGCCTTGCGGTCCAGCTTGCCGTTGGCACTGAGCGGAAAACTGGCCAGGCTGACGATCGCCACCGGCACCATATGCGCGGGCATCCGGGCCGCCAGCGCCGCGCGCAAGGCCGTAGTGTCCAAGTCCGCCGCGGGATCGCTGGGAACCACATAGCCCACCAGTTGCCGGGTATCGGCTCCTGCCATGCCCGGCTGGCTGCCCAGGGTGCGGGCATGCACCACTGCCCGTGCAACGCCGGGCTGTATCAGCAGCACCGCCTCGATCTCGCCCAGCTCGATGCGCTGTCCGCGTATCTTGACCTGGTCATCGCTGCGGCCCAGGTATTCCACATCGCCGGTCGGCAGCCAGCGCGCCACGTCGCCGGTACGGTACATGCGCTCGCCATCGCCCCAGGGGTCGGCCACAAAGCGGGTCGCCGTCAGGTCGGGCCGGCCCAGATAGCCATGGGCCAGCTGTATGCCGGCCAGGTACAGCTCGCCCGGCACGCCCACCGGCACCGGCCGCAGGTAGTGGTCGAGGATGCGCAGCTGGGTGTTCCAGACCGGGCGGCCGATAGGTACGCTGGCCGCCAGCCGGGTACCGGCGTCGTCATCTGCCGCCGGCTTGTAGCTGACATCAACGGCCGCTTCGGTGGGGCCGTACAGATTATGCAATGGCGCCGCCAGCAACACGCCATACAGGTAGGCCAGTTCGCGCGAGAGGGCTTCGCCGCTGCAGAATACCCGGCGCAGGCTGGCGCAATGGCCTGCCTCCGCGACCGGCAGCCCTTGCAGGTGGCCCACGAAGGCCGCCAGCATCGAGGGCACAAAGTGCGCTGTGGTAATGCCTTGCTCGTCGATCAGGCGCAGCAGGGCCTCCGGGTCGCGGTGCGACTCAGGCGGTGCCATGTAGAGGCGCGCTCCGTACAGCAATGGCCAGAAGAACTCCCAGACCGACACATCGAAACTGCAGGGTGTCTTCTGCAGCACCACGTCCTCGGCGCTCAGGCCATACTCATGCTGCATCCACACCAGCCGGTTGACGATGGCCTGGTGCGATACCAGCACCCCCTTGGGCCGGCCCGTGGAGCCGGAGGTGTACAGCAGATAGGCCGGATGCTCAGGCGTGAGCCCGTCCGCCGCACAGGCCGGCAGAGGCTGGCCGGCATCCGGCTCCAGCGCATCGACCAGGAACAGCTTGCCCAGGTGTGCAAAGCGCGCCGCCAGTGCGCTGGTGGTCACGATCGCGGCAGGCTTTGCGTCGCCGACCATATAGGCCAGGCGCTCGTCTGGGTAGCCGGTATCCAGCGGCAGGTAGGCCGCTCCGGCCTCTATCGCCGCCATCAGCGCCAGGCTGAGCAGGACCGAACGCGGCAGCGCCACGGCGACAATATCGCCCAGCCCCACCCCGGCCGCCTGCATGCGCGCACCCAGCAGTGCTACCTGGCGGCGCGTCTGCCAGTAGTCCAGCTGGTGTACCTCGTCCAGCAGCGCCGGCCACTGGGGCGTGCGCCCGGCCTGCTCCGCCAGCATGGCGCGCAAGGTCGTGCTTGGCACCTCGGCCTGGGTGGCGTTGATCGCGTCCACCAGCTGCAGCTCGGCGGGCGTCGGTGCCAGATAGTCGCCCCACGGCAGCTCAGGCCGGTAGGCCAGGTAGTCCAGCAGCATGCGTAGCCGCTCGGCCAGCAAGGCCGGCTCGCGCACCAGATTGCGATACTCGATCAACAGCCGCAGCTGCTCGCCCGGCAGTACCAGGACGGTGAGCGGGTAATGGGTATGGCCACGGTTGCGCAGCGCACCCAGTTGCGCACCACGGTAGTTCCGGGCATGCAGATCATCCTGGTCCGGGTAGTTCTCCACCACCAGCAGGGTATCGAACAGATTGGTCTGCCCCGCCAGCCGCTGTATCTCGCCCAGGCCCAGGCCATCGTTCTCCAGCAGCTGTATCTGCTGCGCCTGCACGGCGGTCAGTTGCGCCAGCAGCGGCTGTTGCGGGTTGAGGCGGATACGTACCGGAATGGTGTTGCTGAACAGGCCAATATGCTCGTCTATGCCATCCACCGGGCTGAAGCGGCCCGATACCGGCGATCCAAACACCACATCGTCGCGGCCGGTGAGGATGGACAGCAATGCCGCCCACACCCCCTGCATCAGGGTATTGAGCGTCACCCCCTGCTCTCGGCAACGGGCCGTCAGTGCCTGCTCCAGCTTGGCGGGGACGACCATCTCCAGCTCGTGTACCTCCGGTTCGGCTGTCTCGCCGCCATACAGCAAGGTGGGTTTGGCATGGTCCAGTACCTCGCGCCATAGCGTCCGCGCCGCAGCCAGGTCGCGCCGCGACAGGGCCTGTACCACGGTGGCGTAGTCCACCCGCGTAGGCCGCAGGCATGCGGGGCCGTCACCGTAGGCCAGCAGCAGGTCGCGCAACAGGATGGGCGTGGACCAGCCGTCCACCACCAAGTGGTGGGCGGTGATGAACAGGCTGTGCACGGCGTCGCCATGGTGCGCCAGCAGAGCATGCAGCAAGGGTGCCTTGCCGGCCGTGCCGATGACGAAATCGCGATCCAGCTCGGCGCGCTCCAGTTCCTGCAGGGCCGCCGCCTGTGCATCGCGTGGCAGGCTGCCCAGATCAACCTCCTGCCAGGGCCAGCGGTGCCCTGCCTGCGTGGGCGGCAAGGGCAGCACCTGCAGTGCCTCCTGCCGCAATTCGTCGTCAAACCGCGCCCCCAGCTGAGGATGGCGCCTCAGCACGGCCTCCAGCGCATCGCGCAGGCCGGCCACATCGATCGGCCCGGTGAAATCCAGCCGGGTGATGGAGTTGTACTTGCTCGCGGTCTCGCCCAGTTGTGCGTGGAACAGCAGCCCTTCCTGCAAGGGCAAGACGGGCAGCACCGCCGCCAGGGGGCCATGCCGCTCGCGCAAGGCCGCCAGCTCGGCAGCGCTCAGCGTCAGCCCCGGCGCCAGCGGGGTCTGCGCCGCCACCAGCGTGTCACTGGCGGCATCGGCATGCTGCTGCGCATACGCCGCCAGCTCGCCGGCATGCTGCGCCAGCGCCTGGTGCAGATGGGCGATGGTGGCCTCGTCGTGGATGGCTGGCGCCCAGCTCCAGTTCAGCGCCAGGCGCGGCCTGGCAGCGCCCTCTTCAACAAAGGCATTGAGTTCCAGCCCGTACAACATCGCCATGTCCGGGTCCATGTCCACGGCAAAGGCATCGGCGAAGCAGCCGCCGGCCCGCTGCGGCATCCAGTCGCCCTCGCTGGCGCCAAAGCGGCCCAAGTAGTTGAACAGCATGGCCGGCCTATGCAGTGCCTCCAGCGCTGCCAGCGCCGGCCCATGGTCGTCGTCCAGATAGCGCAGCACACCGTAGCCCAGGCCCCGCTCAGGTATCTGCCGCAAGCCCTGCTTGATAGCCCGCACCGCCTCCACTGGCGTTGTCACGGCACGCAGATCAAGGCCCACCGGGTATTCGGCCGTCAGCCAGCCCACGGTGCGCCCCAGGTCCACACGCTCGTCGTCGCTCTGCCGCCCGTGCGATTCCATCGCCAGGCGCAGCTGGGGCGAGCCGAAGACGGTCTTGCAGGCCATGCTCACGGCCGTCAGCAGTATTTCCTCGACGTTGGCGCGGTAGGCGGCTGGCAGGCTCAGCAGCAAGGCGTCGGTCAGGTCGGCGTCGAGCAGCGTGCGCTGCTGTCTGGCCGCGCCATAGTGATCCTGGGTGGCATCAAGCGGTCGCCGGCCCCAGGCAGGGAGCGGGTCGGCCAGCATGCCCCGCCACATGGCCAGCTCGGCACGGCGGGCAGGCACGCTGGCGGCCAGGCTGCGCGACCAGTCCGGCAGTGCCGTCTCCTCACGCGGCACCATGGGCGTCACACCGGCCATGGCGGCCTCGCAGGCAAGGGCCAGTTCGGACAGCAGGACGCGCCAGGACACCCCATCGACCGCCAGATGGTGGATCACCCACAGCAGCGAGGCCTCGCCTGCGCTGCTGGTCAGGCGGATCGCCTGCATCATCAGACCTTGCGATGGCACCAGGCGGGCAGCGGCCTGCCGGAACAGCGAGTCCAGCTCGCCATCGGCCAGCGCCGCTTCATGCAGGATGCGGCTATCGAGTTCGGCATGGATCTGGCCGAGCACCAGGCCATCGCCTTCCACCTTGCTGCGCAGGGCCGGGTGGGCGCGCTGCAGGGCCAGCAGCGCCTGCGCCAGGTGGCGCTTGGCCACGCCTGCAGGCAGCTTCAGCAGCACGGCCTGGGCGTAGCGCCTATCCAACCCGTAGTGCTGGTGGAACCAACTGACTATGGGTAAGCGGCCTACCTTGCCGACCGCGTCGCCCACCACAGACTCGACGCCGGCGAGTGCCTGCATGGCCCCGGCCATGCGCGACGGCGTGCGCAAGGCAAAGATGTCACGGGGGCGCAGCAGAAAACCGCCACGGCGCAGTTCACTCCCCAGGCTCATGGCCGAGATGCTGTCGCCCCCCAGGCTGAAGAAATCATCGTCCGCGCCCACGCCTGCCAGGCCCAGCACCTTGGCCACGCTCTGGCAGACCAGCCGTTCAGCCTCGGTGGCTGCTTCGCGCTGCGTGGCCGCAGCCTGCGGCACGATAGCGGGCAGGACCTTGCGGTCTATCTTGCCATTGACCGTCAAGGGCCATGCCGGCAGCAGCATCAAGGCGGCCGGCACCATATAGTCCGGCAGGTGGCCGGCCAGCTCGGCCAGCAGGGCCTGTTCCCGGCCCTCCTCAGCCGCCAGACCGTCCGCCAGCACGCAGTAGGCGACCAGGCGGTGGCTGCTGCCCACGGCCTGCGCCAGCACCACCGCACCCGTCACGCCCGGCAGCGCGGCCAGTGCATGCTCAACCTCGCCCAGCTCGATACGGAAGCCGCGTACCTTGACCTGCTGGTCACCCCGGCCGATGAATTCCAGTTGCCCGTCGGCACGCCAGCGCACCAGGTCGCCAGTGCGGTACATCAGGCCGCCATCGGCCCAGGGGTCGGCCACGAAGCGGCTGGCCGTCATGGCCGGCCGACCCAGATAGCCCCGCGCCAGCCCCGGCCCGGCTATATACAGTTCGCCCACCATGCCGGTTGCCACCGGGCGCAGCTGGGCATCGAGCACATGGACGCGGGTGTTGGCCACCGGCCGCCCCACCACGGGCTCCTCGCTCAGGACGACATCGGCACTCAGGGTATCGACGGTGTATTCGGTGGGGCCATAGAAATTGTGCACCCGCAGGCTGGGGTACTGCCGCACTGTCCGCCACAGGGCCGGCGAGACCGCCTCGCTACCCACCAGGGCCAGGCAGGGCTGGTGCCAGCCTGCCGCCAGCAGGCCGCAATCCAGCATCTGCTGCAATAGCGAGGGCGGCATATCGATGGCGTCGATGGCCTGGCTGCGCACCAGTTCAACCAGCGCCTGGGCATCGCGCCGTAGCATCTCGTCGCACAGGTGCAGTTCTTGCCCCAGCACCAGCCAGAACAACTGCTCCCACGAGGCATCAAAAGCGAACGAAGTGCTGTGCATGGCCCGTAATCGGCGCCCGCCCAGGGCCGCCAGGGTGTCGCCATAGAGGCCATGGCGGTGCGATGCCAGCAGGTTGTTCAAACCCCCTCGGCAAGCCATCACGCCCTTGGGTGTGCCGGTGGAACCCGAGGTATAAATCAGGTAGGCGAGGTGCGCGGCCTGCAATGGCTGGCGCCGCTCGCCATCATCGATAGGCATAAGCGACCGCGCAGCCATGCGCTGCATCACCACCGCGTCGTCCAGGCTCAGCACGCTGTCCATGGCCGGCAGCCGGCCGCGCAAGGCCGTCGTGGTCAGCAGCAGTGCCGGCCGGGCGTCCTCGCACATCAAGGCCAGACGCTCATCGGGGTAATCCAGCTCCAATGGCAGATAGGCAGCGCCGGCCGCCAGTACGGCCAGGATGGCCACCACGGCCTGCGCGCCCCGTGGCAGTGCAATGGCGACCACATCGTCCGCCCCCAGGCCCTGTACCAAAAGTTCCCGGCCCAGTTGGGCCACCTGCCCGGCCAGCGTGGCAAAGTCCAGCGCCTGGCCATTGCACACCAGGGCGCGCTCCGCCGCCTGGCCCTCGGCCTGCTGCCAGAACACCGCCATGACATCGGCCGCATCGTCTACCATTGCCCCCTGCGACCACGCCGCCAGCCGGGCCAGCTCGGCCTGCCCCGGCAGTGCCGGCGCCGATAGCGGCGTCTGCTCACCGGCCAGCAGCCCGCGCAGCAGGGTATCGAGTCGTTCAGCGTGCAAAGCCAGCTCATCGGCGCGGTAACGGGCGGGATTGGCAGCCAGTTCCAGCGTCAGCGCGCCGTCTTCCAGCCACAGGCCGAACTCCAGGTCTTCCACCGGGCCAGCGGCCAGCAGATGGGTCATGCCGCTGGCACCTTCCAGCGCCAGCTGCTGGTCGTAGATCTTGAGATTGAGCGTCGGGCCATACAGTGCGCGGCGCGAGCCCACCAGGCCCATATCGCGCTGCAATTGCTCGGCATCGTAGCGCTCATGCCGGCGTATTTGGCGCAGCCCAGCCACCATGCGCTGCGCCAGCTGGGGCAAGGTCTCCTCGGCCTGCACCGTCACCTGCAGGGGCAGCACATTCACCACCGGCCCGCAAGCGCGAACCGCCACCGAGCCCAGGCGCCGCATAAAGGGCACGCCCACCACAATGTCGGCCTGCCCGCTCAGGCGATGGAGGTAGGCCACGACCGCCGCCATGGCCAGTTCGGCCGGACTCAGGCGGTCGGCCTCGCCCAGCCGGGCCAGTTGTGCGACCTGTTGCGGCGGCCAATGCAGCCGCTGCCGCAGCACCTCGACATTGGCGACACTGGCCGGGCCGGCGTCGCGGCTGGACAGGCTGACCGGCAGGGCCAGGCGGCCCGCATAGTCCTGCCAGAAGGCCTTGTCGCGCTGCCAGGCTTCGCCCTGGCGATAAGCCTGGCTCTCTTCCACCACACGGCCGAACGGGACGAAAGGGCTGGCCGACGGTATCTCGCCACGGCGCAGCGCGTTGTAGATTTCAACCATGCGGCGGGTCAGCGCGGCAAAGCTGTAGCCATCGACACAGGCATGATGGTAGCGCTGATACCAGAACCAGCGATCGGCCCCAAGGCGCATCAGCTTATGGCAGAACAAGGGCGCCTCGCCATCGGCAGGCAGCGCGTGCTCCAGGTCTGAACGCATCAGTTGCAGCGCCGCCGCGGCCGGATCGGGCTCGGCGGTCAGGTCCACGCACACGGGCCCTGGCATGGCCGCCGGCAGCCTGTGCTGCGGCAATCGCTGCACCGGCCCTGCAGCCGTCTCGACAAAACGGGCATGCAGCGTATCTGCCTCGCTCAGCCCCTGCCGTATCGCCTGGGATAGCAGGTCGGTATCCACCTGGCCGGTCAATTCGGCATAGTGGGCCACGGTATAGAGATTCTTCCGGTCGGCAATCTGATCAGCCAGCCAGATGCCCAGCTGCGCGCCGAGCAAGGGCAGTTCCAGCAGGTCGTCGGCAGGCGACTGCGATTTTGCGGTATTCAACACGTCGTAGTTCCCTTGGCCTGGGCCGGCCCGCCTGGTAGGCCGGCCGCCATGGCGATAGACAGCGGCCGGGTCAGGCGCCGCGCAGTTGGCGGGGGCGGATATCGGCCCAGTTGGTATCGAGGTAGGCCATGCAGGCCGCGCGACTCTCGGGGCCCAGCACGCTATGCCAGCCGGCGGGCACGGCCGCCAGCGTGGGCCACAGGCTGTACTGCGCCTGCGCATTGATCAGCACCAGAAAAGTCTGGCTTTCGTCGTCAAACGGATTGGGGGTGTCGGCATGCATGGTTTTCTCCTTCAGATCGCCACCCCGCCTGGGCTGGCTTATGGTGTATGCGGGCTAGCGGGCCTGGTCGGCCGACATAGGTAACGCGGTATCCGTGCGAGTGCCGCTCGGCGCCGCCAGCAACCAGGCCAGGCCGTCAAGCAGGCCACCGCGCCAGCAAAGCCAGTCGTGGCCACCTTCGAACTGCTGGTAGGCCACGGCATGGCCAGCCTGGCACAAGCCCTCATGCACGCTGTCGTTCAGGTCTATCATCACGTCCTCGCGGCTGCCCACCTCCAGAAAAACCCGCAGGTGGCCAGGCGGCAAGGTGCCGTCAGTCAGCAGTTCGGCCAGCCGGCCACGGCTGCCGGGTTTGCGTGGGCAGGCCTCGCCCGGCGGCGCCTGCAGGAGTTCCACATAGGGCCACCAGAACGAGCCCGACTGGCTCAGCACCGCACCAAAGCGCTGCGGATGGTGCAGCCCGGCATAGAGGGCGGCCAGCCCTCCCAGGCTCTGGCCCGCCACCACGGTACGGGCCGGCTTGGAGCTACTGGGTACCAGGCCGGCGACCCAGGGCAACAATTCATGCTGCACGGCCTGCCAGAACAGGGGATTGCACGACAGCTCCGCCTGGCGGTAGCCACCGTCGATGACATCGATCAGGACATAGACGGCGGCAGGCAGATCGCCCGCCTCGGTGCGGGCCTCAAGCGCAGAAAAGATGGGCATGCGCTCAGCCCAGTGCTGCCCGTCCAGCAGCAGCACCAAGGGTCGCGCCAGCTGCTCGGCCGGGGTATCGGCCTGGCCACAGGCATAGACCCAGACAGTTCGCTGGTTGCCCAGCAAGTCACTTTTCCAATGCAGCTTCTTCAGGTGCTGCGCAGCCTGGCCTTTGCCCTCACCACGGTCATGCACCCGCCAGGCAGACTGGTCGGGTGCGCCGGGCAGGTGCAAGGCGGACAGCATGCCGGCCCAGCCGCTGGCATGGGGCGGCAGTGGGTTCAGGGCATCGGCCTGCGCCAGCCCCATGACCGACCGCCACCACTGTCGGTGACGGTCACGCCTGTCCTCCAGCGTGCCCTCGGCCATCGGCGGCAACAGGCTGGCATCGACCGGAATAAAGGCATAGCTGCCCCGCCAGCTGGCAGGCAGCAGCACCTGCCAGTACCACACATCGGTGCCGGCAATGCGCTGCAGCGATTCGGGGTCGAAGGCATGGTGGTTGGTCACCGAGTTCACATCGATATAGACCCGGTGGGTAGCAGAGCGGGATTCATCCCCTGCCGGATCGCGCCAGAGAAAGGTGATGCAATAGGTATCCTCGGCCACCGGCTCGCACAGCGGCGCGCCCAGCTTGGCAACTGCCTGCCACCATCGCTCACTGCCCACCTCCACCGCTTGCAGCCAGGCTGCCGTTTCGGGTGCCACAGGGTTCAAATCCACTCTCCTCCAGAATGCCCAGCAGCACAGCCAGGTTGGTAGCCTTGGCCGCACTGGGCTGATATCCCGCAACGTCTCTCCAGACCCAAAGCGGCGTAGCGCCCATCTAGGCTCGGTGCGGCGTTTTATGTAATAATGAGAAATATTATCATTTGTATTCTTAATTGAGAATACGCTGAGACGCTGTATAGATCATCACCAGGGAAAGAAACCACGATGGACAGAGGTAGACAGACCCACCGCCATGCCTTGCTGCTGGCTAGCAAACTGACACTTGCCTGCATGACTGCCATGGCCACCGTGGGCAGCGGCTGGGCCGCGGAAACCGCTGCCGTGCAGCAGCAATACCAGATCCCCGCCGGCGCACTGGCCAGCCAGCTCAAGCAGTTCATCCGGCAATCGGGCGTCCAGGTGACGGTGGAAGAATCCCTGCTCAAGAATCTGAATGGCCAGGCCGTACAGGGCAGCCACACCCCGCAAGCCGCTCTGACCGCCCTGCTGGCGGGTACCGGCCTGCATATTGCGGTCCAGGGCAATGGCCGCTTTACGCTGTACACGGCCGAAGGCGAGTTGGCCACCATCACGGTGACCGGCGAGAAGATCAACCGTTCGCTGCAGGAAACCACCACGGCGGTAACCGTGCTGCGCGGCCGCGATGTCGACCAGGGCGGCTTGCGCTCGGTCTACGACGTCGTCAACCGTGCGCCCAATGTAAGCTTCAACGGCGCCGGCATTCCCAATATGCGCGGCATCTCCGGCACAGGCCCATCGACCGGCGTCTTCTCCTTTGTCTCCGGCGCCCGTCCGCGCGTCAGCACCTCGGTCGACGGCGTCTCCGAGAGCTGGTCCGGCCAGCGCTATGTCGATGCCGGCCTGTGGGATATCGCCCAGGTCGAAGTCATGGCCGGCCCGCAGTCCACCACCCAGGGCCGCAATACCATAGGCGGCGCCATTGTCGTCAACACCAAGGACCCAAGCTTCCAGTGGGAAGGCGCGGCGCGCATCGGCTACGAGAACCAGGACGGCAAGACCCTGCTGGCCGGCGTGGTATCCGGCCCCCTGGTCGAGGACGAACTGGCCTTCCGTGTTGCCGCCGAAGGGCTGCGCGGCCACGGTTTCATCGACTATCCCGGCAACTGGCCGTGGGATCCCTCCGAAATCCGCCGCAACAATGTGCGCGCCAAACTGCTTTGGCTGCCCAAGGACGCCCCCCAGCTATCGGCCAAGCTGACCGTGTCCCATCGCGCCAACAAGGGCGAGTACCTCAACACCGTCGATGGCAACTTCTTCGACCACCAGTTCCGTGGCATCGCCTCGAACACCCGCTACCAGGATTCCGCCAATACCACCGTCAGTACCGATATCAGTTATGAGTTCTCGCCCGTACTGACCGGCCACTTCCTCTACAGCCGTGGCAACTACGATGCAAACTTCCAGGAATCCGGCCCCGATCGCTTCTCGCTCAAGCTGGATGAAGACAGCAATACCCTGGAATCGCGGCTGGTCTACGACGCCAGGGATAGCGGCGTTCGCGGCGTGATCGGCCTGTTCTACTACGATCGCCACCAAGACCTCTATGCCGGCCCCGATGGCTTCGAGGGCGATGACAAGGTCAAGACGATGGCGCTGTACGGTGAATCCACCATCGCGCTAGGCAGCAAGCTGGATCTGATTCTGGGCGGCCGCATCGAACGAGAGGAACAGGACCGCGACGTCATGGCCTGGCCGGGACGCCCCTGGGCCGGCCATATCCGGACCGATATCGGCGAAACCATGCTGCTGCCCAAGCTGGGACTCAGCTACCGGCTGTCGCCCGAAACCACCCTGGGCTTCACTGCCCGCAAAGGCTATAACCCCGGCGCCGGCAGCATCGACTGGATCACCAGCGAGTTCTACGAGTACGGCAAGGAAGAGGTCAGCACCTATGAGCTGAGCACCCGTTCGGTCTTGCTGGACAAACGCCTGAACCTCAACACCAACCTTTTCTTCAACCGCTACGACGACTATCAGGCCCTGCTGAACCGCCGCTTCGTCAACATCCCCAAGGGCCGCAGCTACGGCCTGGAAATCAGCCTCAACGGCATGGCCACCCGCACCCTGGAGCTGTTCGGCTCGCTGGGCCTGCTCAATACCAAGGTCACCGGCGCACCCGCCGGCAGCCCGGCCATCCTGGGCAATCACTTCAACTACGCCCCCAGGCTGACCGCCAACCTGGGCTTCAAGCAGCGCTTCGACAGTGGCTGGTTTGTCGGTGCCGATCTCAACCGCACCGGTGACTACTACTCGGAGATCGACAACAACCCGGCATTCAAGGCCGGCGGCTACACCGTCGTCAACCTTAATGCCGGCTACGCGGCCAGCAGCTACACGGTAAGGGCCTATATGAAAAACGCAACCGACGAAGACGTGCTCTATCACGTCAACACCGGCCGCAGTTCCAATATCGGCACCGTGGGCCAGCCGAGAACCGCCGGCATCACGCTGGACTACCGCTACTGATACCCAGCCAGGCCACCGCCCTCCCTAAGGTGGTGGTCTTTTGGGTGCATCCCTAAGAGCCGCTACTCCACAGACAGGATTCCTCCATGACACCCTCCACACCACTGACCGTAGAACGCCTGCGGCATCCCCTGAAGTTCAGGCTGCTGCAGGTACGCCGGGTCGTTCGCCTTTCGCCCTATATGGTGTGCATCACCTTTACCGGCGACGACCTGGCCGATTTCATCTCGGCCTCGTTCGACGATCACCTCAAGGTCTTTCTGCCCCACCCCGGCGAAACCGCACCCGCCCTGCCGACCCTGGGCCCGGATGGCCCCGTCTACCCCCAGGGCCGCAGCAAGCCCATCACCCGCGACTACACCCCACGGCGCTACGATGCCGCCACCGGCGAACTGGACATCGAATTCGTGCTGCACGATGCGGGACCAGCAACCCTCTGGGCCGCGCAAGCCCAGCCAGGGCAATGCATAGGCATAGGCGGGCCACGTGGCTCCTTCGTGATTCCCACCGGCTATGACTGGCACCTGCTGGTCGGCGACGAAAGCGCCCTGCCCGCCATTGCCCGCAGGCTGGAGGAGCTACCCGCCGGCTGCCAGGCCCATGCCTTCCTGTCTGTCGGCCACGAGGCGGCTCGGCTCACGCTGCAGAGCGCCGCCCAACTGCACCTTACCTGGCTAACGGCAGACAGCCCCCATAGACAGGCGGACAGCATGCTCGCCGCCCTGCAGCAATGGGCCACCCCTACAGGCCAGGGCTATGCCTGGGTAGCCGGCGAATTGGCTATGGTCAGGGCCGTACGCAGCCTGCTGCTGGAGCGGGGGTGGGACAAGGCACGGGTGCGCGCCGCAAGCTACTGGAAACAAGGCGAGATGGCCTCGCACGAGACGCTGGACGACTGATACCGCCTGGGCGCGGGTAGCATCTGGAACGTTGAGCTGAACGCAGCCATGTCCCACACGAGACAAAGGCTGCCCGAATACACCGTACCCGGTATCTAGAGGCCAGGCGTCGCGCAAGCCTGCTGCCAGGCAAGGTCGCCTGGCAGCAGCAGAGGGCGTCTACTAGACGATCAGCCCGCCTCTTTCTGTGCGACCAAGGCAGTTGCTGCCTCAGATTCACGACGGCCACTGAGGTAGCTGAAGACCGCCGCCGAGGAGGCGATGGCTGCAACGATGTACCAGTTGATACCAGGGATGGCAACGTGGCGCGACAGGTCGAATAACAGGCCCGCCATAAAGGTGCCAACCATATTGCCGAAGCTGCGGAAGAAATGCATCGCGCCCATGGCCTTGGCCAGGCGGTCGCTGGGGATCTTGGCCGATACCCACAGATCGAACGAAGGGGTAAAGAGGATATCGCCGACAATCACCAGGAAGCAGCCCAGTACCACCCAGCTTGCGGTAATACCGGCACCGAACAACAGGTAGGCGCAGGCCATGCCGGCAAATGCGACAGCCATCACCGTACCTGGCTGGAAGCGTTGGTTGAAAAAGCGGAACAGGGGGTACTGCAGGATCAGTATGCAGATGCCGGTAATCCAGAATGGCGCTGTCAGCGGTATCTCCTTCACATAGGCCTGCATATGCAGCGGCATGCCCACGATGAAATTGATGGAGAGAAACCAGAACAAGCTGGACAGCAGGAAATACTGCGTGCCATTACCCGCCTGCAGGCCGCTGAGTATCTTGGTATTGACCAAGGGTGCGCCAGGATTGGTGGCGGGACTGCTGGGGATGAAGAAGAATGCCGCCAGGCAATACAGCATGAACAGCCCGAATACCACCGCAAACACGGTCGCCATATGAGCGCCAGTGAATATGCCACCGATCAGCGCACCGGCAATGGCGCCCAGCTGACAGGCCATCTGGAACGAGGAGAAAGCCTTGGGCCGGTCTGCCTCGGGGAAGGTACCGAGAATGTTTTTCAGGCCAGGGAAAGATAGGCCCGAGCCAAAGCCGACGAAGAAAGCCAGCAGGCTGTAGAAGGCAACACCTTCGGCGTAGGCCATCAGGCCCAGTGCCACGGCCTCCACCGCGATACCGGCAACAATGCTGTTACGCAGGCCGGTACGGGCAGCGAAGCCCTCGTAGCAAAAGGTGGCGCTCAGCCGGCCGACATAGGTCATGAACATGACGAAGCCAGCCCAGAAACCACTGTAGGTGACCCCCAGGGTAGAAACCAGATGGGGAAAGTAGATGAAGTTGCCGATATGGGCCAATGCGATACCCGCATTGATACCAAACAGCGTCCTTTTCAGGCTAGGTGTCATAGCGTGATTTTTCCTTGTGTTGGGGACGCACGCAGCGCCTGGATAGTCTTGACAACCTGCTGGCGATCAACTGGGATGCCACGGATCAACGTGGCATCGGGCAATCCGCCCGCGGCATGGCCGTGTCTGGAAAAGAGATTGAAGGTGGCCGCCGCCCCCACGCGCAATGGGTGGGCTGGCGAGGCATGACCTGCCATGCGGTCAAAGAACTGCCGCCCGGCGACGGTAGCGACCGTTTGCAGTGGCAGGTTGGCAGCGTCGGGTCGCGCGCTCAGCAGGCGTAGCTCGCCCAACAGACTGTAACCATGGAAACAGCCGCTATTGCCCGCATCGGTTCCTGTCAGCAGCATGCCCCGCTCAAGGGCGGCGAGACTGTTCTGGCGCATGGTCTCCACTGCACGGGTACGGGATTCCTGGCAGTTACGCTTGATACCGAAAGGCTCATCGATACCGGCCACGAAATCCAGGTTCCGGGTGTCCTGGGTATCCGAGAACCCCGGGCGGCCGTACTCATCGAGGAATTCCTCGCGCCGCAGCACCATGGGCCGCAAACCACTGAGCGTGGACACAAAGCAGCTGCCGCTCAGTTGCTGCCAGTCTGCGTCGGACAGCACCTCGTCCCGCACAGCATGGGCGAAATAGCGGAAGCCAAAGTGGTGCGCCAGCATGACTTCGTCGCGGGTATTGCAGTCGAGGACACAGCTGATGCCCCGCGCGCTCGCCACCTGGGCCAGCGCTGCCAGCATCTCGGGCGATATCCGGGAGAAGCGAGGGCTGCCACCGGGCTGTTCCACGCCATTGGTGAACATCACCTTGAGAAAGGTGGCGCCCAGATGCCGGTTGCCTTCCAGGATCACGTCGAGATCGTGCTTGCCGCCCAGCATGAAGACAGGCGCGGGGAACTCGCTGCCATGCCCTATCTTGCCGTCGTAACCGCACATGGCCGTCACGGCATAACCGCAATGGACCACCTCCGGATAGGGCAGCGTAGCCTGTGCGGCGCTACGCTCCCAGGCGGCCTTCACCAGTGGAAAGCCAAACATGTCCACGACATGGGCCACACCGTGGTACAGGTACTGCATGGCCATAATAGCCGGGTCATCCAGGCTGTCGTCGAAGTTCGGCGGGAGTGCGAAATGGGCGTGGCACTCGGTATAGGCCGGCCACAAGGTCGGCACATCCGCCAGCCCCCCCGGGCCAGCACTGTCCGCCCGCTCCCCCGCAGGCTGGATGCTGGCAAACAGGCCCTCCTCCACCGTCACATCAAATATCGTGTCGGCATCGATGCACGGAATCGCCACCCGGCGGACGGACCTTCGCCCATCCGCCGGGATGCTGCCGGCGGTCTGTCCTGCGTCTGGTGTGGCCAGTTCCATCATCGCGCCACGCCGACGTTGACTGCCAGATGGATGTTATCGAGGGCAGCCTCACAGCGCTCAGTCGCCTCATCGCGGCTGCTGCCTGTAAATACCAAGTGGCCCAGCCAGTCGAAGTTGCTCTTGGACAGACGCGACACCGCACGGCCCTTGGCGCGATAGCTCAGGGCATCGTGATAGCCGGGCAGGCTCTTGAGTGCGCCGAGGTCGATCTCTGCCAGGGTGCCATCCACGGGCGACCCAAACCAACGTACGCTTGCCACCAGCTCACCCGGTAGCGGATGCTCGGGGGTTTCGCCCAAGGCCTGGCGTATCACCTCCAGATAAGGATCCACGCCGCTGGAGATCTTCATCAGGCCAGGCACAATACCGCCGATGAGGCGGCCATTGACCTCGCATAGCACCGGACCGTCCTTGCTCAGCAGGTATTCGGTATGGATAAAGCCAAAGTCGATGCCCAGATGGCGCAGCACCTGCTCGTTCATGGCGAACAGCTCATCCTGCAGGGGGTGGCCGCTAAAATAGGTAGCGCCCATTTCGATGAAGTACGGAAAGCCGCTGAGGCAGCGGTCGGTGATGCCCAGGTTCACGATCTTGCCGCCCTGGTGCACACAGGCTTCCACCGACACCAGCTCGCCTTCGACAAACTCTTCGACCAGGATGTCGGGTATGCGGACCACACCACGGCCGTAATCAGCCACCTTGGCCAGGTCTTCCAGATAGCGGGCCAGTTCTGCCTCGTTGGTCAAATGCAGCACATGCAGGCTGGCAGTACCGTCGGAAGGCTTGATCACGCAGGGGAAACCGATCTCACGGACGGCCGCTTCGATCTGCTCCGGGCTCTGGACATGGACAAAGCGCGGCTGGCGTATACCCGTACCGGCCAGGGTCAGGCGGGTGCGGTGCTTGTGGCGGGCATTGAGGGCACCGTCCACGCTCATGCCGGGCAAGCCCAGTGCACGGGCAGCCGAAGCGGCATGCACGGTATGGTATTCGCTATAGGTTGCCACGCCATGCACCGGCTTTTCTGCATGCACGCGCTTGACCAGAGCTTCCAGGGCCTCAATGGAAAAAGCATCGGCCGCTTTCAGCACCTGGCAGCGCGGATGCTCGAAGGCAGGCTTGGCGAGCGGGGAAGCGTTCAGATAGAAGTCGGGATCGGCCGAGACCAGCGTGACGTCGTGGCCGAGTTCCAGCGCGTTTGCAATGCCAGCAACACCATTGGGGTTGCATTCAATCATCAGGATATGCATGTGAGTTCCTCGCTCTTAGTGAGACTTGCTTGGTTAGACGCCGACCCGAGGGGCTCGGCTGTGATTTGTGCGATACGATCCAGCAGCGCTTCGGACGAGAAGCCCAGCGATGCCAATACTTCCTCGTGGCTACCACCAGTGCCGGGCCAAGCCTGTCCGCAGTTGAATGAATAAACCTGGCAGGTGGGCATCAGCAGCGCCAGCGCCGCGCCTATGCCACCCATGGGACGATGTTCTTCCACGACCAGCACAGCCCGGAATCGGCCAGCCAGCACAGCGGCAGCCTGCGACAGCGCGGCTTGATCGAGCTGGCACAGATGGGCGTGCACGATATCGCTGCGCTGCTCGCAGGCCGCCAGGGCGGCCACGGTACCCATCTCGCCGACGGATACCACGCAGAGACTGTCAGCCGTCCTGCCTTCCTCGTGCTGCCAGGTGATGCCGTGCTCATCACGGCGGCCTTCGATGCTGGCATAGGCGCCATTACGACCCAGCCGCATATAGAAGGGCCCATCGGTGGTCGCCATCAGACGGACCATCTCCCGTGTCTCCTCCTCGCCGTAGGGTGCCAGGATGCGTACACCCGGGAAGGCCTGCACCACAGCCAGGTCTTCCAGGCAATGGTGGGTGGTGCCGAACCAGCCACCAGCCACGCCGGCATAGGGGGCAACGATCTTGACGTTGGCGACCATATAGCCCAGCGATAACTTGATGCTCTCGGCCGCACGCAATACCGCGAACGGCGCGAACGTGCTGAAGAACGGCGTATAGCCGCTGAATGCCATGGCTGTGGCGCAATCTATGGCTGCCGCCTCGGCGATGCCCAGGTTGAAGAACCGATCAGGAAAGGCTTCCTGAAAGGGGTGCTTGGCTCCGCCGAGGTCAGCCTCCAGGCAGACAATGCCGGGGTGCTCCTGCGCCAGGCGGGTCAGTTCATCCCGGTAGGCAATGCGTCCTGCGAGACTCATACCACGGCCTCCTTCCACTTATGCGCCAGCGCGGGACGCAGCACCGCGTAATGGCAGGATGGGTTGTTCTCGATGGCCGGGACACCCTTGCCCTTGACTGTGTTGGCAATGATGGCCAGTGGCTGGCCGCCGTGATGGTCATGGGCACGGATGACGTCGACCATGGCCTGCACATCGTGGCCATCCAGCTCCACCACGCAGAAGCCAAAACCTTGCAAGCGCAGATCCAGCCGGTTCAGTGGCGATATATCCGCCACCGCGCCATCGTTCTGCCCGCCGTTGCGATCCACCACCATGACGAAATTACCCAGCTGTTGGGCACTGGCCAGCTGGAATGCCTCCCAGCACAAGCCCTCCTGCAGCTCGCCGTCTCCCGCCACAACCAGCGCGCGGCGCAGGTCGCCCTTCATCTTGCGCGCCAGCGCCCAACCCACTGCATAGGCCACGCCATGGCCCAAGCTGCCGGTTGAGAAACGCACGCCTGGTATCTTGTGGTTGGGATGGCCGGTCAGGATGGAGCCCTTGGCCCCGTAGCTGGCTACCGGGTCATCCGCCAACTCGCCCAGGTGGTACATGACGGCGTACAGCCCGGCTGCCGCATGCCCCTTGCTCAGGATCACCTCGTCACCTTGCTCTCGATCGCTGCAGGCAAAGGCCGCCAGCAGTATGTCGGCGACCGACAGGCTGCCGCCGATATGGCAGCCTGTCGGTGTGGCCGCCAGATCGACTATGGTTCGCCTTATCTTCTGCTGCAGTGGCGCCCATTGGGCAGCGTGCCGGGGTGCCTGCATATCGCTATCTTCGATGCGTGTCTGCATGTTCATTTCACCCTGCTCGCGAACCAGTTGTTGATGGCCAGATCCAGGATGTGGCGTGCCTGTTTGTATTCCGTTACCGTCAGGAACTCATGGTCGGTATGGTCCAGGGCAGAGTCCCCCGGGCCGTAGGCCACCATGTCCACCCCTGTCCAGCGGGTGGCCAGGGTATTCATGTCGCTGGTGCCCTTCTTGACCACAAAACGGGGCGGCGTGCTGGTCGCCGCAAACGCGCGGGTAAAGCAACGCGCCAGATTGCAGGTACGCGGCGTGCTATAGCCTGGCGTAGCACGCAGTATTTCGCAGCGCACTTCCGTCGATCCGGCGGCCTCCACTGCAGCCAGCAGGCCCTTTAGATCAGCCTGGGGCGAAACCCGGAAATTCAGTATGCCTTCCGCGTACTGTCGCGCCGGGTCGCTCCAGCTCTTGGTGGAGATCAGCGCGCTGATGCCTTCCGGATCGAATTCGTCAGCATGGGTACGCAAGCGCGCTACGGTCTCTACCATGAGATCGGGCGCAGAGACGACACCCTTGCCAGCCGAGTGGGCATGCGGCACCGCAGCCAGGAGGCGGATCTTGAGCAGTCCGTAGTAACCCAGGGTCAGCGTATCGGCACGGCTGGGCTCGCCGATCACCACGGCATCCGCCACCAACGTGTCGCGCACATGGAATGCCCCCTTGGAGGACGACACCTCTTCCTCCACCGCACCCACCACCGTCAGGCGGCCATGAGGAGGAACGTCGGCGGCGATCAGCGCCTCAATGAAGTTGACCAGGCAGCCTTTCGCATCGACCACGCCACGCGCACTCAAATGCCCTTCTGCATTGAGTAGCGGCTGCCAGGGGCCAGGTACGGTATCGATATGCCCCAGCAACAGCAGATGGTCCGCGCCTTCGCCCTTACTGGCGACGAAGTTACCGGCATCGTCGCGCCAGGCGGCAATGCCCAGACTGAGGCAATGACTTACCAGCCATTCCACCGCCTCGGTCTCATCCATCGAAACCGAGTTGATGGAGACCGTCTGGGTCAACAGCTTCAATGCGGGATCGGGTGGCATCAGCGGCCAGACCCGGGTGCTACCCGCCGGCTTGGCTACCGAATGGGGGCCTACGATGGCCACATCGGCGATGCCATGTTCCAGCACGTGGTTGGCGGCACGCATCTTCTGCTTCATGCGCCCCTGCACGAAGGGCAGCGGCTCACCGGGGAAGATGTCGGCCAGCTGCGAGCTCAGGTCGTCAACCTGCCGGAGTATCCCCGGTGTCGATGTCACGAAGCGAATGTGGTCGGCCTTGAGCGCCGTGGCAAGGAAAGCCGCCAGCATATCGGCGTCGGTATTGAGTATGCCGCCATTCACGCCTTCCTCTGCCACCGGGGCCGTCAAGCAGACCACATCATTGTGCTCCAGCAGATGCAGCAGCAGCTCGGTACGGCAACGCGAGGGGGTGCCGACCAGGTGTTCCCGTACCACCAGGGTCTTGCCATCACGCATCACTTTGATGGGGCGGTTACGGCTGGCCTCCACCAGGCCCAGGCTGTAGGCTGGTGCGGCAAAGGCGCGCAGGTCCAACTGCTGCAAGGCATTCTGTATGGGCGGCAGGACCTGGCCCTGGTAGGCACGCACCAGCACACCGATATCATCGGCGGTCGCGGTCCTCACCACATCGCCATTGGCAAGGGTATGGAAAGCCATGGTCCGCGACTCCATCCCGTACTGCCGGGCGATGGCACTGCCGCCGCCTATGACGACCAACACGCGCCGGCCTGCCCGCGACAAGACCGCGATCTCGTCCAATATGCCGCTGCCGGCATCGAGCGAAGCGCTACCCACCTTGATGACATAGAGCGGCTCGCGGGCACGCTGGCGAGGTGCTGCAAGACTGCTTGGCGCGCCAGGCACGGGGCTGCTGGCTGCAGGATTCAAGGCGGCGGTCATGGCCACATCCCCCCGTGCGACAGGCCTTCATCCTCGTCGAAGCCCTCAGCCAGATTCATGGCCTGTATGCCCTGCCCGGCTGCGCCTTTGATCAGATTGTCCAGTGCACTGACCACCGTGCAGCGGCGACCATCAATATCGGTCGCCACTTCCACTGCATTTGAGCCAACCACGGTCTTGAGCATGGGCATGCTCCACGGCCCCTGAGCGGGTCCAAGGTAGCGCACAAAGCGGGTAGTCCCATAGGTACTGAAGAAGGCCTTGCGCACATCCAGCTCGGTCACCCCCTCGCGCAGCGTCAGAAAGGACGACACTGCAATACCGCGAGGGCTGTCCAGGCTGCCTGCCGAAAAACGCAATGCCACCTGGTGGCCGGTATGATCATGCAAGGCCTGCATGATCTCAGGCTCGTGCCTATGCCCAGACAACATATAGGGCCGATAGTTGTGGCTGCGCTCGGCCGGGTGTTCGGCACTTTCCTTGCCGCTACCGCTGGAGCCTGTCTTGGCTTCCGCCACAATCTCGCTCTCAACCAGACCACGGGCCACCAGCGGATAGAGACCGTAGAAAGTAGCCACCGCCATGCAACCAGGCAGGTTGAGCAGGCTGCTGTCGGCATACTCAGGCTGCCACAGCTCGGGAATAACATAGCGGGAGTCAGCCGGAACGCCAGTGACGGCCGTCTCTGGATAGTGCCGCGCTAGTAGTGCTGGATCACGCAGCCGGTAGTCACCAGCCAGATTGATGATGCGCCTGGCCTTGGGACGGATCTGCTCCATGATCTTGGGCAGCACCCCACCGGGCAGGCAGGAGAACACAATATCCACCTCGCGCATCGCCTCTATCGTGGCGAAGCGCTTTCTGCCAGTTTCAGGAAAATGCCGCAATGCAGGTAGGCTGCGACCTATGGGCTGGCCTGCGCGCGCGCGGGAAGTGACATCGACCAGCTGGACGTGCCGGTGCGACTGCAGCAGGCGTATCAACTCGCCCCCTACAAAGCCGGCAGCGCCCAGGACGGAAACAGTGACAGTCTTCATCATCAACCCAGCCTGCCGTCGCGCTCGTAAGGCAGGGGGTAGGTGTTTTCAGTGGCCAGCTTGCGTATCGCGTCGGGCCTTGCCGCAACCTTGTGGAATGCCAGGGCGTAGGACTGGATGCGCTCGGTTTCGACCGGCGAACGCAGCTCTCGGCACAGGGTCAGCGTGGAAGCCAGCATCTTCAGTGCATTGGGAAAGCGATCCAGTGAGTATTCGCTGAAGTCGCGCTGGCTCAAGGTAAACGGGTAACCTTGACCGAAGCCCTGACGGTTCTGGAATGGCAGATGTCCCGGTATAGGCTTGTTCTGCCATTCACGCGCCGGTACGCCCTCGGCCACGAGGAGCTCCTGTACTGCGCCCTTGACCGCATGGATGGGCAGGTCGTCCAGCCCCACGGCGGCAGGATGCAGGGCGATACGGTACATATTGTAGGCATGGACATAAGTGGCCGGCACTTCAGGGCCGGTAAACAGCCCCGTCTTGGCCAGCTCCGCTGTCAGGTAGGCGGCATTGCGCTGGCGGATGGCGTCGTAGTACGGCAGGCGCTTGAGTTGACTGATACCAAACGCCGCGACGATACCGGACATGCTGTAGTCGATACCTGTTTCCTCCAGGAAGGCCCGGGCACGCTTGTACTTCGCTTCGTCGGCGAAGAAGGCGATACCGCCCTCGCCACCCACTGGGAAGTTCTTGTCAGCCATCAAGCTCTGCCCGGCGGCATCGCCCAGTGCACCACAGATGGTGCCGTCGATGGCAGCCGAGTGAGCATGCGAGGCGTCCTCTACCAGTAGCAGCCCATGCTTGGTGCAGAGCTGGCGCAAGGCCGGCATATTGGCGGGCAGACCATGCACGTGCACCGGCATGACAGCTCGGGTGCGGGGCGTAATGGCCGCTTCCACCGCCGCTACGTCGATGCAATAGTTCACCGGGTCGATATCAACAAATACCGGGATGCCTTTGGCTGCAACGATGGCCTGGGCAGTAGCAATAAAGGTGAAACAGGGCACGATGACTTCGTCGCCCGGCGTCACGCCGGCACCGACCAAGGCCAGGTGCAGTGCGGAGGTTCCGCTCGCCGTGGCGATGGCGTACTTCGCACCCACATAGTTACGGTAGTCTTCAGTGAACTGGGCTTCCGAGTTGGAGTGGTTGCGCAGGATGCTGATCTGCATCTGCAGCACGTCCTCCTTGGTAATCACCGGGAAAAGCGTCTTGCGGAATCCATGACCAATCACCGGATTACCGCCCAGATGGGCCAGTTCCTGTTGGGCCATGTCGTCGGTCGGCCACGGCAGTGGCAGTGCAGGAAAATCGGTTTGCATCATTGGTTTCCTTGGATGGCCTGACGTACGCAGGCGGCAACTAGCGGGCTGAGTCGATAGTTGAACTGTATGGTGGGCTGTATCTCGGGTTCGCTTTCCGCCTGCGACCACATGGTCCGCAGATCGAATGCACCGAAAATCTTCAATCGCTCAGCCCGCTTCCAGATCTGTTCATCATTGGTGGCGATGGCCGCACAGGGGCCAAAGCCCAGTTCGGTAAAGTCCAGCACCTGCACCTTGTCGTGGCTAACGGCAGCAACGGCGGCATCCAGCGTCGTCCCGGCGTCTTGCCAGGCGATCGAGGCCATGCCGTAGGTGCGCGGTATGCTGGTGCTCTCTTCTATGCCCACGCCCAGCCAGGTCAGGAATTTCTGCTCACGCTGGCTGACTCGAGGAAACACCGCCTTACTACCAAAGCCGATCTGCTGACCATGTAAGGCGGCGTGGATGGCGCCTGTGACCGAATTGAACAAGGCCACATACTGGCGATCGACCTTGTTGCGGATTTGTGTTTCCAGACCGGGCAACTGCCGGTCGTTCTTTTCTATGCTCATGACCACGCCACTGGTCATGACGCGAGTGAGTACGAGGGATTGCTGAAAATTGTTCACGCGGCCACCATTGAATGCTGCACTGGGTTGATCATCAGGAATGCCGGCTCATAGATCGCCACCTCGTGGCCAACCCAGGAAGCAATTGCACCTGCAACATCAACACCGTGAATAAGAGAAGAACGGGCAAACTCCGGGTTCTGGTTGACTTCGCAGACCAGCAGATCCGGCGAATTGACCTGCTCAAACAGATCGAGCCCGTAGATGCCCGGGCCAATGGCCTCGACCACCTGCATGGTCAAAGTCCGTATCGCCTCAGTGATCTCGCACGGCACCACGCTCGCACCGAGATGGGTATTGGTCTTCCAGTGGTCAGTCGCTCGCCGAAAGGCCACCAGAGGCTGATCACCTACCACCACAACCCGTAGGTCATAGCCGGGCTTTTCCACGAATGCCTGCACCACGACAGGGAATTCCTTATAGCTGGCATCGTGGGTTTCCCACGCCGACAGCCAGGCCTCCAGGCAATCGCGGCTACGTATCAGGGTCACCCCGCGCCCCCACGAGGAGGACGAGGGTTTCAGGACGAAGGGATAGCCGAACTGCTCGCCCAGACGAACAATCTCCTCACCGCTGAAGGCGATGCAGGATTCAGGCGCAGGGATATCGTGCTGTTTGAAAATCAGCGCCTGCGCGACCTTGCTGCAACAGATGCTGATCGATTCGCTGCTGTTGATGGTGGGGATACCACAAGCCTTCAGCAGCTTCGACACTTCGACGTTTCTCGATTGCGACAGGCACCGCAACATCGCAACATGTGGCTGTGCACGCTCGTTCCCCTGCAACAGCCAACCGAGATCACGACCGTCGACGCTAACGATCACATTAATGCCCAACGCCTCCAGCGCTGTGATGATGGCGCGCTCTTCAGGCCGGATCTTGGTGAGTACGACTAGTACGGTACCGGTCTGCATGCTTACTCTCCCCAGTCTTCCTCGATTTCAGGTGCCAGCCCGAGCTTAGGGCTGCCATCCACCATCAACAGTTCATGCTCTTGACCACAGGCCGAACAGGCGAGTATTTCGCCCGCCAGGGTGTCGGGAGCCACGTTGAATTCTTCAGAACAAACCAGGCATTCACTTTCCAATTTCCTACTCCTCTTTTTTGTGTGATATGGCGCAAAGACTGCGCCCGTTCAATCATCACCAACACATTGCAATCACATCACTGCAATGAAATATGGCGACCAAATTCCGCAGCCTGCCCCGGATTTATTCAAATCGGGTAAAACCATGGAACCAAAACAACTAGCATTACCTTTAAAATCCGCTTTTCAGTACATCCCGAGTAGCGCTCCAGCTTTCTATTACTCCTGCGCCCAGCCTGTACCCGCCTTCAATTGAAGCCAGCCCGACACACGTATCAATCAATGCTTAACCGGATTTTTAAAAGGATTGTTTATCTAGCAATTTAGCGCTGTAGCGTGTTACACGAGCTTGCACCGCAACGTCAAAATGGGGTTTCGGCGCTTGAGGTGGGTAAGTCCGTGACCTAGCTATGCCTGCCTTCCGTTGCAGCAGGCATCTCTCCGGTGGGGAGCGTTATGCCCAGTGCAGTTGTGGTTTGTTTGTTGATCTCTATCCAGAAGGGCAGTACCGGTTTGCCGTCCAGTAGTTGCGGCGCAGCAGCCCGGTGTACATCGACCCCCATGCGGCGCAACAGGCGCTCATTGCCTACCACCGAAAAAGCAATCAGCCGCTTGGCGCCGTGACTGGCGGCGACCCGTACGATGTCGGCCATCAGCGCACAGGTGTTGCGCCATGCATCGGCAACACTGAGGCCGGCATTACTCGGCGAACTGATGGCAAACCGCGACAGCTCCCAAACATCGCTCGCATGCGGCAGGGGAATACCCCCCATCAGATGTGGAAAAACCTCGCTCAGGAGATAAGGCCTTGTGGTGGGCAACAGCCGTCCACAACCACAGACTCGTTCCTCGTTATTTCGGGCAACCACATAAACCGTGTCATCACGGTCAAAAGCATCACGCTCCAGACCATGCTCGGTTTTCAACGGCCACCCCAATTCCTCTACAAATACCCGATAACGGTATTGCGCTAACGAGACCTCCACCTCAACCCGCAATTGTTCCCGGGTACCAGAAACCATCTGCAGCATCTCGCAACCTATCTTATTTTTTTAAGGATGGCGCGAATTAGAAAGGCAAGCCGTCAGAAGCAGTAGCTGCCCATATGGGCAGGTGGAATCGCCTTATTCTTGCAATACTTCACGAGTTGGCCGTGCACAGGCACCTGCACCAGAGATGCGCCCATCGTCGGACCGTACTGCTATAGCGCCACGGTAGGCGCTATAGCGCACAAGCCACTGATTCCAAAAAACTTGGCGTGAGATCCTTGCTGCTTTTTCTCGCGAGGAGCAGGTGTCTGGCCAAAAGCCGCCCTGCCATGGTGCAAGTGCGGTCGCTGCGCAGCCAGCGCGGGAAGATGCGCTTTTCGTTCTTTTTCGTGCTTTTTACAACGGACAGCCGTGCAATATCCGGGGGGCCGCCACTTGGAGCCTGTTCAAGGTCTTTCAGCCACGTCGTTCGCAGCCTTGACCCTAAACCATCTGCAGTGGGGAGAGACTTGTCGCAACCCATGCAGTTAGCGGACCTCCAACCAACCGCAATACCCAAGCCAGATCAGGCGCCACTTAACACCACGTACGCAGTCTAAAGTTGAAAGCAAGGTTACTGGATGTGCGCACTAAACCATGCAAGGCCCTGCAACATTAGTGGCAAGCCCATCTGGCCTGGGCTACCGTTGACTGCCATTGCAATGCCGTTGATGCAGGGTGTGACAAATGCTCCTGCCAGGATAACTGGGCCAGCCAGTCTTGCAGTAGCTCCCCCGTACGACATGCGCCAAGGTCATAGCCCGTCTGGCTACGCAGCATCACATTGCTGCTGATACCGCCGGGCGCCAGCGCCAAGCACTGGCCAGGCTCTCCCCGGTACCAGGCCCAACCTATGCTCACCTGGGGCATGCCCATCTCGCTTACCCACTCGCAATAACCAGCGTCCACCATTTCAATGCCGCTTTCACTCAACTCCACCCGCAGATCATTGTCTGACCAGATCATGCAAGGGTGTAGCCTCAAGCTGCACAGTTCATTAAAGGACAGCCGTATCAGGCCATCGGGGGCTAACGTCAACATCAGTAGTCCTTAGATCCGCTTGATCAACTGAACCGCAAGGCCCACCTGCAGAGGCCAGGCTACGTGAATCAAACGCACGAGCCATCACCTTAGCTGCCGGGATTACCACACCACCGTAAATTGCTGCAATGGCCGATGAGACAAATGCCTATGCCCGATCGCCTTTGTATTTGCAGCGCAAGCGCGCGCCCGCTATTTTACGCAACCGGCTCCCGCAAAGTCCGTGGAGCCCATACCATTTTATGCCATTATTCTAAAGGAGTGGGGTCATGATTTCATGTTACCGGCTTCATCTTGGTTCGCACACTGTCCTTTCGGGCATCTCGTGCAATGAAAAGGCAGCGCCCCATGCATGACTGGCGCGAACGCTATATCGATCTTTTTTCATCGGCAGATACTGAATCTGTGCTGTTCGAGCGGGTAAAGCAGGTCGTCCGCGAACTGGGTTTTGACTATTGCTCCTACGGCATGCGCGTCCCCCTTCCGGTCAGCATGCCTAAGTTCTCTCTGCTATCCGATTACCCTGACAGCTGGACGCAGCGTTATGTGGAGCGCAACTATTTCCAGGTTGACCCCACGGTCAAGCACGGTCTCTCGGAAACTTCGCCGTTGCTGTGGTCTGCCAGTAATCCGCAAACCCATAACGAGTTCTGGGACGAAGCGCGGCAGCACAAATTGCAGCATGGCTGGTGTATGCCGGCCCAGAGCAAGAATGGCCTGACTGGCTTGTTATCACTGGTGCGTTCGGCCGAGGCCATCACTCCGGCAGAACTGGACGCCAAGGAACTGCACATGACTTGGCTGACTCGACTAGTACACAGTGCGATGGCCCAATTGATTGCGCCCAAGCTGATGCCGGAGTGTGTTTCCGAGCTGACCGCACGAGAGCGGGAAATCCTGCGCTGGACCGCCACCGGCAAGACTTATCTGGAGACAGGCATGATCCTGGGTATCGACGACCGAACCGTCAAATTCCACCTAGTCAACGCCATGCGCAAGCTCAACGCCGCCAACAAGACCGAGGCCGCGATCAAGGCATCCATGCTGGGCATGTTGTTCTGACACACCGGCAGTTGCGTTGATCTGCGAACACCTAAGAGCCTGGTCACGATCTTTTCAATCCGGGCTATAAAGATCGTCAACTGGCTTGAAGGTGGTCAACTGGCCTGCAATGACACCCCATCGCCCAGCCTCTTTTGCATGAATACACTGAGCGGATGCTCGGGGTAATCACCGAACGCACCGCATACCTGAAAGCCGTGCTTTTGGTAAAAGGCCAGCGCGGCCGTTTGATACGGCCCTGTCTCAAGTTGCAGTAGGCGGCAACCGCGCCGATATGATTCCGCTTCGAGTTTCGCCAGCACCTTGGCTGCTGCGCCCTGCGAGCGGTAGGCTGGGCGCACGAACATGCGCTTGAGCTCGCCCACCTCAAGCTGCAGAACGACGGCACCACAAGCAACGGCCATACCCTCCTCATCCCTGGCAACGACAAACACGACGTTCTCTTGTTGCAGGGCGGAGAGGTCCAGCGCGTAACGTGCTTCGGCTGGATACAAGCTATCCTGATATGCATCCAGCTCCGCAATGAGCGACACGACTTCAGGCTGGTTGGGCGGTTCTAGTTCTATACGCATGGGGGATGGAGAGGCCTTAAAGCGATGGCACGGACATCAGGGTCCGCCGAGGAATTGTGATTGCAGGCCGCCATTGCCGTGCTTTAAACCCGCCGCGCCCAAATGCCAAGCGGCCATGGCTAACCTTCATGGTGATACTGGATTTACGCCACGCAAGCCAGGCGTGAACGAAGCCCCCCAGCGCCTATCTGGCGCTGGTAGCTGCTCAGCCCGTCACCCAGACGAGACTTACGTTCGTCACAGGATTTCTACCGAATCGGGAGAGGTCCCGAACTGGCTCAACCCAGCCGTCTTGGCCAAGGCGGCGGATAGGTGGTTGTCCACTTGGTAGCGTTGAAACGGGCATGATTCTGTGTACTGACGATCGGGCAGTCAAATTCCACCCGATTCACACCATGCGCCAACTCAACGCAGCCAACAAAGCCGAGCCGGCGATCAAGGCCTCAATGCCGGGGGTGTTGTTCTGAATAAACGGGCAGACAGCAACAAAGTGCCGTATTCAGGCGCGTCCCCATAAGGCAGGATGGCTTGCCACATCCAACCTACCCCTGCTATTGGGCTCAACAGCAGGGGTAAAAGCACGGATAATCCTGGCTTCAACCAAGCCCACATCGTGTTCGAGGTGGGCTTGGTTGATAGGCTGATCTGAAAACGGGAAGACCACAAATGCAAAACACCGCCATGAATGAGAGTACGGCTGCCAACTCCGCTAGCGACGAAGACAACCAGATCAGCTGTGATACACACGGATGCCGCCATACGACTTTTGTCTGCCGACACCTGGCAGCCGACCCCGTGCAGCCCTGGTATTGCGACTACCCAGCGGAAGATAACCCTTGGCCGGATGCCTGGTGTGGTGAGTGCAACCTTGCCTATGAGCGTGAAGGCGAGTGGAATGAGCTGAACTCAGATGTGGCTGATATACAGCTGCTGTGTAGCGGATGCTACGACGATGGTTTGGCGAAAAGTGTAGGCTATCTGGCAGGTGATGCTCTGATTGCCTGGGAGGCCTATGTCGATGACTGCTGCCAGTCGCTTAACAGCAAGCAAAGCATCTTGCAAGACGACTTCCAGATCAACCAGTACCCTCGCTGGGACTACGATCAGGCGACTGCCCAGTTGGTGTTCTCAGGTGCGGACGTACCTGACTTGATTGCAGACGTCGAGTTTGTCGGCACGCTATCTACCGTTAGCCATACCTGGAAGTGGTCCTGGACCAATTTTAGCTTGCTGGCGCCGGTACGCTCCCGCATCAACGCTGTGCGTGCCGTAGGCGAAGCCAACAACTATCCGCACCTGCTGGTACCCCTGTGGCATGCGGATCAAGCCGATGGCTGGCATATGACCAGCATTGCTACCGACGTCCTGGGCGGTATCGCCGCCTACCGCGCACCAAGCGACAATGGCTACATCTTCATGGTGATACTTGATTTACGCCACGCAAGCCAGGCGTGAACGAAGCCCGCCCAGCGCCAGTCTGGCACTGGTACCTGCTCAGCCCGTCACCCAGCCATGACTTGCGTTCCTCACAGGCTTTCTGCCGAATCAGGGGAAATCACCTCCCAAGTCCCGAACTGACTCAACCCAGCCGCCTTGGCCAAGGCGGCGGACACCTGGTTGTCCACCTGGCAGCGGTATTGCGGCTGGTAGCCCAGACCACAGGCATGGCGGCTGATCGCACGCACCACCCGGCTGGCGTGGCCCTTGCCCCGGCTTGACGCCAGCGTGAGCACGCCCATATCGGCAAGTTTCTGGCCCTCCCAAGGGTACATGCTGGCGGCGCAGACCAGGCGCTCGCCCTCGAAGGCGCCAAATACCAGCCAGTGATCGAGTTCGACATAGGCATCGTCCAGATCCTGCTCCGAGGCCGCCATCTGGAATTCGGCAAACACCGCCTCATCAGCCGCAGTAAGCTGCCGTAGGGTGTGTACCGGGGCCTCTTCCAACAGCACACGCTTTGCGGCTTCGGAAAAATAGAAAACATAGTCGGCGCCATGCAGGGCAACCTGCCCATCGCGCAGCTTTTGCCGCAATACCTGCTCGGTCAGCCCCTGGCCGCTGCCCAGGTCCAGTTGGTCTGCCAGTGCTGGCGTCATGACGGCACTCGTATGGCCATCCGCGGTCGCCAGCAGCATTACCCGCCTGTCCTCACTGAGTGCCGGGTTTACTGCCAGCGTCAATTTACCCTCGCGGCACCGTATCTCCCCGCCGAGGAAAGCGGCGCGCCAAAAATTTTCAATCTCATTGGAAAACAAGGACATCTATCTGATCACTTTACGGTCATGGCATGCTGCACGACCTTCACCGCAGGCAGGCGTACAGCACATAAGATCAAGCATGCTACGGAGCCCAAGGAACTGCCATAGCAGCAGTTGCCCAGCGCCCCCCGGCAAACCCGCGAAGGACTGCCAGGCAGGCGCCAATGCCTCTGCTATGGCAAGACGGCACACCAAGCCAGCAAGGACTCGGCTACCCAAGCCTAGTGGTGATGGCCATGCTCACCGTGGACATGCTGGTGTTCGATTTCCTCAGCAGTCGCAGCGCGTACATCGATCACCTTGAGGATGAAGCGCATGGCCTTGCCGCACAGCGGGTGGTTGCCATCGAGCAGCACGGTTGGCCCCTTGATCTTGGTGACAAAGTAATAGCGCGGCTCGCCATCCGGCCCCCGGCGCTGTATCTGACCACCGACCTTGACCCCCGGCGGGAACTCGGCCTTGGGCATGGTCGTCACCAGCGCTTCATCGCGCTGGCCAAAAGCGTCTTCGGTGGCCAGTTCAACCGTGGCCTGATAACCCGGCTCCTGCCCTTCCAGCGCAGCCTCGATCTTGGGGAAGAGGTTGTCGTAGCCGCCGTGCAGGTAGGCCGTCGGCTGCTTGCCCTCGTCGTATACAAAGCCTTGGGTGTCAGTCACCTTCATCAGCAGGGTGACTGCAGTATTCTTTTCTATCTTCATGGGGAGAACTTCTTGCGTAGGTAAAAGGTTTGCTACTTGCTACGGCCGCAGCAACTTGCTGATGCAGCCCCGCCTTGCTCGGCGCAGCCTGCATCCAATACCATATTGTTCCTTAGACAGCGCACCGACGGGAAGCAGAAATTGGTCATAGGCCTAGAAGTGCTGTCTATCTACTCGCCGTTGTATAGGCAGACGGATAGATAGCCAGGAGCCCGTCTACCTGTTTGCAATCCAGTGCCGGCATGCGTAGCTTCATGGCTTGTGGAAACGGAACGAGATAGACGGCATGCTTGCCAAGCCAACCAAGCCTACACGCTTGAGCATGCCTGGACGCCACGAAAGGCCCGCATGACTGACCGAGTACGATGTAAAAACCCCAGCTGTGAGCACCGGATCTTGCCGGATACGGCTGCGAGAAACGACGGCCTGTGCATGCCCTGCGTACACGCAGCAGCTAGGCGCGAAAAAGCCGCGTATATCCAAGCACACCGGCGCGATGTGTATGCGTTCGAGGGCATTACCAGCCCTGTCGAAATACTGAAGCTGGTTCATCGCCCTCGCCCGTTCGATCCGCTCATCAACTGGTTACCCTACCCGACGCGAACAGACAGGCTTTACCTCAATCTCTCGGCCGAAGAGGCGCGCTGCTTGGCTGACCATGCAGCAGATTTGGCGGGTACAGAGCGCCACGAGGAAGCGGAAGAGATAGGCCTTTGCTTGGCGGCTTTTACCGACACCAACCTTGATGCCTGCCTGCGACGATTTGTCGACCTAGGCACGCTATGGCCGAGTCTACCGTTTCATCGTTCTCCACCTGATGTGAGGGATGCACTGTTAGCGCGGTTGGAGTCTGATATCGATGTACTCCAGCGCAATCATGTCTTGTTGGCATTGGCATGGATAGGTGATGCCGTGGTCGTCGAACAATTCGCCCAATGGGTGCGTCATCCCCCCGGCTGGGGCGAGACGCTCCATATTGCCCCGCAGGATTATGCTCGCGAGGCGGGCTGGGAACTGACCAGCGGCGGCCAACGACGCAACTTGTATTTTTCCACCTGTACGCCGCTTGAGCGAGGCGCCAACACTACGGATTCCGGCATCAGGACAACGATAGCGCGCACTGACAACTGCCCCCAATGCGCGATGCCACTTACCAACCTGTTCGAGCTGAGCTCTAACACCTGCGACTTACCCGAGCTGGAAAACTGGCGTGTATCGGTCGCCATCGCCTGCTGTGAACGTTGCACATGCGCGGCCACGGTGTTCGGGTGCGTGGACGACAGCGGGCAAGCACATTGGTCGCCCCAAAACATCCTTCCGGCGCCTTTGCCAACAGATACAGGCGCATACGACAAGCTACCGAGCAACGTCCTGAGGGCTGGCCCACAACGCCCGCCCTTGTTTGCCGCACATGAGTTCCTGCCTACCACGTTCTCGCAGCTTGGAGGGCACCCTACGTGGATACAGGATGCTCGGTATCCCCTGTGTCCAGACTGCGAACAAACCATGATGTTCCTGGGGCAGCTCGATCATCAAGACATGGAAGACGGTACGGAAGGCATCTATTACGCCTTCATCTGCCTGGACTGCCGGACAACTGCAACGTCCTACCAGCAATCATAGCGATGCATCGATAGGTGACATACTGCGTAAAGGCAAGCTGGCACTGGTCCAGCACAAGTTACGAGGCCATGCCGGGTCTAGCCATCGTGCTGCTGATCTGCGAGGAAATGGGCAATAAGCTGCTGCGTGTATTTGACCTCTGGATCGACATCCTCGGCATCACCCGGATGGTGATACTCGCCCTGATCAAGCGCGCAATACACCTCGAACATGGCTTGCGGAATCGTTGCATCGTGATCAGCCCAGTACGGTGCACTGGTCCCAAGGCTGAAGACTGCATTCATGATGACGTCCGCGTCGTAGAAACACATGGCGCCACATGAATACTGGATTGCCACATGACGCGAAAGCCGATTCAGTACATCCGGCGCAGAAGTGGCCGAAGCAAGCGCCGCCTCCTTGAGCAAGCCGTATTCAATGACGCCGGAAAGCGCTGCGTCGAGTAAGGGCAATAACGGTTGCGGTAATGTTTGCATGGCATGGTTTTACGAGTAAGCGCCAGCTAGGCTGGTTCTGCCAGCCTAGCCGCACACGCCGTCAAAAACCACTTCTGCAGCGCGATGGACCTGGACCTGCATGCAGCCAAATATTGGGCGGCTAACTATTCTGGCGCATGGACTCCAGCACGGCCAATGCTGCCCGCAATTGGGCGGCATTCTCAGGCTGGAGAAGGCTCACTCCCGACTGTTGCGCAACCCGTTCGATGACGGCCTCACGCGCCAGCCCCAGCTTATTGGCAACATGCAGCGCGCAGGACCGTGCGTGGGATGCCCGGTGCAAGAATGGCACCGTCTCGTCCAACAATTTACGTCGATGCGCGCTGAACGACATGCAATGGCTCTCCTACTTGTCTCATGTCCTTGGTTCGGCGCTGTGTGTAGGCGGTAGCGTACTACATGCCTTGATGGCGCCTCCAGCGTTCCAGTTTTGATGCGGCGCACCATTATCGGATGGACGGTATGGACGCCCCGCATGCCAGCCCTCCATGGAGTCACTATAAATATATTGCTACCGGCTGTTGCCTGCGTGGCAAGCATCGGTAAGGCACCACCTTTGTGGTGCATATATGGGGAGTCCACGACATGACACTGGCGAATATTCCTATCCGCGGCAAGCTCTTGTTGCTACTGGCCCTGCCCTTGCTGTGCCTGTTGCTGGCGGCAGCCAGTTGGGCGTGGTCTGGCTATCAACTGGCCCAACAGCTGGAAGCCACCACACGCCTGACCGTGTTGGCCGACCGCGCCGGCGCGCTGATCCATACCTTGCAGGTTGAGCGTGGCACCAGCGCCGGTTTTCTGTCCAAGGCTGATGGCAATGCTGGCGTGCTCACCGAACCGCGTGCGAAATCGGATAAGGCCGCTGCCGATTGGCGCGCTGCCTTGGCCGCCAATCCGGCCGAGGGCCAGTTGGGCCAGGTGCTCACTCGCAGCGAAGCGGGCCTGGCCTCGTTGTCGAACGTACGCAGCGAGGTCGACCGCAGAGGCCTGGCGCCGGCTGCCGCCATCAGTGCCTACAGCGAACGCATCGAAACGCTGCTGGGCGTGGTCGATCAACTCGCCTTGGTGAATGATGAACCTGAGCTATTGCGGCAAACCCAGGCGCTGATCGGCCTGCTTTGCTACAAGGAGGAATCCGGCCGTGAGCGTGCTTTGCTCAATGGCGCCTTCAGCGCAGGCAAGATAGACCTGACGCAAGGGCTCAAAGTCAGCAGCAATGTAGCGCGCCAGCAGATCTGTGCCCGCCAGTTCGATCAATATGCGGGCGCCGGGCTACGCCAGCAGCACGCCGAGCTTCAGCAATCGGCCGACTTTACCGGCACGGCTGCACTGCGGCAGCAGGCGCTGGCGGCCATAGGCGCGGAGCAGTTGCAAGGCGATGCCCAGCAATGGTTTGCCACCTCAACCGCTCGCATCAATGCCTTGCATGTGTTGCAGGGCCGGCTATTGGGCGAGCTGTCCGGCACGGCGACCAGCCGCCGCGATGCGGCGTACCAGCAGCTCTATTGGTCGCTGGGCTTGCTGGCCGTGGTATTGCTGGTAGTCGGCGCCATCGTGCTGGTAGTGGCCCGCAGCATCATTCACCCTATCCAGCGGCTGGAAGGAGTGATGGATGGCGTGCGCGAGCATCTGGACCTGACCGAACGGGTACAGCTACCTGGCACGGATGAATTGGCCCGTATAGGCCGTGCGTTCGACCTGCTACTGGACAAGCTGGCCGAAACCTTGGGCGATATCGGCCAGCGTGCGGCGGCCGTAACCGGCGCAACACAACAAATGGCCAGCACGGCGGGCGAGGTGGCCGGTGCCTCACACCTGCAATCCGAGGCGGTATCGGCCATTGCGGCGGCGGTAGAGGAAATGTCGGTCAGTATTTCGGCAGTGACTGCCATCACCAGCGACTCGAAAACCCACGCCATGCGCACGCAGAGCCTGGCAGGAAAAGGCGCCGAGATTGCTGGCAAGACAGTAGGCGAGATGGAGCAGATGCGTGAGCAAGTCGATGAATCCAGCGCCGCACTGGCCCGCCTGCGCGAGCACTCCGGCGCAATTGGTGAGATAGTCGGGCTGATACGTGATATCTCTGACCAGACCAATCTGCTGGCACTGAATGCCGCCATAGAAGCCGCTCGTGCCGGCGAGCAGGGGCGCGGCTTCGCCGTGGTGGCTGACGAGGTACGCAAGCTGGCCGAGCGGGCAAGCAAGGCCACCAGCGAGATATCCGTGCTGATCAACCATATTCAGACCGATACGGTGCACTCGGCCGATGCCATGCAGCAATCCTGCGGACGCATGGACGGCGGCGTGCAACTGGTGCGCAGTGCCGCCGAGGCCTTGCAGCGCATCAACGACGAGGCCGTCATCACTGGCCAGGACAGCAACCAGATCGCCGCAGCCATGCAGGAACAGCAGGCAGCCAGCGGACAAGTCGCCAACCGGGTGGAACAGATTGCCCAATTGGCAGAGGAAAACAGCCGCTCCATCGACCGGGCAGCTGAATTGGCGGGGCAATTGGACCAGTTGGCCGGCGAGTTGCAGGGCTTGTTGCGGCGATTCCGATTGGCTTGATTCGCTTGTGCTCAGACTCCGACATTGGACGTCACTGCAGCTAAGCGAGCGAAGACGGATGAGATGGTCATGCCGACTTGATTCAACAGATCACTTGCAGGCAAGGGACAACAGCGCCGTTGTGCCCCCTTGCCTACTGGACTGATCGCCGCCGTAGGTGGCCCTACAGAGCGAGCAGGCTCCGTTTAGACCGGCACGCGCATCAGGTTAGGCGGCAAGTTGCCCCGGAAGATCGGCCGATTGGCGTTGTCGGTGATCAGCAGGTACTCATAGGTCGCGGCTGCATGGTGGCGCGAGTAGTAGAAGGCGCGGCGCCCACCCAGCGTGCGTATGGTCAGGCGCCCGTCCCTGCTGGCCGACAGGTCGTACTCGCTCGCCGTGCCGGCACCGGCCGCGCCGGGGTTGGTGGTGTGGGGGCCACGGCAATGCCCGGGAAAGGGATTATTGTTGTCTATCAGATTACGCACAGCCGCCTGATAAACCAGGGGAATCTGGGCAAAACGAATGTAATTACCCGGTGTGCGGCCCCGCCAAGCGTGCTTCTGCACGTCCAGCTCGGCATGGGCGGCAGCGACGCGCTCCACCACTTGCGACAGGAAGTCGCTTGTCGACACAAAAGCCATGTTGTCGCCGAATATTGCTGCAACCGCTTGGTCCAGGCAAAAACGGTTGAAATAGAAGTGCGGGCGCCCCGCCTGCTGCGCAGCGGAAAAGCGCTCTATCGTGGCCATCGCCTGTGCCTGGGCCAGCTGTATGCTGGCGCCGGTAATCAGTATTGTCATCATTTCTCCTTTGTTTGTTCTGTTTATCTCAGCCAATTATGAAAATGGCATAGGCGCGCACCATAGCATGAGATACGGCAAAACGGCGATAGCCCGCCGTGCCGAATTGGCGCGCTGGTTGCGGCCAGCCAATTCAATGACCGTTCTCCTAGCTGTGGGGATTTACTACGCCAAGCGATGCTCCTGCCCCCCCCCTATGAACGGCATAGTCTCCGTCGCACCCCTGGGGAAAAGGCCTGTACTGTTGCCATGGGACCTGGCGTATTGCTTGGTTGACCCCTCACAAATGGAACAACACTGGCAACCAGGCTCCGGCATATATTGTCTTGAGAGGTAGGTATTTCGCGTGTCATTGCGACCGCGAGTGGAGATTAATGTCAGGACAATGCCGCGCGCCCCTCAAACAGCTCGACCATGGGACGAGTGCCCTCAAACACCGCGTCAAACAGTTGCTTGATGCGTGGCACATGGCGCAATTCCAAACGGGTGAGGAGCCAAAGGTCGCTACTCCACACTTTGGGCGGCGACGGTAACACGCGGCATATGCTGGGCTCCAAATCGCCGAGATAGCATGGCAGCACGGCCAAGCCTGCGCCGGCTTTAACCAAATTCAATACGTTGACGTGGCTGTTGGTGCGCAGCACGGCGTTGGCGTCCAAGCCTTGCTGGTACAACCACTTGGTGGAATCCAGGTGCGCGAAGGTCTCGTCGCCAGCAACCCAGGGGAAATCGGCCAGGTTGCTGGGTGTTGCGCCACCAATCTGCCGGGAACGGTACACCGTGGACTCGATGCGGCACAGGCGCCTTGCCACCAGTGGGTCCGCCGGCCGGCCGCCCGCACGAATGGCCACATCGGCCTCGCCTTTCAGAATGTCTTGCTGCACCGTGGAGGTGTTGATCAACAACTGCACACCAGCCTGCCGCTGGTAGACACTGAGCAAGGGTGCCAGGGCAGCATGCATGAGGGTGTCGGTGGTGGTCAACCGCACAACCCCTCCTGGCCAGGCCGCACGCTTACCGAGTTGCCGTGTTGCAGAGGCCAACTCGGTTTCCATATCAGCGGCAACTTGCAATAGCTCTTGCCCCGCCTCGGTCAGCGCGTAGCCAGCCCGGCTGCGCTCAAACAAACGCACGCCAAGCTCGGCTTCAAGAGATCCCAGGCGACGAAAAACGGTAGCATGGCTGACCCCTAACGTGTCGGCAGCTGCGGTCAGTGATCCAGCACGACCAATGTGTAAAAAGAAACGTAAGTCGTCCCAGGATTTAGGGCTTTGGGTCATGGCGGGCTACCACAGGTTGCGAAAGCGCGAGTTTGCATTTTTGACATGATAGCTTGCACAGATGGATGAAAGGAAAACCGATCAACCACCTATACTTCGCTGCTTATATCGCCCACCCCAAGAGCAAACTGGCATGACAAACCCTACAACCAGCCTCCCCAGCACCGGTGCTGCTTCTGACTTCGATTTCTTTGTCGGTTCCTGGCAGATCCAGCACAGTCGTCTCAAAGAACGGCTGACCGGCTGCCAGGAGTGGGAACACTTTGAAGGCAGCTCTACCATGCAAAAGCTGCTGGGAGGCTGTGCCAATGTGGATGACAACGTGATCCACCTGCCCGATGGTGATTACCGGGCCTTGACCATCCGAAGCTTTGACGCATCAAGTGGTTTATGGTCGATCTGGTGGCTGGATGGTCGTCATCCAGGTCGTCTCGATACGCCCGTTGTAGGTGGCTTCAAAGACGGCAAGGGCTGCTTCTACGCCGATGACACATACAACGGCCAAGCCATTCGCGTTCGCTTCTTGTGGACTCAATGCTCTGAACTGGGGCAGCCACGCTGGGAGCAAGCGTTCTCCACCGATGGCGGGGACAACTGGGAGGTCAATTGGGTGATGGACTTCCGCCGTACCGATGGCATGGCAGGAACACCAGCATGCCTGTAATCGAGATTCGCAGCTACCGGCTTGTACCAGGCAGCGGAGATCGGTTCCACCAGCTGATCAGCCAACAAAGCCTGCCCCTGATGCTGGCGTGGGGCATTGACGTACTGGACGTTGGCCCGTCGCTCCACGACAGGGATTGCTACTTCCTGATTCGCGCCTTCCACGATTTAACCAACCTGGAAGCCGTCCAGGCGGCCTTCTATGCAAGCCCTACCTGGCGCAACGGTCCACGAGAAGCCATCGTGAGTCTGATCGCATCAGACAGCAATGTGGTGATAGAGATGAGCCACGATCGCGTCGAGGCCTTGCGCAATCGAACCCTCACCAGCAATGGACAGCTCGCCGACTAACTTGCCCCGAAGCATTAGTCCAACATAGACCGAACACCGCCTTTGACACGAAGGCATAGAGTGATACGGAGCTGCTCATGACCGTCCCAAACCACATCCATTTTTGCGCACTGCACACCCAGCCGAAACCGCTGGTTCTACCCAATGCCTGGGACGCAGCCAGCGCAGCAATATTTCAACGCGCTGGCGCTCCCGCAGTGGCAACCTCCAGTGCGGCATTGGCCTGGTCTCTCGGATATGCAGATGGCAGCACCCTGCCGCGCCACGAGTTGTTGGCGGCCATTGCGCGAATTCAAAGGGTTTTAACAGTCCCTTTGACTGTCGATCTGGAAGATGGCTACAGCAACGACGCAAAACAAGTGGCTGGTTTGGTCGTCGAGGTAGCGCAGACGGGCGTCACCGGAATCAACCTTGAGGACGGCGCACAACCTTCCCACTTGCTGGTCGAAAAAATAGCAGCCTGTCGCCAGGCATTGGGCAAGAGGCCGCTGTTCATCAACGCCAGAACCGACGTCTACCTGCGTGGGTTGGCGACGGGAGCAGAGGCGCTCGAACTCACCTTGATGCGTGCCCAGCAGTATCAAGGAGTTGGGGCCGACGGCTTATTTGTGCCGGGCCTCTCAAGCATCGACGACACTGCATTTATCGCGACACGAACAGCTTTGCCGGTCAACCTGATGCTGCTGCCAGACATGCCTCCCATCCCGGCGCTGTTTGCGGCAGGTGCGCGCCGTTTCACCGCCGGCCCGGCAAACTTTCTATTAGCCTATGGGCGCACATTCACAACAACTCAGGCCCTGCTGAATACGCACCAAGCGGCTGGCTTGTTCACCGACAGGGCCGTGGAGTATGCGGAGATGAATGCGCTTTTTTCGTCGCCCCCCCAACCTGGGCCTTACTGGGGAACTTAGCGTCCCCGCTCTACCACGGCCATGACGTAGCAACTGCCGGCGTTGTAGCGGGTACGCATACTACAACTATCGAGTTTGTAGTCGATTGGCCGCTTCAGGGTGGACGTATTCGTGCTCAAACGCCGGCTACATAAGAACGAGGCAGAAACAAGCTTGCACTGCGGACCAAGTTGGTCGCGGCGACGACAAGGGCAAGCTATTTGTCACGGCGATATCAGCCTCGACCAAAGGTCGCTGACTGACGTGACGGGAACGAAAAAGCTATGGGCATATCCGCCTCCTCCGCGTGATTTCTTTACGACTTTTTAGCTGAGTTATCACGATGAGGCGATTATTGCGCATAGGCCTTGTAGGCTTCATCTGCTGCATCGCAGGGGGTGCTGGCGTTATCCTGTATGAACAATGGCCCGATTTTACGCCGGCCACGCACACATACCATTCAGCGACTTCCCGTTTGTACTCGTTTGGTCTCCCCTGGCACTGCTAGCGGTATTTCACGATCTGCAGCAATAGGACTAGCCGGCAGCAGCGTTACTCCCGGCATGACCAATACGCCAGCACGCACGCTGATGTCTCCTCCGATGATGCGGTTCGATTCGAAAATAAGGGTTGCTGAACCGCACCAGCCCCTCAGTTCGCGACACGCAGCAAGGCGCTGCTCAGGGCATGCACCAGGTTAGGTGTCGACACTGGGCCACCGAAAGGCCACAGGCCTGCGGGCAGTTCGATCAGCCTGCCCTGCTTCACTGCTGGAACCTGCTGCCAGATGGTCGATTTACTGGCACCGGGGCGGCCATCGCTGAGCAGGGCGAGGGTGGTGTCCAGGCTCAGCAGGTCTTCCACCGTCTTGGTATCCACACCTTGCCTGGCCGTGATGCCCATCCACGGGCCGGTCAGGCCCAGGGCTTTCTGTATACCACCGGGCACGCTGTTGCCGGCGAAGGCCCACATCTGCGATACACCGCCCAAGCCTTGCAGTATGGCCAGGGGTTTGCCTGCCCAGCCGGCAGCTTGCAAGCGCAGGCGTTCCGTCGCGATCTGCGCGTCCAGCTGCTGCAATGCCTGCTCGGCACGGCTGGCTAGGCCCAGTGCAGCACCTACACTTCGATAGTCGCTGTACACCCCGGCCAGGCCGTCCTGTTCGGGGTTAGGCAGCATCAGGGTTGGCGCGATACGCTCGAACAGGCCGCGTAGGCTGGCGTGGCGGAAACCGACGGCGATGATCAGGTCGGGCTGCAACCGGGCCATAGCCTCTATCGAGGGCTGTTGCCGGTTGCCGACGCTGGCCACATGGCGCAGCTGATCCTTGCCTACACCCACCCAGCGGGCATAGCCCTTGGGGTCGGCCACGCCTACTGGGACGATGCCTAGCGCCAGCGCCATCTCCGTGGCGTGATACTCCAACGTCAACACGCGTGGTGTGCGCCTGTGTGCCCGTGCCAGCAGGGGGCTGAGCGCCAGTCCGCCGGCGGCAGCCAGGAAATGGCGGCGATCAGTCTTCATGGTGCCAATGCTCCATCAATGCGTGCAGTTGGGTCTGGTTCAGCGCGGTCAGGTGCGGGCAGGTGGCGCAGTACACCACGCCAGGCACCTCGTGCCGCAGACAGCAGTGGCGCCTTAGCCGGGTGGGCTCGGCGATCACTTCGGGAATCAGCGGCGCGACGTAGTGCACCGGGTGGCGCATGGGATTGCGCCGATCAGGCCCATCTGGGTCAACGCCCGGCCAGAGAGCGTTCTCCAGCAGGAAGGCCCTGTCCTGCTCCAGCACCAGGGGCGGTTGGGGGAGCTTGGCCAGTTGCCCAAAGATGGCTTCAAGCAGATTGCCCAAATTATTCCACAGCACCCGCTGCGACACCTTGCCGTGCTTCGCCAGGGCGGCAATCAACGTTTGCAGGTGTTGGTCCATTAGCGGCAGCCAACGCTCGGCAGCGGCCTGTCCGGCCAGCATGGGGGCGCCGACCTCGGCATAACGGAAAGCGCAGACCTCGCCCTGGGCGTTCAGCCGCAGGTGCAATGCGCCCATGGCCTGCGGCATGCGCCAGCCCGCCAGCAGGAGCGGCACCATGGGAATCAGCAGACTGGCAAAGTAGCGCTTGGACCACTGCGAAACCAAGGCCCGCCGGGGTGCACCGGGATGCAGCCGGGCATAGGGAGCCAGCACCTCGGCCATGCAGGCCGGATCAAGCAGGCTGGAAACGGGGAATTCCTCGGCACCATCGGGCGCCAGCACCATGCAGCGGGTATAGGGGGCCAGTGGCCCGATCAGCCATTGTCTAGGGTCTACCTTCTCCATCATGCTGTCCTGCGCGCCTTGGCCAGCAGCCAGAGAAAATAGGGGGCGCCGATAAAGGCGGTCACCAGGCCGAACGGTAGATCGCGCGGGGCCAGCAGGGTGCGGCCGGCCAGATCGGCCAAGCCGCAGAGTGAGGCCCCCAGCAATACCGCCAGGACCAGGCGGACGCGGAAGCGGCCCACGCCCAGCAAACTGGCCAAGTGGGGTGCCACCAGGCCGACAAAACCCACAGGGCCGGCCGCGGCCACGGCGACGCCAGTCAGTGCGCTGGCCAGCAGCAAGGCTTGCAGACGGGTGGCCTGGACAGCCAAGCCCAGGCTGCTGGCGGTTTCGTCGCCCAGCCCCAGCAGATCGAGCCCCCGTGCCAGATAGTAGGCGCCGGGTAGCAGACACAGTACGCCCCCCAGTAGTAGGACAACCTCGGGCCAGCCTCGGCCATAACTACTGCCGGCCAGCCAGGTTACCGCCTGGGCTACCTGCAGCTTGGACTGCGATACCACCAGTGTGCCCATGGCGCCGCCCAGCGTCGCCAATGCCATGCCAGCGAGAGCCAATTGCATGGGCTCCCAGGAGTGCCGACGGGTAGCCCACAGCAATATACCCAGCATGCCGGCCGCTCCGGCCAAGGCAAACAGCAGACGCAAGCCCAGAGTGGGTTCGACGAACAGTGACAGCGATAGCAGCACGGCCAGAGCGGCTCCCTGGCTCAGGCCCATCAACTCCGGGCCGGCCAGCGGGTTGCGCACCACTCCCTGCAGCAACACGCCGCTGGCCGCCAGCAGGCCACCAGCTAGCATGGCCACGCCTATGCGGGGACCGCGCAAATCCACCAGCAAGGCGGCAAAACTGGTTGGCTCACGCCAGGCCTGCTGCAGCATTGCGGGCGACATTTGCAGCGCCAGCATAGCTACGAACAATACCGCCAGCAGCGCCATGCCCAGCACCAACCGCTGATCACGGCGGCGACCTTGCGGTTGCGGCGTGGGTGCCGGCAATACCGTATGGCTTTGCCGGCCGATCAGCCACAGCAGCAGCGGCGTACCGGCCAGGGCCGTAGCAATGCCCAGCGGCAGCATACTGCGGCTGGTATCAGCCAGCCAGTCGGCGGCCGGATCGGCCAGGGCCAGCAACAGGGCGCCTGCAAGGGCAGAGGCAGGCAGCAATCGGCTGGACTGGGTGAGGCCAGCCATACGCAGCAGATTGGGAGCAATCAGGCCCACCAGGGCAATCGGCCCAGCCAGGGTAACCGCCACCGCCGACAGCAAGGTAGCCACCAACAGCAGGCGGCGGCGGAAGCGATCCACGTCCAGACCCACAGCAGAGGCGGCATCGTCGCCCAGGGCCAGCAGTTGCAGCGATGCCCTGCTGCGCCAGGCAATCAGCAGTGCTAGGCAGAACCAGGGCAGGCTGGTCGTCACACCCCGCCAACCGGGCTGGAACAGCGAGCCTGCGCTCCACAATGCGACGCCGGCCACGTTCTGGTCGAACAGCACCATCAGCAAGCTGACCACGGCCGACAGCAGAAGCGACACTACCGTGCCAGCCAGCACCAGAGTGAGCGGGTGTGCCCGCCAACCGCCCGCCACAGTAAAACACAAGGCAACGGCCAAAAGGGCACCGACAAACACCGCTGGCACGGCTGCCAGCGCCATGCTGGCAGGCAGCAGCACGGCCACGATCAAACCCAGCTGCGCGCCGGCAGTCACCCCCAGCACGCTGGGAGAGGCCAGCGGATTACGCGACAAGGCCTGTAGCAGGCAACCCGCCATACCCAGCGAGGCACCTGCCAGCAGCGTGGCCGCCAGGCGGGGAAGCCGCAGTTCGGCCAGCGCCACCCACAGCATGCCACTATCTACACCGCCAGCCAGCCATTGCAACACCGTTGCCCGACCCGACGGCAGCGGCCCTAGCAAGCTCCAGCACAGTGCCAGAATCAGGCCGGCAGTCAGCAGCCAGGGCAGGCGCTGTGGCAGTGACGCGCCGTTCAATCCCCGCATGCCAACACCTCGATCGTCTGGGCCATCCTGGGCAGGCAGACCGATTGTCCATCCACCACGCCACGCCACATCGGCACGCCAAATATGGTCTCCAGCTGGGCCGGAGTCGCCACATCGGCAGGATGTCCACTGGCATACACCCTCCCCTCCCGCAGCAGCACCATATGGTCAGAGAATGCAGCGGCCTGGTTCAGGTCATGCAGTACCCAGACAACGGTCATGCCGTGCTCGCGGTTGAGGCGATGCACCAGTTGCAGCACTTCCAATTGGTGGCGCACATCCAGAAAGGTCGTGGGCTCGTCCAGCAGCAGTACCCGCGCGCCCTGCGCCAGTGCCATGGCCACCCAGGCTCGCTGCCGCTCACCGCCCGACAGGGCGGCCAGCTCTCTGTCGCGCAAGGCGGCCAACCCGGTGGCGTCGATGGCCCAGTTGATCCAGCGCTGGTCTTCCACGCCTACCTTGTCGGCAAGCCCGGTATGGGCAAAGCGGCCACAGCACACCAGCTCAAGCACGGTCATGCCGGATGGGGTCAGCGGCGATTGCGCCAGCATGGCCAGGCGCTTGGCACGCTCCCTGGGCGCCAGATCGGTAATAGGGGCATCGCCCAGCCGGGCAGTACCCGAGGTGGGCCGTATCAGGCCTGCCAGGGTGCGCAACAAGGTACTCTTGCCGCAGCCGTTGGGCCCGCACAGGGCGGTGATCCGTCCTGCCGGAAACATCAGGTTCACCGCCTGCAGGATGGTGCGCCCACCCAATGTCACAGCCAGTTGCTCGGCGCTGAGGGTCTCGGGGGCCTGGGAAGCTGTATGCATAAACGCTGACGGGGCAGCCATAGTGTGGCCGCCCGGTTGATAATTCAAACGAGAATTATTACGTATTTTGTCCAGTCTGTCTGTTGCACAGCAGCATTCACAACTATCAGTGTGGGTCGTCGGAGTGACGCACACTCGCCCCGCAGGGATGCATTCATACCCATCCCATGTCCGAATAGGCCGGCAGATACGCTCACAGCCTGTGCCCCATCACGACCGAATGCGGCTACTGGCAACACCCACTAGGCCGCCTCCTCCAAGCAGGCTTCGGCCTGGTCTGGCGTGGCCCAGGCAATGGGCAGCGGCGCATCAGCCGTGGCGTAGCGCTCCTCTCCCAATATGGAGTTCACGATGGTGGCGCCACGCCAGGCCGCCAGACTCAGCTGTGGGTCGGCAATGCCATGGCTGTAACGGCCACCGTTTTGGACATAGATACGATGCTGGGATGGCCCGGCCCAGTCTACCGAGAAGTCCCGCTGCAGCAAGAACCGGCCTTCCGGGTCCAGGTCCAGCCTGTCCTGCAGCGGTGCCAGGCAGTCTGGCACCTTGGTCAGGTAGCCGGTGGCCAGGACGACGACATCCGCATCGACCTTATCATACTGGCCGTCGAAGCCATTATGCGCCGTCAGTGTCCAGCCTCCGCCGGACGCTGCCTCCATCGCCTTGACATCGCGGTGAGGCAATATCTGCAGGCACTGGCTGTCGCCAGTCAGGAAACCATTGGTATATAGCGCCTGATACAGCTGCTTGAGCGTATCGGGCGATATGCCGTCGCTGGTCAGTTTTTGCCGGTCGACGATGGCAGGCTTGCGTGCCATGGGTAGGCGGTGGAAGGCATCGACGTAATAGGGTGTAAAGAATTCGTTCGAGAAGGGCGTTTCATCGAGCGCTTCCAGGGTCTGACGACGTGACAGCCAGGTGATGGAGGCGGGCTTGCCACGCTTGCCGGACATCAGGTCCAGAACCACTTCGGCGCCACTCTGGCCGCCGCCGACCACGACCACCCGCTGGCCGTCCACGCCTGGCACCCGTGCCAGATACCGGTGGGTGTGCAGACATTGCGGATGATCATGCGGCCGAGCCCATTCCGGGATGCGTGGCGTGGTACCTGTTGCCACCACCAGGTGGCGGGCCCTGGCTTCGCCCTGATCGAAACGCAGGGTAAAGCCGTTTTCGCCGAACTGTACTTCGCGCACCTCGTGATTGAGCTGCAGATTTGGCAGCTTGCCGGCCACCCACTTTAGGTAGTCGGCAAACTCGCGGCGCTGCACATGGCTGAATTCGGCATTGATAAAGCGATAGAAGCGGCGATGGGCCACCAGATAAGCCAGGAAGGAGTAGGCGCTGGTTGGATCAGCAGCCGTGACCAGATCCTTCAGGAAGGAGGTCTGCAGCTTGGCATCGTCCAGCATCATGCCGGGATGCCAGTCGAAGTGCTCGCGCTTGTCAAAAAAGCGGCTGCGCATGGTCTGGATGGGCGCAAGCAGGGCAGCCACGCTGAGATTGAAGGGACCTGCGCCTATGCCGGCGATGTCGAGTTGAACTGTCATGATGCTTCCTGGGTTATGAATTTGATTGCTGGGCCGGCAGCAAACCGGCCCAGTCGGGGATTAGGCTGTCGCCAGCGTGTCCCCGATCAGCAGAGGGTTGTTCAGCGCAGGGCCCAGCGCGTGGATGGGCCGGCTGGCGGTATCGCCATATCCGGCAGCAAAGCGGGCACGATTAAGCGACAGGCGGGGCATACTGGGGTTGAACAGGTCCAGTTCGGCAAACCGCGCAGCCAGCGCCGTGTGGCCTGCTTGGTAATGGCGCAGTCGCTGGCTCAGCAGCGCATAGAAGCGCCGCTCCTGCAGCAGCCCGGATCCCTCCAGCAGGGGGGCCATGAAGCGGAACACGCTGGCAAACAGGCCGGTCCAGAGGTTGTGCACTAAGTAGTGCGAAGGCATGGTGGGGAGGGCGGCCCAGACGGCAGGATCCAGCCCTTCCGGCTGCGCCCATTCCGCCTCGGTGCGGAACAGATCGCCCTGGTAGTCCTTCAGCAGGATGCCCGCTGGGGCATGGTTGGCAAACCGCAGCATCAGGTTTTGGCCATGCGCGATAAAGCCCAGGCCATACCTTGCCTGCAGATGGTAGAGCGGTACCACGGCCAGATCGAACAGACGGACCAGCCACTCCTCGGCCGACAGGCCCGAGGCGCGGATCAGCTCTACCACCAAGGGTTGGCCCTGGTCGTCCGCCTGCTGCAGCACCGCTGCCATCAGGATGGACTCACCCATGCCGCAGCGGCTCTCGGTACTCTCGCGCCAGACGGCACCCAGCATTTCGTCGAACTGATAGGGTACGCCCTCCAGTCCGTGATACAGCGGGTGGGCCACGAAGGCAGCCGCTGGCTCGGCCAGGGCATCGCACTGGCAGTGCTGCAGCAGCGCATCCGCCGCCAGCAGCCGCTGCAGCCAATCGGACAGGGCCGGGGTGATGGCAAGGTAGCGTGCAGGCAGGCCCCGATAGGCCGAGGTATTGAGTAGGGTCAGCGGCAGCTTGAGGTTGGGCTCGCTGGGGCGGTCCACGTTGTTCAGCGTCCGCAAGGACTGCTGTGGGGTATATCGATCACCCGCCTCACCCAGCGGTATCAGCAGGCCAGCGTTGATCAGGCCAGCAAATTGTGTCGCGATCATGGCCTGCCACTGCCAGGGGTGCACCGGCAGCAGCCAGTAGTCTTCGGCCCGAGGAGCGGCTGCCGCCAGCAACTGATGCAGGCGGACACGCTCGGCCGCATCGCAGCTGGCGGCCAAGAGGCGTGCAGCATCCCAACCAGGGGCGCAGACCGGCTGCGCCAACGTGCGGCTTACCGCCAGCCAGTGCAACTGAAAGCCTCCCCCTTGTTCCGGCCCGTAGCGCAGGTTCTCTGTAAAACCCCAGCCCACCCTGCCCTTGGAGGGCACGGCCTTTGGATGGCCATCCAGCAAGCGCTGCAGACGGTCTGCAGGCAGCGCCAACCAATCGGCGGCCGACAGGCCCTCGCGGGCGGCCAGCATCTGGGTATCCGCAGCCAGCGTATTCAAGGTCTCGCGCAGGTAGTTGGCCAGGGTCACTGGCGGTATCGCCAGCGGTGCAAGCACATCGGCCAGCAAGGAGATGGCATCCACCACCGGCTGGTCATCGGCCAACTGCCGAACCGAGCCGGGAGCGACCACGATTTGATCCCACAAGTTGAAGTGGCCTCGCCAGCGGTAGCCACCGGCCTTGCTGGCCAGGGTGAATACGCTGTCGCCACTAACGCTGTCCGGCTGCGATTCGGCGGTGACCAGGCCTTCATAACTCAGCTCGGACAGCGCTTTTTCTATCAGCCGGACATTAGCCCGATGCCACAGCGCAGGGGAGTGGAGCCCGGGGTAGCCCTGCGCGACCGTGGGGTGGGATATCACCATGGCGCTCATTGCTCACCCCAGGGACCATACTGGTCGAAGAAAGCCTCACGCTCCAGCAGCATCATGGCTGCCCGCTTGTGTGGGAAGTTGAATTCCTTGCATTTGGCAAAGCCCTGGCTCTGCACATAGCTGATGAACTTGACGTTATCGACCCTGGGCTCGCCGACGATGCGCTGGGTGCGGGGGTCGTCCAGGAACAGGTAGTGGCAGATTGCCCGTATCCACACCGTTACCTTGGCCGGGCCTCGGTGCTGGCTGTTGCCCACCAGCACATGGCAGCCTCGGTCGAAGTCCTGCGCGTCATAGTAGGGCGCCAGCCGGTCTTCCTTGGCCCAATAGGTCTCAAAGTAGGCGAAGGGCTCACCGTCAAATTCTGCAATCAGCGGTAGCGTCTTGGGGTCGTCCAACTGCGTCTGCAGATAGCTAGCGTGCGCATCACGGTCGCCAGCCAGCTCCCAGAAGCGGTGCACCCTATCCTGGTTCATCCAGTCGTGAAACACCGCCAGATCCTGCGCTACGCTGGCAACCCGCATCGTGTACACGCTGTCCAGTTCGGGTAGGTAGCGCCGGTAGACTACGCCTTCCGGCTTGGGCGCACGGCGGGGATGACGTTTCTCCCCTGTCATCACGTAGTCCAGCGCCATGCCGGCCGAGGCGGGTGCAGTCAACCAGAGCGCCGGCTGCTGCCAGAAGGTGCTGCGGCTGCAACTGAGTGCCCAGCCCGAGTCCATGGCTTGCATGCTGGTTGCCACGCCGTGGCGCACTGCGTCCAGGGCAAAGTCTCGCGGACAGGCCAGCTCCATCCGTACCTCCTGCAGGCTGGCATCGCGGCAGAACAGCAGGGCCAATGCCGGCATCAGGGCCAGCGGATGGGGCGTCAATGGCAGCGCCCCAATCAGTACGATGCGGTCTGCGGCTGGGCGGCTGAGCTGCAGCGCCGCCAGTTGCTCACCGCGTATCAGTACATACAGTTTGTCGTCGGTCCACTCGGCACTCGCCAGGTGGCCATTGGGCAGGGTTAGGGTATAGGTGTTCATGGGTGGCTTCCAGAAATCTCAGGCCAGGCCTGCGGAACAGATAGGGTTGTGTATGGGCACATAGGAGCGGAAGGAGCCTTCCGGCTGGGTGGTCTCATTGATATCGCCGAAGCAAATCATGAAGTTGCCCTTGCCCATGATTTCGGGAGAGTTCAGCAGGAAGTCGATGAAATGGGGATAGCGCAACGGCTCGCGACGTAGCCCCTGCAGGAAAGCGTGGAGCTGACGGGACAGCTCGGCCTCACTGGCGATGCCGTCGCCACCCAATGTCGCCACCAGGTTCAATACGTTGTTGACGATCAGGTAGTAGCCGAACAGCTGATTGGTCATGGGCTCGTCGAAGGCCAGCTCGCTGGCTGCCTGGATGCCCGGTACTTCGCCAGCCAGGGCAGCAATGGTTTCGGCGCGGAAGGTAGTGCCCTGGCAATCACGGAACCACATGCCTGCAGGCCAGCCGCCCTCCAGCGCCAGCACGGTATTCTGCTGGTGGGCGCTGAACAGAAAGCCGTAGTCGGCCTGGGCGATCAGGAAGGGCTTGAGCGCCACCTCGAGAAAGCGATCAAACCAGGCGGCCGCCACTGTCGCCAGGGGCTCGCCGCTGGCGTGGGCCAGATCCTGTATCAGCCGCGCCACCATCGACGGCGCCCCGGCGACACCGTCCTGACAGAAAGTGGCCATCACATAGGCAGTTGTGCCCGCCGGGAAAGGATTGTCACGGAAGATGACAAAGCTCTCGGCCAGCGGCTCGCCCGCAGGCGTGGCCAAAGCCAACGCCGCAGTTTCGTGCAGTATGCCCAGCGTGGGGCAGCGCTCCTGCAACTGGCGTCCCAACCGGCTGGCAAATGCACCGTGTATCAACCGACCACGGGCTACTTCAGTGGGCTGCAGCACCCGCCGGGAGTTGGTCAATCTGACCGACAGCGAGAACTTGAGCTGGGCTGGCGCATGGGCGGCATACATGGCCCGCAGGGACGAGGTGGGGAACCAAGACGCCCCGGCCTCGCCCAGGTCGATCAGATCGCCCTGCTGGTGCCAATACCGATAGGCCTGGGTCTGACGGATCACATGGGCCTGCCAGGGGTGTACCGGCAGCAGGCTCCAGCCGTCGGCCCGCGGATAGGCCTGCGCCATGGGCGCAAGCGCCGGGTCGCTGGCAATCAGGGCATTGAGCTGGTCCTGTGCCGTGGCCATGCCCACATCGGTATGCCACAGCGCTGCACCCTTTAGCGCCATCCATGCCAGCGGGGTGCTTCCTGCCATCTCCGGGCTGTAACGACGCAGATCCTCGGGTGTGAATTCGTCGCGGCTCTTTGGGGTGGGGTGTACCGCATGGCCGTAGATCAGCCCTTGTTCCGCCGCCAGATAGTCGGCTGCTGGCCAGGCCAGCGCCTGCATGTCCTGCTGCCGGCTGGTTTCTGCAGCCAGCAGGGTGTTGGCGCTATCCAGCACCCGGCGCAGGAACAGCCTGCGGGCATTGTCGCTGGTGCCGGGCGCCAGCGTAGGCTCACCTGCCAGCAACGCAACAGCCTGGGCAAAGTCCAGTTCGAAGGCCTCATCATTGAAGCTGATGAAATGCAGCTCACCGGTAAAGCGATGGCGCCCGGCAGGAGAGTAATGGCACAGGGGCACAATCAACGCCCCGCCCGGGCGAGTCAGGGGCAAGCGCAATGCGCCTGCAGGGCCGGCCAGATCATGGGCATTGGAGCCGATCATGGCGGCATGCGGCCACTCGCGCCACAGGGCATTCATGAATGCCGTCAGCGAGGCTGTTTCACGGCGGATGGAGGGGTGTATCAATGCGATTCATCCTTAGCGGATTGGTAGGTCTTTTTATTAAACAATAATTATTCTTATTTGCAAACAGACGTTCGACCGATACAATCCGCCGCCTAACGGGACTGGGCCATTCACCCGTTCAAGGGAGCAAGGATTGCAGGCAGAAGCAATGGAAAGAACAGCGAAGCATCAAGTGGGCAGCGCGCAGCAAGCGCTGCAGCCCGGTAAGCGCACGCTCGTGGTTCTGGCCCTGGCCGCTGTGGTGATGGGGCTAGGCCAGACCACCCTGTTTACTTTCCTACCGCTACTGATGCATCACACTGGGTTGGACCTGGCACACATCACGCTGGCGTTTGCCGTGGGTTCAGGCCTGTTTCTGCTAGGTTCCCCACTCTGGGCCATGCTGTCGGACAAATTGGGGCGACGCAGCGTGGTTGCCATTGCGCTACTGGGGTTCGGCCTTAGCCATGCCATGCTGCTGTGGCAGATGCAGCAGGGGGAGCACTGGGCCGGCCAAGCCGACACCCTGCTGGCTGGCCGAATACTGTATGGCCTGACGGTTTCAGGCCTGATACCTACCTGCCAGGCTTGGTTGGCAGACCTGAGTGCCGCCGAACATCGACTGGCTGCGCTGTCACGACTGTCGGCCGGGCTGACCCTGGGCCGGTTGCTTGGCCCGGCACTGGCCGCCGCCAGCCTGTGGCTGAACCCTTTGGGTCCCTTGTGGCTGGTGGCACTGGCGGCCTGGCCCGCACTGCTGCTACTGCCCATGGCCCGGCCCCCGTCAGGCAAAGCAAGCACAACTGTCAGCAACGCCCTGAACTGGCGGCCCGTGCTTGCCTGGCTGGGCTTTGCCTGGGCCATGCAGATGGCGCTGGGCCAAGTGCAATACACACTGGGTCCATGGCTGACGCAGCGCTTCGTGCTTGATGCTGCAGCGGCTTCGGCACAGCTAGGCTGGATGCTGACTGGCAGCGCCGTAGTAGTGATGCTGCTGCAGCTGTGGGTGGTGCCTCGCTGCAAGCCTGGCCGTCCCCTGCTGCTGGCTGGCGGTGCCGCCCTGTGCTTGGCCGGCCTGCTCCTTGCGCTGGCCAACCACCTGGCCATGGCCTGGCTAGGCCTTGCCGTAATGGGCATGGCCGCCGCCCTGCTGGTGCCTACCTACACCACCCTCGCCTCCCTGGCTGCCGGCCAGGCGGGACAATCCCGCGTAGCAGGCGCCATTGCAGCCACCCATACCGTGGGCTTCTCCCTGGCCGCCGGGCTAGCGGGCGCGCTGTTCGGGCTGTGGTCGACAGCGCCTTTCCTGCTGGCGTCGCTGCTGGGCGGGGCGATGGTGTTGGGCGGATTGCTGATCTCTCCGCCTCGACTCACACCAGGCTAGCGCACAGCAGCCCCCCCCCTATTTCGGGCCTCCCTTAGCCCGGTTTGATTCATCCCTTGCTTACGACGATCCTCACCATGTCTTCCTTCCGTCTACGTCCCGTCTCCCTGACCCTGTCGCTCGCCCTGGCCAGCCTGGGCGCGCTTGCCAATGACAGCGAACTCGAAACCATCGTGGTCACTGGCTCCCGCACCCCCACCCGTATCAGCGATCTGCCCCGCAGCGCATGGGTAGTCAGCAGTGAGGAAATCATCGAGCAGGCTCGGGCCGGTGTGCCGCTGAAGGAACTGCTCGGCCAGTTGGTGCCCAGCCTGGATGTCGGCCCCCAGGGCCGCACCAACTTCGGACAGAACCTGCGGGGCCGCAGCGTGCTGGTGATGATAGATGGCGTCTCGCTGAACAGTTCGCGCGGAGTGAGCCGGCAGTTTGATTCCATCGACCCCTACAATATCGAGCGCATTGAAGTGCTGTCTGGCGCCAGCGCCATGTACGGCGGCGGCGCCACCGGGGGCGTCGTCAACATCGTGACCAAGCGTGGCAGCAAGGGGCTGCAGTTCAGTACCGAGCTGGGCCTACGCTCGGGTTTCGAAACCAGCGAAGACCATGACTGGCACATCGGCCAATCGCTATCCGGCGGCAATACGTGGGTCAAGGGCCGTCTTGGCTTTGCCTACCAGCGCAACAGCGCAGCCTTCGATGCCTCAGGCAAGCAGGTGACGCCGGACATCACCCAGACCGACCTTCAATACAACCGTGCGGTAGACGTGCTGGGCACCCTGGATTTCAGCCTGCCTGCCGCCCAGAGCCTCAAGCTTACTGCCCAGTACTACGATTCTGGCTTCGATGGCGACAAGGCACTGTACCTAGGCCCCAATCTGGCAGGCGCCCTGGGCGGCCGACCAGAGCTACTGCAGGTGCGCAGCGGCTTCCAGTCCGACATCGAACCACGAACTCGACGAACCCTGGCCATGTTCGACTACCACCTGCCACAGGTGCTGGGCGGGCAGGATGTCTATCTGCAAGGCTCAGCACGTAGCGAGAAGCTGGATTTCTATCCCTTCCCTGGCACCTATAGGGTAGCGGGCGTCAGCGCCTCACCGGTTACGGTGCCCTACTACAGCACCTCGCGCCAAAACACCGACGTCCAAGCGCTGAAGGCGGCCCTGGTCAAGCAAATCGGCGACTTCAAGCTCAGCTACGGCATCGATCTGGACCAGGAGGCGTTTGCAGCCAGCCAAGTGTTGTTCGACGCGGCGCAGGGCTTTGCCACGGGTGGCATGACCCTGAAGCGCAGCGGCGAGGTCGGACGTTATCCTGGTTTCGAGGTCAGGGGGCGGTCGCTATTCATGCAGGCAGATTGGCGCCTAAACGAGCAATGGCAACTGAGCGGCGGACTCCGCCACCAGCGCATGGATGTCTCGGTTGATGACTTCGTCGCCTCCCAGCAGCAGGTGCTGATAGCTGCCGGCATAGGCAAGTCTGCCGCTGCCATACCCGGAGGAGAGAACCGCTACAGCGTGACACTGGCCAACATCGGCGCCAGCTACCGGCTGAATGCCCGCAACCAGCTGTACATGAACTACTCCGAAGGCTTCGACCTGCCCGACCCGGCCAAGTACTATGGCCAGGGCAGCTACAGCCTCAATGGTGGCCGCAATGGCAATTGGGTGTTGAACCGGGGTGTCAGCGTGGCCGGCTCGCCCCTGGCCGGCATCAAGACACGCCAGCTCGAGACCGGCTGGCGCGGTAGTGTTGGTGGCTTCAGCAGCCAGCTTGCCGCCTTCCACGCCTGGTCCGATACCAATATCCAGTTCGTCACCTCCACCCTGGCGATCAACGTCATCGACCAGGACACCCGCAACTACGGTATCGAGGGTGAGCTGGGCTACCGGTTCAACGAGCAGCTGAAGCTGGGCGGCAGCCTCCTGGCCATCAAGTCTGAAGAAAAGAAGAGCGGAAACTGGCAGAACCAAGCCGTTACCGCTGCCAGCCCTAGCAAGGCCACCGCCTATGCCGCCTGGAGCCAGGGAGCCCTGAACCTGCGCCTGCAGACTGTCCGCAATTTCAGCTTGAGCGACCCCAGCGGCGCCAGGCTGAAAGCCTATAGTCTGACCGACCTGCTGGGCAGCTATACCCTGCCGCAGGGCACGCTGAGCTTTGGCATACAGAACCTGCAGGACAGACAATATGCCACCGTCTGGGGCCAGCGCGCCAAGGTGTTCTACGGCAGCCTGGTCGCGCCTGCCACCGTGGACTTCCAGGGTCGTGGCCGTACCTTCAGTATGGCCTACAGCCTAGATTATTGAGCACCCGAGGGTACCGCCGCAGACAGCCCGCACATGCGGGCTGTCTTGCATTCCGGCACATCCTTCCAAGATGGTGGATGATGAATACGCAAGCAGCAAAGCTGCTTGGTATGCTAGAAATCTACCCGCGAGCGGGGAACAGGGGCGCCCACGAGGGGAAATGCATGATCTTGAGATGGATGGCCAGGGCCGGGCTGGCCCTGATACTGCTGGCAGGCGCACTCCCCGCTTGTGCCCGTGAACTGCTGGTGGTCGGCACCCAGTTTGGCCGGCTGTTCGAACAAGCCCCCAACGGGGAGTTCGAGGGACTGGCCGTGACACTGGTGCGCGAATTTGCCAGGGCCGGTGGCCATACCGTGCGCTTTGACATCTACCCCTGGGCACGCGCGCAGATGATGGTACAGACCGGCAAGGCCGATATGCTGATCGGCCCCTACAAGACACCAGAGCGCGAGCTGCTGTTTGCCTTTTCCGACAAGGCTTTTTACCGCGATGAAATGGTGTTCTATGCGCGTACGGGCAGCAGTACGCGCTGGGATGGCGACTATGCCCAGCTGCGGGGGCTGCGCATTGCCGCCATCCGGGGCTGGGCCTATGGTGCGGGCTTTGAGGCAGCCCGGCTGCAGGCGGACATGACCAACAATCTGCAGAGCGGCATCCTGATGCTGAACGAAAAGCGGGTAGACCTGCTGGCCACCAATCGCCGCAATACCGAAGCCCTGCTGGCCACCATGGCCAACCCGCCGGACATCCAGGCGATCAGCCCGATCATCGAGGTGCTGGATGGCTATTTTGCCTTCCCCAAATCGGCAGAGGCCGGCCCCTTGCGCGCAGAGTTCAATGCCTTCTTCAACGGCCTGATACGCAAGGGTGAGCTGGCCAGGCTGGCCCGTCAGCATGGTGTGACCATACCCTGAGGTTCGTTGTCTGCGGCGACTTGTAAATCGCAGGCTGGCCGACGATAAAGAAGGCCAAACACAGGAGAGCGCCATGAATCGAAAAGGGAGCGGTGACCAGCAACCGTTCTTTGCACCTATCCCGGTTCCGCCAGTGCGCCCTGCTGTGCGACGCCCGCTCAACCCGGACGCGATTCCTTATGTGCCGCTGGCGCAGCGGCAAAGCCGTGCCTATATGTACACGCCGTTCGCCAATGAGGACAGCCTCAAGAGCGCACTGGGCGAGAACATGGTGCGCATACGCAAGGGCAAGCAGGCGCATGGCGTGCTGGCCCCTAGCCACAAGATGGCCGATAACCTGGAAGCCATCAGGCAGCAGCGCCTGCAGGAATGGGGTGGTGCCATACACCAGGCCAACCAGACACTGAACAGCCACGCACAGCGCGGCCGGGAACAGGATGCCTTGCTGCTTGATCGCATCAAGCGCATTACCGACCACAACAAGGGTAGCCCCATGGCCAACATGAAGCTGAAGGCCTCGCAGATCAAGAAGCAGCAGTTTGCGCTGGATACCCTGAAAACCGAAAAGATCATGGCGCAGAGCGACCTGGGCCTGCACCAGGAGCGCTTTGCCGCGCTACAGCAGACCCGCATACTCAATACCTCGGCCCACCTGTATCCACAGCTGTTCCCCGACCCGCCACTGCAACACCTGGCACACAAGGACAAACTCTATGTGCTGGGACACGGCGCCCCGGATAGCAGCAAGCTCTATGCGACACAGGACGGCAAGCAGTCGTTGGACGTGCCAGCCCTGCGCGAGCACCTGAAACAGGCCGGGTTGCCCAAGAACTTTGTTGATCTGCGGCTGACCGCCTGCCAGGGCGTGCCGCCAGTCGAAAACTCGCAGCAACGTAAAGCATCGCTGAAGTCCAATTACCTGGTGCCCACCCTGTACCAGGCCATCAAAGAGGACTTCCCCCGCATTCGGGTGACCGGCTATGCCGGTAATGGCGTCACCTTCCCCTTCAACTCGGACCACCATCTGCGGTCGGCGCCGAACAATGATCTGATACGGGGACGACGCAAGGAACTGGCCGTTCGCTATCCACGTTGACGCAGCGCTACGGGCACCTACTTGAAATGCTGCATTTCCGCCTTGTACTCGGGCGACTCCCGGACGGCGGCGACACTGTCCCAGATCTTCTGTGCGTAAGCCGGGTACTTGCCCACAAACGGTTTGGACAGCATCAGGAAGTAAGGCTTGGATACCAGGGGTGGCTCTACCCGCTCTATCCTGGCCCGGAACTCCGGCCGGCTCTCGATACTGGTATCACCCCGCTGGGTTTGCAGGGCCACGCCGGACACCCGCCCCAGCAACAGCTTCTGGAAGTTCTCGTCGGTACTGCGCACGCCTTCATCCAGCTTCAGGCCCATGGCGGTCAGTTGGGCAACGATCGAGAAACCCGGCTGTACGCCTATAGGCAGGCTGGCATGGCGTATGGTGGTGCCATCCCAATCCAGCTTGCTACCCTTGAGGCGGTAAAGGCTATAGCTCTCGTCCAACATACGCTTGGTGGAGTCGGGCTTGTCACCCGACATGGGGTAGACACCCAGTTCCATCCGGTCGCGTGCAAAGCTGATCTTGAACAAGCCATCCATCTCCCCCGCACCAACCAGGGCCATGCAGCGCTTCCAGGGCAGGGGCGTGATACGTATGGGCAGTGACAGCTGCTTCTCGACCATGCGCATCATGATGATATTGAGGCCAGGGCGGTCTTTCATCACCCAGGGATAGGCGTCTTCCTCTTCTGAACACAGATGCAACTGTGCGGGTCGCTCTGCTGCCCAGGTCTGCAGGGGCAACAAAAGCCAAGCGGTGATAGCGAGTAAACAAGACAGCTGAGGTCGCATGGCGCGCTCCCGGGACGACGCATTGGGCACGCGGCGACATGCCCTTATTCCATCAGGGTAGCAGCAGGCGGAAGCATTGCCAGCGAAATGCCACGTTCGCCCCCTTGGGCCTCGATGCATGCGCGGCACGGGCAAACGGGTATTTTTCTACCCGTCTCTGGGTAATAAACCACCCGGCATTGCCAAGCAGGCCCCTGGCAAACCCAGGGCGCCTTCCGATGGCCCGGCTTGGCTGGACACGGTTTCGGGCCTACCCCGCCCAGCCGGCCACCCCATGGTGCAGGATTTGCTAAGGAAAAGCGCATACAGGCCAAACCAAGGAAGCACCAAGATGAGCTCGCGCGACGGCAAGGGTAAGGGAAAAAGGACGCTCGCCACTTTCGCATCAAGCAGCACAGTCAAGCCGGCACCCAAGGCCAAAAAACCCAAGCCAGCGGAACTGCCCGACCTGAACGTCCCCCATACCTACACCCGGCAGTCCAGCACCACCGTAGGCCCCTCCCACCCACTTGCCCCCAAGGTGGGCAAGCCATTCCACGATGCGATAGGCGCCCTGCGTGATGGCGGCGATCAGATCGTCAAGACCCAATTCAACCTGAAGGTAAAACGTGGTACCGACAAGTCGGTGAGCGTGCCTGTCGAGGGGGAATTCAGCGTGATAGGCCAGGGCACCGGCCTGGTACAAGGCTCGCTGCATACCCCCAACCTGACCGCCTATTGGGGCTCCAGCGAGGACCACAGCGTACTGCCGGCCAATCTCAGCCTACAGCGTGCCCGGCTGGAGGGCCGCGCCATCAAGCAACTGACCGAGACCGGCTACCAGGCCGATGCCAAGAAATCCCAGCTGGATGAGCTCAACTTGAACAAGGATGGCAGCTTCCCCAAAAGAACCACGCTGGGCGGCATTGCGCTGGGCGCTCACCTGGAGGACATCACCGCGTACAGGGCAGTCAGCCTGCAAGACGTCGGTTCCGCCATACGGGCAAAGACCATGGCCACCAAATGGCAGATACTGGCGAGCGGCAAGGAGGACGCCGGCCAGGGTTTCCGTGATGATCTGCTGACGGCACTACCACAGCTGGGCAATGACGGCATAGAGGCAGCAGGCCTGAAAAAGACCGGCATCGCAGCGGTCAAGGCGCACTGGGATGCTGGCGGCACGGCGTTCAGTAAACGCAAGCAGACCAAGCATATCCAGGCCTATCACCAAGAGGCCCATCAGGCTGCCAGTGATCTCTTCGTGAAAAAGCTCAAGGATGTCCGGGCCAGTGGGGACTTTGCCCAGGCCGGCAAGTGGTGGACCAAGAAGAGCGCTAAGCTGCAGTCCATCTTTACTGATCTGGCATCGCCGGACGAAGCGACCCGCAAGGACGCCGCAGAACGCTACCAGGCCATAGGCACCAAATACGTGCAGCGCAAGTTCGATAGGCATGGCATCAAGCGCAGCTAGCCGACCAGAACTGCCCCACACTCACAATGGAACTCCAGAAACCTCGCTATCCAAGCAACGCATCATTGCGACGAAGACGAGGTTTCTGGAGTGAAGGCCATTTAGCGTCGCTAACAAAACCCGTCGTAACGGTTCTGGCTAACGGCGACTATTCGACACGCTGCCAGCTGCCGGTCACGGTATCCACATTGTATTTCCAGCTGAGTTGCCGACCACAATGAGAGGTTCGCTTGTAGAAATGCTGCTGGTCAACTGCAACACCATCCACCAGCAAAGTCACTTTCAATGATGTAGAGAAGCAATCATTATTACCCAGCCTGATGCCAATTTCGTTTTGCCCAAGACGTAGCCTTTGGGCATTGACAAAGGGTAGCTGAACTGCCTTGTCCTTGAAGTTGAAAACATCGACGCCGTTGACTGACACCTCAATCCGGTCGTTGATATCGCTAAAGTCAATGGCAAAGCGATGCGGCACCGTGCCCGCAGCTTTGTAGTTCAGGGCAATGACATTTTCAATCAGATTCAGGTCGGGATAGTCAGCCATGACCAAGCCAACACGATGGTGGGCATTGGGAGCAAGCGCCAGCTCTTTGAAATATTTATTTGCCTGTACATTCACATGCCGGGCAATATTTTCTGGAGTAAAATCCATACCTATCGCCCAGGCGGTAGTCGGTGCACCACTGATGCCGTGAAACTGTATGACATTGCTGGCTGATAGGCTGGGGTTGGAAATCTTGTTAAAGACCTCCTTCTTTTTCTGCCAGTACTCTTCGCGTGCACCTGGATTGGGTACGGTGTAAAGGTTGTCCGTATTGATATAGTTGGCAAAGCGTGTACGCCACTCGTAACTATTTGGGCCTGGCAGGCCAAACCAACCTCTTGCCGATTCCTCATTGAAATCTTGCATGACCACAATCTTGCCACGCACATCCTTCAAGCTGGGCAGCGCCGGCAGGTTCTTGTTCTGCCCGCTAGGAAAGATATCTCCACTACCCTGGGGGTAGCTGGCATTACGATTGGGGGTGCTACCTTTCCAGAAATAAGGATGATAACGTGCATTCCGCCAGTAGGTTTCATAAAACGTTTCAGTAAAATCCCTGTCCGCGGGCATATTACCTGTGGGCGCACCATCCGAACCATTGCCATTGGGATTGTTCATCACCATAAAGATGGTTTCACCACGATTCCTGCTCAAGAAATCGGTGGTGGCATCCAGGATTTCACTCAAATCCTTATTCAGATCATACCGACCATGGCGCAAGGCGCAGCGATTGTTCTTATGCTGGCAGCGTATATCAATCGCCCTGACACCCGCTTGTAATTGGCGCTGGATATCCATGCTCTGAGTCTTGGCGATATGAATCCAATTGAAGTCGATCACATCCCAGGTTGGCGTGTCATGCGTACCCAGTACCGATAATTGGCTGATGGGCGTGGCATCAGGCAAACGCGACATCCAGTCTGGATTATTGCGATTGACCCCGCCATTGGACTTATCGGAAAACCCTTCAGCCGATATTGCCGGCGTGGATATTGTTAATGATAATGCAGCCACCATAGCCAGAGGCAGATGTTGGAATGTGCTGGTGTACTTCTCTTTTTGCATATCGTTTCTTTACATAGATATATGGGCCTTTATTTTATTCAGCATTCAATCAGCCGGGCAATATCAGTGTTTTGCTTGCGCGCCATGGCAATAGATGCCCGTCATCAACACCGCTGTTGCTGGCGCTTCCAGAAACCCAACTTGCGTTGCAGTACGCCGAGACTCACCAGGCTCTGTCATGCCCCAGCACCAGAAAACCCGCCTGCAGCCAGCCGCGTAGCCAGATGGGGGCCAGGCTGTGGATCGCCTCACCAAACTGGTCGGCCGTGGCCGCCAGGGCTTGCGCCAGCGTGCCGTCTGCCTGCGCCAACCGGCTTAGCAGCACGTACTGGGCGGGCTGCAGGCTGAAGATGCCCAGGCGATAATGAGTACGTACCAGGGCCAGTTGTACCTGCTGTGGCAAGGGGAAGTCAGGGTCATGGCCATCGGCAACCTGCTGGTAGTAGGCACCGACCGGAAATCGATACTGCCGCAAAGCCAGGCAGGGCTGCAGCCGCAGCATGGGGTGATCCTGCTGCGCGAGCGTTGCATAGCCCTGCTCCTCGGCGCCGGGGGCATCGAACAGGCTGTATAGCGTCCACTCGAAATCCGCCAGGTCCACCATGAAGTCTATCCAGGCTTCTGGTTGGGCAGCGTGGGCATCGGGCCGGTTTTGTTGCAGGTAGTCGGCAAACCCCGCCCCCAGGTGGGCCAAGGTAGGGCTACGGGAAGGGTGGGCGCGCAGGTACTCGCAGGCGAAGTCGCGGAACAGCGCTGGCTCCAGCGCATGGGCCAGTGCTTTGAACTGGCCCTGCATGCACTGCAGCAGGCGCGCAAAGTAGGCGCGCTGGTAGATGGCCAGGTGCTGTGCCGGGGCCAGTTGGCCGGTGGCCGCGATATAGCGTTCTATCAAGCCGTGATCCGGCCCCTCGGCTTGCTGCAGCAAGGCGGACTGCATGAATTGTTGCAGCTGGGCCAGCGCCAGCGGCGCCACGTCGGCGCGACCATCACGCATCCTGGCGCTCCTGCTCCGTCATCGCCATCTGCCGTGCTTCTGCCATCAGGGGCGCAACCATGAAATCCACTGGGGTGGAAACCGCTTCTGCGGCATCCACCCTGCCCATATCGACCGCCGGCCAGTGGTTGACCTGCTGCTGCATAAAGCCCTTGGCCTTGTGCAGCTCGGCCAGGCAGGTATCAAAATCCGGGATATTGCCGTCCCACTCCAGCAGGATGGCCGCCGCCGGGCTGCGCCGCCAGACCTGCTGGAACAACTGCCAGACGGCGGCCGCCACCGGGCGGTCATGGGTGTCGATGATATGGCTGCCGCAGTGCTGATGCCCTGCCAGATGCAGCTGCACGATGGCCTCGTGCGGCAGGGTCTTTAGGTAGTCTTGTGGGTCCAGCCCGGCGTTGTAACAGCTGACATAGCAGTTGTTGACATCGAACAGCAGCCGGCAGCCTGTCTGGGCCACCAACTCGGCCAGGAAGGCCGGTTCGGTCCAGCTTGATTGCGTATAGCTCAGGTAGCTGCTGGGGTTCTCCAGCACCAGCGGTCGCTCCAGCACCGCCTGGACTATGCGTATGCGCTCGGCCACATGCTGCAGGGTCTCGTCGGTCAGTGGCAGGGGCAGCAGATCGTGGGTGTGTTTACCCTGTACCCCGGTCCAGCACAGGTGGTCGCTGATCCACTTCGGCTGTATCTCATCGGCCAGGGCTTTCAAAGCCTGCAGGTAGCGGAAATCCAGTGGGTCACTGCTGCCTATCGACATGGACACGCCATGCATGACCAGCGGGTAGCGCTCGGCCACCTGCCGCAGCACCTGCCGCGGCCGGCCAGCCGAGAACATGAAGTTCTCCGAGATCACCTCGAACCAATCCACAGCGGGCCAATGCTTGAGGATGTGCTCGACATGGACATGGCGCAGGCCCAAGCCCAAGCCCAGCCGTGGCCAGTTGTCGCCAGGATGTGGGGCGTGCATGCTCAGATGCAGCTACCGCCGCCGCTCATGCCACTGGCGCCGCACGCGACGTAATCGGGATCGAAATTGGCATCCAGCCAGGCTGCCGTGGGGCCAACTGGCGATGGCGAGGGCAGCACCTGGCGCTTGGCATCCTTCATGCGCTGCTCGAACAGGGCGCGGGCGCGCAGCCATACGCTCTGGCCCTGGTTGGGGCCATTGGTGGAGAAGCGCTCGGCATTGATGGGCACGGCGCAGGACCCCAGCCAGGCACAGGGATTCTCGCCGGGGTGGTTCTGCTCTTCGCCCGTGCCATAGAGGCCGCATCCCCCCTGGCCCCGGCAGTTGTTGAGGGTGTGGCAGGAGTGGGCGGCGGCAGTGGCGCAAACGCCGCTGCCGGCGCAGCTATTGGTACCCAGCCTGTCATGTCCTTTACAGGCATTGAGGCCCATGCAGGCATGCAGTTCTCGGGGCTGCTTGATCACGGGTGAAGTCATGGTATCTCTCGCTACGCATAGGATGGTGGGCGGCAAACCCGCCATCGGTCGTTGAACACAGGCATCAACAGGCCAAGCTGCAGCCTAAAAGCGCACGATGCCGTCCGGCCCGACATTCACGTCGGGCAGGTCGCGTATGCGCCCCAGGATATTGCTGTCCAGCCCAAGGCTGGCGGGTACGGCCAGGCACAGGTCTATTAGCTCCTGCTTGGCGGTGGCCAAGCTGTTGAACTGATAGTTCTCGAAGGTCGGGGCCAGCACCTGGCCGGCCTGGTTGTTCAGGTACTGGTAGCGCATGCCCCCCAGTATCTTGTCGAGTATGAAGATCATGCCCTTGTGCATGCCCACGTAGAACAGCGATTCCTGCGCTTCGCCATCCAGCCGGTAGGCGGTTTCGGTCAGCAGGAACAGATAGGAGTACACCGCATTGGCCAGATCGACCAGGGGCAGGAAAGGGGCGGGATAACCGGCACGGGTGGGGTTGACCGGAAAGGGCTGGATGATGAGGCTGAGGTCGCTGGCGCTGAAGCGGTTGATCTCCTGCCGCAATGCATCGTACTTGTACCAGTGCGATACCTCGTTGCGCTCGGGGTCGTCGCGCTTGTGGCTGGGGTCGTTGGTATAGCCCTCGCCCTGCAGCATGATGGAATGGATGGCCATCTTGGCATCGTGCTTGCAACGTATGCGCCGCAGGTGGCCGCTATCCTTGTTATTGGGATACTGGGCCTGCTCTGCCCCGCGCTTGACCGGATTGAACGGGTCTTCCGGCTGCTGGATGTAATAGGCGTCCTTGGGGTAAACGGTGTCGACATTGTTGGGCGAGTAATAGCCCCGGTGCGCTGCCAGTTGCTCATCGCCATGGCCATAGTCCTCGTCGCTGGTCTGGTCTAGCAGCTCGACGATATAGCGATAGAACTGGCCGATGGAATCCCAATTGTCGCTCTGCGGCGGCGCGCCCTCGGCCTCGGGTACCTCGATGACCTTGAACTGGTCGAGCTGATGCGCCGACAAGGGCTCCAAGCCCACGGCAAAGCCGGCCTTGTGGTGAGGCAGATTGGTCGGGTAGGCGCCGGGCGAGCGGCAGTAAAGCTTGGGCTCGCCGCCCAGGCTACGCAGGATATTGCAGCTCAGCGACATGTGCAGCATTTCTTCCACCGCCACACTCATCAGCAGCCCGCCCGCCTTGTTGGCGAAGGTGGCCAGCGCCCGCCCATTGGGCAGGCTATCGGTATCCTGCGGCTGACGCTGTATGGAATAGTAGGTGTAGAGATAGATCGGGATGGTGGACAGCTCAATCTCGATGGCAGTCTGCAGATGCGTGTATAGCGCCTTGCGCAATTCGGGGCTCATCATGGCCTTGTATTCCCAAGCGGAGATTCATCGGAAAACCGGCCCCGGCAAGGCGCACGCAGCCCATGCTGCACATTGCCGCAACACAGCCGGGTCTGTGTTGCCTGCTGGAGCATAGAAAACAGCAAACCGGAAAAAATCATCCATATGGGGGAAGCGGCAAGCGGCGTGGTGCATGAAACTAGGCGGCGTGCATCAGCTACACGCGCCGCCTTTCATTCACGGCGCTAAGAGCGGCTAACAAAACTCAGCGTAGCGGTTCTGGCTAGGCGCGCGCCGCAGACAGTACGTGGGTACGGCAAGCTCGCACAACAACGCCAGAAGGGTTTTGTTTGCGGCTCTAAGCTGCTAAGACTGCTAATCACAGCCGCCAGTGCAGCGGCCCAACATCGATCGTATCCAGGAGACAGGAAAACATGGCCCGCAAAACCACCGCTGGCAAAGCCCAGCCCGCCAGCCCCAAGAGCACCGAGCTAGACCGTATCAAGCGCTTTATCCGGGCCAAGGGCGAGCAGATGCTGGAGCACCGCAATGTCACCAGCCTCGGCATAGGCTACAAGGAAGAAGCCGGCAAACCAGGCAGGACATTGGCCCTGCAGTTCACCGTCGAGCGCAAGGTGGCGCTGGAATCGCTGGAGGCGGTGCATGGCGCGCCCATACCTGCCAGCTATGAGTTCGAGGGCATGGCCATTCCCACCGATGTGATACAGCGTAGCTACAAGCCCTCTTATATCCAGGTGGCACTGGAGGCCAAGTCGCCGCGCAAGTCGCGCTTGGATCCGGTACTGGGCGGCATCAGCATCTCCCATATCGAACTTAGCGCCGGCACCTTGGGCGCCGTGGTGCAGGATGCCGCCAGCGGGGAGGTGCTGCTGCTGTCGAACTGGCATGTGCTTTGCGGCGCCAACGGCAAGGAAGGCGACACCATCGTCCAGCCCGGCCCCTTTGACGACAGCCAGGTGCAGCGCAACAAGCTGGGCGTGCTCAGGCGCTCGCACCTGGGCCTGGCTGGCGATTGTGCCGTGGCCTCGCTGGCTGGCCGCAAGGTCGACACCACGGTGCTGGAACTGGGCGTGGCCATAGAGAGCGTGGGTAAGCCCGAACTGGGCGACCTGGTGGTCAAGTCGGGGCGTACCACGGGGGTGACCTATGGCGAGGTGACCCGCATCGAAACCCTGGTCAAGATGCCCTATGAGGGGATGGGCATCGTCAATATCTCCGGCTTCGAGATCGGCCCGTCTGCCGACCATCCGGCCGACGGTGACGAGATATCCAAGGGAGGTGACTCGGGCGCGGCCTGGCTGGCCGCCAACCCGAAGACCGGCAAGCCGACCTCGGTCATGCTGGGCCTGCATTTTGGCGGCGATGTGCAGGGCAGCGATGGCGAGTTCGCCCTGGCTTGCAGTGCCCCAGCCGTGTTCCAGAAACTGGAGATCACACCGCTGGACAAGACCGTCCGCACCAAGCCGGGCAAGCCACCCAAGGCCGGCAAGTCCTTGTTGCAGACCGGCTTCCAGACAGGGTTCCTGGACTTCGAGGTAGCCCTGCCCACCTTCAGCGGCAAGCTGGCCAAAGACCTGATCGGGCTGGACGACACGGACCGCATTGATTACTGCCACTACAGTGTGTGGCTGTCCAAATCGCGCAAGCTGGCCCGCTGCGTGGCCTGGAATATCGACGGCAACAGCAAGAAATCACTGAGCCGCAAGGGTATCGCTTTCAGCAAGGACACCCGTGGCGAGCTGGAGGACTACCAGCTGGGGGACGAGCTCTATGCCAGCAACGACCTGGATCGGGGCCATGTGGCCCGCCGCGACGACCTGGTCTGGGGTGAGATGGCGGAAGCCCAGCAGGCCAATATCGACAGCTTCTATTTCAGCAATATGACCCCCCAGCACAAGGCCTTCAACCAGGCTTCGCTCAAGGGCAAGTGGGGCGAACTGGAAGACGCCATTCTGGACGAGGTGGTGGTCAAGGACCTGAAGGTCAGCCTCTGGGGTGGCCCGATACTGGATGAAGACGACCGCCCCTATCGCGGCACCCGGCTACCCGACGAATTCTGGAAGGTGGTGTTCTTTACCGACGACGCCGACGGCAGCCACAAGGCCAGGGCCTTTATCCTCAGCCAGAAGGATCTGCTGGGCAAGCTCAAGCCCGAGGCGCTGGAGCTGGAGATGTTCCGCTGGTACCAGGTGCCCCTGGCCACGGTGGAAGCCCGTTGTGGTTTCAAGTTTGACGCCGCCATCAAGCGCTACGACGCCGCCACGCCGCAGGGCCTGGGCAGCGTCAGCGCCAGACTGGTAGAGCCGGGCCGCTTCTTTGAAATCTGAGCACCTGTTATCGACGCAAGCCATCGCTGGCCAGTAGCCTGAACCAGCCACCCCTTGATGGACTACGCCGTTGCCATCACAACGGCAGTCCAAGGGGCAAGGAGGAAGCCCGCCCTCGCTTGGGCGGGCTTCTGCTATTCAAGGGTTTGATGTCATGGCAGCGCCAACCGCAAGGCCTGATCACAGCGCCGCCATCGCCAGCCGCACCGCCCAGGCAGCACGCGCCGCTGTCATCCCGCCCCCCTACGTTCTATAACATCGGTGTTGTCCTGGAACGCATGTGTCTTTTTCACATGGGCTTGACCCATCCTTTCGCATTACAGCGTGCTATATATAACCCTTTTTGGGTAAACGCAGCTGCGTATCTAGAGGATGCATCATGGCGTGGCAGCCGCACATAGCAAATCAGCTTGATTACAGACAGGATGAACAGGGGTGGCAAGCCGCACATCTGCACGGCGCGGCGCAGACCGCCATGTTGTTCGACGGCGTGCCGGGCTTTGCCTACGTCGTCAAGGATGCCGCCGGCCGATATGTCTCCTTCAACCAGTCGGTGATACAGCGGGTCAAGGCACGCCGGCCGGAAGACATACGTGGCCGCACTGCGGCAGAAATTTGGCCCGGAAACATGGCCGCGCGATACAACCAGCAGGATCAATGGCTGATCAAGCGGCAACTGCCCATCTTCGACCAGCTCGATCCGACGCTCTATACCGATGGTGAAGCCGGCTGGTGCGTGACCCACAAGTACCCGCTCTATGTCACCACCGGCGAGCTGGCAGGCATCTTGTGCCTGTCGCGCGATCTGCCGGAAGGTTCGCGCAACGGCCTGATCAACGAACAGTTGGCCAATGCCGTGGACCGCATGGTCATCCACTTCGAGGACAAGCTGCAGATTGCCGATCTGGCCGAGCAGGCCGGCCTCAGCAGCAGCCAGTTTTCTGCCCGTATCCGCAAGATCTACGGCATCAGCCCGGCAGACCTGATACTGCGCAGCCGCGTCCGCGCCGCCTGCGCCCTGCTCCGCCGCGACGACGCACCGCTCAGCCAGATTGCCCTGCAGTGCGGCTTCTATGACCACAGCCTGCTGAGCCGGCAGTTCCAGCGCGTGATCGGCACCAATCCCTCCAGCTACCGCAAGTGGCTGCAGACCCAGCCGCAATCCACGCTGGTGTCGTGGGAACCACACTGGCCCCGCTAGCGCCACTGTCGCCTGGCCCCCGCCACCCCTTGCCCTGGCAGCCAAATCCTGCGACAACGCCGGCTGCACGGGACTTCAAGGGAGCAAACGCATGAACACAGAACTAGAGATCATCGACATACAACTGGGCGATGGCAAGGCCGTCGTCAAGGGCGCCCTGATCACCACTCAGTACCGGGGCTATCTGGAGGACGGCACCCAGTTCGACTCCTCCTACGACAAGGGCAAGCCTTTCCAGTGTGTCATTGGCAGTGGCCGTGTCATCAAGGGCTGGGATCTGGGACTGATGGGCATGCAGGTAGGTGGCAAGCGCAAGCTGCTGGTGCCGGCCCACCTGGGCTATGGCGAGCGCCAGGTCGGCGCCCATATCAAGCCCAACTCCAACCTGATCTTCGAGATTGAGCTGCTGGAAGTGCTGACGCGGGACGATTGACCGGCACCAGCAACAAGCCGCTACGGTGAGAGCGGCAGCTGCCCCCGGCCGAAGCCGGGGGTGGTCAGGTCCAGACCTGGCGATGACTTACTTGGGGAAGGTATACGTAACCGAGAAGTTACCGGCGCCCGAGTAGGACTTCACCTCGAAGTAGTAGTGCCCTGCCGTGCCGGCGTAGTTGATGGTCTCGCTGGAGGTGGGGCCGGTGGCCGATGCCACTACCGCCCAGGCGGAACCATTCCATTTATACAGTGCCAGTTCGAAGTCGGTGTTGGCCGGTCCGGTCAGTTGCAGCTTGAAGTTGCCGCCCAGATTGCTGGTATGGGCGCCGGCAGCAGGCAGATTAACCCATTGCTTGTTGGCCACCGAGCCCGTTACCGTCACCGGCGTGGTGCCATCGCCGGGCTTGTAGTAGTTGGCAAACACCACGCCTGCGCGACGTTCGTTCACCGCGTGCCAGGGTTGGCCCAGCGTGCGCATGCGCGAGTTCTCGGTGGGTCGGTACATGCCGCTGGTGCAATAGCGGCCGCCGCGGAACAGGCCCAGGGTACCGTTGGCGTAGGTGCCTGTCGGTGTGGGTAGCTGGACATTCGACGGGATCAGGCTGCCCCATTTGCCATTGCGATTGGCCTGCAGGGTGACGTTGGCTTCGGTCGGTTCACGGCTGGTATCGCAGCTGCCGTAGTCATATTCGTCAGCCAGCTTGAACGCAGTGTGGCCTATCTCGTGCAGCGCCAGCTCAATGGCGGAGGAGTGCATGGTCATGGTAGCAATGCTGCCGCCCGCGCCACCGTAGCGGGTGGAGTTGGCAATCACCACAATCACGTCGCGGCCATCGGCGGCGGTCACCGAACCCACGTTGGAATACACCAGGTTGTCATCGGCACAGACCAGGCGGTCCAGGCCCCAGCAGCCTATCTGCACACCCAGGGCGGTGTCCTTGTAGATGCCCTTGTCCGGCTCATCCACGCCAGACTGGGCGCTGACCACATCGACCCGGCGGATGTTCATGCCGGCCTTGTTGGCGCCAAACAGGGGGTCGGCCAGCAAGCCGTTGGCAACCTTCTGGGCATCGCTGGCCCATTTGTTCATTTCGGCGCTGGTGTAGCCATCGCCTATCAGCACGATGTCCATGCGGTTGTTCGATGGACCGGTATTGTGCAGCAGCACCGAGCTGGCCTGGGCACGTACGGCCATCATGCGTTCGTTGCCATTGAGCAGCTTGTCCAGCAGCTTGCGGTCGAAGCGCTTGGCGGGCTTGGCAGCAGCGGCAGCAAAGGCACGCTCATCGCCCAACTCGGTATTCTGCCCACCTACCAGTTCAACATGGTCCAGTGTCTTGTAGCCCGGCACCCGTACTTCGAACACGGTCTGTGGCAGGGTGACCTTCTGGGCGTGTTCTATCTCCCCGGTCTCGGGGTTGAACGATTCGGCATTCAAGGTGGCCGGGTTGGCTACCCGGCTACGGAACAGTTCCCTACCCTGGCGGTCGCGTCCCACCACATAGAGATCGGATGCACTGGGCTGTACCGGCTTGGGCGTGCTGGTGAACTGGCCGGTCTGGGCATGGACCAGCTCGTAGTCGCTGCTGCCCCTGTCGTTGTTCTGCTTCACTCGGAGCAGCAAGCCGTCCGCCGCGTATACCGCCTGACCAGCCAGAGCCAGCCCCAGCATAAAGGGTAGGGAATGCTTCATGATGCGCCTCTATTCTAATTATGCCGATGGGATATCGGCTGCAGCATCATGAACTTAGGGGAGTTTGTACGATTGTACGGATTTGTGCAGGCAGAGACCAAAAGCATGCAAATCTGCTAGATGGTATATGCAAATCGGGTAAAAAGCCGGGATTCCGACGGATGGCAGCCGCTTGATCCGCATCAATACCGTGCTTGCCGGGCTCAGGTGTAATCCAGGCCAGGATTTCTCACCAACCTCGCAAAGGATATTCCCCATGAAAACCAGTACGCTCAAGCACTTGGGCCTCAGCCTTGCACTGGCCGCCAGCGCTGCCCTGCCGCTGGCAGCACAAGCCGAGGAAGGCCCGTGGCTGGTACGCCTGCGCGCCGTCAACCTCGACAGCGCCAACAAGGACAACACCGGCCTGAATCTGTCCATCAACAACAAGGTGATACCGGAATTCGATATCTCCTACTTCTTCACCCCGGAGCTGGCAGCCGAACTGGTCCTGACCTACCCGCAAAAGCAGACCATACGCTCAGGCAGCGTGGACATCGGCAGCCTCAAGCATCTGCCGCCCACCCTGACCCTGCAGTACCACTTCAATGGCCAGGGCGCGTTCAAGCCCTATGTCGGCGCCGGTATCAACTACACCCGCTTCTCCCAGGTGCAGTTCCACCCTGCCGTCGTGGCCGCGCTACAGCCCAGCATCAGCAAAAACAGCGTGGGCCTGGCCCTGCAGGCCGGCCTGGACTACAAGCTGAACGACAGCACCTATCTGAATTTCGACATCAAGAAGGTACAGATACGCACCGATGTGAAATCGGCCGGCACCAAGGTCGGCGAATTCAAGGTCGACCCCTGGCTGATCGGCGCAGGTGCTGGCTGGCGCTTCTGAGATTCTGCTGAAGCGGCACCTTGGAAACCCGGGTGCTGACCCGCTGCGGTAGCTCACGCAGCGGCGCTCCCTGGGTTGGGCCTGGACACATGTCGCACCACCAATGTCATCCAGGCCGCTTCATTCCCGCCAGTACCTTCACCGCACCGGCCATCTCGTCCGGTGTCAGTGCCGCATAACCCAGTAGCCAGCCTTCCTGCCTGGGTGTGCCCAGATACAGGCTAGACAGACTGGGTGTGGCAATACCCAGGGCGGCAGCCTGCCGGCTTAGCGGCAGCTCCCAACCCGTGGGCAGGCTGGCTGCCAGTTGCAGGCCGCCGTTGGTGGCTTGCGGCGACAGCCAGGGCAGATGGGTGGTCAGCAGCGTCTGCAAGGTATCGCGCCGGCTGCGATAGAGCTGGCGCATCTGCCGCAGGTGGGCGGCGAAATGGCCCTGCTCGATAAAATCGGCCGTTACTGCCTGGGCTAGCTGGGCGCAATGGCCGTCCTGCACCGTCCTCGCTGTCACCATGGGCTCGACCAGGGCCGGTGGCAGCACCAGGTAGGCTAAACGCAGGGACGGAAACAAGACCTTGGAGAAGGTGCCGAGGTAGATCACCCGCTGCTGGGCATCCAGCCCCTGCATGGCCGGCAAGGGCTGGCCGTCGTAATGGAATTCGCTGTCGTAATCATCCTCCACCAACCAGCTGCCGTGCTGGCGGGCATAGTCGATCAGGCCCAGGCGGCGCGGCAGGCTGAGCGTCGCGCCTAGCGGGTACTGGTGCGAGGGTGTCAGGCAGATCAGCCGTGGCGCGGCCGACTGCGGGCTGAACTGCAGACCGTCCTGGTCTACCGGCAGAGGCAGCAGACTGGCCCCTGCTGCCGCAAACGCGGTTTTGGCACCGCGATAGCCTGGTTCTTCCACCCAGACGGTGTCGCCGGTATCGAGCAGCATGGTGGCCAGCAGCTGCAAGGCCTGCTGCGAGCTGGTCAGCACCAGCACCTGCTCGGCACTGCAGCGCACCCCGCGAGATTGCCCCAGATAGTGGGCGATGGCCCGGCGCAGCGCCGGGTGCCCCTGTGGGTCCCCATAGCGCATCAGCGCCTCGCTATCCTGCCGCAGCCGGCGGTTGAGCAGCTGCCGCCAGGTATCGGCCGGAAACGCGCGCAGCTCGGGGCTGCCGGCGCAGAATGCCTGTGGGCGTAGCGGATCCTGGCAGCCACCACCACGGCGTATCTGCTCGCCCCGGCGCGACAGGCCCAGGCCAATGGCAGGCACGCCACCCTGCACCGATGTCTCCCGCCTGGGTATGGCAATGCGGACAAAGGTACCCTGGCCGACATGCCGGCCCAGATAACCCTCGGTTTCCAGCTGGGCATAGGCCGCCTCCACCGTCACCCGCGACAGGCCCAGGTCGGCCGCCAGCACCCGCGATGCCGGCAAGCGGGTGTGCTGCGCCAGGGTGCCGTTGGCAATGGCCTGCCGCAAGGCACGGCACAGTTGCTCGCGCAGGCTGGTGCCGGGTGCAGCGGTCTGGCGGAACAGCGACAACCATAGGCTGGGTATCGTCATGAATTGGCCTTATCCAGGCGAGGGAATTGGCCTTAATGATAGCGCCAAGCCTGCCTAAAATGGCCTGGCCTTCCAACCACACCGGATACCTACCATGACAGCCACCTCCCAAGTCCTCGCCTTCCCCGCCGCCGCCCCTGCCGACACCGCCAGCTTCATGCTGGCCAAGCTGGCCTACCACACCGATGCCTGGGATGTGGCCGAGGACCTGCGCAATGGCGTCAGCGGTATCGTGGTCATCGATACCCGCAGCGAAGCCCTCTATGCTGCCGGCCACGTACCCGGTGCCATCAGCCTGCCGCACCGCCTGATTGATGCGTCCAGCACGGCACAGCTCGACCGTAGCAAGACCTATATCACCTACTGCGATGGCATAGGCTGCAATGGCTCGACCAAGGGTGCCTACAAACTGGCCAGCCTGGGCTTTTCGGTGAAGGAGATGCTGGGCGGCCTGGATTTCTGGCAGCGCGATGGCCACCCTCTGGCCACCGGCACCGAACCCGGCAGCCTGTCTGGCCATACACCCGCCATTGAGTGCGGCTGCTGATATGACGGAGCCGGCGACCATACGGCTGGCCACAGCGGCCGATGCCGCCAGCCTAGCCCGCCTGTGCGAAGCGCATGCCCGCTACGAGCGCATCCCCTACCAAGCTGAGGGCCATGCCCAGCGTTTGGCCACGGCACTGCAGCAGGCGCGCCTGCACGCCTGGCTAGCCGAGCAATCCGGCGAAGTGCTGGGCTATGCCAGCACCACGCTGGATTACGCCACCCTGGCCGGCCTGGCCTATCTGCACCTCGATTGCCTCTATCTGCGCCCCGATGCGCGCGGCCAGGGCCTAGGCGCTGCCTTGCTGGCTACGGTTTGCCAGCACGGCCGTAGCCTGGGCTGCAAGGAACTGCAGTGGCAAACCCCGGATTGGAACCAGGGCGCCATCCGCTTCTATCGGCGGCTGGGCGCCCAGCAGCGCAGCAAGGTACGGTTCAGCCTGGGGCTATAGGCACGTCAATCAGGAGAGAGACGCGGGTTCAGGCGGCCCTAAAGCCAGCAGCGGGGCCGCCGCGCTGCCCGCTTAGTCCATCACCACCCAGCCATGACTTGAGGGCATCGCAGTCGCTCAGTTGGTTGCCCGCCGGAAGGCCATCACCACCCGGTCGCCATAGGCTTCGTCGGTCACGACCGATACCGTGCGTATCAGTTGCGCACCCTGCAATGCCACCCGGTCGCATATCATGGTGTCGCCGTCGTCATAGCGCAGGGTGGCCTGCTCGTGCTCTCCCTCGGGTGCGCCCCAGTCGAGATCGGGTACCAACAGGAAATGCTCGCCGCCCTCGCTGTTGACCAGGCCATCAAAGGGCACCACCTTCTCCTCCAGCACACCGTTTACCCCAAACCACTCAACCGCCGGCTCACCACTGCAGGTCTGGCGGAAGCTGCCATCGGCCTGTACCTGCAAGGTAAGGCCGCCGGTGGCTTCCAGCTGTGCCAGCAATTCAGGGCTATGGCCATACAGCCAATCCACTACGGCGCTATCGTCGTCGTCATCATCTGGCAGATCCAGATCCACATTGATGTGGGCACTGCCCACCAGATGCCATACGCCGACCAGGTCCTGCTCGTCCATTCCTCTACTCCTTGTCTGTCTGTTGTTGTTCGCCGGCAATCTGCGCTCGCCAGGCTCGCCAATATAGTGGGGCGGGCAACGGTCAGTCCATGCCGCCACCACCCCGCCACATCCGATACCAACCCGCCAGCAGCATCAGCACGCTGCCCATAGACCTGCCCTGATGCGTCTTTGCTGCAATTTTTTTAGGCGAAATGCCGCAGTCCAGGCAGCCCAAGGTCGCGCAAAATTTTCATCATTCTTATTTATTTTCAATGCCTTACACACAAATGCCAACAGCATTAAGCGCCACTTCAAGCTAACTTAAGCCGCCGCCGCGCTGACATGACGATTGCATGATGTTGTAGTGCGCTCCGCAATTATTCACCTGTCATCAAACCACTAAGGAGAGCTTCAATGACACAGAACAAGCGCGTGGGTGCGACACGGATTGCCCTGCTCGCCCTCGCGGTAGCCGGTGCGCTGCATGGCGAGGCCGCCACCCGTATCGACCTGGGCCAGAATGTACAACGCGATGGCGCACTGGCTTCGGCCGACCTGCGAGCCACCCATCACAGCGTGACTACCGCCGACGGCGGTCGCAAGATCAAGTATCAGCAGTACTACCAAGGCGTACGGGTATGGGGCGAAGCCGCTCCCGTGGCCCACTTTGCCAAGCAGGGCAATGGCCTGGTCTCCAGCACGCCGACATTCAGCACTGGCGTAGTGGTGGACGGCATCGCCGCCGACCTGCCGTCGGCCCAGCCGCGCATGAGCAAGAACGATATCCAGAAACTGGTGCGCATACTGGCTACCCGCCAGGGCCTGATGGCCAACCGCGCTGAACTGGAGCAGGCCGAACTGCTGGTGCGCCTGGATGAAAAGAACCGCGCCCAACTGGTCTACATCGCCTCGCTGCATATTCCTGGCGATGAGCCCACCAGCCCCACCTTCATGCTGGATGCCAACACCGGCGCCGTACTGATGAGTTGGGACAGCCTGGCCCACCGCGACGCGCACGGCCCTGGCGGTAATGAGAAGGTCGGCAAGTACATGTATGGCAAGGACTTCAAGGCCCTGGACATCACCCAGGACTGCCGCTTCGATAGCGAGAATGTCACCACCATCGACCTGAAGAACGGCACGGCCAGCATCACTGCGCCCTACCAGATGGCCAGCTGCCCCGCCACCGGCACCCCGGTGAACGACTACCGCACCATCAACGGCGCCTACTCGCCGGTCAATGATGGCCATTACTTCGGTAACGTCATCTTCAATATGTACCGGGACTGGTACAACACCCGCCCGCTGACCCAGAAGCTGAAGGTGCGCGTGCACTACGGCAATGGCTATGAGAACGCCTTCTGGAACGGCGACAGCATGACCTTCGGCGATGGCGCTACCCGCTTCCATCCGCTGGTGTCGCTGGGCGTGATGGCCCACGAAGTGAGCCATGGCGTGACCACCCAGAGTTCGGGCCTGATCTACCGTGGCATGTCGGGCGGCATGAACGAAGCCTTCTCCGATATCGCTGCCATGGTGGCCGAGCAGTACATGTACGGCAAGCCAACCTGGCTAATCGGCGGCGAGATCGTCAAGGGCGGCGCTGACAAGGCTCTGCGCTACATGGCCGAGCCGGAAAAGGATGGCAAGTCCATCGGCCACGCCAGCAAGTTCACCGACAAGCTCAACGTGCACTACAGCAGCGGTGTCTATAACAAGGCCTTCTACACCCTGGCCAACACCAGCGGCTGGGATGCCCGCAAGGCATTCGACATTTTCCTGGGTGCCAACCGCCTGTACTGGAAGGCCAACAGCACCTTCAACGAAGGCGCTTGCGGTGTGATTCAGGCTGCGCGTGACAAGGCCTACAACACGGCCGACGTGATTGCCGCCTTCGACAAAGTCGGCGTGCGCTGCGATGGCACCACCCCGCCCGAACCGCCCACTGGTGGCAGCCCCATTGCACTGAAGAGCGGTACGGCCGTCACCGGTATCAGCATCAACGCTGCCGGCAAGCAGGTCTACACCATCGAAGTGCCGGCCAACGCCCGCTTCCTGGCCGTGCGTGCTGGTAGTGGCAGCGGCAATGCCAACCTCTACGCCAAGTTCGGCAGCGAACCCAGCAAGAGCAGCAGCGATGCCAAGTCCGAAGGTAGCGCCAATGCCGAAGCCCTGGTGATACCGCAGCCCAAGGCCGGTCGTTACTACGTGTTGCTGGATGCCCCTGCCGCCGTTGCTGGCGCCTCGGTCATCGCCATCGCCCGTTGATGCCGTCAAGAACCCCTAACCGGACTAGCCCAACATGAAAGCTCCCTACTCCATCCTGGCCGCCTCGGTAGCCGCAGCCCTGCTCAGCACCGGCGCATTCGCCGCCGCTGGCGACAATCCCGAACTGGAACTGCCGCGCCGCGTGCAGACCGCCACTGCCACCATCCAGGGCACCAATACCCAGATGACCTACACGGTCGTCAACGGCATGGCACTGCTGGGTGACATTGCCCTGGGCCGCCACGAAGACATCCAGCGCACCGGCATTCCGCCGCTGTTCGTGGGTGACTGGACCAAGCCGGTGTCGTCGCAACGCGGCGCCACTGCCCAGGACAACCACTTCAAGAGCGCCACCCGCTGGCCCAACAACACCCTGTACTACACCTTCGACCCGGTGCTGACGCAGAAGAAGCGCGACGTCATCATTGCCGGCATGAAGCTGATCACCGACAAGACTGCCATCAAGTTTGTCGAGCGTACCAACCAGCCCAACTACGCCAAGTTCACCTCGTCGGGTGGCTGCTGGGCCTATGCCGGCATGAAGGGCGGCGAACAGCCGATCTCCATCGGTGATGGCTGCGAGAAGGCCGGCGTGGTAGCCCATGAAATCATCCACACCCTGGGTTGGATGCATGAGCATATGCGCCCGGACCGCGACAACTACGTGACCGTGTTCGAAGAGAATATCTCCGATACCCTCAAGAGCCAGTTCACCAAGCTGCGCGCTGACCAGGTCGACTCAACCGGCAGCTACGATATCGACTCGGTGATGCACTACCCCACCTGGGCCTTCAGCAAGAACCAGAAGCCCACCATCCTGCCCAAGGACAGCAGCGTCGACCCCAAGCGCCTGGGTCAGCGTAACGACCTCAGCCCTGGCGATGTGGCCTCGCTGAAGCAGTTCTACCCTGGCGATAGCGGCACAGTGGATCTGAAGATCGCCCTGTCGGCCCTGGAACTGCAACTGGACCAGGACAAGAGCGGTTCGCTGACGCTGGACGTAGCTGGTAGCGAAGCCGAGCTCAAGGGCCTGAAGCTGGAAGCCACCTCGGACAACAGCTCGGTAATCACCAGCAGTGGTGTGGTGTTCGGCGCCGGGATGGGCAACCAGCGCACCCTGCGCATCACCCCAGTGGCCAAGGCCTACGGTGTGGCCAACGTGACCGTGCGGGCCATTACCGCCAGCGGCAAGGAGGCCAAGGCCACCTTCAAGCTGACCGTGGTGAAGGATCCGAACGGCGGCGGCGGCAACGGTGGTGGTAATGGTGGCGGCAACGGCACCGAGAAGCCGTATGACAAGGCCGGTAAGTACCGTGGTGGTGATCGTGTCAGCTTCGAAGGCAAGGTTTACGAGCTGACTGTAATCGTCAAGGGCCAGAAGGTCACCAACTACTACATCTTCGGTTCGATGTGCCTGCCCGCCAGCTGCTCGGCCGAGAAGCAAGGCAACTACGGTGGCCTGACCTTCTACTGGTCGGTGGTCGGTGACAGCGGTGGCGGCGGTGGTCAGCCCAAGCCTGTTTGCGACACCGTGCTCGATACCCAGCGCAGCTACCAGATTGCCACGGCCGGCCAGCGTAAAGCACTGGTTGCCATGGCCGATGTGGCCGGCGCACCTGCCATCCTGTGGCAGGACGGCGGTGCCCAACGCTGGCAGCTGCAACGCAATGGCGAAGGCTTCTACAGCCTGGTCAGCCCCGCCGCCAAGCTGGCGCTGGAAGCCACCGGTACCGAACTGGTAGTCGCCAATGCTTCGGCCAATGCCAGCCAGCAGTTCTGCCCCAAGGCCAGCGGTTCGGCCTACCAGCTGGTATCGCGCCAAAGCGGCCGTGGTATCGGTGTCGCTAGCGAGGCCGATGGCGCCGCTGTCACACCGGCAGCTGCATCCAACTGGCTGCTGACCGCACAGTAAAGCGGTCTGGACCCGCCCCGTTCCCGGTTCGTCCTCCTCTGCGAACCCCCTGGGCGGGTCCTTCTCTCCCCTTTTTTCTCCTCATGCATCCTTGGGCCACATCTGTGGCCCTTTTTTTATGTCCGGACAGCAGGCAGGGGACAAGCAGACGAAAAAGTGGGAGAGAGGCGGCGGCGGGCAACAGCGCTGCCCTGCAGCAGGCCAATGCCGGCGCGGCGAACATCAGTGTGAATAATATACAACGGAGCCGGACGGCTGGATGGGGAGCAGGCTGCAAGCCTCGTCAATGCTGGCTTTGCAGCTTGTCTATAACCCTGATCGGGTAAACGGAACTTGCAAAACAACGCGACCGTTCGTCCCAAAATATGACAATGTCATTGACATGATCTTGGCGATACGTGAGTATAACCTCACGTCATAACAATGCGCGAGCTATTCGCGCCTCGAAATCCCGTTTGCATACATGAATTTGCAGACAAACAGGGTCCGGATGCCTGCCCGGACCATGCCGTGGGTAACGAGATCTGCAATCCCAGGGAGCAGGCACAAAAGACGCCATGAGTACGACGCGATAAAGACGTCGGCCGGGGACGTCTTCCCAAACATGTATACAAAGGATGCAATAGAGAAAATGGCTTTCAAACACGCCAAGCCTGCGCTCGCCCTGGTGGCCGCCGCAGTCAGCAGTTGCTTTATCACCGCCAACGCCGCCAGCTTGCTGGCACCCGCCCACAGCAATATGCCGGTGGAACCGCAAGAAGCGGTTGTCGGCACGGCCACCCGTACCGACCCCAGCCCGACCAGCGATCCACGCATGATGGAACGCCGTCCGCTGCTGAAGTCCATGATGGCCGACGCCAACTGCAATGATTCGGCCTTCGGTACCGCCCAGGGTGCCACCCTGGTGAGCCTGATCAAGTCGTCCACCACCAATTGCGTGAACGGCCTGTTCAGCCTGACTGGCAGCAATGCCCGCAATACCTTCAACGAAGCCAAGATCATCACAGCACTGGAAGAACTGGGCCGCCTGGGCGCACGTTACGATGGCAGCAATAAGGACAGCATCCATCAGGTTGTGCTGTTCCTGCGCGCCGGCTACTACGTGCAGTACTACCACGAGAAGGATGTGGGCGCTTACGGCCCGGCCGTCAAAGCAGCCCAGCAGAAGGCACTGGATGCCTTCTTCGGCAACAAGGCCATCTACACGGTCTCGCCCGACAACGGCAAGATCCTGGGCGAAGCCATCATCTTCATCGACAGCGCGGAAGAAAACGCCCGCTACATGCCGCTGATGAAGCAGATGCTCAATAGCTTTGGCGATGCCCAGTTGAAGGACAATTCGGTCCGCAACGCCTACAACAGCATCTTCAACGTGTATTTCCGTGGCCACCAGAATGCCGACTTCCAGGCCCTGGTAAAGGCTGACGGCAGCTACGCCACCGTCCTGCACGACTTCTACCGTCGCCAGTTCAAGCTGCGCGGTACCGGTTCCGAGTTCATGCTGGCGAACGCCGCCCGCGAGCTGGCCCGTTTCCTCAAGTATCCCGAGCGCAAGGCTGAAGTACAGCCCCTGCTGCGCGGCATGATCACCGACAACCCCATCAAGGGCGCCGGCTCCAGCATCTGGGCGGCAGCCGTGGATGGCGCAACCTATTACGACGGCAGCAACTGCAGCTACTACGGCACCTGTAACTACAAGGAAGACCTGAAGGCTGCCATCCTGCCGATTACCCACAAGTGCGGCCCCACCGTGACCATTCGCGCCCAGGAGATGAGCGCCGAGCAGCTGGCAAACTCCTGTGAAGTGCTGTCCAAGGAAGAGAAGCTGTTCCACTACGGCACCTTCGGCAACACCGACCCGCTGGCCAGCCCGCCGGTGGCGAACGACAACAACACCAGCCTCGAAGTGGTGGTGTTCGACGACTACAACAACTACAACACCTACGCTGGCACGCTGTTCGGCATCAGCACCGACAACGGTGGCATGTATCTGGAAGGCAACCCGTCCAAGCCTGGCAACCAGGCTCGCTTCATCGCCCATGAAGCCTCGTGGAAGCGCCCGACCTTTGAAGTGTGGAACCTGCAGCACGAATACATCCACTACCTCGATGCCCGCTACAACCTGGAAGGCGACTTCGGCAAATCCAACAAGTACGAAACCACTTGGTGGGGTGAGGGCGTTGCCGAGTATCTGTCCTATCAGAACAACTACAGCGCAGCGATAGACGAAGGTCGCAAGAACACCTACAAGCTGAGCACCATCTTCAAGAACAACTACAGCATGGCCGATTACAGCAATCGCGCCTATCGCTGGGGCTACCTGGCCGTGCGCTTCATGTACGAGCGCCAGCGGGCTGATCTGGAGAGCCTGCTGAGCAACACCCGCAGCGGCGACTACGCCAGCTACACCACCAAGCTGGCCAGCATGGGCACCCGTCACGACGCCGAGTTCGCCCAGTGGCTGGCCACGGTCGGCACCGGCGGTGAATTTGTCGGTGGCAAGCCCTTTGGCCCCAGCGGCAGCAATACTGCCCCGCAGCTGAATGGCCTGCGCGATGTCAGCAGCAATGTCGGCCAAGCCATCCCGGCCCTGAGCTTTATCGTGGCCGACAAGGAAACCGCTGCCGGTGAACTAAAGGTCACCGCCGTCGCCAGCGACAGCAACCTGATTCCCGCCAGCGGCCTGATCCTGGGCGGCAGCAATGGCCAGCGCACGCTGACCATCAACCCGGCAGCCGGCAAGAGTGGCGAGGCCACCGTGACGGTGACCGTGTCGGACGGCAAGCTCAGCAGCCAGAGCAGCTTCAAGGTCAAGATCGCGGCCGTGGCAGGCAACACCGCACCTCAGCTGAGTGGCCTTGCCAATGTCAGCACCAAGCTGGGCCAGGCCATACCCGCCATGCGCTTCAGCGTGGCCGACAAGGAAACCGCTGCCAGCCAGCTCAAGGTCACGGCCGTCGCCAGCGATAGCAGCCTGATCCCCGCCAGCGGCCTGATCCTGGGCGGCAGCGATGGCCAGCGCACTCTGAGCATCATCCCGGCAGCCGGCAAGACGGGCGAAAGCACTGTCACCGTGACGGTCTCGGATGGCGCCCTGAGCAGCCAGTCCAGCTTTAAGGTCAAGCTGTCGGCCGATGGTTCCACCTGCCCGGTCGAGCGCAAGGATTCGCTCAACGACGGCTGCGTGCGCACCAATATCGGCAGCAACTACTCGGCCTGGTACTGGATATACGTGCCGCAAGGCACCACCAGGCTGACCCTGACCACCAGCGGTGGCGAGGGTAATGCCGACATGTTTGTGAAGAGCCGCAACTGGCCGTCGCCGACTGACCACGACGGCCAGTCCAGCAACCCCGGCAACAACGAGCAGGTGGTGATAGAGAACCCGCAAGGGCGCACCTACTACCACATCCAGTTGCAAGCCAAGCAGAGCTTCAAGGGGCTTTCCCTCAGCGCCAAGCTGAACTAAGCCCAGGCGGGCGCGGCCCTGACGGGGCGTGCCCGCTGTTGTACAGCGCGACTATCCAGCGCATCGGATGTTCGCCTGACGGTGCGTCTGCCAGGGCTTGCCCTCGCAGCGCATCGTCCTCCCTGGCAAGGAGCCAGGACAGCCCAGCCATACCTGACTGGAACGCATAAACAACAAAGGCAAAATGCATGATGAAGAGAAGAGTGCCAGGCGCAAGCCGGCAAGCAATGTTGACGATGGCCATCGTGGCTGCCCTGGGTAGCCAGGCCGCCACCCGTATCGAACTGGGTCAGGGCGTACAATTCGAGGGTGCCCTGAGCGCCGCCGAACTGCGCCCCACCAGCACCGAGATGACCACCGCAGATGGCAGCATCAAGCGCAAGTACCAGCAGTTCCACCAAGGTGTGCGCATCTGGGGTGAAGCAGCACCGGTCGCCCAGTTCAGCGTCGGTCAGGATGGCAAGCAGTCGGATGCCCCAGCCTTCAATGACGGCACCCTGATCAGCGGCCTGGCTGCCGATCTGCCCAATACCAAGCCGGTGTTGTCGGAGGCGCAAGTAGCCTTCCTGACGCGCCAGCTGGCCCGTCGCCAAGGCCATGTGCTGAGCGCGGTCGAGCTGGAAAAGTCGGAACTGGTGGTGCGCCTGGATGAAAAGTCCCGCGCCCAACTGGTCTACCTGACCTCCTTGCATATCCCGGGCGAAAAGCCTGCCAGCCCGAGCTTCATGATCGACGCCAACACCGGCGCGGTACTGATGAGCTGGGATGGCCTGGCCCACCGCGATGCGCACGGCCCCGGCGGCAACCCCAAGATGGGTCAGTACTACTATGGCAAGGAATACAAGGCCATGGAGATCACCAACGACTGCAGCTACGACAACGCCAACGTGGCTACCTATGACATGGGTAACCGCACCGCCGAAGTACGCAGCCCCTACAAGCTGGCCAACTGCCCGGCCACCGGCATTCCGGTCAACACCCAGCGCGTCGCCAACGGCGCCTACTCGCCCCTGAACGACGGCCACTTCTTTGGCGGCGTGGTGTTCAACATGTTCCGCGACTGGTACGGCATCCGTCCCCTCAAGGACAAGCTCATCGTCCGCGTGCATTACGGCACCAACTACCAGAACGCCTTCTGGGACGGCCAGCGCATGACCTTTGGCGATGGCGGCAGCAGCCTCTATCCGCTGGTGTCACTGGGCGTGATGGCGCACGAAGTGAGTCACGGCGTGACCGAGCAGAATTCCGGTCTGGTGTATGCCCGCCAATCGGGTGGCATGAACGAAGCCTTCTCCGACATGTCGGCCCAGGCTGCCGAGTTCTACCACATGGGCAAGGCCTCCATGCTGATCGGCGCCGAGATCTACAAGCGCCAAGGCCAGGCCATGCGCTACATGCTGAACCCTGAGCAGGATGGTGCTTCCATCGGCCACGCCAGCAAGTACAACGACAATATGGACGTGCACCACTCCAGCGGCGTGTACAACAAGGCTTACGCCTTGCTGGCCACCACCAGCGGCTGGGATGCGCGCAAGGCGTTCGACGTGTTCCTGGGCGCCAACCGCCTGTACTGGAAGGCCAACAGCACTTTCAACGAAGGCGCTTGTGGCGTGATCTCGGCGACCCGCGACAAGGGTTACAACATCAACGACGTGATCTCGGCCTTCGACAAGGTTGGCGTGCGTTGCGCCAGCGTGCCGCCGCAGCCGGGTAACACCGCCACTGCGATCGCCAACGGCGCCACCGTCAGCAACCTGCAGGCTAATGCCGCCGGCCAGCTGATGTACGTGGTGGATGTGCCCGCCAATGCCACCTTCCTGACCGTGCGTCTGGGCAATGGCAGCGGCAACGCCAACCTCTACGTCAAGCAGGGTGCCCTGGCTTCGACCAGCAGTTTCGACGCGTCCTCGACCGGCGCCAGCAATGCCGAAACCGTACTGATCAAGTCGCCCCGTGCCGGCAAGGCCTATCTGCTGATCGACGCCAAGGCCGCCGTGTCTGGCCTGTCGCTCTACGCCTACGCCCGTTGATATCGCGCCGTATCCAAGGAATAACAGATGAAGAAACCGCAACTGGCCCTGTTGGCCACCGCCATCGCGATGATGGGCAGCACTGTCTGGGCCGATGTCGGCACCACCCCTGAGCTGGACACCCCGCGCCGCATCGAAACCGCAACCGCCAAGATCCGTGGCACCGACCAGAACATGACCTATATGGTCATCGATGGCCGCGCCATGCTGGGCGACATCATGCTGGGCATGCACAAGGATGTGCAGACCAACGGCATCAACCTGCCCAAGCTGGACCTGCCCAAGGCAGCTGGCGACAAGCTGGATTCCGGCCGCGTCGTGGCTAAGGACAACCATTACAAGTCCGCCACCAGCTGGACCAACAACACCATGCCGTACACGTTCGATCCCTCGCTGAGCAAGGCGAAGCGGGATGCGATTGCCGTCGGCATGAAGCTGATCAGCGACAACACCAATATCCGCTTCGTTCCGCGCACCAGCGAGACCAACTACGTCAAGTTCGTGTCTGACGGCGGCTGCTGGTCCTATGTCGGCATGATAGGCAAGGAACAACCCATCTCCATCGGTGATGGCTGTGAGCGTAGCGGTACCGTCGCCCACGAAATCATGCACGCCCTGGGCTGGATGCACGAACAGATGCGTCCTGACCGCGACAACTACGTGCGTGTCGTGGAAGAAAACATCCAGGACGGCATGGCCAGCCAGTTCACCAAGCTGCGCGCCGACCAGGTCAACCCGGCTGGTGGCTACGATATCGACTCGGTGATGCACTACCCGAACTGGGCCTTTTCCAAGAACGGCAAGCCCACCATCGTGCCGCTGGACCCCAAGGTCGACCCCAGCCGCATGGGCCAGCGTAACCAGTTGAGCGCGGCCGATATCACCGCCATCAACAAGTTCTACCCGGCCGTGAACGGCAATGTGCCACTGACCATGACCACCAGCACCAGCTCGGTCAGCTTCATGCAGGACAAGAGCGGCCAGTTCAGCCTGACCCTGGCCGGCAGCGATGCCGACCTGAAGTCGCTGCGCTTTGATATCCGCAGCGACAACAGCGCCGTGGTCGCCCCGGCAGGTGTGGTGGTGCAGGCCGGTACCGGTACACAGCGCACCGTGACCATCACCCCGGTAGCCAAGGCCTCGGGCGTGGCCACCATCACCCTGCGTGCCATTGCGGCCTCGGGCAAGGAAGTCACGGCCAGCGTCAAAGTCACGGTCGCCAAGGACACCACCGGCGGCGGTGGCGGCGGTACCAGCACGGCCAAGCCGTATGACCGCGCAGCCAAGTACACCACCGGCAACCAGGTGAGCTTCGGCGGCAAGACCTACAGCATGACCGTGATGATCGACGGCAAGGTCTCCACCACCTACTGGATCTGGGGCAGCTACTGCGAACCCGTCCGTTGCAGCCCGCAGACCCCGTTCGTCTACAGCAACTGGCTGAAGGTGTACTGGACTGAAGTCGGCGGCGGTGATGGCGGCGGCACCACGCCCAAGCCTGCCTGCGAAACCGTACTGGACGTCAACCGCCAGTACCAGATCACCAGCAGCAGCCAGCGCAAGTCGCTGGTACCGGCCGGTGACGTGCAGAACGCCCCGATGATGCTGTGGCCCGATGCCGGCCAGCAGCGCTGGAAGCTCACCCGCAACGCCGAGGGTTACTACGTGATCGCCAGCGCCGCCACCGGCCTGGCCCTGGATGTAGCCAACGGCGCCACCCTGGCAGGTAGCGAAGTGATCGTCTGGCCGGTGCACGGCGGTGCCAACCAGCAGTTCTGCCCCCGTGCCAGCGGTAGCGGCTACCAGCTGGTGTCGCGCGGTGCCAACCTGCCGCTGGCTGCTGCCAGCGAGAACGATGGCGCTGCAGTGAAGCTGTCCAGCGGCGCAGCCACCTGGTTGCTGTCGCCACTGTAAGGTGCAAGTGGGCGCGCTGCCTTGCAGCGCGCCTGCCGCAAGCCGGTGCAGCCCTGCCTGATGGCAGGGCAACAAGACCGGCGCCGGCCCCGCTACCCTATACTGTCCGACGGGCAGCACCCCCTATTTCCCCTGGGAGTATCCTGGGCCGCCGTGGCGGCCCTTTTTTACCCCCAAACAGGGCGCTTCCGGAAACCTCGGTTTCCCCGCCGTGGTCTGACCACAGAACTGCGGTTTCCGGAAATGCTCACAAGGAGCGCAACATGTCTCACGCACTGCATCTGCTCATGGCCGGTAGCCTGCTGTTGGCTGCCGGTTGCCAACAGCCCATGGCAGCCACCACCCCGCTGCTGATACAAAGCAACAGCAGCAGCTGGCAATGCCCCGCCAACCAGCGCTGCGATGGCACGCCGGACTACCGGGCGCTGCTGGTCAATGTCGGCAAGCAGGAGGTCTACCTGTCATTCGGCCCTGAGCTGAAAGCGCCCTACACCCCGGCACAGCTGGCCCAGCATTTCCGCTTTGGTGATATTTACCATCCCACCGCCCAGGGCATGATTGCCATACACCTGGAAAACAGCGAGCGTGGTGAAGGCCGTATCGAGTTCCTCACCGCTGCCGATGGCCGCCTCAAGGCCCAAGTCACGGCCCAGCGCTATCGTCTACAGAACCAGGGCAAACCAGGCCCAGACTGCCGTACCGACGATATCAAGGGCTATTGCCTGGAAGAGAAGCGCATTGAGGCGCCGCTGACCCTGCAACTGGATCTGGCCCTGCCCTGATGCCAGCTGTAGCACCCTGCCGTCTGTCGTGTAGATGCGTTGCCAAGCCATCGGTTGGGTAAGGATTACCACAGTCGAATGCAATGTTAGTATTTGCTTAATGCGCAACGCATACACGGATGGCATAATCTCTTATTAATCATAGGTTTTTGCTGCCATGCCTCTTTTTCGCTCAAGCCGGGGCTTTACCCTGCTCGAACTGCTGATCGCCCTCGTCATCATCGGCCTGCTGGTCGGCGTGGTCGGTCCCAATCTGTTCAAGAACCTGGGCAAGTCCGAGATCACCACGGCCCGCTCGCAGATAGACGCCATCAGCAAGGCGGTAGAGGCCTACCGGCTTGATAACGGGCACTTCCCCCGCAACGAGCAAGGCCTGGCCGCGCTGACCCAGCCCCCTTCGGGCGTCAGCACCTGGCGCGGCCCCTACCTGAAGAAAGCCGCCCCGCCCGACCCCTGGGGCAATGCCTACCAGTACCGGATACCCGGCAGCAACGGCCGCGAGTTCGAAGTACTATCATTAGGCCGTGATGGTCGCCCTGGTGGCGCCGCCGAAGACGCGGATCTGAGCAATTGAAATGAGCCGGTCGTACCTGGTCAGCGCGCTCGATAGCGAGCGGCGCGTCGTCAGCCTTCGCCTTGAAGCGGCCTCGGATACCGAGGCCAGGGCGCAGCTGAGTGCGCGCGGGCTAACGCCGCTGACCCTGCGTCCGGCCGGCTTTGGCGCCTCGAAAGGCGCCGCCAAGATCAAGTTCGACCTGCTGCTGTTTGCCCAGGAGCTGGCCGCCCTCTTGTCTGCCGGCCTAGGGCTGAGCGAAGCCATCGCCACCCTCGCCGAAAAAGAAACCCGCCCCGGCACCCAGCAGATACTGGTTGAGGTGCGCGATGCCCTGCACCAGGGCCAATCGCTGTCGGCCGCCCTGGCCGCCAAGCCTGCCCTGTTCCCCGAACTGCTGGTGGCCAGCGTGCGTGCCAGCGAGACCACGGGCGACCTGGATCGTGCGCTGGGCCGCTATATCGCCTACCAGCAGCAGATAGACGCGCTGCGCAAGCGCCTGATCAGTGCCGCCACCTACCCCGCCATGCTGCTGTTCGCCGGCGGTGGCGTGTGTCTGTTCCTGGTTGGCTACCTGGTGCCCAAGTTCTCCCAAATCTACGACGGCATGCAGGGTGAGCTGCCGCTGATGTCGCGCCTGCTGCTGGGCTTTGGCGGCTTCCTGGCCGAGCACCGTGCCATGGCGGCTGGCGTGCTGTTTGCCACCATCGCCGGCAGCGTGGCCCTGCTGATGCAACCGGCCAGCCGCGCCAAGCTGGCCGATCTGGCCTGGCGCAGCCCTGGCCTGGGCGCCCGCCTGCGGCTGTTCCAACTGGCTCGCTTCTACCGCGCCACCGGCATGCTGCTGCAGGGCGGCATACCGCTGGTGACCGCCTTCGAGCGGGTAACCGATCTGCTCCACCCGGCCCTGCGGCCGCCGCTGCGCCAGGCCATACAGGCTTTGCGCCAGGGCCAGCCGCTGGCCGAGACGCTGTCACGCGCCGGCCTCACCACAGCCATCGCCCTGCGGCTCTTGCAGGTGGGTGAGCGCACCGGCCAGCTGGGCGAGATGCTGGAGCGTACCGCCGCCTTCCATGATGAAGAGCTGAGCCGCTTTGTCGATACCGCCGCCAAGCTGGTGGAACCCATACTGATGCTGCTGATGGGCGGCTTTATCGGCATGATCGTGCTGCTGATGTACCTGCCCATCTTCGACCTGGCGGGAGGCATGCAGTAATGGCCACGCCTAACACCCTGGAACGCAAGCTCAGCGCCGAACAACTGGCCCGCGCCCGCGTGGAGGCCGAGACCGGTGGCCTGCACCTGCTGACGGCCCTGGCCGCGCAATCGCAGTCCAGCAAGGAGGCCGTGCTGGCCGCCTTGTCGTCGACCTTGCGGATTCCGCTGGTGCCCACCCAGAAGCTGGCCGACCTCAGCCCCGATTTCACCCGCCTGCCCTTCAGCGAAGCCTCGGCCCGGCTATGCCTGCCCATCAAGCACAAGGACCGCACCATCGCCATCGTGGCCGACCCGCTGCAGGCCGGCCTGCTGCACTGGCTGGAACACAAGCTCGATGGCGCCTACCAGTTGGCCCTGTGCGATGACGAAGCCCTGCGCGAGCGCCTGGGTGCCCTGGAGGAAGGCCGCCGCGCCATCGATGGCCTGCTGCCGCAAACCGAGGGCAAGAAGCGGGGCGAGGTGGTGGAAGTCATCACCCTGGCCACCATCGCCGAGGAATCCAGTGCCGCCGTCAGGCTGGTCAACTCCACCCTCTACGATGCGCTCAAGAGCGGCGCCAGCGACATCCATATCGAGAGCGAGCCTGACGGGCTGTGCGTCAAATACCGTATAGACGGTGTGCTGCACGCCGCCAGCCGGGTCAATGGCCAGGAGCTGGCCGAACAGGCCATCTCGCGTATCAAGATCATCAGCGAACTCGACATCGCCGAGCGCCGGGTACCCCAGGATGGCCGTTTCAAGGCCTTTATCCTGGAGCGGGAAGTGGATTTCCGCGTCTCCATCATGCCCAGCATGCACGGTGAGGACGCGGTCTTGCGGGTGCTGGACAAGCAGGCCGTCACTCAGCAGATCAATGGCCTCAGCCTGGCCAGCCTGGGGCTGGACGCCGCCACCTGCAGCACCATACTGAGCCTGGCCCGCGAGCCCTACGGCATGCTGCTGGTCACCGGCCCGACCGGCTCGGGCAAGACCACCACCCTGTATGCCGCGCTGGCCGAGGTGAACAGCAGCGAGGAAAAGCTCATCACCATCGAAGACCCGGTGGAATACCAGCTGCCCGGCGTGCTGCAGATACCGGTGAACGAGAAGAAGGGCCTGACCTTCGCCCGTGGCCTGCGCTCCATCCTGCGGCACGATCCCGACCGCATCATGGTGGGCGAAATACGCGACCCGGAGACTGCCCAGATCGCCGTGCAGGCGGCGCTGACCGGCCACCTGGTACTCTCCACCGTGCACGCCAACAGCGTGTTCGACGTGATCAGCCGCTTCCTGCACATGGAAGTAGACCCCTACAGCCTGGTTTCCGCCCTCAACGGCGTGCTGGGCCAACGCCTGGTGCGGCGCATCTGCAGCCACTGCAGCGTGCCCTATCGGCCGCCATCGGACCTGCTGATCGCCTCCGGCATCCAGGCATCCTGGCTGCCCCGCTTCCAGTTCCGTATCGGCCGTGGCTGCCCGGCGTGCCGTCAGTCCGGCTATCAGGGCCGGATTGCCATTGCCGAAGTGCTGCAACTGAACGACACCCTGCGCGAGCTGATATTGAGCCGCGCCCCCATGAGCGAGATCAAGGCCGCCGCCCGCAAGGCCGGCAGCCGGCCCTTGCGTCAGATCGCCCTGGCCGCCGTGGCCCAGGGCGCGACCACTTTGCAGGAAATCAACCGTGTTACCTTCGTTCGCTGAACTGCGCCCCGATAGGGTGGTGCTGTTCCTCGGCGCCGATTCCCTGCTTGCCGTCGAGCAACATGGCTGGCAACGCCGTCGCGCAGCCGAGCTGCGCCTGCCCCTGCGGCTGCAGGACGGCCTGCCGCAGCTTGACCTGCTGGCCCAGTGGCTGGGCGAACGCCGTGCCCGCCGGCTGGAAGTCCGGCTGTCCAGCGCCTGGGTGCGCTTCGCCATCCTGCCCTGGCAGAATGCCCTGAGCGACGAAACCGTCGCGCAGGCCATGGCCCAGGCCCTGTTTGCCGAGCAGTACGGCGCTGCCAGTGCCGGCTGGGAAATCACCCTGTCGCCGTTCAAGCCCGGCAGCGCCCGGGTTGCCAGTGCACTGGATGGCCGCTGGCTGGCCGCCCTGCGCGAACTGGCACAGCAGCAACGCTACCGGCTGGTTTCCATGCAGCCGGTGCTGGTCTCGCTGTTCAACCGGCTGGCCGACAAGCTGCCCCAGGATGCCCTGCTGGCCGTGGTGGAACCACGCCGGCTGGCGCTGCTGCAACTGCAGCGGGGCCAGTGGGCCAGTCTTTACAACCGGGTACTGCCCGAGCCCTGGGAGCGCCGCCTGCCTAGCCTGATTACCCAGGCCAGCGCCACCCTGGACGCGCTCAACAGCCCCGTCTACATTGCTGCCCCGCTGTTCCAGCGGCCGGACCTGGGCAGGCTGTCCGCCACCTGGCTGCGGCTGCCGGCACAACGCGGCTATGATCCGCGCAGGGACCCCGAATGGGCCCTGTGCACAGGTGTTTGAATGGGACGCATGCAATTGGATTTCGTGGCGACGCGTCGCCATTTCAGTGTTTTCGGTCTGCTGCTGCTCACCGCGGGCTTGGCCTGCCTGCTGCTGGCCAGCTGGCGCATGAGCCAGACCCAGCAGGTGCAACAGCAGCTGGAAGGCCAGCTATGGCAGTTGCAGGCCCCACCCGCCAGCCCCGAAACCGATACCGAGGCCACGGCCCTGGTTGCGGCCGACCGCCTGGCCCGGCAGTTCCGCCGACCCTGGACCATGCTGTTCCAGCGGCTGGAGCAGATCAATGTCCCAGGCGTACGCCTGGGCCAGATCTTGCCGCAGGCTGGCGACAAGGCCTCGGTGCAATTGGGCGGTGAAGCCAGCGATGCCGAATCACTGTATGAATACCTGCGTGCGCTGCGCCGCCAGGGCGGGGTAACCGACGTCTACCTGCTGCAACAGCACTGGGATGCCGAGAGCGAGGCGCTGCGCTTTGTGGTGCAGGCCCGCTGGGACGCCGGCCAGGAATCGGTGGGGGCACCATGATGGTCTGGCCACGTTATATCTGGATGCTGCTGGGTACCTCGGGCCGCCTGGGCGTGTGGTTGCTGCTGGGTGCCGCCGTATTCTGGCTGGTACAGGTGCAGCCTGCCGCCACCCAGCTGACCGAGACCCAGGCCAAGCTGCGCCAAGCGCAGCAGACGCAGACACTGACCGCGCCGGCCAAGCCTCGCCGCATCAATGACTTCTATGCCCGCTTCCCACCGCTGGAGCAGCTACCCGACCAACTGGCGGCGCTGGACGTGGCCGCCGAGGCAGCGGACCTGGCTATCAATGAATCGTACTACCAGCTGCAGACCGTCAACGGCCTGGCGCTACGGCGCTACCAGGTGAACCTGCCGCTGGATGGCGATTACCCGTCGCTGCGGCTGTTCCTCAACCGCGCGCTGGGCGATGCGCCCAATGCGGTGCTCGATGAAGTCCGCTTCGAGCGCGACCCCAAGAGTGATGTGGTCACGGCCCAGCTCAAGCTCAGCTACTACTATCGCGAAGCCACACCGACAGGCCTGGATGTGCCGCTGCCAGCCAGCCTACCCGCCGTGGCCGGCACCGCAACACCTGCCGCAGTGCCGAAGCCGACGCCGGCCCCAACTACGGCACCTGCACCGGCAGCAACACCTGCAGCACCCGCCGCATCGGTACCGGCAGCGGCCACACCGCCCGCCGCACCCATGCCACCCCCTGCGGGAGCCCGGCCATGAGCCTGAACCGCAAGCAGGCCATGGGGCTGGCCCTGGTGGTCGTGGTCGGCCTGTCCGTCTGGTCTACCCGGATGGGCGGCGATGAAGACGACCTGACGCCGGCAGGGCCGACCGTCAGCATCAGCGACCCGAATGTCGCTTCGTCCACCCCAGTGCTGCCGCCAGACGCCACTACGGCGCCGGCCAATGGCGAAAGCTGGCAGAGCGCCATGCAGCGCGACACCGGTTCGCTGCAAGGTGTGGTGGCCGATCCCTTTGGCTCCAGCAAGCCCAAGGCCACGCCCCCGGCCGAAGCCGCCGTGACCGAACCGGCCGCTGTCGTCGCCCCCCCGCCGCCACCGCCGCCCCTGGCACCGCCCTATCGCTACCTGGGCAAGCTGGAGAAAGGCGGCAAGTTGGATATCTATCTCGATAATCAGGGCAGCCCCCTGATAGCCCGCCCTGGCGATACCTTGCCCGGTGGCTGGCGGCTGAACAGCCTGACGGCCGGCCAGCTTGTTTTCACCCATCTCGCCACCAGCGAACAACACACCGTGGGCCTTACGCCATGAATCTGATACGCCCTGGCCTGACCGGCCTGATGTTGCTGACCCTGGTTGCCTGTGCCAGCCAGCCCCAGCAACGCTTCGACCAAGCCCGCCAGATGCTGGGTGAGAACCGCAGCGAAGAAGCCCTGCTGGCGCTGGAAGAACTGGTAAAGCAGGAGCCCGGCAACCAGGAGTTCCGCCGCTACTGGCTGCGCCAGCGCGATGCTATCGTCGAGCGCACCCTGCGTGAGGCCGAATCCCTGCGTATCAACCAGCGCTACAGCGAGGCCCAGGCACGGATAGAGACGGTGTTACGGATACAGCCGGGCAACCCGCGCGCAGCCGACATGCGGCTGGCGCTGGACCGCGAGCTGGCGCACAACAGCCTGGTGGAGCAAGCCATAGCGGCCCAGCAGGCTGGCCAGACCACCCAGGCCCGCGCCCTGCTCAAGCAGGTACTGGCCGAATCGCCCCGCCACCTGGGCGCCCGCAAGCGCCTGGCCGAGCTGGACAAGGCCCGCAACAAGGCCGACATGGCGCCGATATCGGCCAACTCGCCACTGCGCGCCCCCGTCACCATGGAATTCCGCAACGCGCCGCTGCAAAGCATCTTCGACATGCTGAGCCAGAGCACCGGCGTCAATTTCGTGTTCGACCGCGATCTCAAGCTGGACGGCCAGGCCACCATCCTGGCCCGCGACACCCCGCTGGACGAGACCCTCAATGTGCTGCTGACCAGCCAGCAACTGGCCAAGCGGGTGCTGAACGACCGTACCGTGCTGATCTACCCGGCCACGCCCAATCGGCAGAAAGACCTGGAAGGCCTCAACGTCAAGACCTTCTACCTCAACAATATCGAGGCCAAGGCGGCCGCCGCGCTGATCAAGACCATCGTCAAGACCCGCGACATCTACACCGACGACAAGCTCAACCTGCTGGTGATGCGCGACACCCCCGAGGCCATAGGCGTGGCCGAGAAGCTGGTGGCTGCCCATGACCTGGCCGAGGCCGAGGTCATGCTGGAAGTGGAAGTGATGGAAATCGGCAGCGAGCGCCTGGCCCAGCTGGGCGTGCAGTTCCCCGACCAGCTGTCGCTGTCGCTGCCCAAGGCCTTTGACGGCAGCAGCCTCAGCCTGGGCGAGCTGAAGAACCTGGGCCGCGATGGCCTTAAGCTGGGCATAGGCGACCCGGCCCTGCTGCTTAACCTTAAGCACACCGACGGCACCACCGATACCCTGGCCAACCCACGCATACGGGTACGCAACCGCGAGAAGGCCAAGATCCATATCGGCGACCGCGTGCCGGTGATCACCACCACCACCAATCCCACCTCGGGCTCGGTGGCCGAATCGGTGGCCTATCTGGACGTGGGCCTCAAGCTCGATGTGGAACCGCAGGTGTTCCAGGATGACGAGGTGGGCATACGCCTGAACCTGGAAGTCAGCAATATCGTCAAGGAAGTGCCCAGCAAGACCGGCCTCCTGACCTATCAGATCGGCACCCGCACCACCAGCACCGCCCTGCGCCTGCGTGATGGCGAGACCCAAGTGCTGGCCGGCCTGATCAAACAGGAAGAACTGGAATCGGCCTCGCGCCTGCCGGGCCTGGGCCAGCTGCCCATGCTGGGCAAGCTGTTCTCGTCGGAGAAGCGGCAACGCACCAAATCCGAGCTGGTATTGCTGATCACCCCAAGGATACTGCGCAACCTGGCCGTGCCCGACGCCAGCCAGACCGAGTTCACCAGCGGCACGGAAGATCATGTGGGCAGCGAAACCCTGCGCCTGCCGGACGGCAACAGCCAGATCAGCATCCCGGCCGAGGGCAGCCAGCCGCTGGCCCCCCCGCCCGCACCGCAGCCACAGGTAGAGCCGGTGCCACCACCGCAGGTTGACCCAGTGCCGCCGCCACCGCTACCGGTCCCGCCGCAGAACCCGAAATGAAACAACGTGGCTTTACCCTGATAGAGCTGCTGGTCACCCTGACCCTGCTGGCCATCCTGGCCGGCGCAGCGCTACCGTTGGCCCAGTTGCAGGCCCAGCGCAGCCGCGAGCAGAATCTGCGGCAAGCGCTGTGGTCGCTGCGCAATGCCATCGACGAGTACAAGCGCGCCTACGATGAAGGCCGGCTGGAAAAGACCGTGGGCAGCAGCGGCTATCCGCCCAACCTGCGGGTGCTGGTGGACGGGGTATCGGATATCTCCTCGCCGGACGCCCAGAAGCTGTACTTCCTGCGCCGCATCCCGCGCGACCCCTTCTTCCCCGACCAGACCGCGCCCCCCGAGACCACTTGGGGCCTGCGCAGCTACGCCTCGCCAGCCGAGGCCCCCAGGGCCGGCGCCGACGTGTACGATGTCTACAGCCTCAACCCCGGCACGGCGCTGGACGGCCAGCCCTACCGACTATGGTGACCCCCATGCGCCATCGCGGCTTTACCCTGCTGGAACTGATGATCGCCATGGCCATCGTCGCCACCCTGCTCAGCATTGTGGCGCCGCGCTACCTGGGCAGTGTGGACCGCGCGAAAGAGACCGTGCTGCAGGATGACCTGCACACCATGCGCAAGGTACTGGACCAATTCCATGCCGACCGTGGCCGCTACCCCAATGATCTGGAAGAGCTGGTCAGCGCCCGCTATCTACGCAGCATCCCGGTCGACCCCCTGACCGAGCGCAACGATACCTGGCGGGTAGAGCCACCGCCGCCCGGCAGCCAAGGCAATGTCGGCGATGTCCGCAGTGGCGCCAGCGGCCGGGGCAGCGACGGACGCGACTATGGCAGCTGGTGAACGGGGCTCGGCCTATCTCTGGCTGATGGGCGTGCTGGTGGTGTTGGGCCTTATCATGGGCCGCGCCATCGAGGTGGCCAGCACCCAGGCAGATCGCCAGCGCGAACGCACCCTGCTGCAGGTGGGCGACGCCTACCGCCGCGCCATCGCCAGCTATGCCGCCCTGCCCGGCAGCGACGGCAGCCTGCCGCGCTCGGTGGAAGACCTGCTGCAAGACCCCCGCGCCAGCGAACCGGTACGCCACCTGCGCCGCGCCTATGCCGACCCGGTCAGCGGCCAGCCCATGCAGCTGATACGGCGCGAAGACGAAGGTATCGTCGGCGTCCACAGCCCCTCCGACCGCCCCCCCCTGATGCGCCGGGGCTTTGCCCTGCGCTACAAGGAATTCGAGAAGGCAGAGCGGATAGCGGACTGGCAGTTCCTGTTCCAGCCTAGCGGGCAGGCCAAGAACTAGGATGGCTGGCGCAGCAACTCCCTGAAGTCCCACCGAACGCTACAATCGGACTCTAGCGAATTCAGGGGGACGTCAGCGACGCGGCGAAAAGACTTGGAACAGGCTCAAAGGCCGCTAACAAAACCCAGCGAGGCTGGTTATGGCTAGGTGTGGAAATGCTGACAGTACGCGGGTACGGCAAGCTTGCACAAACACGCCATAAGGGGTTCGTTAGCAGCGCTAAACACAGAACTACTCAGATATAGAGCACATGAACAACGCTTTGCCCCAGTGATTTTGCATTCTTAAACACCTCAAGAATACTCCGGAGGAAAACAAAAAGATAATCGGCACTTTCACCGTCTTCCCCTTTCACATTTTTATCAAATGCAGGAGATGACGATACATAGTCACGCTCCAGCGCAGCCTCCACATCACCATCGGAATAAACATTCAAATCCCCTATGTCATAGGCAGCATCTGGGTTTTTGATCAAATCAGAAATTAATCGCTCAAAATCAGCAATCACTTGCGCCTGCTGCGTTGGATTGACGATGGTAATTCTCGTTATATCTCCATACTCGCCTTCAAAACTGTATTGACAGCTGCTGGCATCACCAAGGAACGCGATAGCGGGGAAGTCCCCATGCTCGAGAAGTGCTTTTATCGCATAGATAGCCCACCCACCCCTTGTGTCGCCAGAGACGCTGCAAAGCGCTTCTCCATGCTTTATTGCTCCAACAGAGGACTTAAAATCCTCGAACGCCTCAAGCGTGGGAAATGAAGCAGGGATAGAATTGGTATCTACTATGTAGGTTTTGGTAGCATAGGAATGCGACATGGAATTCACCTTAACATTAACATATTCATCATGTTACTGCAGGCACCCCCAGACGTCAGCACAGTCAATCAGCCAGTGGCGTCATGAATACAAACGCCACTGTTTAACAACTCGGCTGCCAGAGACGCTACGCCAGCTCCGCCACCCTGTCCTCAACAGCCGCCGGTGCCATCCGCCAGGGCGGTGTTGGGCGGAAGTGGTCTTGCAGGAAGTTGAGAAAGGCCCGCAGGCGCATAGGCATGCCGTTGCGGTGGGGGACCAGGGCGACCACGTCGGCGTCGGCCACCTGCCAATCGGGCAGTACCCGTTGCAGCGTGCCGGCGGCCAGGTCGTCGGCCACATGCCATTCCGAGCGCAACATCAGGCCCTTGCCGGCCAGCGCCCATTGCCGCAGTACGTCGCCATCGTTGACGCTGAGTGCCTCGCTGATGCGCACATTGGTCTTTTCACCGTTCTGGTGGAAGGACCACAGGGTGGTGTCTTCGTCGTTCTCGCGCAGTACCAGGCACTGGTGCCGGCGCAGGTCTTCTGGTGTTTGGGGGTAGCCGTGCAGGGCCAGGTATTCGGGCGAGGCGCACAGTACGCGGCGGTTGGGGGCGATGGGGTAGGCTACCCAGTCGGAGTCGGGTAGCTCGCCTATGTGCAGCACCAGGTCGAAACGCTCGTTGCGGTTGACCGAGAAACGGTCGCTCAGGATCAGAGAGATATCGAGTTCGGGGTGCTGGGCGTGGAAGGCCGCCACGATGGGCGCCAGGTAGCGCCGGCCAAAACCCAGTGGGCCATGGATGCGCAGCGCCCCCGCAATGCGGCCGCTGCTTCCGCGCACGTCGTCCATCAGGCGGTCGAATTCGCGCAGCAGCTCCTGTCCCCGTACCAGCAGCAATTCACCCTCTTCGGTCAGCTTGATACCGCGCGCATTGCGGTCCAGCAGCCGCACGCCCAGTCGTCCCTCCAGCTGCTTCAGGCGCTGCGACATCGCCGCCGTGCTCAAGTCCAGTTGCTTGGCCGCGCCGGAAAAACTGCCGGCCTCGGCGATCGCCACAAACATGCGTATGGACTGAAGCTCGCTGTAATCATTCATGATTTTTGGGCGCCGCCGGGAGCTGCAACAGGCGGTTAGATACCGGTATTAATAAGGGCTTATATAATATCATTCCGTCATAATGCTAAATGACCGCTGGTCGGTTGTACGCTGCCAAGTAGCAGGAAGCGTGTTGCTGTCTAGACAGCTTCCCCTCCTGCCCGCTTGCGCCGAAACCCGCATTCCGCCTTTGTTTCAAGCGCTTGGCCTATCCTCATCCTGGTCAGAGTGTGAGTATTACCGGGTAGCCTGCCGTCACGGGTGGGCACATTGAATGGGCAGGCCGGGCGGATGCGGCAGGGCTCCCCCGGTGCCAACGATTGCGGCGGCTCAGACCGCAGCGCTCCCTTGATCGCGCGCCGTCGCCAGTCCCTCCAGTATCGGGCAGTCTGGCCGGTGGTCGCCGCAGCAAGCCTGGGCCAGGGTCTGCAGGGTGGCCCGCATCTCGCTCAGCGCGGCGATGCGCGCATCCAGTTCGGCGATATGGCTTTCGGCCAGTTGCTTGACCGCCGCGCTTTCGCGCTGCTTGTCTTGCCATAGTGATAGCAGCACGCTGATTTGCTCCAGCGAGAAACCCAGGTCACGGGCGCGCCGGATAAAGCGCAGCAGGTGGATATCGCGCTGGCCGTACTGGCGGTAGCCCGACTGGCTGCGGTGGCTGGCTGCCAGCAGGCCTATGCCCTCGTAGTGCCTGATCATCTTGGCGCTGACCCCGCTGGCGCGGGCGGCTTCTCCGATATTCATGGCGTGTTTACCTGGCGGTGTCGCTGCGGACAAGCCCACAAGCGTACGTAACATTATCGTCCCCCCGGCTGCCAGCGGCGCAGCAACAGAGCATTGGCCACCACACTGACGCTGGAGAACGCCATGGCTGCCCCTGCTACCACCGGGTTGAGCAGACCCATGGCGGCCAGCGGAATGCCCACCACGTTGTAGCAGAAGGCCCAGAACAGGTTCTGCCGGATCTTGGCATAGCTGCGGCGGGAGATGGCAATGGCGTCGGCCACTCGGGCCAGATCACCCCGCATCAAGGTGATGCCGGCTGCATGCATGGCCACGTCGGTGCCGCTGCCCATGGCGATGCCGACATCGGCGGCTGCCAGCGCCGGTGCATCATTGATGCCGTCGCCCACCATGGCCACCACATGGCCTTCGGCCTTGAGCGCCAGCAGGGCCTGGGCCTTGTCGGCCGGCAGGATACCGGCCTGGAACTGGCTCAGCCCCAGCTCGGCAGCCACCTGGGCGGCGGCGCCCTGGTTGTCGCCCGTCAGCATGATGGTCTGCACCCCCATGGTCTGTAGCCTGGCCAGTGCCGCTGCCGCGCCGGGCTTGACCGCATCGCCAAAGGCCAGCAGGCCCAGCACCGAGGGCTCGCCCACCCGAGCCAGCCAGGACAAGGTGCGGCCCTGTTGCTCCAGCGCAGCGGCCTGCTCAGCCAGACCTGCCAGGGCAACGCCTTGCTCCTGCATCAGGCGGGCGGTGCCCAGCAGGTATCCCGCCCCATCGATCTCGCCCTGTATGCCCCGCCCCGGCAGGGCCTGCAGCTTGCTAGCCGGTAGCGCGGCAACACTAGCCTGCTGTGCCGCCCCGATCACGGCATGGGCCAGCGGATGCTCGCTACCCGCCTGCAGCCCGGCCGCCAGTGCCAGCAGGGTAGCGTCGCTTACATCATTGCCGGCTATGGCCAGCAGGCGCGGCTTGCCCTCGGTAAGGGTGCCGGTCTTGTCAAACGCCACAGCGCTGATGCGATGGGCCGTTTCGAGCGCCTCGGCGTCCTTGATCAGTATGCCGTGCCTTGCCGCGACTCCAGTGCCCGCCATGATGGCTGTGGGCGTAGCCAGGCCCAGGGCGCAAGGGCAGGCAATCACCAGCACGGCCACCGCGTTGATGATGGCGGGTTCCAGTTGGCCAGCCAGCAGCCACCAGGCCAGCAGCGTAAGCAAGGCGATGACCAGCACCACCGGCACGAATACCGCGCTGACCTGGTCTACCAGACGCTGTATCGGCGCCTTGGCCGCCTGAGCATGCTCCACCAGCCGAATGATACGGGCCAGGGTGGTCTCCGCCCCGATGGCCACGGTACGGACCAGCAGCAGGCCATCACCATTGATGGCACCGCCAGTTACCCGCTCGCCCGGCCCTTTGGGCACCGGCAGGCTCTCGCCGGTCAGCAGAGCTTCGTCCAGCTGGCTGCTGCCTTCCACCACCTCGCCATCCACCGGCACCCGCTCACCGGGGCGCACTACCACCAGGTCACCCACGGTAATCAGGGCGATGGGCACATCCTCATCCCGCCCCTCGCGGCGGCGCCTTGCAGTGGCCGGTCGCAGGGCCTGCAGGGCGCGAATGGCCTCGCTGGTCTGGCGCTTGGCCCGGGCTTCCAGCCACTTGCCCAGCAGCACCAGGCTGATCACCACGGAAGAGGCTTCAAAGTAGAGGTGGGGCATGCCGTGCTCGCCATGCCGTAGCAAGAGGTAAACACTCAAGCCATAGGCCGCACTGGTACCCAGGGCGACCAACAGGTCCATATTGCCGCTCCCCGCCCGCATGGCCAGGTAGCCGGCGCGGTAGAAGCGTGCGCCCAGCCAGAACTGCACCGGGGTGGCCAACAGCAGCTGCAGCCAGCCCGGCAACATCCAATGGACACCCGCCAGCTCGGCCACCATGGGCAACACCAACGGCAGCGACAGCGCACCCGATACGGCCACCGGCCACCAGGCTGGCAGCGCAGGCCGTGGGCTGTCCTTGCCCTCCTGGTGCAGGCTGGCGCTGTAACCGGCGCGCGTCACGGCAGCCATCAGGCTGGCACTATCCACCCCTTGGTCCACCAGCAGCGTAGCCTGCTCGGTCGCCAGATTAACGCTCACTTCGCGCACGCCGGGCTCCCGCGCCAGCACCTTCTCCACCCGCCCTACGCAGCTGGCACAGCTCATCCCGCCTATGGCCAGGGTCAGCGTCTGCTGCGGCACGCTGAAACCTGCCTGGGCAATGGCACTTCGCACCATGGCGAGCGTTAGCTCGGGCCCCGCCGTGAGCGTGGCCGATTCGCTAGCCAAGTTGACGCTGGCGGCTTGCACCCCGGGTAGCCGTGCCAGCACTTTCTCCACTCGGCTAACGCAACTTGCACAGGTCATACCGGCCACCGGCACGGTCAGCTGACTGTTTTGCTCCTTTGTTTCGCTTTGCATGGTGTTATGCCTCGTCATGGCTACTGTGATGACCGCAGTCTGAACCTTCCTATCATGGCAAGGTCAAGCACCATGTGCACGGCTTGGTCGCCGCCAGTCACCCGCGCTGTGCGCCGCGCAGGCCAGCCGCTATCATCCGGCTCCCGCGCCCCCTAGATTAATAGCAATGATGGATTGGCAGCCCTGGCAATACACCGACTCCAACGGCCTTACCCTGCGCGGCTGGCATACCCCGCCCTCAGGCAAGCCTGTGCTGCATTTCCTGCATGGCAATGGCTTTAGCGGTCGCACCTATGAGCCCATGCTGGCGCTGCTGGCGGTGGATTTCGACCTATGGCTGTGTGATCTGCCCGGCCATGGCCGCAGCGATGTCGGCGATCGCTTTCTGGGCTGGAACCGCAATGCCAGCCTGTCGCTGGACGCTTTTATGGCGCACCAGTCGCTGTGGGATGCCGGGCTGCCGCGCTACGCCCTGGGCCACAGTTTTGGTGGCGTGCTGACGGCACTATCGCTGGCAGAACGGCCCGGCCTGTTCCAACGTGCCGTGCTGCTGGACCCGGTGATCTTCACCCCCTGGATGAACCGGCTGCTGCGGGCAGCAGAAACCCTGGGGCTGGCGCACCACACCCCGCTGGCCAGGCTGTCACGCAAGCGCCGCCGGGTCTGGCCCAGTGCCGCTGCGGCGCAGGCAGCACTCAGCGGCCGAGGCATCTTCCGGGGCTGGACCGAGGCCGCCATGGCCGCCTATGTGGCCCACGCCATGGCCCCGGTTGCGGAGGGTATCGGCCTGTGCACGCCTGCCAGCCTGGAATCCACCATCTTCGGTTCGGCCCCGCAGCGTCTATGGCCCTCGCTACGTGCCAGCAGCACCCCGGTGCGGCTGATCCACGGCGACCAGACCTACCCCTTCGTGCCGGTCTCGGCCCAGCGCTGGCAACGGCTCAACCCTCAGGTCGAAGTCATGCAGACCAGTGGTGGCCATTGCTTTATGCAGGAGGACCCAGCACTGGCGGCCGAGTTGACACGTGCCTACCTGCTGGGAAAAAACTGAAAAACCTGAGGCATGGCCACTTGTGCCACGGGCAGGCTGCTTGCAGACCGGGCTAGAAGCAGCTATTCGCCCAGCAACTGCCGGACGCTGGCCAGGGTGCGCAACTGCCTGCGGACATGGCACACCACATCCTGTCGGCTCAGGCTATCGCCGCTGCAGATCACCTCATCGGGCGCCACGCCCAGCTCGGCACACAGCAGCAGGGCATCGTCGTCGTAGTTGCTGACGGGCGGCAAAGCGCGGCCCAGGCGGCAGGCCGGCACCGACAGGTTGTCGTCCATATCGTCGGCCGGCAGCAGACTGATACCGAAGGAGGGTTCCTCGGCTTCTATCATGGCCAGCAGGTCATTGGGCGCCAGCGGCTCGCCTATGGCTACGCAGTGCTCGATCAACACGCCGGCCATGGGTGTCAGCACCATATGGGTCTCGCCGGCCACGGCCAAGCGCACCAGCGGGGTATCGGCCGGAATATCGGCGCCTATGGCCACCAGCCATTCGGTCACGACCGTGGGGGTGCCAAGATCGTCGGGGGCGCAAACCAGATGGGTGGTGGAGGGCATGGTAGCGAACCTTTTAGAAATTGGGCCTAAGGCTAGCACGCTGCCGCCCATAAAAAAACGCCGCTGGGAGCGGCGTTTTTGCCTTTGGGCAGGGGCCGGTATCAGCGCTTGTTGCGACGCTCGCTGACGGCACCAGCCAGCTTCTTCAGCACGGCCACGCTGTCGTCCCAACCCAGGCAGGCATCGGTAATGCTGCAGCCGTATTTCAACTGCTGGCCTTCCACCAGATCCTGGCGGCCTTCATTGATGTGGCTTTCTATCATCACGCCAAACACCGCGTGATTGCCAGCGGCTATCTGGCCGGCCACATCGTCGGCTACCGTGATCTGCTTGCGGTAATCCTTGCTGCTGTTGGCATGGCTGAAGTCCACCATGACTTTTTCCGGCAGGCCGGCTGCCGCCAGGTCGTTGACGGCGCCCGCGACATGCTCGGCCGAGTAGTTGGGGGTCTTGCCGCCACGCAGGATAACGTGGCAATCCGGATTGCCGCCGGTGGCGACGATGGCGGAATGGCCGAACTTGGTCACCGACAGGAAATGGTGCGGCACACTGGCCGAGCGGATAGCGTCGATGGCGATCTTGAGATTGCCGTCCGTACCGTTCTTGAAGCCCACCGGGCAGCTCAGGCCCGATGCCAGTTCGCGGTGAACCTGCGACTCGGTGGTGCGGGCACCGATAGCGCCCCAGCTGATCAGGTCGGCAAAATACTGCGGCGTGATCATGTCGAGGAATTCGGTAGAGGCCGGCACCCCCATATCGTTCAGATCCAGCAACAACTTGCGGGCAATGCGCAGGCCGTTGTTGATATCGAAGCTGCCATCCAGGTGCGGGTCGTTGATCAGGCCCTTCCAGCCCACCGTGGTACGCGGCTTCTCGAAGTAGACACGCATGACAATCAACAGATCGCGGGCCAGTTCCTCGTGGATCGCCAGCAGGCGTCGGCCATAATCAAGCGCGGCCTCCGGGTCGTGTATCGAGCAGGGGCCCACTACCACCAGCAGGCGATCATCCTCGCCAGTCAGGATGCGGTGTATGGCCTGGCGGGCCTGGAAGGTCGTGGTCGTCGCCACCTCGGTCACCGGGTACTTTTCCAGTGCCGCGATGGGCGGGAGCAATTCCTTGATTTCCTTGATGCGTACGTCGTCGGTTTGGAACAGCATGGCGGGCGCTTGCGGTTGGATTCGGGGACTGCCTAGGTTATCGACAGCCCTGCTGCGGCGCAAATAACTTTGTTCGATGGCCACGATAGCGGCCACGCATATACGGGAGCCGACCTTGAAGATCCATCGACCTTGCTTGAGCAGGCTACTTGCATGGCTGCTGGCTGGCGTGGCCTTGCTGGCCGGCTACAGCCTGATCGGCACCCTGTGGCGCTGGTGGCAGTACGGTGGTGACGGCCGCCCCGAGATAGCCTGGCGCCTGACCTTGCAGGCTGGCCTATTCCTGCTTGCCTCGCTGGCCCTGTATGCGATGCGCCGGACTGCAGTGCGCAAGCTGAGCTAAGTGCGGCTACCAAAACCCAGCGTAGCGTTTCTGGTTAGGCGTGCGAGCGACGGCAGTACTTAGCTACGGCAAGCTCGCACAGCAACGCCAGAAGGGTTTTGTTAGCCGCTCTAAAAAACAAAACCGCCGGTTTCAAGCGGCGGTTTCGTCTTGGGCTGTTGCGGGCTCAGTCGGCGTATTGCTTCTTGAGCCGTTCACGCCGCTCCTGCGCCTCTACCGTCAACGACGCGGTAGGACGGGCCAGTAGTCGAGCCAGGCCTATCGGTTCGCCGGTATCGTCACAGTAGCCGTAATCGCCATCGTCAATCTTCTTCACGGTGGATTCGATTTTCAGCAGCAGCTTGCGCTCACGGTCACGCGTACGCAGCTCCAGCGCGTATTCCTCTTCGAGGGTGGCGCGGTCAGCCGGATCAGGTGTCGCTTCCTGCTCTTGCAGGTGCTGGCTGGTGGCAGTGGCATTGGCGAGCAACTCGGCCTTCATATCGAGCAGGCGTTGACGGAAGAACGCGAGGTGATCCTCGTTCATATAATCGTCGCCCTGCCAGTTGAGGATATCTTCCTCGGTCAGTTTCTTGGCCATGGTGGTGCTTCTCCACGCTGGTTGACGGACACACCGCCCAGGTTAGGCGGCGATGCTCCAAAGTTGCGGGGCGCGAGCTTAACGGGGTGTCAGGCGCCTTGCAACCATCATCATCGGAACAGGACCGTGAATATTGCGGTTAAACAGGCCACGATGCTGTCCCTGTAAAGACACAAAGCCGACCAGGGCCGGCTTTGCTACGTTATTTCTGGCTCAACACCCACTTCACGATCACCTTCAGATCGGCGTCGGCGATCTGTTGCGGCGGCATCGGTATCTGCCCCCACACGCCTACGCCACCCTTCTTGATCTTGGCGATCAGCTTGGCTTCGGCAGCCTTGTCACCACGGTACTTGGCGGCCACATCTTTGTAGGAGGGGCCGACGACCTTGGTGGCCACCTGATGGCAGGCCATGCAGTTGTTCTTGGCGGCAATGGTGGCGCCATCGGGAGCAGCCTGGGCGGCCAGGGCAGTGCCGGCCACAAGGGCGGCGAGCAGCAGTTTCATCAATGTCTCCTGACGAGGTGTTCGTCCTGCAATACGGTATGACAACTATCCAGGCCCGCTGTTTCCAGGGCGACCTGTTGTTTTTGGTCTGACTTGGTCAATGATCTTAGCCCCCTGCGCAACACGATGCAATTGAGGCAGATCGCGGAGGCTAGCCAGCGTTGCGGCAGACCAGGGAGAACACCGATGGCACAGGCAGCGCCAACGTCCAACGCCAGGCTTGCCCTGGTGCCTGCACTGCCCGTTATCACCCAGCTATGGCCTGCGTTCATCACAGGCTCTCAGGACAGTGGAATATGCTGTGCTACACTGCCGCGCAGCTTGACCGGCCAGTAAACTATTCCCGATGCATGTTGATACCCTGAATCCTGATCAGCCCGATAACCGACTGTTCTCCATGACAGTGGGGTTCTCCCTGCTGGCCCATGTTGTTGTAATCGGCCTGGTCCATTTCACTCCGCCCGATCCGCGTACGCTGTTCAACCGCGCGCCCTTGGAGATCGTGCTGGTCAATGCACGCTCCAAGAATGCACCGGCCAAGGCCGATGTGTTGGCGCAGGCCAACCTGGATGGCGGCGGCAATACCGATGAGGCCAATCGCCGCATCAAGACGCCCTTGCCGGCCCAGCAGGTGTTGCAGCCCAGCAATGAGTTGGTGCATGCCACCCGCCAGCAGCAGGAACAGGAAGAACGCCTGCGCAAATTGCTGGCGCAGGCCCAGATGGCACATAGTCTGAGCGCCGAGGCGGTATTGCGCCCCAGCCCGGTGCCGTCCACCAGCAAGCAGGAAACCGAGGCACTGAACAAGCAGGCCAGCGAGATCGCCCGCCGCGAAGGCGAGATCGCCCGCGAGATCGCTGCCTACCAGTCGCGCCCCCGCATGGCCTACGTGGCCGGCCGCTCCAAGGCGGTGGCCGAGGCCCGTTACGTGGATGACTGGCGTACGGTAGTGGAACGAGTGGGCAACGAGAACTTCCCCACCAGTGCTGGGGGTAAGCGCCTGTACGGCCGCCTGTTGGTGACGGTGGAGATCAACCGCGACGGCAGCCTGCGCAATGTCACCTTCGACAACTGCCGCACCTGCAACAATGATCCGGCCCTGCAGAAAGCAGCTGCCCGCATCCTGGCCCGTTCTGCTCCGTTCCCAGGCTTGCCGCGCGGCATACTGGATCGCCAGGGCGCGCCTGCCGACATTCTGTCCATCACCCGCTCGTGGACCTTCTCACGCGGTGATAACGCCATGACGGCCGAGGAACCGGCCGGGGGCTAGGCCGCCCGACGTGCGTTCAGCGCGGCGGCAAGTCCCGCTGGGCGCCGGCCTTGAGAAATTCAGAGGTAGCATCCACCAGTCTGCGTGCCTGTTCGACGGCACGCTTCAGATGCGGCAGCGCCCGCTCGGCATCGGCCGGATTGCGTTCCAGTATCTGCACAATCTGGCGCAGTTGATCCAGCGAGGGCATCAGCCCGGCGCTGACATTCTCCAGCAGCTTTTCCTTCAGCAGCTTGTCGCTCTCCAGCTCTTCCTTGTCACGCTTGAAGCGTTGCTCCTTGAGCTTCCACGGTGCGATATCCTGGGCGATCAGGCTGTAACCCTTGAGGGCGCCGCCCTGCTTGTGCGCCAGCATGGTCAGCATCACCGGCAGGTTGCGGCCATCACGGCTCACCAAGGCCATCTCGCCCCGCCAGGCGCCATCCTTGGTCGCCAGCGGCAGGCAGGTGTGCAGGAAGTGCGGCTGTGCCCAGGGCGGCAGCAGGTCGGTCATGAACAGCCCGTGCAGCCCCTCAATACCGATCCCCAGCCATTCACGGCCGGCGGCATTGAGATTCTGCAGCTGCCCAGCCGGGTCTGCCCAGGCAATCACCTCGCGGCTGCGCTCCACCACCTCGCTGGCCAGAGTGTGGCGCTCCCGCTCGCGATGCCGGTGATCGGTATCGCGCATGATGGTCAGCAGGCAGTCACGCCCGGCGTGGCGCAGGCTGGTGGTCATGGCCTCCACCCAGCAGGCTGGCCCCTCGCGCGGGGCCAGCAGCCAGTCGTAGCGCTGTGGCCTGCCATGGCGGACGGCATCCAGATAGGCGGCCTCGGCGCGGGCGTCGTAGCCCTCGGTGGTGGCCGAGAAGTCCACCAGCCTCTGCCGTAGCAGCTCTCCCCGGCTGCACCGCAGCATGGCCAGGGTGGCGGCATTGGCATCGAGTATGTCCAGGGTCTGTGCGTCGCGCACCAGCAAGGGGTCGCCGGCCGCCACGAAAACTGCATTGCCTATCTCGTGCGGCACCGCCTGCAGCACCGCAGGCGGCTTGCAGGGGGTGACCAGGCAGTCGATGCGCACCGGCACGCCTGCCTCGTTGGTGGCTACCCGGCAACGGTGCAGTACCCAGCAGGTATCGCCATCACTGGCCATCAGACGGTAGGTGAACTCGACTTCATTGCTGCCGCTCTCGCGCAGCTTGTCCATGCCCAGCCACACTGCCGGCTGGTCTTCGGGGTGGATGGCTTCCAACCAGAAATTGGGGTGCTGGGCCAGCAGGTTAACCTGCTCGCCGTATAGATCGGTGGCCGACTGCGACAGGTACAGCAGGGCATCGCGGCTCAGCGTCATGGCAAAGGCCACCACCTTCAAACCAGACAGGATCGCCCCCCCCTGCTTGTAGCCATCTATCATGGCTTCCGCATTCAGGCTGGGGTTGCTGGGAAAGTATTTCCGAACGAGCACGATATCAAACCGAATTTGTGGGGGGCGGACGATATAATTGCCAGCATAGCACTGCAACCTGCAAGGACACTCCCATCCGTATACTTGGCATAGATCCCGGACTGCGTACCACCGGCTTTGGCGTCATCGACGCTGTGGGCCAGACACGCGTCTACGTGGCCAGCGGCTGCATACGCAGCGGCGAGGGCAGCCTGCCGGCACGGCTCAAGGTACTGCTGGAAGGCATCAGCGAGGTCTGCCAGCGCTATCAGCCGCAACAATCCGCCATTGAGCAGGTGTTCGTCAATGTGAATCCTCAATCCACCCTGCTGCTGGGGCAGGCCCGTGGCGCCGCCATCTCGGCCTTGGTACTGGCCAACCTGCCGGTAGCCGAATACACCGCCCTGCAGGTAAAGCAAGCCGTGGTCGGCAACGGCCATGCTGCCAAGGAGCAGGTCAGCCATATGGTGCAACGGCTGCTCAGCCTCAGCGGCGAACCCCAGTCGGATGCCGCCGACGCCCTGGCCTGCGCCCTGGCGCACGCCAACCACGCCACCGGCGGCCTCGCCAATATCGGCATGAAGTCGCGGCGTGGCCGCTGGGTCAGTATCTGATGCCCTCCCCTGATGACTCGCGGCCCCCTCCCGCACCAACCCCACGGAAAGCCCCAGCATGATAGGCAAACTCACCGGCAAGCTATTGGAAAAACACCCCCCGCAAGTGCTGCTGGATGTCGGCGGCGTGGGTTACGAGGTGGATGTGCCCATGTCCACCCTCTATGTCTTGCCGCATGCAGGCGAACCCGCCTCGCTCTACACCCACTTCGTGGTGCGCGAGGATGCCCAGCTGCTGTTCGGCTTTGCCAGCCGGGCCGAGCGCGAGACTTTCCGGCAGTTGATCAAGGTCAGTGGCATCGGCCCCAAGATTGCCCTGGCCGTGCTCTCGGGCATGACGGCGGATGAGTTAGCCGCCACAGTGGAACGCGAAGATGCCGGCCGCCTGGCCAAGGTGCCCGGCATAGGCAAGAAGACAGCCGAGCGGCTGATACTGGAACTGCGCGGCAAGCTGGCCGGCACCACGGCGCTGCAGGCGCACGCCAGCGGCCTGTTTGCACCGCCTGCCAGCACCCGCGATGATGTGGTGAACGCACTGCTGGCGCTGGGATACAACGAGAAAGAGGCCAATACCGCCATCAAGGCGCTGCCCGAAGATGTCAGCGTCAACGATGGCATTCGACAGGCGCTGAAGTCGCTGGCCAAGGTCTGATGCGGCAGACGGTAAATATGCCGATTGCCCTCGCCAGGGATTATCCCGCCAGGCCAGTTAGTGTACGATCGTTCTCTATTACCATGGAATAAAGTACGGCGGCCATGATCCAGTCCGACAATCTCAGCAGTGCACCCGAGCGCATCGTCACCCCGGTGCGGCAGTCCAGCCAGGAGGAAGCGCTGGAGCGCGCCCTACGGCCCAAGCTGCTGGACGAATACGTAGGCCAGGAGAAAGCCCGCGGCCAGCTGGAGATCTTCATCGAGGCCGCCAAGCGGCGGGCCGAGGCGTTGGACCATGTGCTGCTGTTCGGCCCACCCGGCTTGGGCAAGACCACCCTGGCCAACATCATCGCTCGGGAGCTGGGCGTCAACCTACGCCAGACCTCCGGCCCGGTATTGGAACGGGCTGGCGACTTGGCGGCCATGCTGACCAATCTGGAACCGCATGATGTGCTGTTCATCGACGAAATTCACCGGCTTAGCCCGGTGGTGGAGGAAATCCTCTACCCGGCACTGGAGGATTTCCAGCTCGACATCATGATAGGCGAGGGCCCGGCCGCCCGATCGGTCAAGCTGGACCTGCCACCCTTCACTCTGGTGGGCGCCACCACCCGCGCCGGCATGCTGACCAATCCGCTGCGCGACCGTTTCGGCATTGTGGCGCGGCTGGAGTTCTATACCCCGGCCGAACTGACCCGTATCGTCAATCGCTCTGCCAGCCTGCTGAACATGGAGATTGATGACGAAGGCGCTTACGAGGTGGCACGCCGCTCGCGCGGCACCCCCCGTATTGCCAACCGCTTGCTGCGGCGAGTGCGCGACTTTGCCGAGGTCAAGCACGATGGCCGCGTCAGCCGCACGGTGGCAGACGCCGCACTGTCCATGCTGGATGTGGACCATGCCGGCCTTGATGTGATGGACCGCAAGCTGCTGTCTGCCGTGATTGAGAAGTTTGGTGGCGGGCCGGTAGGATTGGACAATGTGGCCGCCGCCATAGGCGAAGCAGCCGATACCATAGAAGATGTGCTGGAACCGTACCTGATCCAGCAGGGTCTGTTGCAACGCACACCGCGTGGCCGCATGGCCACCCTGCTGGCCTATGAACACTTCGGGCTCAAGCCGGCCGGCCAATAGATCTTCGACACGCCATGCCTCCCCGCGCTGCCGGGCGGCAGTGGGTCGCGGTTTTAAGCTGCCGTTCAGCTTGCGCTCAGTTAACCATTAGCATACTCCGCGGCTCGCACGCCGCTGATCGTCCCGTAAAGAAGGAACCCGAGCTTGGAAGCCACCCTCACCACCGATGAATTGTCCATCTTCAGCCTGATAGGCAACGCCAGCATAGTGGTGCAGATCGTGATGGCGATACTGCTGCTGATGTCCCTGCTGTCGTGGTGGCATATCTTCGTCAAATGGTTTGGCCTGCGTAATGCCGCCAGCAAGACCGACAGCTTCGAGACGTCCTTCTGGGGCGGTTCGGATCTCAACACCCTGTACCAGCAGGTCAGCCGCGACAACAACAGCGCCGGCATGGAAAAGATCTTCGAGGCCGGCTTTGCCGAGTTCCTCAAGCTGCGCCGGCAGAACGGCCACGATATGGGCGCCCTGATGGAAGGCACCCGCCGCGCCATGAAGGCCGCCTGCCAGCGCGAGGTGGACAGGCTGGACGCCCACACCAACTTCCTTGCCACCGTGGGCTCCATCTCTCCCTATGTGGGCCTGCTGGGTACCGTCTGGGGCATCATGAATGCCTTCCGAGGCTTGGCCAATGTGGGCCAGGCCACCCTGTCGCACGTGGCCCCAGGCATTGCCGAGGCGCTGGTGGCCACGGCCATTGGCCTGTTTGCCGCCATTCCGGCCGTGGTGGCCTACAACCGCTTCTCGCATGATGTAGACCGCCTGGCCAACCGCTTCGACAGCTTTATCGAAGAGTTCAGCAATATCCTGCAACGGCAGGCCACCAAATGACGCACCAACTGCCGCAAACCCTGCTGCGCCTGGCCCTGCTGCTGATACTGGCGGCCAGTTCGCTGGCGGCACAGGCCAAGGTATTCCTGTGGGAAGCGGAGCGCGATGGCCAGCGTATCTGGCTGCTGGGCTCCATCCACCTGGGCCGCGCCGATCTCTACCCCCTGCCCGCTGCCATTGAGGCGGCCTACAAGGAGGCCGACACCCTGGCGGTGGAGGCCGATATCAGCGACCCGGTGGCATTCGTGCCGCTGACCGCCATGGCCATGCTGCCGGCCGAGCAAAGCCTGGGCAGCATGCTGAGCCCGGCGCAGAACCGCCAACTCAACCAGGCCCTGGCCCGCGTCAACCTGCCACGCGTAGCGGCAGACCGGATGAAGCCTTGGCTGCTGGCGCTGACCCTGGGAGTGCTGGAGATGCAGCGCCTGGGCTTTCAGCCCCAGAACGGCATAGACATGCACTTTCTGCAGCGCGCCCGTAGCGATCGCAAGAAGGTGCTGGAGCTGGAATCGGTCAAGGCCCAGTTCGAGCTTTTCGACAGCCTGACGCAGGAAGAAAGCCTGAATTTCCTGCTCAGCACCCTGGAGCCCATCAACAAGCAGCAGCTCAAGCCCATGCTGGAATCCACCATGGCGGCCTGGCAGCGTGGCGACGCCAATGCCCTGCGCCGGGTGATCGATGACGCCATGCCCAACGACCCGCTGAGTCGCCGCCTGAACGACAAGCTGCTGGGCCAGCGCAACCGCACCATGGCCGACAAGATTGCCAGCATGGCCGCCGCCCGCCCGCCGCTGGTGGTGGTGGGTGCCGGCCACCTGGCCGGCGACGACAGTGTGCTGGAACTGCTGAAGACCCGCGGTTTCCGTATCAAACAATATTGAGCTACCACCGCCCGGGCGCATGAGCAGCCAGGGCAGGTGGTCGGGAAGAAGGTGTACATATGGCCAGACGACAACGCCGCGCCAAGGCTGAAATCAACGTCGTGCCCTATATCGACGTGATGCTGGTATTGCTGGTCATCTTCATGGTGGCCACCCCCATGATGCAGCCTGGCGTGGTCAATCTGCCCTCGGTGGACAAGGCCGACCGCGCCTTGGACGTCAAGCCTCTGCGGGTGGAGGTCAGCCGTGACGAATTGATGACGCTGGAAGATGCGGGCAAGTCCGACAAGCTGGCCACCACCGACGACCTGATCGCTGCGGTGAAGGCCAGAACCGTGGCGCAGGCGCGACCGGTATTGATCAGAGGTGACAAAGAAGTGCGATATGACGCTATCATTAAGGTGATGAACGCCTTGAAGAAGAGCGGCGTCGAGCGAGTGGGCCTGGAGGTCATGCCGGAACGATGAGCAGATCGGACCCGCGCGAAGAGCATCGCGCCCTCTCGTTTGTACTGGCCGTCACCATGCACGGCGTGATCGCCGCCCTGCTCTACTTTGGCGTGCAATGGCAAACCCAGCCTGCCGCACCAGTCGAGGTAGAGCTGTGGGCCGGTGCGCAGGAAGCCGTGCGAGAACCGCAAACCAAGCCACAGCCCAAACCCAGGGAGGCGGCGCCCGAACCCGAGCCGGAACCTACCCCGGCCAAGCCCGACATACAGCTGGAGCCTGCCAAACCGCGGAAAAAACCGGAAAAGCCCAAGCCTGAACCCAAACCCGAACCGCCCAAACCCGTGGTCGAGCCCAGGAAGGTGGAGCCCAAGCCGGAGAAGAAACCCAACAAGGTGCTGCAGGAACTGGCCGGTAAGCTCGACAAACCACCGGTGGACGCCAGTGTCTCGCTCAACGCTCTGGCAGCCCGCCAGCAGGCGGCCGAAGCCGGCGCGAAGGCCAGTGCCATGGAAGCCTACTACGCCCGCGTACGTAATCTGATACGCCGCAATATGAACTACCCCGACGATCAGGCGGGGAACCCGGAGGCCGAGTTCAGTGTCACCTTACTGCCGGATATGTCGGTGCTGAGCGCAGAACTGAGCAAATCCAGTGGCAATGCGGCTTTCGATGAAGCGGCCAAACGCGCCATTCTGCGTACCAGCCAGTACCCAACCCTGCCGGCCGGAGTTGATTTCTCCAGCCTGCGCAAACACAAGCTGAAATTCCGTCTGCGTGATGCCTAGTCCCCGTTATGAACCTGCCTACGTTTTCCGCCAGTAGCACGACTACGGCAGCGCATTGCCTACCCCACCCCAGGCGCGCACGCCTGAGCCGGTGCGGCGTACTGGCAGCCACCTTGCTGGGCCTAGGGTTGGCGGGCTGTGCCAAGCCCAGCGCCCCCCCGCCGGTCGAGGCGCCCGCCCCTGTGGTCAGCCCAGCGCCGGCACCAGTGGTGGCCACACCATCGCGCGATGAGCTGCTGGCGCAGTATGTGGACAAAGTACGTCGCCTGATACGCAGCAAGATGGTCTACAAAGGCAAGACCGGCAACCCCGATGCCCTGTTCGAAGTCACCCTGCAGCCCGACATGCGCATCCAGGCCGTACGCCGCGTCAGCTCCAGTGGCAACAAGGCTTTTGACCAGGCGGTGCAACGTGCCATACAAAAAGCGGGCAGCTACCCGCCCCTGCCCGAGGGGCTGGAGTTTTCCCTGTTCATGACCCACAAGATCAAATATCGACTCAATGACCTGCGCTAATCCACTACGCTACCTTGCCACCCTGCTGCTGGCCTGTTGCGCCCTGAGCAGCCGGGCCGATATCACCATAGACGTGACCGGCACCGGTACACGCCAGTTCCCGGTTGCCATCGGCACCCTGTCCGGCGAGGCCGTGCTGAAGGAGCCGCTGACCGCCATCATCCGCGCCGACCTGGCGGGCAGTGGCCGCTTCAAGCTGGTAGAGACCGGCACCACCCCGCCGGTCGAATCGCCGGTGGCGGCCGAACTGGCCGACTGGAAAGCCCGTGGCGCCGATGCCCTGAGTAGCGGCACGGTGCAACTGGCTGCCGACGGCAGCGCCGTGATACGGCTGCGGCTGCACGATACCGTGACCCAGAAGCCGATCGCCGGCTTTGAGGTAAGGGCCCGAGCCAGCGAGCTGCGCGGCGTGGCCCACCAGCTGGCCGACCAGATCTATGAGGCGCTGACCGGAGAGCGCGGCGTGTTTGCCACTCGCATTGCCTATGTGCTCAAGCAAGGCAAACGCTACTCGCTGCAGGTGGCCGATGCCGATGGCCACAATACCCAGACGGTGATGGCCTCAAACGAGCCCATCATGTCGCCGGTATGGTCCATGGACGGCAGCAAACTGGCCTATGTCAGCTTCGAGCGCAAGAAGGCCATCGTCTTCGTGCAGGATCTGCTGAGCGGCGCCCGTCGCCCGGTCGCCGCCTTCAAGGGCAGCAACAGCGCCCCGGCCTTCTCCCCCGATGGCGGCACCCTGGCGGTGACCCTGACCATCGACGGTATTTCCCAGATCTATCTGGTGGATGCCAGCGGCAGCGGTTCGCCCCGCCGGCTGACCCGTAGCAGCGCCATCGATACCGAGCCCACCTTCTCGCCCGATGGCCGCACCATCGCCTTTACCTCGGACCGGGGCGGCAGCCCACAGATCTACACCGTGCCGGTAGGCGGCGGCGAGCCGCAGCGCCTGACCTTCGACAGCAGCTACAACGTCTCGCCGGCCTTCTCGCCCGATGGCAAATCGCTTACCTATATCCGCCGCGATGAAGGCCGCTTCGTGGTCGCCTCCATGGACCTGGCTTCGCGCCAGAGCCTGACGCTCAGCCAGGGCAGCTACGACGAATCGCCGAGCTTTGCCCCCAATGGCAAGCTGATTCTTTACGCCAGCGAGACCGGCAACCGAGGCACGTTGGGCACGGTGTCCAGCGATGGCCAGACCCGCCAGCGCCTGTCGGCCAACGGCGATGCCCGCGAGCCGGCCTGGGGGCCCTACATCGGGCAAATTGCCGTGACTCGACTATCCTCAAACCCATAATCCCTATCACCACAACATGATGAAATATTTCAGCCAGGAGATCGCCATGAAGAAAACCCTCGCCAGCCTCACGCTCGTTGGCCTGCTTGCCGCCTGTGCCAGCACCACCCCCGCGCCGGTCGAGAACAAGGCCCCCGATGCGACGCCTACGCCTAGCACCAATAACAGCAATACCAGCACCCAGCCTGTGCAGCCCAGCCAGGGTAGCAAGCTGGATCCGCTGAATGACCCAGCCAGCATGCTGTCCAAGCGTGGCGTGTATTTCGACTACGACAAGTACGACGTCCGTGCCGACCAGCAAGCCCTGGTCGAGGCCCATGGCCGCTACCTGGCCGCCAACCCCGGCCGCTCGGTGCGGGTGGAAGGCAATGCCGACGAGCGCGGCAGCCGTGAATACAACCTGGCCCTGGGTCAGAAGCGCGCCGAAGCAGTGCGCAAGGCCCTGAGCGTGGTCGGCGCCAAGGACGGCCAGATCGAAGCCACCAGCAATGGCGAAGAGAAGCCGCGCGCCACCGACAAGGACGAGGCCAGCTACGCTGAGAATCGTCGTGCCGACATGGTCTACAACGGCGAGTAATCCCCCCGGGGGCTGGCCTGCCAGCCCCCGTCTGTTTCCCCACCCCGTGTCCGCACGGGGTTTTGCATGACAGGATGACAACGATGCAGATGCGGCTTCTTTCCCTAGCCCTGCTGTCGGCCCTGGCCCTACCGGCCCAGGCCGGGCTGTTCGATGACGACGAAGCCCGCAAGCAGATTGCCGAAGTGCGCAACCAGGCCGAGGCCAAGCTGACGGCAGTGAATGAGCGGGTAGACCAGCTCGACAGCCGCAGCAGCCAGAAGCTGGTTGAGATTACCGGCCAGTTAAGTGAGCTGAGCCAGCAGATAGCCCAGCTGCGCGGCCAGTTGGAGGTGATCACCTTCAATCTGCAAGGTCTGCAGAAGCGCCAGCAGGACCTCTATGTCGACCTCGATACCCGCTTGCGCAATATCGAGGAAGGCAAGAACAAGCCGCTGACAGCGAGTGCCGAAGCGCAGAATGCCGCGCTGGAAGCCGAGGCGGCCAGCGCCTATGAGGCGGCCTACAACCAGTACCGCGAAGGCAAGCTCAAGCCTGCCATCGAGGCCTTGGGCAGTATCAGCAGCAAATACGCCACCAGCCAAGTCGCGCCCAATGCCCTGTTCTGGCTAGGCATGGCCCAGGCACAGGCCGGCAGCATAGCGGCGGCCCAGCTCAGCTGGCGCAAGCTGGTCGATGCCTACCCGGAACATGCCAAGTCACCCGATGCACTGCGGGCCATCGCCAGCGTGCAACTGGAAAAAGGCGACAAGAAGGGCGCTGCCCGTACGCTGAAAGAACTGACCGCCAGCTACCCTGGCACCGAAGCGGCCAAGGAAGCAGAAAAGCAGCTCAAGAAACTGTAAGAGCCTGCTCAAGTAAGCGCCTGCCATGGTGCAAGGTGACGGAATGCATGGGCGCCAGGGCAACCCTGGTGCCGGACGTCAGCTCAGCCGGAATCTGTAGGCGCCCCCTGATTGAACCCCCACCACTGCGACGGAAGCCCACCTTGCACGCAGCGTGGCGGGCGCCTCGCTGGCGCTCGCCATCATTTTGAATTAGCTTCCGCTGTTCAATTTTTAAGTTCATAACAGGCGCCTAAGGACTGTTTGCCATGACTGCACGTACCGAGCTGTACCCGGCCATCGAACCCCATCGCCATGGCATGCTGCCGCTGGATGCACGACACACCATGTATTGGGAAGAATCAGGGAACCCCGACGGGGTGCCGGTGCTGTTCCTGCACGGCGGGCCTGGTGCTGGCGCAGGGGCCAAGCATAGGCAGTTCTTTGATCCGGCCTACTACCGCATCGTCATCTTCGACCAGCGAGGTGCCGGCCGCTCCACGCCGCTAGGCGAGCTGCAGGACAACACTACCCAGCACCTGATTGCCGATATCGAGCAGCTGCGCACCACCCTGGGGGTGGAGCGCTGGCTGGTATTCGGCGGTTCCTGGGGCTCCACCCTGGCACTGGCCTATGGCGAGGCCCATCCCGAGCGTTGCCTGGGCTTTGTGCTGCGCGGCGTGTTTCTGTGCCGGCCATGGGAGATAGACTGGTTCATGCGCGGCATGCGGCAGTTCTTCCCCGAGGCCTGGGACCGCTTCGCAAGCTATCTGCCAAATGATGAGCGGGACGACCTGCTGGGCAACTACCACCGCCGCCTCAACGACCCGGCCCACAGTGTGCATATGCCCGCCGCCCGCATCTGGAGCGTCTATGAGGGTGAATGCGCCACCCTGTTCCCTGATCCAGCGGTGCAGGCCAACTACGGCAGCGACACGGTCGCACTTGGGGTGGGCCGCATCGAGGCGCACTACTTCGTCAACCGCATCTTCCTGCCCGAAAACGACCTGCTGGCTCAGGTAGGCCGCATCCAGCATCTGCCCATGATTACCGTGCAAGGGCGCTACGACGTGCTGTGCCCGCCAGTCTCGGCCTGGGAGCTGCACCAGGCCTGGCCTGGCTCGGAACTGACCATTGTGCAGGATGCCGGCCATTCGGCCTGGGAGCCGGGCATCACCCGTGGCCTGGTCGCTGCCTGCGAGGCGATGAAGACCCGGATGGCGACCAGCGTTTGATGGCCGGGGCCGGCTCACTTCGCCAGGCCGTGCGCTAAAGGCCTGGGAGCTTGCCTGGCCGTCTTCATCGCTGTATCTGCTGCTAGACAGCAAGTACACGGCGATTCATCGCTTGAAGTAAGCCTTACCTTGCACCGCAGGTGCATTATCCCAAGCCTCTCATCTTGTCCTGTCGCAGGGGCAAGGCGAGAGGCTTTTGGCAGCCCGCCAGGAAGGCAGCTACCTGACGAAACACGGCAGCTAGTGCCGGCATATGTCAAATGGGTAAGATATATGCGCGCAAGAAGATGTCCATGCTTTGTGCATTTTCACGGTTTGCGTTGTGTTGGCATGGTAATTGACTAGCTGCATCCTCCCGCTACGGCTGGGTACCGATGATGACCTGTCATCGCGGCCCCGCCCAGCGTCGACGAGGACACCCATGACTTACCTGCAACGCCCTATCCGCCGCGCGCTGCTGGCATCCCTGATTGCTACCGCATTTCAGGCGCCCGCCATGGCTTTCGAGTGCCAGACACCGATGTATGCCAAGAGCGGCCGGCTCTGCCTGCCGGCGGTGAACGTTAGCGCCGGCAGCTGGGTGGATCAGTACGATGCCTTGCTGACACTGGTGCCAGGGAGCGACCCCATGCGGTTCAGGCTGGAGCAGGGCAAGCTGACCACCGACCGCCCCGGCATGGCTGTGCTCAACCTGCATGATGGCAAGCTGCTGATACCGGCGCTGTCGGTGGACCTGGGCAGCGGCATGCAGGTGATGGAGGCCGAGCTGGCGCTGCTGGCTGGGGTGGAGCCGATAGAATTTGTACTGTCCAACGCCAAGGCCGGGCCCTTGGTGCCGAACCCGGCCGAGATCGCCATTCAGGATGGCAAGCTGTTGCTGCCCGATGTGGTCACCACGCTGGGCGAAAAAGGCGCGGTGCGGCGACTGCGTGGCGTGTTCGCGGCCAGCAGCGAGAGCGGCGTGCTCAAGCTGCGTCTGCTCGATCATGGCGAGGCCACAACCACCAGTCGCCCGGCGCTTTATTCGGTAGCCGACGGCAATCTGGTGGTGCCGGCCCTGCGGCTGGACGGCAAGCTGGTGCGCGCCCTGTTTGCACCCGACCGCGAGGGCTGGACCCTGCACGCCAGCACCGAACTGGCCGAGCCCCAGCCCGGCGGGGGTGAAGGCGGCGGAGACGGGGATGGCGGCGGCACGGGTGGCGGCACCGGCGGAGGGAACGGCGGGGGCACGGGTGGCAGTGAGCCCAATCCGGCCAGCTATCTCAGCACTCCCAGGCTGGGGGCGCATGATGTCGATGCTGGCGGTAAACCGCGCAGCCTGCGCAATGATCTCAAGGGGAGCCTCACTGCCATGGTGCAGTTTGGCCAGAGCCACACCATACAGCCCCAGGGCAATCGTGCGCTGAATCTGCCAACGCTGGTAGCCCAGCGGGCGGCCCTGCTGCTGGTCAGCCCGGCCAGCGAGGTCAAGTCGCTCAAGGTCAGGGTGACAATCAACGGCCAGGACAAAGGCAGTTACGCACTCAAGCACCCTAACCTGATACCGCGTTCGGACTATGCCGACAATTCAGGACGTGAGGACGTGCTGTACTCGCGGCGAGCCTGGACAGTGACCCTGCCCTGGGAGCTGGTGCAGCCCGGCATGGCGCTGCAGTTCGAAGATGAGCAGGGACGCAACGGCACCCTGGAGGCCGACCAGATCGAGATGGCAGCGCCGGCCGAGATGGTGATACACAGCCTGCGCCTGGGCATGCTGACCGATGCCCCGGTCAGCGACGACCATTACATGCTGACGCAACCGGCCAAGGCGGCAGCCGACTATTTTCAGACCGTGCCGCTGGCCCGCCTGACGCTGGCCCACTACGAGACCATGAAGCTAGACAAGGTCATGGTGGCGAGCGGGGAAATCTATACCACGGCCAGCAAGGACCAGGGCGGTACCTACGACGGAGACATGCGCGAGAACGTGGCCAAGGCCCAGGTCAGCACCGGTATCAATCTGGCGAACTTCGGCATAGCCAGCGCCCGCATGAATCAATCCAACCCGCATGTGTATAACCGCCGCACCCTGCACCATGCCCAGGGCCTGTACGCCAACGGCGTGCAAGGCCACGGCCTGAGCGGCGGCAATGGCATGGCCACCCTCTACAGCTCCTGGGGCAATGAGCTGAGCCATGAGCTGGGGCACTCCTATGAGCTGGGCCACTACCCAGGGGCCGATTTCTCCGACCCGGTCACCGACCAGAAGCTGATGCACGCCTCCCACCATAGCGAAAGCGGCTGGGGTTATATCGCCTATCGTGACCGCATGCGCGCCAACCTGCACTGGAGCTGGGCTTATGGCGATGGCAAATCCGACATCAATGGCAAACCCTTCGGCCAGAGCTTCGCCGGCCTCTACCTCTACAACCGCGATGCCATGGCGGGTGGCGAAGTGGTGAGCGCGTTGTCCCGCTACACCCATCACACCGGTTATAGCGCCCTGCGCATACAGGATCACCTGACGCTGGGACGCTATCGCTACCCCAGCCATGTCGCCCGCCCGGTGCCCGATGCTAGCTACCCCAGCGGCTACAAGAGCTGGAGCGTAGCACTGGGCAAGTACATCGATACCCGCCAGGCCAACCCGGCATTCAACTACCTGGCACCCAGCAAGGTGGGCGTACCGGTGTTTACCCTGCTGGGCGGCTACAACCCGGCCAATGCCGCGCAAAACCTCATCTATCCGGCTTTCCGCAGCAACTATGGCAACGTCTTCAAGCTGCCGGAGCCGGATCTGAATGCCGCGTCGCGCCAATGCTGGATGGCCATCAGCTACCGTGATGGCAAGCTGCAGCGGGTCAGTCTTGACCCCAGTGATGGTGTCAAACAGTTCCAGATCAATCTGGAGGAAGCCGCCACCCCGACCGAAGCCAAGCTCACCTGTCGCCAGGCCGGCCAGGAGACCGTGCTGTTCCGGCAGTCCATTCCTACCGGCCTGCCCCCCATGCCCGCCCCGGCGATCGTGGGGCAGGAGGCCGGCTATGAAGTGCTGCGCAAGCAGGAGATGGCCGAGCTGGATGGCCAACTGCAGGCGCTGGCAGGACAATCTGTCCCCTTGTTGCCAGCGGAAGCCGCCGCCAAGCTGGCCGGCTGGGGCACGCAGTTGCAGGGCCTGGGCGCCAGTGCCAGCAAAGTGGCCGAGCGCATTGCCGCCCAGCGGGCTGCAGCCCAGGAAATCGATGCCTTCCTCAATCGCTATCGTACCGAACTGGGCCAAGGCAGCCAGGACCACAAGCGCCAGCTGGCCGAACTGTTACGCCGCACCGGCCTGGCCGAAAGCAGCGAACGTCTGCTCCCCCAGGGTGGGCGGCTGACGATACACGGCGGCAAATGCCTCAAGCTCGACACAGCAGCCTATCCACCGCTGCCTGTCACCGTCCCCGCCGCCAGCTGCAGCAATGAGCCTGAGCAGCAATGGTTCAGCGATGCCCGTGGCGCCATCCACAACCGTGCCCGGCCCGAGCTTTGCCTGAGCAGTGACGGCAGCTGGGCCAAGGCCGTGACCATGGCGCCATGCAGCCTGGCGGCCACCGGCCAGGTCTGGCGACAGCAGGCAGACGGCCATATCCAGTACGGCCCCAACACCGGGCGGGTGCTGGATCTGGCTACCGGCCCCAATCATCTGGTGCTGTACTCCCAGCACAGCGGCAGCAACCAACTGTTCAGCCCCCTGCCCGTCAGCGCCAGCGCGGCGGTGGTGCTGCTACCAAGCGAGCAGATTGCCCGCCTGTATGACTTGCGTATGAATTGAGCGCTGACGAAAACTAAACGGCCCTGCGGGGCCGTTTCTCTTTATGCAAACTGATTCCTGGGATCTGGATGGGGGAAGGTCCGCGGCCTCAGATAAGCGAAATGTTCAATGACGAATCGAACCGTCGGATATAGGTATATATGCCCACGAGATCATCGAACCATTCGCCTAGTGAATCGTCAGGCCGTAAACACTACTCAGTGCTTTCCGACCGACGGAAGTCAGCAACAGCTCACGGCTATTAAGCTGGCGGATTACCCAGTTCTGCCGTTCGAATACCTGCAACAAGGCTGCACCGAGCTGACCACCAAGATGTGACTGCCGTTCGCTCCAGTCTAAACAAGCACAGGCAAAGCGACGACGAGAGGCCAAAGGCTCGCTATACACACCAAAATTGCTCAATTGCAGCTTACCGTCATCGCTCAAACTGTAACTGTCACTGTGTAGCCACCCAAGAGCGATAAATCTGTCATGAAGTGCTACCGCCAGTTCTCCAGCCATGTGGTCATAGCAGGTGCGGGCAAAGCGTAGGTTTTGGGGGGTTTTGCTGCGGATCATTGCCTTGTTGGTGCTCACCAATCCCATTAGCGTTTCTAGTGCCTCGGCCACTTGGCGACTGGCAATGCGGAAGTAGCGATGGCGCCCCTGCGGTACACAGTCGATCAAATTTTGTTCAAGCAGACGCGTCAAATGACTGCTGGCAGTCGAGGCCGCCACATCGGCAATAACACTCAGTTCAGTTGCAGTATAGGCACGTCCATCCATCAGGGCGCACAGCATGGTTGCACGTGTCTTGTCAGCAACGGCTGCGGCCACTGCTGCGAGCCGCCTTTCGAGAAAATCATCATCCATGTTTCGATGATAAGCGAAGCATGGCTATGAGCGTAGGGGTATCGTTACCGCGCCATCCTGAATGAGAAATACGATGCCCGCTCACAATACAGTTCTGCCCGCCGACCTGGTCGCAGCCGCAACTCATGATGATCCTTGTAGCTACTATGCAATTCTCGCTGACCGAGGACTATTCTTCGATCCGACGTTACGTAGTTGGGTTGCATCTTCTGCGCATGTTATTGAAGAGGTCCTATCTCATCCAGAACTGCAGGTGCGCCCTCTGGTTGAGCCCGTACCAGCATCATTGCTGAACACGGGGGCTGCCAAGATCTTTGCTTCTCTGGTACGAATGACTGACGGCCCTAGGCATGGACCACTCAAGGCAGCTCTTGAAGCAGCACTCGGTAGTGTGAGTGAGACGGAAATTTACCAGAGTGCTATTGACACGATACCCGTACTCGCCCTGCCAATCCCGCCGACCGGTGCTGCTATTACCCGCTTCAACTACGCATTTCCGACCGTCGTTTTGGCGCATTGGATTGGTATTAATCAGGATATCTGGAGTGAGTTGGTTGATGAGGTTCTGGCTTGCGTCCGATGTATCGCACCAGGGGGTAGCGACGTCGAGGTCGCGGCAGGGATTCAGGCTGCAAGTCAGCTCGAGCAAAGAGTCCGTGACCAATTGGATGCTCCAGGCCCACTGTTGCAGCAGCTTGTCACCGAGTTTGAACGAACTGGGTTGCCCGACGTACAAATGCTATTGATTGCGAATGTAGTTGGCTTGTGGTTTCAGGCTTGCGAGGGCTGCGCCGGACTGATTGGACAAGCGCTCATGTTGGCAAATATGAGCGAGTCGCAAAGCAACGCAGCCGACTTGGTTGACGCAGTGCTTGATGTGACGCCACCCATTCAGAACACACGGCGCTTTGCCGCAGCAGACGTAAACATTGCCGGGTGCCAAGTGCATGCTGGAGATGTGCTGCTGACTGCTCTTCCTGCCAAGGATAAGATGACTCAGCGTAACTTTGCATTCGGCCACGGCCAGCATGCCTGCCCAGGCTCCCGTTGGGCCCGGTCGATTGCAGTAGCGGGTATCGAATATTTGTTGGAATCCGGAGCGGATCAAAAAGTCTTGGGCCAACAAAGTTGGCGCAGATCACTCAACGCTCGTGTACCAGAATTCCTTTAATACAGGATATCTAATGATAGTCGTAATATTCGAAGCCGTGCCCGCGACTGGTGCACAAGGCAGCTATCTTGCTATCGCCGCTGAACTTAGGCCCCTGCTTGAACAGATAGACGGTTTCATCTCAATAGAGCGCTTTCAGAGCCTGAGCCACCCGGCTAAATTACTATCTTTGTCTTTTTGGCGTGACGAAGAGGCTGTCAAACGCTGGCGGAATATTGAGCTTCACAGAGAGGCACAAGCGAAGGGACGGAATCATATGTTCACCGACTACCGATTATGTGTAGCAGCGGTCATGCGTGATTACGGGCTAAATGAAAGGGAGCAAGCACCGGCCGATAGTCACCGATCAACTTACGCCCACACAGGTGCCTGAACTGGAAAGCGCAAAGAGAGGCTTTGGTGCAACCCGATGGAATTTATTAACAACCTGACAGTTGCATCGGCTTTTTGAAACCGCCCCACCCTATCTTATTATGAAATCCAATAGCCACTAAGCCTCAGACTGCCATACCCTTCGCTGCTCGGAACAGGGGTGTTGCTCTTGAAGATACTGGTGTGCTCCAAATAATTTCCCTGGCTGCTTACTGGCACTGCAGAGATAGATAAAGCTCTATCTCCAGTCCGTTTGGCCGGACTACAGTCAAGAAGAGCAGACTGAAGTCCGGCTAAACGCGTACGACCTTGTTAACCGCCGCAATTGCCCTTCTTGGCCATTTCTAGGGACTGAATTGCTGCTTTCCCATCGGCTTCTTTAACCACTTCCAGGTTTGCTCCGCCAACAAATGCACCCATTTTTATGTACTGATTAATAAAATAGTGAATGCCACTGGTTACAGCGAGCTTGATTTCATTTGGCGAGAACTCTGACTCTGTCGCAATGGTATGCTCTTGGTCTCCGGCCACTTCTTCATAGAAGAAGACGTTCGGCGCTGATTCGCCAATGCACTTTCCGTCAACCAAAATATCCTTCTTCAGGGCGGCACCCAAACCGGCGGATCGATAGATATAGAGACCTGCTTTGCCAGGTGCAGGCGGAGCAAAACGCTTCGCTTGGTCGGACACTTCCTTGCTTTCCATTGGTACAGATGCGCAGCCTGTAACCAGGATAGCGACGGCGCCGGCTAATGCTATCTTGCGAAACATAGATTTTTCCTATAATCGTTAACTGGTAGTAATTGACCCAGCGACTAGTTGCTGGGAGCGTAATAATCTACCCGTTTTGGATTTTTCGTAAAGCGTTCATCATGTTAAGTGATTCCAATGAGGCGCTCACCCGCAGTACTATCCTTGTTCCTACTTTGTACGATGAGAGATAAACTCGAATGTCATAATTAGAATTAGGTTGAATTTGCTACAAATTGAGTGCTGTTAACGAAGCTGCGCTTCGGTGAGTTGGACAAGTTCGATCGCAGCAAACGGTACATGGGGCGGCAGTTAGCAACCATCCAGCCGCAGTAGTCCAGCCTGTTACGCTTACGCTAAATCTACCGTGAACCGGTCTCGCCCGCACCCTCAAACCACTTCCTCCACCCACAGCAAGGCCTCTATCTGTGCCCGGTTGGCTTCGGATTTGCTGACGCCGGCAGCAGCGAACAGCTTGGGGTCTTCCGGCAAGTCGCCGTCTTCGCAGGCCAGCGCCAGCGCCAGCAGGGGGCCGAAGCGACCTTCCTGGGTGAGTAAGGCCTGGTTGATCTGGTCGGGCAGGTTCAGCTTCTCCACGATCTTTTCCATGGGCTGGCGCAGCAGGGCATCGAGCATGGAGAACATGCCAGTGGTGAACAACTGGTCCAGCTCTTCGCGCTTAAACTGCTTGGCACCCAGGGTTTCCATGATGCGGCCCCGCAGCAATGCGGTTTCCAGTAGCAGGCTGTGGTCGCCTTCCTGCCGCTCATGGCTGAACAGCAGCAGAGTCAGCCAGCGGTAGAGCTGCTTGTGGCCCAGCACGATCATGGCGCGGTCCAGTGTCTCCACCTTGGCCAGCAGGCCGGCGCCGGGCGAGTTGACATAGCGCAGCAGCTTGAAGCTGAGCATGGGGTCGTACTTCATGGCGTTGGCTATCACCGGTGGCTCTGCCTCGGCGCGTACCAGGTTCAGTACCTCCAGCAGCCGCAGATAGCTGGCATCCACGGCATCGGCCTCGGACAGCTCCTTGCGGCGCAGGTAGCTGCCTTGCAGATAGTGCACCTGTAACTGGCGGCAGACCTGCAGTTCCTCGAAGAAATGGATGTCGCCCACCAGCAACTCGGCGTCCGGCGCGGCATTGGCGGTGGCCGAAATGATCTTGGACAGCTCGGTAACATCCTTATCGGACACCGACAGCTTGTGGTAGTCAGCCATCTGGAACAGTGGCAGCAGGGCGGCATCCATGGGGAAATTGTCGAAGCCCAGCTGGAAGCCCTGGTCCTTGAGGGCCTGCAGCATCTCGATATGCTCGAGCGCATCCTGAAAGAACTCGGCGTTGTAGTGCAGCATGAGCACAAAGCGGCCCTTGGGCAGCTTGGCCAGCAGGGGGCTGTCCAGCGCCCAGACCGAAACTTCCAGAAAGATGCGTTTGGCGCCGAAGGCTTTGGTGGATTCCTCGGCCAGGAAGTTGCGCAACAGCACCTCGTCGTACAGCTTCCAGACCGAGTGCGCCATCTTGTCCTTGCGCTTGAGCACACTGTCGCGCAGGCGGAAGTCATAGCCCACCACCTTGAGTTCGCGATCCAGCACGATTTCCCGCTGCAACATGGTCTCGGTAGGAACACCTGCCACGAAGCCAGCCTGTCCCGGTGCCGCGCCCAAGGCACTGGTGGCCGGTGTGACGGTGTTGGGCGAAGTACGTGCAGCCTGGGCGGCGGAAGTAGGTGGGGGAGGCGTTTCCTCGCCACCGAACAGCTTTTTGATCAGCCCGAAGACCATGTGTAGCCTGCCATTTCGTGTGGATTCATACCCTGTCGTTCATCAGGATAGACCGAGAAATGTGCCGCCCCCAAGGTGTTGCAGTGCAAGGTGGCTGTTTTTTATGGGGCGATGGGCCAGGGCGAGGACGGGTGCCGCGGCGCGAGCCACGACAGCGCACGCCCTGCCTTGGCCGCTGGGCGGCCGTCGGCAAGGCGGTGATGCTGACTGCTGATGCGGAGCGGGATCAGCCTGTCAGTTTTTCCAACGCTTCGCGGTACTTGGCCGCGGTTTTTTCACCAACTTCGACCGGCAGGGCAGGCGCGGGGGGGGTCTTGTTCCACCCGGTGGTTTCCAGCCAGTCGCGCACGAACTGCTTGTCGTAGCTGGGTGGGTTGCTGCCGGGCTGGTATTGGTCGGCAGGCCAGAAGCGGCTGGAGTCCGGGGTCAGCGCCTCGTCCATCAGGGTCAGCGTGCCATCGGCATCCAGGCCGAATTCGAACTTGGTGTCGGCGATGATGATGCCACGGGTGGCAGCATACTCACTGGCAGCCAGGTAGAGCTTGATGGCGGTGTCGCGCACCTGGGCGGCCAGCTCGGCGCCCACCAGCTCGCTCATCTGCTCGAAGGAGATGGGCTCGTCATGGTCGCCTACAGCCGCCTTGGTGGATGGGGTAAAGATGGGCTCGGGCAGCTTCTGGGCCTCGACCAGCCCGGTGGGCAGGGTGATGCCGCTGACCTTGCCCGTGGCCTTGTAATCCTTCCAGCCGCCACCGACGATATAGCCGCGCACCACGGCTTCCACCGGCACGGGCTTGAGGCGCTTGCATACCACGGCGCGGCCTTCGACCTGCGGCAGGTCCTCGGCGCTGACCATGTCCTCCGGCTTGTCGCCGGTGAAGTGGCTGGGCACCAGGTGCTTGAGCTTGTCGAACCAGAAGTTGGAGATGGCGGTCAGTATCTTGCCCTTGGCCGGGATGGGCTCGTTGAGGATGACATCGAAGGCCGACAGGCGATCGGTGGCGATCATCAGCATGCGCTGCTCGTCGATCTCGTACAGATCGCGTACCTTGCCGCTGTAGATCTTCTTCAGGCTCTTGAGATTGGTTTGGGTCAGGCCGTCCATGCTGGCGCTCCTAGGTCAGATGTTTCAGTGCTTCCCGCCGCGACAGGGGCGAGAGCGGGGTGTGGGTGACGAAGACACGTACTGCGTCTGCATCGGTATAGGCATATTCGCGCAGCGCCCAGCCTATGGCCTTGCGGATGAAGAACTCGGTATCGGCCGCGTTGGCCGCGCAGTAATGGAACAGCCGGCGGCTGTCGGTATCCTGCTTCCAGCCTAGCTGGTGCAGGATGGCCACCCGCCGCAGCCAGTGGTCACGCACGCCAGCCAGTTGGTCCATGCGTGCCTGCAACTTGCGATGGCGGTGTACCAGCCCGCCGACGACCCAGGACGCCAGGCCATCCACCGTATCCCACCAGGGCTTGCTGCTGGCCAGGGCTTCCAGTGCCGGCAGGCTGTCGGCATCCAGCTGCTTGCCGTGCTTGTCGAGCAGGTCTACCGCTACATACTGAAATTCTCGCTCGGGCTGAGCCCACAAGGCCTGCGCCAATGCCAGCAAGGCGGTAGCATCCAGCCCGGCCGCCTCGCGGATAAAGCTGGCGCTGGCTTTGCGCCGCGCAGGTGTGGGGACACCCAGGAAAGCGAACTGCTCGCGCATGTAGGCGCGCATGGCGGGTGCGCGCTCGGGCTGGGCGCTGGCTGCCAGTGCACTGCGCAGCGCTGCCAGCCCGGTGTTCATGTGCCCAGGGTGTCCTTGAGCGCCTCGGCCTGTTCCAGCGCGGCAGCGGCGGTGTCGGCCAGCACGCAGTAGTGGCCCATCTTGCGGCCAGGGCGGGCCTCACGCTTGCCGTAAAGGTGCAGGTGGGCATTGGGCGCCTGCATCAGCACGGCCCAGTTGGGCTCGCCACCATCATCCTGCCACACATCGCCCAGCAGATTGACCATCACCACCGGCGACAGCAGGTCGGTGCGGCCCGGGTGCAGGCCGCACATGGCGCGCACTTGCTGCTCGTACTGGCTGGTGACGCAAGCATCGATGGTGTAGTGGCCGGAATTATGCGGTCGGGGGGCGATTTCGTTGATGACCAGTTCACCACCGTCGAGCACAAAGAACTCCACCGCCAGCACGCCGATGTAATCCAGGGCCTCGGCCAGTTGCCGGGCCATCTGCTGGGCCTGGGCGGCCAGTGCAGCATCCACCTGGGCCGGCACGATGCTCACATCAAGTATGCCCTTGGCGTGGCGATTCTCGGCCACCGGGAAGACGGCCACCTCGTGCGGATTGCTGCGGGTGACAATGGCCGAGACTTCGCAGGCCAGCGGCAGCATTTTTTCCAGCACACAGGGCTGCCCACCCAGGTCGGCATAGGCCGCACGGGCTTCCACGGCAGTTGCGACCCGGACCTGGCCCTTGCCGTCGTAGCCCAGCCGGGCGGTCTTGAGTATGCCGGGCAGGTAGGGTGCCAGGTCGTGGTTGAGGTCTTCCACGGTCTCCAGCGCCAGATAGGGCGCGGTCGCAAGGCCAGCCTTGCGTATCCAGGCTTTTTCCTGGATGCGGTCCTGGGCGATGGCCAGGCAATCACCCGAGGGGCTGACCGGCACATGCTGGGCCAGCCAGCGCATGGAATCGGCGTTGACGTTCTCGAATTCGGTAGTGATGGCAGCGCAGGTCTCGGCCAACTCCTTGAGGGCAGCGTGGTCGTTATAGGCGGCGCGCAGATGCACATCGGCAAACTCGGCTGCCGGGGCATTGCCATCGGGGTCCAGCACGGTTACCCGGTAGCCCATGGTCTTGGCTGCCACGGTAAACATGCGGCCCAGCTGGCCGCCGCCCAGTATGCCCAGCATGGCGGGCGGCAGTATCGGCGTGTGGCTGGCCATGCTTACTCGACCTCGGGCAGGCTCATGGCCAGCACCGCATTCTTCTGCGTTTCGCGGAAGGTATTAAGGGCGGCGCGCAGCTCAGGCAGCTCGTTGGCCAGCAGGGCCACGGCAAACAGGCCGGCATTGGCCGCACCGGCTTCGCCTATGGCAAAGGTGGCCACGGGTATGCCCTTGGGCATCTGCACGATGGACAGCAGCGAATCTTCGCCACGCAGGTATTTGCTGGGAACAGGGACACCCAGTACCGGCACGGTGGTCTTGGCCGCCAGCATGCCAGGCAGGTGGGCTGCCCCGCCGGCACCGGCAATGATGGCCTTCAGGCCACGCGCCTCGGCCGCCTCTGCGTATTCATAGAGCAGATCCGGCGTACGGTGGGCGGAGACCACCCGTGCCTCGAAGGCAATGCCGAAGGCTTTGAGCTGGCGGGCAGCATGTTGCATGACTTCCCAGTCAGAATTGCTACCCATCACGAGGCCGACTTGGATCATCGGATAATCCCCTGTTTCAAAAAGTGGATTTTACAGAAATTCGGCTGGCCGCCAAAACCTTGATGCAACATGAAAAGTAGCGCTTGGAATATAGGCCGTATTCGCCATGGTGTACTGCCGCCGGGGGCATAGTAGGGCCTCTTTGTCCGGCATGCACGCGCGGGGTGACAAGCTGGGCGGGGCTGATGCGGTCACCGCCGCCTTTGGGGCCGCTGATCAACCTGGAGGGTAGCGGCCAGCGGTCGTTGCGGGCATACCCATAGACGGCAAAACGGCCCATCTTGCGAGGGGCCGTTCTGTTGTAGCGCTAAGTCTGCTTAGACGTTGTAGGCTTTTTCGCCATGGCTGGTGACGTCCAGGCCTTCGCGCTCCTCGTCTTCGGGCACGCGCAGTCCGATGACCAGATCGACCAGCTTGTAGGCCACCACCGACACCACGGCCGACCAAACCACGGTGAGCAGCACGCTCTGGGTCTGTATCCATACTTGCGAGGCGATGGAGTAGTTGGGGGCCACAGCATTGGTGACATAGTCCCACACACCCAGGCCACCCAAGGCCGGATCGGCAAACACACCGGTGAGGATGGCACCCAGGATGCCGCCCACGCCGTGGACACCGAATACATCGAGGGCATCGTCAGCACCCAGCAGGCGCTTGAGGCCATGCACGCCCCACAGGCAGATCACACCCGCCGAGAGGCCAATGGCCATGGCGCCGCCGACACCGACAAAGCCGCAGGCCGGGGTGATGGCCACCAGGCCGGCCACGGCGCCCGAAGCGGCACCCAGCATGGAGGGCTTGCCCTTCCAGATCCATTCCACGCCCATCCAGGCCACGGCGGCCAGCGCGGTGGCAACCCAGGTGTTCAGGAAGGCCAGTGCGGCGATGCCGTTGGCTTCCAGTGCGGAACCGGCGTTGAAGCCAAACCAACCCACCCACAGCAGCGAGGCGCCTATCATGGTCATGGTCAGGCTGTGCGGAGTCATGGCTTCCCTGCCGTAACCCACGCGCTTGCCGACAAAGTAGGCACCCACGAGGCCAGCCACGGCGGCATTGATATGCACCACGGTGCCGCCGGCAAAGTCCAGCGCACCCTTCTGGAACAGCATGCCCGCCGTCAGCAAGGCCTTGGCGCCGGCTTCTGCATCGGTGTAGGCATCCGGACCAGCCCAGTACCACACCATGTGAGCCATGGGCAGGTAGCTGAGGGTGAACCAGATCACCAGGAAGGCCAGTACGGCGGAGAACTTGGCGCGCTCGGCAAAGGCACCGACGATCAGGCCGCAGGTGATGGCCGCGAAGGCACCCTGGAACACGATGTAGATGAACTCAGACAGATAGATGCCCTTGGACCAGGTGGCAGCCAGCGAGGTGTCGTTCACCCCCTTCAGGAACAGCTTGGAGAAGCCGCCGAAGATGGCGTTGCCCTCGGTGAAGGCGACGCTGTAGCCATAGGCGACCCACAGCACCGAGATCAGCGAGAACACCACGAACACCTGCATCAGCACGCTGAGCATATTCTTGGAGCGCACCAGGCCACCATAGAACAGCGCCAGACCGGGAATGGACATCAATATCACCAGGGCGGCAGCGACAAACACCCAGGCGTTGTCAGGCTTGCTCAAGGTGGGCGCGGGTGCAGCTGCCGGGGCGGCCGCCTCTGCCGGGGTGGCAATCGCGGCTGGAGCAGGTGCCGCTTCAGCGGTGGTGACCGGCGCTGCAGCGGGTGCGGCAGCCGGGGCAGTCTCCGTCAAGGCGGTGGCCGCAGGTGCGGCGGCCGGCTCTTCGGCCCAGGCGATGCCCAGGCTCATGGCACTTGCCAGTGCCAGCGCGGTAAACAGTTTTTTCATAGGTCAGTCCTCCCTTGCGGGCTTACAGGGCGTCTGCGCCGGTTTCACCGGTGCGGATGCGGATGACTTGTTCAAGATCAAAGACGAAGACCTTGCCGTCGCCTATCTTGCCGGTATTGGCCGCCTTCTCGATGGCCTCAATCACCTGCTCGAGCAGGTCATCCTTGACGGCAATCTCGAGCTTTACCTTGGGCAGGAAATCGACCACGTATTCCGCACCGCGATACAGCTCGGTGTGGCCTTTCTGACGGCCGAAACCCTTGACCTCGGTCACGGTAACGCCCTGCACGCCTATGGCGGACAGTGCCTCCCTGACCTCGTCAAGCTTGAACGGCTTGATGATGGCGCTAACGAACTTCATCTTCGCTCCTTAAGGTGGTGAACCAGTGGATACCTCGGTAGGGTAGCGTTAGCATGGGCCGTGCCATGTTTATATTGTCTATTTATTCAAGCACTTACTCTCAATGTCTGGGCGTACACCGTGGGATCTGCACTGCTTTGGTGCGATGCGATGGTCGTCCGCCTATCGCTGGTGCGGCGGGCCGCCGTAACGGTGGTTTGCTAGACTAGAGGGTGACGAGATAACGCCAGGAGTAAAACCATGTTAGCCCAACGCCTGTTTGATGAAGTCAGCGGCAAACTGTCCGAAGTAATGGCCGCCGGCCCAGCCAAGGATATCGAGAAGAATATGCGGGCCGTGCTGACGGCGGCCTTTGCCAAGCTGGATCTGGTGACCCGCGAGGAATTCGAAGTGCAACAGGCCGTGCTGGCCAAGACCCGCGAGACCCTGGTTGCGCTGGAGAACCGCATCGCCGTGCTGGAAGCCCGCTCGGGGGCCGTCAGCGACGCGGTGAATCCTCAGGACGATTTTTGAGGGTCTGTCTGAACTGAGGCCATTGATGGCTGTTAGGGGCTCGCTGTCTGAGCCTCCAGCATGATCGACACCCGGGTTTCCCTGGGGCCAACACCACGATGATACCGACCTCGCAGCTTGCCGCTGCATGGCAGGCGCTAGCCCAGGCTACCCGCCTTGCGCTGGAAAACATAGACCGCAGCACCCAGCTCGGGCGGCAGCACCAACCGGCTGAGCGCCGGGTCATCGGCCATGTCGAAATGCTGCTGCTCGCGGTAATCGGCCCAGTTGCCGGTGATGAACTGGCAGCGGCTGCCGATGACGATATAGGTCTCCACGCTGCGTGTGCGGAATACCTGGCGCTCGAAACGGTTGTTGGCGGGCGGCCAGGAGCAGATCACCACCTGGGGCGACTGGCTCAATGCCTCGCGGGCGTCCATCCTGCTGACCGAGTCGGGGTATTGGATGGCGCCGTGCCAGCTGCCATCGTCGCTGGGCTGTACTGCCACGCCCTGTTGCTGCAGAAAGCGGCTGAGGGTGCCATCACCGGCAGCGATTTCTACGCAGTGGCGGCCGGCAATCAAACCGGCCAGTGCCTGCACCAAATCAGCCGAGTAAAAGCAGTAGATGCCGCGCTTCTCCACCAGCGGCATCAGCCGGCGCCGCTGCCATAGCAGGGGCCAGAGCAGGCGGAACCAGAACAGCGACACCGGCTTGCGTTCCAGATCGCGCTTGAACAACAGCCGCTGTGCCACCCAGCCGTTGAAAAGATTGAAGCGTACCCTGCCCTGCTGTACGCCGGTGGCTTGCGAGAAGGCGTACTGCCGTATCGCCTCCTCGGTCATGGCATGGCGTACCTGCTGGGCCACGAACAGGGCAAAAGCACGGCCATCGCGCTCGCCGCTGAGAAAGTTCTGCTGCATGCGGCGGCGCATGGCGGCTTGCTCCACCAGCGATTTCAGCTCGCCCGGGCGGCGCCGGGCGATGGCTGCGGCCAGCTCGGCCTGCACCTCGGCCCACTCGGCCGGGTGGGCGGCGCATAGTTCCGCCAGCCGTGGCCGGCCCTGCAGCCACTGCCAGGTCTGCTGCGCGCTACGCTGGCCGGCCGGCATCGTCAGCGCTTACAGCTTGGCAAAAACGCGCTGGGCCGCCGCAACGGTAGCCTCGATATCGGCATCGCTGTGGGCGGCCGAGACAAAGCCGGCTTCGTAAAGGGCCGGGGCGATATAGACACCTTCGTCCAGCAGGCCGTGGAAAAAGGCATTGAAGCGTGGCTTGTCCGTCGCCATGACCTCGGCGTAGGTCTTGGGTGGCTGGGCATTGAAATAGACACCAAACATACCGCCCACCGCATCTGCCGAGAAAGTCTGGCCGGCGGCCTTGCCTGCAGCTGCCAGGCCATCGGCCAGCTTGCGGGTCTTGGCGCCCAGGCTGTCGAAGAAACCAGGCTGGCGTATCAGGCCCAGGGTGGCAAGGCCTGCAGCGACGGCCACCGGATTGCCCGACAAGGTGCCGGCCTGGTAGACCGGGCCCAGCGGCGCGATCTTGGCCATGACATCGGCGCGGCCACCAAAGGCGGCCAGCGGCATGCCGCCGCCAACGACCTTGCCCAGAGTGGTCAGGTCGGGGGTGATGCCATGCAGGCCCTGGGCACAGCCCAGGCCCACGCGAAAGCCAGTCATCACTTCGTCGTAGATCAGCAGGGCACCGTGCTTCTCGGTCAGGGCACGCATGGCGGTGACAAACGCCTCGGACGGCCGCACCAGATTCATATTGCCGCAGAAGGGCTCGACGATGATGGCGGCAATCTGCTCACCCTGGGTGGCGAAGACTTCCTCTAGCTGGGCAACATCGTTATAGGTCAGCACGATGGTGTGCTCGGCCACCGAGGCCGGCACGCCGGCGCTGGAAGGGTTGCCGAAGGTCAGCAGGCCGGAGCCCGCCTTGACCAGCAGGCTGTCGGAGTGGCCGTGGTAGCAGCCCTCGAACTTGATCAGCTTGTCGCGGCCGGTATAGCCGCGTGCCAGCCGGATGGCGCTCATGGTGGCTTCGGTGCCGCTGGACACCAGGCGCACCTGCTGCATGGACGGCAGCATCTCGCACAGCAGGTCGGCCAGGTCGATCTCGGCCTCGGTCGGGGCGCCAAAGCTCATGCCGGTGGCGGCCGCCTTCTGTACGGCTTCCACCACGGCCGGGTGGGTATGGCCGAGGATCAGCGGGCCCCAGGAGCCGACATAGTCGATGTAGCGCTTGTCGTCCGCATCCCAGACATAGGCACCAGCACCACGGGCAAAGAAGCGCGGGGTGCCGCCAACGGCGCCAAAGGCCCGCACGGGCGAGTTCACGCCGCCGGGGATATGGCGCTGGGCGCGCTGGAACAGTTGTTCGTTCTTGCTCATGGTCGATCCTGTCGGTTGATTGCTGCCGGTACGGTGGCCACGCCCCCGGTGGGTGCTGGCCGCCGTACGCTCGTGGGCGGGTATGCGGTGTATCAGCGGGCTGTCGTCCGCCATGTTCAGCCGCGCCCCCAGGTGGGCCAGGGGTGGCGGCTCAGATGGGCATTGGTATAGCGCGGGTCCTCGGTCACTTCCTCGCCCAGCCAGTCGGGCCGCTCATAGGCCTCGGCCTCGTCGGACAGCTCAATCTCGGCCAGCACCAGGCCGGCATTCTGGCCAGAGAACTCGTCCACCTCCCAGACATGGCCGCCCAACGCGATGCGGTGGCGGCGTTTCTCCACCAGCATGGGGCACATGGCACTCATGATGGTTTCCGCATCGGCCAGCGGGATGGGGTATTCAAACTCATGGCGCGACACATTGCTGATATTGGCCTTGAGCGTCAACCAGGCCTGGTCGCCCTTGATACGCACCCGCACGGTGCGCTCGCGCTCAACCGACAAATAGCCCTGCTTGAGCCATTCACCTTCCGCCAGGCCGCGCCAGCCCTCATTTTTAAGCAGGAAGCGGCGTTCTATCTCTTTTGCCATGATGTCATTCCAGTTGTGCGGCGAGCTTGCGGGCAGCCTGTTGGGTGGTGTTGAGCTTGTCGCCGTAGTGATTCATGGTGGACGCACCCACGCAGATCACCATCTTGCCAGCCGGGTTGTAGGCCCAGCGCAGGGCCGGGTCGCAGTAACCAGCCGTGGCGGGGTCGGGGTTGGCGACATCGGCATAGATATCGCGCAGGTCGTTCAGGGTGGCATTGGGCTGGATAAACCAGTCGGCAGCCTTGCTGGCCCAACTAGCCTGACCCGCCTGCATTTTGGCTTCTGCGATCCCATGGGCGAAAAAGCGCAGCTCGCCCTGCAGATTGGTCTGTAGTACTTGGCCCATGTCCAGTTTGGCAAGCCGCTGTAGCTGGCTAGCAGTGGCCGCAGCCAGGGCGGGCTTGAGCTCGGGCTGTTGCAATGCCAGTTGTTCCAGCAGCTGCAGCTGGCTGCGCAGCTGGGCATTGGCCACCATGGCATCGATCAGCACGGTGCTGCTCTCCAGCACGGTAGTCCAGAAGCGCAGGTTCTGCGCCAGTACCGCCAGGCTGGCGGTATCGCCATCACGCAGGCGCAGTAGCTGCTCGGCTGTAGCCAATTGCTGCAGCCTCTGCGAAGAGGAGAACAGCAGCGATTCCTCCGGTGCCACATTGTGGTAGCCAGGTGCGGCAATCAGCCGGTAGTAGCGCTGTAGCGCCGCCTGCTCGCGGGTGATCAGCGCGCGGTAGCGCGCCTCATCGCGATAGACCTGGGCTAGCTGCTCGGCGGGCTTCAGCCCCTGCCAGCGGGGCAGGTCGTTGATGCTATGACGCTTGAGGGCAGGTAGGGAGGCCGGCCCGGTACTGGCTTGCTGCCGAGCAGCACTGACAATCTGCTGCGCCACTTTCAAAGGCTCATCGGTGACCACGTCCAGGGCAAGCAGGTAGTAATAGCCATTCTCGGCATCGCTGACGCGATTGGGTGGCGTGACCAGCCAGGCCTGGGTTTCCGGCGTCAGCTCGGTGTCGAAGCCGTTGATCAGTATGATGACCAGCAACAACAGCAGGATGGTACCGAGCAGCCAGGCTACGGCCTTGAACAGGCTGCGGATAAGGGTACGTAGCATGGCGGGCTCAGAACGGTTTGACCACCACCAGGATGACGATGGCCATCATGATCAGGGTGGGAATTTCGTTGAACAAACGATACCAGCGATGGCTGCGCTGGTTGCGGCCGGCGGCAAAATCGCGCACCAGCTTGCCGCAATAGACATGAAAGCCGATCAGCCCCATGACCAGGGTCAGCTTGGCATGCATCCAGCCGGCTGCCATCCAAGGCCGCAGCAGCCAGAGGCCAAACACCAGGGCCAGCACGCCCAGCAGCGTGGTGAAGCGGAACAGCTTGCGCTCCATCAGTGCCAGCTGCGCCTGGGTGGCAGGGTCGGTCGCCATGGCATGGTTGACGAACAAGCGCGGCAGGTACAGCAGGCCGGCCATCCAGCTGATGACGAAGATGATATGTAGGGCTTTGACCCAGAGCATGGATGTTCCTGAAAAGTGGGAAAGCTAGGGCCGGGCGCACTGTCCCGGCCTGTGGGCACCGTGGGCTGCAGCTTTAGAGCGGCTAACAAAACCCAGCGTAGCGGCTCTTAGCGCCGTTTGCGGGCCTCGTCGTACAGTGGCTGCACCCGTGGGATCAGCGCTTGCAGCTCGCGTATGCGGGTCTGGTTGGAGGGGTGGGTGGAGAGGAACTGGGGCGGCTGGCCCTGGCTGGCTTCGGCCATCTTCTGCCACAGGGTCACGGCGGCTGCCGGGTTGTAGCCGGCACGGGCCGCCAGCTCCAGACCCATGGCATCGGCCTCGGTCTCGTTCTGCCGGCTGTTGGGCAGATTGACAGCCAGCTGGAAGCCATCCAGGCCCAGATCGACATACTGGTCGTACTTGCCCTTGGTCAGCAGCGAGATGCCCTGGGCTAGCAACTGCTGGCTGTAGACCTTGCTCATGCGCTCCCGGCCATGCTCACGCAGGGCATGGGCCATCTCGTGGCCCATGATGGCGGCGATTTCGTCGTCGCTCAGCTTGAGCTGGTCGATGATGCCGGTAAAGAACATGATCTTGCCGCCGGGGGCGCAATAGGCGTTCAGCTCGGGGCTGCTCTCGACATTGACCTCCCATTGCCAGTTGGGAGCATCCTTGCGGAACACCGCCACCTGCGGGATCAGCTTGTCGGCAATGGCGCGTACCCGCCGGGTGGCCTTGGCATCGCGGTTGAGCTTGCCCTTGCTTTCGGCATCACGCAGCGAGGCGGCATAGGATTGGGCCGCCATCTTGTTGACCTGCTCGTTGGAGAGCAGCGAGAACATGGCTTGCTTGCGTTCCACTCCCACCGTTCCGCTCTCGGTGGTCTGTACCTGCTGGCAGGCGGCGAGCAGCAGGGCAAGGCACAAGGTGGTCAGTCTGGGGAATCGGCTGGGGGTCATCACATTACTCCTGCATCTATCGGGGATTGCCAAGTACAGTGCAGGCCTGCTGCCTGCGATGGTCAAATGTTCTGTATGCAATTGATACTAAAGAAAAACCATATGCTCATCACCCAGCTGTAGCCAGGGCGAAGCGCGTGTCATCTGCGGTCAGCGGCCATACTTTTCGGCGTACTTGATGCGGTCAAATTCAGATTGGGTCTTGGCCAGTTCCCTGGCTTGGTAATAGCGGCGCTCGCTAAGCAGGCGGTTGAACATGGCCTGTCGTTCCCGCTCCAGCCGGGCGATGGCATCTGCCTCATCGCGCTCGCGTTGCCTATCCCGTTCGCGTTCCTCACGCTCGCGCTCCGACCGCTTGCGCGCCTCGTTGCGTTCCTTCTCGTCTTGCGCCCGCTCGTACTCGCGCGACACCTTGCGGTTCCAGTCGGCGTACTCCCGGTCGCGCGCCTCTATTGCCAAGCGGGCAGCCCTTTGCTCGGCCGTCTCCATGCCATCCTCGGCATAGCGCTCGCTGGCCATGACGGCGGCTTCCTGCTCACTGGCCCGACGGATGGCCTCTTGCTGCATGCTCAAGGCTCGTTCCTGCATGGCCTTTACATTGGCCTGGTAGGCATCCAGGGTGGCCTGCTGGCGCCAGGCAAAGTAAAGATAGCCCACTACCAGCAGGCCCAGCAGACCGACGCCAACCTTGATCAGCGGATTGCTGCCCAGACTGTGTGATGTCCGCACCGAAGGCGCCGGCTCGCTGTGCAGCAGCACGCGCTGGGCCTGCCCGGCCTGCAGGCTGGCATCGTAGACCGAACGCCGCAAGGGGTTGGAAAGCAGTTGGTAGACCTCTTCCAGCTTTTGCAGACGCGACTCGCGCACGCGGCTGTCTACCACCTCGGCCAGCACTTTCTGCATGGCGATAAAGGCAGCGTCCAGTTCTGCCTGGCTGGCCTGGGGGCCGACACCGAGCAAGCTGTAATAGGTTTTACCTTGGGTATGGGACATGGTACGGGGCTCGGATTCCGACGGTTTGACTGTGCTGCTAAGGCTTGGTGCCAGCGCGGGACTGCTCCTGCTTGGCCTTCTCGGCCACCTTGGCTGCTTGCCAGTGCCAGCCTGCATAGCCGCCTATCAGCAGCACGCTTGCCACGGCCAACCCGATGATCACAGGCTGTTTATTACTGCGGGTGCCTGGCCGAGCCGTCTTGGACGAGGATGCTCCTATCACCACGGTTTGGGCTTGACCTGCCTGCAGGCTGGCATCGTAGATGGCGCGCCGCGTGGTGTTCGACAGCAGCCGGTAGGCTTCCTCAAGCTGGTGTTGGCGTGCTTCGCGCGCCTTGATGTCGATGATCTCGGACAGAATGGCCTGCATGCTGCGATAGGCCGCGTCGAGTTCCATCTGGCTGGCACTGGGGCTGACGCCCAGCAGGCCGTAGTAGGTCTTGCCGGCAGGTCTGGTCATGGTCTTTGGTTAGATCTCGACCATTTCAAAGTCTTCCTTGCGGGCGCCACAGTCCGGGCAGGTCCAGTTCATGGGGATGTCTTCCCAGCGGGTGCCGGGCGCAATATTGTCGTCCGGGCTGCCGGCAGCTTCGTCATAGATGAAGCCGCAGATGAGACACATATACTTTTTCATGGGGTTTAGTCGGGTTAGGGTGGTGAATGGGATAAAATTCTACCGTATATAGACTCTATCCTCGATTCCCATACCTCATGACAGACGCTCCCCCCATTGTTCTGGTGCTGGCCGGCAACGATCCTTCCGGCGGTGCCGGATTGGCTGCCGATATCCTCACCATCTCCTCGCTGGGCTGTCACCCGCTGCCGGTCGTCACTGCCATCACGGTGCAGGACACGGCAGGCATGGAGGGCTTCCTGGCCATGGAGGCGGAATGGGTATCGGATCAAGCCCGCTTCGTGCTGGAAGACATGCAGATTGCGGCCATCAAGGTCGGCGTGCTGGGCAGCATGGAGAACCTGACCGTGCTGGCCGAGATTGCGGCTGACTATCCCGACATCCCGCTGATACTGGACCCGGTGTTTGCCACTGGCGATGGCAGCGCATTTGCCGACGAGGACATGGTGAGCGCCATGCGCGAGCTGCTGCTGCCGCATACCACGGTGCTGACCCCCAACAGCCTGGAAGCCCGCCGGCTGGCTACCGATGACCCGGACGAGCAAGATGGGCTGACGGTGGACGAGGCCGCCCTGCGCCTGCGCCAGTTCGGCCCCGAATTCGTGCTGGTGACCGGCACGCACGAGCTGACTCCCAATGTGACCAATACCCTGTTCGGCCGTGCCGGGCGGGTGCGCAGCGACAGCTGGGACCGCCTGCCCGGCAGCTACCATGGCTCGGGCTGCACCTTGGCGTCGGCGCTGGCTGCCTTCCTGGCCAATGGCCTGGAGATGTCGCAAGCCGCCCGCGAAGCCCAGGAATACACCTGGCACTCGCTGAAGAATGGCTATCGCCCCGGTATGGGGCAGTTCATCCCCGACCGCCTGTTCTGGGCACGGGGCAAGGGCGACGAGGATGAGCCGGCGTGAGCACGGCTAGCCTGCCGCGTGGGCTCTATGCCATTACCCCGGACTGGACCGATACCGACCGTTTGTTGACGGCGGTGGAACAGGTGCTGGCAGCGGGCGCGGTGGTGCTGCAGTACCGTAACAAACTGGCCGATGCCGGCCTGCGGCTGCAGCAGGCACAGGCCTTGCAGGCACGCTGCCGGCACCACCATGTACCCTTGATCATCAACGACCATCTTGAGCTGGCCCTGGCTATCGACGCCGATGGCCTGCACTTGGGGGGCGATGACGGCGAGCTGGCGGCGGCGCGCCGGGCACTGGGACCGCAACGGTTGCTGGGCGCCTCCTGCTACAACCAACTGGCCTTGGCGCAGTCGGCCCAGGCGGCCGGCGCCAGCTATGTGGCCTTTGGCGCGGCCTATGTCTCGGCCACCAAGCCCTTGGCAGTGCAGGCGCCGCTGGCGCTCTACCAGGCGGCCTGCGCCCAGCTGGCTTGCCCGGTGGTGGCCATAGGCGGCATCACGCCGTTCAATGCTGGGCCCTTGCTGGCGGCAGGCGTACCGAGCCTGGCGGTCATAGGCGGCTTGTACGAAGGCGGACAGCCAGCTGAGCGGGCCGCAGCCTATACGGCCCTGTTTGAACATAGCTAAACGGCCGCACCCGGACTGGCGGTGTGGCACCAAGCAGCAAACGGCCCGGCTGACCATCAAGTCAGGCTGGGCCGTTTGCTGGTTGCAGGTGCCGAATCCATAAGGGGTGCTCAGTAACCCAGCAGACCTAACAGCATCTTGCTGGCGATGATGATAAGCAGGGCGGCAAAACATTTCTTCAGCGTGGCTACCGGCAGCCGGTGAGCCACCGCTGCACCCAGGGGGGCCATCAGCACGCTGGCCACCACGATGCCGGCCAGCGCCGGCAGATAGACGAAACCCAGGCTCCAGGGCGGCAGGTGATCCAGCCCTGCGCCGTTGACGGCATAGCCCAGCAGGCCCCCCACCGCGATGGGGAAACCCAGCGCGGCCGAGGTGCCCACTGCCGTCTGCAGCGGCACATTGCACCAGCTCATGAAGGGGACCGACAGCGAGCCGCCGCCTATGCCGACAAAGGCCGACACGCCACCGATCAGCCCACCTGCGGTACTGAGGCCCGCCGCACCCGGCAACTGCCGGCTGGGCTTGGGTTTGTAGCCCGACAGCATCTGCGCCGCTACCAGGTAGGCAAAGGCCACGAAAAACCACTTCAGCCACAGGCTATCGACTTGCGCTGCCAGCCAGGAACCCGCAAAAGTGCCCAGCGCCAGGCCCAGCCCCATCCGCTTGACGGTAGCCCACTGCACGGCTCCCCGGCCATGATGGGCCCGCACGCTGGAAAGCGAGGTGAACACGATGCTGGCCAAGGAGGTGCCCAGCGCCAGATGCAGCGTGTGCTGGGGCGGAAAACCATGCTGCTCGAACACCCATATCAGGGCCGGCACGATGATCAGGCCACCGCCCACCCCCAGCAGGCCCGCCAGAAAGCCGGCCGCACAGCCGGTGGCCAGGAAGGCCAGCAGGGTCAGGCTCATGCAGGCTCACCCAGCAGCGCCATGACGGCCCGCCAATGGCTTGGCTCAACCGGGGTGATGGAGAGGCGATTGCCACGCGCCAGCACCAGCATGCCATCCAGAGCCGGAGCCGCCCGCATGTCGGCCAGACTGAGGAAGCGGGTCTTCCTGACCAGGCGCACATCCACCTGCTGCCAGCGTGGTTGGGCGGGGGTCGACTTGGGGTCGTAATAGTGATGGGCCGGGTCGAACTGGGTGGGGTCAGGGTAAGGGCCGGAGCATACCTCGGCAATGCCTGCTATGCCCGGCACGGCGCAGCCGGAATGGTAGTACAGCACCTGATCGCCCTGGCGCATCTGGTCGCGCATGAAGTTACGGGCCTGATAATTGCGGACGCCATACCAGCCCACGGTCTGCCCGGGCATGGCGGCCAGATCGTCGATACTCACGTCGTCAGGTTCGGCTTTCATCAACCAGTAGGCCATGGGCTTGCTCCACCGTCAAAACCCGCAGTCTAGAGCCAGTTGGGGACGTGCCACCAGATGCAGTGACCATTTCTGCAGTCCGGCCGCCCCGCTGTATACCGTTGTGGCCATGCTGGTGGTCCGTATTGGAGCGATAAGACTCAGAGTGGCGCTTAAGCGCGGTACAGCGCAGCCTCGCTGACCACCCCATCCAGCGGCGCATCATGGGGCTCGCGCGGTATGGCGGCCACCCGCTGGCATTCGAAGCCCACGCCCCACAGCCTGGGTTTTTTCCATTGCTGGCGATGGGCGCGGAAGGCAAACGTGGTGTCGTAATACCCACCACCCTGCCCCAATCGCCCGCCCTGGGCATCAAAACCCACCAGCGGCAGCAGCACCATGTCCAGCGCGCGGGCGCTGATCAGCTTGCGGGCGTGGTACTCACGTATGCCATAGCGGTTGCGGCGCCACACGCCCTGCGGGTCGGCCAGGGCAGCAAAGCGCATGCGGCGGCCACGGCGCGGTACCACCGGCAGGTAGACTGCCACGCCACGCGCTTGCGCCAGGCTGATCAAGGGTGCCAGGGAAAGTTCCGAACCCAGCGCCACATAGGCAGCCAAGCGCATGCCGCGCCTCAGCAGGGGCCGCAAGCGGGCGGACACCAGGCGCTCGGCCCGCTCGCGCTCGGCAGCGGGCACGGCCATGCGCCGCCGGCGCAATTGGCGGCGGAGCGTGGCTTTGTCGGTCATGGGTGGGGTCTGCAAGGGCGGGGAATGGGGGTCCCCGCGGGCGCCGTTCCGGCTCTCATCTTGAACCTAACGGTTCAAGTGGTCGCAAGCGGCACGCCTTCAGGTGCATCGGATGAACGATGCGCACAACAGGCGCGGCCAGCCATACAACCCGGGTCAATATATTGGTTCAAAGAATATAGAGCCGGAACAAACGCCGCAGGGAAACTGGAAAATCTGCGGAGGAGACGCGGGGCCTAGAACAACTGTTGCTGTTCCTTCAGCGCCTCGTCGATAGTCTCCTGCATGTGGCCGATTCTACGCCTAAAGTCGGCTACGTCAAAACCGCCTGCAATTCGGGTGCCCATGAACTCATGCGCGATATTGAGTGCAGCCATGATGGCGATCTTGTCCACCCCCATCACATTACCGCTATCGCGTATCTCGCGCATGCGCCTGTCCACGAAGGCAACTGCCTCCATCAGGGCCACTTCTTCTTCGGGCGGACAGGCCACCCGGAACTCGCGCCCCATGATGGTCACGTCCAGTTGCTTGGCCTCGCTCATTCGGCTTCCTCCTGCTCATCGACCAGCGGCAGCTGGCCCAGCAGTGCTTCCACACGGGTCTTGGCCCCCTCCACCTTCTCGTTCAGGCGGCGGTTGTCATTCTTCAGCGTCAGCACCGTCTTGCGTAGCTCGACGTTCTCGCTGCGCAGCTGCTGGCACAACATGGCCAGGGTCTTGATGCGGTCTTCCAGGCTGTTGAGTTCGGCTTCCATGGCGTTCCGGGCTGATGTCCTGCGGCAAATTCTAGTCGATTTTTGCGGGCGTGGCCCGCCGTAGCGTATCCAGCCGGCTGCACAAGGCCGTGGCAGCCGCCAGGAGGCGCGGCCCTGGGCGGCCCAAGGTATCGGGCTCAACGCTCAGGTAGGCCGGCTTGAACGGCAGCTTGCGCCATTGCCCTAGCCATTGCTCGGCAGCAGCCGAATCAGCCAAGGCCACCACGGCATCGGGCCGCATGGCCAGCAGTGATTCGGAAGACAGCAAGGGCACGGCAGCGCGCTCGGTGCCAAAGGGATTACGGGTGCCACAGGCGCGGAACACCGCTGCCACGAACTGCTGGTCGTTCACCGTCATGGCCGGTTCATGGCCTACCTGGGGCACCACCCTGAGTATGGCGCTGCCGGCATAGCGCTGCTCCAGGCTGCGCCAGGCGGATTCAAACTGCTGCGCCGCCAGATCGGCCTGCCCAGCCAAGCCGGCCAGCTTGCCCAAATCACGCATGGCGGCGGGTATGGCCGACACCCTGGCCGGCTGGCTGGCATATACGACGATACCCAGCTCTCGCAGCCGCGCCGTCGCCTGACCAGCCTGCGGGCCTTCCCAGGCCACGACCAGATCAGGCCGCAAGGCCACGATGCTCTCTACATTGAAGGCGCCATACAGCCCCACGGCCGGCAGCCGGGTGGCCGCCTGCGGGTAATCGCTGGCACCGTCGCGGCCCACCAGCTTGCCGCCGGCACCGATGGCATAGAGCAGCTCGGTGGCATGGGGGCTGAGGCTGACGATGCGCTGGGCCGGCTGGGCCAGCTGTACGGTCTTGCCGGCGTCGTCCTGCACGGTCACGGCCGCCAAGGCCGGCAGGCACAGCAGCCAGGCCAGCCAGGCCCGCTTCACGGTTGCGCCTCGTCCAGGGTACCGGCCTGGGCATCCGGCACACCCAGGTGGGCGTCGGGCTCGTCCTCACCCAGGTCCAGGTCCAGGCTATCGGCCGGCCGTTCCAGCGAGATGCGGCCCAGGGTGGCAGCACGGAAGTCGGTCAGTATGCGCTCGGCCGCTTTCTGCGCATCGATGCGGTTGCCCGATTGTACGCAACCGAGCGCACGGGCAGCCTGCTCGAACAATACATCGCCCGGTGCGGCCAGGTCGGGCAGCTTGTAGCGGCCACGTATCACCTCGGGATAATGCAGCGCCAGCCAGCCCATGGCATACCAGGCCACCTCCTCGGCATCAAAGGCATTGCGGCCTATGGTGCCCGACAGCGCCAGCTTGTAGCCGTCGTTGTTGGAGGCAATCTTGGGCCACATCATGCCGGGGGTATCGACCAGGATGGTGCCGTCGGGCAGCTCGATACGCTGCTGCGACTGGGTCACGCCCGGGGTATCGGCCACCTTGGCCAGCTTGCGCTTGGCCAGGGCATTGATGAGGGTGGACTTGCCCACATTGGGCACGCCCAGGATCATGGCCCGCACCGGCTTCTCACCACCAGTGCGATGCGGTACCAGCTGGCGGCAGGCAGCCAGCACCTTGGCGGTATCACGCAGCTTGCCGGCCTCGTCCATGGTCAGCACGGCCGTATTGGCCTCCTGCTTGAAATGCTGCACCCAGGCGGCGGTCACCTTGGGGTCGGCCAGATCGGCCTTGTTCAGTATCTTCAGGCTGGGCCGCTGCCTATGCACCCGCAGCTCATGTATCAGCGGGTTGGTGGTGATCCGGGGCAGCCGGGCATCCAGCACCTCGATCACCATGTCCACCTTGGCCATGGTCTCCGCGATCTGCTTCTTGGCCTTGTTCATATGGCCGGGGAACCACTGGATCGCCATAGCTGTGCTCGTCTCGTTTCAAAGGGCGCGGATTATAACGCCGGCAGCGAAAGCACCGGAAAATCAATACAATACCGCCTTTCGCAACTTTAGCAGGCTCTGGCGCTCTATTGCGCCATGATCCAGCATTCCGCGGTACATTCCCAACCATGAAACCCCTCGTCAAACTGGGCCTGGGCCTGGCTATCGCCGGTGCCATCGCCACCTTCTTCTTTGCCGACAACCTGGGCCGCAGCGCCGCCCCAGCCGTGCAATACACCTCGCTCAAGGGCGAACAGCTCAGCCAGGCCAGCCTGAAGGGCAAGGTGGTACTGGTGAATTTCTGGTACCCCAGCTGCGTGGGCTGCGTCAGCGAGACCCCCAAGCTGGTCGCCACCCACCACAAATTCAAGGGCCGCGATTTTGCTACCGTAGGCGTGACCATGAATATCGACCCGCCCCAGGTCATCAACGCCTTCGCCGAGCGGTTCCAGATACCCTATTTCATCGCCCTGGATATCGACGGCAGCATCGCCCAGCGCTTTGGCGACGTCAGGCTGGCCCCCACCAGCTTCCTGATCGACAAGCAGGGCCGCATTGTCCGCCGCTACCTGGGCGAACCCGATTTCGAACAGTTGCACGCCCTGATCGAGGAAAAACTCAAGGAAAGCTGAACGCCGGTGGCGAGGCATCTGTCCTAGCCCTAAGTGACTGCAATGCCCGATTGGTACGGGCGTTCCAAGCTGACAAACGGCCGCTTATAGCGGCCGTTTGGTTATGGCCTTGTGGCGAGCAGCACCTATGCTCATATAACAGGTATTACCGCCACATACCGAGCCTTCCGGAGGATGAAATGATTTCGTGGAAAAACCACTTCCTGTACCAGGCCGACTACCAGCACTGGGCCAGCGACAAGCTGTTCGAAAGCCTGGACAAGCTGTCGGATGAAGCGCGCAAGCGGGATGAGGGGCTGTTCTTCAAAAGCGTGCATGGCACGGTCAACCACCTGCTGGTCACCAACCTGCTGTGGTGGGGACGCCTGCGGGGCGAACCGCAAGATCTGCGACCCGATCAGCAGCTGTACGAAGACTGGCGCGAACTGAAGCAGGCCCTAAAGCAAACCCTGCGCCAAACCCAGCACTGGCTGCAGGCGCAACCGGCCGACTTCTTCGAAGGCGAGCTGCGCTACCGCACCACCTCGGGCAAGGAACACACCCTCTGGGTGCATGACATCCTCACCCATATCGCCACCGACTGCGCCCACCAGCGCGGCCAGGCCTCGGCCGCAGCCACCCGCCTGGGCGCCCCGGCACCGGAGATGGACTACAGCTACTACCGGCGCGAGATGCAGGACAGCCTGGCGAATGCGCGGGTGGCGGCAAACGGATAGCGAGCTGCAGCACGTAGCCAAATAACTTAAAAATGAAGAACGCCACCCCGAAGGGTGGCGTTCTTCATTCCAGGTTCCAGCCTGTCACAGCCTTACCGGTGCCGGCTTGGCCACCGCCGATGCGGGAGCGGCCATGCCCTGATATTGCTTGAGCTTGGCATCCCAGTCGGGCTTGACTGCATCGTAGGCCGCCAGCTTGATATGGCCGTAGCCACGAATCTGCTGGATCAGGCCGACGATATCGGCAGCCTGGGCCAGCTTCTCGCCGGTCAGGCCAGCCAGCAGGGTTTCCAGGCCTTGCTCGAACTCGGTGATCAAGCGGCGTTCCATCTTGCGGTCTTCGGCGTAGCCAAACAGGTCGAGCTTGCCGCCACGCAGGCCCTTCATCTTGGCCAGCATGCCAAACGCGCCCATCACCCAGCCGCCGAGCTTGAACTTCTTGGCCTGGCCGTTCTTGGCCAGCCATTGCAGCCAGGTCGGGCCCAGGCTGAAGTTCAGGGTGTAGCTGCCGTCGAACTGCTCGGCCAGTTGCTTCTTGAATTCGCCGTCGGTGTAGAGCCGCGCTACTTCATATTCGTCCTTGTAGGCCAGTACCTTGAAGTAGGCCCGGGCAGCTGCCCAGGTCAGCAGCTCGGATTCTGGTGCGGCGCGGCGTTCCGCGTTGCGCACCTTGTCCACCAAGGCGCTGTAGCGGGCAGCATAGGCGGCGTCCTGGTACTGGGTCAGGTCGGCCACACGGCGGGCGATGAATTCGTCCAGGGTCTGGTTGGCCAGCTTGATGGCCTCGCGCACCTGCGGGAAGGCGATCTTCTCGACCATGACGCGGTCCACTGCGGCATGGCGGCCCCAGACAAAGGCCTGCTGGTTCATGGCCACGGCGGCGCCGTTCAGTTCGATGGCCTGCATGATGGACTCGCCCGTCACCGGGATCAGGCCCTTCTGCCAGGCAAAGCCGAGCATGAACATATTGGTGGCGATGGAATCGCCCATCAACGCGGTGGCAATCTGGGTGGCATCCACTTGGTCGAAATGCGCCTCGCCCACGGCCTGCTTGACCGTGTTCAGCATGGAGCTCGCGGGGAACTTCATGTCCGGTTTCTTGGTGAAGTCGCCGGTAGCCGCCTCGAAGCCATTGAGCAGCGCATAGGTGTGGTTGTGCCGCATCTTGCCCAGGCAGTCGTTGGTGGCTGTTACCACCATGTCGCAACCCAGCACCACGTTGGCGTCGCCCGCGGCAATGCGCACCGCGTGCAGCTTGCTCTGCTCGCTGGCAAAGCGCAGGTGGGTCGTCACCGCGCCACCCTTCTGCGCCAGGCCGGTCTGGTCCAGCACAGTCGAGCCGATCTCGTCGATGCGGGCCGCCATGCCCAGCACGCCGCCTATGGTGACCACGCCGGTGCCACCCACGCCGGTGACCAGCACGCTCCAGGGGTGATCCAGGCCGGGCAGCACGGGCTCAGGCAGCGCTGGCAGGGTGGCGTAGGCTTCGGCACCCAACTTGGATCGCTTGGGCTTGACCTCGCCTTCCAGCGTGACAAAGCTGGGGCAATAGCCCTTGAGGCAGCTGAAGTCCTTGTTGCAGCTGGACTGGTCGATCTTGCGCTTGCGGCCGTACTCGGTCTCGGCCGGGATGACCGACAGGCAGTTGGACTGCTTGGAGCAATCACCGCAGCCTTCGCACACCCGCTCGTTGATGAACACGCGGCGGGGCGGGTCTATCATCTTGCCGCGCTTGCGCCGGCGACGCTTCTCGGCGGCGCAGGTCTGGTCGTGGATCAGGATGGTGACGCCGGGCAGTTCGCGCAGTTCGCGCTGGATGCGATCCAGCTCTTCACGCGGGTGGATGGTGATGCCGGCGGCGAGGCCGGTCACGCCCTGGTATTTCTCCGGCTCATCGGTGGTGATGATGATCTTGTTGACGCCTTCGGCCTCCAGCTGGCGGGTCAGCATGGGCACCGTGAGCGTGCCGTCCACCGCCTGTCCGCCGGTCATCGCCACGGCATCGTTGTAGAGCAGCTTGTAGGTGATGTTGAGCTTGGCGGCCACGGCCTGGCGTATGGCCAGTATGCCGGAGTGGAAATAGGTGCCGTCACCCAGGTTCACGAACATGTGCTTGGTGTCGGTAAACGGCTGGATACCGGCCCAGGTGACGCCCTCGCCACCCATCTGGCTGAACATCTTGGTACCTGGCGTCACCCACATGGCCATGTAGTGGCAGCCGATACCGGCCAGGGCCAGCGAGCCTTCGGGCAGTTTGGTGGAGGTGTTGTGCGGGCAGCCAGAACAGAAGTAGGGCTGGCGCAGGATGATGTCGCGCGGTTTCTTCAGCGCGTGTTCCTTCTCGTCGAGGAAGCGCAGGCGCTCTTCGATGACCTCGCTGGTATAGAAGCGGGCAATGCGGCTGGCTATCACCTTGGCGATCATGGCCGGGGTCAGCTCGCCTGCAGCCGGCAGCAACCAGTTGCCTTCGGGCAGGGTCCATTCGCCCTTTTCGTCGAACTTGCCGATCACGCGGGGGCGGACTTCCTCGCGCCAGTTGTAGAGCTGTTCCTTCAGCTGGTATTCCAGCACCTGGCGCTTTTCTTCCACCACCAGGATTTCATCCAGGCCCTCGGCAAAGGCGTGGGTGCCTTCGCTCTCCAGCGGCCAGGTCAGGCCAACCTTGAAGATACGCAGGCCGATATCGGCTGCCAGCTTTTCGTCTATGCCCAGGTCGTCCAGCGCCTGCATCACGTCCAGGTAGCTCTTGCCCGAGGTCATGATGCCCAGGCGCGGCTTAGGCGAATCGACCACGATGCGGTTGAGCTTGTTGGCGCGCACATAGGCCAGCACGGCATACAGCTTGTGGTGCAGCAGGCGTTCTTCCTGCTCGAGGGGGGGATCAGGCCAGCGGATATTGAGGCCGCCCTCGGGCATCTTGAAGTCGGTGGGCAGCACTGGCTGCACCCGGTCCGGGTCGATATCGACGATGGCCGACGATTCCACCGTGTCGGAGATCGCCTTGAGCGTGACCCAGCAGCCCGAATAGCGGCTCATGGCCCAGCCGTGGATGCCGAAATCGAGGAATTCCTGCACGCCGGCCGGATTGAGCACGGGCACCATGAAGGCGTCGAAGGCGTGGTCGGTCTGGTGTGGCAGGGTGGACGACTTGGCTGCGTGATCGTCACCGGCAATCAGCAGCACACCGCCGTGCTGGCTGGAGCCCGCTGCGTTGCCGTGGCGAATGACGTCGCCGGAGCGGTCCACGCCTGGGCCTTTGCCGTACCACATGGCAAACACGCCGTCGTAACGGGCGCCAGGGAACAGGCCAACCTGCTGCGAGCCCCACACTGCGGTGGCGCCCAGGTCTTCGTTCACGCCTGGGGTAAAGACGATGCCGTGCGGCTCGAGGTATTTCTTGGCGCGGGCCAGTTCCTGATCCAAACCGCCCAGGGGCGAGCCGCGATAGCCGGAGATAAAGCCAGCGGTATTGAGGCCGGCGGCCTGGTCTCGCTGGTGTTGCAACATGGGCAGGCGCACCAGCGCCTGAGTACCGGTCATGAAGGCGCGGCCCTTGGCCAGCGCGTACTTATCGTTAAGGGAAACGATATTTCCCATGATGTCTCCTTCTTTTGGCTGCAGGCCGCATGCTCGATAGGCTGCGGTCGTGGCTAGCTTCGTTGTAGCTTGTGGCTGGGCGAAGCGGGTTCCTATCGCCATCGTACATGCACACAATGGCGGGTAGGCCTGGCTACGACAACAGCGATGCGCGCGCATTCTAGGCGCTTTTTTGAGCAAATGCTCGGCTTATTTGACGTTAACGTCAATTGCGGGTTTTAACACACCTAGCAAGTGCTCGATTGACTACTTACTAATTAGTAAGTATCTTGCCTATCAAAGACTTGGCGAACAATTATCGTAAGGGTCATGGAGGCAAGATGAGCATCGAATCCACACTGGAAATCCACACTGCTGATGGCTATCCGCTAGCGGCGCGGCTGTATCGCCCTGATGGTGAGGCACGCGGCGTCGTGCTACTGGTTTCGGCCATGGGCGTGCCACAAAGTTTCTATGCGCCGTTCGCCCGTTGGCTGGCCCAGCAGGGTTGGACGGCTCTCAGCTTTGACTACCGTGGCATGGGCGATTCGCGCCATGTGCCGCTGCCCAAGCTGGATATCGACGTCATCGGCTGGGGCCAGCACGACTGCGCCGCCATGCTCGAGTCCGCCCAGGCCCAGGCACCGGGCAAGCCGCTGCTGTGGATAGGCCACAGCCTGGGCGGCCAGTTGCCTGCCTTCACGCCCAACATCAACCAGGCCAGCCGTATCCTGACCATCGCCGCCGGCAGCGGCTATTGGCTGGAAAATGCCTGGGCCCTGAAGCGCCGCGCCTGGCTGCTTTGGTATTTCTTCGCCCCGCTGCTGACGCCGATCTGGGGATATTTTCCTGGCCGTCGCCTCAATATGGTGGGCGACCTGCCCCGTGGGGTGATGCAGCAGTGGCGCCGCTGGTGCCTGCATCGCGATTACGCCGTAGGGGTGGAAGGCGAAGCGGTACGTCAGCGCTTTGCCGCCGTGCGGGCGCCCATCGTGTCGCTGGGTTTCACCGATGACGAAATGATGTCGCAGCGCAATGTGGCCTCACTACATGGTTTTTACACCGGCAGTACACTTAGCCGTCAACGCTATAGCCCGCAGGAGCTGGGCGTCCAGCGTATCGGTCACTTTGGCTTTTTCCGCAAGGAGAACCAGACTGCCCTGTGGCAGAGGCTGATCACCCCCGAACTGACAGCGCTCAGCGCTTGAACTACCTTTGATTGAATCACAGATAAATCGCCGGCCAAGCCCCGGCGCCAACCCTACCGTACTGGAGCCCATGATGTCGCACGCCCGCTACCCCCACCTGCTTGAACCCCTGGACCTGGGCTTCACCACGTTGAAGAACCGTGTGCTGATGGGGTCCATGCATACCGGTCTGGAAGAATCGCCCAATGGCTTCGAGCGCATGGCCGCTTTCTATGCCGAGCGCGCCGCAGGCGGCGTTGGCCTGATCGTGACCGGTGGCGTGGCCCCCAACGAGGCGGGCCGAGTCTATGAAGGTGGTGCCATGCTGCATAACGCCGATGAAGTGGCCCATCACCGCATCGTCACCGATGCCGTGCATCAGGCTGGCGGCAAGATCTGCCTGCAGATACTGCACACCGGCCGCTACAGCTTCCAGCCCAAGCCGGTCGCCCCCTCGCCCATCACCTCGCCCATCGCCTTCTACGAGCCGATCGAGATGACCGACGAGCAGATACTGCAGACCATAGACGAGTTTGCCCGTTGTGCCGAGCTGGCCAAGGAAGCCGGCTACGATGGCGTGGAAGTGATGGGCAGCGAGGGCTACCTGATCAACCAGTTCATCGCCGAGAAAACCAACAAACGCACCGACCGTTGGGGCGGCAGCTACGAAAACCGCATGCGCTTCCCCATCGAGACCGTCCGCGCCGTGCGCGAACGGGTGGGTCGCGACTTCATCATCATCTACCGCCTCTCCATGCTGGATCTGGTGGACAACGGCTCGGTGCTGGACGAGACCATACAGCTGGCCCAAGCCGTCGAGGCCGCTGGCACCACCATCATCAATACCGGCATAGGCTGGCATGAGGCCCGCATCCCCACCATCGCCACCATGGTGCCGCGCGCCGGCTTTACCTGGGTGACCCGCAAGCTCAAGGGCAAGGTCGGCATTCCCTTGGTCACCACCAACCGTATCAATATGCCGGACGTGGCCGAAGAAGTGCTGGCACGCGGCGATGCCGACATGATCTCGATGGCACGGCCCTTCCTGGCCGACAGCGACTGGGTGAAGAAGGCCGAGGAAGACCGTGCCCTGGATATCAACACCTGCATAGGCTGCAACCAGGCCTGCCTCGACCATATCTTCCAGGCCAAGATGACGACCTGCCTGGTCAACCCACGCGCCTGCCACGAGACCGAGCTGAACTACACTCCCACCCAGCAGCAGAAGCGCCTGGCCGTCGTCGGTGCCGGCCCCGCCGGCTTGGCCTTCGCATCGGTCGCCGCCCAGCGCGGCCATGATGTCACCCTGTTTGAATCCGCCAACGAGATCGGCGGCCAGTTCAATGTGGCCAAGCAGGTACCGGGCAAGGAAGAGTTCCACGAGACCCTGCGCTATTTCAAGCGCCGGCTGGACCAGACCGGCGTCAAGATCCGGCTGAACCACCGCGCCACAGCTGCCGAGCTGAGCGACTTCGATGAAGTCATCCTGGCCACCGGCATCGCACCGCGCAAGCTCGACATTGTCGGCATAGACCACCCCAAGGTGCTCAGCTACCTGGACGTACTGCGCCACAAGAAGCCAGTGGGCGAGAAGGTCGCGATCATTGGCGCCGGCGGCATCGGCTTTGATACTGCCGAATTCCTGACCACCGAAGGCGTACCCACCAGCCTGGACGTAGATGGCTTCCTGAAGGAATGGGGTATAGACAAGACACTGACCGAGAAGGGTGGCCTGGCCGCCGCCGGCGTGCAGCCCCACCCCTCGCCACGCAAGGTCTGGCTGTTGCAGCGCAAGAGCAGCAAGGTCGGCGACGGCCTGGGCAAGACCACCGGCTGGATCCATCGCCAGGCCCTGAAGATGAAGCAGGTGGAGATGATCTCGGCCGTGCAGTACGACAAGATCGACGATGCCGGCCTGCATATCCGCATCAAGGACAAGGCCGAGATACTGCCGGTGGACAACGTCATCATCTGCGCCGGCCAGGAGCCGCTGCGCGAGCTGGAAGAGGCCCTCAAGCAGGCCGGCAAGACAGTGCACCTGATAGGTGGTGCCGATGTCGCCGCCGAACTGGATGCCAAGCGTGCCATCAACCAGGGCTCACGCCTGGCCGCGGCAATCTGATCGCAGCACCCTGCCCTTCCCAGAATGTATCTGGCAGCTAAGTACCCCCGGCCCAGTCCGGGGGTTTTTCATAACCGCGCCGACTCACTTAGAGCCTACGTAAAGTCTATTCGCCGCGCACCGGCCAGCAGCTCGCAACCTTGCCGGAGGAAGGGCAAGGCTGCGAAAGGGCTTTATAAAGGCTCTTAGAACCTGATCTGCCCCCGCAGCATCTGCCAAAACATCACCCAGTCGCCCATCAGGCTATAGAGCGGGTGCTTGAAGGTAGCTGGCCGGTTCTTCTCGAAGAAGAAATGGCCCACCCAGGCAAAGCCATAGCCTATGACCGGCAGCAGCCACAGCAAAGCGGCCTGGCCACGCAGCAAGGCGGCCAGCAATAACAGCAGCACCAGGGCGCTGCCGACAAAATGCAGTCGCCTGCAGGTGCGGTTCTGGTGTTCGCCTAGGTAATAGGGGTAGAAGTCCTTGAAGCTGGCGTAGGGCATGGCGCATGCATCCTGGAGGTCGGGTAGCTTGAATGTAGCGCTCAGCGGGGCGGCTGCGCCAGCCCCTTGGATCGGCGATATGGTTTACGCTTCAGGCTTCGAGATCCCCCCACAAAGGCTGAACCGTGCGTTTCCGACAGATGCCGCTGACCATGAAACTGACCCTGCCTATCTGCCTGCTGGTTTGCATCGGCAGCATCGCCCAGGCCCTGCTGACGCTGCCAGCGCTGCTGCTGTTCATGGACCTGGCCCCCGAACCCACCGATCGCCTCGTGCTATTGCTGCCGGTGCTGGGGCTGCTGCTGCTGGCCATGTTTGCCGGCTTCAGTTTTCTGCGCATCCTGTTGCGCCATTCGCTGCTGGTTGCCCGGCTGTTCCTGATGGCGATGTTCGGCCTCTCGGCAGTTGCCCTGCTGCTCACCGCAGTAAGCCAGCTCAGTGGCCTGCTCTGGGGCGCGCTGTGGCTGGCCCTGCTTGCCACGCTGTTCTTTACCCTACCCCGCCATGGCCCCGATGCCGATGCCGGCTAGCGGGCGGGTCAAGCACAAGGCAGGTGAACTGGCGCGCGCCAGGCGCTAGGATGTAGCGTCGTGCAGCCTGCTCCCTGTAGTCAGGCTGTAGCAAGCCTGCCTTAGCATGCGCCTGCCGGCCTTGTCCCTGGCCGACCGCGCTAACGCATCTTCAATGTGATGGTTAACGGGAGTACTACTTGCATGGACAATAGCCTGCCTGTTTTTCGCGTTGTGGCCGCCGGTCGCGGCTGGGACTGGATCGTTCAGGGTTTCGAGCTGTTCAAGCGCAACCCGGGTATCTGGGTGGCGATTACAGTGATCTGGATACTGCTCAACATGGCCGCCAGCATCACGGGTGCCGGTGCACTGGCGGCCCCCCTGTTCGCCCCCGTGCTGCTGGGCGGCATGCTCATAGGCTGTGCCCGGCTGGTGCGCGACCAGGAGCTGGAGATCAACCATCTGTTTGCCGGCTTCAAGCAACCCTTCCTGCCACTACTGGGCGTGGGCTTGGGCCTGCTGGTCGCGCAATGGGCGGTCGCACTGATTGCCGGCATGCTGGCCCTGACGTTCGGGGCCGGTACCTTCCTCAGTGGTGCCACCCTCAGCGGTTCCGCCTCCGAAGCCGCCATCGCGGCCAGTGTGCTGGCCGGTCTGGGCGTCGGCATCCTGGTGGTGATCCTGGTCGCCCTGCTGCTGTATGGCGTGGTGCTGATGGCCTTTACTTTCGCACCCGCCTTGGCGGTGTTGGGCAATGTGGCACCGATTGCCGCCATCCAGAGTTCGTTCAAGGCCGCCTGGGCCAACTGGCGGCCGCTGACCATCGCCGGCCTGATCGCCCTGCCCCTGTGCATCATCGCAGCCATACCGCTGATGCTGGGCTACCTGGTGTTGATACCTGTGCTGATAGGCGCCAGCTACGCAGCCTATCGCGACATCTACCCGGAACTGCCAGAACAACTGGCCGAGGACACCCCGTGAGCCCAACCGAAGAGAGCCCCTTCAAGGGCAAGACCGGCCTGCGCCGATTGATCAACGCCACAGGCTATTCCCTGGATGGCTTCAAGGCCGCCTGGCAGCATGAATCGGCATTCCGCCAGGTCTGTCTGCTGGCACTGGCCGGCATCGGCCTGGCGCTATGGCTGCCGCTACCACACTGGGCCAGGGCACTGATCGTGTTCGCCCACTTTCTCAGCGTGGTGGTGGAGCTACTTAACTCCGCCATCGAAGCCGCCGTAGACCACACCTCGCTGGACCACCACACCCTCGCCAAGCGGGCCAAGGACCTGGGCAGCGCCGCCCAGCTGTTCAGCTTGATCAATATGGCCTGCCTATGGGCGTTTGGCCTGATGAATCTGTGATTGTCGAGCCTGTTATGGACTTAGGTCTGGGATGAGTGATAACGGATTGAGCAGGCGCCAGGGAGACCCTGGCGCTAGACGTCAGCGCAGCCTGATAGCGTAGGCTCTCCCCTTGATTGAATCCACACCCCCCGCCCGCGCCGCCGCGCCGGAAGTCCACGTTGCACGGTGCGTGGAGGGAGCCTCGCTGACGCTCGTTAGCGAGCCTTTCATGGGCTTAAGGCATCTATGGGTGTGGCGCCTGAGCAGGCGCCAGGGGGACCTTGGCGCAGGACGTCAGCTCAGCCTGAACCAGTAGGCTCTCCCTTATTAGAATCCACACCCCCGCCCGCGCCGCCACGCGGGGGCCTCGCTAGCGCTCGTTATGTGAATGAGCTGCAACGCCTGCTACCGACTCTGGTCACCGCTGGGCGGTGGCGGGCAGTGCAGGCGCAAGGATTGCAGTTAGCGCAGCCCGGCCAGTCGGCTGATGGCGGCATCCAGTGTTTGCTGCTGCTTGGCGAAGCAGAACCGCACAATATGGTGGTCTCGCCCATCGGCATAGAAAGCCGATACCGGGATGCTGGCCACGCCGTGTTCGCGGGTCAGCCATTCGGCAAAGGCCAGCTCGCCCAGATCGGGCCGGATGGCGGAATAATCGACCAGTTGGAAATAGGTGGCGGCACTGGGTAGCAGGGTGAAGCCCGCCGCCTGCAGGCCTGCCGCCAGGTGATCGCGCTTTTGCTGGTAGAAGACCGCCAGGCCCTGCCAGGAGGCCGCCAGCTGTAGATGTGCTGCCAGGGCGTGCTGCATGGGGGTGGAGACGGAGAACACCAGGTACTGGTGCAGTTTGCGGAATTCCGCCATCAAGGCTGGGGCGGCCACGCAGTAGCCCACCTTCCAGCCGGTGGCGTGGAAGGTCTTGCCGAAGGAGTACACAGCAAAGCTGCGTGGACGTAGCTGCGGGTGGCTGAGTACGCTGGAGTGCTGCTGGCCGTCGAACACCAGGTGCTCGTACACCTCATCGCTGAGTACCAGCAGATCATGCTGTTCGGCAATGCCGGCCAGGGCATCGAGATCGGCGCGGGAGAAGATGCTGGTGGCCGGATTGTTGGGGTTGTTGACGATGATCAATCGGGTGCGCGGGGTCACGGCAGCAGCCACGGCCTGCCAATCCACAGCGAAGTGGGGTGGCGCCAGGCTGACGCGGACCGGCACCGCACCCTGCGCCACAATGGCGGGCGCATAACTGTCGTAGGCCGGCTCCAGGATGATGGCCTCGTCACCCGCCCGCAGCACTGTGCCAATGGCGGTGTACAGCGCCTGGGTGGCACCAGCGGTGATGGTGATCTCGCGCTCAGGGTCGACCAGCAGGCCAGCGCTGGCTTCGAACTTGTGGGCGATGGCCTGGCGCAGCAGTGGCAGGCCTGGCATGGGGGCGTACTGATTGTGCCCGGCCTGCAGCGCAGCGTTGACGCCGTTCAGCAATGCGGCATCGCAGGCGAAATCTGGAAAGCCCTGCGACAGGTTGATGGCACCGGTCTCCGCCGCCAGCGCACTCATGCGGCTGAAGATGGTAAGGCCGAGATCGGGGAACTTGGACTGTAAGGGCATGACGGCTGGGCCTTTGGGTAGCGACCCAACCATGCTGCCCGTGCTTGGGGCTACTGCCAAATAGCCATTGGCAATGAGCTGAAAACCGTCTGCACCAAGGCAGTGCGCGTATCCGGCGCCACAAAGAAAAACCCCGCGCAAGGCGGGGTAAGTCTTTCGAAAGTACCGCTTTCTCGGGCGGCGGCAAACCGAATCAAGCTCACGCGTATATTCTCAGATACGACTAAATTCTGATAGTTCAGTATAGTCTTTCAAAACAAGATTTTATTGCTTTATTATTTTACCACAGCTGCCAGCTCTCCGCGCTTGTAAAGATCGGACATCTTCTCCATGGAGATCGCCTTGATCTTGCTGGCCTGGCCGGCGCAGCCAAACGCTTCGAAACGGGCCTTGCAGATATCCTTGGCCGCGCTGGTGGCTTCCTTGAGGAACTTGCGCGGGTCGAACTCGCTCTTGTGCTGGGCCAGGAAACGGCGAGTAGCACCGGTCATGGCCAAGCGGATGTCGGTATCGATATTGATCTTGCGCACGCCGTACTTGATGCCGGTGACGATCTCCTCCACTGGCACACCATAGGTCTCCTTCATCTCACCGCCAAACTCGCGGATGATGTCCAGCCACTCTTGCGGTACCGAACTGGAGCCATGCATAACCAGGTGGGTATTGGGGATGCGGGCGTGGATCTGCTTGATGCGCTCGATGGCCAGAATGTCGCCAGTGGGCTTGCGGGTGAACTTGTAGGCGCCGTGGCTGGTGCCAATGGCAATGGCCAGGGCATCGACCTGGGTGCGCTTGACGAAATCGGCAGCCTCATCCGGATCAGTCAGCAGTTGATCGTGGGTCAGCACGCCTTCGGCACCGTGGCCGTCTTCCTTCTCGCCCATGCCGCTTTCCAGCGAACCCAGGCAGCCCAGCTCGCCTTCCACGCTCACGCCGATGGCGTGGGCCATGTCCACCACGCGACGGGTCACGTCGACGTTGTAGTCATAGCTTGATGGGGTTTTGGCATCTTCCAGCAAGGACCCGTCCATCATCACGCTGGAGAAGCCCGAGCGCATGGCCTGGATACAGACGGCGGGCGAAGCACCATGATCCTGGTGCATCACGATGGGAATGTGCGGGTAGGCTTCGGCCGCAGCCAGGATCAGGTGGCGCAGAAAGGCTTCGCCAGCGTATTTGCGGGCACCGGCCGAGCCCTGCATGATCACCGGGCTGTTGCACTCGTCGGCGGCCTGCATGATGGCCTGGACCTGCTCCAGGTTGTTCACGTTGAAAGCCGGCAGGCCGTAACCGTTTTCGGCGGCGTGGTCGAGCAGCTGGCGCATCGAGACGAGGGACATAGTTCACTCCAAGAACAATGGGTGCCAAAAGGCAGTGGTTTGTGCGGGATTTTAGCAGGCTTGTAGCACTGTAATCTCGACTACATTTTAGCCGCGCGGCGTTTGCGCCAGGCGCGACGGATAAATAGACCCACGGGTATCAGCAACAACAGCCAGGGCAGCAGGGACGCGATAAAGGTCAACAGGCCGGCCAAGCTGGCAGAGGCCGTGTATCCCATCGAATGCCAGGCGTCCCGCAGGGGGCTCAGGGCGCTCCGCTCGATCACGCTGCGCGGTGGGCGCAGGGTCAGGTCCAGCTTGACCTTGTCGGTCTGGTCGGCCAGTGCCTTGCGTTGGCCGGTAAAGCTGTCCAGCTGGCTTTGGGTTTCGGTCAGCGCCTGCTGCACCTCCAGCACATCGCTCAGCTTGCCCGGCCGCTCCGCCAGCATCTGCCGCAGCCGGTCGCGGGCTTCGGTCAGGTTCTTGAGGCGGGCCTCCACATCCACCACCTCGGCCGTCTTGTCTTCGCTGTCGGTACGGGTATTGACCAGCTCGCCCCCTTTCGCCAACAAGGCATATAGGCTGGGCACATGCTGGGGCGGCAGGCGCAGCGACAAGGTCGCCGTCGGATGTCGGTTGTCACCACGCGACAGCTCCGCACTCACAACCTCGCCGCCCAGCGACACCACCTTGGCCTGCAATTGCCGCCACATGGGCTCGACCTGCTCAGCCGCAGTTTCCACCTCAAGATAGTGGCTGATCGCCAGGTAGCGACGCGGCGTAGCTCCCGGCTTGGCCTCCGCCATGTCGGCTGCCGGTGCGGCGGCAGCCGCCAGCGACATCTCCGGCGCGGTTTCGGCCGACTGTTGACCACAGGCGGTCAGCGCCAGGGCCAGCAGCAGGGGTATCAGTACCTTGTGGAAGGAACTCGACTCAGCAAGCGACATGGTCAGGTTCAAGCCCGCTGTTCCAACATCGCCACTGCCGGTAGGGTCTTGCCTTCGAGGAATTCCAGGAAAGCGCCACCGCCGGTGGAGATATAGCCGACCTGCTCGGTAATACCGTACTTGGCCACGGCAGCCAGGGTGTCGCCGCCACCGGCAATGGAGAAGGCCGGGCTGGCCGCAATGGCGCGGGCCAGGGTCTCGGTGCCCTTGCCGAACTGGTCGAACTCGAATACGCCGACCGGGCCATTCCAGACGATGGTGCCCGCCTGGGCCACCACGGCAGCCAGTTGCGCGGCAGAATCAGGGCCGATGTCGAATATCATGTCGCTGTCGGTCACGGCGGCCAGCGGCTTGGTCACTGCGGGCTCAGCCGGGTCGAACTTCTGCCCCACCACCACATCGACCGGCAGCGGCACATCGCCGCCGCGTGCGCGTATCTTGGCGATCACGGCACGGGCCTGGTCTACCAGATCGGCTTCGGCCAGCGACTTGCCTATCTGCTTGCCCTCGGCCAGCAGGAAGGTGTTGGCGATGCCACCACCGACGATCAGCTGGTCTACCTTGTCGGCCAGCGATTCCAGTATGGTGAGCTTGGTCGACACCTTGGAACCGGCCACGATGGCCACCAGGGGCCGCTTGGGCTGTGCCAGCGCACGGCCCAGCGCATCCAGCTCGGCTGCCAGCAAAATGCCGGCGCAGGCTACCGGGGCGAACCGCGCCACCGCATGGGTGGAGGCCTCGGCGCGGTGGGCCGTGCCAAAGGCATCGTTGACGAAAACATCACACAGGGCCGCATATTGCTGGCCCAGGGCATCGGCATTCTTCTTCTCGCCGACATTGGTACGCACATTCTCCAGCAGCACCAGCTCGCCAGCCTGCACCGTATGGCCGACCCAGTCGGCAATCACGGGCACATCCCGGCCCAGCAGCTCGCCCAGGCGACGGGCCACCGGGGCCAGCCTGTCTTCCTCGGCAATGGTGCCTTCGGTGGGGCGGCCCAGATGGGTCATCAGAATCACGCCGGCACCAGCCGCCAGGGCATGGCTGATACTGGGCAACGAGGCGCGGATACGGGTGTCGTCGCCGATCACGCCATCCTTGACCGGGACATTCATGTCCACGCGGATCAGCACTTTCTTGCCGGCGAGTTCGAGGTCGGTAAGCTTCTTGAAGTTCATGGCGAGTCTCGGGTGAGGGTGGGCGTATGGCCTCAATGTAGCAGCGTGGGCGCCTGTAGTGCGTTCGGGGCGCTTACGCGCCCCGAACCGGTTACTGCAACGCTGGCAGAGTAGCCTCGGCGTTGCGCTTACTTGGCCTGCATCATGGCGCGGGCGGTATTCAGCATCTGCACCGAGAAGCCCCATTCATTGTCATACCAGGCACCAACCTTGACCAGATCGCCATTGCTGACCTTGGTGAGGGTGCTGTCGAAGATGGACGCTTCGTTGGTGTGGTTGAAATCGATGGAGACCAGCGGCAGGTCGTTGTAACCCAGCACGCCCTTGAGCTTGCCGCCGCCTGCGGCATCGCGCATCAGGGCATTGATCTCTTCCTTGCTGGTGGCGCGGGCGGCCTGGAAGGTCAGGTCGACCATCGAGACATTGATGGTGGGTACGCGTACGGCAAAGCCGTCGAGCTTGCCATTGAGCTCGGGCAGCACCAGGCCCACGGCGGCAGCGGCACCTGTCTTGGTGGGGATCAGGCTCTGCGTGGCCGAACGGGCGCGGCGCAGGTCCTTGTGACGCACATCGGTCAGCACCTGGTCGTTGGTGTAGGCGTGGATGGTGGTCATCAGGCCCTTGACGATGCCGATGTGGTCGTTCAGTACCTGGGCCACGGGTGCCAGGCAGTTGGTGGTGCAGGACGCGTTCGACACCACGGTCATGTCGCGTGTCAGGATGTCATGGTTGACGCCGTAGACCACGGTGGCATCCACGTCCTTGTCGCCCGGTGCGGAGATCAGCACCTTCTTGGCGCCGGCATTGAGGTGGGCCTGGCACTTGGCCTTGCTGGTAAAGGCACCGGTACATTCCAGCACGATGTCGATGCCCAGCTCGCCCCAAGGCAGCTCAGCCGGATTGCGGGTGGAGAAGAAGCGGATATTCTCGCCATTAATGCGCAACCAGTCGCCATCAGCCTTCACTTCAGCATTGAAGCGGCCATGCACGGTATCGAAGCGGGTCAGATGCGCGTTGGTCTCGATGTCACCCGAGGCGTTGATGGCGACGATCTTGAAATCTTCGTTGCGATTGAGTTCATACAGCGCGCGCAACACGTTGCGACCGATGCGTCCGTAGCCGTTGATGGCGATGCGGATGGACATACTGGAGTTCTCCATGACGATGGCAGCTCAAAATGTAGTCGCTACCATTATGACTACAAGGGCGCGATTGTAACCGTCCAAATGCTTGAAAGGGAGCTACAAACACGACCATTTGTTGCAGCGCGGCGAAAGAACCGGGTCGCGATCCTGCCTACGCGCAAGCAAAACGGCCCCGCTGATCGGCGGGGCCGTTCTGACCTATTGGCTTACAGCACGGACTTGGCCGTGGCGACCACCTGCTCCACGGTAAAGCCGAAGGCCTTGAACAGCGCGGGTGCCGGGGCCGATTCACCAAAGGTGTCCATCCCGATGACGGCGCCGTCCAGGCCCACATACTTGCGCCAGAAGTCAGATACGCCGGCCTCGATGGCCACGCGCGGCACGCCACGGGTCAGCACGCTGGCGCGGTAGGCCGCATCCTGGCGATCGAACACATTGGTCGAGGGCATGGACACCACGCGGGCACGGATGCCCTCGGTGGCCAGCTGGGTCTGGGCCTTCAGGGCCAGTTCGATTTCCGAGCCGGTGGCGATCAGGATCAGCTGGGCAGCACCGCCCTCGGCCTCGCGCAGCACATAGCCACCCTTGGCGATATCGGCAATCTGGCCCGCATCGCGGCTGACGAAGGGCAGATTCTGGCGGCTCAGTACCAGGTTGCTGGGACGGTTCTTCTGTTCAATGGCATGGGCCCAGGCCACCGCCGTTTCGGTGGTGTCGCAAGGACGCCAGGTGTCCATATTGGGCACATAGCGCAGGGTGGCGGTCTGTTCCACCGGCTGGTGGGTAGGGCCGTCTTCGCCCAGGCCGATCGAATCGTGGGTGAACACGAAGATGGGGTTGATCTTCATCAGGGCCGACATGCGCAGGGCATTGCGGGCGTATTCGCTGAACATCAGGAAGGTGCCGCCATAGGGGCGCAGACCGCCGTGCAGGGTCATGCCGTTCATGATGGCGGCCATGCCGAACTCGCGCACGCCATAGCTGATGTAGTTACCATTCCCTTCGCCGTCTATCCACTTGGAACCCGACCAGTTGGTCAGGTTGGAGCCGGTCAGGTCGGCCGAGCCAGCCAGGAATTCAGGCAGTTTGGGCGAGAAGGCCTCCAGCGCTATCTGACTGGCCTTGCGGGTAGCCACGGTCTGCGCAGCGTCATTGATCTTGGCAATGGCAGCCGCCTTGAACTCGGCCCAGTCGGCCGGCAGCTCGCCCGCCATGCGGCGCTCGAACTCGGCAGCCAGCTCGGGGTGGGCAGTACGGTAGGCAGCAAAGCGCTGGTTCCAGTCGCTCTCGCTAGCCGCACCCTTGGCCTTGGCATCCCAGCCGGCATAGACGTCGGCCGGCACCTCGAACGGTGCGTGGTTCCAGCCCAGGTGCTCGCGGGTAGCGGCAATCTCGGCTGCGCCCAGAGCGGCGCCATGCACATCGTGGGTGCCCTGCTTGTTGGGCGAACCCTTGCCGATCACCGTCTTGCAGCAGATCAGGGTGGGCTTGCCGGTCTCGGCCTTGGCAGCCTGGATGGCGGCATTCACGGCATCCACATCGTGGCCGTCCACATCGGCAATCACATGCCAGCCATAGGCCTCGAAACGCTTGGGCGTGTTGTCGGTAAACCAGCCTTCGACATGGCCGTCGATGGAGATGCCATTGTCGTCCCAGAAAGCAATCAGCTTGCCCAGGCCCCAGGTGCCGGCCAGCGAGCAGGCTTCGTGCGAGATGCCTTCCATCAGGCAGCCATCGCCCAGAAAGACATAGGTGTGATGGTCAACGATGTCGTGGCCGGGGCGGTTGAACTGACGGGCCAGCAGCTTCTCGGCCATGGCCATGCCCACGGCATTGGTAATGCCCTGGCCCAGCGGGCCGGTGGTGGTCTCCACGCCTGGAGCGTAGCCGTACTCGGGGTGGCCCGGCGTCTTGCTATGCAGTTGGCGGAACTGCTTGAGATCGTCGATGGACAAGGCATAGCCAGTGAGGTGCAGCAGGCTGTAGATCAGCATGGAGCCGTGGCCGTTGGACAGCACGAAGCGGTCACGATCGGCCCACTCGGGGTTCTGCGGGTTGTGCTTGAGATGGCCGCCCCACAAGGCCAGCGCGATCTCGGCCATGCCCATGGGCGCGCCGGGATGACCGGAGTTGGCTTGTTGCACCGCATCCATGGACAGGGCGCGGATTGCATTGGCAAGTTGGGTACGGGTAGCGGCCATCTAGGTTCTCTTTCGCTTGGGGTAGGCGGAAAACAAACGGCCCGCAATAAGGGGTCGGGCCGGTTCAAAAGCGCGCGCATTATCCCTTTTTAGGCCCACCAGGGCAAGCCAAGTCTTTGATATTTCGTTGGAATTCATGCTCTAGCCGTAGTTTTGTTACAGCTACGGAGGCGGGTTTTATTGTGTGCCGCTACAGCCAGCGCCATGGCGGATGCCACTGCGCCGGTGACTGGAAAGCGCCTGCCCAGCGCCAATTCACCGCCCGCTGTATCAGTGCATGCCGGATTAATGATGCTACTTGCATATTGACCGAGTGCTTGCTCTATAACGTGTAAGCGTCGCCACCACCTTGTTTTGTTAGGCGTTTTTAACCAGCGGCGCGGCACACATAAGGACGCCACCCGTCACCCGGCCCTGCCAGGGCTATCTGACAGGCGGCCCCAAACATAAAACTGGAGCAGACATGTATCGAACCGCACACTGGGTGGCCGCCCTGCTGGGCCTGGCTACCTTGACGGCGAATGCCGCCAACAACGACCCCCTGGTACTGGTACACGGCTTTGCCGGCTGGGACCGCGACGAGCTATGGGGCCTGTACCCCCACTGGGGCGGCACCACCGACCTGCAGGAGGAGCTGAAAAAGCTGGGCCACCCTACCGTCACGGCTGCAGTCGGCCCCTTCAGCTCCACCTGGGACCGCAGCGTGGAGCTGTATTTCCAGCTCAAGGGCGGCTGCGTGGACTATGGCGCCGCACATGCCACCCAGCACGGCCATGCCCGCATGGGCCGCTGCTACAACGGCAACCGCCCCTACGAGGATGCCAAGCGCCTGCCACAATGGGATGCCGCCAACCGTATCCACCTGATTGCCCACAGCCAGGGTGCGCCTACCGTCAACATGCTGGTGGAACTGCTGCGCAACGGCTCGGCCGCCGAGCGGGCCGCCAGTGGCAGCGGGGTGTCCGAACTCTATCTGGGCGGCAAGGACTGGGTACGCTCCATCACCACCATCGCTGGCGCCAACAATGGCACCACCTTTGGCAAGCTGAGCGGCTTCAATGAGTTCGCCAAGCAGCTGCTCAAGCTGGCCGGCGCCGCCGTGGGCATGGGCGGCAATCCGGAAGACTTTCCCTATGACTTCAAGCTGGATCAATGGGGCTTGGCGCGCGCCACCGGCGAAAGCCAGCAGCATTACTGGAACCGGGTCTGGGCATCGCCCATCTGGCAAAGCCAGGACGTTGGCCTATACACCCTCAGCCCCGAGGGCGCTGCCGCCGAACGGGCCTGGGTACGCACCTCGCCGCAGGTGTATTACTTCTCTTTCAGCAACGCCACTACCCTGCCTGGACTGATCACTGGCAACCACTATGCCGATCCCAGCACCAACCTGCCCTTGATCCCCTTCGCCAACGGCATGGGCGCCTATCGCGCCTACGGCGATGGCTGGCGCCAGAACGATGGTGTGGTCAACACCATCAGCATGAAGGCGCCCTTCGGCGCACCGTTGGTGGAATACAACGGCACGCCCCAGCAGGGCAAGTGGAACCATATGGGCTACAGCCAGCAAGATCACTGGGAGGTGATAGGCAGTGGCGATGTGGCCGGCAACCTGTTCTACAACTGGCGGCTGGTGAACTTCTACAGCCAGCACGCGGATATGCTGAAACGCCTGTAGGTGTGACGCCTGGGCCAGCCGTAGAAAGGCCGCGTATCGCTGCACCAAGCCCAGGTGGGCCGCCACCCAGCCCCCTGGGCACGATCTGCGCGCCCACCTGGCTACCCCACGGGATGGTGGCGTTGCCAGGTCTTAGTCGATTCGGGTGTAATGGGGCTCGCCTTGCACCTGGCACGTTCCCGCTTCAGCCCAGCGGGTAGGTACGGTGCGAAAAGACTTTGAGCAAGCCCTCGCTATATTTCCTTATCCAGCCATTCCATACCCTATGAACAACTTGAAAATTCCTCCGGTACAAACCTTCGAGATCGGCGCCCTACCCGAATTGGTGCGCAAGGAGCTGGCCACCGCGCTGGCGCCCAAGACCGCCTGTCCTGGCCTGATATTCGCCAACCGGCGTAGCCTGATCGTGCAACTGCTGTCCTACACCTGCTTGCTGGCCCTGGCCGGCTTTGTACTGTTCCTGTATGCGCAGGGCGGCTTTGGCGAGGTCAGCTCGCCCGAGATGCATGACGGCCCCTACTCCCTGCTGGTCTACGGCGGTAGCCTGGCGACCATCGCACTGGCCATCCTGGGAGCCTGGCGCGCCATCGTGCTGCATAGGCGGCTGCCCTTTGCACCGGGCAGCTATCTGTTTCCCCGTTCCATGCTGGTGGCGGATTCGACCGCGCTGACGCTGCTGGACCTGAACCAGCTCACCGACGAGCAGGTAACGCACAAGCGGGATGGCAACGGCCAGTACCAGGGCACCGACATCACCTTCCAGTTCGGCCCCAAGAGCAAGTACGTCTTCAGCATACGCAACCGCAATGCGGAGAAGATGGCACAGCTGCTACGGCAAATCCCGGCCCTGCGCGACCAGGAACAGGCCATGGCCCAGGCACAGGACTTGAAAGGCCTGCTCCAGTTCGATCCCCTGTACCCCGTCCGCACCGGTCGCATCAAACTTGGCACCAGCAAGCCAGGCAAGCATGCGATTGCCCCGCTGGCACCATTCTTCCGCTGGCGTATCGGCATCGCCCTGCTGCTGGGCGGCCTGATCAGCCTGCCGCTCTGGTACCTGCGCAACAAGCTGAGCGACGATGCCGCCTACGCATTGCTGGCCTCCCAGCCCTATGAGGCGCCCCACCAGCAATACCTGCAGCATGGCCGCTACCATATCGCCGAGGTGCAAGCTGCCCTGCCGCGCATTGCATTCAAGGAAGCCCTGGACAAGCGCAGCGTGACTGCCATCCGTACCGTGCTGCAGCGCTACCCGGCTGCCGGGCTGGAGGGCGAAGGCAAGGTGGCAATCCACAAGCTCTATCAAAGTGCGTTCGAGAAGTTCAAGCGGCAGGCCGCGGCATCAGACCCTACCCTGGTGCCCTTCATGCAAGCGCTGTTGGCCAATCTGGAAGCCTCTGGCAACCCTTCGGTGCAGATACGCTTTAGCCGCCCAACCACCGAGGCCCTGGCGGAAATGGACGAAAAACTGTCGGCCTATGCACGCCAGAACCAAGGCACGATGGCGCCTGCCGCACCGCAGTTTGAGGCCGACACCGCAGCGGCCCGCGAAGCGCGCATCATCGAGGGCCTGCAGCGGGGCTTCTCGGTCATCTTCCCCAACGATGTGCTGAGCCTCAGCCACAGCAAGCGTATCAACGAGAAGCTGCCGCTGCTGGACATCGCCTACCAGATCCAGCCCTCAGGCCAGGTCTATACCTCCAAGGATGAACCGAGTGACAAGCGCATGTTCGTCGGCCTGATCTGCAACTTCGACGCCAACGTGGCCCTACCCGACCAGCCGCTAGGCTGGCAGTTTGCGCTGTCGGTCGAGCCACCTGATGTCTTCGAGGTGCCCAATGAGGACAACAGCCCGATGGGCAATATACCGCCGACCGAGCGCGTCTACCGCGTGATGGCCGAGCGGGCTTTCGATACCTTGAACGCCAAACTGCGGGCCGCCCTGTTCAACCCTGAGAGCGAGGCCTACAAGCGCTTTGCCGTCTCGAAGCGCGTGCCCTAGAAGGCTCGCGTCGTTGAAAACCTGCAGCCGATTCAGCTGATGACAAGCGCCAGGGTCTCCCTGGCGCCCGCTCAGGCGTCAACGCCTATCCATGTCTCGAGTCCGAAGCCGGCTCTCACGGCCCTGTCAGCTGGTCCACCTGGCCCTGCGCCAAGTCTACATCCCGCCCATACTCGGCCAGGTAGCGGTCGCGCTCCTCGCTGGTCCATTCATCGGCCGAGAAACCATTGAGGCTATAGGCCTTGCTGACATGCACCGTGCCCATCAGCCGTGGCAGCAAAGCGCGGTCGGGGTGGGTGTTTTCTTTCAGCAGGTAGCCATCCACATCGCGCAAGGTAAGCGGAAAACTGGGCTTGAGGTCGCGCAGCAGCTTGCCGAATACCGTCAGTTTGATCTGCTGCAGGCCGGCTGGCAGCACATCGTTGAAGCTCAGCAGCGCCAGGGGCTTGCCGCTGGCGTCGTCCAGACGACCGCTGACCAGGTAGCGACCGGGCGTGCTGACCTGCACCGGCATATAGAGGTAGAGCGATCCCCGCTCCACTACCTCGCGCACCGGTCCGGCCCAGACGGCAGGTTGTTCGGGCGAGTAATACACATCAAAACCATGCAGGCCCTCCCGCCCGGCCAGCTTCAGTTTGACCTCGACGCGTATGGCACCATCGTACTGAGCAAATGGCCCCTGGGCGGGGGCCAGCAAGGCGCTCTGTACGCCGTCACCAGCACGGGCATCTCCCTGCAGGCCTGCGTCACCAAACACCACGGCCTGTTGTGGCAGCTGTCCGCCCCGGCCCGGCGACGGCATGCCCAGGGCGCGGGCCTGGGTCACGGTAAAGGCCACCGGCTGGCCACTGCGATCACTGGCGGCGATGGTGAACACCACGCTTTCGCCCGCCGCCATGAAGACGCGGCTTTGCGAGGTCTTGACGTTGATGGTGGGGTCGGTCTGACCGTCCTCGGTGCGTAGCGCGCTGTCTTCCGCTACCGGTCGGTTGGGATAGGTCTGGTCGGCATGCTCGCTGATGGGGCGCGACTCGAAGGGGTAGCGCGTGCCTTCGCGATAGCTGGCCAGGGTGTGCTTGGCCCGCTCCAGCCGCTCGGTCCAGACCGCCAGTTGCTTGGCCCGCTCATCAGGCGACATGGCCGGCGACTGGGTCTGGCCCAGTGCGGGCCAGCCGTTGGGCGTGGGTGCCACCGCAGCAGTACTGTCTTTTGCGGTGGCAGCCTGCACGGCCGTCGGGCCATCGCCATCGAGCCACCAGGCCAGGCCAGCCAGCACGGCCAGCCCGCCGGCGATGCAGGCTAGCCATGCGCGCCAGCCCGCTGCGGCCGGCGCGGGTGCTGCAGGTGTCGCCTTACTGGGCATTGGTCACCGTATCGGCACGCACCACCGAGATGATGCCGCCCCAATTGCCGTTGGCGTAGTGGTTATAGCTCTCGTTGTTGTCGCGGAACTTGACCGAGTGATAGGACCATTTAGTGCTTCCCCCTTCGTTGGCGGCAGTGCCCATGTTCAGGTCGTTGCAGAACCAATCGCTGGGGTTGCACAGGCCTTGGCCGCCACTGCCCGATACCCCACCGGTGGAGTGGTAGGCCACGGCTTCGTCATCCTGGCCCGGCAGGATGCCCGAGTACAGCGTGCCGCTGGCGCCGGCAAACATGTAGAACCACACGTTGCGGGTGCTGTTGTGGTTGTAGAGCGCCCGGGCAGTGGTGGTCTTGAGGTCCTTCACCAGTGGCTCGGACGTGGTCCACGAGCCCACGTCGCTGAGCTCGGAGCCGCCGCCGGCGCCCGAGGCGACATTGACCCACTTGATGTTCCAGCCCACCTGGGTGCTGCCGTCGCTATTGCCGCACTGGCCGGCAGCATTGGGCGAGGCATTCTTCTTGTAGCGGGTGGAGCCACCGTAGTTGGCCAGGGTGTAGCCCATCATCAGGTCGCCTGCGCTATGGGCGGCGATATAGCACCAGTTGGTGCCGGTGCAGAAGCAGTCCAATGCGTCACGTATCAGGTAGTTCTGGCTGGAGATATTGCTGCGGCCATCCCAGTTGACCGCCTTCTTGTTGACGCCAGCGGCTGTCGTCGCAGGGCCCCAATAGGTAAAGCTGTTGTAGTTGCCGATCTGGCCACCGCCGGTACGGCCGTTGACCCATAGCGTGTAGTTGGCGGCATAGGCTGGCAGCGCGGTGGCGGCTACCACAAAGAGTGCGACAAGACTGCGGTACAGCTTGATCATGCTAACCCCTTTCGTTTCATGCTCCATTCGGATCACCAGGCCACCAGGACGGGGCCGGGCGTTGATTCCGGTACGGCAATTGCCCATCTAGCGTGAGGCTGCCATGCGCTGCCGACCGGACAGCTACAACGGCGAAACGGCACCGGCAAACGACGCGCCTAGGTGCGATACAGCAGGATGAAGTCGGTGTTTCTGCAGACCTGCCAGCGATGCGACTTTGCAGCCAGGGCAGCCTGTTGGCACTAAACCGCCCCTTGCTGGGGCGTGTGCGTGCATCCTAGAGCAAATGATCTAATTCGCAAGCCTAGCAACCGCTTGGGAGGCAGGCTGTTGCGGAAATGCCGGTACATGACCAAAAAATCGGGTTTGGTATCAGTGGCTTGCAAATGGGCGAGTAGTGGCGATAGAGCCTGTTGCCTGGCGATGGCAGGCAGATGGCAAGGCGCTAGACGGGGATTTGGGCGTGGGGAAACCTGGCCGTGCCGCAGCAGGCGGCTCGCCACGCCCCAAAAATACGCGTGGCGATCAGCAGGTAGAAATCAGGCAGGAGGTACGAAAGATAGGGGCAGATCTGCGGCGGACGCTCCCCACCCGCTCAGCGGCACATAGGCAGCGTCGCAGCGGTGATTGGCCTATGCACTCCAGCGATGCAGGCGCCAAGCCTGCTGCTGGCGCTTGTCGAGGAAGGTCCAGGCGACAATGCGGCTGATTTTTTGGCCCTGGGCCATCTCTATGGTCTTGCTCTCCACCACACCCGCCTCGGCCAGTGCGCGGTAGATGGCCGGCAGGCTGGTGGCCTTGGAAACCAGCGAGGTGTACCAGAAGCAGCTGGTAGGCCACTGCGCACTCTCCGCCACCATGCGGCTGATAAAGGCCTCTTCGCCACCATCGCACCACAGCTCGCCAGCCTGGCCGCCAAAGTTGAGCACGGGCTGCTTGCCGGCGGCCTCGGCGCGGCCCAGGTTCTTCCATTTACGCTGGGTGCCGGCCACTGCCTCAGCGTGGGAGCCATGGAAGGGCGGGTTGCACAGGCACAGGTCATACCATTCTCCCGGCTGTATCACCCCATGCAGGATCGCAGGTGGGGCCGCCTGCAGGCGCAGGGTGATGGCATCTTGCAGCCCCGGATTGCCATTGACGATGGCCTGGGCACTGGCCAGCGCCGCCGGGTCGATTTCGCTGCCGGTAAAGTACCAGCCGTAGCTGCTGTGGCCTATCAGGGGGTAGATGCAGTTAGCGCCCACACCGATATCCAGCACCTGTATGCCGGCACCGCGCGGCACTTTGCCGCCGTTGTGGCCAGCCATCAGGTCGGCCAGGTAGTGCAGGTAATCGGCCCGCCCAGGTATGGGCGGACACAGGTACTGGGCTGGGATATCCCAGTAGCCCACCTTGTAGTGGTGCTTGAGCAAGGCGCGATTGAGCGCCCTTACCGCTGCCGGGTCGGCAAAATCGATGGATTCGTTGCCGTAGGCATTGATGGCGACAAAGGCCGCCAGCTCGGGGCTGGCGGCGATCAGCTGGGCAAAATCATAGCGGCTGCGATGGGCGTTGCGCGGATGCAGATCGGTCTTTTCGGCCACCGGGGTACGAATGGCGGCCTGCTTGGGGTGGTGAGGTTTATTCGACATGATCAACCTAGTTTGCGACGGAACAGCGCCAAGGCCAACTGGTATCCCAGTTGGGCCAGTTCGGGATCATAGCGTTCGCCCTCATCGCGCATAAAGGCATGCTGGCCGTTGAACTCGTGCCAGGTAAAGCGCAGGCCCGCCTGCGCCAGGCTGGCGTAGACCTGGGCACGGCCCTCGTCGGGTATATGCGGGTCCTGCTTGCCCCAGATCATTAGCAGCTCACCCGTGATATCGGCCAGCCGCGCCATGCTGTGCTGGCCTGCGGAGCTGGGGATGACCTGGGTATGCAGATCGGTGGCATAAAAGCAGGCGGTAGCGCTGACCTGCGGCTGCAGGGCGGCACGAAACGCCAGGTGGCCGCCCAGGCAAAAACCCATGGCGCCAAACTGGCCGCTACACCATGGCTGGGCCTGCGCCCAAGTTATCAGCGCGATGTTGTCGACATCGTAGCTGGCCACAGGCTTGGCCGCCTTGTCGGCATTGCCCTTGTCGCGGCCGGCCTCATCGTAGGCCAGCACGGTGCCCGCCGGGTTCAATTCGTGGAATACCTCGGGCACCAGCACCACATAGCCATGGCCAGCCATCAACCTGGCGGAGCGCTCAATGGGGCCGGTCTGCTGGAAGATCTCGGAGTAGAACAGGATGACCGGATAGCGGCCATCGCCCTGCGGCCTGTGCACATAGGTGCGCATGGGGCCGCTGGGGGTAGCGAGATCAACGGTGTGGGACTGGATAAGCATGGACCGGCCTGGGTAATCGTTATGGCCCTGATTTTACCCTGCTGTCCCAGCGAGCTCGCGGGTATCTGCAAGTGCAAGTTCATCCCGTACCGGCAGCGCCTGGGCGATGCCCCAGGCCAGCTCGACCACCAGAAAACCTGCCACAAGCCAGCTGGCGCCCTGCAGCAGCGCATACGCCTGCCACAAGGCAAACAGGCCCCGAGCCACCGCGTCGTAACGGCCAAACTGCTGCTGTGGATCACGCAGGCGCAAGACCGACCAGACGCAGACGATGGAACCCAACAGATTGGCCATCAGCATGGGTACGGCCGAAAAAGCCGGAAATTCTCCCGGCAAGGCTAGCGCCGTGGCCAAGGCGGTCAGGGCGGTGTGCAGCAGGGCAAAGCTCCAGGGTGTGGCAAAAGCGGCGGTGACGACCAGATCGTAGGCAGCACTGGCACGAACCAGGCGGCGATATTGCGCGGGTGTCCACATAGGGCGGTTCCTTGAGGGTAGTGAGGTAGAGCACACAGGCTAAAGCCTGGAGTACACTCCAAGGTCAAGGAGATATCCATGCGTATCGGAGAACTGGCCAGCGCCAGCGGAATCAGCCGTGACAGCCTGCGTTTCTATGAAAGAGCCGGCCTGCTGAAGGCGCGGCGGCAGCAGAATGGCTATCGCGATTACCCGGCTGAGGCGGTGCAACTACTGCTGTATATCAAGACGGCGCAGAAGCTGGGCTTCAGCTTGGCCGAGATCGGAACCAACCTGGCCCGCTTGCGCACGGCTCCCGACCAGGACGCGGCTGTTGGCGCACTACTGGCAGATAAGCTGCAGGTGGTTGAACAGCGCCTGGACGAACTGACTGCCCTGCGCAACGAGCTACGGAACAGGCTAGGGCAGACCTGCCCCCTGCGGCTCCAACCAAGTGTTGGCGTTGAGACCCGCACCGGCCCTGAAAGGGCAGCCAGAAGGCTCGACTTCTAGCGCGAGTGTCTAACGCTCACCGCCACGCGCGCCAACCACAAAACCACCCATGACTGCTGCGCCACCAGCCAGGCCAGACGGTCACCGACGGCCCGGCAGTGTCACTTGTGCAGCCTTCAGACGGCATTGGAAGACGGCCCGCCTGATCGCAGCCCAGATCAAGGCATTGCCATCCTGGCTGGAATGGAACAGCTGGTGCAGCTGCGATGCGCCAACGGATAAATGCCGGCTTGATCCAGGCGCGCCGGCCTACTTGGCCTTGTGAGCGGCCGCGCGCGGGTCGTAACCCATGGGGTGGGGCTGGTTGCGGGCCTTGGCCAGTTCGATCTGTTTCTGCCTTTCCCGGGCGCTGGCGCGGGTCTTCTCGCTCAGGCTATCCCAGCAATTGGGGCAGCTGATGCCGGGGCTGTAGTGCGGCGAGGCACGATCAGCCACCGATACCGGCTGACGACAGGCGTGGCACAGATCGTAATCCCCCTCACTGAGGTCATGCCTTACCGTCACCCGGTTATCAAACACAAAGCAGTCGCCCTGCCATTTGCTTTGGTCCTGCGGCACCCGCTCCAGGTATTTGAGGATGCCGCCCTTGAGGTGGTAGACCGCTTCGTAACCTTCGCCCAGCATGAAGCTGGAGGCCTTCTCGCAGCGTATGCCGCCAGTGCAGAACATGGCGATCTTCTTGTGCTTGCTGGGGTCGAAGTGCTGGCGCACATACTCAGGAAACTCGCGGAAGCTCTCGGTACGTGGGTCGATGGCGCCTTCGAAAGTGCCGATGGCCACCTCATAGTCGTTGCGGGTGTCGATCAGCAGCACTTCCGGGTCGTTGATCAGCGCGTTCCAGTCTTCGGGCTCCACATAAGTACCCACCTGGGTATTGGGATTCACGCCCTTGACCCCCATGGTGACGATCTCTTTCTTGAGCTTCACCTTGGTACGATAAAACGGCTGCGCGTCGCAATAACTTTCCTTGTGGTCGATATCCACAAAGCGCGGATCGCGCTTGAGCCAGTCCAGCAGGCCATCTATGCCGGCGCGGGTAGCGGACACCGTACCGTTGATGCCCTCCTCGGCCAGCAACAGCGTGCCTTTGACACCGTTGTCTTCCATGCATTGCTGCAGCGGTGCGCGCAGATCCTGGTAATCGTTGAGGGTGACGAACTTGTATAGCGCCGCCACCACGATCGCTTGCGTCATGGTCTTCTCTTTGCCAGTGGTCGCTCCCGTAAAGAGCGGACCGGTTAAAAATAGGTGCACCAAGCTGCAGCCCTGATTGTCCACAGGTTGGTGCGGCCAGCATTTTACATTGAAGAATCAATCCATTACAGCGATTGCTGCGCATAACACAACAAACCGTGCCACCGTAGTGCGAAACACCATGGGAAACCCTAATATTTCGCGCTCTCTCCATAGCTATTCCCAATCATGCGCAAACGTCTGTCCCGCTGGCTACTCGGCACTCTGATCCTGATCACCCTGCTGTGCCTGGGGCTGATCTGGCTCACCCATTTCGAGACCACCCGCCATGGCGTGCACACCGGTCTGCGGGTAGACCTGCCAGGCGGTGACCTGCGTCTGCGCACCTATGCCGGTACCGGCGATGCACCGCGGATACCGGGCTTTGTCGATGGCCCGCTGGTGCGTACCGGGGCCGATGGGCAATGGCAGGCAAAATGGTTCTGCGAGGACAAGACCGCCAGCCAGCAAGGCCGTGGCACGCAGCTGCAATTCCACTGCGGTGGCCGTGAGTACCGCTATGCCTTGGCCCAGCCGGCCACCGCGCCAGAGGTGCAGGCTGAGATGCCTGAGCGGCTGGTGGTGCTGAGCGATATCGAAGGCAATCTGGCCTTTCTGGATGCAGCCCTGCGCAAGTTGGAGATCGTCGACGCCCAGGGCAACTGGCGCTTCGGCCGCAACCAGCTGCTGTTCAACGGCGATCTGGTGGACCGTGGCCGGGATGCCCAGGCCGTCCTTTGGCGGGTGCATAACCTGACCCTGCAGGCCCAGGCCGCTGGGGGGCAGGTGCATACGCTGCTGGGCAACCACGAACAGTACGATCTGCGCGGCAACCTCTCCCGTGCCCATCCCGAGCACATCTATGCCAGCCGCCAGTTGGGCGGATTCAATGCCACCTATGGTGCTGACACGGTGCTGGGGCAGTGGCTGCGGCAGCAACCGGTTGTCGTCAAGCTAGGCAAGGTACTGTTTGCCCACGGCGGCATCAGCCCGGCCGTGGCGCAAAGCGGTTTGTCGGTATCGGCATTGAACCAGACCATGCGCGATTACTGGCAGGCCAAGCCCACCAGCACCACCGGGCTGGATGCCGTTCTAGGCCGCCAGGGGGTAACCCAGTACCGTGGCTACCTGCCCGACGAAACGGGCAAGTCGCTGGCACCCGCCGAACTGGCGCAGGTACTGCAGGCTTACGGGGCGGAGCGCATGGTGGTTGCCCACACCTTGGTGGATAAAGTGGAGGCGCTGTACGACGGCCGCGTCTATGCGGTCGACGTCAATACCAACCAGGCCCAGCCGCAGGTGCTGGTGTTCGAGCAAGGCCAGCCCACCGTCGTCGACCTGGGTGTGCCGCGAGGATTGCCCGAGGACAGCCCCGCCCTGATCCGGCCATTCCGCCTAGCCTCGACCGAGGACTGGCGCGCTATCGATGCAATGGTGGACAGCCTGCGTACCTTATCCAGGCTGCCCCACCCCTACTAGCGGCGCGCGGCAGCGCCGCAGCCTTGGAGCAGCTAACAAACCCAGCGTAGCGGTTCTGGCTAAGCGCGCGCAGCAGGCAGTACGCAGCTACGGCAAGCTCGCACAACAACACCAGAAGGGTCTTGTTAGCGGCTCTTACTCGAACACATAGCTGCCCGGTGCCTCTATCAGCTTGGGGTATTGCTTGTTGCTCAGGGGTGGCGGCTTGATCTGCGCACCGCAACGGGGGCGCAGCCAATCCACCCAGCTGGGCCACCAGGAGCCTGGGTTTTTTTGCTGGCGGGCCAGCCAGGCCTCGGGCAGCTCTCTGCTACCCACGCTACCCTGCCAGTAACTGCGCTTGGAATTAGCCAGCGGTGGATTGACCATGCCCAGGATATGGCCGGAAGTGGAGAGGGTGAAGGTCGCTGGCTCGGGCAGGTGCTTGAGCAGGCCATAGGTGGTCTTCCACGGCGCGATATGGTCTTCCTCGGCCGCTACCATGAAGAGTGGCTGCCGTATGCGGCCCAGGTCCAGCGCCTGACCGGCCATGCACAGGCTGTCCGGCTCGATCAGGCGGTTATGCAGGTAGAACTCGCGTAGATAGTAGCGATGCATGGCGGCCGGCATGCGGGTCATGTCGGTGTTCCAGTAAAGCACGTCCATGGCCCGTGGCGTCTCGCCCAGCAAGTAGTTGCTGACTACATAGTTCCAGATCAGGCTGTTGGGCCGCAGCATACGGAAGCTCGACGACATCTCCTTGCCGTCGAGGAAACCCTGTTTCTGCATGATGCCGTCAATGACATCGAGGCCGTCCTCGTCGATGAAGACTTCGATATCGCCCGGATTGGCAAAGTCGGTCAGGGTCGTCAGCAAGGTCCAGTGCGCGACCGGTACCTTCTCGGGGTCTTTTCGGTTGGCCCAGGCCATATAGAGCGCCAGCAGCGTGCCGCCTATGCAGTAGCCCAGGGCATGCACCTGATCGCTCTTGCCCACGCTCCGTGCCACTTCGATGATGCGGGCGGCGCCTTCGACGATATAGTCGTCGAAGCTCACCTCGGCCATGTCCTCGTCGGGGTTCTTCCAGCTGGTGATGAAGACATTGAAGCCCTGCCCCACCAGGTACTCCACCAGCGACTTGCCCGGCGCCAGATCAAGTATGTAGTACTTGTTGATCCAGGGCGTGATCAGCACCAGTGGCATGGCATGGACGGTCGGGGTGGTCGGCGCGTAGTGGATCACCTCCAGCAGCTTGCCGCGATAGACCACCACACCCGGTGTCAGCGCCAGGTTGCCGCCCACCGTGTAGGGCGTGCGGTCGGTCATGCTGACATCACCGCCGCCCGCATCGCGGGCCAGGTTCTGCAGGCCTTTGAGCAGGCTCTCGCCCCGGCTCTCCCAGGCTTTTTGCTGGGCAATGGGATTGAGTGCCAGAAAATTGGTCGGGGCCAGGGCATTCAGGCTCTGCCGCAGCCAGAAGGCGCTCTTGCGCCGTTCGGCATCGCTCAGGCCCGGGCTCTGGTACAGCATGTCCTGTATCCAGCGGGTCTGCATCAGATAGGCCTCCTTGACGTAGTCCCAGCCGGGGTGATCGCGCCAGACCGGATCGGCAAAGCGCTGATCCTCGGGGTTGGGCGGAAACAGATCGGTGTCCGGCTCGCCCAGCCATCGGCCCATGCCCTGCTGCTGCAGGGTGGCAACATCATGGACATAGCGGGTCATGGCCGATGCCAGTTCCACCGGATGGCTCAGCCAGGAGAACGCGGCCTTGCTGTGTATGGCCACCAGGCCCCAGGGGTCGAACGCCTGGCGCAGCTGGTGCTTGAGGTTGGCATAGCGGACTTCCTGCTCTTCCAGGAAGCGGGCACGGCGGGCGGCGGGTGAATCAGACATGGCAGGATACTCCGGTAGCCTGGGTGTACTGGGCAACAGCCCTGCTTGCGCGGGCAGCACGGCAGACTTCACTCTAGTAGTCATGACGCACTGCAACAAGTTCAACATGGCGTCGCGTGGATACCACGGCAGCCCAGCCGCGACTGATTATCAGGCACGGAATGGCCTAGACTGCGCGCTTTCCTGCCCTGCTGGACGCCACCATGCGCCTGACCCTGCTGCTCGCCACCTTGCCCCTGTTTGCCCAGGCCGCCCCCCTGCTATACGAACCCGCCATCTCGCCCGATGGCCAGACCCTGGCCTTTGTCTCGGGCGGCGACATCTGGACAGCCCCAAGCCAGGGCGGCGAAGCCCGCCTGCTGGTGGCACACCCAGCCACCGAATCACGCCCGCTATGGTCACCGGACGGCAGCAAGCTGGTCTTCAGCTCCAGCCGCAGCGGCAACGGCGACCTCTACCTGCTCGATATCGCCAGCAACCAGCTGCGCCGCCTCAGCCATGACGACCGGGCCGAACAGGCCAGCGCCTGGTCGGCCGACAGCCGCTGGGTGTACTTCCATCATGCATCGCACGATATCCAGCGCATGAATGATGTGTACCGGGTGGACGCCAGCGGCGGCACACCCATGCCAGTGTTGGCCCAACGCTATCTGGACGAGAGCCAGGCCAGCCCCTCGCCCGATGGCCAGTGGCTGGCGCTGAATGCCCGCAGTTTCGGCCAGTGGTGGCGGCGCAATGGCGCCCATATCGACCAGGACGAGCTGTGGCTGGCCCCGCTGGGCGGCCAGGGTAGCTGGCGCAAACTCTCCACCGATGGCGCCCGTGCCAGTTGGCCCATGTGGGCGGCAGATGGCCGCAGTATCTGGTTTGTGGGCAACCCGGGCGGACAGGACAACCTCTACCAGCAGGCACTGGATGGCCAGCCCAGGCCGGTGACGCAGTTCACCACCGGCCGGGTGCTGTGGCCCAGCCTCTCGGCCAATGGCCAGACGCTGGCATTTGAGCGCGACCATGGCTTGTGGACGCTGGACACCCGCAGCGGCGCCAGCCGGCAGATTCACGTGAAACTATCGGGTAGCGGCCCCACCCCGGCCACCGAGAAATTTGCCGTAGGCGACAAGCTGGAAGAGCTGCATCTCTCGCCCGACGGCAAGCAGCTGGCCTTTGTAGCCCGCGGCGATATCTGGCTGGCAGCCGTGGCAGGCGGCAGCGCCACACGGCTGACCCGCAGCGCCGCGGCCGAATCACAGCTGGCCTGGTCGCCCGATGGCAAGCAACTGGCGTATACCTCCTTGCGCAACGGCCCGGCCGAGATATGGCGCTACAACCTGGCCAGCAAGACCGAGCAGCGTGTCAGCCAATCGGCCGATAGCGATGCCTTTCCGCGCTGGTCGCCCGATGGCAGCCAGATTGCCTATATCCGCAACGGCAAGGCACTGCACAGCGCCAACCTGGCCGATGGCAAGACCCGGATGCTGACTGCCGTGCAAACCGGCCGGCCGCCCATCTGGGCCGATTCCCCGCTGGCCTGGTCGCCTGATGGCCAACACCTGGCCGTAGTGGAGCTGGGCCACAAGCTGCTGGCCCAGGTGACGCTGGTAGCACTGAAGGACGGCAGCAAGCAGGCCCTGACCCAGCTGGCCAGCCCCGGCACCGGCAAGAAACTGTGGTTCCGCCCCGAGGACCAGGGCTATGGCCAGCCCAGCCTGCAATGGCGGGCCGATGGCCAATTGCTGTGGTGGCGTGCCTTCCAGCACAGCGAGGCAGGTGGCCGCATCGTCGAGATCCCGCTGGCGCCACCCGCACCGCTGGGCGCAGACGGCGAACCGGCCAAGGCAAACAGCCAGCCCGACGCCGCCTGGGCTCGCAGCCATGCCAACCTGCTGCCCAGCCCTATCGACAGCCAGTACTTTGCCGCCAGCCGCGATGGCAAAACCCTGGCCCTGGTAGGCATCGTAGCCGGCCAGCCCAATATCTGGCGCTACAAGGCCGGCGAGCTGCCGCGCCAACTGAGCTTCAGCATGGCCACCAAGCATAGCCTGCAACTGAGTACCGACGAGAAAGAAGCCTACTACCTGGAAGGCGGCAAGGCCATGGTGGTGGCGCTGGACGGCGGCAACCCGCGTACCATCCCGCTGCAGGCCGAGACCGAAGTGGCATTCGAGGCCGAGAAACAGGCCGTCTTCGACGAGGCCTGGCGCACCCTGGGCGACTTCTTCTTCGACCCGGCCATGCGCGGCCAGGATTGGGCAGCCCTGAAAACCCGCTACCAGCCCTGGGTGGACGCGGCACTGACCCGCGACGAACTGCGCCGGGTGGTGTGGCTGATGCTGGGCGAGCTGGACACCTCCCACACCGGCCTGGCCGCCCCGCGCGGCGAGACCCAGACCACCCTGGGCCGGCTGGGCCTGGATCTGGATCGCAGCACCTATGAGCGCGATGGCCAGCTGCGCGTGGCCCAGTTGGTTGCCAACAGCCCGGCAGCATTGGCTGGCGTGACCGTGGGCGACACCCTGATCGCCCTGGACGGGCAGACGGTGGAACGCCATGACAACCTTGATCGCCTGCTGGACGGCAAGATAGGAAAGCTGGTGGCGCTGAGCTTGCGCGGCCAGGATGGCAAGCAACGTACCGTCTATACCAAGCCGGTGGCCGCCGCAGACGAAAGTACCCTGCGCTACAAGCAATGGGCCGCTGCCAAGCGGGCCGAGGTGCAGCGGCTCAGCGGCGGCAAGCTCGACTACATACATATGGTGGACATGCGCGAGGCTTCGCTGGACCAGTTCCACCTGGATCTCGACCGCCTCAGCCACGCCGCCCAGGGCGTGGTGCTCGACGTGCGCAACAACTATGGCGGCATGGTCGATAGCTGGGAGCTCGATACCCTGGCGCGCCAGAGCCACTACAGCTTTACCGCCCGCCAGCTACCCACCGCACCGGGCCGCCTGGCCGTGGGCCAGCAGACACTGGAAAAGCCCACCATCCTGCTGACCAACAAGATCACCCTGTCGGACGGCGAAGTCTTCACCGAAGGCTATCGTGCCATGCAGCTGGGCAAGGTAGTGGGCGAGCCAGGCGCAGGCTGGGTGATCTTTACCTCGTTCAAGGTACTGGTGGACGGCTCGGTCTTGCGCCTACCCTTCAGCCGGGTGGTATCCACCCGCAACGGCGACGACCTGGAGAGCGGCCCCAGGCCGGTAGACATCGCTGTCGCCGACAGGCTGGGCGAACAGACCGATGCACAACTGGAAACCGCCGTGCAGGTGCTGATGGGGGGCAAGGCACCCTGAGGGAAAATCATCGGTACCGCATTGTCGATACAACAGTGCGGTACTGATTCACTCCTGGCCCGGCAGCACCCCCCCGCTATCCTCACCGGCCGCCAGCTCACTGCGCCGGCCATCCATGGTGCCGCGCCACAGCTTGCCGTCCTGCCATAGCAGCAGCTCGCCACGTTCGCCGTCCTTGATGCCGGCGTCCACCCCTATCACCCTGCCGCCATACAGCGATACCAGCTCGCGCTGGGTGGTGTGTCCCACCACGATGCGGCGGGCGCCTAGGCGATCCAGCAGGGCGTCTACATCGGCCAGGGTAGCCCGCTCGGGCAGGAAATAGCCGCGATACCAGAGTGGACCCTTGCTGCCCATCAGGTAGCTGGCTTCGGGGTCCTGCGCCAGTTCGGCCTTGCTGGCGCCCAGCCGCTCGCGAAAGCGCTGGTTGATATGCTTGAGGTCTATCGCAGCCTGGGCCAGCTCCGGATGCAGGCCGCCGTGCAGGAATACGGTGTCGCCCAGCTTGAGCACAGTGGCCCGGTTGCGCAGCCATTGGCCCAGCTCGGTATCGCGGCCATACAGCTGGTCGTAGCTACGGCCCAGCAGTTGGGCCACAGCCTGGTAGCGCGGGTGGATGTAGCGCAGATCGCCGCGCAGCACCATGGCCTCGTGGTTGCCCAGGACAAAATGGACGGCGCCACCAGCTGCACGGGCCTGCTGTTCCAGCTGGTAAACCTGCCACAAGGCCTCGTTCACCGTGGGGCCACGGTCAAAGATATCGCCGGCAATCACCAGCACACCCTTGCCCCAGGCCCAGTTGCCCATGCCGTCGATTACCCCCTGGGCCTTGAGCAGGGTCTGGAAGATGCCCGCCTGGCCATGGATATCGGACAGCGCGGCCCAGCGCTGTGGTTGCGGCTGGATATCGGGTGCCACCGGATTGCTGCGGTTGAGCGCCAGGCCCTTGAGTTCGCCACACGGTATGGCCAGCTTGCGGTCCGACTGGACCGGCAGACGCTGTACCTGGCCCTGGCACACCCAGGCCGCCTCGATGGTCTGCCCCTGGTGGATCACATAGGGGCCGTCATTGAGGCTGTCGTCAGCCCAGGTGACAAGGCAGGCAAGGCTGAGCAGCAGGGGAGCAAGGCGCATGGTGGCAAGGACCGGTTTGGAGAGCCGACATTCTGGGGAGATGGGGCGGTACAGGCAAGCGGCGCAGGTATTTACGCCTGTCGACGAGGCCGGGTCATAGTTGTCTGGCGACCCTGCTCGCCGCTTTCCAGCTGGGCAAAACCACGAGTCATGTCCCACAGGGCATAACGAATAGCCGAACCAGCCCCGATTCGCATCACTTCATCACCCAGCCTGGCCAGTGCACGCGATACCGCTGGCCCACCACCACCTTTATTTTCAACAAGTTAGCGCGAAGTCAACGGCCCTCGACCGAGCAACTGGCGGATAGAGTCGGAATGGCGAGCCATGACAATGAATATGCCAGTGAATAGATATTTGAATAACTATTGTAGCTACTCGCTGGCGCCCTTCACCGACTTCTGCGGCACACAACCCAGGGAATAGCGCGGCATGCAGGCCCTTGGGGCAGACGACTACCAAACATTGCCGGCGTAGCAACTTCTCCTTGTTCAGGAGACCCTGGTTCGACGATCAGAAACCGCTCCCCGGTTCCGCCAGATAGGCGATCTCTGCCTCGCTCGACGGCCGTCCCAGCACATTGTTGCGATGGGGAAAGCGGCCAAAGCGTTGGATCACCTCGCGGTGGCGGTAGGCGTAGTCCAGATAAGGCGACAGCTCAGGCTGATCTGCCGCCAGTGCCCTGAACAGGACAACGGCCTGATCCTGCATAGCCAGGTATTCGGCATGCTCGAAGGGCAGGTAGACGAATATCCGCTGCAGGGGGCTGAGCTGTTGATCCAGGCCCTGGGCCACGGCCTGTTGCGCTGCCGCCAGCGCCAGCGGGTCTGCCAGGAAGGCGCGGGGCTGCTGGCGGAAGGCATTGCGGCAGAACTGGTCCAGCAGCAGCAGATAGGCCAGCAGGCCCTGCGGGCTGGCACGCCAGCGTTGCAGGCCTCCGGCCTGGGCGGCCGTGATCAAGGCGCCGAAGCGCTGGATGATGGCGTCGTCGAAAGCAGCGTCTCGCTGAAACCAGGCCGGTCGCGGGGCTGCGGCATCACCAAACCAGAATGCCAAGACAGCGGCAATCTCAGCGGCTGCATCGGGCGGCGCGGCATCCATGGCGCCGGACAGACGCAGCATCTGGACGGGGTGGCCGGCCATCTCGTCCGGCTGCATGCTGTCGATCTCGGCCGCCAGGCCCATGGCGCGGTAGAAATCCACCGCACCACCATTGCCGGCCGCCACCCACACACTGATGCGGGTAAGGCCGGCGGCCCGCAAACCGGCCACACCGGCCTGCCATAGCTGGCGCCCCAGGCCCTGGCCTAGCCAGGCCGGGTCCAGATAGATGGCCCAGATTTCGCCCTCGCAGGCGTCGGCGCCAGCGTCGCGGCAATGGCCGTAGGACAGCCAACCCACCACCCGCCCGGCCTGCTCCAGCACCAGGGTGGTGGATTCGCCTTGCGGCAGCAGGGTCTGCCAACGTGCCTCGCGCTGGTCTATCGAAAGTGCTGCCAAGGCCTCGCCCGGCAACAGGCCTGCATAGGTCGCCTGCCAGGACTGTACGTGTATCTCGGCGATACGGCGGCAGTCAGCCAAGGTGGCTGGCCGTATCAACGCGGCATCCGCCAACATCTACAGCACCACCATATTGTCGCGGTGTATCAGCTCGGGTTCATCGACAAAGCCCAGCACCGCCTCGATCTGGCTAGTGGGCAGGCGAACGATGCGGCGGGCATCGGCGGCGTCGTAATTGCACAGGCCACGGGCTATCTCGCTGCCGTCGGGGCCAACGCAGCGCACCATCTCTCCGCGCAGGAAATCGCCTTCTATGCTGGCCACGCCTATGGGCAGCAGGCTGGTGCCTTGTTGCGCCACGGCGCGCACGGCGCCAGCATCGAGCTGCAGGGTGCCGCGTACCTGCAGGTGATCGGCCAGCCATTGCTTGCGGGCGGCCAGGCGGGTGGTGCGGGCCGTCAGCTGCGTGCCTATGGCCTCACCCTGGGCCAGGCGACCCAGCACCTGGTCTTCGCGGCCGCTGGCAATCACCGTGCTGGCACCGCTGCGGGCTGCGCGCTTGGCAGCAATGATCTTGGTGTACATGCCGCCCGTGCCCACGCTGCTGCCGGCACCACCGGCCATGGCTTCCAGCTCAGGCTGGCCGGCCTCGTACTCGTCGATAAAGCGGGCATCGGGGTGTTTGCGCGGGTCGGCGCTATACAGGCCACGCTGGTCGGTCAGGATGATCAGCGCATCGGCGTCGATCAGATTGGTGACCAGCGCCCCCAGGGTATCGTTGTCGCCCACCTTGATCTCGTCGGTGGAGACGGTGTCGTTCTCGTTGATGATGGGTATGACCCCCAAGCCCAGCAAGGTCAGCAAGGTGGAGCGGGCGTTCAGGTAGCGGGTGCGGTCGGCCAGGTCTTCGTGGGTCAGCAGAATCTGCGCGGTCTTGAGCCCATGCGCCTTGAAACAACGCTCGTAGGCCTCGACCAACCCCATCTGCCCCACTGCCGCTGCGGCCTGCAACTCGTGCAGGGCGCTAGGTCGACGGGGCCAGCCCAACCGGGCCACGCCCTCGGCAATGGCACCGGAACTGACCAACACCACCTGCTTGCCCATGCGGGTAAGGGCGGCCATTTCGGCGGCCCAGCGGCCCAGGGCAGCATGATCAAGGCCACGGCCATCGTTGGTGACAAGACTAGAGCCTACTTTGACGACAAGGCGGTTGGCGGTGGCAATGCAACTCTGCATGGCAAAGACTCGGCTTAGGGTTGGTGGAACAAAACTCCGATTATGCCGTCATGACGGCACACTACAAGCGACTAAGAGCCTAGTTATGAACTCAGGACATCTATAGGTGATGACGGATTGCGCAGGCGCCAGGGTAACCCTGGCGCTAGCGCTCAGGGCAGATTGATACATGGGGCTCTTCCCTGATTTATCCCACACCCCCCGCCCGCGCCGCCGCGCGGGAGCCTCGCTGACGCTCGTTATCTTTCTGAATGAGCTGCAGCGCCCCTTATGAACTCAGGACATCTATAGGTGATGACGGATTGCGCAGGCGCCAGGGTAACCCTGGCGCTAGAGCTCAGGGCAGATTGATACATGGGGCTCTTCCCTGATTTATCCCACACCCCCCGCCTGCGCCGCCGCTAGACTTGGTGTCAGGCTGCAGATAAATGGCGCAAGCTGCCAAACAGTACCACCACGATCATGCCCAGCCTTCCATCAACCTCTTCTTCCTCAGCCATGAAACCACTGTCCGGCGCCCTCTCTATCGGCCTTATCAAGACCATGGTCTTCATCCTTTGCCTGCTGCCGCTGTGCAGGGCGGCTTATATCGTGCTCAGTGGTGAGGCGGTCAACCCCATCGAGTTCATTACCCGCTCCACCGGCACCTGGACGCTGGTGTTCCTGTTGCTGACCCTGGCCATCACCCCCCTGCGGCGGCTGAGCGGTTACACCGTGCTGATCAAGCTGCGACGCATGCTGGGCCTGTATGCCTTCTTCTATGCCAGCCTGCACTTCACTACCTATCTGTGGCTGGACCAGTTCTTTGATGTGGCCGCCATCATCCGTGATATCGCCAAACGGCCCTTCATCACTGTGGGTTTTGCCGCCTTCGTGTTGCTGGTCCCGCTGGCGCTCACCTCCACCGATGCCATGATGCGGCGGCTGAAGCGCAACTGGGGGCGCCTGCACAAGCTGGTCTATGGCATCGCCCTGCTGGGCGTGCTGCACTACTGGTGGCTGGTCAAGAAAGACCTGACCCAGCCGCTGATCTACGCGGCCATCCTGGGCCTGCTATTGGGGCTGCGCTTGTGGTGGCGTTGGCGGGGAGCCTAGCCAGGCCTTTAGGTCGTGTCGTTTGGCTACATGCGATACCGGTACTCGGGATACCTGGGTAGTAGAGGGGCTGACCGTAGATATCTGTTCTCGACATTTTCGTCGTGAATTTTCCACCCGCCACCAAGGCGGGGTAGCAATCCCACTCGGCTTGACCTTGAATGATGGGATGCAAGAAGCACCATACCCCTACGTCTGGCTGGGGGAGGATGGCATCCTTCGGCTCGATTACGGGCGTAATCCCCGCATAGACCTGGAAGCCATACAGTCAGCCTTGCGCCAGCACGTCGCGATCTCCACCGTGCCGCGCCCGGTACTGGTCAAAGGCCAGGGTATGGTCACGTCTACTGCCGAGGCAGAGGACTATGCCGCCACCCCCGAGGTCATGGCCGTGACCACCGCTGTCGCGTTGATGCAGCCCACCACCATTGCCCGCATCGCCGCCAAGCTCTACCTGACCTATCGCCAGCCGCCCTACCCTTGCCGCGCCTTCGACCGGGAGGACGATGCCATAGACTGGCTGCTGCAGTACGTGCCCAGGGAGTGAGAGCCTGTGATGGACGCAAGTCATAGCAGCTTGGGGCAGGCAACACAGGCGCCAGGGAAACCCTGGCGCTAGACGTCAGCGTCGCCTGATACGGTAGGCTCTCCCCTGATTTATTCCACACCCCCCCCCGCGCCGCCGCGCGGGAGCCTCGCTTTCGCTCGACACCTGTGATGGACGCAAGTCATAGCAGCTTGGGGCAGGCAACACAGGCGCCAGGGAAACCCTGGCGCTAGACGTCAGCGCAGCCGGGTACGACAAGCTCAGCAGCCAGTGAGCCCACTACTTCCCCGCCAGGCCGCGCACTTCCGCCGTGGTATCGAGCTTGATGGCCTTGCCGTCCTGTTCCACGTGGAGCACCAGCGGCAGCTTTTCGCCCACCTTCAGCGGCGCCTTCAGCTGCATCAGCATCAGGTGGTAGCTACCAGGCTTGAGCGCCACGGTCTGGCCGGCAGGCAGGGGCAGTTTGTCCAGCTGGCGCATCTTCATCACGCCGCCTTCCATCTTCATTTCGTGTACCTCCACCATGGCGGCAGCGGAGCTGCTGGCGCCGGTCAGCACGGCTGCCTTGCCGGCGGTGATCTCCAGGAAAGCACCCGAAACCGGCTGGCCCGGCACAGTGGCGCGCGCCCAGGCGTGCTTGACGGTGATATCGGCGGCCAGGGTGGCGCTTGCAGCCAGGAGCAGGCTGGTGATCAGGGCGATTTTCATGGGGGTCTCGGGCTGGGTTAAGGGGATAGCTTAGCCGCCTGGGCGGGCTGCCGGGCTGCGGCACAATGTCGCAGCCCGCTGCCATCAGACATAGGGTGTCGGGTCGGCCACACCGGCCGCCTCGAAGCCAGCGCGGCGCAGACGGCAGGCATCACAGGCACCGCAGGCACGGCCTTGCAGGTCGGCTTTGTAGCAGGAGACGGTCAGCGCATAGTGTACGCCCAGGGCCACACCGGTCTTGATGATCTCCGCCTTGGTCAGCTTGATCAGGGGGGTGCGTATGCTGAGCGTGGCACCCTCCACCCCAACCTTGGTGGCCAGGTTGGCCATCATCTCAAAGGCCGAGATGAATTCAGGGCGGCAATCGGGGTAGCCGGAGTAGTCCACCGCGTTGACGCCGATAAAGATGTCATTGGCGCCCAGCACTTCGGCCCAGCCCAGGGCGAAGGACAGCATGATGGTATTGCGGGCCGGCACATAGGTCACCGGTATCTCGCCCTCCTTCACCCCATCCACCGGCACATCGATGGCGGCGTCGGTCAGGGCCGAGCCGCCGAAGGCGGCCAGGTCTATGGTCGCGATGCGGTGTTCCTTGGCGCCCAGCCCCAGGGCCACGCGCCGGGCGGCAGCCAGCTCGGCATTGTGGCGTTGGCCGTAGTCAAAGCTCAGGCAATAGCACTCATAGCCTTGGTTCTGTGCCAAGGCCAGCACGGTGGCGGAGTCCAGTCCGCCCGAAAGCAGGATGACAGCTTTTTTCTGCATGGTGTGTCCCGTTGTATCCGTTATGGGTGCTTCCGGAAGCCGCAATTTCTAGGCAAGGCAGGGTGCGAGCGCCCCACTCGATGCAACAAAGGCTTGCTATGCACGCAGCAAGCTTGCACAAGTAAGGCCGTATCGCAACGAGAATGCGGTGTCTGGAAGTTCCCTTAAATCAATTGGCCTGCACCGCTTCGCTGGCACGCAGGGCAGGGGCTGGGCCGCCTGCAGGCTGACCTTAACGCTATACCCCCGGCTTGTCGCCCCACAATATCTTGTGCAACTGCACCTGCACCCTGACCGGCAGCTTGTCTGCCAGCACCCACTCGGCCAGGTCCCTGGGCGGCAGCGACTCCCACACCGGGCTGAAAATCACCGGGCACAGCGTGAACAGCTGGTTGTCCTGCAGCAGGTCCCGCGCCCATTCGTAGTCGTGCCGGTGCACCAGCACCAGCTTCAGTTCATCGCGCGCCGTCAGGTGCTGCAGATTGGCCCACAGGTTCTTTTCCACCTCGCCCGAGCCTGGCGTCTTGATATCAACGATGCGCGACACGCGCGGGTCTACCGTTTCTATCGGCAGGTGGCCGCTGGTTTCCAGGCTGACCGAAAAACCGGCGTCGCACAGCTGCGTCAGCAGCGCGTGGCAGCCGGCCTGGGCCAAGGGCTCGCCTCCGGTGACGCAGACATAAGGCGTGCCGTGCTGCGCCACTTCTTCCAGTATGGCGGCCAGGCTCATGCGCTTGCCGCCATGGAAAGCATAGGCGCTATCGCAGTAGCCGCAGCGCAAGGGGCAGCCGGTCAGGCGCACGAAGACCGTGGGCAGGCCCAGCCGGCTGGTTTCGCCCTGCAACGAGTAGAAGATTTCGGTAATGCGTAGGGAGCTAGACATCCTGTACCCAGAAAAGCCAACGGCATGGGCGGCCGCCCATGCCGTATTGCAACTGGCTGAATTATCTCAGAAATCTCCCCGGACGCGAAGCTTGCCTGTGCGCGTCTGACGACTGCGCGAAAACCCCTGCCAGATACAGGGGGGTAATTCCCCTATCCGTCGTTGTCCGCCGCGCTGTCCTCAGTCGCCTGCGCTGACGCTGCCTATGCCAGACACCGTCTTGCTCACCTTGGTGGGCTTGCCGTAGTAGGTCAGCGAACCGATACCATCAACAGCGGCAGTCAGCGACTCGCTGGCGTAGACGCTGATAGCCCCCACGCCTTCCAGGCTGACGCTGACGTCGCGCGCCTTGAGGGCATCCAGGTCCAGCGCGCCGGCGCCGGCCGCCTGCACGGACAGCTTACTTACCCGACCGGTAGCAGTGACCAGGCCAGCCCCCTCGTACTCCAGGCTGAACTGCTCGCTATTGATGTCGTGGAAAATCGTCTTGCCGGCGCCTTCATGGCTGTAGGCCGTCAACTTGGGTACCGTCACCTCGATGCGCAGCTTGCTGTCGTCCTTCAGGTGCACAGTCTGCTTGCCACCCTTGAAACGGATATGCAACTGCTTGTTCTGCACCACAGTCTCGATCAGCGGCTGCAGGTTATCGTCAGCCTTGACCTTGACCGAGGGCGCGGGACCGACCTTCACATCGAGTATCCAGACACCATCGCTGCGGATGGACTGGAAATCGGTCACCGGTCGTTGCTGCTCCACCACGCGGCCACTGCCACGCACTTCTTCGGCCAGTACCGGGGTGATCAGGGCAAGGGCAATCAAGGCTGCAGGCATTTGCATGGCGGTCTCCTAGTTAGCATACTGGCTAGTATGTTACCAATCATCCACAAATGCAAATGCCCGCAGCCTAAGGCGCGCTGCTAGAACCCAGCCAGCTTCAACCCACCCACCAAGGGCTTGCCCTTCTTGGCCCGCTTGCCCACATAGGGCGCCAGGTCGTTGGCGTCGAAGGTCAGGCTCATGCTTTTGCCGCCACGGCCGGTGCCGTTCAGCGTCAGGCTCTTGCCGTCGCTGATGGTGATGGCCGCCAGCTTGTCACCCTCGTCCAGCGCCATGGCGATCATGCCGCGCCCGCCGCCCGACAGCGCCTTAAGCTCAGACAGGGGGAAGGCATGCAGGCGGGCCGATACCGACAGGCAGCAGACCAGGTTGCCCTCGGCCGGGCTGAAGGTGGCGATCTTCAGCAGCTCTTCCCCGTCATCCAGCGACAGGAAGGCCTTGCCAGCCTTCTGCCGGGTCAGCAGATCCTTGAACTCGCAGTGAAAGGCATAGCCGTTGGCGCCAGCGATCAGCAATGCCTGCTCCGGCCGCGCCGCCAGCAACTGCACGATTCGGCTCTTGGCTGCCAGGTCAATCAGCGAGGCCACCGGCACCCCGTCACCGCGCCCACCCGGCAGATTGCCCGCCAGCAGGTTGTAGACACGGCCATCCGAGCCAAACAGCGCCACCGTATCGACCGAGCGGCACTCCAGCGCCGCCAGCAGGCTGTCGCCTTCCTTGAAGGTCAGGTTCTGGGTCTCGAGGCCATGGCCGTTGCGGCTGCGTATCCAGCCCTTTTGCGAGACGATGACGGTCAACGGCTCATCCACCACGGCTACCGTGATGCTGGCCTTCTCGGTGGCTTCAATCAAGGTGCGGCGGTCATCGCCAAAAGCCTTGGCGTCGTCGCGTATCTCCTTGACGATCAGTTTCTGCATGGCCGATTCATTGCCCAGCAGATGCTCCAGGCCAGCCTTCTCGTCACGCAGCTTGGCCAGTTCCTGCTCGATCTTGATACCTTCCAGCCGGGCCAGCTGGCGCAGGCGGATTTCCAGGATATCGTCGGCCTGCCGCTCGCTGAGCTGGAAGGCCTGCATCAGGGCCGACTTGGGCTCATCGCTCTCGCGGATGATGCGGATCACCTCGTCGATATTGAGGTAGACCACCATGCGACCTTCCAGGATATGGATGCGGTCATCCACCTGGCCCAAACGGTGCGCGGTGCGGCGGCGTACGGTGGCAAAGCGGTACTGCACCCACTCCGCCAGCAGTTGCTTCAGCGATTTCTGCTGCGGCCGGCCATCAATGCCGATGGCCACCAGGTTGATGGACGAACTGCCCTCCAGGCTGGTGTGAGTCAGCAGCATGTTGGCGAACTCGTCCGGACTCTGTGTCCGCGACTTGGGTTCGAACACCAGCCGCACGGCCACGTCCTTGCCCGATTCATCGCGCACGGTATCGAGCTGGCTCAGCAGCAATTGCTTGAGCTGCACCTGCTCCTGGGTCAGTGCCTTCTTGCCTTTCTTGATCTTGGGGTTGGTCAGATCCTCTATCTCTTCCAGCACCCGCTGCGACGAGGTATTGGGCGGCAGCTCGGTCACCACCAACTGCCACTGGCCGCGTGCCAGTTCCTCTATCTTCCAGCGTGCCCGCACCGCCAGGCTGCCACGGCCGCCCTCATAGGCTGTGCGTATCTGTTCGCGGCTGGAGATGATCTGGCCGCCACCAGGAAAATCCGGCCCCTGGATATGGTCCAGCAGCTCGTCCAGGCTGATCTGCGGCCGCTGTATCAGCGCCACCGCTGCATCCGCCACCTCGCGCAGATTGTGCGGCGGCATTTCGGTGGCCATGCCCACGGCGATGCCCGATGCGCCGTTCAGCAGCAACATGGGTAGGCGGGCCGGCAGCAGCTTGGGCTCTTCGAATGCGCCATCGTAGTTGGGCACAAAGTCGGCGGTGCCCATATCGATTTCGGACAGCAGCAGCTCGGCAATCTTGGTCAAGCGCGCTTCGGTGTAGCGCATGGCCGCAGCGCCGTCGCCATCGCGCGAGCCGAAGTTGCCTTGGCCGTCCACCAGCGGATAGCGCAGAGAGAAATTCTGCGCCAGCCGCACCATGGCGTCATAGGCCGAGGTATCGCCATGCGGATGGTACTTACCCAGCACCTCACCCACCACCCGGGCCGATTTCACCGGCTTGGCCGTAGCACCCAGGCCCATCTCGTGCATGGCGTAAAGGATACGGCGCTGCACCGGCTTCTGCCCGTCGCATACATCCGGCAGGGCGCGTCCCTTCACCACCGAGACGGCATATTCCAGGTAGGCCCGCTCGGCATAGCGCCCCAGCGGCACGCTGTCGGCACCGGCAAAGTCGGTCAGGCTGGGTGGCGGTGGCAGATCGTTGCTGCCAGGCTCCGCAGCGACTGCCTCGGGCAGTTCGTCTTCGGGTTCATCGAGTGGCAGGTCTGGGGTATCGGTCATGGTGCTTACGGCTAAGAGGATTCGGGCGGGCGGATGATGGCACGACGCAGGGGGCCTGGACAAATGGGGCTGTTGAAAACGCAACGCCAGACCCGCCTGACAACAGGCGGTAGAGGGCAGGATAAGCCGCTATGCCGTTAGGGCCACCAATAACTGGAGTCTACATCATGCGCCTTGCCCCCCTGCTGCTCATGCTAGTCGACCTTGCGGCCCAGGTGCCATGGACGCTGCACACTGGCGATTACCTCGGTGATGCCGAACCCAGCGTCAGGGGCCACTACCTAGGATCTGTTATGCAATATCCACCCAGCACCAACCACTCACCCCACAGCAAGATGCTGCTGTCGACCCAGATAACCGATATGGACCCAGTGGATGCCGCCGTGTGGGAGAACCGGTTTTTGCTTGGCAGGGCAAAGCCTCGCTGGCCGGCATGCTGAATATGCTGGCTGCCAACCGGCTGGATGTGGTGCCCGACTAAGAGGCCGAGATGAAACCGCCGCTGGCGAAGCAGCCCAGGCAGGCATCGTGATCAAGCCAGCGGTACTGACCAAACCCCTGGAATTCGGCTTTGTCGATAAGCCACGCGGCAAACAGCTCAAGGCCCGCTTTGATGCCGAGCTGGGCAAGCTCAAGCGCTTGTTCATGGCCTACCTCAGCAACAACCCGAATGCGTTTCCCCCTTGATGGGCCGGTCTTGCACGGCCTCCGGAAACAACAAGGCCGCCCCTAGGGCGGCCTTGTCGCGATAGCACCAACGGGTGCTTATTCCTTGGCCTTCAGTGCTTCGACCAGGTCGATGTACTTTTGCTTGGCAGCGTCTTGCTCGGTGCCGGCCAGTTCAGCCCAGGCGTTGTACTTGGCAGCGCCGACAAAGTCGAACATGGAAGGCTTGTCGCCCTTCACATCGCCTTCGCTGGCTTGCTTGAACAGCGCGTACAGCTTGAGCTTGACCGAATTGTCAGGGGCTTCGGAGAGCTTGGTGACGTCTTCGGCGGCTTGCTTGAAGTTTGCATCGATATCGGACATGGCGTATTCCTCACTAATTCAGGGGTTCTGGTCGTGCTCGGGTCGGGGTCCATGGACCCTGTTAGAAGCTTGGCGTGCGTTTCACGCTGCGCCCGGTTCGGTATAGGCCAGTCGGCCACCGACCAGGGTATGGCGGACTCTACCACGCATCTCCATCCCGACAAACGGTGTGTGCTTGCCACTGCTGAGCAGCGTTTCCGGCATGACACGCCATGTTGCGTGCGGATCATACAGACACAGGTCGGCCGGAGCGCCCACGGCAATACGGCCGGCCTCCAGGCCCAGCAGCTCGGCCGGGCCACTGGTGATGCGGGCCAGCGCCTGTGCCAGGGGCACCCGCTTCTGCTCGGCCCAGGCCAGCACCAGCGGCAACAGCAGCTCCAGCCCGCTGGCGCCGGGTTTGGCCTCGCCAAACGGCAGCAGCTTGTCGTCGTTGCCCACCGGGCTGTGGTCAGAACAGATGGCACTGATGGTGCCATCGAGCAGGGCATGCTGGATGGCATCGCGGTCGGTCACCCCGCGCAGGGGTGGGCTCAAACGCATATTGCTGTCGAAGTAACCGATATCGATATCGGCCAGATGCACATGGTTGATGCTGACATCGGCCGTCAGCTTGAGGCCGTAGTTACGGGCGGCGGCGATCATCTCCAAGCCTTCGCGGGTGGATACCCGCTCCAGGTGCACGCTGGCGCCGCTGTCCTTCATCAGGATCACGATGGTGGAAATGGCGACGGTCTCGGCCACTGAGGGAATGGCCGGCAGGCCCAACCGGGTGGCGACCTGACCATCATGGGCCACGCCGCCAGACGCCAGCCGCACGTCCTGCGGCCGCAGGCGCAGGGTAATGCCGTAGGTAGCGGCATACTGCATGGCGCGGTAGAGCACGCGGGTATCGGCCAATGGCGCATCGGCCTGGCTAAACGAGACGCAGCCAGCATCGCGCAGCTTGGCAAACTCGGTCAGCTCCGAACCCGCCAGTCCCCGGGTCAGCGCACCCAGCGGCAGCACCTTGGCCAGGCCCAGGCCATCGGCCCGCTGGCGAAGCATCTGTACCAGGCCGGGCTCATCCAGCGCCGGATGGGTGTCGGGCATGGCGCACAGCGTGGTCACCCCACCGGCCACCGCGGCACGCAGCTCACTCTGCAGCTTGTTCTTGTGCTCGCCTCCCGGCTCGCCCAGGCGGGCAGCCAGATCGATCAGGCCCGGTATCACGGTCAGGCCAGCCGCATCCAGGGTCTGGTCGGCCACATGGCCGGCCGGGGCCTCGCCTATGCCGGCGATGCGGCCATCGGCCAGGTAGAGGTCGGCGACCGTCTCATGGCCGCTGGCCGGGTCCAGCAGGCGGCCGTTCTGTATCAGGGTAATCATGCGCGGGCCTCCGACAAGATGCTCATCACGGCCATGCGTACCGCGATACCGAAAGTGACTTGATCCAGGATGACGCTCTGCTTGCCATCCGCCACGGCGGAATCAATCTCCACGCCACGGTTCATGGGGCCAGGATGCATCACGATGGCATCGGGCTGGGCCAGCGCCAGCTTCTCGCGGCTGAGGCCGTAGAACTGGTTGAACTCGTTGGCCGAGGGTAGCAGGGCGCCGTTCATGCGCTCGTTCTGCAAGCGCAGGGCGATCACCACGTCCACGCCCTTGAGGCCTTCCTTCAGATCGTGGAACACCCGCACGCCCAGCTGCTCCACATCTCGCGGCAGCAGGGTCTTGGGGCCGATCACCCTGACCTCGGGGCAGCCCAGGGTGGTCAGCGCATGGATCTGCGAGCGGGCCACCCGTGAATGCAGGATATCGCCGACAATGGCCACGGTGAGGTTGCGGAAATCGCCCTTGAAATGGCGGATGGTGTACATGTCCAGCAGGGCCTGGGTGGGGTGGGCATGGCGGCCGTCACCGGCGTTCACCACGGCCACGCCCGGCCGCACATGCTTGGCGATCAGGAAGGGCGCACCCGATTCGGCGTGCCGCACCACAAACATGTCGGCGCCCATGGCCTCAAGATTGTGGATGGTATCGAGCAGGGTCTCGCCCTTGGCGGTGGAGCTGGCCTGGATATTGAGGCTGTGCACATCGGCGCTGAGGCGCTTCTGGGCGATCTCGAAGGTGGTACGGGTGCGCGTGGAGTTCTCGAAGAACAGGTTGAACACGCTCTTGCCGGCCAGGTCGCTGTGCTTCTTCTCGCCGGCATCGCCCGCCGCCACATAGCCGGCAGCACGGTCCAGTATCTGGTGCAGGATGCGCGCCGGCAGCGATTCGGTGCTGAGCAGGTGTATCAGCTCGCCGTGGCTGTTCAGTTGGGGGTTATACATCGGTCGATGCCTTTCAGATGACGGTCGCTGCACTGTGTTTCTCGAATACGAAACTGGGCCGCTTGGAATAGTCGAGATGCTCGTAGAACTTGTGGGCCTCGGTACGGTGGACGCCGGAACCCAGCCTGATGCGGCCGCCGCCCAGCTGCGCCACTACCCAGTGTTCGACCTGCGACAGCAGCTTTCGTCCCACGCCCTGGCCCTGGCACGCCGGATCTACCGTCAACACATAGACCTCGGCATAGCCATCGCTGGCGGTCTGGCACACCTGGGCCACATGCACCCACCCCACTACACGGCCTTGCCAGTCCGCCACGAACACCGCATGCGGCAATCCTTGCGCCAGGCGTGCCAGCCGGCGCTGCATGGTGGCGGCATCAGCGGGGGCGTAGTCCAGGGCCGTCAGCAACTGGCCCATGGCAGCCGCGTCATCCATCACATAGGGGCGTATCAGCACGTCCATTCAGGCCCCCTGCTGATCAAACCATACCTGCAGGATACGCATGGCTGCCACCTGGTCCAGCGCGGCCTTGCGCTTCTTGCCAAAGGTCTGGGCCTCGCTCAACAGCTCCTCGGCCTCAACCGAGGTCAGGCGCTCGTCCACCAGTGCCACCGGCAGGTTGAAGCGGCCGTTCAGGCGGTTGGCGAAAGTGCGTGCCAGCCGGCTCATGTCGTGTTCTGTGCCATCAAGATGGCTGGGCAGGCCAACCACCAGTTGGCTGGGCTGCCATTCGGCGATCAGCTTGGCGATGGCGGCAAACTTGTCGTCGTTGCTGGCACCGGTAATGGTGGTCAGCGGCGATGCCAGGCACAGCTCGGTGCTGCCGCCGGCGACACCGATGCGGACTTCGCCAAAATCGAAAGCGAGTACGTAGCCGGCCATGGGCTCAGGCGTGGCCGGCCGTGTCGGACAGCATGGCCATGTCTATGCCCAGCAGGCCCAGGGCCGCTTCATAGCGTTGCTCCGACGGCAGACTGAAGATCACCTCGATATCGGCATCGACCGTCAGCCAGGCATTCTGGCCCAGCTCGCTCTCCAATTGGCCGGCTTCCCAGCCGGCGTAGCCCAGCGAGATGAACATGCGATCCGGCCCACCCCCCTCGCCCATGGCCAGCAGCACGTCCTTGGAGGTGGTCAGGCCCAGCTCATCCTCCACCGCCAGGGTGGATTGCCAGTTGCCCAGCGGCTGGTGCAGCACAAAGCCCCGGTCGGTCTGGACCGGCCCGCCGAAATAGACTTCCTGCTCGGCCACGTCCTCGCGGCGGAGCTCGATGTCTACCTGCTGGAACAGGGTGCGCATATTCATGCCCAGAGGGCGGTTGACGATGACACCCATGGCGCCCTGGTCGTTATGGTCGCAGACAAACACCAACGACTTGGCGAAGATGGGGTCGGCCATGGCGGGCATGGCGATAAGAAATTGGCGGCTCAGATTCATGGCTTCCATGCGGCGAATTATCGCATACCCGCACCACACTTGCCCGTGCGGCAAACAGCCCGTTCTTGAAATCCCGCCCCTGCGCATGGGGCACCCTGGCCGCTGCGCGCCCAGTCCGCCCGCTGCGGGCCATGTTTCACGTGAAATAACGGCAGGACACAGCTGCAAGCAAGCTGCATTATCCCTACAATTGCATTAGACATAACATGGACAAATCACATGAAGCCCTACACCACCGCCCTGCTCTGGCTGCGCCGCGATCTGCGGCTGGATGACCAGGCCGCGCTATACCACGCACTGAAGGCCGCCGAGCAAGTGCAGCCGGTATTCGTGTTCGACCGCGCCATCCTGGACGCCTTGCCCAGGCAGGATCGCCGGGTGGAATTCATCTGGGAAACCCTGGCCGCGCTCAAGGGCGAGCTACAGGCGCTGGGCAGCGATGTGCTGGTACGCCATGCCGTGGCCGCGGAGGAAATCCCCCGCCTGGCACGGGAACTCGGTGCCCAGGCCGTCTACACCAATGCCGATTACGAACCCGCCGCCCTGGCGCGCGATGCCCAGGTCGCCGCCGCCCTGGCGGCGGACGGCATAGATTTCCACAGCAGCAAGGATCAGGTGATCTTCGAGCGCGACGAGGTGCTGACCCAGGCGGGCCGGTTCTTCACCGTGTTCACCCCCTACAAGAACGCCTGGCTAAAAAAGCTGGACCCGTTCTACCTGCAGTCTTACCCGGTCGCCCGCTACCTGCCAGCGTTGCGTCGCTGCCCTGCCGAGCCACTGCATGCCTTGTCGCAACTGGGATTCGAGCGCAGCAATCTGCAGCAGATAGGCATCAAGACCGGCGCAGCGGGTGCCTCGCAGTTGTTCGAGGATTTCCACGACCGCATCGACAACTACAAGGTGGCGCGCGACTACCCTGGCATAAAGGGGGTGTCGTATCTGTCGGTACACCTGCGGTTTGGCACGGTATCGGTACGGCGGCTGGCCAGCCATGCCTGGCAGCGCGGCACCGCCGGCAGCCTGTGCTGGCTGAACGAACTGATCTGGCGCGATTTCTACCAGCAGATACTGTGGCACCGCCCCGATGTGGTGAGCCATGCCTTCAAGCCCGAGTACGAGCAACTGCCCTTCCCCAACGATCCCGCGCTATTTGCCGCCTGGTGCGAGGGCCGTACCGGCTACCCCATCGTCGATGCTGCCATGCGCCAGCTCAACCAGACCGGCTTCATGCACAACCGCCTGCGCATGGTGGCCGCCAGTTTTCTGGTCAAGGACCTGCTGATCGACTGGCGCTGGGGCGAGCACTACTTTGCCGAGAAGTTGATCGATTTCGACCTGGCCGCCAACAACGGCGGCTGGCAATGGGCAGCCAGCACCGGCTGCGATGCCCAGCCCTATTTCCGCATCTTCAACCCGGTCAGCCAGTCAGAGCGCTTCGACCCGGAAGGTCGGTTCATCCGCCGCTATGTGCCTGAGCTGGCGCGGTTGCCCACCGACGCCCTGCATGCCCCCTGGCAGGCCAAGCCCCTGGTGTTGGCTGGGGCCGGCATACGGCTGGGGCAGGACTACCCGGAACCGGTAGTCGATCACGCCACCCAGCGCGCCCTGGCGCTGGCGCTGTTCAAACGACATGGCTAAGCCAGATCCCAGCACATCTCGTGCTGCAGGGCGACCGAGGTGGCGCCCATCTTGCGCAGCAACTGCACCGATGGGCCATCGGCATCGAGATTGTTGAAATACAGCGGCTTATCGCTACGGGCTGCCGCGCTGGCGATCAGTGCCTGTCCCAGGCCCTGGCGGCGATAGCTGGGGTGGACGGCGAACAGCGGCAGCTCGCCGCTGATGGGATTAAGCAGCGCCAGCGCTTGCAGCTGGCCCTGGCCACACAGGCCCACCCGCTCGAACCGCTGCGGGCTGGCTGCCAGCGCACGCACGCTATTCTGCCAGGCGGGCTCTGCCGCTAACCAGTCAAGGCAACCTACCGGCCAGTCATTACTGGCTTCCACCACCAAGGTCATGGTCTCGGGCAGGACCAGCGGGGGTCGGGCCGGCAGTTGCACGCAGTCAAAATGCCGGCTCAGGGCAAAGCCCGTGGCTGCGTAGCTGCGCCGGGCGGCCGTGTTCTCTGCCAGCACTTCCAGCAGGGCTTGCTGCACCCCCTGTTCACGCCAACGTGGTGCCAGCCAGGCAAACAGCCGCTGGCTCAACCTTTGGCCACGCGCCTCGGGCAGCACACCGCTGGCGGTATCGTAAGCCGTGCGGCGGCCTTGCCAGTCGCCCTGGCAGATAAAGTGAAAACCGATCAAGCGCTCACCGGCAAACACCCCACCCGACAGGCCCGGCACATAGCCGCGCCGTTGCAGCATGGTGTGCAGGCCGGCCTCGTCCAGCTGCATGGGCAGCAGGTAATCGGCAAAAGCCGCAGCAAAAGCCTGGTAGAGCTGCGCCAACGGCACCCCTTCCAGGCTGGCAAAGTGCCAGTCCTTCATGCTTGCCCCGCCGGAGGAAAGCGCCGGTTCAGCCATACCCGTATGCCATGCCAGACCGCTTCCTTGTTGGTCTCGTTCAGCAGTTCATGGCGGCCCTTGTCGAACAGCGTCACCACCACATCGCGCAGGCCGATGCGCAGGTAGCGCTCAGACAGCTGGCGGCAGCCACGCCCGCCCATGCTGACCGGATCGTGGGTGCCTGCCAGCAGCATCACCGACATCTTGGCTGGCAGGGTAGAGCCGCCGGCTTCCCGGTTCTCCATATCGACAATGGCCGCGAACAGATCAGACCATAGCTTGGGGCTGCAATCAAAACCACACATCGGGTCGGCAATATAGGCATCCACTACGGCCGGGTCGCGGCTCAGCCAGTCGAACGGCGTGCGCGCCGGCCGAAACCGCAGGTTGAACGTGCCAAACACCAGCTTGCCCATGAAGGCTGAGGGCTGATCCATGCCCTTGCGGCCTTTCCAGCGGGCGATCCGGCCCATCCAGCGCGCCAGTGGTGCTTGCCTGAATCCGGTGGCCGAGAGTATCAGGCCATCAATCAGGCCTGGCCGGGTCAGCAGCAGGGAACGGGCGATAAAGGAGCCCATGCTGTGGCCCAGCAGCACCACCGGCAGACCGGGATGCTGCTGGCGAGCGTAGGCGATCAACTCCATCAGGTCAGCCACCACCCGGCGAAACCCGTCGTGATCGGCAAAATGCCCAAGTTTGCCGTTTTGTACGCTGCCGCCGTGGCCACGATGGTCCAGCGCCCACACATCGCAATCGTGCTCGTTCAGGAACTCGGCAAAGGCATCGTAGCGCGCAGCATGCTCGGCCATGCCATGGGAGATCACCACGATGATGCGAGGCTCACGCCCGGCCCAGTGGTAGCGCGCCAAGGTAGCACCATCGCTGGCGGTAAAGGTGTCTCTTTTCATATTGATGGTCATGGCGAACAGGCTGCAGGCAAGGTAGCAAAACGCGCAGCATAAACCATGTCATGGGGGCAGGTGGCGAGCGTCAGCATTTACGCCGTAGTGCTGCCGTGGTTTTTGGTAAGCTCTCGGCTGGCCACCAGGGGGCCAATAAGATTCTTATAAATCAGAGGCTTGGATTGATAGACTATCTCTATACCCCGACCAACCCGGGGGAGCTGCCATGAACTGGTGGCAGGTTGTAGGCGTTGCAGGCTTGGTACTGGTGGGCATAGGCCTGACCTGGACCCGTTGGGCTACCGCCACCCTGGCGCTGATGCGCCGCCGTGCTGGCTATGTCCGGCACAGCATAGGGGTCGATGGCTTCGAGCTGGTCTACCACGAATCCGGCCGGCGCAATGCGCCGCCCATGCTGCTCTTGCATGGCTTTGGTGGCGATGGCGACAACTGGGTGCGCTTCACCCCGCATATGCGCGGCGACTACCGCGTGCTGGTGCCCGATCTGCCTGGCTTTGGCCAGACCGGCTATTTGCCAGGCCAATCCTATTCGCTGGAACGCCAGATCGCCCGTCTCAAGGATTTTGTCGACATGCTGCACCTGGAGCAGGTGCATCTGGTCGGTAACTCCATGGGGGGCTATATCGCTGCCGGTTTCGCCGCCGCCTATCCCGAACGTGTGGCCAGCCTGGGGTTGTTCAATGCCGCCGGGGTGGATATGCCCAAGCGCAGCCCCTTCTATGACGCTGCGCTGGAGGGCGAAAACTGGCTGCTGGTGCGTGAACCCAGCGATTTCGACCGCATCATCAAGCTGGTCTACCACAAGCAGCCCTGGATACCGGGCTTTCTGCGCGACTTTCTGGTGGCCCAGCGCATGTCGGTAGCGGATGACCAGGATCTGGTCTTCCACGAAATCTTTACCGAACGTGTCTGGCTGGATGACCGCTTGCCCGCCATCAAGGCCCCCACCCTGATACTGTGGGGCGACGACGACAGGGTGCTGGACATCTCATCCATCAAGCTGTTCCAGGCGGGTATACGCCACGCCCAGGTAGCCATCATCCCGGCCTGCGGCCATGTCCCCATGCTGGAGAAACCAGCTGCTACCGCCAGGGTGTATCGCGGTTTCCTGGCCAACCAGGGCGACAAGGTCAGCCCTGCCATGCATATCGGTGCCCCCGGCACCAGCACGGCCTGAGGCTATCAAACCAGGGCGGGTGGTGTTCAGCGCCACTCGCCCTTCAGCATCACCGCCGCCAGCAAGCCACTGGTGCCCACCAGCACCAGCACCGTCATCCCCCAGCCCTGCCAGCTACCCAGGCTCTCGCCACCAGACAGCTGCATCAGGCCCAAGGCTATCAAGGTCCCAACCACTGCCCCACCTAGCGTCCAGCGCGATTGACGCCGCTGCCTGGCCAACCGCTGCTGGGCTACAGCCAATGCCTGCGCGGCAGGCACGGATGGTAGCGGCGAGTTATACACCTGCGCCATCACAATCTGGCTGAAGCCATCGTCCGCCAGATCAAACGGCCCTGCGGTGGCGTGCAACATGGCATCCAGCGCCTCGTCCGTTGCCATCTCCGGTTTGATCGGTGTCATTTCTGCTCTCCTGCCTGCCAGGCCGCCAGCCACGTGCGCAATCTGGCTTTGCCACGCGCCACATGTGATTTCAGGGTGCCCAAGGGCAAACCCAGTACTGCAGCGGCTTCTTCATGGCTTAAATCCATTTGAAAACAATGGACTATCGCTATCCGTTCCATCTCCGGCAGCCGTTTGACGGCCTCTTCGATATCCAGCCGCAAGACATTATCCACCTCGCTGGCGGCGATGTCCCAGGTATCGGGCAAGGTCTGCTGCACCGGGTGGCTACGCTGATGCATCAGGAACTGGTGGTAGGCAATCCGGTATAGCCAGGTGCTGAACCGGGCTGTTCCCCGAAAACCTGCAATATGCCGCCAAGCCTGCACAAAGGCCTCCTGTGCCAGATCATCGGCCAAGGCGATATCGCCCTTGGTCAATCGGCGCAGCTGCATCCGCACCTGTGCCTGATGCAGCCTTACTAGTTCGCCAAAAGCAGCCCTGTCGCCCGCGCTTGCCCGGCCCAGCAGGGCAGATTCCGCCTCCGTCTGGGTAATGGTGGCGCCGTCCACCGTCAGTCAGCCGCGTTGCCCGACTTGTTACCCTGGCGGCCTTCTATCCACACGGCCAACAACTGTGCCGCACCGATGCAGAACACCAAGGCGCCGATGCCGCTCAAAAAGCGTAAACCCAACATGTAGAACATGATCGCCAGGCCCACACCAACACCCAACAGGGTAATGGCTTGAAACAAGGGGGAGCCTTCCTTCTCATCTTGCCGGGGCGGATCAAGCAACTCAGGCGGTATGGGCTGGCCTCTATCGCTCAGATACTTGATGGCCTCGACCATTTGCACGGTGCGCTGCTGCCGAAAATACAGCACCACAAACACAATGACGGCCGGCAAGGCAATGGCAGCCAAGGGAATCATGACAAGCAGCCAGAGATGTTCGTTGAAGAGTTGTGCATCCATGTAATGTGTCCTCGGTGTGTGGGCAAATTTACGAGCCGGCCTTGCAGCGGCTGGTGGCAGCTGCCGAAAAGGCGGTAAAGACCCGCCACATTGCTTACACCGACTTGGATGCAGGCATTCAGCCTGCTGGATGCAGAAAACAGAAAAATATTTTGACCACGGCAATCAGGGTGCTTGCTTCAGGCGTCGCCTCGGCGGAATTCCCTCACCACATGGGCCTGCCGGCGACTGACCGGCAATTTCTCGGCGCAGCCATCCAGTATGGCCATCCAATGGCCTTCGCCTTCCTCATGGCCACGCTCAAAACCCTGCAGCTTGTTGCGGGCAATCAGACAATTGCGATGGATACGCAAAAAGCGGTCGCCAAATTCGGCTTCCAGCTGGGTGAGCGATTCTTCCAGCAGAAACTCGGCTTCGCGGGTTTTGAGGGTAACGTACTTCAGCTCGGCTTTCAGGAATAACACCGAATCCACCGGCACCAGCCTGACCCTACCGCGCTCCGCCACACTGAAATACCGCCTTGCCGTTGTCGCCAAGGAGGCCAGTGCATCGGTACTGGCATGCGGCAATTCACGCGCGCGGGCCAGCGCAGCAGCCAGCCGCTCCTGCCGTATGGGTTTCAGCAGGTAATCAAGCGCATGCACTTCGAAAGCTTGTACCGCGAATTCATCGAAGGCCGTGCAGAAGATCACCGCTGGCCTGTGGTGCAGGCGCCCCAGGTGGCGAGCCAGCTCCAGGCCATTCATGCCGGGCATATTGATATCGGTCAGCACCAGGTCGGCAGGCTGCTGTACCAGTTTCTCTATGGCTTCCGGGCCGTTTTGGGCCGTGCCGACCACTTCGTGCGGAAACTCGGCACGGCAGTCGGCCAGGATATCCTGCAGCCGGTTCAGGGCTGGTGGTTCGTCGTCCACCAGAAACACTCGGAGCGTAGCAGTCATAGTTTTGCCGTGCGGTAAGGCATAGTTACATGCACTTGATAATAGTCGTTGCCCACGGTGGTTTTCAGGCTAGCTTCAGCATCAAAGTGCAAACGCAGCCTTTCCCGGATGTTGCCCATCGCCATCTTGTTGCCGGAATGATGATCCCCACCCTCTTTGTAATAGGGGTTGCGGATATCAATATGCAACTCATCTCGCGATCGAAATATATTGATGCTGATGATACCGGGTGCAATGGCAGGTTCAATACCGTGATACACGGCGTTTTCCAGCAAGGGTTGCAGCACCAGTGGCGGCACCAGCGCATCAGCCGGCATGCGTTCACTGTGCCATTCCAGCTGCATCCGTCCTCCTAGTCGCAACCCCTCTATCCGCAAGTACTGGCTGGCCAGTGCCACCTCGCGTGCCAGTGGCACCAGATCACGGTTCTCGGCCATAAAGACGCGGAACAGATCAGCCAGATCTTCCAATGCTTCTTCTGCCTTGCGCGGCTCGCTGCGTATCAGGCTCAACACGGCATTCAGGCTGTTGAACAGAAAATGGGGCCGTATCCGGGCTTGCAGGGCTTGCAGTCTGGCCTCAGTCAGCAGTGGCGACATGGCGCGGCTGCGTAGCCGGAAGTAGCCCAAAAGCAACAGAGTCAGTGCCGAGCTGGCAACCAGCGTGCGCAGATAGCTTTGTGCCACCAGCGGGTAGAAATCAGCCAGGCCAATACGGACCAGCATGCCGATAGCAGTGCATAGCAGCACGCAGACAGTCACACCCATGCCATAGGGTAAGCGCAGCAAGCGATCGCGTAGCAGCGCCAGGCTGCCCAGTGCAAACAACAGGGTGGGCTGTAGCAAGGCGGCTTGCGCGATGTACTCACGCATCGCATCGCGAACGCTATCGGTGCTCCACAAAGCCAGACCCAGCGCGAACAGGTTGGCTGACAGCAGCACGCGCAGCATGACGCCGAGGTTGCGGGTATCGGGCAGCTTGTCTGGCACGGACTGGGGTAGCGGGCTATTCACAGGGCGGCTTGATTGAGTAAGTGTGTAAAGATGGATAAAGATTAATAAAGGTAGCCGAAATCTGTGGAAAACCCAGATAACGTTTACTTTTCACAGGCTTAAGCCTCCTGTACCCGGTGCATAACTGTGTACTTGCGGGCAGAACGCTTAGTGGATGCTTTTTGGGCCTGTGCAAAAGGGCCGAATTATCCCCAATCCATACCCACGTTCACGCCATCGCCCGGCCATCCGGTAGGGCAAGCCGGATGGACGGCACAAACAGCGTGGTTTTGGGGCAGCTGGCAGCCGCCAACAGCCCTGCCAGACCGGGTTTCAGCCCCCATGGCGGTCGCCAGGTTCGCCACAGCAAGCGGTGGAAATCGCATTGGGGTTTTCTTTTTGCGCTGCCAGCGTATAGAACGTTGTTAGAGCCGTAGCGCAGCGAACTGGCCAACAGGTGTGGTTCGCAACGCTTGCAACGTGCCCCTACATCGAAGCCGCAGGAGGAAACCATGGACGAAGAGACCGTCAAACTCGTCTATTTCATCGCCGTGACTGGGCTGGTGACGCTCATTTTGCTATCGGTGCTGGCCGCCATACGCCGCGCCCTGATCAAGCAAGGCTGGCGTATTGCCGAGGCCATGAGCGAAGAGCTTGATGCCGCCTCCTTGCCCGCCGCGATGGCCAACCCCGCGCCACAGGCCACCCCAACAGCGGCAGACACCTACCAGTTGCCCGGACACCTGATCCCCAGTGCCAGCCGTCTGATTGGCATGGTGGGCCTGGTCATCATGGCCGCCATGTATGTCGGCATCGGCTATTTCGCCCTCTACGCCGCCTTTTTCAGCCCGGCTTCGCTGGCCTATATCGACGATCTGGCCAAGTACTTCCTGGTCGGCTCTGCCCTGTTTGCTCCTTATGCCTTCAACCAGCTGTCGAGCATGATGAAGTGAACATGTAAGAGAAAAACAATACGCGCAGGAGGATGGCAATGGGATTTCAGGCAGGATTCGACACCTCGCACTACCCCGGCGACAGCCAGATGGCCTGGCTCAAGGCCAACACCAACCTGACCTGGTGCGGCTTTTACCTGGCGCCCGCCCCCAGCCACGGCGATACCGGCTGGATGAATACCCGCGCCACCCTGGTCGCCCAAGGCTGGGGCCTCGCCCCGGTCTATCTCGGCCAACAGACCGCCGGCCCCGGCTCGCACATCATCACCGCCGCCCAAGGCAGCCTTGATGGCGCGAATGCCGCGCAACTGGCTGGGCAGGCCGGTTTTGCCCAAGGCAGCTATGTCTACCTTGACGTAGAAGACGGCTCCGCCCCTACCGCCGCCAGCCAGGCCTATATCAAAGCCTGGGCCCAGGCACTGGCCCAGCAGGGTTATAGCGTAGGTATCTACTGCTCACACGTTATCGCCGCCAACCTGTTTAGCCTGCTGCAGACGCTGGAGTTGAACGCCACACCCCGTATCTGGGCCTACAAGGTCAGCACCACTGCCACCCATGCCTACACCGGCAGCATCGCCACCTTCCCAACGCCTGATCCCGCCGGCAGCGGCTATGTCAGCGCCAGCATCTGGCAGCGTGAACAGAATTGCACGCTCAGTTTGCCGGGGGCGCCGGTAACGGCAATGACGGTGGATTTGAATACGGCGGGGGTGGGGGATTGGTCGGGGTGAATTATCTAGAAACTTCATATACCTAAAACGTAGTATCAGTGGTGCTTAGAGGTTCTACAAATTCTCTTTAAAAAGCGTAAGCTAATCAAAAAGCATAGATGGAGATTAAAATGAGGAAAATTATTCCTGCGATCCTGTTTGTTGCGATCCCAGTTGCATCAAGTGCCGCTGGAACATGCAATGCTATTCTCAATATGGGTTTATATAATACGTCTGCTGCAAGTAGTTCAACGGACGCAGAGTCGCTAGCCCTCTCTACTTTTTGCTCTGCTGACTACAGCAACAACTCCACTTTGAGTACTCAATCAGCTCAGATAGAAGCATCATATGGTTTGTTCTCTGGCGGCGCAGGAGGGAATGCGAGTAAACAGGATATTATTACTAAGCAATCTCAAGTCTGTACTTTGGGGTTCAATAGTAGTGCCTACAGCAATAAAACATCTGGTTACTCGAAAACAATTTACCAAGGATCTCTCGATGCTTGGAATAAGTGTCTACAAATAGCAGCCAAAGGTTTGGAGTTTTCTATTCTACCTTCGAGCACGCTGCAAGGAATAACTGTTGTTATTACAGCGAAAAGCGGTTTGAGCGCAATTTATTATGGTGTGGAACAATTTGGTTCAGGTACTTCTAAATGCACTACAATGGCAAACGGAAAAGTCCTGAACCCCAGTGCATCGGACCCATTTATATTCTCCGCGGCAAGTAATGTGACTATAACGTGTAAGAGAAATCTTATTGTAAAAGGATCGGATTTGAGTGCAGATGCACAAGATTTGGTTTTTGTCACAAGTGCAGATAGCATGACTGTGCCATTGGCCGCAATTGGAAATTTTTCTCGTGTAACTGCAGATAAAATAAAGAGTGATACGATTGCAACTATGGGACTTTCTGGTAGTGTTGTAGCATTCTCAAATAAAAACTGCCCTAAAGGTTGGGAGCTTTATAAGGAGGCTCGTGGGCGAACTATAATAGGTTCGGGAGAGGGTGATGGTTTAAGTAAGCGTATTTTTGGTTCCATGGGCGGGACAGAAAAACACAAACTTACCGTTGCTGAAATGCCACAGCACACCCATGATTTCACTGGGATTGGGATTAATTATGGAGCGATGGTCATGGTGGCTGATTATACTAATTCTATAGCCTTGGGAAAAAGTCAATTGGCTGGGCAGTATACCCCTTCAGGGAATATAAGCCAAAGTGGAGGAGGTGGTGAGCATGAAAATATGCAACCTTGGTTGGCCCTTCAATACTGTGTCAAACAGTAGTCCAACCTTCTGAATCTTACTTTAGAAAATGGATGATGGGGGTTTTATCCAATTTTTATCGATATATTTTCTTATTTGCATTCACAAGAAATGCAAACACGGTGCCCTTCAATAATTTGGCTTTTAACTTAGGAGGAGTCTGACTGCTGGGTACCTAGTTAGATCAGAGTGCCCCCTAGGAAGAATTTTACAAGGATAACCAGCATCCTCAAGCGAGCTTGTGCTGCCACCAACGGTAGATGAGGTTTATCTTCGATGGTCGATGTCAGCCACGATGAAACGGAAGCCTTTGCCTAATTTCTTGTCCAGATAGCTTACCATTCTGGGCTGTAGTTCATCGCAAGGTGGGCAACGGCTACCCTTGAAGTAAAGTACCGTATAAGGTGCGGAGCGTGGCTTGAGCCTCAACTGATTCAGATCTTGCGTCAAGCTTGTCGTGATATGTCGAGTTTCGTGCCTGCCTTTGAATAGCTCATCGTTTTCAACCATTGATCCGATGAAATCAGAGGCATAAATCAGTTCTGATTTCGCGGAATAGACCTTGACATAGGGAATGCCATAGGCTGGTTTTCCCGAAAACGTCTTTGTGGCAATGATATGTTTTTCCAAGACAGTTTTCTTTGAAATGCTGGCGCTTTCGTTCGCAATCACAGCCATACTGCAGAATATAAGTGCAAGGGCCAGTATTGAGCTATGGTGTATGTTCATGGATTAATTGTTCGTCTGCGGCGATCGGGTTGTAATTTGCTGTTTCAATTTCGCATTTTCATTCATCGCCTCTTTTAACTGTAATACTACCGATGGTATCGGTTCGGCAGCATTACGCTGAAATGAAAACGAAGTCGATTTCTGACCATTTTCGTTGGAGATTTCTTCAAGCGCGACGGCTTTGATCCCAGCCATTGCGCCGTTTCTGGCCGCTTCCTGCAGGGCTCCCAGGGAGGTTGCGATCATCTGTGGTGTTGTTGTACTTTGCAGTGATAGCTGCATGGTGCAATTCTGTTCCCGGCAGATCCATTGACTATCTGTTATGGCAAAGCCCAGAGCAGTGCTATACACAGCTGCGCTGATTGATGGTGGTAGTGCTGCACGTTGGGCAGCTTCTGACACCGGAGTAGCGGTTACCGGTGCATCCTTAGGCGAGGCTTTGGGCACTGTAAACAGGTTTGGTGCAGCATCGGTATCAAGGGCAGCGATACCGCCATTATCAGTCGGCAAGATATCAGCTTCCGATTCAGCTTTGCCACCTTGCAGCACAAAAGTCAATCCTGCTGTAAATAGCAAGCCGCCAAAACTGAACATTAGTAATTTACGCATGTGCAACCTGCTATGGCGAATGGAGCCACTCTTATGAGTGGCTTCCGTGATTAGATTCGGTACAACCATCCTTGTTACAGGCAATTCAATCGTATTTATCGCACTCTAGAATCTGACACGGCGGGTTACATTTAATTTTACCAGGGCTGGGACAGACAGGCGGCGCGGCAAATACGGACAACGATCCAGTCATTATCATGGTCATGACGAAAGCGTGCATTTTTAGCATTAATTGCTCCTAAGTTTATTTCTGCTATTCCGCTAGCACAAATAGGCACTATCGGTACGCCAGTATATAAAGCTTGAATTTTTTCTCCTGGTGCAACGCTATGTTAATCCATAAATTAAATTGACTGTTATGTTAATTTCAGCTGAACGTTCGCGTTGGCTGTTCCACACGATGCGGATAAATCTGGCTCTCTCTTTGATTGATTGAACTGATGCTGAGGGGATTGCAATAGCCAAGTAGGCCAACAACAACAAGGCGGCCGGCCACCCTTGAACCCCACCAACCCCCATGCTCTAATCCCCCCAAACAACCATAGCAAATCAAGGGGGAAGCAGTGTCTCTGGCCGTACTCTACAGCCGCGCACTCAACGGGGTAGCCGCGCCCGAAGTGGTGGTGGAAGCGCATCTGGCGAACGGATTGCCGTCTTTCACCATTGTCGGCCTGCCCGATGCCGAAGTGAAGGAGGCCCGCGACCGGGTGCGGGCGGCCATACAGACGGCGCGCTATGAATATCCGGCCCGGCGCATTACCGTCAATCTGGCACCGGCCGATCTGCCCAAGGTGTCACTTTCCAATTTATTTGCGACTTTTCCAAATTAAATGCGATATTTTCCTCACTATTTGCGACTGAGTTCACGACCACTGGTCAAGACATTACTCATCAGCAACGCCTGAACCAGGTCATAATTAGAAGGTCGGAAGTATCGCCACCACTCGGAGCAGGAGATTCACAAGTGGTAACTAATAGCGCGGATTTCATGGCTTAGCCTTCGCGGGATTCAGCATATAGCCAACACCCCTTAGGGTCTTAATCCAGTCGCTACCAAGTTTCTTGCGTAGATAGTGCACATGCGCCTCCACGGCATTGCTCTCTAACCCTTCTCCCCAGCCATAAATGGCAGACTCGATCTGTTCCCGCGAAAAAGGGCGTCCAGGCTGTGTGAGTAACAGCGCTAGCACATCGAATTCCCGCCCTGCAATGGTCAATGGTTGCCCAGCCAGTTCAACGGTGCGTGTCGCAGGATTAAGCACCAACTTACCATGCTGATATAGCGGGTTGCTACAACCCGTAGCACGCCGAAGCAGGGCTCGAAGGCGCGTAGCTAGTTCAGCGATTGCGACAGGTTTCACGAGGTAGCCATCGGCCCCTGATTCCTGGCCGATCAGCCGATCTTCAAGGGCATCACGTGCTGCCAGCATAAGAATGGGCGTGTCCATCCGTAGTGCACGGACCTGCCTGACGATGGATAGGCCATCACTGCGCGGCAAGTTCCAGCCCAACACAACAGCAGAAAAAGGTTCGGCGGCGAGTGCCTCCTCAGCAGCCAAGCCTTCACAAACCCAGTCCACCGCAAACCCAGCTTGCCCCAGGCCAGCCTTGAGCCCATCACCCAACAATAAATCGTCCTCTACTAGCAGTATGCGCATAGTCGTTTCAGTACATGTTCTGAACTTCTTAAATGAGACGGGTCAGCGTTTCCGACTCCCGGTAGGGACAGCGCAACCATGACTCGCAACGCACCTTCAGCGCCGGCATTGAGCGGCAAAGTCATAGCCTTGCTCATAGGCAGCAGTTTGAATATCCAGCATGCCCAACAAGGTATGGAACAGGTTGTCGTGCGTGAGCGGTTTGTGCTGCTGCGCCCTAAGGCAAGAGGTGTCCAGGCCGAAACTGCGCGTGAAGGCCGAGCTTAGCCACATGACCATCGGTACGTGCGTCTGCTCGCTCGGCGCAATTGCTCGGGGCAGGCCGTGAAGAAAGATACCGCTCTCGCCGAGTGATTCACCATGATCCGATACATAGACCAGCGCAGCATCATGGCTTGATTGCGCTGCCAGCATATCGATCGCTTTTGCCAGGAAGTGATCTGTATAGCGAATCGCGTTGTCATAGCTATTAACGATCTGGCCATGACTGCATCGCCCCAGTTCTACGGTATCGCAGGTGGGCTGGTAATGTCTCTGGCTCGAAGGATAGCGCTTGAAATACGCGGGGCCATGATTGCCCAATTGGTGCAGCACGACCACCAAGCTGCCCTGCGTTGCCTGAATGCGCTGGTCCAGCCCTTTGAGCAGAATTTCGTCAAGACATCCCTCATCATCACAAAGCGTCGCATCTTTCTCGAGATTGAGTTGCTCCGTCTCGATACTGCTGCAAACGCCCTTACAGCCGGATTGGTTGTCGCGCCAGATGACATTGAAATTGGCATGTTGGAATACGTGCAACAGTGACTCGTGTTGGCGTATTTGGTCTTCGTCGTATTCATGCCTGCCAAAAGGTGAGAACAGGCAGGGGACCGAGACCTCGGTGTTGGTGCCGCACGATGTCACATCGCTGAAATTGTAGACACCATGCTTCGCCAGCTCTGGTGTGGTCTGCCTCAAATAGCCGTTTAGCCCCCAGTTGGCGGCGCGAGCTGTTTCGCCAACGACCACGACCAGGACTGCTGGCTTGGTACGGCTTTTCCAAGACCGACCAGTTTTTGCGTCCACACCGACAGATGTTTTGGGTCCTTCGGGCCTTGCACTTTCGGCGGCCAGAACCTTAACAGTGGATACGATGAAGTTGCCAGGGGCAATCAAGTGCCGCAATGCTTTCTGATTCCGCATCAGGGCCGAGAAATCTTGAAAGACTAGCAAGATGGCCGCCACTGCAATCAATGCGGCCCCTATCATCCAGCAAAGCCGCTGCCATGCGGCACGAAACAAGGGCTGGGACAGGATATCAACGCGCCATAGCAGGCCTAAGGGTAGTCCAGACAGGAGCAGGAGGTGAAGCAATAGATCTGGCGTCAGCAGGTCGCTTGCCTCTCGGACATCGGTGCGCATCACGTTCCGGATCATGCTGGTGTCAAAATAGACTTGGTAGCGCTGCGAAAAATAGGTTGCCATGCCAGTAGTGACCATCAGTACGGCCAGCAGCGGCTTGACCGTCCAGCGATTGAGCACCACCAACAAAACAAAGGCATGTACAGCAGCGATGCCCACCGCTACTGATAAGGCGAACAGCCAGGTATCTGGTGCTAGCGCTGGGCGCCCCGCTAGCGCATCCCTCCAGAAAGCGCCGTTGCACATCAATGCGAAGTAGGCGCAGAAGAGGAAGGTTAGTGTTTCAACACGTAATACAGGGCGGAATGCCAGCCAAGGATGTTTCTCGGCTAAATGCAAGTAGGGGTGAGTAAACGAGAGGTGCACCAGGGAGTCCCGTTGTCAGGATGCGCTGGTGGCGAGGGCATAGGGCCCGGACCGGCGGCATCGATTATCGAATCGACGCCATTTGACGGGCTGAACCTTAAGGAAAACTTATATATGGTCCCAAGGCTGTTTTACAGACAGGTCATGAGAAGCAATACCAAGGCGTTCGTAGGTGAAGAGCTAGGCCTTGAGCGTGAGTGGCGACGCAACGACATGCTAACGGCCCCTCACGGGCCTGTTTTTGTTGGCCAAAGTTAACGCGTTTAAGTCTGCCTTAAGTACCGTTTGGTGAGATGAAGTCCTCTGATCCGAGGCAAATGCGTCTCATGGCACTCCATCCAGCACCCCACGCGCTCTACCCGCTTCAGCACGAAAAGCAATCCACTCCGCCAGGTTGCTGGCTCGTCCCAGTCGCGGTCGGTCAGTACCTGGTATTTAAACTGACAGCACTCGATGTCTGGTTAGAAGACAGCCACTATCGGCTGGGTGGCTTCGTCGGCGCAGGAAGCTGGTGGCTGGAGACATTCAGTCATAGATGGGTGAAATGGGCTGTGATCGCTACTGTCTGCGCGGTGTGGACGCGTATTCTGGGTAGTCGATGGCGGTCCTCATGGCGTGAGAATAGGATTCAATGGCAAGCCGTAGGCATTGCACTCCTGTTGGCGCCGGCGGCGGTAGCAACGATGAAGCATTTCAGCGACCGGCCATGTCCTTGGGATCTTCAACGCTACGGCGGGAAACTCATCGACGTATCGATACTATCGTTTTCAACGAGTGGTGCAACCGGGCAGTGCTTCCCAGCTGGGCATGCCAGCACGGGTTTCTCCCTGTTCGCGTTTACATTGCTTTGGCTTGGGCGCGACAAGAAAAAGGCCAAGATCGCCTGGTGGACAGCCTTCACTATTGGACTCGCATTAGGCTGGGGGCAGCAACTTCGAGGAGCGCATTTCTTGTCCCATACCCTTTGGTCCGGCTGGATATGCTGGGCTACCTGCCTAGTGGTTTATAGGCTGACGATTCGCAGAGGTCAGACCAATCCACCCAAGTTAAGCCGATGCTGGAATTCGAGAATGGCAAAGTAGCCCTTCAGATACCTCAATGTGGCAGCAGGGTCTTGTTATATGCACTCCAAGGTTGTTCGGTCGGTGCAAAATACAAGGCCTGACCTTTTTGTCCAGCATCATCCAAATGAGAGATTGGCCGTATCACATCGCAACCTACGGGTTGTGCATTGAAACGCTGTGAGTCAATCGTGTGCGCCGCCACCCTTGAACCCCACCAACCCCCATGCTCTAATCCCCCCAAAACAACCATACAAAATCAAGGGGGAAGCAGTGTCTCTGGCCGTACTCTACAGCCGCGCACTCAACGGGGTAGCCGCGCCCGAAGTGGTGGTGGAAGCCCATCTGGCGAACGGATTGCCGTCTTTCACCATTGTCGGCCTGCCCGATGCCGAGGTGAAGGAGGCCCGCGACCGGGTGCGGGCGGCCATACAGACGGCTCGCTATGAATTTCCGGCCCGGCGCATTACCGTCAATCTGGCGCCGGCCGATTTGCCCAAGGAAAGTGGCCGGTTCGATCTGCCCATTGCGTTGGGCATTTTGGCGGCCAGTGGGCAGATACCGGCCGACAAGTTGGCCGAGTATGAGTTTGCTGGCGAACTGGCGCTGACCGGCGAGTTGCGGCCGGTGCGTGGTGCGCTGGCGATGTCGCTGGCGGCCAGCAAGGCGGGGCGGCGTTTTGTGTTGCCGCAGGCCAATGCTGATGAGGCGGCGCTGATAGGCGATAGCACGGTGTTTGGCGCGGCCAGCCTGCTGGCCGTGTGCGCTCACCTGGGCGGCCACACCTTGCTGCCACGCCACCCTGTACCGGCCCATCTGCAACTGGCGCACTATCCCGACCTGGCTGATGTAAAGGGCCAGCAGCCCGCCAAGCGGGCGTTGGAGATTGCGGCGGCCGGCGGACATTCGCTGCTGATGGTGGGGCCGCCTGGCACCGGCAAGTCCATGCTGGCTTCGCGCCTGCCTGGCCTCTTGCCACCCATGGACGAGGCCTCGGCGCTGGAAGCGGCAGCACTGCAGTCGCTGGGTTCGCAGGGTTTCCAGGCAGAGCGGTTTGGCCAGCGGCCCTACAGGGCACCGCACCATACCGCCTCGGCCGTGGCCCTGGTGGGGGGTGGTTCTGAGCCCCGGCCCGGCGAGATATCCCTGTCGCACAATGGGGTGTTGTTTCTGGACGAGCTGCCGGAGTTCGACCGCAAGGTGCTGGAGGTGCTGCGCGAGCCGCTGGAGAACCGCCGTATCGTGATCTCCCGCGCCGCCCGGCAGGCGGAGTTTCCCGCGGCCTTTCAGCTGGTTGCCGCCATGAACCCCTGCCCCTGCGGTTATCGGGGCCACCCTTCGGGTCGTTGCCGCTGCACGCCAGACCAGGTGAGCCGCTATGCCGGCAAGCTCTCCGGCCCGTTTCTGGATCGTATTGACCTGATCATCGAAGTCCCCGCTGTCAGCCAATCGGAATTGAGCGCCCCCGCCGCAGGTGAGGACAGTGCACGGGTGCGTGAGCGGGTGGGGCGAGCCCATGCGCGGCAGCACGCCCGTCAGGGCAGGGACAATGCCCGGCTAGGCAGCCGCGAGCTGGACACCGTGGCCAAGCTCGATGGCGAAGGCCAGCAGTTGCTGAACTTGGCCATGCAAAGGCTGGATCTCTCTGCCCGCGCCTACCACCGCATATTGCGGGTGGCGCGCACCATTGCCGATCTGGCCGGCAGCGAGCTGATTGCGGCAGGCCATCTGGCCGAGGCGATCCAGTATCGCCGCGCCATCTAGGGGAGTGTCTGCCATGTTCGACCCCCTGCAAACCACCCTGCATGAACTCTCTGCCGAGCTGCTGGCCGCTGCCCTGGGTGCAGCCGCCGGGCAGGCGGTGCCGCTGTATCAGCCACAGATGTGGATACCGCAGTTCCCCGACTATCAGCAGGATGCCTGGTCGGTGCGGCAGGTGCCCATGCTGACCATGAAGGGTTACTGGGGCAGCCCCTACCTGGTCGCCAACACCACCATGCTGATGCGCCACGGCCGTGAGAGCTGGATGTCGGTTACGCCGTCCGAGCTGGAGAGCCAGGAGCTGGGTTGCCGGCTGGCCCAGGGCCACACCGTGGTACTGGGTTTCGGCATGGGCATCGCCGCTTGCAATGCGGCGCTCAACCCGGCAGTGAGCAAGGTTACCGTCGTTGAATACGACCCGATTGTGCTCGATCTGGCTGAAACAGCCGGCATCATCGCCCAACTACCCGTCGATATCGCCGCCAAGATGACCCTGCTGCAGGGTGACGCCCACCGCTGGCAGCCTGGCGAGGCGGTCGATACCCTGCTGGCCGATTACTGGTTCCCTTTCTACGACCCTGAGCGGCTGGCCGAGATGCGCGCTGTGCAAGCACGTGTGGCGGCCAAGCAGGTGTTCTTCTGGGGCCAGGAATTGAACCTGGCCTGGCTGATACACCAACGCCACGGCGAAGTCTGCGCGCTGGACGATACCGCCCTGGCCGAGCTGATCGCCGCCGACGCCGGCCTGCCCCTGCTATGGCCACGCGGTGAAGATTACGGGACGGCGATCAGCACCGCCGCAGCTCATTGGTTGCCGCTGGCCGTAAGGCAAGGTATGCGCTGGCCGGTGCCGGCCTAAGAACCGCCAACCAACCCAGCTAGCTTCTGCTAGGGCTGCTTGAACGGTCGATCCCGGCAAGCCGGGCAGTACAGGTAGACCGGCTCGCCTTCACCCAGGCGCAAGCTGCCCTGGCGAAACTGGCTGATCTGCCATAGGCCTACCCGGCCGTCCTTGAAACGTACTTCGCCGCTGGCATAGCAGGGCGACCAGTCCAACTGGTGCAGGGCGTCCTGCTTGTCGACCTCGCCCGCCCGGGCAAGAAACTGCCGTACTTGCCGCACGCTCAGCTTGAAGCCATCGCAGCGTACGGCGGGGTTGGTTTCCTGGGCAGATTTCATGCCGTTTTGCTGTATGACCACCTGCTTGATGGCGGGCAGCTTGCTGGGGCAGAGCCGGGGTTCGAATTCGCTGCCGGCGCTGCAGCCATCATTGGCCTGGGCCAGGCTGGCGGCAAGCCCCAGCGCCGCCGCTATCCACCAGCGGCCTACCATGCGGCGGTACTCGCTTCTGTGGGGTTCTTGCGCGACACATCAGGGTGGCGGAACACCTCGGTCGGTGCAATGCCCAGCGTTTGCGATAACTCAGCCACCAGCCATTTCAGCGAGTCGTTCTGTGCAGCCGTCACCGCCACATAGCTACCGTTGGCCTGGGCCTCGCCCACCAGCTCAATACCGATGGAATCCTGGTTGGCTGGAAAACGTGCCGGTGCCTGCTTGGCTATCTCGCGCTTGTTCTCGGCCGTGGGGGAGAAAGTCTTGAGCGCCTTGATCTCGACCGGCGTACACCGGTTCTCCAGCAAACAACGGGCTTTGAGCTTGCCCACATGCCAGGTCTGCTGGCTGAGCGAGGCGGTTTGGTAAATCGTGCCGTCCTTCTCAATCAGGAAGTGGGCGCCATTGGCTGATGGATTCTTGTAACTGCTCAGTGATGACTGGGCGGTGCTGCCACCGGTCTGGTGCACGATGATGCCGCTGACCAGCTTCATCTGGCCGCGTTCGATGCTGGTGGCGCGTGCGGCGTGTACGCGTGGATTGACCACCATGCCCTCCTTGTCGATCAACAGCATATTTTTCCTTATTGGTGGGGATGCCTGGCACAGGGGGTGGCAGGCAGCAAACTATGCATGTGTCATTGCCAGGCCGCAAGTGGAGTTATGCCCTTGGCCGGCACCCAACCAGCCCCGGCAAGGCGGGGCTGGTTGGGCGACACATCCTGGCTAGGCCGTTACATACGGCGGCGCTACCCATTCAAAGCTGGGCGCACCGTGGCTTGCCCCGGCACTGCCGTCCAACGGCAGGGTCATCATCTCCTGGGCAATGGGTGTCATGCCGTGCATGCCGTTGACAATGGCGTCGTACAGCACGGCGGGGTGGCCGTTGAAGGCTTGCTCCAGCTGGTTCAGCATCAGCGAATACTGGCGGTTGAACTGCTCGTTGAGCGTGGCCAGGCGCGAGCCAGCGGCATAGTCGCCGTGGCGGGGGTTGCGCTTGATGGGGTAGACGGCCTGGTAGTCCACCGTAAAGGCCTCGCCTGTGGGCGGTTCATTCGGCTTGTCGCCAGGGCGGTAGCGACGACCTTGGGCGATTTCATTGAAGCGGAAGTAATGGGCGACTTCTTCGGCCTGGTCAAAGTAATGCTCGTCGCCATCAAAAATACTGTCGTCGCCCCCCTCCCCTTGCTTGATGATCACCTCCAGCGCCGCTTTGGCCTGGGCCAGGCTGCTGATGATGATGGGCTTGCCTCCGCCGCCCCAGTAATACTGCTCGCTGATCTGCCGCCCAGGGTCGCCATTGAATACGGCGGATTCCGGGTAGGCGGCGCACAGGGCGTCCAGCGCGGCGATGATGCGCTGGTAGAACTCGCCCAGCGTGATGCCGGGGACGGTGATCTTGGGCCGTGCCATCAGCCGCTGGGGTTGGCGGGCCAGGCTGGTAGGCAGCTCTATTTGCAAGAAAGTCTGGACGGCCTGGGGCGAGAAGGCCTCGAGGTTGATGTCGAACTCCCTGTCCTTGAAGCCGTGGCCTTCAAATTCCAGCCGCAGGGGGTAGCTGGGCAGGGTGTCCTGGTTCAGGCAGATCCGGCCGCCCAGGCTGGACATCAGGTTGCCCACCAGCACCATGTGCAGCATTTCCTCCATCATGACGCTACGTATCAGGCCTGCCGCCACCCGGTTGGCCTCGTGCTTGATGCTGAGCAAGGCGGTCAGATAGGGCGGAATGGTCGAAAGCTCCAGTTCCATGGCGGTCTGCAGCAGCGGATAGAGCCGCGATTTATGTTGTTCCAGAGTCATGTTGGGCATCCTCAGGGCTGGCAGGTGGCTTGGTTCAGGTGGTCGCCCAGGCGCAGGGCAAGCGCCGCCAGCGTCAACGTGGGGTTGACCGCACCGGTAGAAGGAAAGGTGGCGTTGGAGCAGACATAGAGATTGTCCACGCCGTGTACCCGCATATGCCGGTCGGTCACGCCCTCACTGTCGTCATCGCTCATGCGCAGGGTGCAGGCGGCATGGTCGGCCCGCCACGAGATGGTGGGCTTGGCATTCATGGTGGCGCCCATGGCCTCGAACAAGCGCTGCACATGGCCCTGAATCGCCTGCATGCGGGGGTCGAACCCGGCGGCTTGGCCAAAGTCGACCAGGGTTTCCTGCATGCCCAGGTGGTTGAGCTTGTCGATATTGGCAATGCGGTTCTGTGGCTCGCTAAAAATCTCGACCATGCCATGCAGCTGTATCTGGCGTGGGCCGGCCACATAGCGGTCCATGTCCAAGCGGCTGACACCGGCCTGCATCTTGCTGAGCAGGTTGACCGCAGGCGAGCTGGGCGGGTTGATCAGGATGAACTTGCCCTTGGCCTGCTCGGCCGGGCTGTCGAAGTGGCGCGAGCAGAGGGTGGGGAAGTTCATCTCCGGCTGCAGCTTGAGCGGATTGCCAGGGGCGCTGCCACTGAAGATGAAATAGGGGTGGGTCACAATATTACGGCCGACCAGATCGTGGTCGTTGCCTATGCCTTGCTGCCAGTGATCAGAGCGTGAGCGCAGCAGCAACTTGGTCGATTCCAGCGTACCGGCGGCCACGATGATGCGGTCGGCCTCCACCACGACTTGCTGGCCCGTTTCCCTGTCCAGATAGACCACCCCGCCTGCCTGCTGCCGGCTGCGCATGCTGATCTGCTGGACGATGCTGTTGAGCCGTATCTGCAGGCCGGGGAAATTGCCCCAGTTCTGCATATCGTCGAGGAAGTTGTTGGCCGAGTAGCGGGCCCCGAAGGGGCAGTACTTGCAGGTGCCCGTGGTCTGGCAGGGGGCATGGCGCGAGGTGGTGTCGGTGATGCCATGGCGGGCGATGGGCAGGTGCGAATAGGCCATGCCCAGGGAGGCCATGGCCTCGGCGGCCGGCTGGTCTTCCAGGGTGTAGGGGAAAGCCGGGAAAGGGTAGTCGCAATGGCGCGGCACCGTGGTGTCGTGCGAATCGCCCGATACCCCGATGTAATGCTCAGCCTGGCTGTAGTAGGGCTCCAGGTCGGCGTAGCTGAAGGGCCAGTCCAGACTATGGCCGGTGTTGGTACGCAGGGCGAAGTCCTCCGGCTTGAGCCGGAACGACCAGCCACCCCAGTGTATGGTGGAGCCGCCATAGGTTAGCGCTCGCGATCCATCCAGGGGTACAGTGGTGGTGCCGGCGCTGAGGTTTTCGCCGGGCTGGTCGCGGTCGGGGTAAGGCAGATCGTAATACTGGGTATAAGGCAGCTTGCCGGAGACGACATAGTCCTGCCAGATGGCGGCGTCCTGCATCTTGACCTTGCGGCCGGCCTCCAGCATCAGGATGCTGGCATTGGGGTTCTTGGCCAGCAGCCGCTGGGCCAGGGCAGCGGCGGCTACGCCCGAGCCGATGATCAGGGTTTCAACCTTCATGGTCGGCCTCCATGGTGCGGTAAGGTGCGGCCTGGCCAGGAATATTGGCACCGCCGATAAAGCCGCAGTAATTGATGGCGCCAAACGCCTTGAAGCCGCCCAGTGACAACTGCAGTGCCATGAATTCGTTGGCGACCTTCTGCCGGGTCACGGCCAACGCCGTCTCGGGCGGCGCCTTGTTGGCATCGGCATCCGTAAACAGAAAGGCATAGGCGCCCTCCTCGCCATGTTGCTCTATCAGCCCCCGCAGGGTCGCGGCGGCAAAAAGGTAGTAGTCGCGGTAGACCGGCCGCAGATTGATGCGGTTGAGCATGAAGCTGTACAGCTGCGAGCGGAACGGCTCGGGGTCGGGCATGTTCTGCCAGTACTTGCCGATATGGCAGAACAACGCCCACATGGCGGCATAGGTGGCATCGTCCAGCGCGGGCAGTTCGGCGCTGAGCGGATGCTTGGCGGGTGTCTGGTACATGAGGTTACTCCTGGCCAGTAGGAATGGCGGGAAGCGCATTGGCGCCATGGCAGCCCTACCTGGACTGCCCCGGCGTCTTGCGCTGGTTAGTTTTTCAGTCGCTGAAGCGCGTACAAGATCCAGTGGAGTGGCAAGGGCGGGTGTGGACTCAACCAGGGGTGAGCCCTAGGTTCAGACCACTCCAACGTCGAGCACCAGGGTTCCCTAGGTGCCTGCTCAAGCCGTCCCACCCATCTGTGAGGTGCATTCATCGCAGGCTCGACAATCAGGGCCGCGTAAAACCGGCGAACGCCTGGTTCAACACATAGGCGATGCGGGCACCGCCACGGGCTAGTTGCAGCGGAATATCCTTGCCCGCCTGCGCCTGATAGGCCGCGTCCAGTGTTACCTGCGTGCCTGCCGTGTTGGCTGGGCACTGAAACCCACCCAGGCCGCCGTAGACATCCTGGATGGCAAGCTGGTGCGCTTCCTGTATCCAGCTCTGCACGGTGCCGGATTGCCAGCCCTTGATCTGGTCGCGATAGGTGGTCCGCAGTCCCTCGGCATAGCGCTGCTCGCTGCTGCCACGCAGGCTGGCCCGCACCAGGCCGGTATCCCAGGCGGCATGCAGGTTGGTATTGCGGCCATTCAGCAGCACCGATATCTGGTTGCCGCCGCGATCGTGATTGTCGGCTGAGTGCAGGGGCTGGTGTATGTCGCCCACCATATGCACGACCAGCCGCAGGGCCAGGGTGCGGTCGTCCTTGGTAGCATCGCTGTCGGACAGCACCCGGTCAAAGCTGGCGATCTTGTTGGAAGCACAATTGCCGTTGGGGCAGGTGTCCACGCTGGGGTCCGGGCAGACCGGCACATCATCGAAATGCCAGGCCGATGAGCCTGGAAACTGGTTGCCCAGGGTGGGCCGGTTCTGGTCCATCCACACGGCCGCTGCCGCCAGATCGTCCGAACCTAGGTAATAGCGCACGGCGGCGCGGGCTTGCGGGGTGAGCAGCTCGTAAGCGACCAGGCCGGTGATGCGGTGGCCTTCGGGGCCCCAGGCATGGGCAGTGAGCGGGAAGGTAAAGGCAGACAGGCCAAGACTGACGGACAGCAGGGTACGTTGCACCTTCATGGCGCTTCCTCCTAGACGATATTTATTGGTATGGGGCTGCTTATGGACGCGCCCTTGTGTGTTTCTAGCAAAGTCCGGCGGGAACACAAGCGCAGCAGGCCAGCCTGGCGGCAGATACCCGATCTGGCTGACCGTCGGTAGCGGTATGGCAGGGGCAGAAATGCCAACGCCCCAGCGTAGGGCCGGGGCGTTGTCGTCATGCTTGCTGCGTGCGCCCCAGGATGGCCAGGGGAGGGTTGCAGCACACTGGGAGACAGGGCGTCTCCCCACGCTATATCAGAACATGAAGGTGCTGTTGATACCGACGTGCGAGCCGTCCACCGTGATTTTGCGGAGGCTGTTCTCCAGCTCGTACTCTTCCTTCACATAGCGCAGGTTGAGTCCAATGGACGGCGTAAAGAAGTAACCGGCCTCGATCACGGCACCGGTGGTGTCCTTGAAGTTGAGGTCGTAGCCACTACCCACGTCGTAGGAGTAGTTGGGGTTAAAGACGCGACGCAGGCCCAGGCCCACGCGGAACTTGTCGTTAATGTTGTAGAAGCCGATCAATTCAACCGGGAAGCGGTTGAAGGTGGCGCTACCGTTCTTGGCGAACACGCCGGCAACCTGGTAGTTACCGGTCAGCTGGGCTGAGAACGGGCTGTTCTCTGGCCGCCAGGTAATGCCCGCACCCATGTTGACATTGCCACCGGCACGGATGCTCTGGTCGTGACCATTGTCGAACTGGATCTGGTCTATCTTGTCGCCACCTGCAGTCAGGCCGGCGGTCATGGTGAAGCGCAGGGCCTTGTGTGGCACCGATACTTCAGCCATGGCACCCACGGCGGCGGAAATCAACAAGCCCTGCACTGCAAGGCGCATAAATGGACGGCGCATAACCGTACTCCCTTGTGTTTTTATGGAAAGCAGGCCGGGCACAGGGTTGCTGTGCCTAGCCTTTGGAAAAGCGAAGGATAGTATTCGAAGCTATGTGGCGCCCTGCACGGCAGGGCGCGGTAGACAGGCTGGGGAAGGCCAGCCTGGGCGCTAGCTTAGCGCGGCGCTTAGAACAGCACGGCGCCGGTCACACCAACATGGTTGCCATCAAACTTGGCGCCATCGATCTCGTACTCTTCGGCGACATAGCGCAAGGTCAGCAGCAGGTCGGCTACCGGTTCCCAGCCCAGTTCGGCAACCAGGCCCGGCTTGCTGTCCACATCCACGCGTGAAAAGCTGCCATTCCGCTCCAGGGTAAACTTGGACTTGGCCGCGTAGCGCAGGCCACCGCCGACATACAGATTGTTTTCGAAGTGATAGTGGCCCAGGAACTCAATCGGGTAGCGCTTGAAATCCACCCGGCCATTCGCGGCGCTGGCGTTGTCTGTATGGTAGTTGGCCGTCAGCTGCAGCGACCAGGGGCTGTTCTCTCGGCGCCAGTAGGCACCCACGCCCAGATTGACCTTGTCACCGGCACGGATGGAGGAATTGGAGCCATTATCGTAGTTGGCGACGTAGATGGTATCGCCACCCGCCGTAATGCCACCGGTCATCATCAGACGCAGCGAAGGATGCGGTACACGGCCGCCGTCAGCCAGGGCAGTCAGGGGGGCGCTCAGCAGCAGGCCGGCACAGGCCAGCTTCAAACCACGGGTAATCATAGATTTCCTAGGCTTATCAGTAATTTTATAAAGGGCGACATTGTATCAATCTGGCAAAGAAAAGTCGGCCCCGCAAATTTAAATGCTTGCTCTGCTGTGGCATAGACGCCTAGAATCTGCCCCGCTGCGGGCGTCGTATAATGGTAATACCCTAGCTTCCCAAGCTAGAGCCGTGGGTTCGATTCCCATCGCCCGCTCCAGATTCCAGGCCGTATCCCGGCCATAGACAAGGCCAGCCGACAAGGTTGGCCTTGTTGCTTTCGGCCCTGTCGCAGGCCAAATTATTCATGTTGCATATATGCCATAGTCGTGGCGTAAAGCGGGCCGTCACACCGCCAGCCTAGCAACTGCTTGGCAAGCTACACTGTGATTTTTCCCGCTTTGGGCACACACATCATGACCGAACGCACACTGCGCCGCGTTGCCATCCTGGGCGGCAGCCGCATCCCTTTCTGCCGCTCCAATACCCAATATCAGGATCTCTCCAATCTCGACATGCTGACCGCCGCCCTCGACGGCCTTGCGGATCGCTACCAGTTGGCCGGGGTGGAAATCGACGAGGTGGGAGCAGGCGCGGTCATTTCGCATTCCAAGGACTGGAATCTGGCGCGTGAAGCGGTGCTGTCGAGCAAGCTGTCGCCGCTGACCACCGCCTACACCGTGCAGATGGCTTGCGGCACCAGCCTGCAGGCCGCCGTACAACTGGGCGCCAAGATCGCCATTGGCCAGATAGACAGCGCCATCGCGGCCGGCACCGATACCACCTCGGACGCCCCTATCGTATTTGGTGCCCGCTTTGCCAAGCGGCTGATCAAGCTGGCCAATGCCAAAAGCCTGGGTGAGCGCTTTGCGGCCTTCAAGGGCTTCCGGCCGGGTGAGCTCAAGCCGGCGTCGCCCAATGCGGGTGAGCCGCGCACCCGCATGTCCATGGGCCAGCATTGCGAGATCATGGCCAAGCAATGGGGCATCAGCCGCGAGGAGCAGGACAAGCTGGCCTGGGAAAGCCACCAGAAAGGCGCCCGCGCCTTGGCCGAAGGGTTTTTCGACGACCTGATCGTGCCCTGCGCCGGGGTGAGCCGTGACAACCATCTGCGGCCCGACAGCACGCTGGAAAAACTGGCCACCCTCAAGCCGGCCTTCGACAAGGAGTCCGGTAAGGGTACGCTGACAGCGGGCAACAGTACGCCGCTGACCGATGGTGCTTCCAGCGTGTTGCTGGCATCCGAGGACTGGGCCGCAAAGCGAGGCCTGCCGGTGCAGGCCTACCTGACCTTCGCCAAGACCGCCTCGGTCGATTTTGTGGCGGGCGAAGGCCTGCTGATGGCCCCTACCATCGCGGTAGCCCGCCTGCTGCAGGATGCCGGCCTGACGCTGCAGGACTTCGATTTCTATGAGATACACGAAGCCTTCGCCGCCCAAGTGCTGTGCACCCTGCGCGCCTGGGAGTCGGACCAGTACTGCCGCGAGCGCCTGGGCCTGCCGGGGGCGCTGGGCCGCATCGACCCGGCCAAGCTCAATGTAAACGGCAGTTCGCTGGCCTTTGGCCACCCGTTTGCCGCCACCGGCGGACGGGTGCTGGCGACACTGGCCAAGCTGCTGAACCAGCGTGGCAGCGGCCGTGGGCTGATCTCCATCTGTACAGCGGGCGGCATGGGTATCGCCGCCATACTCGAGAAACCGTGACCCCCCATGCACACCCTGCTGATAGCCAATCCCAAGGGCGGTGCCGGTAAATCCACCCTCGCCACCAACCTGGCCACCTACTATGCCTGGCGTGGCAAAGCGGTGGCACTGGGCGACCTGGATAGGCAGCAGTCGTCGGCCCACTGGCTGGGCCTGCGCTCAGCCAGCTTCCCGGCCATTGCCCGCTGGGAAGGCGACGAGGACGAACTGTCCAAGCCCCCCAGGGGAACCGAGATCGCCATACTGGATACCCCGGCCGGGCTGCGCGGCAAGCGGCTGGAGGCGGCGCTCAAGTGCAGCGACCATATCCTGGTGCCGGTACAGCCTTCCAGTTTCGATATGTGGGCCAGCCAGGACTTCTTCGCCCGCCTGGCCGAGGAAAAACAGGTGCGCAAAGGCAAGGTAAAGGTCGGCGTGGTGGGCATGCGGGTAAAGACCGGCACCCGTGCCAGCCAGCAGCTGGTCGATTTCCTGGCCCAGTTCGACCTGCCGGTGCTGAGCAGCCTGCGCGATACCCAATACTATCTGCAGACCCTGCCCCGCGGCCTGGGTCTGTTCGACCTGCCCGCCCCCCGCGTGGCCCGTGATCTGGAACAATGGCAACCGATATTGGATTGGCTGGAACCCCGATGAAGCAAAAAGTCCCGGTGAACGTGATCACCGGTTTTCTGGGCGTGGGCAAGACCACGGCCATACGGCGCCTGCTGGCCGACAAACCGCCACAGGAATACTGGGCGGTGCTGGTGAACGAGTTTGGCGAAGTCGGCATCGATGGCGCGGTCATCAGCGCGGCCAGCGACGAGCTCAATGTGGTCGAGGTGCCGGGTGGCTGCATCTGCTGTACCACCAGCCCCATGCTGCGGGTCAGCCTGACGCGGCTGCTGCGCGATCGCCGCCCGGACCGGCTGATCATCGAACCCAGCGGCCTGGGTCACCCGGCCGGCATCATTGATGTACTGCGCGATCCCTTTCTTGCCGCCGCGCTGGAAATCCGTGCCACGGTCACACTGGTGGATCCACGCCAGCTGGACGATAGCCGCTACACCACCCACGAGACCTGGCGCGACCAGATCAGCCTGGCCGAGGTACTGATCGCCAACAAATGCGACCGCGCCGACGCCGCCCAGGTGGATCGCTTCCTGGCCATGGCACAGGCCATGTTCCCCCCCAAGCTGGCTATCATCACCACCCGTGATGGCGTGTTCGACCGCGCGCTGCTTGACCTGGCAGCCGAGGTGCCGACCGCTGGCCAAGCCGCCGGCCCGGCGCTGGGCCATGCCACGCTCGCGCCGGCACGCCGCAGCAAGCCTGCGCTATCCCACGATGCACCGCCGCCGCAGGGCATCAGCAGCAAGGATCATAGCGAGCCGGGGCAGACCAGCCGGGGCTGGGTCTGGCCAGCGGCACAGCGTTTCTCGGCCGAGCAGCTGGCTCTGTTGTTCCAGCGCCTGCACGACCACGCCGCGCTGGGCCTGCCGCCGCTCTCCCGTGCCAAGGGAGTATTCCACACCGATCACGGCTGGCTGCTGTTCAACTGGGTAGGCGGCGAAACTAGCGCCGTGGAAATCGCCTGGCGCCGGGATAGCCGGGCGGAACTGATCGCCCAGGCGGATAGCGCCGACTGGCAGCGGCTGGAGACAGCCCTTGCGGACTGTCTCCTGGCAGACACGGCTTCCTAGCGCCGCTTAGTTCGACCAGCTACGGTAGTTACGGGCGTTCATCAGCAGAAAGCCGGCATTGGCAATCAGCATGGCCGGGCTGCGCATCCAGACGCTGATGACACCCCACACCAGATTGCCTAGCATCATCAGCAGAAAGCCGTTGCGTTGTCGGTTGCCGACCAGATACAGAGCGGTAAAGGTCAGGGCCATGGCCAGCCAGTCCAGGCCGTGGAATGGGCTCATGCCGCCACCCTCGCTTCCTGTGCGGCTGCGGCCAGCCGGCCCTGCACGATGTCCTCCACATTGAGCACCACCAGGCCATGCTGCTCGGCATACTTTATCACCTCGTCGCCGCGCAGCATCTCGCCATCGTCACGGGTTAGCTCGCACAGCAAGGCAGCCGGGCGCAGGCCCGCCATGCTGGCCAGATCGACCGAGCCTTCGGTATGGCCCCGCCGAGCCAGCACGCCACCGGCCTGGGCGCGGATGGGGAACAGGTGGCCGGGGCTGACCAGGGCTGCCGGGTTGCCGCTCAAGGCGGCCAGGGTGGTGGTGATGCGGTCGCGTGCCGATACCCCTGTGCTCACCCCCTCGCGCGCCTCAATCGAGACGGTAAAGGCTGTGCCATAGCGGCTGCCGCCGTTACGCACCGGCATGGCGGGCAGCGCCAGCTGCCTTAGCTGGGCATCGGGCAGGCAAAGACAGACGATGCCGCTGCAATCACGTATCAGTTGGGCCATCACCGGCAGGGTGATCAACTCGGCTGCCACGATCAGGTCGGCCTCGTTCTCCCGGTTCTCGTCATCGCGCAACACCACGGGCTCGCCCCGGCGTATGGCGGCGAGGGCTGCGGCGAGGCGGCTTTGCGGGGTGCTGTGGGCAAAATAGTGCTGGAACAAACTCATAAAACGCTCCTTGTCGGATAGTGGCAAGTAAGCGTTCAGGGCGCAGCGCAGCACCCAGGCTATACCCAGGGACTGGCCAATGGGAAGCGCGTGCCGCTGCCACGGGGCAGGACACGACCTCTCGTCTTCTCTCATCCGGACTATGACCGTCGGCTCCGGCCTTGAACCGGATCTGCTGACCCTGCATGGCTTTGACCCAAGGGACAAAGACGGTGCAGGCGCTCGCGGGCTTGGTGTGATGGACTACACCCTACCGCCGGTGGGGAATTTCACCCCGCCCTGAAGACGCACCGCCCAGGCGGGCGGCGCCAGCATGGTAGCAGGGAGACCGTCCCGTCCGCAAAGCCGCCAGGGTGCCTTCGCTCGCAACCTGGTGACTAGGACGTTCAGAAGGTAATGATGAACAGCCCGCCGCCGCTCACGCGCCGGGCGTAGCGTACAGTCCCGCCATTACCGTGGACCAATTGCCGCACCAGTGCGAGTCCGACGCCGCGGCCCTTGGATTTGGTAGAAAAGAACGGCGTGAATATCTGGCCGACGAGGGCTTCGGGTACGCCGGGGCCATTGTCGGAGACTTCGATCCGCAGGCGTGAGCCCTGCGCCAGGCGGGCGCTGACGGTTAGCAGGCCGTGGCCTTGGGCCTGGGTTGCTTCGAAAGCATTGGTGGCCAGGTTGATCAGCGCCTGTTCCAGTTGGCCGGCGTCGGCACGAAGCTCCAGCGATACCGGATCGACCGAGAAATGTGCTTCGCCGCCTCGCTGCCGCCAAGCCGGGCCTACCAGGGCAGACAGCCGGGCGAATAGGTCGTGCAGCACGATGCGTTCAGGCTGGGGAGGCGGCATAGCCGAAAGGCTGCGGTAGGTGGCAACGAAATCGGCCAGGCTGTCGGCCCGGCGGCTGATGGCGGCAAGGGAGATGGACAGATTGTCGTGCATGATTGCAGGAACCTGATCTCGCGACTCTGCCAGGATGTCGTTGGCCGTGCGAGACAAGGAGGCGACCGGGGTGAGCGAGTTCATGATCTCATGGGTAAGCACGTGCACCAGTTGCTGCCACGCTTTCAGGGTCTCGGCTTCGAGTTCGCTCTCGACCGGCATCAGCGCGACAACCCGCTCGGCTTCGCCCGCATTGATGAGGGTGGCAGTAGAGATCAACGCGCGCTCGGTGCCATGCTCGGCTTCGAAGCTGATAAGACGCCGCTTGTTGGGTGCTTCGCCGGACAACTGCTCATACAGGCTGTTGCGGTCGCTGGCGTAACCCGGTGCGATCAAGCGACGGGCGCGACTGTTGAGCGGGCTGACCTGCCTGGACTGAACGCGGAAGAGTGCTACCGGCGCATATTCCAGCTGGGCTTCCAGGGTGTTGAGCGCCCGCAGCTGGGCCTGCATGTCGCTGGGGGGAGCAGGTAAGGGCTCGTCCCTGGGTTGACGGCCTATCTGTCCGCTCAGCCGCCAGTGCCATGCCAGCAATATGCCGGCAGCCAGCATGAGCGTGACCAACCATCGGGGGGAATCGCGCAGCGGCATGGCTGCAGCTGAGCAGAGGCCCAGCAACAAGACCAGGGCCAGCAGGATCAACCGGGGGCGGCGCAGCATGGGTGGGCTAGAGGCCATGTTTTTCCATGCGGCGGTACAGGGCGGTGCGCGACAGGCCCAGCAGTTTGGCGGCACTGCTGATATTGCCGTCGCTACGGCTTAGCGCCACGGCGATGGTTTCGCGCTCACGCACGTCGAGCTTGAGTGCATCGTTGTTGACCATGGGCTGGCCGGCTGATGGGCGCAGGTTGCCCAGGCCGAAATCCGCCGCCGTGAGCGTCGGCCCTTGGCCCAGGATCACGGCGCGCTCGCAGGCATGACGCAGCGCCCGTACATTGCCCGGCCAGCTGTGGGCTTCCAGCGCGACGATGGCGGCATCGTCCAGCGGACGCAGCGGCTTGTCGTAATGGCGGGCATAGACCGACAGATAGCGCTGGATCAGCGGGACGATGTCTTCGCGCCGGGCGCGCAAGGGGGGCACCGGTACCACGATGGTGTTGAGCCGGAACAGCAAGTCGGTACGGAAGACTTGCGGGTCGTGCAACCGGGCTTCGTCGAGATTGGTGGCGCTGACGATGCGCACATCGACCGGTTCGGGATGGTCGGCCCCGACAGGCGTGACCTCGCGGCGCTCCAGTGCTGTCAGCAGCTTGGCCTGCGCACCCAGGGGCATGTTGCCGATCTCGTCCAGGAACAGGGTACCGCCCCGTGCTGTCTGGAAACGACCAGCGCGATCGCTGCGGGCATCGGTGAAAGCGCCACGGCGATGGCCGAACAGCTCACTCTCGAAGGTGGATTCGGGCAAGGCGCCCATATCGACTGCCAGAAAGGTACCGCGGGCACGGCGCGAAGCGTCGTGTATGGCGCGGGCCACCAGCTCCTTGCCCACGCCGTTCTCGCCCAGTATTAGTACGCTCGCCTCGGTGGGCGCGATGCTGGCGATCATGGCACGCAAATTACGCATGGCGCTGGAATCGCCCAGCAGTTGCGAGGTGCCGCTGCCGACGGCGGCTTGCTGGGGATGGCGACCGGCCAGGGCAGAGGCCACGGTGGCGACCAGTTTATCGTTGTCCCAAGGTTTGGTGACGAAGTCTGCCGCACCCTGCTGCAGGGCCTTCACCGCCAGGGGAATGTCGGCGTAGGCCGTCATGACGATCACCGTGGGGGGGGTCGGTAGCGCGCGTAGCTCGGCCAGCAGCGCCAGGCCCTCAGCGCCATCGGCGCGGCCTGGCGTGAAGTTCAGGTCCAGCAAAACGACATCTGGCAAGCCGAGCGCCAGTTTTGCCCCCAGCCCCTGGGGCTGCCCCAGTGTGCTGATGCGGGCCGCCTGCTTGCGCAACAGCATTTGCGCGGCACACGCGATATCTGGATCGTCGTCGATGATCAAGATGCTAAGTTCTGACAAGAGAGCCTCCGCTATTCTCCCTGCGGCCGGCATCTGGGTGCCGTGCAGCAAGCGTTGTTCTTTGTTCTGGTGACCGGAATCTGTCCGTCGCCTCTGGTGGGCGATCGTCAATAGGGGCTGACTGCTACCTTGCTACATCCTGCGGGAACCGCCATCTTCCTCGATTGCCTTGGGGCATCCTGCTGTACGGATTTACCCTTTTAATCAATACCCTGCTGTATAGGGTTGAAGCCTGACGCGCCCGGCATTCGAGGTGTCTGGCCGTTCCCTGACCTTATGGGGGCTGACTCTAGCAGTGGATGGGTGGCACAGCAATTCAGCTAGGGTATTCGGCTTACTTGTGACTTAGGTGTAGCGCAAACGAGCCAGGCGGCTGTCCGGTGCACATCAAAGTGTCCGCCGCCGGACAGTGTCCGGATACGGACACTGTGTACTGTCCGGTATCGGGCATTTCTTGGCCGAGGGTCGAAGGGAGAGTCTCAAGTTATTGTTTTTATGTGAGATTTAATCTGGCACGGCAACTGCTAAGTAGGTCTGACCCTCATCATGCAGCATTGACGAACCATGAGCTCTCGAGAACCCCACCTACCTGTCAGCGGCGCCGATATGGACATACCGCTTGTGCCGCGCCGCCGCCGTCGCCTGTGGATAGTCGCCGCCGCCATCGTGGCTACGCTGATTGCTGTACCGGCGCTCACGCAGTTGCTGCCCGCTGGCCTGAGCGTAGCGGCTCGCGATATCCGCGTCGCGACTGTGGCCCCCGGTGTGTTCATGGACGAAGTCATCGTCCGTGCTACGGCCGAGCCGGCCAGCAGCGTGTTGCTCGATTCGGTGGAATCGGGCCGGGTAGAAGAGGTCTGGGTGAAGGATGGTGCCATGGTGCAGGCGGGCCAACCGCTGTTCCGGCTCTCCAACCCACAGCGGCGGCTGGAGCTGCTGGCCCGGCAGTTTGATATGGCGCAGCAGCTGTCCAACCTGTCGAGCATGCGGGTGCAGTATGAAGCGGCGCGTAGCGAGTACCGGCGGCGGCTCAGTGCCTTGCAGGATGCACTGGGCGAGACGCGGCGGCAGCACCAGCGCAACCAGCAGCTGGGGGCGCAGGGTTTCATCTCGCAGGCGGCGCTGGAGACTTCGGCCGACAAGCTAAGCCAACAGACCCGCGACCTTGCCGACGAGCAGCGCAGCGCCGAGGATGAACTGAAGATCAAACGTGAGGCACTGGCCCAGATGGAACAGGCTGTGCATGGGCTCAACGGCGGTATAAAACTGGTGGGCAGTGGCCTGGATGCACTCTTGATGAAGGCGCCCATGGCCGGCCGGCTGACCAATTTCACCCTGCAGGTGGGGGCCTCGGTACAGCAGGCCGACCGGGTGGGGAGGATAGATGATCCCCAGCAGTTCAAGCTACGCGCCCAGGTGGACGAATTCTATCTCAATCGCGTGGGGGCCGGACTCAAGGGGCAGGTGGTGATCGACGGCCAGGCACACCCGGTGCGAGTGATCGCCAGCAACCCACAGGTCAAGGATGGCCGTTTCGAGCTGGAACTGGCGTTCGCGGGAGCCAATCCGCCCGGTCTGCGGGCAGGACAGAGCCTGGACTGCCAGTTGACGCTGGGCGAGCCCAAGCCGGCTTTGTTGCTGGCCAGCGGAGCCTTCCTCAACGACAGCGGCGGCGCCTGGGCCTTTGTGCTGGCGCCGGGTGGCACGGCAGCAGAACGGCGCGCCATACGTTTGGGCAGGCGCAACAACACACAGTTGGAAGTATTGTCAGGGCTGGCGCCGGGAGATCGGGTCATCGTATCGTCCTACGGCACCTATGGTCAGCAGGAGCGATTGTCGCTGAGCCGCTGATGGCTGGCGGCAAGCAGGCGGGTCGTTGCGGGTCCGCATGGGTACGGGGTAGAGGAGAGGAAAACAATGATCAGTCTCAAAAACGTGAGCAAGCTGCACCAGGCGGGCGAAGTACAAACCCGGGCCTTGAATGGCATCAACCTCGATATCGAAACCGGGGAGTATGTCGCAGTGACCGGGCCGTCGGGCTGCGGCAAGTCCACTCTGCTGTCGGTACTGGGTCTGCTGGACGTACCCAGCACAGGCGAGTACTGGTTCGAAGGGCATAACGTCGCAGGTTGGAGCGAGAACCGGCTCAACCGGCTGCGCAGCGGCCGTATCGGCTTCATCTTCCAGAGCTTCAACCTTATCGAAGAGTTGACGGTGGAGGAGAACGTGGGTCTGGCGCTGGAATACGGCGATGTGCCGGTACGTGAGCGCAAGCGCAAGATCGCCAATGTGCTGGAGCGCCTGGGGGTATCACACCGTGCGGGGCACCGGCCCTCGCAGTTGTCGGGCGGGCAGCAGCAGCGTGTAGCCATTGCCCGCGCACTGGTGGCAGAGCCGGCCTTGCTGCTGGCTGACGAACCGACCGGCAACCTGGATACCGCCCATGGCGACGAAGTGATGAAGATGCTGCGGCAGATCAATGCCGACGGCACCACGGTGGTGATGGTGACCCACTCGCCCAGCCATGCAGCACAGGCCTCGCGTACGGTCAACCTGCTCGACGGCCGGGTGCTGATCGATGCGCAGCAATACGCCTGAGGAGCCAAGATGCTGCGCTTGATGATTGTGAAACCGTATACCTGGCCTCACCATGGGAGTGTCCTGCCATGCGCATGAGCTATCGTGACTTCCTGGTGGGCTGGCGCCTGCTGCTGCAGGAGCCTGTCTGGTCGGGCGTGGTGATCGCCGGGCTGGCAGTCGGCTTCGCCGCCTGCATCCTGCTGCTTGGTTTTGTCCGCCATTCGTTCAGCTATGACCGGCATGTGCCGGCCAGCGAGCAGATCCACCTGGTCAAGACCCGCTTCCATTTTCCAAATGTGCCAGAGCACTGGACCCAGGAGGCGCCGCAGGCGCTGCGCCTGGCCCTGCGGGATAGCGGGCTGCCGGTGTCCGTCTCGATGTTCGCCGAACTGAGTACCTCGATGAAGGTGGACAGCCGCGTGGCTACGGTGCCGGTAACGCTGGTGGACCCGGAATTTGGCGAGCTTTTTGGCGTGCGGGCCAGCGCCGGTGAGCTGGCGGCCAGCCTGCGTCGACCTGATGGCTTAGCGCTGACGGAGGAGACAGCGCACAAGCTGTTCGGCGCCGAACCGGCGCTGGGCAAGACAGTTGGCGTAGGCGGCATGCTCTATCGCGTGACCGCCATCGTGCCCACCCCACCGGCCACCACCACCATGCCCTATGCAGCCTTGGTTGGGCCGGAGTCGAGTCTGTGGCAGGAATATGACCGGGCGGATGCCCTGCAGAACTGGGGCCGCCTGTTCGGTCGCATCTATGTGAAACCGCTTGCCGGTAGCGACCCAGCGGCCGTTGCCGATGCCCTGCAGGCAGCGTCGGACCGCTCGCCGCTGTATCGGCAGCTGCCGCCGGCCTTTCTTTCCCACCTGGGCAACAACAAGCTGATGGACGTGCAGCTGGTATCGCTGGCTGATGCCTACCTGGACCCGGATCTGGCAGCGTCGGCGCCGCCGACCTTGCATGGCGATATGGCGACCTTGCTTGCGCTGGCTGGCGTGGCCGCGCTGATACTGGCGCTGGCCAGCGTCAACTATGTGAACCTTGCCACCGTGCGTACCCTGCGGCGGCAACGCGAAATCGGCATACGCAAGGTGTTGGGGGCGAGCGTGACGCGAGTCATGCTGCAGTTCCTGTGCGAGTCGCTGTTGCTGACTTTGCTGGCCATGGCTGCCGGTCTCTTGCTGGCGTGGCTGGTACTACCGCTGTTTGCGGACATCATGAACCGTCGCCTGGAGCATATGTTCAGCCCAGGCCTGTTGCTGGGCAGCCTGGTGCTGAGCCTGGTGCTGGGCTTGCTGGCCGGGGCCTACCCGGCCTGGGTGGCCAGCCGGGTAAGGCCCACCCAGGCGCTGGCCGGGCGCGACAACAGCGAGACCGTCGCTGGCCTTTGGCTGCGCCGCATCCTGACCGTGACGCAGCTTGCCACGGCCATGGGCTTGACCGGCGTCACCCTGGCAGTGGCCTGGCAGTCCTGGTATGCCAGCCGTATCGATGCCGGTTTCGACGCCAAGCGCTTGCTCGTGATCGACGTTTCGCCGCCCTTTACGCCATCCGGCCCCCGCACCAATGCCTTTGCCGAAGCGGTGGCCCGCCTGCCTGGCGTTGCCGGTGCGGCGCAAAGCATGGAGGCCGTGGGGCGGAGCTACGTGGTGCAGAAAGGGGCCGCGCGTCGCCAGGGCGGCGCCATGGTCACGCTGGACAAGAAAGGCATCGGCCCCGGTTTCTTCGACGTCTATGGCATACGGCCGCTGGCCGGGCGGGTGTTCAACCCGGCGCGCGACCCTGTACCGCGCGACAATGTAGAAACTGGGACGGGCGTGGTGCTGAGCGCGACAGCTGCGAAGGCACTGGGCTATACCGATGTCGCCGCAGCGGTCGGCCAGTTCATCGAGCTCGACGGTGTGGGTAATGTCGGCAAGCTGCAGCAGGTGCTGGGCGTGGTGCCCGATGTACGCTTTCAATCCTTGCGCGAGATACCGCCGCCGGTGGTCTACAACCTCAGCCGCCTGACGCCGGTACTGACGGTGAATGTAGCCGGTGACATGGCGGCCGTGCAGACTGCGATCGAGGGGCTGTGGCCACGCTACTTTCCCAACGAGGCCTTGCAGATGTCACAGGCGCAGACCTTCCTGGCAGCGGCATATGCCGATGACTTGCGGCTGGTGCGGCTCCTGCTAGCCGCCGCCGTAGTAGTCCTGGCGATCGCCGGCTTCGGTGTCTATGTGCTGGCAGCCTATGTGGTACAGCGCCTTACCCGGGAGATCGTGCTGCGCAAGCTGCATGGCGCACGGCGCTGGGCCATTGCCCGACTGGTCAACCGCGAGTTCATGCTGCTGCTGCTGGTGAGCGCAATGATAGGGCTGCCTGCTGCGGCCATGGCCATTAAGCGCTACCTATCAGGTTTCGTGGAGCATGCCCCGATTGGTGGCTGGACACTGCTGCTGGCGCTGCTGGCGAGCAGCCTGGTCGCCATCGTCGCAGCCGCAAGGCATACCCGCGCCGCGCTCCAACTCAGACCATCGCAGGCGCTCAATGGCTAGACCCTAAGCCATCGCGCACGCCATAACGTGCGCTCATCAATCAGACGTATGCCATGAGGACGGCGGGTGCCGTGATGCTGCCCGCTGCCATGGCGCACGCCTGGAAAGTGCTGGCAAACATCTTCTGATACGGATTCGTTATGCACACGCCTTCCTTTGACAGCAGCACCGATCACGATGCAATCCTCGATTTCTCCGCCATTGCCCGCCGATATCCGCAGGGCGTGGTACTGCCGCAGGCCTTCCAGGAAACAGCCCAGGCCTTGTCAAGATTGACCGATATCCCCGTACTCATCCACGGTGAAACCGGTACCGGCAAAGGCATACTGGCCAAGCAGATTGCGCAACTGCGCCGGCAACGGGAGGGCAATACCCCATTCGTTTCGCTCAATTGCGCGGTACTCAATGGCGATGTGGCCGATGCCATGGTGTTCGGTTGTCGCAGGGGTGCCTACACCGGCGCACACGATCATTCCATCGGTGCGGTGGGGGAAGCAGAAGGGGGCGTGCTGTTCCTGGACGAAATCCACTGTCTCAGCATCGGTACCCAGCGCAAGCTGCTGCGCCTGCTGGACGAGGGCTGCTATACCCGTGTGGGCGAATCAACCGAGCGACAGGGGCATTTCCAACTGATCGTGGCCTCCAACCAAAACCTGCACCGCCTGGTCGAGCGCGGTGAATTCCTGTTGGATCTCTATATGCGCATACAGGGCATAGAACTGGCCCTGCCACCGCTGCGCGACCGGCGCCACGACATGGCAGACCTGATCGCCTTGTATTGCAGTCAGCATGACCTGCGCATCCGCCGCGACGATTTCCAGCAACTGGTGGCGTGCTGTACGCCGCTGCGCTGGCCCGGCAATATCCGTCAGCTCTACAAGGCCCTGGATACCATGCGCTTCAAGGCCGCCATGGTGGGCGACGGACTGTTCGCACCGCATTTCATTGCCACGGCAGCCATGCGTGATCCGCTCGACGGTAGCGATGCCACCTTGTATGCCGATGGCCGGCCAGAGGCCCAACCCATCAATGCCCTGGTGCGCGAGATACTCAAGGTGTTGGAGCGCCCCATCGACCTGCCGCGACTCCTGGAGACGGTGGAGTCGACGCTGATCAGCTATGCGCTCAACCGCAATCCTTCCATCAACGATGCCATGGATCACCTTAACCTGAGCCGGGGCAAGCTGGATTTCAAACGGCGAAAATACAAGCTGATGGACGACTCTCCTGCCTTCGCGGAGGGAGCGTGACCATGTTGCCCAGGCAAGCACCTACAGACTGGGTATCGCTGCATGTCTTCATCCATGACTTCGGCCGGCTAAACGATTGCCTGAGGCAATGCCTGAATCGGTTGCCTGTGGCGTTCTGGCGCCAGGCGTTCTACATACGGTACTGGCACGGCGGACCCCATCTGCGTCTGCGTTTTCGCGATCCGCAATGGATACCCCTGGTGACGGACAGGCTGACGCACTACCTGCAGCAGCACGCCTTCGTGTCCACCCTGCAGCCCGAACCGTACTACCGCGCCTATGCCGGCCATATGGAGCCTGGCATGGCTCAAGACTGGCATGCCAACGGTAGTCTGCACTACCTCGCCTACCACCCCGAAACCGAGCGCTATGGCGGGCCGGCGGGATTGCCGCTGTGCGAGGCCTTCTTTTGCTGGGACAGCGCCCATAGCCTGGGCATCCTGGCGGCCGAGCCGGAGGCGGTACTGGACAAGCTGCTGCTGGGCTATTGCCTGACCTATGCTGGCGTTCTGCGCGGCCTGCGGGCTGGCCCGGCGCAGACTGGCGAAACAGCGGGCCTGCTGCCCGACGCCACCAGCAGCGCCTGGCTAGATGCGCAGGCCCGCGCCAAGCTGGCAGGCATGGCCGCCGCCCTGCACAAGGTAGCAAGCGACCATGCGGCGGGCCTGTACTTCCCGAACTATCTTGCGCCCCTGCAGGCCCGTCTGCTGCAACTGGGCGATGCCTTGCAGCGCCATGGTGTCGCGGACCTGCCGGCCATTTTCCATGCCCTGCTGCATATGTCATTCAACCGGGCCGGCGTAACGCCTGCACGGGAAACCACCATACGGCTGTTTGCCGCCCATGCCGAGGAGGCGCTAGAGCGCGATGACTGTTACCCAGATACGCATTAACTACCATGGTAGCCCCGCCATACTGTTCCGGCAGCTGCTGGCACCTCTGCAGGCGGCCTGGCGGGCACACTATTTCGATCGCTGGACGCTATCGCGCGGCTGGCAGAACGGGCCGCACATACTATTGAGTCTGGATGCCGACGACCCTTTCTTCGAACCGACGTTGGTGAAGCAGGCCGAGCAGACGATCGCAACCTTTCTGGCGGCGCATCCATCGCAGGACTATGACGAAGCGCAATACTTGCAGACACAAGCACGGCTCAAGCAGCTGGAGTCTGCCGACATGGACCCAGGCTGGGTGCATGGCAACAACAGCCAGACGCTAAGCGAAACCACCATGGCGGTGCTGGCGCAGCGCTATGAATCCACCGCGCAATGGCTCAGCCTGTACGAGGCCGAAGTAGCGTTGCGCCCCATCCTGATCGCCCAATGGCGCGGCCACGACAAACACGACGCCTTTCTGCATGGTCTACTGACCTTGCTCGCCTGCGCCTATCCACCCAGGCCATCGGACGACCCGGAGGTGAATGAATATAACGGTTTCCTGTCCTTCCATTCCAATTTCCGCTTCTGGCTGCATGGCCTCTCGCCGGCGCAGCAGGCGACGATAGGCGAGCGCTTCGAACGGGATTATCAGATGGACAAGGCCGGCTATGTGGACAAGCTGGTGGCCTTGCTGCAGCAGCTGGAGACAGCTGGGCAAGGTGCCGCAGAGGCGAGTGGAAGCACGGGCATCCTGACCCGCTGGATCATGACGACCTTCCTGCAGTTCACCCGGCTGGCGGCCGAAGGGGTGATCCACGCTCGCTCGCCCTACCCCCGCGAGCAATTGGCGCCGCCAGAGGCCGTATCAGATTTCCACCGCCGCTTTTTCTATGGTGCGGACGGTTCAGCCTATCAGTTCAACCATGCCTTTTCAGGCTACCGCTGGTTGCTCAACATCGTCTACCGCACCCTGCCCTTGCTCGACGTCTCGCCGCTCAGGCGGCAGTACCTGAATTTCTCGCTGGACCAGATGCAGCGGGAACAAGAGGATCTGGTACGACAGGTACGCCATGCCATGCTGACATACTAAAGAACCTGTTCCCGATTTTTTCACCCCGGCGCTGGGGCGAAATATTCGGGAACAAGCTCAACGACCGCACCCATGGTATTGCGGGGCCGGGGCTTGATCGCCTGCGGCCCCCTTGTAATTGGAACGCCACTTACTGTGAGACGCTTGCCGATACCAGGGTGATCTGCCCTGCACCCACCGTGGCGCGCACTGCCGTACCGGTGCCATTCTCCAGCGAGAGATTGGCGCCCAGCAGCCAGCTCCGCTTGACGTCGCGGTGGCCAATAATGTCGCCGACCTTGACGGCAGCCACCAGCTTGCCGACCTGGCTAAGCAGGGTCGGTTGCAAGTCTAGCTGTCCGGCGCTCAGGCTCAGGTGCAGGTTACTGGCCCAGGCTGGGTTGAGCCGCAGCTTGGCATAGATGTCGGCCTTGCAGTCATCGCTCTCGCGTTTTACCGCCAGTCCGTCGCCATCCTCCTGCAAGCTCAGGCGGGGGGTACACTGGTCAGGTATGACGACGCTGGTCAATTGGTAGCGTTCCACCGATGGATCGAACTCCACCACGAAATGGCCCTTGCCGAGGGATATGGTCTGCGCTTGCGCGGGGCTGGCTTGCATGGTGGTTTCCTTTGCCATGGCCGGTTGCAGGATCAGGATGCCGGCCAGCATCCACAAACGGGACAGAGCCCGTTCAAAGTATGTTGAGTTCGCCATAGCTGATGCTGACCTTCAGTTGCCCGCCCAAACCGTCCTGCTGGTGCTGGGCCGTCGCGCCCACCAGAAAGCGGCGGCCGACCTGCATGGACAGATCGCTGCGGCGGTTGTTGATGCGGCCTACCTTGACTTCGCTGTCGAAGCTGCCGAAGGCCGCTACGCCAGGCTGGCCACGCAGATTGATGCGGCCAGCCTTAAGCTGCAGGGTATGAGAGGCATGGGTAGACAGGGTAAGGGTGAAGATGGTGCCTTCGTCACGCCCCTGGCCGTGGCAGCTACGGGTATGCCGGGCAGCGACGCCGTCCGCCGCCGCCGTGATGGCGACCTCAGGCTGGCAATGACCCTGGGGGCCGTAGCTCAGTCTGTACGGTTCGGACATGGGAGCGTCGGTCAGCTCCACTTCTACCGTGCCTTCGTCGATGTTGATCAGGATGGGGAGATTCTGTGCAGATGCCATGGTGTGGGCTCCCAAGATAAGCAGCGCGGGGAAAATGGCGGGGATTAGCCGCCGGGCGTATCTGGACGGGTTCATGCCAGTGCGGCCTCCTGTTGGGCGGGGCGAGGGGTGGCGGCGGGCTCGCCGTAGTCGAACACCACCTTGCCCAGGCGGTCAGGGGCAAGGTAGCTGCGTTCGATGAAGCGACCCAGATCGCCGTCGGTCACCACAGTATCGAGGTTGATGTGCAGCCGGCCTGCGGCGTAATCGGCTACCGCCTGCTCCAGATCGGCCGTGGTGCCCAGGTTGTTGCCCACCAGGGAGATGCTCTTGCGTATCAGTAGGCTGAACACTTCGGCCACAGTCAGGCCTTCATGTACAAAGGCATCGGGCTGTTGCTCGGCAAACTGCTGGTAGACGCCACAGGTGACATAGCTGCCAAAGCGCCGCACAAATGGCAGTAGCTTGCGCAGATAGATATCGCTGAATGGATCCAGCACGGCATCGAAGCCGCTGAGGCCCAGGTTGGCCAGGTGGTTCTGTAGCAGGTGGGGATAACTGCCATCGCGCCCAAGCACGCAGCAGTGCTGTACACCCAGCTTGCGCAGATGCGGCTCGAGGCTGGCTGAGGTGGTGAGCGCATGTACTTGGCAGCCCCGGGCCAACAATGCCCGTATGGCAAACAGCGAGGTGTTAGAGGCAGCTGCAGTGATGGCCACGTGTTGCATCCCCTCGGCCGGAAGGCGCCTCACCATGGAATAGGCGGTCTGTGCACCGATGCTGAAGGCCGCACCTTCGACCAAGCTCATGCTGTCGGGCAAGCGGAACAGCTTGTCCTGATGATGGACCTGCCGCTCGGACGAGGCACGCTGCGTGGTCAGGCCCGGCTGATCCTGACCTGGCTCCACCGAGCCGTTGCCGCAGACCCGGTCACCGACGCGCAAATGGTGCACGGCCGGGCCGGTCTTGAGCACCGTGCCGGCGAATTCTGAACCGAGCACCAAATAGCCCTTGCCGGCGGGCTTCTGGGCGATGTCCAGAAAGCGGGCCTTCTCGCGGTAATTGCAGGAAAACGCCCTAACCTGCACCAGCACGCTATGGGCGTGCTTTGGGTCCTGGGCATCGAAGTCGGCGTCGCGCTGCTCAACCAGGGCAAAGTCTACCTGGGTGCCATGCAGGGTGGCGCGTTGCCGCAGGGCTGGAGCGAGGCTGGCAGCGGTCTGGGGCGCAAGAACGACAAAGCTTTTCATGCGGTGGCTCCTGCAACTTGGGCGGGCATGCTGGCCTGCCAGGACTGGGACAACTGTTTTTCGCGATAACGGTAGTAGGCCATGCAGCCAAAGAAGGTCAGCAGGTGGGCACCAGCCTCGGCATAGGCTGCATGAGTAATGGTGTTGCCCACCCAGTGCAGCACGATCACCATGGGCAGCAGGTTGCCCAGGTACATGGACCAGATGGTCAACAGCAGGGTGCCACGGGTATCGCCCAGCCCCACAATGGCGAAGATGAAGGGGAAAGACGCGATCAGAAAGGCCCAGGGCAGTGTGGTGATGCGGATATAGCTGAGCGTATGGGCCGCCATGACCGGATCACCCGGGCTGAACAGGCCGACAAAGTAGGGAGCCAGCAGCACATAGGGGATGCTGATGCCCAGGCATATGATCAGCACTCGATTGGTCATCCAGCGCACGCCCTTGCCGATATTGACGATGTTCTGGTTGCCGGCATTTTGGGCAGTGAAAGGAATCAGCGCGGCCACCGTGCCTATCATGACCGTCTGGACGAAGCCAGTGACGTACTGCGAGACAGTGACGGCCGCCAGCGTGCCGGCTTCGTAGTAGGAGACGATGACGAAGAACAGGAAGAAGGATAGGGTCAGCGAAAAACCGTTGATGGTTTCGGCTGCCGCCAGCTTGGTCAGGGCTCGCCATTCGGTGAAAACCCGTCGAGGCAGGAAGTCCACGCCCAGCCGATAGGGGAAAACTTGGCCCCGGTGCAGCTGATAGCCCAGCATGGCGAGGCCACCCAGCCGTGCCAGGATCATGGCGACGGCAGTCGCCTGTATCACGTCCAGGCCGCGTGCCTGGGCATACAGGATGAACAGCGGCGTCAGCAGCAAGTTGCAGAGGAAGGTGGTGACGCGGAAACGGGTGATCAAGCCGGTATCGCCGGCCATCTTCGCGATCAAGCCGGCATAGATATGCACGATGACCGCCAGGTAGCCGTACCACAGGACATCAAGGTAGCGCGACACCTGCAGCTTGATACCGCCCTCCACACCGAAGGCGCCGAGCAGTTGCTGGCCCAGCAGTCCACCGCTAAACGCAATCAGCACGCCGATGACGATGGACAGGCCAAAGCCGAAGCTGATGAGGTGCCGGGCAACGGTGTGATCCTTGCGGCCGAACGCCTGGTTGGCATAGATGTAGACGGCCGACAGCAGCCCACCGAAACCCGCTTCGAGCACGCCCACCACCGAGGCGGAGAGACGGAATACCGAAGGCAGGTGCTGCTCTTGCGACATGACCATGAGCCAACCCAGGTTCACAAATAAACCCAGGTAGTCGAGCATGGAGAGAAACAGCATGGGTACGGAGAACCGCATCAGGTTCTTGTGCACGTCATCCGAAGTGAAATCGATCTTGCTCATGCTGCGGGCCTTTCCTCGGCGCTGGCCTGTTCAAAGATGATTTCGCTGGCGTAGTGGCGGTCGCCGTCGCTGACGAAATCATGCTGGTGGTCGGGTAGCATCTCCTCAACCGACAGATAATCGAAACCGGTGTTGAACACCCTGCCTATCATCCGGCTCATGATGGGCGCGGAAAAATCGAGGAACAGCGGCTTCTTGCTGTTGGATATATCGCGGTCCAGCACCTTGCTGAGTTGGTGCCGGCGCACAAATACCCGCTGCGGCAAGCCGACTTCGCGGCGCCAGCTGTCGATACGGCGGAAGTAATTGGCGCTGGCCTCACCCGGGGTACGCTGGGGCAGCTGTGCCTTGGGTATCCACCACTGCTCACGCGACAACACCAGATCGCGGTAGCAGACGCGGGGGAAGCGTATGACCTCTTGCTGCCCGTGGTCGGCAACCAGCTTGTATAGCCCGAAGCGGAAGGCGAAATAGCATGGCTCCTCGACAGAGGCGAAGCGAAGCAGGGTTTCCAACAGCCGGGGATACAGTGATGAAATGAACAACGCGGTGTGGCGCAGGGTCACGGCCTGGCCGTCGCGGCGATTGCGCAGCGAGGGGTAGGCCTGGTCTTCGGGCCAGACGACGTCAAGGTCAGCCAGCGCGACGTCGTGTTCGGTGGGCGACTCGGCTCGGTCCAGCCACACGCGGCCACGGCAGATACGTGGGCGGCAGGCAGTGTTGAAACCGAAGGTATCGTAGAAATCATGGGCGCCGTCGAGCGCATCGCCATAGGCCGCACGACATTCGTCCAGCACGCCAGGATCGTCGGTGAAGGCGAAAAAGCGTGAAAAGCAGCGCAGGAAGCCGCTGTCGATGTTGTTGAGCACAAACTGGCGGCCCACCACGTGGCCGTAGGCCGCGAATGCCTTGCGTGGCTGGACCTCGGGCAGCGCGCGCGGCGCCAGCTGGATGAGGGTTTCATCGCGGCGATGCCAGACTTCGGCATACAGGGCCAGCAGCGCAGTCTGGGCACCACCGGCGTGGCCGCCGTTGGCTTCGACCGACAGGCAGCGCTGAGCAATATCATGGAAGGCGAACACACTGATTGCCTCGCCCGGGGGCAAGGCGGCACGGAGGGCGGCCAGGGTGTCGTGGTGGAAACCGTCGCGGAAATTGCAGCCCAGGTAGCCGTGCAGAAACTCCTCGGTCTGGCCGGCGAAGCGACCGATATCGGCCTGATCCACCGTACTCAGGCCATCCAGATAGCTGTCGTGGTAAACCAGCCCGCTGGTCTTGATGGGGCGATAGCCGAGTTGCTGGGCTAACGCCTGTATCTCGGCATTGATGGCCTCGGTCAGCGCGGGCAGCGTGCTGGCCTCAGCCTCGTGCAGCGCTCGGTAGATGGACTGGACCCGGCGGAGCCCATCTACCACCGGCCTGGCCGCCTCATCGCCCGTTGCCACCAGCTCGGCCACTTTCAGAAAGTCGCTGACCAGGTCGCGGGCCTGCTCGTTCAGGTGGGGAGTGTAGTTCAGCAGGCCTGCATTGATCCATTTTGCCACCAGGGCATCGCGGTCCATGGCGATGGGCAGCATGGCATCAAGCTGCGGCCAGCTCAGCCATTCTGCGCCCAAGGCGGCGTGCAGCGCCTCGGTGCCAGCCGGAGCCCGGGTCTTGGCGAACGAGGTGCGGTAGGGATAGACGTCGGCGCGATCCATGAACAGATACATCAGCCGACTGTCCTCCTCCTCAATCTGATTGGCCGTCAGTCGGTAGAACCAATAGTGCTTGTGCCGTATCACGAAGCGCTCGTACAGCTTGAGCAAGGTAGCGCGGTCATAGCTGTAGCGATGGCCGATATCCCGGCTGCGGTGGACCTGCCTGCCGGCATCAGGCGCCAGCCGGGCAAAGCCGATCGAGGTAAAACTGGAGAATGGGCTGGCCTTGGTGACAGCGCGGGTGAGATAGCGGTAAACGGTTTCCTCGTCGTTCAGCGTCTTCTTGTCTTCGAAGCGGCGACCTTCGATATAGTCGGTGACTGAGGCCGCGATCTGGCCGCGGGTGAAGGCGGTGGCATGGCGGAAACAGGGTTGGTCGGCCAACGACTGGGCGCAGCGCCGGGCCAGCGTCAGCTCGCTCTCGAAAACGCTGTCCAGTGCCTGTTCCAGCGCCATCAGCCGGCGTGCGGCACGGGTCCAGTCCTGCAGGCCGGGAAGGGTGTCGAGCATGGCACCATGGCGTTCCAGCAGCTGGGGAATGGGACTGTCGCGCTGCAACCGGCGCTTGAGGTCGATCAGGGTGCGGTAACGCTCGCTGTCCTGGCTGGCCAAGCGGTACAGCTGCTCGCACGCCGGCTCGCGCAGTAGCGCCAGTTCGCCGCGCAGGCCGGCTATCTCGGCGGCCAAGCCCTCAACCTGCTCGGAGCGGGTCAGGGCATTCAGGGTCTCCAGCGGCAGGTTGTTGGAACGGACCACCACGTAGGGCACGATCATCGCAAGACTCCCAGTGTTTCCTGGCTGCGGTTGCGGCCCATCAGCAGGCCATAATAGGTTTTGCTGCCATCTGCGCTGTTGCGCAACAGCCGGTCCATGCCGAACTGGTCGTAGCTGCGGAAAGGGCGGCCGAACAATTGCTGGCCGTCCAGATGGCGTATCAGGCGTTGCGCCACATGGCCCAGCGCGCAGTTGATCTCGATAAAGTTACGTTCCGGTCCAGCCAGCGCGGTGGGGTCTATGCACAGGAACAGCAGGCCAGGTACGGTAGCAAAGCTGAAGTTGGGATAATTGAAATGGCGCTCGCAAGCATCCACCGGGTCTGCGGGGTCGAGCTGCTGCAGGCCCTCAGGCGCGATCCGGTAGATGCCGGCCGCAACCCCCTCCCCTGCGCGCAGGCACAGCTTGGCGCTCAGCGGGTATTGGCGTACCAGCGGGAACAAGCCGGCGGCCTCGTCGAGAGCCGTGCTGATGGCGTCCTGCAGGCGTCCAAGGGCCGCGCCATCGAAACGGTGTGAGGCAGGCATCAGGCCTTGCTGGAAGCGGCCACTGTTGCGCTGGCGGGCAAAGCGACTATGGGCCGTGAGGGCGTCGCCGCCGGCGCTGCCTGCAGGGTGGGCATGGACAGTGATGCGTATGCCCTGCTCGTCGATGGCAGGTCGCAGGTCCAGTTCGTAGGCCTTGCCCAGGGCCAGTATCTCAGCCATGAAGTGGCCTGCCTCCAGGGCGAACAAGGCCTTGCGAAATAGATTGTAGAGCGGGTGATAAACGTGAAAATCGGCCTTGAGCCAGAGTGACAGGCCAGCATCACCCGGGGGTGGGAGGAGGCCGTGCCCAGCAATCGGGCGAAGCCGCAGTTGGCGATGGTCGAGCCAATGGCATTCGTCGCGCTGGGCATCAAGCAGCAAGCATTGCAAGGGATAATAGGCGCGCGGTGAAGGATGGCTGCCATGCAGGCCGTAGGGGCTGCGTGGCGTCAGGCTGGCCGGGCTGAGGCAGGCCAGCAGCGTGGTCAGCAGGCGGTCGCGCAGGCCAACCTGCGCAGGCTTGCCCAGCACACAGGGGCGAAACCATGGCTCCAAGTCGACGCCCGCTGCATCGCCAGCGGTGGATGGCAACTGGTAGCGCTGTTCGGTCGCATCCAGCGTCCAAGGCTCCTTGCGCGCATCGTCCGGAAACAGATAGCGGAAAGCGAACTCATCGGCGGCCAGTCGGCCCTGGGTGGTCGTGTGCATGGCGCTTATCCCAGTGGGTGGGGCGGCAGATGCGTTGGCAGGCTGCCCTCGGGCAGCCAGTGCAGCGCACGCGCTGCCGCGGCATAGCGCTGCGGCAGGGTATGGGGCGGGGTTTCGCCAAAGCTCAGGTAGAGCGTACCCGGTATGTAGGCACGGGCGCTGTGCAAGCCCAGCGCGGCCAGTTGCGGAGGGGTGTTGTCGCAGACGATCAGCTCGTAGCCCAGCTGGGCCAAGTGCCGGTACAGCTGCCGGTAGGCTTGCTGCGGGCTGGGGTTGTCGTAGGGTTGACGGGCCACGAAGGCGGCGACGGTCATACTGACCGGGGCGCCCAGCAGGTGGTCAAAGTGGCTGCGCTGCGCCGGATCGGCATAGCGCTGGTACTGGGCGGTATGGCCTGCCGCCGGGACACCCTGGCTGCGGTGGTGATTGCGCTCGGCCGTCGGCAGCAGCGACAAGGCCTCAGCCAGCGCGGTGTGCAGCGCATGGACAGGGTTGGGGTGACAGGCAGCGGTGACAAAGGCCCCCAACTGGTTCTCGCCCTGGCCCGCCAATACCACCAGCACACAAGGGACAGCGAACTCGGTGGTGATGTCGAAACAGGCAACCTGGTAGCCGCGCAGCTGGAGTAGCTGCAGCACCGCCTGGCTGGCGGGGTGCGGCAGGACGTCCAGATCAAGGCGGGGTGGCGTGCTGCGGCTATACCAGGCCAGCAGCAGGGCATCGCGCTCGATGACTTCCAAGGCGCCGAACAGGGCGGCTTCTTCAGGGCTGTTGCCCAGGGCACAACCGTTGCTGTTGCGCTGAACGGCCATGGGTGGCTCACTGGGCAGCAGGTAGTTCACCAGTGCCAGCGGTACCAAGCAGCTGTGCTCGCCGTCCTTGCTTATGCGGCGGGCGGGCAGCCAGTCGCAATGGCGGTCTGGGCTAAAGCCAGGGAACTGATCGGCAACACTGCCCAACGGCATGCCCAGCAATTGCTCAGGCCGCAGTGCGGCTGTACCCAACCTGTCCTGCCGGCCAGTCAGGGTGTTGGCCGGCCGCATGCTGGCAGCCCAACGCTCTGCGAATTCAAAGATGGCACCCCGGCGCATCTGTTGCTCGGTATTGCCGCGACCTATGCCGACGATGTTCCAGCGCGGGCTGTAGCGGAAGTAGCTGGCCTGGTCCGGCGCCGGACCCAGGTCGGCGTTCTGCAGGGAGTCAACGCCGAAGACCAGCTCGATGGCTTGCAGCAGGGGCGTAGGGGCGCGGCAATTGTCAGCGCCATCGGCAGCGGCCGGTGCTGGCGTGGCCAGGGGGGCAGGATAGTATTTACGTTCGAAGGCACCGTTGAGGTAGACATGTGCCACGCCCACTGGGCCGCTCTCCAGCCGGCTTGCGGCCAGCTGCTGTAGCAGCGTTTCCAGCTGGACCGCGAGCTTGGCCGACCAGCGCCACTGCCGTTGAAAGCTAGGAAACGTGTCGAAATCGTCGGCAAAAGCAAAAGCGCTGCGCAGTGCCTCGCGTGGTGCGGCACCCAGGGGCAGCAGGGCCAGCAGGCCTGGCTCCTGCAGGCACAGCAGTACTGGCCCCGAGAACGGCAGGCTTTCCAGAGCCGAATCGCGCGTGGCCAGATGTAAGGGCAGGTGCAGGCGCGCGGCAGCCGACGCGATGCACTCGGTCAAGGCCAACAGGGGCATACGTGGCGCACTCATTGCCCGGCTGTCCCGTGGAATGGATGATGCGATGCCGGCAGCAGTACTTCGTAGGCGGGCAACGCTTCGCCCTGGGCTTGGCGCCATAGTGCGGCATACAGGGTAAACAGCAAGGCGCTGCGATCAGCCTCTGTCGGCGCGTCGCCGTAGGGTAGGCATACCACGGCGGCACCGGCTTGTGCGACCAGGCAATGCGGGAGCCCGTCCAGGTCCAGTGGGCCTTCGTACCACCGCACAGCCTGTGCGAATGCCATGCCTATGCAGAAGGCGATGTATTCCTCGCGCGGACCCAGTAGCTGGCTCAAGGCTTGGTTGACAGACGACAGCAGCGTGGGCAGGCGGGTGGCAAGCAGGGCGTGGGCCGACTGGTAGTGTGCTGCAGCGAGCAGGCTGGCCTGCCTTTCGGCCGCATCGCTGCTATCGAACCAGCAGGCCCGGGTAGTGGGCAGCTGCAGCAGCAGGCGTTGCAGGCAGTCCTGTCGGTCAAAGCCGGCGGCCAGCAGCCGTGGCGAGTCTTGGCCCTGTTGCCGCGCATCTTGGCAGACGAGGGAATACAGCTTGATATAGCTGCGCTGATCGGTTTCCTCCCGCAGGCTGTGCAGGGGGAACAGCGGGGTGCCCAGTAGGCTGTCCAGCTGGCGGCCGATGTGTGGCGCCGCATGGGGCCCCACATCGGCCACGGGTGGGAGCGCATCGAGTGGACGGAGGCGCAGGGCGGGTGCCGATTGCAACCGCCCCTGGCCATGCAGGGGGTAATGCTGATATTGGCCGGGCAGTAGTGTCTGTACGCCGCAGAGATGATCGAACCAGGCGGTGGCCAGCACGGCGCCACCGACCAATGCCATATTGGGTGGGCATTCAGCCGAGCCATCCAGTGGTGAAGTGTCCAGCGGCGCCAAGCTCAGGCAGGCATGCGCGCCTTGCAGGTAGCCGTAGTAGGCGGTGCAAGGCTGGGCGACCGGCGCGGCCTCGGGCATGCCGCAGTACAGCAAAGCATCTATGCCAACGGCGACAAGATCGGCTGGCTGGCGGATGAAGCCCAGGCGGGCATCGGGCCAACAGCTGAGCTGGTCGTAGCAGGCGGCCAGCTCAGCTTCGTCGAAGCCGGGGGCATCTGCCTGTACCTGCACCCACAGATTGCGCAGCCCCAACCGGGACAAGGTCTTGATGGCGCTGCTGAGCGCATAGCCTTGGCCCACCAGCAGGAGGCGCTGGCGGGCAACGGCCTCGTAGGCAGCGATCGGGTCGTCGAGATAATCGGCGAGGTAGCTCAGGGTATCGGTGACCGGCGCAAGCTCAGGGGGCATACTGCCGCTGCGCTGGCGGAAGGCCATGTCCTTGTCCAGCAGAAAGCCCAGAAACTTCAACAGGGCCTGGCGATGCGTTTCAGGAAAGGCGGCCAGCACGGCATGGAGTGGTAGCCGACCATCGTTGCCGTCCAGAAACTGGAATATGGAGCGTATCAATTCGCTGCCCAGGCGCAGGATGTAGTGCTGCTCGCGATGGCGCAGGTAAAGCCGCTCTTCGCTGACCTTGATGAAAAGGTCGGGGCGGACTCGGTAGGTACTGGATGGTACGAGGGCGCTCATGGCGGAAACCGGTAAGCTAGAGGTATGCAGGCTAGCCTGGCGGCCAGCAAAAAAGTCCTGCCCTTGCGGGCAGGACTTCCGGCGTCTTACTTCTCTTGCTTGCTGCAGGTCGAGCCAGCAGCGATGGTGCTGGATGCGCCCATTTCTTCCATTGCAGTGGCTTCGGTCGTTTCCAGGATTTCGAAGTCGAGTTCTTGAACCTGGGCGATCTCTTGGTTTTGCATTTTAAAGCTCCTCTATCACTTTGATGTGGCAACGTTGTGCGTTGCTGTACCCGGCGGGTACGAGGTCTATATGGCAAGGAGCGTGCCAGCCATCTTCTGTTACGGATAAATCTTATTTATCCATTTAAATCAATGGTTTGATTTTTTAGACCTATCGTGAAGTGTCGACCTAAAGCCGCACGGATTCTTGCTGGTCAATAACCGGCTCTGCAGCATGAAGAACGACGGGCCATGCAGCGGCGGCTATCAGGCAAATATCCGGCACCGAACGGGCCGAAGTATCGAGCGGGGGTATCCGTAAGCCCCCCAAGTAGGAAGTCAGCTCAGCAAGCCGCCCACAAAATCATGCTGGCGTTTAGCCAGGACCGCTACGCTGGGTTTTGGTAGGGGGGCTACACACGATGGCCGGTTACGGATCATGGCTAGGGTAAGATTGAGGAGAGGCTGGCGGCGCTTGTCACAGGCCACCAACTATTGCGCCAGTGCCATATCATCCTCGCGCTCCACGTGAAACCAATTGCCCAGGCAGCGAACTGTCCACCAAGACCTGCAATACGGCAGGGCAAAAAACAGCCGCCTGGGCGGCGGCTGAAGCGTCTGTTATGGACGGTCTTTCGAAAGAGGCGGTCAGTGCGCGACCGCTTTAAGCATGTCTTCCACTACCTTCTTGGCATCGCCGAACACCATCATGGTCTTGTCAAGATAGAACAATTCGTTGTCGAGTCCAGCATAACCCGCACTCATGGAGCGTTTCACCACGATCACCGTGCGGGCCTTGTGCGCCTCCAGTATAGGCATGCCATAGATGGGGCTCTGCTTATCTTTCAAGGCGGCCGGGTTGACCACGTCGTTGGCGCCTATTACCAGTACCACATCGGTGTTGGAGAAGTCCGAGTTGATCTCCTCCATCTCCTGTACCTGCTCGTAGGGCACTTCGGCTTCGGCCAGCAGCACATTCATATGGCCGGGCATGCGACCCGCCACCGGGTGGATGGCATAGCGCACCTTCACACCCTTTTCGGTCAGGGCGTTGGCGTATTCCTGCAGCGCATGCTGGGCACGCGATACGGCCAGGCCGTAGCCAGGCACGATCACCACCGAATCGGCATTGCTCATCATGAAGGCCGCATCGTCGGCGCTGCCTGATTTGTAGGCCTTTTGCACCGCATCGCCAGCCGCACCGGCCGCCTCATCACCCCCCATGCCGCCGCCGAAGATCACATTCATCAGCGATCGGTTCATGGCCTTGCACATGATGTAGCTGAGGATGGCACCGGAAGAACCCACCAGCGAGCCGGCGATGATCAGCACCGAGTTGTTGAGGGTAAAGCCGATGCCGGCTGCCGCCCAACCCGAGTAGCTGTTGAGCATGGACACCACTACCGGCATGTCGCCGCCGCCTATGGGGGCGATCAGGAAGTAACCGAGCACCACCGAGAAGGCCGTCATCACCCAGAAGGAGGTAAGCGATTCGGTGATGAAGTAGTGCCCGCCAAAGCCCAGCATGCCCAGCGCCAGGCCGATCTGCACCGGCTTGACCCAGCCGCCCTTGAGCGGCTTGGCCGCCAGCTTGGCGCTGAGCTTGCCCCAGGCCACCACCGAGGCGGTGAAGGTGATGCCACCGATAAAGCAGCCGATGAACAGCTCTACCCGCTGCACCGTGCTATGGTGCTGGTCGCCGTTGTGTACGGCAGCCAGGGCAATCAGCACGGCGGCCAGGCCCACCAGCGAATGCATCAACGCCACGGTCTCGGGCATCTGCGTCATGGGCACGGTCTTGGCGCGGTACAGGCCTACCGCCGCACCGGCCACCATGGCCAGAACGATGAGCGCAAAGTTGGGGCTGGGGGCAATCACCAGGGTGACCAGCACGGCCAGAGCCATGCCCACCATGCCGTAGCGGTTGCCGGCGATGGCACCGGTGGGGCTGGACAGGCCTTTCAGCGTCAGGATGAAGAGGACGGCGGCGACCAGGTAGATCCAGTCTGCGTATTGCGCGATCAGGTTCATGGGGTTCGCCTCACTTCTTCTTTTTCTTGAACATTTCCAGCATCCGCGAAGTCACCGCGAAGCCGCCGAAAATGTTCACACTGGCCAGAAAGACCGACACCGCACCCAGCACCGAAGTGAGGGTGATGGCCTGGCCACCGATATCGACCGTCTGCAGCACGGCACCCACCACGATGATGGACGACAGGGCATTGGTCACCGCCATCAAGGGGGTATGCAGGGCGGGGGTGACGCTCCACACCACGTGATAGCCGATGAAGATGGCCAGCACGAAGATGGTGAAGGTGGCCACAAAGGGGGTTTGCACCAGCTGCTCCACCGGCAGGCTGGCAGCCGCCGTCTGGGCGGCCTGGGTCGCGGCGTGCGCGACGGTTTCTGTGGTACTCATGGAAGGCTCCCTGAATGCTGTGTAATCGAAGCGGGCTTCAGCCCTTGCCGAACAGAACGTCACCCGCATGGGTAACGAGGCTGGCGGCCACAATGTCGTCTTCGCGGTTCACCACATAGCCTTTTTCCTTGTCCAGGATCAGGCCGGCGAAGTTGAGCAGGTTGCGGGCATACAGGGCCGAGGCATCGGCCGCCACCAGGCCAGCCAGGTTGCCGTAGCCCACCAGCTTGACGCCGTTGTCGGTGGTGACCACCTCATTGAGCCGCGACAAAGGGCAGTTGCCGCCGTTCTCCACCGCCAGGTCCACCAGCACCGCGCCGTATTTCATGCCGGCCACCGTCTCAGGCTTGATCAGCACGGGGGCGGGGCGGCCTGGTATCAGGGCGGTGGTGATGACGATATCGGCATTGCGGGCATGTTTATCGACCAGGGCGGCCTGCCGCTGCTTGTAATCGTCCGACATCTCGCGGGCATAGCCGCCCGCCGTCTCGGCCTGCTTCTTTTCCTCTTCGTTCAGGGGCACTTCCACAAACTTGCCGCCCAGCGATTCCACCTGCTCCTTGGCGACCGGCCGCACATCAAAGGCCTCCACCACAGCCCCCAGGCGCTTGGCCGTAGCGATGGCCTGCAGGCCCGCCACACCGGCACCCAGTATCAGCACCCGCGCCGGCTTTACCGTACCGGCAGCGGTCATCATCATGGGGAAGAAACGCGGGTAGTACTCGGCCGCCAGCAGTACGGCCTTGTAGCCGGCGATATTGGCCTGCGACGACAGCACATCCATGGCTTGCGCCCGGGTAGTGCGGGGCACCAGCTCCATGGCGTAGACATCGAGCTTGCGGGCGGCGTAATCGGCCAGCAGCGGGTTGCGGTAGGGATCGCACAGGGCGATGACGGCCGCGCCGTCTTTCAGTGCCGGCAATTCTTCTGCCGATGGCGCACGCACCTTGAAGACCACGTCGGCACCATCCACCGTGGCCGCGTAGTCGGCCGCGATGCTGGCGCCCGCCTCGGCATAGGCCGTATCGGGTATGGCCGATGCCACGCCAGCGCCGCTTTGCACGGCAACGGCATGGCCCATGGCCACGTATTTCTTCACCGTCTCGGGGGTGGCCGCCACGCGGGTCTCGCGCAGGGCTGTTTCCCTGGGTATGGCTATTTTCATTGCTACACCTCGCCTTGTTTCATTTCCAAATCAAAGGCGTGCAACCCCATGGGATGCGGCCTTGGATTTGGCAACGAAGCCCGCCTGCGCGGGAGAACCACCGCTGCCGCACCACTTGCCCAAGGGCAGTACATGGCGCAGATACTCAATCGCGGATGGCAGCTGGGCTGCACCCGTCTCAATGTAGTTTGCGAACTGGCTTGCTGCAGCCCGATCATGCGGCGGGCTGTCGAACCCGGCTGGGTTCGGTGTCGCCGCGGATGGCGGCGAGGTGTAGGGGCCGGCGTATGGCCGACCCGGTCGCTTGCACACGGACGTGTCGTATCACGCCGCGCGTTTCAAACAAGCGTTTGAACGGTTGCCCTATTCAAGCACGCTTTTGGGGCATTGGGAAGATGTTGCAGCACACAATGGCAGATAGGCCACAGTGTGGTGGCGGTCTGGCATCAGCGCCCTACCTTAGAGCCTGTTCAAAGTCTTTTCGCCTCGCGCCGGCCCGGTGAAAAGACTTTGAACAGGCTCTTACCACCCCAAGGTTACTTGCCTATGCAGAAGCGGCTGAATATCTCGCCCAGCAGGTCGTCGGCGCTGAATTCGCCGGTGATGCTGGCCAGGGCGTTCTGGGCCAGGCGTAATTCCTCAGCGAATAGTTCTACTTGCTGCCAGACCAGGGCCGCTGTCTCGAGATGGCTGGCGGCGCGGCGGATGGCATCGAGGTGGCGTTCGCGGGCCAGGAATACGCCGGCGTCGGTACCGCCCCAGCCCACCATATCCAGCAGGGTGCGCTTGAGTTCATCCAGGCCCAGGCCGGCCTTGGCCGACAGGCGCAGCACGGCATGGCCGTCTTCCTCGGCGTGGCCCACCGCCTCGCCGGTCAGATCGACCTTGTTGAACACATGCACACGGGGCAGTCGCTCGGGCAGGCGGCCCAGGATGTCGCGGTCGTGCTCGGTAATGCCCTCGCGGCTGTCTATCAGCAGCAGGGCCAGGTCGGCTTTCTCCACTGCCGCCCAGGTGCGGGCTATGCCTATTTGTTCCACCGTGTCGTCGGTCTGGCGCAGGCCGGCGGTGTCGATGATGTGCATGGGCACGCCATCCAGCTGTATCAGCTCGCGCACGGTATCGCGGGTGGTGCCGGCGATATCGGTGACGATGGCCACATCCTCACCGGCCAGGGCGTTCATCAGGCTGGATTTGCCCACATTGGGCTGGCCTATCAACACCACATGCATGCCCTCGCGCAGCAGGCTGCCCTGGCGGGCGGTGCCAAACACCTTTTGCAGCTGGCCGTGCAGGCTGGCCAGCTTGCCACGGGCGTCGGCGGCCTCCAGAAAATCGATGTCTTCCTCGGGGAAGTCCAGCGTGGCCTCCACCAGCATGCGCAGGTTGATCAACTGCTCGACCAGGGTGTGGATCTCGCCGGAAAAAGCCCCGGCCAGCGAGCGCAGGGCCGATCGGGCGGCGGCTTCGGAACCTGCGTCGATCAGGTCGGCCACGCTTTCGGCCTGGGCCAAGTCCAGCTTGTCGTTGAGGAAGGCGCGGCGGGTGAATTCGCCCGGCTCGGCCAGGCGGGCGCCCAGTTCCAGGCAACGGCGCAGCAGCATCTGCATTACCACCGGGCCACCGTGGCCTTGCAGTTCCAGCACATCTTCACCGGTAAATGAGTGCGGGCCGGGGAAGAACAGCGCCAGGCCTTGGTCTATCAGCTCGCCATCACTGCTACGGAAATCCGCATAGTGGGCATGCCGTGGCTTGAGCGGCTTGCCGGCCAGGGTGAGGCCCAGTTCGGCCAGGCCGGTGCCGGATATCCGTACCACCCCTACGCCTCCCCTGCCGGGGGCGGTGGCGATGGCGGCGATGGTGTCGCGACGGGGGGACTGGGTCATGTTGGGCATCCTGATGGCACAAACAATTATGCCGCCCATAGGGCGGCATAACCGATCTTTCTCACAAGCTAGCCGGGCTTACTTGCCCTTGGCCTTGCTGGCCTTGGCCGGTTTGGCCGGCGTGGTCTTGACCGTGCTGTCCTCGCGTTCGATCTTGCGGGTGATGTACCACTGCTGACCGATGGAGAACACGTTGTTGATCACATAGTAGAGCACCAGACCGGCCGGGAACCAGATGAACATCACACCGAACACCACCGGCATGATCTTCATCATGCGATCCTGCATCGGGTCGCCGCTGGGCGGGTTGAAGCGGGTCTGTATCCACATGGTCAATATCATCAGGATGGGCAGGACCCAGTACGGGTCGGCCACCGACAGATCATGTATCCACAGCATCCATGGCGCCTGGCGCAGTTCCACCACGGCCTGCAGCATGTAGAACAGGCCCATGAAGATAGGCATCTGGATCAGGATGGGCAGGCAACCGGACAACGGGTTGGCCTTCTCGCTCTTGTACAACTCCATCACAGCCTGCTGGAACTTCATACGGTCGTCGCCGTATTGTTCCTTCAGCTTCTGCATGCGCGGGGCCAGCTTCTTCATCTTGGCCATGGAGCGGTACTGGGTCACGGCCAGCGGGTACAGCGCCAGCTTGATGAGCAACGTGAACAGCACGATGGACCAACCCCAGTTGCCTATGCCGGGTATCTGCACACCGCCGATGCTGGCACCGCCGTGTATCAGATCCAGCAGCGCGAACATGGGCTGGGCGATGATCTTGAAGATGCCGTAGTCCTTGACCAGATCCAGGCCAGGTGCAGCAGCCTGCAGCGCGCGGGTCTCCTGCGGGCCGGCATACAGCGGCACGCTGACGCGATAGTTGGCGCCGGCGGCGATGGTGGGCTGGTTCACCTGCACGGCCGATTGATACAGCTCGCCCGGCTTCTTGGTGACCTGCACGGTACAGGCCGACTTGGCGCACAGATTGGCGCCGCCGTTGGGCGACATCAACCAGGCGCTGACAAAGTAATGCTGCACCATGGCCACCCAGCCATCGGCCGGCTTGGCCACGTATTCGGCCTTGTCCTTGTCGATATCGCTGAAGGTGACCTTCTGGAACTTCTTCTCTTCGGTGTAGACCGCCGGGCCGGTGAAGGCCGCGCCGCCGGTAAAGAAGCCACCGGTACCGCGTGGGTCCTTACCGTCACGCACCAGGCTGTAGTAGGCGCTCAGATTGAGCGGCGCCTGGCTGCCGTTGACGATTTCATAGGCCACATCGATGACATAGCTATCGCGCTTGAAGGTATAGATCTTGGCGACCTTGATACCGTTGACCTCGGGCGCATCCAGCCGCACCGACACGCTGTTCTGGCCAGGCTGCAGGCTGACGGCGGTGTCCTTGCTGCTGAACAGGGTGCGATGGGTGGGCAGGTTGAGGCCGTTGCTGATCAGGCCGGTATGCGCCACATAGGTATGCTCGGGGCCTTCCTGGAACAGCACGAAGGGCACCTTGGCATTGTCGTGCTGGCCGTGCTCGATCAGCGTGAGCTTGCGCAGGTCGCCGCCCATGGTGTCGATCTCGGCATCAAGCAGATCGGTCTTGACCTTGATGCGGCCGGCACGGGTGAGCGCACCTTCAGCAGCAGTCGTGGCGGTACCCGTGGCTGCAGCGGCGGCGGGCGTGCCAGTGGCGGCAGCCTGTTGCTGGGCAGCGATTTGGGCGGGAGTCGGCTTGGGTGCGAACCAGTGTTGCCAGCCGTACAGGATGGCAAAGGAAAGCACCACGAAAGCTATGAGACGTTTGGTATCCATGCTTGGAATCTCGTCGTGGGAATCAGGGCACGGGGTCGTGCCCGTGGCCACCCCAGGGGTGGCAGCGGCAAAGCCGGCGGATTGTAAGCCATCCACCCCGCGCCGCGCCATGGCGGTTTAGCGCCTGGATGGCGTACTCGGAGCAGTGCGGGGTATAGCGGCAACGCGGGCCGATGAGCGGCCGCAAGGTATAGCGGTAGGCGTAGATCAGCCCGATCAGGAGCCGCGACATGGCGCAAACCGATCGAACAGGCGCAACAAAGCCGCCCGAGCTGCCGGGGCTTCGCTACGGTGAAAGCTGCGTTTGGCACGCACAATCAGATCCAGTCCGGCCAGTTTGTCGGCTTCGCGTCTAAACAGCTCGCGCGCTGTGCGCTTGATGAAGTTGCGGCCTACCGCCCGGCGTTCGATCTTTTTGGAGACCACCACGCCGAGCCGTGCCTTGCCCAGTTCATTGGGCTTGATCCAGACCTGGAAGAAGGCATTGGCCTGGATACGGCGCAAACTAAAAACGGATGAAAACTCATCCGTTTTTAACAGGCGTTGCTGCCTGGTGAAGCGTTGCGTCAACCGCTACGCTCAGACCGACAGGCTGTGACGGCCCTTGGCGCGGCGTGCGGCCAGCACGGCGCGACCACCACGGGTACGGCTGCGAACCAGGAAACCGTGGGTACGCTTGCGACGAATAACGGAGGGTTGGTAAGTACGTTTCATGGCAATGCCCCTGAGACTTGTTCGTGTCGTGTGAAGAAACGTGCGATTAGACGGAAAAAAGCCTTAGTTGTCAATACCCTTTATTTTCCACAGCCTGTGGATAAGCCTGTTGAAAATGACTAGAATACGTGGCCGATTAACCCTGTTGTCTGCCAAGACGACAGTGCAACGGCCACCCGCCCCATAAGGGCAGCCGCACCGGTATGCCGTTTGCATAACCTATCGGCCGTGCCGCACGATTTCCAATAAAAACATGACCTTACCCGCCGAAGACTTTTGGCCGAGCTGCCTTGCCCGGTTCGCCGAAGAATTGTCTGCGCAGCAGTTCAACACGTGGATCAAGCCGCTGGCCTGCTCTGTGGAGAACGAGGCGGTGTCGCTGTACGCGCCCAACCAGTTCTCGCTTCAATTCGTCAAAGATCGCTTCCTCGTCCGTATCGAAAAATACGCCGCCGAATACTTTGGCGAGCTGGCCCACACCATCGAACTGACGGTGGGCAAAGCCCAGACTGCGCGCCCTGCCGCCGCCAGTACCAGCAGCAACAGCGCCGGCCGCAACGAAACCGCAGCGCCCCAGGCCCAAGCCACCACCGCCAAGCCCACCCCGCTGCGGTCGCTGGCCATGGCCAACGAGACCACCCGTCTCAACCCCAATTTCACCTTCGAGACCCTGGTAACCGGTAAGGCCAACCAGTTGGCCCGTGCTGCCGCCATCCAGATAGGCGAAAACCCCGGCACGGCCTACAACCCCCTGTTTGTCTACGGTGGCGTGGGCTTGGGCAAGACTCACCTGATCCAGGCCATAGGCAACCTGGTGCACCAGCACCGGCCCGACGCCAAGATCCGCTACATCCATGCCGAGCGCTATGTGGCCGATGTGGTGCGGGCCTATCAGCACAAGTCTTTCGACGAGTTCAAGCGTTACTACCACTCGCTCGATCTGCTGCTGATCGATGACATCCAGTTCTTCTCGGGCAAGAACCGCACGCAGGAAGAGTTCTTCTATGCGTTCAACGCCCTGATCGAAGGCCATCGCCAGGTCATCATCACCTCGGACCGCTATCCCAAGGAGATCGAGGGCATAGAAGACCGGCTGATCTCGCGCTTTGGCTGGGGCCTGACCGTGGCCATCGAACCGCCCGAGCTGGAAATGCGGGTGGCGATTCTGCACAAGAAAGCCGAATCGGAAGGTTTCAAGCTGGAATCCAGCGTCTCCTTCTTCATCGCCAAGCACATACGCTCCAATGTGCGCGAGCTGGAAGGCGCGCTCAAGCGGGTGCTGGCCTATTCGCGCTTCACCGGCGAGCAGATCACCCTGGAAGTCGCCAAGGAAGCCCTCAAGGACATCCTGGCCTCGGGCAACAAACTGATCTCGGTGGAAAACATCCAGAAGACAGTGGCCGACTTCTACAAGATCAAGGTGGCGGACATGCACTCCAAGAAGCGCACCCGCGATATCGCCCGCCCCCGCCAGATCGCCATGGCACTGGCCAAGGACCTGACCCAGATGAGCCTGCCGGCCATAGGCGAAGCGTTTGGCGGCCGCGATCACACCACCGTGCTGCATGCCTGCAAGACCATTGCAGCGTTGCGCCAAGGCGACGCCACCATGAACCACGATTACAACGTTTTGGCGCAGATACTGCGCAACTGAACACAACGGGATAACAATGCATCAAATGTGGATAAGCTGGCGTACCGAGTTGAGGCAAAATTCGGGACACAATTCATACACAACAGCGTAGCAGAGCTGTCCACAAGGCAAAAAAGCGGCAAGTTGTTGAAAAGTAAGCGCAAGCAGACTTATCCACAGAAAACGGTCGCTCTTATTTATCTATCTTCAGGAACTACTCTATTATGTTGCTGATACAAGCAGAACGCGATTCCCTCCTCAAACCGCTGACTACCGTCACCGGCATCGTCGAACGTCGCCACACCCTGCCCATCCTGTCGAACGTGCTGATTGCCAAGCAAGACGGCCAGCTGACCTTCCTGGCAACTGACCTGGAAATCCAGATCACCACCCAGCACGCCAGCAATGAAGGGGGTGACTTCCAGTTCACCGTATCAGCCAAGAAGTTCCAGGACATACTGCGAGCCATGCCTGATGGCTCTACCGTCAGCCTGGACCAGGACGACAGCCGTCTCACGGTGAAAGCCGGCAAGAGCCGCTTCAACCTGCAGACCCTGCCAGCACCGGATTTCCCCAAGCTCGCCATCGACACCAACGTCAAGAGTGTGATCAAGCTGCCGCAAAGCCAGCTCAAGCAGCTGATTGCCCGCGTGCAGTACGCCATGGCGCATCAGGACATCCGCTACTACCTCAACGGCCTGTTCATGCTGACCGAGGGCAATTCGTTCAAGCTGGTGGCCACAGACGGCCATCGCCTGGCTTTTGTCTCCAGCGATCTGGAAAACGCAGTTGAGCGCAATGAAGTGATCCTGCCGCGCAAGACCATCGTGGAGCTGTACAAGCTGCTGGCCGATATCGACGACGATGTCACCATCGAAATTGCGCAGAACCAGGTGAAGTTTGCCTTTGGCAATATCGTCATCCACAGCAAGGTGGTAGACGGCAAGTTCCCCGACTACAACCGCGTGGTGCCGACCGGCAACGACAAGCTGGTACCGCTGAACCGCGCCCAACTGCTGGCATCGCTGCAGCGTGCCGCCATCTTGTCGAACGAGAAATTCCGTGGTGTACGGCTGGTATTGAGCGACGGTACGCTCAAGATCATCTGCAACAACAGCGAGCAGGAAGAAGCCACCGAAGAGCTGGAGATCCCCTATCAGGGCGACCCGCTCGATATCGGCTTCAACATCGGCTACCTGCTTGATGTATTGACCAATCTGGACCACGAAGCCCTGGTGTTTGCCTTTGGCGACCATGCCACCAGCAGTACCCTGGTGACCGTGCCGGAAGAGCCCAACTTCAAATACGTTGTAATGCCCATGCGCATTTAAGTGCGCCTAGCATTGCCAAGCCGGCTATCATGGCCGGCTTTGGTGTTTTTATCAGTACAGCGGCAGGCCGCCGCAAACCGTTGCAAACCACGGTTGCTGGCCACAGCCGATAGCTCCAGGTGGATAGGTAGATGAGCGATCAGGAATACGGTGCAGACAGTATCAAGATGTTGAAAGGCCTGGAGGCGGTACGTAAACGCCCCGGCATGTACATTGGCGATACGCAGGACGGTACAGGCTTGCATCACATGGTGTTCGAAGTGCTGGACAACGCCATTGACGAAGCCTTGGCAGGCCACTGCAACGACATCAAGGTCATCATCCACCCCGACAACTCCATCTCGGTGGAAGACAACGGCCGTGGCATACCCACCGCCATCAAGGAAGACGACGAATTCAAGCGCTCTGCTGCCGAAATTGTCATGACCGAGCTGCACGCGGGCGGCAAGTTCGACCAGAACAGCTACAAAGTATCGGGTGGTCTGCATGGTGTAGGCGTCTCGGTGGTCAACGCTCTATCGGACTGGCTGCGCCTGACCATACGCCGCGATGGCAAGGTCCACAGCATGGAATTCCGCCGGGGTGAGCGGGTAGAGCCGCTGAAGGAAGTCGGCAAAACCGAGCATCGCGGTACCGAAGTCCACTTCCTGGCCAGCACCGAGACCTTCGGCAATGTCGAATTCCATTACGAGATCCTGGCCAAGCGTATCCGTGAGCTGAGCTTTCTCAACAACGGCGTGGGCATCGTGCTGATCGACCGCCGCAACGGCAAGGAAGAAAACTTCTCCTACTCCGGTGGCGTGAAGGGCTTTGTCGAATACATGAACCGCAACAAAACCGCCCTGCATCCCAAGGTCTTCTACGGCTTTGGCGAGAAGGACGGCATGAGCGTGGAAGTGGCCATGCAGTGGAACGATTCCTACCAGGAATCCGTCCAGTGCTTCACCAACAACATCCCCCAGCGGGACGGCGGCAGCCATATGACCGCACTGCGCCAGGTGATGACCCGCACGCTCAACACCTACATCGAAAAAAGCGAAGTCGCCAAGAAAGCCAAGATCGAAACGGCCGGCGACGATATGCGCGAAGGCCTGACCTGCGTATTGAGCGTCAAGCTGCCCGACCCCAAGTTCAGCAGCCAGACCAAGGACAAGCTGGTCTCCAGTGAAATCGGCCCGGTGGTGAACGAGGTAGTGGCCGATGCGCTGAATGACTTCCTGCAGGAAAACCCGCTCGACGCCAAGACGATTGTCGGCAAGATCATCGACGCCGCCCGCGCTCGTGATGCCGCCCGCCGTGCGCGCGAACTGACCCGCCGCAAAGGCGCGATGGACGGCCTGGGCCTACCCGGCAAGCTGGCCGACTGCCAGGAAAAAGACCCCGCCCTGTCAGAAATCTACCTGGTGGAGGGTGATTCGGCCGGTGGATCGGCCAAGCAGGGCCGCGACCGCAAGTTCCAGGCCATCCTGCCACTGCGCGGCAAGGTGCTGAACGTGGAACGCGCCCGTTTCGACAAGCTGATCTCGTCCGAGCAGATCGCCACCCTGATCACCGCCCTGGGCTGCGGCATAGGCAAGGACGATTTCTCGCTGGAGAAACTGCGCTACCACCGCATCATCATCATGACCGATGCCGACGTGGACGGCGCCCACATCCGTACCCTGCTGCTGACCTTCCTCTACCGCCAGTTGCCCGAGCTGGTAGAGCGCGGCTACATCTACATCGCCCAGCCGCCGCTGTACAAGGTGAAGCACGGCAAGAACGAGCAATACCAGAAGGACGACCAGGAACTGAACCAGTACCTGCTCAAACTGGCCCTGAGCGGCGCCCAGCTAATCCCCCGCAAGGGAGCCGACCCGCTGGAAGGCGCCGCGCTGGACGCCATCGCCCGCCAATACCTGCTGGCCCAGGCCGTGATTGAGCGCGAAAAACGCCTGATCGACCCCACCGTGCTCTACGCCCTGCTCAAGTCGCCCGCTCTCGACATGAGCAGCGAAGCCGCCGCCGCCGAATCGGCCAAGCAACTGATGGCCGCTATCGGGGACAGCGCCTTTGTGCTGGAACCCGTGCATGACGACAAGAACGACGCGTTTATCCTGCGCCTCAAGAAAATTGTCCACGGCAATATCAGCATGCAGTACCTGGATCACGACTTCCTGCACTCGGGCGACTACCTGCAACTGCGCCGTACGGCAGACCTGCTGACCGGCCTGTTGGACGCCGACGCCGTAGTACGCCGTGGCGACCACGAAAAGCAGATCACCGAGTTTGGCGAAGCGCTGGAATGGCTGCTGAACGAAGTCCGCCGCAATATGACCGTACAGCGCTACAAAGGCCTGGGTGAAATGAACCCCGACCAGCTGTGGGAAACCACCATGGACCCCACCGTGCGCCGCCTGATGAAGGTGCAGATAGAAGACGCCATGGCGGCGGACGATATCTTCACGACCCTGATGGGCGACAACGTGGAACCGCGTAGAGCGTTTATCGAGCAGAATGCTTTGATTGCGCGGAATATTGATGTGTAAGGTGCGTAGTGTTGTCGGGTGCCACAGTTAGTGAAAGCCGTGCCAAGTTAGTGAAAAATCTGTGACACAGTTGTTGAAAAGCCCTCACTTCGAGGGCTTCTTCTTGGAGTTCGCCTTTGGCCCTCGAGTGCGTCATGTGCTTGTGAAGCCGACGTACTAGCCGCCCGCCAAGCACGCCACGTAGCCTGAGCGGTGTCGCTACTCCGCCTTGGGCTGACATACCTCGCCCAGAGTGGCCGCCCATTCAAGCAGTACATCCGGAGCAGCCTCCTGCTGTAAGCGATGGTGACCGCGTACGGCCAGAGACCGTGCGACAGCGTCGAGTGACTGCTTTTCGGCCTCAGCGGTCGTAGATGCTTACGGCCACATGTGTCCGCTCATGGGTAGGTTGCAGGCATGAGTGAAATTTATCAGGATGCCGCCGTCAGCTTGGGTATGCGAAGGTCTATCTGTGCGGGTTAGACTCACACCTGTTGAAGTGGTGTTGGCGAGTCTCGCTGAGGCGTGTCAGTGCTAACTACAAATATGCGGATGCCAAGTATGAAAATTCAATTCAAATTCATATGGATATTGGCATGAAGCATATCGCCATTCTTATCAATATACGGACCCATGCGTCCGTTGAATAACTGTTAGGCATCACAGCATGCGCGCCACAAGCTCTTCTTGGAAGCATCTTGATCCTCCCGCCACAAGGGAGCAGCTCGGATTTGAGGCTCTATTCACTGACGAAGAGGCCGAACGACTGATGCTTGGACTCGTGCCCGAACAGATGGAAGACAAGTGGTTCATCTACTACGAGGATAGTTGGCTTCGCTTCCACCGTAGCTGGACTGGTGTCTTTATCTACGGCTTGCGCCTGGAAGGCTCGTCGGACGGGGTCCGGGTGATTGATTCCTGGGTCAATCGCAATACGGAGCAATACGCTGCACAGGACACTGACTACGATCGCAAGCTTGTGCGTTTCATCATTGACGCGTTCTTGCTTAAAACGCCGGGGACTACATTTCCAATGCCACCCGGTAATCCTGCTGCGCGGCCCCAGCGTTGTGCAACACTCTTTAGCCGGTCGCGCATACCCGGGGAATGATTCGCACAGGTGGCCAGATTTACATCCCAAGCCAGGCAGTCGCGATGTTATGCGCAAGTGCAAATGATGGAAGTTTTGGTAGCGACAGCGCTGCCTAACCCGAAGTTGCAGCCGACGCCTAGCGGCGCGGCTGAAGGCAATCGTTAGTGCGTGCGAGCCAAATATGAATATGAAGCTGTCCATTTCCCTGATCCAGGACTTGCGGTATCACAGCCGAATGTCCTCAATGCCCTTCAGATACTGCGTCAGCTTCGACGAACCATGCATTGTCCTTGGTCGGATGGACGTCAATATGTGTAGCCTGCAGAACGTGAACAAGGAAGAGATCCAAATAGGCTATTCGACGTGCATCCTCCGAATCCACGATGTGGAGACACTTGTCGGGCCCGACGTGCCGCTTGTCACGATGGCTGACGCACTTGAAGATGAAGAAGACCTTGGGGTACTCATCCCAGGCACCTATGACGTTCATGCGGCAGTGACGGTGTTTGTGAAGGAACCAAACTGCGGCGTAAAGGCTAGATCCTTACGCTCGTCCCTTCGCTTGGTGTTGCCGTGAATACGCACCCTAACCCCTCCATCGAGCGCAGGGAACCATGGGGTTAGGTCTTGTATTTTGTATACTCGAAACAGCCTTGGAATGCAAAATACAAGACCTGATCCTATGCTTTGCGGGCCAAAGTAAAATTGCTAACTCTGCTCCTTGAAGGGAGTTTCCGATAAACCATGCCACATTAAGGGTTGCGCAAATCGTGCGGTTTCTAACATTAACTTGTGTGCGCACCACTATGGCTTCCCTTGGCTATAGGTCGAATCTTTCAGTTAAATAAATCATGTTGATCACTTCATATAGAACTCAATATAAACAATCTGCCATTGGGTATATTTTCGCTATGGCCTTAGGCGGTTTTATGCTATTTGATGCCTCTGCAGAGATGGTTATACTGGGTATTTCTATAGGGTTCATTTGTTTCTTAATTTCATATTTTAAAGAATGGGAATTGATCAAGACATTGCATTGGAAACCGGAAGAAGATGAACTTGAATACAAGGTGACCCAGTGTTGGAATGGATATAGACGTGAACGATGGAAGATGCGATTCGGTAGTATTCGGGTCGTTACAATCTACCGGAGGCGGCAATTTCTTGGTGATACCGAGCTCCATATGTCGCTTAAGGACGTACGTGGGCGGAAGAAGCGGATAAATCTGACGGGATTCTCCCATTCGGAGATCAAGGCGCTTGTCGATCAAATCAATATTGCAGTGCCGAATGTTATCCTCCGTAGGATGAGCCTCCTTGAATATGGCATTGAGCGCGATCCTACAGAATGAATGGCGTGGTGAGTTGGCGAATCCAAGCAGCGTTTCTTTGCAAAGATTTTATGACGGGCAGTGAAGCATGCCTTGCGTAATCGTTGCGCTGCGGTACGGTGAATCGACGCTCTATCTGCTAGACTAGGCTTTCTTTAGACTTGCCACGCCGTGACTGCCATGTTTCATCTATTACGCTATCCCATCGGAGGTGCAACGGATTTCTAGGTGCTTAACCTGGAGATTCCGATGCAACAGAAATACCAACCGCCCCCGGCCTTTGACGGCTGTTTCGGTTGCCTTGTCGTGCGCCCAAACCATACTTTCTTTCACCTCGCTAGGCCTGATCTGGCGAGCCTGGCGCAGGAAGTAGCGTTTTGGACTGTCCATAATTGCATCAGCTTTAACCCTTGCACTGTCATGCATGCCTGGTCGCCGAGCGGAAAATCGCTGGATGTGCTTGCACTGGCGGCCTATGGCAGGGGATTACGTAAACGCGCGGAACGCCCTGCTTGTTGGCCACGCTTTCGTCGGGGAGCTATCCCTGGTACAGGAAAGGGTAGCGGCTGGTGCGGTTTCCGATATCCCAAAACCCAGTCTGAGCGGAAAGCGCACGCCCTAGTAATGCCTGAAGAAGGCGAACCGCCAGTTCGAGCAGTGCGGCAGCCTCAGTACCTACCGAATGCTTGGGATGATGACTTACGCACCACCCAGCGCTGCTGGAAGCGCTATCGGCGTCAACAGTACCGGGCTTAGGCTGGCGTGCTGGTAATGACTTCGTGGCATGGGGAGCCCCATGCCACGTTGTTTACCCCTGCTGGTTGGCTTGAGCTGCCTAAGCAGCTTACCAATCCCTTGTTGCAATCAGTTCCTCGACGTCTGCCTCGGCAAAACCATAGGCTTTCGCGATGTTCGCGAAGTCTTCGGCAATGGCTTCTCGTGCCGCTGTTTCAATTTCACTATCGCGTTCGTCGAACTCCTCTTGCAGGTCATTGAACTTGTCGGTGGCTGCATGCGTTAAGGCGTAGAGCTCGCTGAGGTTCGATGGACTGCTTTTTTCGATCTCCCTGCATAGATCAATCAGTATGCTTTCGCCTTTCTTTACCAGATCATCGGGGAAATATGAGTCACGATACATTTCCTTAAGAAAAGCATAACTCGCCATCGTCGTATTGCTGAGGTTCATGAAATCTCCAAAGATAATGATGTGTGGCGCTGGGCTTGATCAACAAGGGGCCAGATTCTGGATATTGAAACGCCTTGGGGGATAGTTCAAGGCCTCCCCATACCTAAGCATGGCTTATATGAAACATACCCGTTCCGAAAGAATTCAGGGCGCGCTTTGGGGCCTATTGGTAGGTGATGCGCTTGGCGTTCCCTACGAGTTCAATGCGCCTGATCTGATTCCGGTATCGGAGGCGATAGAGTTTGACCCGCCTGCTGATTTTCGCCGCTCTCACAGCGCCGTGCCATCTGGCACCTGGAGCGATGACGGGGCGCATGCGCTTTGTTTATTGGCGTCCTTGCTGCAATGCGGTCGACTGGATCCGGCCGATCTGATGCGGCGGCTACATGACTGGTATGAGTCGGGGTATATGGCGGTGGACCAGCGTGTGTTCGATGTGGGCGTGCAAACCTCTCGGGCATTGGCGGCGTTTCGGGCTGGCGTGCCAGCACTTGATGCGGGGCCTGCTGGCGCGCGTGACAACGGCAACGGTTCTTTGATGCGGGTGCTGCCTTTGGCGCTGTGGCATAAGGGTAGCGATGCCGAATTGGTTGCCGATGCCCGATTGCAGTCCAGGGTGACGCACGGCCACGCCCGTGCCCAGCTATGCTGCGCGCTCTATTGCTTATGGGCCCGGGCGATATTGAACGAGGTGGACGAACCTTGGACTTATGCCGTTGCTGTGCTGCGCACTATGTGTGGTGATGGGTCGGAGGAACAGGCTGAGCTGGAGTTCTATATCCGCCCTGATGATGAGATGGACGGGCGCGGTAGCAGCTATGTGGTGGATAGCCTGCGATCTGCCCGCACTGCGCTGGCTGCAGATGGCTATGAGGCAGTGGTTCGTGCCGCTATACGGCTTGGCAACGATACCGATACGACGGCCTGTCTGGCTGGTGGATTGGCCGGGTTGCGCGGTGGGCTGGACGATATACCGCTGCGTTGGCGGGAAAAGCTGCGTGGCAGGGCGTTGTTTCTGCCCTTGCTGGAGCAGCTATTGCAGCGGGGTTGAATAGGCGCAGGGTGGCATGGCTCCACGTGAAACCCGATCCAGCAATCAATTGCCTGCGCTGGCGATGAAGGCTGCCCCAGATACGCCCTAGCGTTGGCCAACCGGGAAGGTCCACTCTAGGGTGCGCCTTGTGTTTCACCTGTGAGATCATGTTTCCTATATGAAACGTTACACAGCCTGTCGGCCAGGGCCACCCTGCCCGCCATGCTGGTATATCGTTGATTCCAAACACCGTGCCTGGGCCTGTGCTGGTCTGGCATGGTAACTGCTCAGTGCCTCGCCATCCCTCATTCAGGAGTGCTCCATGTCCCAAGTCTCCGCCGGCCGTCGCTTTCGCGATGCCGTTGCCGCCGAAGCCCCGTTGCAGATCGTGGGCGCCATCAATGCCTATGCGGCCATTCTGGCCGAGCATAGTGGCCATAAGGCTTTGTATGTGTCGGGTGGTGGGGTGGCGGCCAGCTCTTGCGGCATCCCCGATCTGGGCATTACCACGCTGGAAGACGTGCTGATTGATGTGCGGCGGATTACCGACCGCACCCAGCTGCCGGTGCTGGTGGATATCGATACCGGTTGGGGTGGTGCCTTCAATATTGCCCGTACCGTGCGCGAGATGATACGGGCCGGTGCGGCTGCTGTGCATATCGAGGACCAGGTGCTGGCCAAGCGTTGCGGGCACCGTCCGGGCAAGGCGATTGTGTCGGCCGACGAGATGGTGGATAGGGTGAAGGCGGCGGTGGATGCCAAGACCGATGCCGAGTTCGTGATCATGGCGCGTACCGATGCCTTGGCGGTGGAGGGCCTGGATGCGGCTATCGACCGGGCTTGCCGTTGCGTTGAGGCGGGGGCCGACATGATATTCCCCGAAGCCATGGAGAGCCTGGAGATGTACCAGCGCTTTGTGGAGGCGGTGAAGGTGCCGGTGCTGGCGAATATCACCGAGTTTGGCAAGACGCCGCTGTTTACCCGCGACGAGCTGGGCAGCGTGGGGGTGAGCATGATGCTGTATCCGCTGTCGGCCTTCCGCACCATGGCGCAGGCGGCCTTGCATAGCTACCAGACCATTGCGGCCGAGGGTACCCAGAAGAACTTGATAGACCGCATGCAGACCCGCATGGATCTGTATGAGCACCTGGGTTACCACGAGTATGAGCAAAAGCTGGATGCGCTGTTTGCGCAGAGCGGGCAGTAAGAGCGCCTAACAAAACCCTTCTGGCGTTGTTGTGCGAGCTTGCCGTACCCACGTACTGTCTGCGCACGCACGCCTAGCCAGAACCGCTACGCTGGGTTTTGTTAGCCGCTCTAAGCGCCGCTAGCTGTATCGGGGCGAGGCGGCCTGCCAGGCGCGGCGGCCTTGTCCAACCCGGCGGGGCGGCGCGATTCGCCCTACGGCGTGCTGCCAGTTTTGCCCTGGTGGCCAGTACGTTGCCCGCCGTTCAAGTTACATCAGACCCAAGATCAATCTAACCCTGCCCGCCATTCGGGCCGTGAAGGAGTACAGCATGTCCGATACCCAATCCGTTCTGCCCAAGCCGAAGAAGTCTGTTGCCCTGTCGGGCGTTGCTGCCGGTAATACTGAGCTGTGTACCGTGGGCCGCACCGGTAACGATCTGCATTACCGGGGTTACGACATTCTGGACGTGGCCGATGCCTGCGAGTTTGAGGAGATTGCCTACCTGCTGGTGCATGGCAAGCTGCCGAATGCGGCAGAGCTGCGTGGCTACAAGAACAAGCTGAAGGCGCTGCGCGGCATACCGGCCAGCGTGAAGGCGGTGCTGGAGGCCTTGCCGGCCAGCGCCCACCCGATGGATGTGATGCGCTCTGCCGTATCGGCCCTGGGTTGCACGCTGCCGGAGAAGGACGACCACAATATGCCGGGCGCGCGCGATATCGCCGACAGGCTGATGGCGTCGCTGGGTTCGATGCTGCTGTATTGGTATCACTTCAGCCATAACGGCCGCCGTATCGAGGTGGAGACCGACGATGATTCGATAGGTGGTCACTTCCTGCACCTGCTGCATGGCGAGAAGCCGTCGGCAGAGTGGGTGAAGGCCATGCATACCTCGCTGGTGCTGTATGCCGAGCATGAGTTCAATGCCTCGACCTTTACTGCCCGAGTGATAGCCGGCACTGGTTCGGACATTTACTCGGCCATTACCGGCGCCATCGGCGCGCTGCGCGGCCCCAAGCACGGTGGCGCCAACGAGGTGGCATTCGAGGTGCAGAAGCGCTACGAATCGCCCGATGCGGCCGAGGCGGATATCCGCGCCCGGGTGGAGCGCAAGGAGGTGGTGATCGGCTTTGGCCACCCGGTCTATACCATCAGCGATCCGCGCAACAAGGTGATCAAGGAAGTGGCACGTACGCTGTCGCAGCAGGCCGACGACATGAAGATGTTCGATATTGCCGAGCGTCTGGAATCGGTGATGTGGGATATCAAGAAGATGTTCCCCAACCTGGATTGGTTCAGCGCGGTCAGCTACCACATGATGGGTGTGCCGACGGCCATGTTCACGCCCTTGTTTGTGATCTCGCGCACCAGCGGCTGGAGTGCGCATGTGATCGAGCAGAGGGTCGATGGCAAGATCATCCGCCCCAGCGCGAACTACACCGGGCCGGAAAACCTGCAGTTCGTGCCGCTGGCACAGCGCTGACCGGCGCCGCTGCGGTGGCGGGGCCTGGCGCCCTGCCCCGCCGGCTGCCCTGCATCACTCAAAAAAACATACCGTACCGTAGTGACACGTAGCAGATGGGGACATCCATGAATACCGCCCACCGCAAACCCCTTCCCGGCACCCGGCTGGATTATTTTGACGCCCGTGAGGCGGTCGATGCCATCCAGCCTGGGGCCTGGGATGGCTTGCCCTATACCTCCCGCGTGCTGGCCGAGAACCTGGTGCGCCGTTGCGAGCCGGCCAATCTGGTCGATGCCCTGCGGCAGCTGATCGAGCGCAAGCGGGATCTCGACTTCCCCTGGTTTCCGGCGCGGGTGGTGTGCCATGACATTCTGGGCCAGACCGCCCTGGTGGACCTGGCCGGCCTGCGCGATGCCATAGCCGACCAGGGTGGCGACCCGGCCAAGGTGAACCCGGTGGTGCCGGTGCAACTGATCGTGGACCACTCGCTGGCGGTGGAGTGCGGCGGTTTCGACCCCGATGCCTTTGCCAAGAACCGTGCGATCGAGGATCGCCGCAACGAGGATCGTTTCCACTTTATCGATTGGACCAAGCGGGCCTTCAAGAACGTGGATGTGATCCCGCCGGGCAACGGCATCATGCATCAGATCAATCTGGAGCGGATGTCGCCGGTGATAGGGGTGCTGGATGGCGTGGCCTACCCCGATACCTGCGTGGGCACCGATAGCCACACACCGCATGTGGATGCGCTGGGGGTGATTGCCATCGGCGTGGGCGGGCTGGAGGCCGAGAACGTGATGCTGGGCCGCGCGTCGTGGATGCGCCTGCCCGATATCGTGGGCGTGGAACTCTCGGGCCGGCCTGGGCCCGGCATTACGGCGACCGATGTGGTGCTGGCGCTGACCGAGTTCCTGCGCAAGGAAAAGGTGGTGGGGGCTTATCTGGAGTTCCGCGGCGAGGGCGCGGCGGCGCTGACCCTGGGCGACCGGGCCACCATCTCCAATATGGCGCCGGAGTATGGTGCGACGGCGGCCATGTTCTTTATCGACCAGCAGACACTGGACTACCTGCGGCTGACCGGCCGCGAGGATGAGCAGGTCAAGCTGGTGGAGACCTATGCCCGGCATACCGGTCTGTGGGCCGATGCCCTGGCGGGCGCCCAATACGAGCGGGTGTTGCGGTTCGACCTGGCGACCGTGGTGCGCAATATGGCGGGGCCATCCAACCCGCACAAGCGCCTGCCCACCAGCGATCTGGCCGAGCGTGGCATCGCCGTGGGCCTGGATCAGGCCCGCGCGCAGGAGGCCCAGGGCCTGATGCCTGACGGTGCAGTCATCATTGCGGCCATTACCAGCTGCACCAACACCAGCAACCCGCGCAACGTGATCGCCGCCGGCCTGCTGGCCCGTAATGCCAACCGCCTGGGCCTGGTGCGCAAGCCCTGGGTGAAGTCGTCGCTGGCGCCGGGCTCCAAGACGGTGCAGCTGTATCTGGAGGCCGCCGGGCTGATGCCCGATCTCGAAAAGCTGGGCTTTGGGGTGGTGGCGTTTGCCTGTACCACCTGCAACGGCATGTCGGGTGCGCTGGATGCCAAGATCCAGCAGGAAATCATAGACCGCAAGCTGTACGCGACCGCCGTGCTCTCGGGCAACCGCAACTTTGATGGCCGCATCCACCCCTATGCCAAGCAGGCCTTCCTGGCCTCGCCACCCCTGGTGGTGGCCTATGCCATTGCCGGCACCATACGCTTCGATATCGAAAAGGATGTGCTGGGTGTGGTGGATGGCCGCGAGATAAGGCTGAAGGATATCTGGCCCTCGGACGAGGAGATCGATGCGGTAGTGAAGCAGGCGGTGCAGCCGGCGCAGTTCCGCCAGGTGTATATCCCCATGTTTGCGCCGCAGCAGGATGCGGGCCAGCAGGTCAGCCCGCTGTATGCTTGGCGCGGCCAGAGCACGTATATCCGCCGCCCGCCGTACTGGGAGGGTGCGCTGGCCGGCGAGCGCACACTGCAGGGCATGCGCCCCCTGGCGGTGTTGGGCGATAACATCACCACCGACCATCTGTCGCCCTCCAATGCCATTCTGCTGGATAGCGCCGCGGGCGAGTACCTGGCCAGGATGGGCTTGCCGGAAGAGGATTTCAATTCCTACGCCACCCACCGTGGCGACCACCTGACGGCCCAGCGGGCTACCTTTGCCAACCCGACGCTGCTGAACGAGATGGTGCGCGAGGATGGCAAGGTCAAGCCCGGTTCGCTGGCGCGGATCGAACCCGAGGGCCAGGTCACCCGCATGTGGGAAGCCATCGAGACCTATATGGCGCGCAAGCAGCCGCTGGTGGTGATCGCTGGGGCCGACTACGGCCAGGGCTCATCGCGCGACTGGGCAGCCAAGGGCGTGCGCCTGGCGGGGGTGGAGGCCATTGTGGCCGAGGGTTTCGAGCGCATTCACCGCACCAACCTGGTGGGTATGGGTGTGCTGCCGCTGGAGTTCAAGCCGGGCGTGAACCGCCTGACCCTGGGCCTGGATGGTACCGAAACCTATGACGTGATCGGCGAACGCCGGCCACGGGCGACATTGACGCTGGTGGTGCATCGCCGCAGCGGCGAGCGGGTGGAGGTGCCGGTGACCTGTCGTCTCGATAGCGACGAGGAGGTTTCGATCTACGAGGCCGGCGGCGTGCTGCAGCGCTTTGCTCAGGATTTTCTGGCGTCTGCCAGGGGGTGATGGGCCTCCCCCTCTCCCCCGGCCCCTCTCCCGCGGGGGGAGAGGGGTGACGAATGGATGGCGGGTAGGGGTGGGTGTGGGGGTGTTGGGGTTTTCTGAGCGAGCTGATGGGATGGGCGGCTGTTGGCCTCGTTAGAACAAAGCAAGCGACACAACAGCGAACTCGTTCTCTAGCACCTCTCCCCCTGCGGGAGAGGGGTTGGGGAGAGGGGGCCGGCGGCACAGCAAGCAATCCATCCACCCCACCCACCCCCAAACCAACCAGAATGCAGCACCAACCACAAAATCATTCACTAGCCCCTCTCCCCTCGAGGGAGAGGGGTTGGGGAGAGGGGGCGGTGGAACAGCAAGCAATCCATCCACCCCACCACCCTCAAACCAACCAGAACACAGCAGCAAGCACAAAATCATTCAGAGCCCCTCTCCCCCGCGGGAGAGGGGTTGGGGAGAGGGGGCAGCATGGAACAGCGGCAGTTCGCCAAAGCCCTGCGGCAGAACATGACCGATGCCGAGCGGCTGTTGTGGCGGCATTTACGTGCGCATCGCCTTGATGGCGAGAAATTCCGCCGGCAGCAGCCTTTGGGCCCCTACATCGTGGACTTCGTCCATTTCGGCGCGCGGTTGATCGTGGAGGCCGATGGCGGCCAGCATGGCGGCGCGGTGGATGAGGTCAGGGATGCCTGGCTGCAACGGCAGGGCTTTCGGGTCTTGCGGTTCTGGAACAACGAGATATTGCAGCAGACCGATGCAGTCCTGACGGCCATCTGGGCGGCGACCGGTTCTGCCCTCACCCGCACGCTGGCCGGGGCGGATTATTCAATACAGGAAGACGAGACATGAGCAAGCACGCGCCGCAGATCAAGATTCCCGCCAGCTATATGCGTGGCGGCACCAGCAAGGGTGTGTTCTTTCGCCTGCAGGATCTGCCCGAGGCGGCCCAGGTGGCGGGTGCCGCCCGTGATGCCCTGCTGCTGCGGGTGATAGGCAGCCCGGACCCCTATGGCAAGCAGATCGATGGCATGGGTGGGGCGACCTCCAGTACCAGCAAGGCGGTGATCGTCAGCAAAAGCAGCCGGCCGGATCATGATGTGGATTACCTGTTCGGCCAGGTGGCCATCGACAAGGCCTTTGTCGATTGGAGCGGTAACTGCGGCAACCTGTCGGCGGCGGTGGGGCCGTTTGCCATCAGCAATGGCTTGATCGATGCGGCGCGTATTCCGCAGGATGGCATGGTTACCGTGCGTATCTGGCAGGCCAATATTGGCAAGACCATCGTGGCCCAGGTGCCGGTCAGCAACGGCATGGTGCAGGAGACGGGCGATTTCGAGCTGGACGGCGTGACCTTTGCCGCGGCGGAAATCCAGCTGGACTTCCTGGACCCGGCTGCGGACGAGGACGGTGGGGGGGGCGCCATGTTCCCTACTGGCAACCTGGTGGATGAGCTGGAAGTACCGGGCCTAGGCAGGCTCAAGGCCACGCTGATCAATGCCGGCATCCCGACCATATTCGTGGACGCAGCGGCCATCGGCTATACCGGCACCGAACTGCAGGATGCCATCAATGGCGATGCCAAGGCCCTGGCCATGTTCGAGACATTGCGGGCACACGGTGCACTGCGCATGGGCTTGATCCAGCACCTGGACGAAGCGGCCAACCGTCAGCACACGCCCAAGGTGGCCTTTGTGGCCAAGCCGGCCGACTATGTGGCGTCCAGCGGCAAGGCCGTGGCAGCAGCCGATATCGATCTGCTGGTGCGGGCGCTGTCCATGGGCAAGTTGCACCACGCCATGATGGGTACGGCGGCGGTGGCGATAGGTACGGCGGCGGCGATACCCGGCACCCTGGTCAATCTGGCGGCGGGTGGCGGTGCCCGTACGGCAGTCCGCTTCGGCCACCCCTCCGGCACCTTGCGGGTGGGGGCGGAGGCCCGCCAGCAAGATGGCGATTGGGTAGTGAGCAAGGCCATCATGAGCCGTAGTGCCAGGGTGCTGATGGAGGGCTGGGTGCGGGTGCCCGGCTAGACCGGCCTGGGCGTTCCACGTGAAACGCCCCGCTCCCCACCCTGGCTGGCAAGTGGAAAAGCACCCATGCCAGCGCCATAGGCAAGCCCCTGCCCGATCCCTATAATCGTCCGCCACGATGGCTACGACCATCTCTGGCGAATACGGGAGGGGGTAGTTTGACTACGCACAATATGGCCATGGGCGCGATTGCGCTTTTCCGGCCCGGGGCCGAACCCTTGCGGCTGACGCTGGCGCTGTCGCCGGCGGATGACGGCGGCTATTGGGTGGTATTGAGCCAAGGTGCGCCGGGCGAAGCCTTGGTCGCGCTGCACAAGAACAACTCCCCCTTGCCCCTGGCGGCCGCGCAGGCCTTGCTGGAGCGCACCGTGGCGGCCAAGCTCGATGATGGTTTTGTGGGCCTGGAGAGCGCGGTGCCGGCGGTGGATGCCTCGGCGTTGGGTGTGACGGCGGCGCAGCAGGCAGGTTTGCTGTCCCGGCTGGAGCACGGCCAGTGGCGTTTGCTGGCGGCCCGGCAGCGCTCGCGCCTGGTCTGGCGTGTGGGCGAGTTGCGGGTGGCGGCTGCCGTGCCGCGCCTGGTCGAGTTGCTGGCCACTGGCGATGCCATGCTGGATTACTGCCTGGCCTGGGCCATAGGCCGCTGCGGCGATGCCGGGGCGAAGGAGGCCATGGCGGGTTTGTCGCGGCGTGGTGGTAGCGAGATGGTCAAGCGCATGGCGCTGCTGGCCTGGCTGCAACTGGCCTCGGCGGACGAGCGTGCAGCCCATGCGGCGCGGCTGGTGGGTGACTGGCCCCTACCCCTGCGCGAGGCCTGGCAGGCGGGTGAGCCGGCGCAGTTGGCGCGGGTGCTGGCCGATGCCGATACCTGGCAGCGGCATAAGCGTGCCGAGTGGCTGGAACAGCTTGATCAGGTTGCGCTGGCCCAGCCGCTGGCGCGGCAGTTGCTGCTGGATGAGTTGGCGCAGCTACCGTTTGCGGCCGGCAGCTTCCGTACCGCCAGGCGCTTGTACAAGGCGGCGGAGTTCCGTGGCGATGCGACAGTGTGGGCCTTGCTGCAGCGGCGCTTCGAGCAGACTGGCGCCGCTTTCCATCATGCTTACGAAGGCCAAGGCAGGTATCTGGATGGCCGCTGGGTACGCATCAGCGACGAGCTGGTCCGCCAGGACAGCCGCCTGGCCTACTCGCAGCGCACCCGCCGCTATCTGGTACAGCGCGGTTGGCGCACGCTGCGCCGCTTGGGCAGCGCCGGCAGTGCGGAGTTTCCGCCGCTGGCGTTTGCGGCCCTGCTGCAGTATGACGATGCGGCGGCCAAGCCCGATATGGAAGTCAGCCGTAGCGTATGGGATGGTCGCCGCTACCAGACCCGGCGCGAATACCATTACCGCCACCACGATGCCACCCTGTTCAACCGCCTGTTGTTCCGCCCTGGTGGGCTGGTGCGCGGCAACCGTCATGCCAGCAGCTGGGCTGCCGATCAGGCCCTGCCGGTCACGCTAGGGGCACGGCTGGAGCCCCTGGCCGAGCGTTGGGATCAGCGGCCCGATCTGCTGCTGAGGCTGGCGCTGGAATCCCGCGCCGAGCAGGTGCAGTGCTTTGCCGCCCGTGCCCTGGCTGGGCAGCCGGCCTATTGCGCTGGCATCAGCGATACCTTGTGGCGCCGCCTGCTCAACAGCCCATTTACCGCCACCGCCCAGTTTGCCTACGACTACCTGTTCCAGCGCATTGCCGCCGAGCCCGACCGCGAACGGCGCGAGGCATGGCTGGCACTGCTGGTGGGCAGCCGCCACCCAGCCATCTGCGATGCGGCCCTGGCCTTGCTGGAGGCAGACCCGGCCGGCCATGCCAGCAGCCCCACACTGGTCACAGCGGTGCTGCTGGCGCGCACCGCCAGGGTACGCAAGCTGAGCCGCCTGCTGTGCCAGGCCGCCCTGGCCATGCCGGGGGTGGCCGAGGCCACGGTGCAAAGGCTGCTCGATTGGCTGGACGATGCCGACCCGGCCACCGAGGCGCTGGAACCTATCTGCGACAACCTGGCCTGGCTGGTGAGCAATACCTTCCGCCCGGCGGCCGGCAAGGTGGACCATGGCCGCCTGCAGGGGCTTCTTCAGCATGCCGCCGTGCCGGTAGTCTGCCTGGCCATGGATTGGCTGATCGCCCACGAGCAACCCGTCAGCAGCCTGCCGCCGGCCAGTTACCGCCCCTTGCTGCAGAGCGAGGACGAGCGGGTGCTGGCCGCTGCCATCCGCTTGCTGGGCGCCCTGCCCGAGCCGGTGTTGTTGACCCAGGCCGAGTTGATTGCCCGCTTTGCCCTGTGCCCGGCGGCTACCGTGCGCCAGGCCGTGCAGCCGCTGATGCTGCGTTTGGCCGGGCTGGATGCGGCCTTCCTGGCGGGCCTGATGCCCAGCCTGCTGGACGTGGTGTTCCGGGCCGAGACCATAGTGGGCCTGCAGGACGAGGTGCTGGCCCTGTTGACCGGGCCGCTGGCCCAGGCCAGCCGTGAGCAGCCGTATGACACCACCCAGCGCCTGCTGGAAGCCCGCAGCCGTGCGGCCCAGCGCCTGGGTAGCTGGTTGCTGGACGGTTATAGCGATGCCGAGCTGCCGCTGAGCCTGTGGGTCAGGCTGACCCGCCACGAGACCCTGGCAGTGCGGCAACGGGCGCTGGCGATGATGGCGGCCAATTTTGCTGCGCTGGGCGTGGACGGCCTGCTGCCAGCCCTGGCCAACCGTTGGGATGACGCCCGTGGCGCCTTGATTGCCTGCCTGCAGGCGCGGGTGGCGGCGGCAGACTGGCAGATGGCGCAGCTGATCCAGCTGTGCGACCACGAGCATGCCGATGTGCAGGCCCTGGGCTGTGCGCTGCTGGGCGGCCGGCTGGCCCAGGGTAGCGATACCGAGGCCCTGATGGCGCTGGCCCAGCACCCTTCGCTCAAGGTGCAGCGTTTTGTGGCGGACTATCTGCAGCATGCGGTGGCTGACGATGTGGCATCCCTGGTGCGGCTGCGGCCTTACTTCCTGACCGTGCTGGCCCAGGTAAACCGTGGCCGTGCAGCCAAGACTGCGGTGCTGGATTTCCTGCGCCAGCGGGCGGCCGCATCCGAGCCCGCCGCGCGCGAGGTGGCCACGCTGTTCGAGCACCTGGCCGTGACGGTAGCCCTGACCGACCGGGCGCAGTACATCGCCGGTCTTTACGATATACGCCGGCGTTATCCCGCCATTGCAACGGGTCTGGCCGTGCATGCGGCGGCTGTGCGAGAGGTGGCTTGATGGAGTTTCAGTACCGTTATTACGGCGAGAGCCGGGTCAGCAACGATGCCAGCAGCACCGGCATCAGCTTTGCGCCCGACACCCTGCGCAAGCCCGTGCATTTCGTGGCCGACATCAATCGCCATCTGCCCTTCCGCGAGGCGATCTCGGCCTTGCATGACGTAGTGGTGTCGGATCTGCGTACCCGCCAGCGCGATCACAGCGAGTACCAGGCCTGGCTGCAGTCGCAGGAAGGCGCCCTGCTGGCCGAGTTCATGGAACGGGCCGGCGAACTGCAGGGCCAGGCCAAGGCGGTGCAGGCCCAGCTGGGCGAGGTGCAGCGGCGCAAGCAGGCCATGCTGGCCCCTTTCTGGAAGGCCAGGCAGCGCTACTTCGACCATATCTACGCCAGCGATCGCAGCCTGTGGATCATGCTGGATCCGGTAATCACCGTGCATCCGGACCGGGTGTTCTTCGAGTGCTTCAGCCGCGATGAATCGACCTATGCCAGCGTCAGTTGCAGCCATGAGGCGTTTGATCACCGTGGCGAGTTTGCCTGCGGCACCACCAATATCGATTACTCGGCCGCGCTGTATGACGAGTTCCAGAAGATACGCGACTACAAGACCACGCGGCTGGCGGTGGCGGCCGAGGGTTTTACCGTCCAGACCGGCGACGACCCTGGGTTTGTGGAACACAAGATAGACGTGCCCGATAGCTGGGTGCGCGGCTTCCTGCAGGTCAGCGCGGCCATGGCCCAGCCGGGCCACAGGCTCCATCTGCATCCCATGGATCTGCACAACTTCTGTCTGCTGCTACGGCGTCGCAAGGAGAAGGCCGGGCCGCGCGCCATCCGCTTCGAGCTGGAGCCGGGTAAGCCGGTGCGGGCCGTGTTCGAGCCCTGGGGCGTGGAAGTGGTGTGCCCGCGTTCCAGCCACACGGCCACCGAGCCGCAGACCATACGGGTTTGGGGCCGCCGCCGCTTGCTGACGCTGGAGCGCTTCATTGCGCTGGCGCAGACGGTGGAAGTCCATCTGCTGGGCACCGGCCTACCCAGTTTCTGGGTGGTGGAAGGCTCGGGCCTGCGCTTTACCCTGGGGCTGTCGGGCTGGACCGCCAATGACTGGTCGCGCGCCGGCCAGTTCGACCTGCTGGGCCCTCGCAAGCATGCCGATGCACTGACCCGCGAGAAGGTCTACCAGACCCTGGCCCAGCACTGGAAGCTGACACCCACCGAGCTGGGTGCCGCCGCCGGGCTGGACCCACAGGTGGCGGAATCCTGCCTGCTGCTGTTTGCCGAGGCTGGCCGGGTGGTCTACGACCTGGGCGATCGTGCCTACCGGCTGCGCGAGCTGTCGCGCGAGCCGCTGCCGCTGGATCAGCTGCGTTACGGTAACGAGCGGGAGGAGCGCGCGGCTGGCATGGTGGCTGCCGGCCAAGTGGGCAAGCTGGCGATACAGGCCCAGGCGGCCGGCCGGGTGATAGAGGCCCTGGTGGACGACGCTGGTCGCAAGCGGCCGGTCAGGCTGGTGCTGGATGGCGATGAGCGGCTGGTGGAGGCCAGCTGCCAATGCGATTACTTTGTCCGCAACCGGCTCTACAAAGGCCCCTGCGAGCACATGCTGGCCGCGCGACTGGCGGCTGGCCGCCAGCGTGCAGGCCAGGCGACGCAATAGCGATACCGGATACCGGCCCATGCTGGGCCGGCTTGGAATGAACCCAGTCTTTACCTTGAGGAGAAAACGCCGGGTCTGATAGACTCGGGCTCGCGTATGGCGGGGTGGCTCTTGCAACCCGGACGGTGGATCGCCGTCCTTGTACCTAGCTGCCCCACGCGTCACTGGCCTGCTCTTCACTGGGCCGTAACACACCCCTAGCGCCATGACGGTGCGGCTTGTGCCAAGCCCGATGGCGCTAGGGGTGCGTTACGGCTTCGAGTGGAACAGTCCAGTCTACAAGGCTCTTCGATGAGAACCCCGCCATCGCGTTCCCCCCTCTGTCCTGCCCGGCGTAGCGCCACCTTATGAGCGACGCCGCCCAAACCAGCCGCGAAGCAGTCATCGCGCGCATCCGTAACAGCAGCAAGGACGCCGTCGTCCTGGAAGAAATGCGCCGCCTGGGCTTCTGGCCCCAGGGCCAGGCTTCGCCCGCTGAGGGCGAGGTGGCTGCGCTGATCGAACAGGAAGCCGCGCTGATCCAGGAGCTGCAACAGATCAACCGCAACCTGGCCCGCGTGCGCGACCCACAGGCCGCGCTGCTGGAGATGAAGAAAGAGCGCATGGCGGCTGCCAAGCGCCGCCGTGAGGAAACCCGCCAGCGCCATGCCCAGCTGCGCTACGAGCGTGCCACCGCCTGGCATACCCGCATGCAACAGGACATCGTCTACCTGGGCGCCGGTGTATCGGCAGGCCTGGATGACGCGCGCCACGATGCCGCCAGGCTGGCCAGCAAGCAGCTGCCGCTGCTTGATGGGCCGCAAGCGCTGGCCGCTGCCATGGGTGTGCCATTGGCCGAGCTGCGCTTTCTGGCTTATCACCGCAGCGTCTCGCGCATCAGTCATTACCGCCGCTTCGGCATTGCCAAGAAGACCGGCGGCGTGCGGCTGATCTCGGCCCCCATGCCGCGCCTGAAGCGTGCCCAGTACTGGGTGCTGGATCGTATCCTGGCCAAGCTGCCACTGCATGAGGCGGCGCACGGCTTTGTGCCGGGGCGCTCCATCGTCGGTAACGCCCTGCCCCATGTCGGCCGTGCCGTGGTGCTGAACCTGGATCTGCAGAATTTCTTTCCCTCCATCGCCTATCCGCGCGTGCGGGGCCTGTTCCAGTCGTTTGGCTATTCGCGCCAGATGGCGACCTTGCTGGCCTTGATCTGTACCGAGACGCCCAGCGAGGAGGTGGAGCTGGATGGCAACCGCTACCATGTGCAGACGGGTGAACGCTGCCTGCCGCAAGGCGCGCCGTCCAGCCCGGCCATCACCAATCTGCTGTGCCGGCGGCTGGACCGGCGGCTGACTGCCACGGCGGCGAAGCTGGGCTTTAGCTATACCCGCTATGCCGACGATATGACCTTCTCGGCCGATGCCCCCCAGGCCGACGGCCTGGCCCGGCTGCTCTGGCGGGTCAAGCGCATCATCGCCGACGAGGGCTTTACCCTGCACCCGGACAAGCAGCGCATCATGCGCGCTGCCAGCCGGCAGGAAGTGACCGGCGTGGTGGTGAACCGGCAGCCGGCCATCTGCCGCGATACGCTGCGGCGTTTCCGGGCGACGCTGTTCCAGGTGGAAAAGGATGGCCCGCTGGGCAAGCAGTGGAATGGCAACAGCAACGTCATTGCCGCGCTGGAGGGCTATGCCCGCTTTATCGCCATGGTGGATCCCGCCAAGGGCGAGCCGCTGTGCCAGCGGGCCGCCTTGCTGCGCGCCAAGTGGGGCTCGGTACTGCCGGCGCCCGCCAGCACCGGCTATCGCCGCGCCTTCCGCTCGGCCAGCGCCGAAGGCCGGCAGACGCCGGGCCGCATCTGGCTGCCGGCTGCACGGCCTGTGCCCCAGTTGGAGCAGACCGACCAGCAGCAACGCGAGCAGCGTGCCGCAGCGCGCGAGGCCGCGAAGCCCGCCCCGGTGCCACAGACCACCTCCAGCCGCCCCACCGCCACACCGCCTGCAGCCCAGCCGCAGGGCGCCAACCGGGCTGGCGCTGGCTGGGTGCAGCAGTACTACGGCCTGCTGGCCGTAGGCCAGTTCATGGCCCTGCTGGCCATCGGAGTGCTGGGGCGCTTCTGGTTACTGCCGCTATGTGGCCTGGCATTGATGCTGTATGCCCTGCGCACCCGCCATATCAGCGGCTGGCATTTTGCCCTGGCCTTGGTGGTGGGCATCCTGTTCGATGGGGTATTGCACTAAGCGCGCCAACAAAACCCTGTTGGCGGCGCAAAGCGTCGTTAGCCATCCCCCTGTGGAGCACTCCCCGGATTCTGGTCGCAGGCATGCCGGCCAGTGCCGGGCCGCTCAGCTGCGGCGATAGATGGCCATGGCTATTGCGCCCAGCAGGCAGGCGGCGCCAACGCCAAGCAGGAAATCCGAGCTATCTGCGTGATTGGACAACACGACGACCTGGGTGTCCTCGGGCAGATAGCGTATTTCCAATGGCGCCATATCGCGTGGAGATTGATTCCGCAGGCTCTTGCCCAGGCGGTCGGATAGATCAACCGAGGCCCGCACCGAACGTCCGCTTTCGGTTTCATATTGGATGCTGGCCGAGTAGTTCCGGTTGCGCCAGTCTATGGTCTGCCAGTCCACACTTTCGATGGTGGCTTCGGTCGTTACGCCATGGTCCTCCAGCGCCCGGTTGTCGCGGCGTTCCTGATAGCCTTGGTACAACATGATGGCGCCCACCACAGCAAGGACGGGTAGGGTTAGCGCATCTCTTGTCGACTCGAACATCGGTCTATTCCTTCTGTTTTGCAGCTGTATTGCCTTAAGCCAGGCAAAAAAAACCATGTGGGTACAGGTGCAAGGTGCCTCGCTGTACTTCAAGAAAGGGAAACTATCGGGGGGAAGGGAACAAATAAACACACCGGCCTTGAGCCGGTGTGTTTGTTTTCTGCCTGGCTACCGTAGATCAGGCAGCAGCCGTTTCCATCTCGCCAGCAGATTTCTTTTTGTAGCGACGGTAGAGCACCACGCCTACGGCAGCCAGCAGGGCCACGGCGCCGCCGCCGAACATACCGGCGGAGTTGTCCTGGTGGTCGGCCAGTTCTATCACCGTGGTGTCTTCCGGCAGGTACTTCACCTTCAGCGTGCCGGGGGCGTCGCTGTCGCGCAGCTGCTTGCCTTGCGTATCGGGCAGCTCGACCGAACCGGCGATTTCCTGGCCGGCTTCGGTGGTGAAGCGGATATCGGCCTTGAAGTTGCGGTCACGGCCACGCTTGGTGGACCAGTTAACCTGCTCAATCACGGCCTCAGCCAGCTTGCCGTGATCATTCAGGGCCTTGCTGTGGCGGTATTCCTGCACGCCGCTATAGAGCAGGCCTATGCCGACGAGGATAAGGACGGGTACTAGCAGAAAGCTTTTGATTTTATCGATCATGACGGCATGTATGTATCGGTATGCAATGAAGGAAAGAGCGCAGCCCAGCCTGCTGGCTGGGCTGCGCCAAAGGTTTGCCGCGGCGGCGGCATTCATGCCGCCGGGGCAGCGATCAATCGTCGCTGCTAGCCAGCGAAAGCAGTATGCGCAGCACGTACCAGAGCATCAGCGCGATGGATGCGAACAGGTGGAGGGCGGCGCCGGCGGGGCGGTCGGTGGGGTAGTGATGAATGATGTTGGAGGTGTCGTACAGCACACAGCCACCGGCAAACACCACCATGATGGCGGAGAACCAGATGCCCAGCTGGAAGCCGAAGATCACGCTGGCGATGATGGCGCCCAAGGCAACCATGCCACCGATGCGCAGCATGCCGCCCATGAAGGAGAAGTCCTTCTTGGTGGAGAAGGCCGTCCAGGTCAGGCCACCGACCAGCAGCAGGGTGATAAAGCCGGCGGCGGGGATGGCTGCAGGCGAGATGACGGCCGCCAGGGCGAACAGCGGGGCAAAGATCAGGCTCTCTGCCAGCACGTAGATGCTCAGGCCAACCAGCTGCTTCTGGTTGCTCTCGGCATTATCGGCCAGATGGGTGGCCAGCCAGCCCACCACCATGAAGCCGCCCATGAAGGCCAGCCACATATACTTGCCGCCGGCCAGTACGCTCAGCATGGCGCGGCCCAGGCCGGCGACATGGAAGACGGCCGAGATGGCAACGAACGACAGCATGGCCACACTGAGGTGGACATAGGTGGAGCGGATGAACTCGGCGCGGCTGTTTACCGCCATGCCGCCACTGGGGCCGCCTTCATAGATTTCTTGCACAGTATTTCTCCCTGATTATCAGATAGTTCGCATGCATTTGGCATGTCGGGGCGAATTCTAGCAGCCGCTTGCGGGCATGCCCGCCTGCTTGGGGGCGAGTGTGAATAGTTGTGTCGCAACCAGGATGGTCCAGGCAGCCAGACTGCTGCTGCCTGACCCATCCCGACGGCTATTTCGCCTAGCCGGTCAGACGCGACCAGAGCCGCGACAAGCCGCCCTGCTTGGGCAGGACGCGCTCCAGATCGCTGAGCTGGCCCACTCCCTGGCTGATCAGCTGCTTGAGCAAGGCTGGCGTGCCGGACTTGCGCGACAGCGTGACTTCCTCGTCGGTGATGACGGTGATCACCAGCATCTCAACCTGGCCGGCGGCCGACTGCAGGGTCTGCGGCAGCGGGGCGAAAGCCTTGGTGATCATCAGGTTGACCGGCGCCGCTACGCCGATATCCAGTCCGCCAGTGGTCATGCCATCGTGTGCTTCCACGATTTCCAGAAAACCTGCCTCGTTGACCACCTCGGCATACAGGGTCTGGGCGATTACCTGCAGCGCCCAGTCGGCGGGACCCTGGCTGATCACCATTAGCTCATAACCCAAGCCGGCGTCCCGCTCTCCGGAGAAGGCTTCGGGATCGCTGAGCCCGCAGGAGGCATAGATATGGGTGCCTGGCCCGTAGATATCGGACGCTATGCTCAGGATGCGGCCCTGCCAGTAACCGTCCAGCGCTTCGGCGTGGAATGGGGTGGCTGATACCTTGCCCAGCTGTTGTTCATAGAAGGCCAGCAAGGCCGTGTCGTCGAACCCGGTTGCAGGCAGGCCCTGCAGCAGCGCATGCGCCGTGGACAATGTTTGATTGGTGGCATTGGCCTGATCGGTCATCTGACTACCCTCTCCCTTTGGTGTTTTATATGACCGGCTGCATGCTACGCAGTGGGCGCAGGCCGGTCATACCCCATATGGGTGAGTGATGGCGACATTCGGTGTGGGTACAACAGGCCCGTGAGTGCTCGAATCGTTGCAGGCGTGCGGCCTGTTCCGTTGCTGACGAAAGCCAGTGAGGGCGGGGGGAGCAAACTGGGATAGCCTGCTGAACCCCTCACCAACAAGTTATGACTTGAGCCATAAGCAGGCGCTAGTCCGGCGGGGTATCGAGGGTGATGAACAACTCGTCTATGCGGCAATCGAACAGATTGAGCAGGGCATCGAGCACATTGGTATTGAGCTTTTCGGCCTGGTTGTCGACGATGCGCTTGAACTGCGAATAGGAGATATCGCAGCCACGGCTGATGAGCTCGCGGTAAAGCTTGGAGATATCGCGGTAGCCGTGCTGGGCCATCAGCACCCGGACATTGAGTGCAAGGCGGCGTTGGCCATACTTATAGCCCTGGCCGGCCGGTGTGCTGGCGGAATCGGTGGTATCTGGCATGCATGTCGTTCCTCACTACGACATTCGCATCATACCGCAGCGGGTCGCCAGGCGCACTTTATGGCCCTTTGGTGAAAAAAATGTGCATCAGATGGAAATAAATTGATTGCAGGGGCTTGCGCGCGGCTTTTTTATCGTGCCATACTGCATCCCATACCAGCCCGATAGCGGGCCGGCACACTTGAATTTCGAACTGGAGCTGCAAACGTGAACACCCTTTCCATCAACCTGATAGCAGTCAGCCGGCGCATGACGTCGTGGCTGGCTGTTGCGGCCGGCGCTGGCGCCGCTCGCCTCGGGTTGCCGGAGAGCGTGGCTCAGGCGTTTGCCGCCAAGCCAACGCTGGCAGGCCAGCCAGCCGCCCGCCATGAGCGCAAGCACCAAGAAGTCTGCCTGGGCAAGCTCAATCAGTACCAACAGGCATGGCATGTGTACAGGAAGCATCCGGGGTTTACCCCACAGGTCGCTGGAGGAATACGCTAGCGACGGATCGAAACACTCGATCAGGCTCCAAGCCCGGATGCTCCAAATGGACTCCGGGCTTTTTGTTTTCTTGGCATTGGAGTTATCGATGAACCTTCACCTCAAGCGGGCGGCGTGCCTGCCGGACAGTGGTACCGGCCCGCAACCCAGCAGCAGTAAAGCCCTCGCTCGGCGGGGCCTGTTCCCGGTACTTATCGGATACGGACAGCAACGATCTTTCACAACATGGCGTCGTACTGCCCCCTCCCCTGTGCCCAGTATGTGCATGGCGTGGTTGCCGGGGCAGCCGCGTGGAGGTAGCTCAATCGGTAGAGCGCGACCCAATGTGGTCGAGGCCGTGGGTTCGAATCCCACCTTCCGCGCATTCACGTAAGTGGCTTCTGTGCTGGCTGTTGCCTGCCTGTGCCGGCAAGGTCGCGGGTGCGATGGCTGCCAGGTTGGGGGCAGCGGTGCAGAGGCTGCTTACGTGAATTTGATACATCTTTAGTAAGGGGTAGCCAGCCTGCCTCTTTGCGCACCGTTCGACTTCTGGTGAGGTCACTGGGCTTTCAATCCAGTCAGAGGAGATCGTAACTCCTACGGTGTACCAGTTTCGCGTGTACTTCGGGGAGATCGTAGCTCAGTTGGCAGAGCCCCAGGTTGTGGTCCCGGTGGTCATCGGTTCGAATCCGATCGGTCTCCCCGGCCTATGGACCGAATGCAGCTTTGCTCGGCGAGCTGCGCTTCACCCGGCAAAGCCGGGTGCTTGGGGCCAAGGAGAACTCAGACCGTGCCCGCTTGATTGTATCCACACCCCCCGCCCTCGCCGCCGCGAGGGAGCCCTTCGGGTAGCAGTCTCACGCTGCCGCCATACCAAGGACATTGCTACTGCCTCAACTGGGCAGTTTCGACCATTTTATGTTTCATATACGCGCCATTCAGGCGGCAGGAAGGAGAGTCATCATGGCAAACCACACAAGCATCAAGAAGCCGTCGCTCGATGCCTTCGAGCCGCTGACCCCATTGGCCATGCAGGCCGCGCGCGAGTTGCTGAGCCGTGGCGGGGTGTTGGTCAGGGCCAGTCGCAGCATGGTTGAGATACGCAGGCAGAACCAGCTGGCCACGATAGATGGCGCGGCTCGGGTGACCTGGCGGCCCGCGCTGTAGGGCGCGGCCTGTATTGGCGCGGCCAGCACTGGCACGGCCTGCCTTGCCGTCGAACCGGTGTCATTCTTTTGTTGGGGTGTAGCTCAGTGGGTAGAGCACATGGCTTTGATCCATGTGGTCGGGGGTTCGAATCCCTCCACCCTTGCCAATTCAGGTAGATATACAACTCGGGTAATTAAAAAGTGCTGACCGTAGTGAGGCAATTCGCGGCGCTTAACAGCGCTGCGCCCTACCCTTGGCGGCCATATTTTCGGCGGGAGCCTGCTGGTAAGGCGGGCGGCATTTAGGCTGCCTTCGTGGGTTCGAATCCCACGCCCGTATTGGCATCTGCCAGGCGCTCCCGGCGCTTGTGCCAGATATTGATCTGTCTTCGAAGCGTAGCGCAGCCCGGTAGCGCACCTGGTTTGGGACCAGGGGGTCGTCAGTTCGAACCTGACCGTTTCGACAAAAAAACCGCAAAGGTTTCGACCTTGTAGTCAGAACCTGTTCGGCCACACCCTGCCTTTGCAGGCATCTATATCCGGCTCAGTAGCGCAATTGGCAGCGCAGCGGATTCCAAATCCGAAGGTTGGAGGTTCGATTCCTTCCTGGGTCGCCATCTTCGCCTCCCGGCAACTTGCACGTAGGCACTAGCTTGCGATGCCGGTGTGCCGGGGGAGACACATCCATGCAGCACCAGGGCGCCCTCACGCCCGTCTGGCGGATGCCAGGGTGCTGCGCCCGATAGGGGAGGCAGGCTGCCTCCTACCAGAACGCCACGGTCTGGCTGGCTGTGGAAAGGGAGGCCCGCCATGCCCTTGCACCGTAGGTGCCTGGGGTAGATGGGGATGGGCCACGCACGGGCATGGCGGGGGCCTGTGTGGATATATTCAGGTGTCGGGCGGTGGCCCGGTTGCCGTTGCTTCGTCCGGTTTTCCGCTGCGGCGGCGGCCGGCCGGTGCTGTCGTGCCTGTGTCAGCAAGTTATTGATTCACATGGCGCCATAGAGACTACACTGCAGGCAAGGGTGGGGTCTTGTGATGCCCGGATGCCGTATATCGCGCGCGGCCCTTGGCGCGATACCAACCCAGAGAAAACCAGATACATGTAACCAAGGTGACATCATGACCATGAAGCAAGTGCTGACCCTCGATATCGCCGGCCGACCCTATGCCTGGCTGAATCCCGAAGAAGCCGTAACCTACTACGCCAAGAACAAGGTGGCGTGGGAACTGGGCCGTGCCCGTGCCGTGTTCCGTGGCGGCTACAACCACCATGGTGCCCGTTCGCGCATTGAAGTGGCGCCCATTATTGCCATTGCCGGCAGCGAGATCATGGCCTCCATGGCTTGGGATCAGCTGGTGCTGAGCGACCGCGACAATACCCTGCTGTTCAAGCGAGACCAGAATACCTGTGGCTACTGTGGCCGCCGTCTTGCCCGCCGCTACCTGACCCGTGACCACATCCTGGCCCGCAGCCGGGGTGGCAAGGATACCTGGACCAATTGCGTGACTGCCTGCCGCGACTGCAACCAGGCCAAGGGCGCCAAGATGGTGGAGGATTTCCGCCCCCTGATCTATGTGCCTTACGCACCCTGCCGGTTCGAGCATTTCCTGCTCAGTGGCCGCAATGTGCTGGCCGATCAGCATGCCTACCTCAGGGCCAAGCTGCCCAAACACAGTCGCCTGCGGGCACACTGAAAGCCAAGCGTTCCAGCCGGACACTTGGCTTTTTTTCTGCCTGCCGGGTTTGCAGGGCTGTGAACCTGCCCACAGGCAAACCGCCAGGGCGGCTGCTAGGATGGCGCCATTGTCTGCCGTCTACCGGAGCCTGTGCGTGTCCCTACCCCCCTTGCATCCCGATGGCCAGCCCGTACGCATAGCCGTGCTGGGCTTGGGCTACGTGGGGCTACCCCTGGCGGTGGCCTTTGCCCGGTTTTTCCCGGTGCTGGGTTTTGATACCGATGCCGCCAGGGTGGCCGCCATCCAGCAGGGCCACGACGCCACCCGCTCGGTGAGCGCCGCCGAACTGGCGGCGGCAAGCCAGCTGCGTTGCAGCAGCCAGCCTGCCGACCTGGCAGGCTGCAATGTCTATATCGTCACCGTGCCTACTCCCCTGGATGCGGCGCTGCAGCCTGATCTTGCTGCGGTGCTGGCGGCCACCCGGCTGGTGGGTCTGGCCATGGCGGCGGGCGCGGTCGTCATCTACGAATCCACCGTCTACCCCGGGGTGACTGAGGCGCATTGCGCCCCGCTGCTGGCCCAGGTATCGGGTCTCTCCTTCAACACCGGCTTTGTGGTGGGCTATAGCCCTGAACGGGTCAGCCCTGGCGATGGCACGCGGCGGCTGGCCGATATTTGCAAGCTGGTGTCGGGTTCCACCCCGGCGGCGGCAGAGTTCATAGAGGCCCTGTACGGCTGCGTCGTGCCGGCGGGCGTCTATCGTACCGGCAGCATTGCCGTGGCCGAGGCGGCCAAGCTGATAGAAAACACCCAGCGCGATCTCAATATCGCCTTGGTAAACGAGCTAGCCATGGTGTTCTCGCGCCTGGGGCTGGATACCGTGGAGGTGCTGGAAGCGGCCGGTAGCAAGTGGAACTTCCAGCCCTACCGGCCTGGCCTGGTGGGGGGGCACTGCATCAGCGTCGATCCCTATTATCTGTGCCACCAGGCCCGCACCGTTGGCCATACGCCGCAGCTGGTGCTGGCAGCCAGGCAGGTGAACGAGGGCATGGCCCGCCATGTGGCGGGCGAGGTGCTACGGCTGATGGCACGGGCTGGCCTGGCCGTGGCGGGTGCCCCGGTGTTGGTGCTGGGCTTTGCCTTCAAGGAAGCCTGCCCCGATATCCGCAATACCAAGGTGGCAGACCTGGTGCGCGAGCTGCAGGCCTGCGGTGCCAGGGTGGATATCTACGACCCCTGGGTCGATGCCACCGAGGCCTTCAGGCAGTACGACCTCCGCCTCCTGAGCCAACCACCCCAACCGGGCCGCTATGCCGCCCTGGTGCTGGCCGTGCCGCAGCCGGAGTTCTTGAACTGGGGCGTGGCGGGCCTGCGGGCGCTGGGTCAGCCCGGCCATGTGCTATACGACCTCAAGTCGGCCCTGCCGCAGGGTGCGGCGGATGGGCGATTGTAGCTACTGGCTGTCTGCAACCGACAGGGCCGTCTTGTCGACCTTGCCGCTGCTGGTGCGTGGCAGCTGCTCCACCAGGCTCAGGTACTGGGGTACATGGCTGGGTTCCAATTGCCGCCGGCAGGCGGCCAGCAGGCTGTCGACATCCAGCAAGGCACCGCTGGCGGGCAGTACATAGGCCTTGATGGCGTGGCCCCAGACGGGGTCGGGCACACCGATGACCGCCGCCTCCCTGACGCCGGGCTGTGCCAGCAGGGCCAGCTCCACCTCGCGCGGCGCCACCTTTTCGCCGCGTGATTTGATCACCTCGTCCATCCGCGCCACAAAGTACAGATAGCCCGCTTCGTCCTGCCGACACAGGTCGCCGGTGTACAGCACCTGCTCGCCCGGCAGGGGGCCGGGCCGCAGGCGGCGAGCGGTGGCCTCGGGTTTGTTCCAGTAGCCCCGCATGACGGTGGCACCGCGTATCACCAGCTGTCCTACCTGCCCCGGCCCCAGCTTCTGGTCGGCCTCGTCCACCAGCCATAGCTCGGTGCCGGGTATGGCCAGGCCCACACTGTCGGGTTTGTGCGGCAAGTCCTGCGGCGGCAGATAGCTGCAGCGCTTGCACTCGGTCAGACCATACATGGCAAAGAGCTGGGCCTGGGGGAACAGCCGTTGTGCGGTGGCGATATGGCCCGGCGCCAATGCAGCGCCAGTGCTGCTGAGATAGCGCAGATGAGGCAGCCCGACCCTGTCCAAGGGCATTTCGGCCAGCAGCGCCAGCACGCTGGGGACTAAAGGCCAGGCGGTGACTGCCTCGCGCCTGGCGCGGGCCAGCAGTTGCGGCAGGATGGCGTGGGAGCGCTCCAGCAGCACCCTGGCGCCGACAGCGGTGGCCAGGATCAGCTGGTACAGGCCGTAGTCGAACGACAGCGGCAAGGCCGCCAGGATCACATCATCCTGCCGATTGCCCAGGTAGTGGTTGATGGCTGCGGTGGCGGCCAGCATGTTGCGGTGGCTCAGCATCACCCCCTTGGGCTCGCCAGTGCTGCCCGAGGTATAGAGGATGGCGGCCAGATCAATATCCAGGTTCTGCCCCGGTGGCTGAAAGCCGGGTGGCAAAGCGGCCAGCGCGGCAGCATGGCTGCATAGCCCTGGCAGCGGCTGGGTGGCAACGCCGTCGACCAGTACGCAGGCGAGCTGGTGGGATTGCCCTAGCAGGGGGGCGTGCTGGTCGGCCAGTGGGGCATCGGCCATCAGAGCACGGGCGCCGGTGTCGTGCAGGTAGTAGGCCAGCTTGTCGCTTCGGGTATGCGGGCTCACCGGGCAGACCACCGCGTCGGCCTTGAGCACCGCCCACAGGGCGAGCACGCTGGCGACGCTGTTATCGGCCAGTACGATGACCCGATCACCACGCACCAGGCCGGCCTGCAGCAGGGCGTGGGCCAGGGCGTCGCTCTGGCGGGCCAGCTCGGCGTAGCTGAGACGCTGCTTGCCGCAGACCAGGGCGATCTTGTCGGGCAGTTGCTGTGCGCTGTGCGCCAGATAGTCCTGCAGCAGGGAGCCGGGCAGACGCATCTGTGAAGTCCTTCACTATGCCCAGTTGGGCGATGAACTAACATGGCGCTAAACCTGTGGTGATGCAAGCCATCACTGCATGACTTGTGAAGCGCGTCACAGGGCATGGGCCCAAGCGCTGACCTGATCAGGTATAGACAGGAGGAAGAGCATTGGATGAAGTCGCACGCCAACCGTCGGTGCAGGAGAGTGCCTGGCGCCTGCTCAAAGGCCTGCGGCCCCGTGCCGTAGACCTGGCCAGGCTAGCGCTGATCCAGCAGCAGCCGGCCGAGTGGCTGGCCCAGCCCGACCATCTGGTCACGCTGCTGCCGCAGCTGGGCCTCAATGACGAAGGCTTGGCGGAGTTTCCGCCCGCACTGCATGGTAGTTGCGGCCAGGGCCTGCGCATCTGGCAATACCCCATCCAGTTCGGCCCCTATCTGGCCCAGCTGGCCCGCCTGCAGGTGCGCTCCTATCTGGAGCTGGGCATACGCCACGGCGGCAGCTACCTGGCCACGGTGGCGCTGCTGGAGCGGTTTCGGCCGCTGGATTTTGCCGTGGGGGTGGACATCATTCCTTGCGCTGCCATGACCGAATACCAGGCCATCAACCCGCGCAGCCGGTTTGCCTGCCTCAACAGCCAGTCTGCCGAGTTCACGGCGCTGCTGCAGCAGTACGGCACCGTAGACCTGGTGTTCATCGATTCGCACCATGAGGAAAACCAGTGCCGGCGGGAGTTCGCGGCGTTGGTGCCCTACGCCAACATGATTGCCTTCCACGATATCAGCAATATCGGCTGTCCCGGCATAGCCAAGGTCTGGCAGGAGATCAAGGCGCTGCCCGGTTGGACCTGCCATGAGTACACCGAGCAATACCCTGGTCTGGGCCCCTATATGGGGATAGGCCTGGCCATCAAGAACAGCCGTCTGGACGAGTTGGGCTAGCGTGCCAGGACGGCGGAGGAAAACATGCAAACCACTATCGCAACCATCAAGGCCATCGTGGCCAAACTCAAGCGTGACCCGGCCCTGGCCCAGAGCCTGGGGGATACCGCCGACCTGATCAACGAGGTCGGGCTCGATTCCTTGGAGATGCTGCAGTTCATGCTGGAGGTGGAGGAGCGCCTGGGCATAGAGATCGACTTCGACGCGTTGGAGTTCGATTACCTGCGCTCCATCGCCACCCTGGCGGGCTTTCTGCAGAACATGCCACGGCGCCAGGCGGCAACGGGGCTGGCATGAGTGCACCGGTCGCCGTCATCCTTACCTCGGCCGTCGGGCTGGGGGTCTATATCCCCGCCCTGTTGATACAGGGACGCCTGCGCCAGCAGGGGCTGGTCGTGCGCTGTGAGGTGCTGGAGGACTATTACACCGCCAGCCGCCAGCAAAGCCATATTGCCCACGGCGAGGCACATCACGCCGATTTTGCCCTGGCGCAGCTGGCCCACCGCATGGCCCGCGACGTGCAGGGCTGCCTCGACGGCGAACGGCTGCAGACCTTGCTGGCGGACTGGGCCCGGCAAGGTTGCCGCCATTTCATGGTGTGGTCAGGCTTCTGGCTGCCCATCCTGGCGCGCTACCAAACCCAGACCGGCTGGGCGCTGGAGATAGACCATTGCCGCATCGATGCCGAGATGTCGGCGTCTTTCCGGGTGCATGCCGATCTCGCCGCCCAGGGCCGGGAAATCTGGCTATGGCATGGCGATGCCGGCCGGCTGGTGTATGAGATACCCGTGGGTAGCGCCCCACCCCTGCCCTGGCAGCAGCGGCAGGCGCGGCTGACCGTCCATGGCGGCGGCTGGGGCATAGGCACCTACCAGGCGCGGGCCGAGGCGCTGGCGCAGGCAGGCTTCGCGCTGGATCGCGTCATCCACACCGAGGCGGAAGCCACCGTCGCCCGGCCCGGCGACGCCTGCTTCCTGCTGCAGCCCGGCTGGCGGGCCTGGCACCGCGATGCCGCCGGTGAGCTGCAGTTCCCAGCCATGGGCGAAGTCACTGCTTCACGTGAAACCCTCTATCTGCGGCATGCCCAATACCATGTGCTGTATGACGTGATACGCCGCAACCAGGCCATCGTCAGCAAGCCGGGCGGCTGCACCCTGATCGATTCGCTGGCATCGGCCACGCCGGTCGTGCTGCTGGAACCCTATGGCTATGCCGAGGCCCGCAATGCCGACATCTGGCTGCAGCTGGGCTTTGGCATACGCTACGAGGACTGGCGCGACAGCGGTTTCGATCCCGCCCTGTTGGAACAGCTGCACCACAATCTGCTGGCTCACCCCGGGCGCGGCACCGACTACCCTCAGGCCTATGCAGCCAGGCTGCTGCAGGAGCAAGCCGCATGATACGGTTGTCCGACGCATTGGCTGCCCCTTCCTGGGTGGTGATACAGCTGCTGGAGCAGTGCAATCTTCGCTGCACCATGTGCTACGAGTGGGGTGACAATGGCGCCTACCATGGCCTGGACAAACTGGCGACGCTGGATCTAGAGCTGGTGCTGCGCACGGTGGACGAGTGCCTGCCGAGCAAGCCCACCTTCGAGTTCTTCGGCGGCGAACCCCTGCTCTACCCCGGCATCTGGCAGGTGATACGCCGCATACGCGAGGGCGGCTGCGAGCTGGCCTTCCCCACCAATGGCACGCTGCTGGAGAAATACGCCGAACAGCTGGTCGACCAAGGCCCCACCCGCTTGTGGATATCACTGGATGGCCCGGCGGCCATCAATGACAGGCAACGCGGCCGTGGTGTGTTCAAGCGGGTGATGCGCGGGCTGGCCAAGCTGCAGGCGGTGAAGCAGGCCAGGGGCAGTCGCTACCCCGAGCTGGGCATCACCTATGTGGTGACACCGGCCAATTGCGATTTCGTGGCGTCCTTCTTTTTGCAGGATATCGATCTCAGCCTGTTGTCCTGCGTCAGCATCGAGCTGCAGAGCTATGCCACCCATGCCCAGACCGAGGCCTATGCCGAGGTGCTCAAGACCAAATTCGGCGTGCAGGGTGCCCCCTGTGCTCGTGCCTATGCGCGCGATCCGGCCATTTTCGCCGGTATAGACAGCGACAGCCTGACAGCCCAGCTGCAGGCCGTGGCAAACGCCTGTGCCGAGCGTGGCATCCTGTTCCACAGCCAGCCCAAGACCCTGCAGGCCGACAATATCCGGCAATACTTCTCGGCCAACTGGCAGGCCATGGTAGACCGCAAGAGCCGCTGCGGCGTGCCCTGGCTGGCCGCCGAGATTTCGGCGCGGGGCGAGGTTAGTACCTGCCATTCCTTTTACGACCTGCCCATAGGCAATATCCACCAGCAACCCTTGCTGGAGATCTGGCGCGGCGAGCGGCTCAGGCAGGTGCGCGAGCATCTGCGCGGCCAGCTGTTTCCCATCTGTACCGCCTGTTGCCGTTATTACGGTGGCGCCGGTGCCCTGCCTGCACCGGCGGCCCAGCATGGCGGATAGCGCTGCCACTCATGCGGGGCATGCCGCCCGCTGGGGTGCGGTGCGGGCTGGCCTGCAGGCGCAGCGCCAGGCGCCGCCGCTGGCACGGCAAGACCGCAGTGGGCCGCTGCCGGCCAGCTTTGCTCAGCAGCGGTTATGGCTGCTGGAGCAGTTGAGCGGCCCCAGTGCCCAGCACAATCTCTGCGTGAGTCTGCGCCTGCGCGGCTCGCTGCATACATCGGCGCTGCAACGCAGCCTGGCTCTGCTGCTGGAGCGGCACGAGGCCCTGCGCACCACCTTGTATCTGGACGACGGCGTGCTGTTGCAGCGCATACATCCGGCCACAGACTTTCACTTGCCGCTGCAGCAGGTGGCCGATGAGGCCGCGCTGGCCGAGCTGGCCCGCACCGAGGCGGCCACGCCGTTCGACCTGAACCGGCCACCGCTGCTGCGCGCCAGCCTGCTGCAGCTGGATGCTCAGCAGCATTGCCTGCTACTGACCCACCACCATCTGGCCTTTGACGGTTGGTCGTTCGAGGTATTCATGGCCGAGCTGGGGCAGCTGTATGGCGCCCTGGCCCAGGGCCAGCCTGTACAACTGCCCCCTCTGCAATGGCAATACGCCGATTACGCCGCCTGGCAGCGCGGCTGGCTGCAGGGCGAGCCGCTGGAGCGACTGCAGGCATACTGGCTGGCCCGGATGGCTGGGCCACCCGCCGCGCTGCAACTGCCCGCCGACAAGCCGACAGGCGGGGTGGCGCAGCGGCGTGGCGCCTGTGTGCAGTTCGACCTGTCGCCGGTGCTGAGCCAGGCCTGCAGGGCCATGGCCGCGCAGGAAGGCGTGACGCTGTTTGTACTGCTGCTGGCGGCCTACCAGACCTTGTTGTACCGGCATGGCGGCCAAGCCGACATCGTGGTTGGCACGCCTGTCGCCAACCGCAACCGGCGGGAACTGCAGGGCCTGGTGGGCCTGCTGGTCAACACCCTGCCGCTGCGCAGCCAGATGCAGGGCGAGGCCAGCTTTCGTGGCCTGCTGGGGCAGTTGCGGCAGACGGTGCTGGAGGCCTACCGCCACCAGGACATGCCATTCGAGCTGCTGGTGCAAGCCTTGCCCCTGCCGCGCCAGCCGCACGTGCCCCCGCTGGTGCAGACCCTGTTTGCCTACCTCAACCTGCCCCCTTCCGGCTGGTCGTTACCTGGGCTGGTGGTAGCAGCCGACAATGTGGCCAATGGCACGGCCAGGATGGACCTGAGCCTGACCCTATGGGAGCGCGATGGCTGCCTGGGAGGCCAGCTGGAGTATGACTGCGACCGCTTTACCCCCGCTGCGGCCAGTCGCATGCTGGCGCAATGGCAGACCCTGCTGGCGGCCGCCGTGGCAGAACCGGGCCTGAGCCTGGATGCCCTGCCTCTGCTGACGCCACAGGCGCTTGAACTGGCCTGGCGGCAAGGCTGTGGCCCCAGGCCTGATTACCCCCGCGATAGCAGCATCCCGGCCCGCTTCGATACCTGGGCCGAGGCCCAGCCCGAGGCGCCGGCTCTGGTCTGCGGCGGGCAGATACTCAGCTACGGGGCCTTGGCGCGGCGCGCCAACCAGCTGGCACACAGCCTGGCCGGCCAGGTCAGCCCTGGGGCGCTGGTCGGTATCTGCCTGCCGGCCGGGGTGGACTACATCGTGGCCATGCTGGCGGTACTCAAGTGTGGTGCTGCCTTTGTGCCGCTGCTGCAGGATGAACCGGCGGGCCGGGTGCTGGCAGCCCTGGGCGGCCGGCCGCTGGCCGCGGTGTTGAGCCATGCCGGCTTTGCACCGCAACTGGCAGGGCTGGCACCCGTGCAGCTGCTCGACGCCACTGCGCTGGCTGGCCTGTCGGAGACGCCGCCGTTGCGCCCGGTGGTGGCGGACGACCTGGCCTATGTGATGTTCACCTCCGGCTCTACCGGTACGCCCAAGGGGGTATGCACGCCGCACCGGGGAGTGTTGCGGCTGGTGCTGGGTGCCAACTACGCCGACCTGGGGCCGGGCCACACCCTGCTGCAGTTGGCGCCGCTGCCGTTCGATGCGGCAACCTTCGAGGTCTGGGGCGCCTTGCTCAACGGCGCGCGCCTGGTGCTGCCGCCCATGCCCCGCCCCAGCCTGGGCGAGATAGCCGGCCTGATACGGCAGCATGGTGTGACCACACTCTGGCTGACCACCGGCCTGTTCGAGGCCATGCAGGACGCCGAGCCTGCAGCCCTGGCCCTGCCTGGCCAGTTGCTGGTGGGGGGCGATGTGCTGTCGCCCGGCCATGCCCGGCGCTACCTGCAAGGGCTGCCCGCTGGGCGTTTGATCAATTGCTATGGCCCGACCGAGAACACCACCTTCAGTACCTTTCATACCGTGACCCTGGCCGATACCGAGGGCGCCATACCGCTGGGCCGGCCGGTGAGCCATACCGATGTGCACATACTGGATAGCCTGGGGCAACCGGTCCCCAGTGGCGTGGTGGGCGAGGCCTGGCTGGGCGGCGACGGCCTGATGCGGGGTTATCTGGGCCAGCCCGAGGCCACGGCGGCTGCCTTGCAGTCACCGCCGCTGGCCCAGGGCCAGCCGCTGTACCGCAGTGGTGATCTGATGCGCTGGCGCGAGGATGGCACGCTGGCCTTTGTGGGCCGGGTTGATGGCCAGCTCAAGCTGCGCGGCTACCGGGTCGAGCCGGGCGAGATCGAGGCCGTACTGGCCAGCCACCCGCTGGTGGCCCGGGCGCTGGTCTGCGCGGCGGCGTCGCGGCAGCAGCTGCAGGCCCATGTGGTGGCGGTACCGGCCTGCCCGGACGAGGCCAATTTGCGCGTACTGCTGTTGGCCTATCTGCGGGAGCGCCTGCCGGCGCCGTTACAGCCGTCCGAACTGTGGCTGCACGCCAGCCTGCCGCTGACGCCGACAGGCAAGCTGGATAGGGCCGCGCTGCAGCGACTGCCCAGGCCGGCTGCCGCCGTAGTCGCCCTTGGGCCGCAGACCATGGCCATCGCCCAGGTATTTGCCGACCTGTTGGGGATGCCGCAGGTAGGGCCGGACGAGGATTTCTTTGCCCTGGGCGGACACTCCCTGCTGGCGCTGCGGCTGGTGGCGCAGCTGGAAACCCTGCTGGGTTGCCGCCTGCCCCTGGCTGCCGTGTTCGAGCATGCCACCCCTGCAGGCCTGGCCGGCCAGCTCGGCCGCTTGGCTGCCGAGCCGGTGCTGCGAGCTGCGGGGCTGGTGGAGATACGCCGAGGCGATACACGGCAGCCTTTGTTCATGCTGCCCGGTGGCCGTGGCGGTATGGCGGAGATGACCCTGTATGCCCGCCTGATGCAGCACCTGGCCGGTGACAGGGCAGTCTACGGGCTGCTGCTGGACGATGCCGGCCCCTTGCCCAAATCGGTGAGCGAGGCAGCGGCCCGGCATATTGCCACCCTGCGCCAGCAACAGCCCCAGGGGCCGTATGCGCTGGCGGGCGAATGCGTGGGCGGGGTGCTGGCCTACGAGATGGCCGGGCAGTTGCAGGCGCAGGGCGAGACGGTGGCCCTGCTGCTGTTGCTGGATAGCTGGTGCCCCACGCCGTGGCGGCGCTGGCACTGGCGCTGCTGGCAGCAACCCAGCTTGTTGTGGCGCTTGCGGCTACCGTTGGCACGCCTGGGCTGGCTGGATTTCTGGGCAGCCTGGCGCGGGCATGTCCGCCAGCGGCCGGCTTTCCGTCCGCGCCGCAGCCTGCATTATTTCTATCACGTCGCCCTCACCCAGGGCCGGATTGCCGCCGCCTGGTGGCGCAAGCTGGCGCAGGTGGGCCGGGCCGAGGCGGGCAAGGAGTCCAGCCATGCCCAGGGAGCGAACCATATTGCCCAAGCCATGCGCTACCGGCCCAGGCCGCTGGATCTGCCAGTGCAGTTGCTGCTGTCGCAGGCCAACCAACAGGCGGGCTTGGCGCGCGACTGGCAGGCCCTGCTGGGCGGGCGACTGCGTTGCTGGGTGGCACCGGGCGACCATGAATCGTATCTGCGTGATACCCCGCAAGCCACAGCCCAGGTGCTGTCGGCCTGTCTGGCTGCCACGCTGGCAAGCAAGGAGCAACACCATGGATAGGACCAAGGGGCCGCGGTTTGATCAGCAGGCCTTTGAAAAACTGCGCCGCATTGCGCCCAATATCCTGGCCAGCCGGCGGGCCGAGCTGACCGGCGCCGAACAGGCGCGGCCGGTGCCCGAGGAAGTGGCCTTCAAGCTCACCAACCGCTGCGACCTGCGCTGCAGCCATTGCTATCAGTGGAATGAGGCGGGCTACCACCGCATGCTGCCGGCCGGTGCCAAGGGGGGAGACATGGACCTGGCGGTCATCGCCAAGGTGTTGGCTGCTACCCGTGCCCGCAAAAGCAATGTCTACCTATGGGGGGGCGAGCCGCTGGTCTATCGCGATTGGGATGGCCTGGTCAACCTGCTGGTGGCAGACCCGCGCTGGGTGGCCCTGTGTACCAACGGCACCCTGATTGAAAAGCGACTGCCGGGCCTGTTGAAGCTGTCGGCACAGCTGGAGGTATCGGTCTCGCTCGATGGCTTCGAGGCCGAGCATGATGCCGTCCGTGGTCAGGGCAGCTTTGCCCGCTCGCTGCAAGGCTTGCGCACGCTGCTGGCGGCGCAGCGGGCGGGCGACTACCGGGGCGAGATCACCGTGAACTTCCTGATTACCGACCCCATGGTGGCCCGCATGGCCGAGTTTGTGACCTGGCTGGAGCAGGAGGGCGTGGGTACGGTCTATGTCAGCTTTCCCTGGTTTTTGTCGGACGAGGCCAATGCCAGGATGGATGACTACCACCAGCGCCACTTTGGTACGCCCCAGGTGTTTGGCCGGCCCAGCTGGTATTCCTATAACTACCGGCTGGCGGCCGATCACCTGGCCGCGCTGGCGCAGGGCATGGCGGCGCTCGATGCCCGCCAGGGCCCCATCAAGCTGCGCTACAACCCGTCCCTGAGCGCGGCCGAGCTGCCGGCCTTTATCGGTGGCAGCGATGTGCCGGCGCAGAACAAGCAGCGCTGCCAGTCGCTTGCCACCCGCATGGATGTGTTCCCGGATGGGGAGGTGGTGTCCTGCAAGTTCTTCCCCGAGTTCCGCATGGGCAACCTGGCGCAGCAGGATGTGGAGGCCGTCTGGTTGGGGCCGCGCTTTCGCCAGCAGCGGGAGACGCTGGCGCGCTGCGGCCTGATGCCGGTGTGTGCCAAGTGCAATCTGCTCTATACCCGTGGGGGCTGAGATGGCCGAGCAGCCGCAGTTGCCGGAGCGCATGGACCGCGCCAGTCCACCCGCCATCTCGGTGATCATTCCCTGCTACAACTCGGCCGATACCCTGGCGGAGACGGTGGCCAGCGTGCTGGCGCAAAGCCGCCCGGCCAGCGAGATCATCCTGGTGGACGATGGCAGCGTGGATGAAACGGCCGCACTGATCGCCTCCCTGCAGCAGCGCCATGGCAGACGGCTGCGCACGGCATGGCAGGCCAATGCCGGGGTGGCGGCGGCCCGCAACCTGGGCATGGCGATGGCCCAAGGCCCCTATGTGCTGCCGCTGGACGCCGACGACAGCCTGCACCCGGCCATGCTGGCTGAATGCGGTGCCATGCTGGATGCCGATGCCAGCCTGGACCTGGTCTACACCGACCGGCAGGATTTTGGCGACAGCGAGCGCCGCTGGACATCGGGACGATTCGAGCTGGCCCGCCTGAAGTATTTCAACCAGCTGGCCTATTGCGGCTTGTACCGCCGTAGCCTGTGGCAGGCCGTGGGGGGCTACCGGGTCAATGTCAGCGGTTTTGACGACTGGGACTTCTGGCTGGCGGCCGCCCTGCACGGTGCGCGTGCCCTGCATCTGGCGGCGCCCTATCTCTTGCATCGGCGGCGGCGACAGTCGCAGCTATGGGACATCCTGCCCCGCTACGAGGCCCTGCATGCCCAGATCATGCTGAATAATCCTGCTGCCTATGGCGAGGCCGAACTGGCGGCGGCATGCCGCTACCTGGCCGATGGCAGCCCGGCGGCCGTACTGTCGGCGGCACGCCGCGTGTTTCTGCATCATTACTATGCCGACTACCCCGAGGACTTGCCTTGCGTATCCTGATTACCGGCGCCAGCGGCCAGATAGGCTGCAACCTGGCGCTACGCTGCCTGGCGGCAGGCCACACCGTGCATGGCGTGGACCAACGCCCCAATGGCTGGTGCGATGCCTACCCCGTGTTGCTACATGACCTGACCCGGCCCGGTACGCCCGGCCTGCTGACCACGCAACTGGCGGCCTGGGGCAAGCCGGATGTGGTGGTGCATCTGGCGGCCCATGCCAAGGTGCATCAACTGGTGCTGGAGCCCGACAAGGCCATGGAAAACATGGCCATGACCCAGCAGGTGCTGGAGTTCTGCCGGCAACATGGCCTGCCCATCGTCTTCAGCAGCAGCCGCGAGGTCTATGGCAATGCCAGGCGCGATACCACCGCCGAGGCGGATGCCGATTTTGCGCTGGCTGCCAGTACCTATGCAGCCAGCAAGCTGGCGGGCGAAGCGCTGGTCTACAGCTATGCCCGCTGCTATGGCCTGCCCTATCTGGTATTCCGGCTCAGCAATGTCTACGGCCGCTACGACAACGATCTGGGCCGCATGGAGCGGGTCATACCGTTGTTCATGCACAAGCTGCAGCAGGGCGAGGCGCTGACGCTGTTCGGCGCGGACAAGGTGCTGGACTTCACCTATGTCGACGACTGCGTGGAGGGGCTGTTCCTGGGCATACAGGCCCTGCAGGCGGGTGAAGTACGCGACCAGACCTTCAATCTGGCCAGGGGCGAGGGCCATAGCCTGCGGCAGCTGGCCGATTATCTGGCCGGGCTGCTGGGGCGGGCGGCCCAGTTGGTGGAGGCACCCACCCAGGCTGGCGAGATCAGCCGCTATGTGGCCAATCTGGACCACGCCCGCCGGCTGCTGGGCTATGCACCACAGGTATCGCTGCCCGAGGGGCTGCGGCGCAGCCTGGCCTGGTCGCGCAACTGGGCTGAGGCGCACGGATAGCCTTGGTGCAGCTTCTTACGGCGGCCCAGGCCGGGAGGGGCGTATCGCAAGTGCGGATGGTCTATATCTAATTGCCCGGCTAACCGGCCGTGATGATAAGAGCCGCTAACAAAACCCGGCGCAATGGTTCTGGCCAGGCGTGCAAACGTAGGCGCGTGCAGCAGACAGTACGTGGGTACGGCAAGTTTGCACAACAAGGCCAGAAGGGTTTTGTTAGCGGCTCCAAGGAGACCCACCATGCACGCACGCACGCTCTCTATCGCTGTTGCCGCCGCACTGGCAGGCAACACCCTGGCCGCACCACTACAGGCGCTGGGCAAGCCCGAAGGCAAGCTCAACATCATTGCCTGGCCAGGCTATATAGAGCGCGGCGAGACCGACAAGAACTACGATTGGGTAAGCGGCTTCGAGAAGGCCACCGGCTGCAAGGTCAACGTCAAGACGGCGGCTACCTCGGACGAAATGGTCAGCCTGATGAACCAGGGTGGCTATGACCTGGTGACCGCCTCGGGGGACGCCAGCCTGCGGCTGATCTACGGCAAGAAGGTGCAGGAGGTGAACCTGAAGCTGGTTCCCTCCTATGCCACCGTCGATAGCCGCCTGCAGCACGCGCCCTGGCACAAGGTGGATGGCAAGCACTATGGCGTGCCCTACCAGTGGGGGGCCAATTTCCTGGCTTACAACACCAAGATTTTTCCCAAGGCGCCCGATAGCTGGGGCGTGGTGTTCGACGAGCAGAAACTGCCGGACGGCAAGACCAACAAGGGCCGGGTGCAGGCCTACGATGGGGCCATCTATGTGGCGGATGCCGCGCTCTACCTGATGTACAAGAATCCCGCTCTGGGCATCAAGGACCCCTACGAGTTGACCGAGACCCAGTATGCCGAGGTGCTCAAACTGCTGCGGGCGCAGAAGCAGCTGATCCATCGCTACTGGCACGATGTGACTGTACAGATGAACGATTTCAAGAACGAGGGGGTGGCGGCCAGCAGTGCCTGGGGCTACCAGATCAATGCCTTGCAGGCGGAAAAATTCCCCATTGAAGGTGTGATACCCAAGGAAGGCGCTACCGGCTGGGCCGATACCACCATGCTGCATGCCGATGCCAAGAACCCGGTCTGCGCCTACAAGTGGATGGAGCATTCGCTCAACCGCAAGCTGCAATCGTCACTTGCCGAATGGTTTGGCTCCAACCCTGCCGTACCAGCCGCCTGCAAGGACAAGGTGCCTGGCGGCAGTGACTTCTGCAAGAGCAATGGTTTCGACCGCATCGCCCAGATACGCTTCTGGAAAACCCCGCAGGCCAAGTGCAGCACCCAGGCCAGCTGCGTGCCCTATAGCCGCTGGACGGCCGACTACATCGCCATCATGGGCGGCCGCTGATGCCGGTGGGCTGTCCTCAGCCCGATTGCTCCGCGGCTGCTGCGCGCACCGCTCTCCTGGCCGACCCCACGGTTGGCCAGGTTTTTTGCCCGCCACAGGTAGTGTGATGAATCATGCCGTCGAGTTCCAACAGGTATCGCGGGTATTCGATACCGTCCATGCCGTGGACAGGGTCGATCTAACCGTCGCCGAAGGCGAATTCTTTTCCATGCTGGGGCCCTCGGGCTCGGGCAAGACCACCTGCCTGCGGCTGATTGCAGGCTTTGAGCAGGCCAGTGCCGGCTGTATCCGCATCCATGGCCGCGACGCTGCCGGGGTGCCGCCCTATGAGCGCGACGTGAACACGGTGTTCCAGGACTATGCCCTGTTCCCGCATATGAGCGTGCTGGACAATGTGGCCTATGGCCTGATGGTGCGGGGAGTGGCGCGTGCAGCGCGGCACAGGCAGGCAGAACACATGCTGGCCATGGTCAAGCTGGCCGATTTCGGCGGCCGCAGGCCGGCGGCATTATCGGGCGGCCAGCGCCAGCGGGTAGCCCTGGCCCGCGCCCTGATCAACCAGCCCCGCGTGCTGCTGCTGGACGAACCCCTGGGCGCGCTGGACCTCAAGCTGCGCGAGGCCATGCAGACCGAACTCAAGGCCTTGCAGCGGCAGTTGGGCATCACCTTTGTCTACGTCACCCACGATCAGGGCGAGGCCCTGTCGATGTCGGATCGGGTGGCGGTGTTCAAGCAGGGCCGCATCGAGCAGCTCTCCAGCCCGCGCGAGCTGTACAACCGGCCGCGTACTGCCTTCGTGGCCGACTTCGTCGGCGGCGCCAATGTCATTGATGCCAGCCTGGCCCAGGGCCTGATCGGCAGGGCGCAAGCATTCTCGGTGCGGCCAGAACAGATGGATTTCGTCAGCGAGGGCGATGGTGGCATCCAGCTGGCCGGTACCCTGGTGGATGTGCAGTACCACGGTGCGGTCAGCCGCTACCAGGTGGCACTGGCCGATGGCCGGCAACTGGCGGTAAGCCGCCCCAACCTGCTTGATGCCACGCAGGTAGCGCCCGAGCCCGGCCAGGCCGTGACGGTGGGCTGGCCTGCCCACGCCATGGTCATGCTGGAAGCCTGAGCCATGGCTATCCCAGCCCCCGACCCGCTGCACCAGCATGGCCTGCCCACCGCCGGCATCAGGCGACGCCTGGCCAGCTTGCTGTACCGGCGCCAGACCCTGTTGCTGCTATTGCTGCTGACGCCACCTCTGCTGTGGTTCGGGGTGGTCTACCTGGGTTCGCTGCTGGCCCTGCTGATGCAGAGCTTCTATACCTTTGACGACTTCACCATGGCGGTGACGCCCGAACTGACGCTGGCCAACTTCCGCGCCATTGCCGATCCGGCCAACCCGCTGTTCGGCGCCAATATCGATATCGTATTGCGCACCCTGGGCATGGCGGCTGCCGTGACGGTGGCCTGCGCCCTGATTGCCTTCCCCATCGCCTATTACATGGCCCGCTACGCCAGGGGGTGGCAGAAAGGCTTTTTCTATATCGCGGTCATGGCGCCCATGTGGGCCAGCTATATCGTCAAGGCCTATTCCTGGACGGTGATCCTGGCCAAGGGTGGCATCGTCTACTGGCTGGTGCAGGCGCTGGGGCTGAATGCCGTGCTGGAGGCCGTGCTGAGCCTGCCGGTGGTGGGCGGCAGCTCGCTCTCCACCAGCAATCTGGGGCGCTTCATGGTATTCACCTATATCTGGCTGCCCTTCATGATACTGCCCATACAGGCGGCGCTGGAGCGGGTGCCGCTGTCGCTGCTGCAGGCATCCAGTGATCTGGGCGCTCGGCCGGCACAGACTTTCCGGACCGTCATGCTGCCGCTGGCCTTCCCAGGCGTGGTGGCAGGCTCCATCTTCACTTTCAGCCTGACCCTGGGCGACTTTATCGTGCCGCAGCTGGTCGGGCCGTCCGGCCTGTTCATCGGCAACTATGTCTACACCATGCAGGGCGCGGTGGGGAACATCCCCATGGCAGCGGCCTTTACCGTGGTACCGGTGCTGCTGATCAGCCTGTACCTGGCCCTGGCCAGGCGTCTGGGAGCCTTCGATGCACTCTGAAGCCCGTGCCCCTCTATGGCTCAAGCTGCTGGCCTATGGCGGCCTGGCCTTCCTGCATTTCCCCATCGTGGTGATTGCGCTGTATGCCTTCAACACCGAGGAATCCGCCTACAGCTTCCCCCTGCAGGGCTTTACCCTGGACTGGTTTGCCGCCGCCTTCGGCCGAGACGATGTGCTTGCCGCCATCTGGCTGTCGGTCAAGGTGGCTGCCGTGGCCACCCTGGCATCGCTGCTGCTGGGCACCATGGCGGCAGCGGCCTTGTACCGCCGCAGGTTCTGGGGCAAGGAGGCGCTGACCCTGATGCTGATACTGCCGATCGCCCTGCCCGGCATCATCACCGGCATCGCCCTGCTGTCGGCCTTCAAGCTGCTGGCCTGGGAGCCCTCGTTCTGGACCATCGCCATCGGCCACGCCACCTTCTGCGTGGTGGTGGTCTACAACAATGTGATTGCCCGCTTCCGCCGTAGCTCGCACAGCCTGGTCGAAGCCTCCATGGATCTGGGGGCAGATGGCTTCACCACCTTTCGCCATGTGGTGCTGCCGCAGCTGGCCACCGCCTTGCTGGCTGGCGGGTTGCTGGCCTTCGCCCTCAGCTTTGACGAGATCATCGTGACCACCTTCACGGCCGGCCACGAACGCACCCTGCCCATCTGGCTGCTCAACCAGCTGGGCCGGCCGCGCGATGTACCGATTACCAATGTGGTGGCGCTGACGGTGATGCTGATCACCATGGTTCCCGTCATCGCCGCCTGGAAGCTGACCCAGGGCACCGAAGCGGTGGCGGGCAGCGGCAAATAGCGTGCTTATCTGGAGACACCATGCAGACCCAACTCTTGATCAATGGCCAGTTTGTTGCTGGCGAGGGCGATGTGGAAGCCGTGCTCAACCCGGCCAGCGGCCAGGCCATCGCCCAGGTGGCCGAAGCCAGCCTGGCACAGGTACAGGCTGCGGTGGCGGCGGCGGAAGCCGCCTTTGCCGCCTGGGGCCGTACCACGCCCAAGGACAGGTCCACCGCCTTGCTGCGGCTGGCCGATGCCATCGAAGCACGCGCCACTGAGTTTGCCCAGCTGGAATCGCTCAACTGCGGCAAGCCCTATCTGTTTGCGCTGAATGACGAGATACCGGCCGTGGCCGATGTCTTCCGCTTTTTTGCCGGCGCGGTGCGCTGCCAGCAGGGCCAGGTGGCGGGCGAATACCTGCCGGGCTTTACCAGCATGATACGGCGCGACCCGCTAGGGGTGGTGGCCAGCATCGCGCCCTGGAACTACCCCTTGATGATGGCGGCCTGGAAGATCGCCCCCGCCATCGCTGCCGGCAATACCGTGGTGATCAAGCCCAGCGAACAGACGCCGCTGACCACCCTCAAGCTGGCCGAGCTGTTGGCCGAGCTGCTGCCGCCCGGCGTGGTCAACGTGGTCACCGGCCGGGGCGAGACGGTGGGCCGCCCGCTGATCTCGCAACCGCAGGTACGCATGATCTCGCTGACCGGCGATGTCGCCACCGGCCAGAAAATCCTGGAGACCGCCGCCCACAGTCTCAAGCGCACCCACCTGGAACTGGGCGGCAAGGCACCGGTGATTGTGTTCGACGATGCTGACCTGGATGAAGTGGTGGCAGGCGTACGCACCTTCGGCTATTACAACGCCGGCCAGGATTGCACGGCGGCCTGCCGCATCTATGCTGGCCCCCGCATCTACGACAAGCTGGTGGCCGATCTTTCCAGCGCGGTATCGGGCATCCGCTTTGGCGAACAGCACCTGGAAGGCGTGGAGATGGGCCCGCTGATCTCGGCGCGACAGCGCGACAGGGTGGCCGGCTTCGTGGAGCGGGCGGCCGCGCAGGCGCATATCGAGGTGACCGCTGGTGGCAGGGCCGGCGCGGGCAGCGGTTTTTTCTTCGAGCCCACGGTGGTGGCCGGTGCCCGCCAGGACGACGAGATCGTCCGGCGCGAGGTGTTCGGCCCGGTGGTGTCCATTACCCGTTTCGACGAGGTGGAGCAGGCGGTCAGCTGGGCCAATGATTCGGACTACGGCCTGGCCAGCTCGGTGTGGACCCGCGATGTGAACCGCGCCATGCAGGTGGCCAGCCGGCTGCAATACGGCTGCACCTGGATCAATACCCATTTCATGCTGGTGAACGAGATGCCGCATGGCGGCATGAAGAAGTCAGGCTATGGCAAGGATATGTCGCTGTACGCGCTGGAGGATTACAGCTGCGTGCGGCATGTGATGATCAAAGGTTGAAGGGCTATGCCCACCACGGGCCGGCTATCCGACCGGCGGTGAAGGTTACGACGGCCTACGCGGCGGAAATCGCTGGTGGCAATGGCCGTGCTTTGGTATACGCATGGCTGACTTCCCAGAAAGCACCGTATCTCCATGAATGACAGCAGCCAGAACGATATCGCCCCGACCGAAGCCACCGCCCTGAGCGACTACCTGGAGGCCCAGCAGGCCACCCTGGTGACCTCGGACGGCAGCTATGCCGTATCGGTGCATGGCGAGATCCTGGTGGGCAAGCGGGTGGTGCCCTACCACCTGATCCCGGACGATGGTTTTCTGGGCAAGGTCAGCAAATGGCGCAAGCTCGATATCGTCGAGCGGCTGGCCTTGCTGCAGTCGCGCTGGAATGCCGAGGCCCGCGCCCGGCTGGAAGCCCAGTTGGGCAAGTGCGCAGACCAGGTGGTCGCCATCGCCCACGAATACGAGCTGGACCCCAGCAGTGCCCTGCATGCGCTGCAGGCCAAGTACGAGCTGGCGCGGCTGCGCTGCATCGTGGCGCTCGATCGTATCGAGGCGGCCAAGGGCAACCGCGCCGCCACCCGCCAGGCCGAGAAGACCCGTGATGCGGTCAATCTGTCGCTCTACCCCGAATCCTTTACCACCGCTCAGGGCATGAAGCGGCATTTCATTGCCATCCTGGGGCCGACCAACTCGGGCAAGACCCATGCGGCCATGGAGCACCTGACCCGGGCCCGATCCGGCGTCTATCTGGCGCCGCTGCGCCTGCTGGCCCTGGAAAACTACAACCGACTGCTGGACGTGGGCGTGGCCGTCAGCCTGGTCACCGGCGAGCAGCGCAAGCTCCACCCCGAGGCGACCCATGTGGCCAGCACGGTGGAAATGCTCAATCCCAACCGGGTGATAGAGGTGGCGGTCATCGACGAGATACAGCTACTCGATGACCCCGACCGTGGTGCCGCCTGGACGGCAGCCGTCTGCGGCGTCCCTGCCAGCACCGTCTACCTGCTGGGCGCACTGGAGGCCGAAGAGGCCATACGTTCGCTGGTCAAACGGGTGGGCGGTACGCTGGAAGTACGCAAGATGGAGCGCAAATCGCCGCTGGAGATGGAAAAGCAGCCACTGGGCTCGCTGCGCAACCTCAAGCCCGGCGACGTGCTGATCGCCTTCTCCCGCCGCGAGGTGCTGAACTGGCGCGATCAGGTAATGGAACAGGGTTTTGCCGTCTCGGCCATCTACGGCAACCTCTCGCCCGAGGTACGGCAGGCCCAGGCCGAGCGCTTTATCGAAGGCGAGACCCAGATCGTGGTGGGCACCGACGCCATCGGCATGGGCCTCAACACCCCGGCGCGGCGGGTGATCTTTACTACCTCCAACAAATTCGACGGCTATGCCGAAGGGGTGATCGCCGCCCCGCTGGCCAAGCAGATCGCCGGCCGGGCCGGCCGCTATGGCGAGCATGCCGCCGGCTACGTGGCCGGGCTCGATGCCCACACCCACAAGACCATCACCGCCCTGCTTCGCGCCAAGCCCGAACCGCTGCCCGACACCGGCTTCTTTGTGGCGCCCAATCTCGATTACCTGGAACTGATCGCCAAGGCCACCGGCCAGACCAAGTTGCAGCCGCTGCTGGAGCTGTTTGCCAAGCACATCAATGTGCACGACGAGTTCTTCCTGCCCGCCAACCTGACCGAGCAGACCGAGAAAGCCCGCTGGCTGGACACCCTCAACCTCTCGCTGGCCGACCGCTTTACCCTGAGCCTGTGCCCGGTATCGACCAAGATACCGATGCTGGAACGTGCCCTGCAGGATTGGGCCCGCCACCGCGCCGAAAAACGCCGTGCCCCGCTGCTGCGGATGGAGGGCATGGGCGGCCGCAACGAATTGCAGTTCATGGAAGACAGCTGCAAGCTCTATGCCGCCTATGCCTGGCTGGGCTACCGCATGCCCGAGACCTTCCCGGACGAGGACATGGCGCAGATGCTGATGCAATCCACTTCGGAGAAGATCGACCGCATGCTGGCCATGCGCAATACCCGCCAACGCCAGGACAAGGAAAAGCGGCAGGGTAGGCGCGACGGCGGCGGTGCGGCCAAGTTCAAGGGGCGGCGGCGCTAGGCATCCATTTCTAGCCTGACGTGGCCAAGATAACATTATCGCAATGTCGGCGGTGGCGCTCCCGGTGCGCTCAAGGGGATGCTGACCGTAAAGCAGCAGCCCTTGCCTTGTAGGCCGGCCTCCAGCGTGATCTGGCCGCCCAGGCGCTGAATGGCCTGTTTGACGATAGCCAGGCCCAGCCCGGAGCCACTGCTGTCCAGGTGCTGGCCGCGATGGAAGCGCTCAAACACCATGTCCTGCTGCTCGGCTGCAATCCCTGGCCCATCGTCCCGAACACTCAGTAAAAGAGACTGCTGCGTCTGTTGCAGCGCGATGTCGATATGGCTGCCCTGCGGCGTGTAGCGGATGGCGTTGTCGAGTAGATTATGTATCACGCACTGGAAAGCCGATTCGGCCAACTGGCAGGGCAGATGGTCCGGTGTATCCAGCGCCAACTCCTGCTGTTTTGCGAAGGCCTTGGGGGCCTGCAGGGCAATTTCCTGGCGGAGCAATTGTGCGGCATCGAGCTGGCGCAGGGTTTGCGGGGCAGCGGGATCCAGCCGGGCCAGTTGCAATAGCTGCTGCACCAGGTGTGCGCAGCGGGCAATGGCATGCTCGAGTTGCTGTTTCGCCTCTTGCCGTTCGCTGGGTGTGGCGGCCAGGGTCAGTACATGGGCCTGGGCGGCAATGACCGCCATCGGGGTACGCAATTCATGGGCGGCGTCGTGTACAAAGCTGTGTTCACGGGCCACCTTGAGACGTAGCTGATCGAGCAGCTGATTCAGGGCATGATGCAGCGGTTTCAGTTCCTCATGGCGTACCGGCAGTGTGATGGGCGAGAGATCGTCGATGCTGCGTGCGGCAATGAATTGGGAGAACTGCCGCAAGGGCCGTATGCCCTGGCGCACGGCTATCCAGACTGGCAGTGCGATACAGGGAAACGCAATCAAAAGATACAGTGTCAAATCCTCGGCCAGCGATTGCAGCATCCAGCCGGCGTCCACCTGAGAGGCGGCCACGGTCAGGGTCCAGCGTGATGCGGTCACGGTATGCACCCGATAGCGGCGCCCCAGCAACTGCTGGTCCTGGATATGCTCCGCCTGCTGATTGAGCACCTGACCCGCGGCTTGGGTAGTCCGATACATGAGGCGGCCGTCCTGGTCGTATAGCTGGAACAGCACCAGGCTGGGTATGTCATTGCGCCGGTACATGCCATTGATCATGTTCGACGTCGTCTGCGTGGCGGCAACCGCCTCCTCGTCGCTTTTCAGCTGCAACAAGTTACTGCGCAGCTCGCTGGCGACATCGCGGAGGCCGGTATCCAGTTCGGTATCGCTATTGCCGGTGGTAAACATGACGGCCAGCAACAACAGCCACACCAATGAGAAGGCTGCCAGCAAGGCCAGGACAACCCGTCGGATGAGGGTGGGGCGAAATAGGCTGTTCATGCTTGCAGCAGATAGCCGACGCCGCGAATCGTGCGGATATGGCCGGCACCGATCTTGTTGCGCAGATTGCAGATATGCACCTCGATGGCGCTGAAATTGAGCGGCTCGCCCAAGGGTTCGAGGCGTTGCGCCAGTTCGCCCTTGGAGACGACCATGCCTGGCTCGCGGGCCAGCTCCAGCAGGATCTGGAACTCGCGGGGCGAGAGTTCGATCTCTGCTCCCGCCAGGCAGAGCCGGTGGCGCTTGGGTTCTATCTGCAAGGGGCCGATCTGCCAGGTTTCGCTGGCCTGTTGTGCGTAGCGACGCAGCACGGCACGTAGCCGTGACAGCAGTTCTGCGGTGGCAAAGGGTTTGACGATGAAATCATCGGCACCGCTATCGAGGCCGTGCAGGCGCTCTTCCAGGGTGGCCCGGGCGGTGAGGATGATGATGGGGACGGTGGCACCCTGCTTGCGCCAGGTATTGAGCAACTCAAAACCGCTGCCATCGGGCAGCGAGAGGTCGAGCAGGACACAGGCGTAATCCAGATCGGCTGGGTGTTGTGGTGCATCGGCACTGCGCCGCAGCCATTCACTGCTGAAACCGGCGGCTTTCAGGGATTTCTGCAGCGCGCTGCCCAAGTCTAGATCGTCTTCAATAAGGAGTACATGCATAGCCTGCAGTGTAGGCAGAGTCCCACCGTTTGGGCAGCCCCTGGCCGGGCCGTCTTAAGCTGGCGCAAAGCTTGGGTTTGGCACGATGGAGACCTTCTCACTCACAGGATGTCTGCATCATGCTGAAATCAAACTGCCTTGTTGAAAATCCCATTGCCCGAACAGTGGCACTTTGCCTGGTGCCCCTGGCTTTGTTGTCGGCCTGCAATGGCATTTCAGCCAAAACGAATGTGCAGGCCAGCTTGTGTGCGGCCAAGCAGCCTGGTGCATCGGTCAAGCAGATAAAAGCCTGTGAAGGGGACTTGCCTGCCAAGGTGGGCAAGGCCATGCAGGGCATACAGAAAAAACATGGCGTGACCGCCGCCACCATCTCGATCATGCATGACGGCCGGGTGCTGCATGAACAGGGTTATGGCTTTCTGGACGCGACCCAGCGTACCCCTTTGCCGGCCAATGCGCTGTTTGTCACCGCCAGCATCATTAAGCCGGTGACCGCCGCCGCTATACATAAGCTGGCAGCGGCGCGGCAGCTGTCATTGGACGACAAGGTGTTCTGCACGGTGGCAGGCCAAAGCTGCTGGCTGCCTGTGCCCCTCTCGCCAGAGGAGGCTTTCGATCCCCGGCTCAAGGACATCACCATCAGCCATCTGTTGGCCCACCAAGGCGGCTGGGATGCGTCGGTTTCCGGCGATGCCTTCATCGCCGAGGCCGTGATCCGGGCCGAGCTGGGCCTGAATGCACCGGCCCAGCAAGAGGACATCACCCGCTGGATGGTGCGACGGCCCCTGGATTACCAGCCAGGCAGTCAAATGGTGTACTCCAACTTTGGCTATATGCTGCTGGGGCGCATTATCGAGCAGGCCAGCAAGACGGCCTATGTCGACTATGTGTACGGCCAGATCTTGCAGCCTCTGGGTATTCCGCGCGAGGACTTCAAGCCCATGGCATCGCGCCTGAAGGATCACGATCCCCGCGAACCCAACTATCTGACTACCTTGCAGGTTCCCAGTGTGTTTGAGCCTGGCAAGATGGTGTCGGCGCTGGATGGGGCGGTGCGGGCGGAGAACTGGCAATCGACCGGTCTGGTGATCAGCACGGCCCATGCCATGGCGGCCTTTGCCGGTAAATATGAGGCGCCCAGCGGTCTGCCGCTGGCGGGTAAGACACACAACGGCGGTCACACCGGGGCGGTGCCCGGCCTCACCACGGTGATGCGCCAGCTGCCGTCGGGCATCAGCTTTGCCGTGATGCTCAATACGCGGGATGAATTACACAGCGATGGGCCGGGGTCGGTTGAATACAGCGCCCTGTACGACATCGAGAACGCGCTCAAGGAGGCGGGTCTGTAATGGTTGTTTGAGGGATGGCTGAGGATGCCGCCAAGTCTAGGGTTTGCCTCACTACTCCAAAGGGGGCGTGCCTTTCCCGCCCCCCGCTCCACGTGAAACATCAGCGCAAACTCACCGTCAAGCGCTTCCACGCTGCATCCTGCCAGCGGTAGAAAGTGCTCAGCGAGCTGGGTTGGTCGGCTTGCTTCAGCACCGTCATGCTGTCCAGGCTGATCAGCTGGAAGCTGCGCTGGTAGCGGCCTTGCACGCGGGCCTCGCGGGCGGCCAGCATCTGTTTGCTGCCTGGCACCCAGCCGGCAAACTCGATATAGCCGAGATCGGGGCCTTGGTCGGCCGGGGGGAGCACGCTCAGTACCCAGCCCTCGGGGGTTTGCTGGAATACCCACAGCTCGCGCCAGTTGGCCAGCGGTTGCACGGCCAGTGCCAGGGCTGTGCCGTCGGCGTTGCTGCGGGCCGAGGCGGTCCATACCGTGCCGTAGCTGCAGCGGCGGTAAAGCGAGGTGGGTGTTTTCTGGCGGGTGTCCTGCAATTGCACGCAGGTCTCGCCAGGCTGGCCGGGTTCGGTGACGATGCGCAGCTTGCCGGGGATGGCGGCCGTAGCGGTTTCGACGGCCCAGCGTGAGGCGCCCACGCGCATGGCGGCGTCGTTGTAGCTGGCCTGGTCGTCTTCGGCCAGCTCCTGCTTGTTGATGGCTGCCAGCTCATTGAGGGCGCGTTCGGCGGCAGACTGGAAGGCCTCGCCCCGCCGGTTGCGCTGGTAGGCGAGATTGGCCCAGATGCCGGCGCGGCGCAGGCGCAGCTGGTTCTTCAGCTGTTCGGGCAGCTTGTCGCTGGCGATGCGGTTGAGCAGGTCGGCGGCTTCGTTGTCGGCACTGTAGCGGGCCTGCGGATGCAGGTCGGCGCGCTGGCAGTCGGGCCGGGTCAGGGCCAAGGCGGCGCGGGCGCGTTGCTCGTCGGTGGCCGGCAGGCTCAGCACGCGGCGGTAGGCATCACCCTGGTAGCAGAGCTGGATGCGCTCGTCGCGCTCCAGGCTGGTCATGCTGATGCCGTAATGGGCGGCAACTTCCAGGTGGGCTGCCACCGTGGTATCGGTCGCCTTGGCCTGGCTGTTGCTGGCACGGCGGGCCAGCCGGTCTGCCATGTTGCCCAGTGCCTCGAAAGGCTCAGCAGTGATGCTCTGGGCCGGCGCGGCCTTAAGGTAGGCGGCGCTATAGGCGATGCCCAGGGCTTCGGCGCCGGGGGTGTCGCGCAGAAAGCGCACCACGCTCAGCAGTTCGGGTGCAGCGGCGGCATCCAGCTGGGTTTGGCGTACCTGGCTGGCCCGCACATAGCCGCCGCGTTCGCGCCGGTGATCCCAGACCTGCAGGTAGCCCAGGCGCTCGCCGCGGATTTCCAGGCTGTCGCCTTGCCACAGCACGGCCTGCTGCTGGGCGCTGTCCTTGGGGGCGGCACGCAGGGGGGCCTGGTTCTGGGTGACGATGGCCATGGCGGCCAGGGAGGCGATCAACATCATTCTGCTCCTGCTTCGCTGCTGCTCTCGGCATCGGCCTGGCGTGGGGCGTTTGGCAGTTTGCCGATCAGGCCCGAGCCGATAAAGCCACCATCAGCTGAGGGCGGGGCGATGATGACCGAGATATTGTCCGACAGCTTGTCGGCCAGGGTTTTCTGGATCAGCAGCGGATGCTTGGTGATGACGGCGCCATCGCGGGCCATCTGCTCGCTGCTGGTCTTGCCCAGCCGCTCCATGCGGTAGACCTCGGCATCGGCCAGCTTCTGGCGCGAGTCGGCCTCGCCGGCGGCTTCGATGCGGCGGGCCTGGGCGCTACCCTCGGCGGTCCGGATACGCGACTGCTTGTCGGCCTCGGCCTCCAACTGGCGCTGTTCTATCTGCTTCTGCTTGAAGGGCAGCACATGCTTCATGGCTTCCTCCTGGGCGCGGGCGGCGATGATCTGCTCGCTGGCGGCGGCCTCGGCTTCCTTCTGGCGGCGTACCTTCTCGGCCTCGGCGTCCAGTGCGGTGGCCTCCACCTGCTTGCCCTTGAGCTCCAGGGTGTAGCGCATCTTCTCGGTCTGCAGCTCTTCGGCCAGCAGGCTTTCCATGCCGACGCGGTATTCGGGCGGCAGGTCGACCTTGCCCATCTGCACGCTGCGCAGCTGTATGCCATCGGCAGCCAGGCGCGGCTTGAGTTCGGCCTCTATCACCTGCTGTATCTCGGCCCGCTTGCTGGAGAAGATCTGCCTCACGGTGTAGCGGGTGAAGGTCTTGTAGATGACGCCCTGCACTGCCGGTTCGACAATCTGGCCGCCGATGTCTTCCGGCAGCTTGCGGGCCATGGTGCCGACCTTGGTGGGGTCCAGGGTGTAGCGGATGGTGAGGTCTACCCCCAGCGACAGTCCTTCGATGGACTGGAATGGCGCCTCGCCGTTGGCGCGGCTGCTCTGCACCGGGCGGTAGACCTGATCACGCAGGCTGAAGCGGCGCATTTCGTGCAGCCCCGGCAGGACCAGCGCGCTGCCTTCGCGCAGCTCGGTCAGGCCGCCGGTAAGCCGGTTGCTGCGCACACCGATCTCGCCGTTGCCCAGGGTCTGGATGGGCGGGTGGGTATAGAGGCCGTAGCCGGCTGCCAGCAAGACGGCACCTGCCAGCAGCTTGCCCTTGTGTTGTGCCAGGCCGCTGGCGGCCAGTTGTCCGCCCTGGGCGGCCGGCTTGGCCAGCAGGTTACGGATGGCCAACGCCAGCTTCTTGATACGTTCCGACATGGTGTTACCCCTTGTATATGCGCTGTTGGAATCGCGGTCTGCAAGCCACCGCCGGTGGCCCGGGAGCAGTCCGCGTTGCCCTGCTCCTTGGGATGCATGTTGCGCGAGGGGCCGCGGAAATATCAAAGCCGGGCCGGGGTGAGTTTCATCCGCCGCCGGAAGAAAAACTCACACCGCCCTGGGCCGGTTCCATTCGATAATGGCGCATAGCAAAAACCGGCCCTATGGCCACGGAGCAAGGCCATGTTGAAGGTTGCCGTCGTAGAAGATGATCTGCCCACCAGCAACCAGCTGCGTGGCTGGATAGAGTCGGCCCGGCCCGGCATACAGGTGGACCAGTGGTTCAACCGGGACGACGCCGAGGCGGCCATCAGCCGCGAGCGGTATGACCTGGTGGTGCTGGATATCGAGCTGGGGCGCGAACGCCATGCCGGGGTGGCCATCATCAATGCCATCAACAAGGGCTCGGGCACGCCGGTGCTGGTGGTATCGGCCATGCCCGCCACCATCTACCGCAGCATCATGAAGGCGCTGGATGCCTGGGACTACCTGCAGAAGACCACCTTCGAGGAAGGCGACTTCATCGACACCTTCCTGGAAATACTGCGTGCCGCCAAGGACAGGCCCGGCCGCCAGGAAGCCCCCGCCGCCCTGCCCCAGGGCAATGAGCTGTCGCTGGACCCACTGCGCCAGAGCACGCCGATCTGGCGTGGCCAGCGCATCAACCTGCCGCTGACAGCCCAGCGCATCCTGGCCACGCTGTACCAGTGCCGGGGCCAGGTGGTGTCCTATGACGACCTGTTCCAGGTAGTGAAAAGCGGCCGCAACCGCGACAATATCCGCAAGCATGTCAGCACCCTGCGGGATGCCTTCCGCGAGATAGACCCGGCTTTCGACTGCATCGAGAACATACCCATGCGTGGTTTCCGCTGGGTAGACCAGGCCGGCCGATGAAGCCCGCCTGGTGGAGCCTGACACCCTACCGCCTGCGGCTGCTGTCGCGCGGGGCCTTCCTGCTGCTGGCGCTGGCAACGGTGGCGCTGGCGCTCTATGTGCTGCGCGAGGAAAAGCAGCTCAGCTACCGCAACTACCAATACGGCTTCAGCAAGACCCAGGCACAGATCGCTGCCAAGCTGCACCACCCGGCTGGTCAACTGGCCCTGCTCAACCCACGCACCGGCAATGACAACCTGGTCCCGCTGCGGCCCCTGCTGCTGCCCTATACCGCCATTGATTTCGACGACCAGTACAAGGTGCAGCAGGCAGTGGAGATGGCCGGCTGCCTGGTGCAGTATCGCGACGGCACACTCTGCACCGCCGTAGGCAGCAATCCCTGGGCCGGTGGTTTCGTCTATGTGGCAGGCAGCTTTGCCAGCAGCGAACTGGTGGCCCACGCGCGCGGTGAGGATGACCTGAGCCTGGCGCATCGGGTGCGGGTGGTGGTGACTTTGCGCGGCCAGACCTATCGCTGGATCGCCCCGTTCGAGCTGCTGGGCCAGGTCGACGCCAGGCCAGAGGCCGGCGTGCGCGGCCGGCTGACGGGGTTTGTCGATCGTGGCCGGGTCATGCCGGGCGCCCGGCCGGTGCGGGATTTCCGAGGCTGGATCTGGCAGGACGGCCATTGCGATACCGTCGGGCCCATGGGGCCGGTGGCCTGCAGCAAGCGGTCGTTCTTCTCGCTGCGCCTGCCGGTAGGGGTGCTGCGCGATGCCTTGTTCATGAAACAGAAGCTGGTCTGGCCGCCGGCCGATCTGGACCGGATACAGGTACATGTGCAGGTGCTGCCGCCAGGCGAAGGCCCGCCCCTGCTCGATAGCAACAGCCCGGAAGCCACCCTGCCCTTTGCCCTGACTGATCTCGCGCCGCTGCTGTTGCCCGGCGAGCAGTTACGCCTGCGCAAGCTGCCCGATGCCGGCCAGCCTGATCTGCTGCAGCTGACCGGCGTGGCGGACGAACCCTACCAGCCCTCGCGCCTGATCAGCAGTGTGATCCGGCGGCTGGCGGTGGCCGGCTATGATCAGCCACTGGAAGCGCGCGAGACCATCGCCACCCCGCTGGGCAGCTACCAGCTGATACTGACGGGCGATGTGCGCAGCGTGAACCGCAACCTGGCGGTGGTGGCCACCCGGGTATCGTGGTTTGTCGGTGCCATGCTGCTAGCCATCATGCTGGCCTGGCTGGCGATAGAGATAGGCATCATCCGCCGCATCACGGTGCTGACCCGGCGGGCGGCCTCGGTGTCGCGCACCGTGCGGGGGGTAGGCGAGCTGGACCAGATAGACCTGAGCGACCTGCGCGGCCATGACGAGCTGGGCGTGCTGGCCGCCGGCCTGGCCGACCTGCTGCAGCGGGTAAAGGAAGACGTCGCCCGCGAACATATCCGCGCCGAGCAGGAAAAGGACATGTGGCATGCCGTGGGACACGAGATCATGTCGCCGCTGCAGTCGCTGATGGCCCTGCACGGCGGCAGCGACGACGACAGCAGCCGCTATATCCACCGCATGCAGCAGGCCATCCGGGTGCTCTATGGCACGGCCTCGCCCAGCGAGGCCTTCCAGTCCACCACCCTGCAGGCGCAGGCCATCGATATCGCCGCCTTCTTGCAGCATGTGGCGGCCAATGCCCCCAGCGCAGGCATCGTCGAAGTCCACTACCAGGGCCCGGCAGGCCCACTATGGGCCCGTGCCGACGAATACCCGCTGGAGGACGTGGTCACCCATGTGCTGCGCAACGCCGACCGCTATCGCCCCGCAGGCAGCCACATCACCCTGCAACTGCAGGCCAGCGACACCGCCGTGACCGTGGCCATACGCAACCAGGGGCCGGCCATCGCCGAGGACATGCTGGACAAGATCTTCGAATATGGCGTATCAGACCAAGCCGAATCCGGCGCCCTGGGCAACCGCGGCCAGGGCCTGTTTGTCGCCAAAACCTATATGGCCAAGATGGGCGGCACCATCACGGCGCACAATCTGGATGATGGCGTGTGCTTTGAGTTGGTGTTGCAGCGGGCGGTGGGGGCTTGAGTGGCATCAATTGCCCCGCCATTCAATTCCATCATTCGTGGACGACCTTTGAGGGAGTCCAACGCATCTAACCCCTCTAACCCCTCCTCATAAGAAACCATGAGGTCTTGTTATTTGCACTCCATGGCTGTTTAGAATATGCAAAATACAAGACCCCACGGTCGCACGTTCGCTAAAGCATCGCTACTCGCCGAACCGCTGATAACCTTTCCAACAGAGCCAATCCCACCGAGTCATTCGCCTCCACAACCCTCCCGAGCTGCGCAACAAAATAGTCTTTCACATCTTGCGGCAGCACCTCCCAGAAGTCTTTGTCGTTCACTCCACCATCGAAAAGCGGGAGAGCGAACCAAAAGAATTCACTTGCTGTGTACGTTCCGGCTTCGTACAGCGGCAAGACTTCAGCCAGTTTAGCTTGCCACTCAACTTTGCTCATTTTCAGTTTCATCGCCGTCTCAGAATTATTTGGTCAGCGTATGTCAAAGTGCCAGCAGAGGGACCCCAAATGCGTAGCATTTGTGTGTCCGGTTGACTGCCGTGTTAGGTACCGGGTACTTCCGATAACCATGTAACAGGTACGGGCTTGTTATGGGTGCTTCTGTCAAAACCAAATTTGATCTCATAGACTTTGCCGGGCAGCACTTTCCCTTTGAGTTTTGATACCCCTTTCAAAACGAATAACCCTCCGCCATACTCGCCGATGACCGGCGAAATATTAGCACCTTTCGGTGCAGTCCAGGCTGGCCCCCCAGCATCATGAACTGTAAAGCCATGGCTAACTTCGATTTCGAATTCATGCTCACCAGGCGGAACATAGAGCGAACCGAAGTAACCAATGGAAAGCGTATACGTGCTTTTTTCATTGACTCTGCGAATCAACATGATTCCTCCTGGGACTACCGTAGGATGCAATATGGCAGCTTTTTCCGGCGCAATGCTATTTGCAATTAGGATGGTTTTGGGTCCGCCTGTTGCACAGCCCATAAGAGAAATTACAATGACCAGTGCAGCAGCGTATATTTTCATGGCGTTCATTTCTTTCTTTGTGAGCGAATAAGTGAAGAGGGAGGCATCTAACGAGGCTGTAGAAAAAGGGCTCAACGAGCGAGGTGTAGCTTCCCCTGTTCCGGGGGCTGAATTTTTGATCATGTCTCAGCGTCGTCTCATGGGATCTTCCAAGTGAGTCAGGCGTGCGCCAGGGGTCCTCGCGGCAAACCACCCAACTTAAGCCAGCCTCAGCCCAACAATCCTTTCCGCGATCCGGTCCACGGCTTGGGCGAGCAGATCAACCGCCCGAGAGGTGCGCAACGGTAACAGCGGCAGAATAGGCTTGAGCACCGTATGGGCTTAAGCATCGCCTGTGCGGCCAGGCTGGTCAAGACCTGCAGGTTGTCGCACAGCACCCGGGCCGCAAAGTCCTGCGCGACCGCCAAGTGCGACAGGCCCGACACGTGCTCGAGGTTCAGGCGACACTTGAGCCGCTTGAACGCCTCCTCGATGCGCCAGCGCTGGTGATAAAGGTCGCCGAACAACGTGGCCGGAAAGGCGGCAGAATCAAGCAGATTGCTCATCAGGACGCTTACCTGACTGTTTGGTGTGAGGTGGCGTATCAGGTGCATGGTCTGCGGCGTGGCCGGGCAGTCGTAGTCAGCGGCATTGCTGCGGTTCGGTGCCGTCAGTATGACCATGCGCTCGGCCTCCCCGCTGCGCAGTAAGTCATGTACACATGCATAGCCCGAGCCAACGACCCGCATGCAGAAGCGGATGCTGCGCTGGTTCAGGGCTGCCACCAGCCAGCGGGCGGCATTGCCGCGATCAAGCAGCAGCAGATCATCGTGACCAAGGCGGTCGAGCTGCTCGAACAGCATCTGTCGCTCGTTCTCCAGCGGGCCGCGCAAGGCGCCTGCCAGCATCAAATCAGCACCGGGCAGATGCAGGCAGAAGGCGAGTTGATCGCGCATGGCAGCGTGCGGCACATGGTTGATGCGCAGCCCAAAGCGCAGGGAAGAGCCATCGCCGGCGACCAGGCACAAGCCACGCCAGCGCGGTATCAGCGGATTGCTATGCGGTTTGCCGCTCCGGCACCACATAGGGCTGATTCAGCAGCAGCCATTCCTCGAAGGCCGGCACCGGTAGTGGCGGGCTCAGCAGGTAGCCCTGGACTTCGTCGCAGCCGGTGTCGCAGACCATATGCCATTCCTCTTCGTTTTCCACCCCTTCGACGATGGTCTTCAGGCCCAGGGTGTGCGACAGGGCCACGATGGCGCGTATCAGGGTGGCGCCCTGGGGGTTGCGGCGGCAGTTGCTGACGAAGGAGCGGTCTATCTTGATTTCGCTGACCGGCATGGCCTGCAGGTAGGCCAGTGAGGAGTTGCCGGTGCCGAAGTCGTCCAGCGCCAGCTGGAAGCCCAGCGTACGCAGCGCCTGCATGCTGCTGATGGCGAGCTTGGGGTCGCGCATCACTTCGCTCTCGGTGATCTCCAGCGTCAGCAGGTGCGGGTTGGCCTTGCTATGCTGCAGGAACTCGGCCACATAGGCGGGCAGGCTGGGGTCGGCCAGGTCGGCGGCCGAGAGGTTGAGCGATAGCCGCAGAGGTTCGCCCTGTAGTTGCCAGTGCTTGGCCAGCTTGAGCGATTCCACCAGTACCCAGCGGGTCAATTCCACAATCAGGCCGGTTTTCTCGGCGTAGGGCAGGAAATCGTGCGGGGATACCAGGCCCAGCGTGGGATGTTGCCAGCGCAGCAGCACTTCGGCGCCGGTGACCAGGCCGGTGCGACTGACTACCTTGGGCTGCAGGTAGAGCTGCAGCTGGTTTTGCGCCATGGCGGCACGCAGGGCGGACAGCAGGCTGAGCTGGAAGCGCAGGTCGCGCTCCAGCGCGCCATGGTAGACCTGAGCGTGCTGTTTCTCCTGCTTGGCATGGCCAAGGGCAATTTCGGCGCGGCGCATCAGGAGCTCGATATCGTTGCCATGGGCCGGGTGCAGTGCGCCTGCCAGCCGTAGGCGGATATCGACCTGCTGCTCATCCACCACCAGCGGCTGGCGTGTCAGGGTGCTGGCCAACAACTGCAGCGAGCCGGCGCTGGCGCCATCGTCCAGCAGGGTGGCGAACTGGTTGCCGCCTACGCGGGCCAAGGGGCTGTTGGGCCCCAGCTTGCGGCGCAGGCGCTCGGCGGTTTCCTGCAGCACCCGGTCGCCGGTGTCGTAGCCCAGGGTTTCGTTGATGGCGGCAAAGCCGGCGATATCGAACAGCACCAGGGTACGGGCGCGCTGGTTGTCCTGTGCCAGCAACTGGTCGCCTTCAAGCAGAAAGCTGCTGCGGTTGGCGAGGCCGGTGGTGCGGTCTGTCATGGTGGCCCGCTCGCGGCTGTGGCGCAGGCGGGCAGCGCGGTCGGCCAGGGCCAGCGAGAAGATCACGGCTTGCAGCAGGAAGGCGGCCTGGCGGGCATGGGCCGTGTCTATCCAGTCCGGCAGCAGGCCCACGGCCTGCAGGCCATGGCTCAACTGCCCCAGCCAGGCTGGGTAACCCGCCAGCAGGTCGATACGCAGCAGCAGTACACCGCACCAGATCAGCACGATGGGCGACCAGCCGGCCAGGTAGAAGCCGCCGCCACGGAAATCGCCGGCCCGCAGGGCGACCAGGCCGGGCACCAGCATGGCCAGCATGGTCACCAGCGCCACCAGGTTGTAGTACTGCACCACCCAGGCCGCCAGGGCGGGCACCAGGCCCATCAGGGTGTAGCCCAGTACCAGCCAGCCCAGGCCACGCAGGTAGCGGGCCAGGCGGGGGGCGTGCTGCTGCAGGTTGGTAAAGCCCAGGCTGAAGCGCAGGCCGGTAAACAGGGCCAGGCCATAGCTGCCCAGCAGCAAGGCCTGGCTCAGCTGTGGATGGCTGATGGCCAGGCCGGTGGGGCTGATGGCATGGCCGCTGAGCAGGCTCCACAGCAGGGCCAGCATCAGCGTTAGAGCGGTGTACCAGCCGGTGGTGGTGTCGCGCAGGGCATAGGCAAACATGCCGCTGACCAGGCCCATGGCAAACAGCAGGGTCAGCAGGGCGCTGCGGATCTGCGCATCGCGGGATTCCTGGGCCAGCATGTCGGCTGGCGGTTCCATGCTGATATGCACGGTACTGCCTATGGGCAGGTGCATGTCCAGCCTGGCCTGGGCCCATTCGCCGGGGTACAGGGCCAGGGCGGCGCTGCGGGCGCTGCGCCATATTTGGGGAGCCACATGCCGGTTGGGGCCGGCCGGTTCGCTGCTGACCGTGCTTTGCGGGACGCTGCGCACGGTTAGCCAGAGCGGGGCGGGGCTGCTGGCTGGCAGATAGGCCCGGATTTGGCAGACCCGCTGCAAGTCGTGGTCAGTTTCCAGCAGGTGCAGCTTGCCATCGGTAGGCAGCGGCTGCCAGGCAGAGACGCCTGGGGCACAGCGGTACTGTATGGGCGGACTGGCCTGCGCTAGCCCCGGCAGGGCCAGCAGCAGCCATAGCAGTAACTGGAACAGGGCGGCTGGCTTCATCGGATGGTGCCTGACATGGTCGCCGCCGGTTCCGTTTAGACCTGCTCGGCCATGGCGGCCAGCAATTCGGCCTGATGTTCGGCCATCAGGGCATCGGTCAGCTCGAACAGATCGCCATCCATCACATAGTCGAGCTTGTACAAGGTCAGGTTGATGCGGTGGTCGGTGATACGGCCCTGCGGGAAGTTATAGGTACGTATCCGTTCGCTGCGGTCGCCTGAGCCGACCAGGGACTTGCGCATGGCAGCTTCCTTGGCGTGGGCCTCGCGCTCCTGCCTGTCCTTGATGCGGGCAGCCAGCACCTGCATGGCGCGGGCCTTGTTCTGGTGCTGGCTGCGGCCGTCCTGGCACTCCACCACCAGGCCGGTAGGGAAGTGGGTGATGCGGATGGCCGAGTCGGTCTTGTTGATATGCTGGCCGCCCGCGCCACTGGCGCGGAAGGTATCGATGCGGATATCGGCGGGGTTGATGTTCACCTCCTCCAGCTCGTCCGCTTCCGGCATCACGGCCACGGTACAGGCCGAGGTATGGATGCGGCCCTGCGATTCGGTGGCGGGCACGCGCTGCACGCGGTGGCCGCCGCTCTCGAACTTGAGCTTGGAATAGGCGCCCAGGCCGGCAATACGGACGATGACTTCCTTGTAGCCGCCCAGGTCCGATTCGGAGGCCGAGACGATCTCGGCCTGCCAGCGATTACGCTCGGCAAAGCGGGTGTACATGCGGAACAGGTCACCCGCGAAAAGGGCCGATTCGTCGCCACCGGTACCGGCGCGGATTTCCAGAAAGATATTGCGCTCGTCGTTGGGGTCCTTCGGCAGCAGTGCCTTCTGCAGCTCGGTTTCCAGGGCTTCCAGCCGGCCTGCGCCATCGGCCAGTTCGGCCTCGGCCAACTCCTTCATGTCCGGGTCGTCCAGCATCTCGCGTGCGGTGGCGAGATCGGCCTCGGTCTGGCAGAAGGATTGGTACAGCTCGACCACCGGGGTCAGTTCGGCGTGCTCACGGCTCAACTTACGGAAGTTGTCCATGTCGCGAGTGGCTTCTTCGCTGGCGAGCAGCTGGCCGACTTCCTCCAGCCGGTCGGCCAGTTGCGACAGCTTGTTGGCGATGCTGGGTTTCATGATGAGGTGTAGATATCCAGGTGGGCCCGCTCCATCCAGCGCTCGGGGGCAGCCAGGGGCGTAAAGCCGTATTGTTGGTAAAGGCCGTGGGCGTCGCCGGTCAGCAGTATCCAGCGACGCAGGCCTTGCAGGTCGGGGTGGCTGATGATGCTGTCCATCAGCCATTTGGAGAGCCCCTGGCCACGGTGGTCAGGGGCGATGAATACATCGCCCAGATAGGCGATGGTGGCGTAGTCGCTGATCACCCTGGCAAAGCCTACCTGCTGCCCATGGTGATAGACGCCAAAACACAGCGCGCCCTCTACCGAGCGGCGAAAGGTCGCCAGGGGGATATCCTTGGCCCAGTAGGTGCTGGCGATATAGGCGTGGCACTGGGCCAGGTCCAGCCTGGCCGGGTCGGTATCGATCTGGTACTCGCCATACGTTAGGGGAAAGACCATGCTCAGTCTCCCTCGTGCAGGTGGTAGAGCCGGCGCACGGCATCGATCAGCTCGCCATGCTGGCTGGCGTCGGCCTGGTTGAGTGCGGCCAGCGGCGCGTGCAGCAGCTTGTTGCTGAGCGACAGCGACAGCGATTCCAGCACGGCGGCCGGGTCCTCGCCCTTGGCCAGCAGCTTGGTGGCACGGTCCAGCTCATGCCGGCGTAGCCGCTCGGCCTGATCCTTGAGTGCCCTGATGGTGGGTACCAGGGCGCGATTGTCCAGCCACTGCATGAACTCATCGGCACTGCGCTCGACGATGCCATCGGCTTCCACCACGGCGTGCTGCCGCTCCGCCCTGCCCTGCCGCACCACTTCCGACAGATCATCGACGGTGTAGAGGTAGACGTCGGGCAGGGCACCCACCTCGGGCTCCACATCTCGCGGTACGGCCAGATCCACCATGAAGACAGGTCGGTGCTTGCGCACCTTGATGGCCCGTTCGACCGCGCCCAGGCCGATGATGGGCAACTGGCTGGCGGTGCTGGTGACCACGATGTCGTATTGCGGCAGGCGGTCCGGCAGCTCGGCCAGAGCGAAGGCATCGCCACCGAACTGGCTGGCCAGCGCCTGGCCACGCTCCAGTGTGCGGTTGGCTACCGACAGCCGGCGTGGTTTGCGGGCAGCGAAATGGGTGGCGCACAGCTCTATCATCTCGCCCGCGCCGATAAACAGCACATTCAGGTCGGCGATATCGGGGAACAGGCGCTCGGCCAGCTTGACCCCGGCGGCGGCCATGGACACCGAATTGGCGCCTATGCCCGTTTCGCTGCGGACGGCCTTGGCGACCGAGAAGGCTTTCTGGAACAGGCCGTTGAGCGAGGAGCCCAGGCCACCAGCCTCCTGCGCCTCGCGCACGGCGTCCTTGAGCTGGCCCAGTATCTGGGTCTCGCCCAGCACCATGGAATCCAGCCCCGACGCCACCCTGAACACATGCCGCACGGCCTCGCGATCGGGCAGGCGGTACAGATAGGGGGCGATACTGGCTGCATCCAGCTGGCGCGAGGCGGCCAGCCAGTTCAGCAGGGTGGCTTCATCGCGTGCCGCCGCGTACAGCTCGGTGCGGTTGCAGGTAGAGACGATGGCCGCCTCGTGCACGCCCTTCTGCGCCGTCAGTTCGGCCACCGCCGCAGCCAGTTCCTCGGGTGCGAAGGCGAGCTTCTCCCGCACCGCGATGGGCGCAGTCTCATGATTGAGGCCGAGGGCAAACAGGGACATGCGAGGGAGGCGGGACGGGAAAGGGCCTGAATTTTACCCCAGGCGGGCCCTTGCGAGCCAGAAAGGCTTTTGCGGCAAATACTTGGCCTGCAGGCCGGCGGCGGTGGTGCTGACACCAAGCGGTGGATAAGCGTGGCGCCAGCTAGCAAAAAGCCCGGTCAGACCGGGCTTTCAGGTGCGGTGAGTTCAAACGCTTACTTGGCGTTGATCTTGAACAGGCGCATCAGGGGGGCGTTGGAGTTGGGGCCAAACCAGCGATCAAAGATCTTGGCGGCTTCACCCGACTGCTCCATGGCGACGATGGTCTTGTTGACCTCTTCCAGCAGGCGCTTTTCGCCCTTGCGCACGGCAATGCCATAGACTTCCAGCGAGATGGTGACGTTGGGTATCTCGTACTGGGCCTTGTTGGGCATCTTGTTCAAGAGGCCGGCCAGGATGGGCTCGTCGGTACTGACCGCATCGAGCTGGCCCTTGCCCAGCGCAACGAAGGCTTCGTCGTAATCGCCGAACAGCACCATATTGGCGCCGGGCATTTCACGCGCCAACTGCTTGGCCGAGGTCGAACCGGTGACGGTGCCGATGGTGGCGCTGGTCAGGTCTTCAATCGAGTTGACCTTGCCTTTGCGGACGACGAACTTCTGGCCGGTGATGAAATAGCCGTAGCTGAAATCCACCTGCTTTTCGCGCTCAGCGTTCTTGGTCATCGTGGCGATGATCAGATCCACTTCCTTGTTCTGCAGCTTGGGTACGCGTTGGGCCGATTCCACGCCCTTGACGATCAGGTTGACGCCAAGCTTCTTGGCGATGGCCGCGGCGAAGTCCACGTCATAGCCGGAGATGGTCTGGGTCTTGGTGTTCAGCACACCGAAAGGGGGGGTGGAATCCTTCACGCCGACCACCAGGGTGCCGCGTTTCTTGATCTCGTCCAGATCGTCCGCCACAGCAGGTGACAGCATGCACAGCCCCAGCAGGGCGGTCAGCAACAGTTTGATTTTCATAGGTTTGCTCCGTATTCGACATGGGCGGTCGTGCCAATGTCATTGTGGTCGCGACCATAGTTCAGTACAAATGCACCGCCTATTAGGGAAAGCGTAGATAAGGATACGGTAATAGAAAAGCCCACTCGGATGAGCGGGCCAGGGTGATTGCCGCCAAGCGAGGCTGGAGGCGGCGGACGGTCAGAACCGGAGCGGGATGGTGAACTTGCGGGCGCCCAGTGATTCGCCATCCAGAAAGGCCTCGACAAAGACGGCACTGTCGGTTTTACGCATCAATTCCTGCACCAAGCGCTCCGGTATCTGCACCAGGCCTGCGTTTTTGTCGGGTACATAGCTGCCGTTGAAATCGCGGGTATTGATGCCCATGGATTTCAGCAAGGGTCCATCGGTGGCAGAAAAACGCAGGGTAAGGGCCGAGTCATCGCGCGGTGGGTGCTGTTCGCGGGTGGTCTTGCCCAGCTCTATCCAGACCGGCCAATGGCCCGCCATACGGCGGGCCTGGGCGGTGGTCTGGACGGGCGAGCGGGCGCCGGGCTCCTTGGCTGCGCCGCTGCTGAACAGCGAGGAGAAGGCACTGAGGAGACGGGAAAACCAACTCTGATCGCTTGCCATGGCCTACCTAACGATGAGGGGAGCGTGGGTCAGCTGCCGGCCGGCTTACGGGCAATGGCCCGATGGCCGATATCACGGCGGCACTGCATACCTTCAAAGTGTATGCCGTCTATGACTTCATAGGCGCCCTTTTGTGCCATCTTCACGCTGTCGCCCAACGCGGTGACGCAAAGTACGCGGCCGCCATTGGTGACGATCTTCTCGCCCTGCTGCGCCGTACCGGCATGGAACACCAGCACGTCTTCTGCCTGGGTGTCTGGCAGGCCGTGTATCACGTCGCCCTTGCGCGGGGCGTCGGGGTAGCCGCCGGCTGCCAGTACCACGCCCAGCGCGACACGACGGTCCCATTCGGCCTCAGTCTGGTCCAGCGTCTGGTTGACGGCGTGCTCCAGCAGCATGACAAAGTCGGTCTTGAGGCGTGCCATGATGGGCTGGGTTTCCGGGTCGCCCATGCGGCAGTTGAACTCCACCACGCTGACCGCGCCCTCGTCATCCACCATCAGGCCGGCGTAAAGAAAGCCGGTGTACGGTATGCCGTCACGGGCCATGCCGGCCACGGTGGGCAGTATCACCTCGCGCATGGCGCGGGCGTGGACTTCGGGTGTGACCACCGGGGCGGGCGAATAGGCGCCCATGCCGCCGGTATTGGGGCCTTCGTCATTCTCTTTCAGGCGCTTGTGGTCCTGTGAGCTGGCCAGGGCCAGCACATGGCGGCCATCCACCATCACGATAAAGCTGGCTTCCTCGCCCTTGAGGAAATCCTCTATCACCACCCGGGCGCCTGCATCGCCCATCTTGTTGTCCAGCAGCATGCTGTCGATGGCGGCGTGCGCTTCAGCCAAGGTCATGGCCACGATCACGCCCTTGCCGGCAGCAAGACCATCGGCCTTGATGACGATGGGGGCGCCACGGCCCTCCACATAGGCATGGGCTTCAGTGGCATCAGCAAAGGTGCGGTACTGGGCGGTAGGGATGCCATGGCGAGTCATGAAGGCCTTGGCGAAATCCTTGGAGCTTTCCAGCTGGGCGGCGGCGCGGGTGGGGCCGAATATCTTCAGGCCGGCCTCACGGAAGGCATCGACCACGCCAGCCGCCAGGGGGGCCTCGGGGCCGACCACGGTCAGGGCCACGTTTTCGCGCTGGGCAAAGGCCACCAGCTCGGGGATGCTGGTGACATCGACATTGGTGAGGCCGGCTTCACGGGCGGTGCCGGGGTTACCGGGCGCCACGAAGACCTTGCTGACGCGGGGGGACTGGGCAATTTTCCAGGCCAGGGCGTGTTCGCGGCCGCCGGAGCCGATGACGAGTACGTTCATGCTTGCCTCATAGGGGTAAGGAGTGAGGCTTGCCCGCTGCTGGCAGCTGGCAAGCCTTACTGCTCACCGGGCCGATGTTCCACATGGAACCTTGGCCCAGATACCTGCTTGCGTGTTGCACTTGGCGCCTCCCACGCACCTTGCAAGGTGGACTTCCGTCGCGGCGGCGAGGGAGGTGGGTGTGTGCTCGACCGGGGAAGAGCCTACTGGTTCAGACTGCGCTGGCGTTTAGCGCCAGGGTTTCCCTGGCGCCTGCGCCGTCCGATACCACCCATCTATGACTTGCGTCCATACCAAGCGCTCAAGCCCATTCAAAATGATGACGAGCGTGAGCGAGGCTCCCGCGCGGCGGCGCGGGCGGGGGGTGTGGGCTCAATCAAGGAAGAGCCTACTGGTTCAGACTGCGCTGGCGTTTAGCGCCAGGGTTTCCCTGGCGCCTGCGCCGTCCGATACCACCCATCTATGACTTGCGTCCATACCAAGCGCTCAAGCCCATTCAAAATGATGACGAGCGTGAGCGAGGCTCCCGCGCGGCGGCGCGGGCGGGGGGTGTGGGCTCAATCAAGGAAGAGCCTACTGGTTCAGACTGCGCTGGCGTTTAGCGCCAGGGTTTCCCTGGCGCCTGCGCCGTCCGATACCACCCATCAGTGACTTGCGTTCATAGCAGGCTCTCAATGCCGGAAGTGGCGCACGCCAGTCACCACCATGGCAATGCCATGCTCGTCGGCTGCGGCAATGACTTCCTCGTCACGCATGGAGCCGCCAGGTTGGACGATAGCACTGACACCGTTCTCGGCGATCACGTCCACGCCATCGCGGAAGGGGAAGAAGGCATCGGAAGCGCAGACCGAGCCCTTCAGTGCCAGCTGGGCATGCTGGGCCTTGATGGCAGCGATGCGGGTGGAGTCCACCCGGCTCATCTGGCCCGCGCCTACGCCCAGGGTACGGCCGCCGCCACAGAACACGATGGCATTGGATTTGACGAACTGGGCCACGCGCCAGGCGAACAGCAGGTCTTTCAGCTGCTCGGCGGTCGGTGCCAGCTTGGTCACCACCTTGAAGTCGGCCGTGGTGATGTGATGGATATCGGGTGTCTGTACCAGGATGCCGCCACCCACGCGCTTGAGGTCAAAGCGGTTGGCGCCATCCTGCAGGGCGACTTGCAGCACCCGTACATTTTTCTTGGCGGCGATGATGGCGCGGGCTTCATCCGAGAAGCCGGGGGCGATCAGCACTTCCAGGAACTGGCCGGTGACGGCCTCCACGGTGGCCGCATCCACTTCGCGGTTGAAGGCGATGATGCCGCCAAAGGCGCTGGTGGTATCGGTGGCAAAGGCCAGCTGGTAGGCGGTCAGCGTATCGGCGGCAATGGCAACGCCACAGGGGTTGGCATGCTTGACGATGACGCAGGCCGGCTCATCGAAGGCCTTGACGGCTTCCCAGGCGGCATCGGAATCGGCGATGTTGTTGTAGCTCAGTTCCTTGCCCTGCAATTGCTGGTAGCCGGCCAGGCTGCCCACGGCAGGGTGCAGGTCACGATAGAAGGCCGCAGCCTGGTGAGGGTTTTCGCCGTAGCGCATGTCCTGCACCTTTTCCACGCTGATATTGAGGCGGGCGGGGAAGGTCTGCTGGGTACCGTCCTCGTTCAGCGAAGTCAGGTAGTTGGAGATGGCGCCATCGTAGGCTGCCGTGTGGCTGAAGGCCTTCTTGGCCAGGCGGCGGCGGGTGGGCATGCCCAGAGCGCCGTCGTTGGCTTGCAACTCGGCCACCAGTGGGGCGTAATCGGCAACATCCGTGACGATGGCGACAAAGGCGTGGTTCTTGGCGGCGGAACGCACCATGGCCGGGCCGCCGATGTCGATGTTCTCGATGGCATCGTCAAAATCGCAATCGGGCTTGGCGATGGTGGCCTCGAAAGGGTAGAGGTTGACGCAGACCAGGTCGATGCTGCCTATGCCGTGCTCGGCCATCTTGCTGACATGGCCGGCCAGATCGCGGCGGCCCAGGATGCCACCGTGGATCTTGGGGTGCAGGGTCTTGACGCGGCCATCCAGCATCTCGGGGAAGCCGGTGTAGTCGGCCACCTCGATGACCTTGACCCCGGCTTCCGCCAGCATCTTGGCGGTGCCGCCAGTGGAAAGTATCTCCACCCCAAAACCGGCCAGGGCCTGGGCGAATTCCAGTACACCGGTTTTGTCGGAGACGCTGATCAGCGCACGTTTGATATTGACCATGGTTGCTTGCTCATAAGACAAAGTGAAAGATAAAACTTAGCAGCTGCCAGCCCCGGCTGCCGTTGCCTTGGCGCCAGTGGAGGGGACGACCGCCAGTCCGTGCAGGGCGGCGCGGACAAAGTCGGTCTTGGCACCGGCGTAGGCCTTGCTATCGGTCGGATACTGCCGTGCCAACATCTGCTTGAGTGCGGCGTAATCGGCCCTCAGCGTCGGGTTGTTGCGCAGGCAGTCGCGAAATGCCAGGTGTTCGCGCCAGAAGGGACTGTCCACCACCACCATATGCAGATGGTGGGTACGCAGCCCCGCCTGCTGGCGGGTGAAATAATGGCGCCCAGCTATACCGAACTCGCCATGGTGCTGGTACCCGAGCGCCGCCAGTGGGGCGATGCAGGCTGCGTGCTCCGACAATGCGGTCAGTCCCAGCATCAGATCCAGCACCGGCTTGGCGCAGAGGCCAGTCACGGCGGTGGAGCCAATATGGGCCAACACTACACCCGGCAGGGCGGTGGCGATGGCGTGGGCGGCTTGGTCATAGGCCTCCGACCAGTCCGCATTGTGTTCGACCAGCACTACCGTGCCTTCAACCAGTCCCAGGCTCATATCAGATCGTGTTCCTGCATTTTCTTGCGCAAGGTGTTGCGGTTGATGCCCAGCAGTTCGGCGGCACGGGTCTGGTTGCCCTGCGCCTTGTCCAGCACTACTTCCAGCATGGGCTTCTCCACCTTGGCCAGCACCATGTCGTAGATCGCCTGCGGTGCTTCGCCGTCCAGGTCGCGGAAATACTGTTCCAGCGCGTCGCGCACGGCAAAGCAGATTTGATCCTTGGTGGACATGGTGGGGTTCTCTCCTGAACTAGGCGGCCGCTAGCGCGGTCTCGTCTTGGTAAACCAGCCGCTCGCCCTGGAGCGCCAGTTGTTTGAAATAGGCATCCACGGCAGCCAGCTGCTCGGTCGTGCTATCTAGTTGGTACATACGCTGGCGGAACTCGTTGGAGCCGCGCAGGCCATTGGTGTACCAAGCTATATGCTTGCGGGCGATGCGGCAGCCCGAGTACTCGCCGTGGAAGGCGTAGTGGTCTTGCAGGTGTTCCATCAGGATGGCGTGTATCTCGCTCACCTTGGGTGGGGGCAGGTGCTCGCCGGTGGCAAGGAAATGATCAATCTCTCTGAATATCCAGGGTCGGCCCTGGGCGGCGCGGCCTATCATCACCGCGTCGGCACCGGTCTGCTGCAGTACCGCGCGGGCTTTCTCCGGGGTGGTGATATCGCCATTGGCCACCACCGGTATGCGCAGGCTGCGCTTGACCTCGGCAATCAGTTCATAGCGGGCGGCGCCGTTATACATGTCCTCGCGGGTGCGGCCATGTAGGGCCAGGGCGGCAATGCCGGTCTGCTCAGCCAGCTGCGCCACCCGCAGGATATTCTCCTCACCGTTGCGAAAACCCAGCCGGGTCTTGAGCGTCACCGGCACATCCACCGCGCTGACGACGGCCTCCAGTATGCGGGCGACGCGGTCTTCGTCCTGCAAGAGAGCAGAGCCGGCCAGTACATTGCAGACTTTCTTGGCTGGGCAACCCATATTGATATCGATGATCTGGGCACCTGCCGCCACATTATGGCGGGCGGCCTCGGCCATCTGGGCAGGGTCGCTGCCGGCAATCTGCACCGCGACCGGGGCCAGTTCGCCGTCGAAATTGGCACGGCGGCGGGTCTTGTTGCTGCCATAGAGCATGGCATTGGAGGTAATCATCTCGCTGACTGCATGGCCTGCGCCCAGCCGCTTGCACAGCATGCGGAATGGCCGGTCGGTCACGCCGGCCATGGGCGCGACGATCAGGCGGTTGCGGAGTTGATAAGGACCTATGCGCATGCTTGTTCTATGGACCATGGCCCGCCCAGGGGGCGGTGCCGGCAACGGTACAGAATGAAAAACCGCTGGAGACGAGAGGCGTAGAGGCTTCGGTATCCAGCGGTAACAGGCGCGCATTCTACCTAAGCCTGCGCCCGGCGCGAAGGCATTTCGCTTAATTTTTGAGCAGGTGCCGATAGTGCCAAGGCAATCGCTGCCGATAACAGCGCGCAGTTGCAGCGAACGCGAGGGATAGTATCGGTTGTCGCTACAATGCTGTCGTACGATGGCAGTCCTGGTGTGTCGCACCGGAGCACAGACACCCCTGTCCGCTTGCCGTGGCCGAAAAACAGACTATATAAGGAGTCGCCATGCCCCATCGCCCTGCTCTGCTGACCCTGCTGGCGGTCACCGCCAGCGCCGCGACGGCGCCCCTGCCCCCGCCGCCTGCCACGCCGGTGCGCAATGTGGTCGAAGACTACTTTGGCACCCAGGTGAACGATCCCTACCGCTGGCTGGAAAACATGCAGGGGGCCGAGTTCAAGACCTGGCTCAAGGCTCAGGCCAACCATGCCGAAACGGTGCTGGCCACCCTGCCCGGCCGCAGCGCCCTGAAGCAAAGGCTGACCGAGCTGGCCGATGCGGGCGAGAATGTGGCCGATCTGCAGCAGGCTGCCGGCCGCCTGTTCTATCTGAAGACCGAGCCCGGCCGCAACGGCCGTCGCCTGTATGTGCGCGACGGTCGCGGCGAGCGCCTGCTGCTGGATCCGGACACCCTGGGGACTGCCGGCGCCCATATCGCCATAGACTGGTATTCGCCCTCACCCGATGGTGCGCTGGTGGCCGTGGGCCTGTCGGCCAGCGGTTCGGAGGATAGCGAGCTGCGCCTGCTGGACCTGGTGAGCGGACTATGGCTGCCTGAGCGCATCAGCCGGGCTGGGCTGAACGACAGCCTGGGCTGGCTGGGTGGCAGCAAGCGCTTTATCTACAACCGGCTGCCTGCCGCCGGCGCCGATGGGGTGCAGGAGCGCTACAACAAGAGCGCCACCTGGCTACATACGGTAGGCCAGCCGGTGGAGCGTGATATCGCCCTGTTCGGCTACGGCGTGCGGGCCGATCTGCCTTTCGATATCGCCGACATCAGCCATATCCGTACCGATCCCGGCAGCCCTTACCTGGTGGCCGAGGTCTTGCATGGCGATGCGGTGGAGCGGTCCTACTATGTGGCCAGCATTGCCCAGCTGGCCGGTGCCGCAACGCCCTGGCAGCGTATCAGCACCCCGGCCGACAAGACTGCCGATGCCTGGCTGCACGGCGACACCCTGTATCTGCACAGTCTGCTGGATGCCCCCAGGGGCAAGGTGCTGGCGCTGAATCTGAAACAGCCGCAATTGGCCCAGGCCAAACTGGTGCTGCCACAGGGCAGCCATGTGCTGCGGCAAGCCGCTGTGGCACGCGAGGCCCTGTATGTCAGGGCCAGCGAAGGCGGGGTGGACAAGCTGTTCAAGCTCAGCCACGGCGGTGCTGCCCGCGAGTTGGCGCTACCGGTGGTCGGCACCCTGATGGGACTGGCGACTGATGTGGCCCGAAGCGGCGCGGTGTTCAAGCTGGAAGGCTGGGTGGAGCCGCCGCGTGTCTATCGGCTCGACGGCAAGACCGGCGTGGTGCGCGCTACCAGGGTGTTCAAACCCGCTACGACCAGGCTGGACGGCTACGAGGCCCGCCGGGTGATGGTCAAGAGCCACGATGGCGTGGCCGTGCCCTTGTCCATTATGGCGGCCAAGGGCATCAAGCTGGATGGCAGCCACCCCACCATCGTCAGCGGCTATGGCGCCTACGGCATCAGCATGGAGGCACGTTATTCCGCCAACCGGCTGGCCTGGCTGGAGCGCGATGGCGTGATGGCAGTGTGCCATGTACGTGGTGGCGGCGAGTTTGGCGAGGACTGGCACCGTGCCGGTTACATCCAGACCAAGGCCAACACGGCCAAGGACTTCATTGCCTGCGCCGAATGGCTGGTGCAGCAGGGCTATACCTCGCCGGCCAAGCTGGCCGGTACCGGCGGGAGTGCTGGCGGCATCACCATAGGCGGCGCCATCACGGCGCGGCCCGAGCTGTTTGCCGCGGCCCAGAGCGCCGTGGGGGTGAGCGACCTGCTGAGGATGGAGCTGACCCCAAATGGGCCGCCCAATATTGCCGAGTTCGGCACGGTCAAGAACCCCGAGCATTTTCCGGCCATGCTCAGCAACAGCCCCTACCATCGCATCAAGGACGGAGTAGCCTACCCGGCGGTAATCGTCACTACCGGGGCCAACGACCCGCGGGTGGATGCCTGGATGCCGGCCAAGCTGACCGCCCGCCTGCAAGCTGCCAGCAGCAGCGGCAAGCCGGTGTTGCTGCGGGTGGACTACGACGGCGGCCATGGCCGGGGCTCAACCAAGGCACAACAGGTGGCTGAGAGCGCCGATGTGTGGAGCTTTTTTCTGTGGCAGATGGGCGTAGCGGGATTCGCGCCCGGCCATTGAGTGCCTGTCATGAGATCAGGCCATTGATGGGTGTTGCGCCCAGGGCTGGCGCCAGGGAGACCCTGGCGCTACTCCAGTTTTGCTGGCGACGCCCGTAGCCTGGCTGGCGCCTACATGCGCATGGTGCTGATGGTGGGGGTGTTCAGCTGTGCCTTGAGCCGTTCGCCCAGGGCGCGGGCATCGGTCTCGCTGGCCAGTTGCTCCAGGCTAACGCGGAACTTGCCCTCGACCATGGGGCGTATCTTGGCGGGGTAGCCTGCCTCGCGCAGGTTGTCATACCACTGCAGCGCCTCGGCCTGATTGCCAGCGACCGCCACCACCAGCCGCCAGCGGCCCTGCGCCTGGCTCAGCCCCGTGCCGGCCTGCGGTTCGGTCTGCGGCGCCCATTCGTTGGCCACCTTGTTGGGATCGACCTTGGCCACCGGCAGGGCAGGTTTGCCCTTGGGTGCAACATAGAAGTCCAGGGGCTGGTCCATGGTGATGAAGCCGGCCTCGCCTTCGTGCTCCACCGCGATGCTGCCCTCCAGTAGGCAGACCAGGTCTTTCTCGGCGTCGGACTTGCCCCAGATATCGGTACCCCGTATGCCGGCAGTGATGGTGGCAACCTTGATGTCGACCTCGCGCTGGCGCAGCTTGCTGGCCAGGCCGGTGGTAAATCGGAATGCCCCCTTCAGCACGTCCACCGTGGCCCGGAAGGCAGTCTTGCGGCCGTCAGATGCATTCAGAGTGTTGACCCGGAACACCGCGTCCTCGCCCAGCTTGAACTGGCTGCCCTCGGGCAGGGTCAGCAGCACCCGTGCGCCATTGCCGGTGTGGACCACATCGCTGGCCTGCAGGTTGATGCCCACTGCCAGCGGCCGCATCTGGCCGTTGCGCTCCAGCCAGGCCGGCATATTGACGGCGCTGACCTGGGTAGGGGCGGCCGCAACAGCGGTCGCCAGGCTGGTGGCAAGCAGGGCGACGATCAGGGGGGCGCGCATGGCAAACTCCTTGAGACGAATAGGGATAACGCTCGGTTATAATCAATGTTTTATTTGGTCGCCAGGTAACAAGTCACGCATCCACATTCCCGTGGCAGCCTGTCGCTTGGCATGATTCGTTAGGATAGCCCACATGCAAGAACAGTATCGTCCCTCTGAGGTGGAATCTGCCGCCCAGCAACACTGGCAGGGTCGCGACGCCTACCGCGTCGTTGAAGACAAGACCAAGCCCAAGTTCTACGCCTGCTCCATGCTGCCCTATCCCTCGGGCAAGCTGCATATGGGCCATGTGCGCAACTACACCATCAACGACATGCTGGCCCGCCACCTGCGCATGAAGGGCTTCAATGTGCTGATGCCCATGGGCTGGGATGCCTTCGGCCTGCCCGCCGAGAATGCCGCCATTGCCTATGGCAAGCCGCCAGCAGAATGGACTTACGCCAATATCGCCGACATGAAGTCGCAAATGCAGCCGCTGGGCCTGGCCTTTGACTGGTCGCGCGAAGTGGCGACCTGCGACCCGGACTACTACAAGTGGAACCAGTGGCTGTTCCTCAAGATGCTGGAGAAAGGCATCGCCTACAAGCGCACCCAGGTGGTGAACTGGGACCCGGTGGATCAGACCGTGCTGGCCAACGAGCAGGTGGTGGATGGCCGTGGCTGGCGTTCCGGTGCCATCGTGGAGAAGCGCGAGATACCAGGCTACTACTTTGGCATCACCCAGTACGCAGATGAGTTGCTGGACGATATCGACAAGCTGGATGGCTGGCCCGACCAGGTGCGCGCCATGCAGCGCAACTGGATAGGCAAGAGCGAGGGCGTACGCTTTGCCTTTGGCCACGATGTGCGCGATGCCGAAGGCCAACTGGTGGGCGACGGTCAGCTGTGGGTGTTCACCACCCGCGCCGACACCATCATGGGCGTGACCTTCTGTGCCGTGGCGGCCGAGCACCCGCTGGCCCGCCGCGCGGCCGAACTCAAGCCCGAGCTGCAGGCCTTTATCGACGAATGCAAGGCGGGCGGCACCACCGAGGCCGAGCTGGCGACCCAGGACAAGAAGGGCGTGGCCACCGGCCTGCAGGTGATTCATCCGCTGACCGGTGAGCGGGTTGAAGTCTGGATAGGCAACTATGTGCTGATGGGCTACGGCGATGGCGCGGTGATGGGCGTACCGGCCCATGACGAGCGTGACTTTGCCTTTGCCCGAAAGTACGGCATTGCCATCAAGCAGGTGGTGGCGGTCGAAGGTGAGACCTTCAGCCTGGACGGCTGGGCCGAATGGTATGGCGACAAGCAGCGTGGCGTGACTGTGAACTCGGGCAAGTATGATGGCCTGGGCTACAAGGCGGCCGTGGATGCCGTGGCCGCCGACCTGGCTGGCCGGCAGATAGGCGAAAAGAAGACCACCTGGCGCCTGCGCGACTGGGGTATCTCGCGTCAACGCTACTGGGGCACCCCTATCCCCATTATCCACTGCGATGGCTGTGGCGATGTACCGGTGCCTTACGAGCAACTGCCGGTGGTACTGCCTACCGATTGCGTGCCGGATGGCTCGGGCAATCCGCTGAAGAAGCGCGAGGATTTCCTCCATGTTGATTGCCCGCAGTGCGGCAAGCCGGCCCAGCGCGAGACCGATACCATGGATACCTTCGTGGATTCGTCCTGGTACTTCATGCGCTATACCTGCCCCGATGCCGGCACCATGGTGGACGAGCGCAACGACTACTGGATGGCTGGCGGCATGGACCAGTACATCGGCGGCATCGAGCACGCCGTGCTGCATCTGCTGTATGCCCGCTTCTGGACCAAGGCCATGCGCGATCTGGGCCTGCTCAAGATAGACGAGCCGTTCAAGGCGCTGTTCACCCAGGGCATGCTGCTGAACGAGTCGTTCTACCGCGAGGAAGCCAGCGGCAAGAAGACCTGGTACTACCCCAACGAGGTGGAAGTCCAACATGACGACAAGGGCCGCGCCATTGCCGCCACCCTCAAGGCCGATGGCCAGCCGGTGATCATGGGCGGCATCGAGAAGATGTCCAAGTCCAAGAACAATGTGGTTGAACCCAAGGACATCATTGCCCGCTTCGGTGCCGACACCGCCCGCCTGTTCACCATGTTTGCCGCACCGCCGGAGCAAAGTGCCGCCTGGAGCGACAGCGGTGTGGAGGGCGCGTCGCGCTATCTGCGCCGGTTGTGGAATTTTGCGTATAAATATGCGGACCGTATGAAGTTCGCTGAGATTGAACCAGGGGCATCGCGGGCTCAAGAGAAAGTTGTAAAAGATTTTCGCTTTGAAGTGCATACAACTTTGAAGCAAATCAACGCTGACTATGATCGGTTGCAGTACAACACCGTAGTATCAGGGGCGATGAAACTGTTGAACACGATGGAAGCGTTTGCCCAAGCGACTCAGCTTTCCGCCCCTCATAACGCCAATTGGGCGGCAATGCGTGAAGGCCTGGGCATTCTGTTGCGCGTGCTCTACCCGGTCAGCCCCCATATCACCCACGCCCTGTGGGTGGAGCTGGGCTACGGCGGTGAACTGATCGATGCCGCCTGGCCGGAGCCGGCTGCCGATGCCCTGGCACAGGACGAGATCAAGCTGATGGTGCAGGTCAACGGCAAGCTGCGCGGCGAGATCGAAGTCCCGGCCTCGGCCGACCGTGCTGCCATCGAGGCGTTTGCCCTGGCCAATGCCAATGTGCAGAAGTTCCTGGAGGGGCAGACGCCCAAGAAGGTAGTGGTGGTGCCGGGCCGCTTGGTGAACCTGGTGGTGTAAGCGCCTGTTCACGATTTTTTCACCCCGGGGCGAAAAGATCGTAAACAGGCTCTAGGCGTCCGCGACGAACGAGAACGGGATGGTGCTGGCCAAGTTGGCCCCGGCCATCCCGTTTTTGTTTCTAGCGTCGCTTATCGCGTTAACCGGCCAAGGGCACCCTACGAGGGCAACCGGCGAGGGGCGATCGGCGAGGGGCGATCGGCGAGGGGCGACCGGCCAGGGGCGCGCTCCTCGGCTGATCGGCCTGCTATAACGGAGTATCCGATTGTTCGCCGGCCTGCCATGCGCATCCTGTTGTTACCCCTGCTCTGCCTGACCCTGCTGTCCCTCGCCCCAAGGGCAGACGACGAGGTGGTCTACCCTGCGCCCGAAGGGGCGGCAGATGTACGCCATGACGACAAGCTGGAGTTCCTGCGCGGGGCGCTGGAGCGCACCAAGGGGCAGTATGGCGACTACCACATACGGCCTGCCAGCGCGGTGATGAACAAGGCCAGGCAGTTGGTATCGCTGTCCACCGGCCAAGAGCTGACGCTGACCTGGAGCGGCACCACCCTGCAGATGGAGCGGGATTTTCTGCCCGTGCGGATACCGCTGCGCAAAGGGCTGGGCGGTTATCGCATCTCGCTGATTGCCCAGGAGCGGCAGGCGGCATTTGATCAGGTTCACAGCCTGCAGGATCTGCGGCGTTTCGTGATCGGCCAGGGCAAGGGCTGGTCCAGTGCCGATGTGTTGCAAGAAGCGGGCTTCCCGGTGGTCACCAGCAATTACGACAGCCTGTTCCGCATGGTGGGTAGCCGGCGCATAGACATGTTTCCGCGCGGGCTGCACGAGGCCTTCGAGGAATACGAGGCCAACCGCGCCGCAATACCGAATCTGGCGGTGGAAGAGCGGCTGGTGATCCGCTACGACAATCCCTATTACTTTTTTGTCAGCCGGCAGAACGAGCGCCTGGCCCGGCGGCTGGAGCAGGGCCTGCGCTTGATGATCAAGGACGGCAGCTTTGACGAGATATTCTGGCGCCACAATGGTGAATCGATACGCAAGGCCAACTTGGCCGGCCGTCGCGTGATTGTCATCCCTAACCGGCAACTGCCGCCGCTGACCCCACTGGCCGACAAGAGCCTGTGGTTCGACCCCACGGCGCCGCTGCCCAAATAACAAGGCCACCTCACGGTGGCCCTGTCGTTTACCTGGTTATTTGTCCTGCGCTTAGAGCCTGTTCAATGTCTTTTCGCCGCGTCGCTGGTCTGGAAAATGGCCAGGCACAAGGCGTGGCGCGCAGGCAATAACAAGTTATTGCCAAGCGCCACAACGCAGTGAGTGGCCGTTTTCCAGATCAGCCCTACGGGTTCGCAGCCTTGCTGGCGAACGGCGGCGTTGCAAGCCGCTGACGGTACCCGTACCGCTGCGCGTCTTGCGCCTTGCCCTTCATCCGGCAAGGTTGCGAACGACGCGGTGAAAAGTCTTTGAACAGGCTCTTACTGCCTGCCTATGGGCAAATCTGGTGCGGGTAGCATTCGTCGCGGACCAGCTCGAAGATGGGCTGCTCGGCGATCGCGATGCGCGAACCACCCGGGATTTCCACCACCAGCGTGTTCTGTTCGAACGAGGCGCGGCCATTGTAGTAATGCACCCGTTCGCCATGCAGGCTGATGGCGATGGTCTGGCCGGCCACGAAGTTGGTCAGCTTCTCGCGCACAAACTGGTTTACATCGGTATTGCCCACGATATAAGCACCCGGCGGTATGGCCTTGTCCAGCGAGAAGGCCATCGTGCTGGTGGGCAGGCGGGCGTTGTTGATCTCGGTTACCGCACCCTTGATTTCGGCCAGCGTCATATCCTCCAGCTTGTTGGTGAACAGGGCGTTGAACCCTGGGATAAAGTCAAACACGGTGTCCACGTCCACGCTGGCCTGGATATCCAGGTTCTGCACCTGAGCGTCGCTGAGCTGGCCGCTGTAGGGGTTGTAGCGGGCGCTGATCCAGATGGGGTTGGAACGTATGCTGATGGTGGCCTCGGCATACCAGCTTTTCTTCACCCTGGCGTAGCCATTGAGGCTGAAGCCACCCACCGAGGCGATCACCTCGCCCTGGGCATTGCCAGCCAGCTTGACCGTCAGCGGGCCGGGCGCTGTCATCGAGAAAGCCTTGAGGCTTGCCTTGCCCTGCAGCTGCCGTTCCAGCTCGGCCCGGGCTTGGTCGGCGAAATCCTGCTTGATGCGAAGGATGGACTCGGTATGGTCGGTCACCCGCTGTAGCAGGTTGTGCTGATCGACATATCGCTTGCTCTCGCCCTTGTGGGTGACATAGAGCACATGGTCCATGCCGACCAGATTGTTGGTGTATTCCGAGATGGGCGGGTTGTCTGGAGACAGGGCTAGCGCCGGGGTGGCGGCAAGCAGGGTGGATGCCGCAAGGGCGGCAAGATAACGCAGTTTCAAGTTAAGCCTCCTGGAGTATTGTCTATTGGTTTTCTGCCTTGCCTCTTTGGCGGGCAAGGTGAGGCCATGTTAGTGGCTGTTTGCTATTGATTCAATCGTGTCGATAGTCATCGTATTCAGCTAGGGTAGGCGCATCTGCGTCTGCCTATGTCTCACCGCGCTGGCAGCGACTACAATGCGCCTTTGCCCTTTGCCGGCCCCTTTCATCGGACTGCCCCGTATGACGCCAAGACTCCTGATCCCCGCTGGCCTGGCCCTTCTGCTGAGCGCCTGCGGCTTCCACCTGCGTGGCCTGGGTTCAAGCACACCGCTGGCTTTTGCCACGCTCAATGTCACGGCGCCTGCCGGTGGCCTGGGTGATGTGTTGGGACGACAGCTATCGCTGCGGCCTGATCTGAAACTGCTGGCAGCCAAAGAGGCAGAAGCCGTGCTGGCGGTGGAGAACGAAGCCCTAGACAAGCAGATACTGACGGTGAACAAGTCTGGCCGGGTGACCGAATACCAGCTGATCTACCGTGCCCGCTTCAACCTGCGCCAGGGCGCGGTTGAGCGTATTCCCAGCACCGAGCTGACCTTGCGTCGCGATTACTCCTTTGACGAGAACAATGTGCTGGGCAAGGAGGCGGAAGAACAGATACTGGTGCGTGATATGCGCTCGGATGCTGCCCAGCAGATCATACGCCGGCTGGCTGCGCTCAAGCCCGCAGTGGCACCCTATACCCCCGCACCGGCAGCGCAGTAATGCCGATACGCCCAGCCGATCTGGCAAGCCACCTGGCCGGTGGCAAGCTGTCGCCCATCTATGTGATACATGGCGAGGAAGCGCTGCTGGCGCTGGAGGCCGCCCAGATGGTGCGCGATGCCGCCCGTGCCGCCGGTATTGCCGAGCGCGAAGTGCTCACGGTGGAACCGGGCTTCAAATGGGCAGAACTGGCAGCAGCTGGCCAAGCCATCTCCTTGTTTGCCGAGCAGAAGCTCATCGACCTGCGGGTGCCTAGCGGCAAGCCTGGTACCGAGGGCGGTGACGCCTTGCAGCAATATGCCGCCAATGCACCCAGCGAAAACGTGCTGCTGCTGCAGCTGCCCAAGCTGGATAAGCCCCAGTTGCAGAGCAAATGGTTTACTGCGCTGGAAGCCAAGGGCACGGTGGTGGCCTGCCCGGCCGTGAGCCGCAACGAGCTGCCTGGCTGGATATCCGGGCGTCTGGCCAGCCAGCAGCAGCGGCTTAGCAGCGATGCCATGGAGTATCTGGTGGCGCGGGTAGAAGGGAATCTGCTTGCCGCCAAACAGGAGATAGACAAGCTGGCCTTGTTGCATCCGGCTGGTGAGTTGGACCTGGCCGCCCTGCAGGCGGCGGTTGCCAATGTGGCCCGTTACGATGTATGGGGCTTGGGCGAGGCGTTGATTGCTGGCGAACCCAGCCGCTTGGCGCGCATGCTGGATGGCTTGCGTGGCGAAGGTGAGGCCCCACATCTGGTATTGTGGGCCATGGCCGACGAGATACGCGCCCTGTTGCGGGTGGGCCTGGGCCGCTCGCAGGGGTTGAATCTGCAGCAGCTATACCGCGAGAACCGGGTCTGGGGCGACAAGCAGAAGCGCTACCCAGCCGCACTGGATCGCCTGAAAGCCAGCCAGCTCAAGGCGGCCCTGGGGCACGCCGCGCAGATAGACCGCATCGTCAAGGGCGTGGGCCAGGGAGATGCCTGGGAGGAGTTGCTCAAGCTGGGCCTGCGCTTGATGCCTGCGCGCTGAGTCGGGGCCGGATGGCCTGGAAATGACGTACCCCAGCGCATGCCGACGCGTGCGTTGCGGTACGACATTTCGGAAGTGAGCAGATGAAAGAGCACATCCTGATCAACGTCACCCCGCAGGAGACGCGGGTGGCCGTAACCGAAGAAGGCGTGGTGCAGGAGATCCATGTCGAACGTACCGCTTCGCGCGGCATCGTCGGCAATGTCTACCTGGGTGTGGTGAAGCGCGTGCTGCCCGGCATGCAGTCGGCCTTTATCGAGATCGGCCTGGAGCGCGCGGCCTTTCTGCATATTGCCGACGTCATCGAGCAGCGCCAGCATCCCAGCGAACCCCAGCGCATCGAGCGGCTGATGTTCGAAGGCCAGAGCGTCATGGTACAGGTCATCAAGGACCCCATAGGCACCAAGGGCGCCCGCCTTTCCACCCAGATCAGTATTGCCGGCCGCTTCCTGGTGTTCCTGCCGCAGGAGCACCATATCGGCGTCAGCCAGCGCATAGAGCACGGCGAAGGCCGCGAGCACCTGCGCGAGCGGCTGCTGCAGATGCTGCCCAAGGGGCACGATCACGGCGGCTATATCATCCGCACCTCGGCCGAGCATGCCACGGAAGACGAGCTGCGCGCCGACGTGGCCTACCTGAACCTGATCTGGGCCGACCTCAAGCAGAAATCCAAGACCCTGCCGCCCGAATCCATGCTCTACCAGGATCTCAACCTGCCCATGCGGGTGCTGCGCGATATCGTGACCGACGAGACGCAGAAGGTAGTGGTGGATTCACGTGAAACCTTTCAGAAGATGAGCGAGTTCGCCAACGCCTTCGTCACCAATGTGGCGCCACGGGTGGAGCATTACCAGGGCGAGCGGCCGCTGTTCGAGATGCATGGGGTGGAGGCCGAGATAGAGCGCGCCCTGGCCCGGCGGGTCAACCTCAAGTTCGGTGGCTACCTGATCATCGACCAGACCGAGGCGATGACCACCATAGATGTGAATACCGGTGGCTTTGTCGGCACCCGTTCGTTCGACGACACCATCTTCAAGACCAATCTGGAAGCCACCCAGGTCATTGCCCGCCAGCTCAGGCTGCGCAATCTGGGCGGCATCATCATTGTCGATTTCATCGACATGGATAACGCCGAGCACCGCGACCAGGTGCTGCATGAACTGGGCAAGGCCCTGGCCAAGGACCGCACCAAGGTGACGGTATCAGGCTTTACCAGCCTGGGCCTGGTGGAGATCACCCGCAAGCGCACCCGCGAGAGCCTGGCCCATGTGCTGTGCGAGCCCTGCCCGGTTTGCCAGGGGCGTGGTGAGATCAAGACGGCGCAGACGGTGTGCTATGAAATCCTGCGCGAGATCCTGCGCGAGGCACGCCAGTTCAACGCCCGCGAGTACCGCATCCTGGGTTCGCAGACGGTGATAGATATGTTCCTGGACGAGGAAAGCGCCAACCTGGCCATGCTGGCCGACTTTATCGGCAAGCCCATCTCGCTGCAGGTGGAAAGCGCCTACTTCCAGGAGCAGTTCGACGTGATCCTGGTGTAGCGGCACGCCTATTTAGGCATGCCGACGCTGACCTCCGACCAGCTGCTGGGGCAGCGCACCTGGCTCATCAGCTTGGCGTGCTCGCCGCTTTCGTACAGCTTTTTCAGACCGATATTGAAGGCCAGTATGAGAGCCCGGCTGTCCGGTAACCTGCGTGGCAGCATCAGGTGGGTGCTGAACTTGTCTGTCATCAGCTTGGGGTGGGCACGCAGGCGATTGGCTTCCCCTTCGACGAAGTTGCGGCCCAGCAGGTCGCACGCCACATTGCGTTCCATCGGGGCTATGTCCACCCTGCCATTCACCAGCTTGCGCAAGGCGGCCAGGTCATCGGGGGTGGAGTCACTCTTCAGTTCGCCCGATTTGACCATGGCCCATAGCTCGGGCGTGTAGGTGTAGTCCTGGATGATGGCGATCTGGTAGGGCCGCAGGTCGTCCAGCGTGCGCCAGTTCAGGTCTATGGTCTTGCGGTAGATAAACACCCATTGCTCGGTGACCACATTGTCGCTCAGATAAAAGGCCTTCTCGTGATCGGGCCTGTGCCCCCAATAGGCCGTGCCATCCCATTTGCCGGTCTTGGTCTCTGCCAGGGCGCGCGACCAGGGCAGGAAGTGGAACTCCACCTTATATCCGGCCAGTTCAAAGGCCCGCCGCACAATGCTGAGCGCGATACCCTGGTCCGGCCGGGTCTCGGTGGCATAGGGCGGCAACTCGCCAGTGGCGATACGTAGGGATTTTCTATCCGCCTGGGCGGGCAGCAGCAAAACGGCCAGGGCCAGGGCAAGCAGGTGGTGGGTCTTCATGGCGAGCATCCGGTTAACCGTTGCCTGATTTATAGCCTTGGTCGGCAGGTTTGGCTAAGTACCAGTGATGAATGCGCGGATGCTGCTGGACGCGACCCCCCGTTCTGATGACTCGTGATTACCTCCCTGCTCACTGATGCGGAGGCTACGGCTTGCCAGAGCATGACTAGTTGGCCTGCAATTTGGCCGAAGCGGACAGTGGAAAGACTGCACACCACCGTCTGCTGCCGACCCAAAGCGGAAATCGAAGGGCTGTAGAAGCAGTCGTTTAGTGTTCGAGCTAAGCAGCCCGAGCATTCAGCGTATGCAATAGCGAGGTCTGTTTAAACGAGGCTAGGCGTCCGTTGGTCAAATTGGTTTGACCATGTATGCAAGACAACCTAAATACTCTATCGACGCGGAAGCTGGTGTCGTGAGTTGATTCGGGCTGAAAACACAGATCGCAGCATCGGCGGTCTTATCCCTATCCAGTTGTGGAAGCCACTGATCGGCATAGGAAGAATCCCGAAGCAGTTCGTCAAGGCGCGCTGGGTGACCGGAGTTGGACAGGATCGCCTCTATACACATTGGCTCGTATCCATTCAGCCCAGTTTCAATCATGAACTGAGACGGGATGCCATCGCCATCTTCGGTATAAGTCTCGTCAATATATTCGCGCAATTCGCCGAAACTATTAAAGCGATTCGTTGAAATAAAAACGTGGACAGATGTTATATCCATTATGGTTTAACAGTGTATATTTGGGCCCAAGGGTCCGCATTAATATGATCATAGCAGGGCGGGAATGACAAGTTTGGCGACCAGACCCCACCGTCTGATTCTGGCCGGTAGCTGCCATTCTAGCGCTTTGTCATCATTGACTGCTTAGACCGACCAGCTGTCTCTGACAATACAGTGACGATCCTACTCAATCCCAGCGTAATCCCGAGCATCAGCATGGGCGGTCTCGCGCCACCAGATTCGGCAATGCACACCATTATGGGATGAGGCAGCGTTGGCGCCAAGAGGCCCAGCCGCTAGTCGTCAGCGCACCCCGAGTCGATCGCTTCCTTGGGTGTCCGATGCAACTATCAGACACCCGGCGCATGTCAGATGAAATTGCCCCCTAGTCCCTATAGACTGAGCCATCGCGACACTAGCCCCCAACCATGACCCAAGCCAGTCTGCACCTGCTGTTCGCCACCCCGCTCTGGCTGGCGCCCTGGGCGCAGGCCGAGGTGTACAACCCAACCTTGCTGGCCACGGTGCGGGCCTTACAGCAACAGCAGGCGGGCGCGGTAGTCAGCAATGTGGGCGGCTGGCATTCCACCGGCAACCTGTTCACCCTCGATATCCCGGCCGTGCGTGAGCTGCATGGCTACATCCTAGCGCAGCTGGGGCATCTTCTGGGTGAGCTGGAACCCGGCAGCAAGGGCCGCCAGCAGCAGGCCACCCTCACCGGTTGGGCCAATGTGCTGCCGCCTGGTGGTTACCACAAGCTCCATCACCACCCCGGCCAGCATTGGTCCGGTTGCTATTACCTGATGGTGCCGCCCGCCGGGGCCGATAGCCAGGCTGGCAAGCTGGAGTTGCTGGACCCCCGCAGCGGCGCCGACCAGCTACCCCAACCCGGCCAGTTCTTCTCGCCCTCGGCCACGGTAACGGCACAAGCCGGCTTGCTGGTGCTGTTCCCGGCCTGGCTCAACCATATGGTGCATCCGCACACTGGGCCGGGCGAGCGGATAGCCATTGCTTTCAATATTCATCTTGAGGAGGCGGGTGGCGCCAGCCTAGCGTAGCCCTAGGGCGAGTGTTACAACCACTCCGCCACGCTGCTCGCAGCCTTCCAGCTGTAGTAGCCGGCTTCGCGGCCCACGCTGGAACCCGCCCAGCCACCGCCAAAGGCACCGGCAATGCCGCCGATCAAACAGCCCGGCACGGCACCGACCACTTCGAACCAGACGCCGATGGCCGCCCCGCCGGCACAGCCGTACTTTGCCCCCAGCCAACCACCGACCGAGCCGCCGACGATGGCCCCGCCCTGCTCCGCGCCCACCTGCCAGCGCGACTCGGGCGGTGCATCCGCCACGATATAGGCGGCAACGCCGACTTGTGCCACCAGCAGTACCGGCCCCGCCCAGCGCAGGGTGATGGCCAGCTTGTTGACGGAGGCCCGGGTGGAACCGCCGCTTTTGATGATGGCCTCAAAACGCTGCTCCAGCGCCATGCTCGGTTGCCGCCTGGCCAGCTTCTCCAGCAGGTCCGGCACCTTGGGCAGCTTGTCGCGGGGTTTGAGGAATTCCGAATACGCCCGCCCAAGGGGGGTGTTGCGGGTGTCGCGCACCCGTATCAGCCAGGCATTGCGCTGGGTATTCACCCACTCCGCTGCCTCCTGAGTGGTCATGATCCCCTGTTTGACGAACTTCGCGCCCTGCTCGGCAATGGCGCGGGCACCCGGTTCATAGACATAGATGCGCACGAACGAGTCGAAGGACAGCTGTTGCACCATGCCAGCCACAGCATTGCCCATGTCCTGCACCACCTCGGCCGTCACCGTCTGGCTCTGGTAGTGCTTGGGTTGCTGCTGTGGTGGTTTGATCGGCCCCGCCACCGCCTGCCTTGGCACCGGCAAGAAGACCGGGCCCACTGCCGGTTCCTGGCCTATCGGGCCTGGTATGCGTACACCCGCCATGTATTTCCTCCCATATGGCCCATTTTATTTTGTGGCCTTTATCGTTTGAATTTCGCGCCATATCACATGGCTGCACAGCCCCAACCAGAGTAGTTCCAGCGGCAGGCCAGCCATCAGCAGCCAGCGCCCCAGCTCGTTCAAGCCCGGCCAACTGGCCCAGGCGCCCACCAGGCTACCCAACCAGGCCAGACCGGCGGTCCATACTCCCATCCGGCCCAGCTTCAACACGCGCCAGCGGTCTGCGTCGTCATCCAGTTCGTCATGCAGGGGCAGCACGAACATCCCGCTGGCCATCAAAAGGCCAAGCAGGGTCACGACATGCAGCGACATCAGCAGATAGGGGGACATGGCGCGTAGCGATCCTGGGGCAGCCTGAGCGCCTGCATGCTAGGCGAGCGGATGGACTCAGTCCATGGGATTTGTAACGCGATGAACACGTTTTTGGGATGCGTGATTACGAGAGGCGATGGCGCCAGGGGGGACACTGGCGCTTGCCATTACCTCGAATAGCCTTCCGCGACGCAACAGTTCAAGCTCAGGGCAGGCGCAAGCGCCGCGATGCGCCCTGTGCTCAAACCCTGAACCGCCGTCTAGCGGTGGCGTAGGCATCCTTGAGCTTGAGGTATTTCACGCTAGCGGGTTCCAGCGCCTTGACGCGGTCGAGGTAGGTCTGGGCCAGTTCCATGTATTCCTGGTGCCAGCCCAGCCGTGATACATAGGCCAGCATGGCGTTCACGGCGTTGAGCATCACCTGTACGTTGGCGGGCATTTCGTCCACAGCGTGGATAAACTTCTGCACGGCGCCGCCCAGATCGCCAGCCTGGGCCATGCGCACGGCCTCGTTGTTGACCGCCACGATGGCCCGGGCGGTGTTTTCTATCATCTCCTGGCCCAGGTCGGAGCGCCCCACAGCCTCGTACATGGCCGATACCCGTTCCAGCACGGCGGCGTCCTCGTGGTGGTTGCGCACCAGCTTCTGCACAATCTCGCCGGCAGCGGCATCCTCGCCCAGCTGGTAGCAGGCTTCGGCCAGTTCCAGCGCAAAATGGTTGGGCAGCTCGCTGGCCACGGCCTGGTACTGTTGTTTGGCCTTGTTCAATATCTGCTGGGCGCGGCTGTCGTTGCCCTGCTTGATGGCCACCTGGGTCTCCATCACCGTGGCCAGCAGCTCGGCCTTCTGGTCGTAGCGGAATTCACGCCGCACATCAGCCGCTACCTTGGCAGCCTCCATCACATTGCCGCTACCCAGGTGGGCCTTGGCCAGACTGGCGTAATCGCCAGCGTCGCGCCAGAACGAATACTTGGCGATATTGATGGTCTGCTGGAATGACTTGGTGGCCGTCTCGAAATCGCCATTACGCATGGCCACCTCGCCCAGCTTCTTCTGCCGCGAGACATTGGCCGCCGATAACTCCAGTGCCTTTTCCAGCACGCCCTGGGCTTCCTGGTGTTCGTGCTCGGCCTGGTGGATCTTGGCCAGCCAGTCGTAGGCTTCCATGATGCGGTTGTTCTCGGCCAGCAGGGCCTCGAAAATCTCGCGGGCGGGGGCGAATTCCTTCAGGTGGAACAGCGCCTTGGCCAGCCCCATCTTGGCCCAGGGTATCTCGCGGGCGTTCAGCACCAGCTGGTAGGTATCACGCGCCAGCGGGTAGTCGCCTATGGTCAGGGCGATGCGCCCCTTCATCTTCAGGAAATCAACCAGGAAGGGGTCCTTGCGGCCGATGCGCTCGTTGCACTCGGCCAGGGCCTTGAAATAGTCCTGGTTCATCATGGCGGCATCGAGCGCCTCGAATTCCACCTTCTTGTTGTAGATGCGGTCCAGCCGCTGCTTGAGCTCTTCGCCGGTAAACGGCTTGAGCAGGTAGTCGTCCGGCGCCAGCTCGGCCGCCGAGATCACCATGCGCGAGCGCCGCTCGCCGGTGACGATCATGAACACTGCCGAGGGCTTGATCAGGTTGCGCAGCTTCAGCTCTTCCAGCAGGTGCAGGCCGTCGTAGCCGTGGCCCAGGTCGAAATCGCAGAGGATGACATCGTAGTCGCCCCGCTTGATCATGCCGATGGCCTCGGTGGCGCGATGGGCGTATTCGACCTTGGTCACCCCGAAGGTGGACAGGGTGTTGTTCATGGCGGCGCGCATTTCCTGCACAGCGTCGATCACCATGAAGCGCTTGGCGCTGTAATCGACCTCAATCTGGCCCCGCCGCATGGTGCGGGCTGCCACTTCTTCCGGGCTGTCGTCGCCCCCAGCGCGCGCGGCGCGCGCCGCAAACAGGGCGGAATTACCAGCTAGCTCGGCCATGACAGTCTACCTCCCGGTGCAGCTTGCCTATCTGGAACCGCAGCAAGGCGGCCCAGAATATATAGTTAGCTCACCAAGGTGAGCTTTGCATAATCCAGCGCCAGCCACTTCACGCCGGCGGCACCGAAATTCACCTGCACATTGGCACCCTTGCCTGTTCCATCGTAGTCGATCACCACGCCGGTGCCGAACTTGGGATGGGCCACGCTGGCACCCACCCGCATACCGTGCTCGGGCGCCGCCTTCTCCGGCTTGCGGGCCGGCATGGCGGCTGGCGCATAGCCCCGGTTCAGCCATTTCAGCAGGTCTTCCGGTATCTCGCTCAAAAAGCGCGAGGCGATGGAAAAACGCGTCTGGCCATGCAGCATGCGGCTTTGCGCCAGGCTGATATACAGCCGGCGGCGGGCGCGGGTAATAGCCACATAGGCCAGCCGGCGTTCTTCTTCTATCGATTGCGGATCGTTGATGCTGTTGTCGTGGGGGAACAGGCCTTCTTCGACACCAGTCAGGAACACCGCGTGGAATTCCAGCCCCTTGGCAGCGTGCACCGTCATCAGCTGCAGCGCATCCTGGCCGGGCGCAGCTTCGTGCTCGCCCGCCTCCAGGCTGGCCTGGGCCAGAAAGTCCACCACGCTGTCTTCGTTGTCCTGCACGAAACGGGCGGCGGCAGACACCAGCTGTTCCAGGTTTTCCAACCTGTCCTGACCTTCCTTGTCGTTGCGGTAAAACTCCAGCAACCCCGATTGCTCGATGGCCAACTGCACCAGCTCGGGCAGGCTCAGGCCATCGGCCTGGGCACGCATGCCCTCGATCAGCTGCACAAACCGGCCCACGGCAGCGGCACTACGGCCTGCCCCGCCCGAGCAGGCGGCCTGCCAGATGCTGGTGCCGGTGCCGCGTGCGGTTTCGCCCAGCAGCTCCAGCGTGCGGTTGCCTATCCCCCGTACCGGGAAGTTGATCACTCTCAGCAGGGCGTTGTCATCCTCTACATTGGCGATAAGCCGCAAATATGCCAGCGCGTGCTTGATTTCCTGCCGCTCGAAAAAGCGCAGGCCGCCATATACCCGGTAGGGCAAGCCGGCCTGGAACAAGGCATGTTCCAGCACCCGTGATTGCGCGTTGGAGCGGTACAGCACGGCCATATCGCTGAGCGCCTGGCCCTCACGGTTAAGCTGGCGCACCTCATCGACCACAAACTGGGCTTCCTCGAAATCGCTGGCAGCCTCAAACACCCGTATAGGGTCGCCGGCGCATTCCTCGGTCCACAGGTTCTTGCCCAGGCGGCCCCGGTTATGGGTAATCAGGGCGTTGGCCGCATCCAGGATATTGCCGTGGGAGCGATAGTTCTGCTCCAGCCGTATCACGGTCTGGACCGCGAAATCCGACTCGAAATCGCGCATATTCCCCACATTGGCGCCTCGGAAGGCATAGATGCTCTGGTCGTCGTCGCCCACCGCAAACACCGCCGCCTCGGGGATGGTCTCGCCCGTAGCAGTATCGACCTTGCCCAGCGCCCGGTTGAGCGGATCGGTCTTGCCGGCCAGCAGCTTGAGCCAGCGGTATTGCAGCCGGTTGGTGTCCTGGAACTCATCGACCAGGATATAGCGGAAGCGGGCGTTGTAATGCTGGCGCAAGGGCGCGTTGTCGCGCAGCAGCTCGTAGCTGCGCAGCAGCAGCTCGGCAAAGTCCACCACCCCTTCGCGGCGGCACTGGCGCTCATATTCCTCGTACAGCTGCTTGAGCTGGCGAGTGTAGTCGTCCCACGATTCCACCTCGTGGGCACGGCGGCCTTCTTCCTTGTTGGCATTGATAAAGTGCATCAGATCGCGCGGCGGGTATTTCTCGTCGTCGATATTCAGCGCCTTCAGCAGCCGCTTGATGGCCGCCAGTTGATCGGCACTGTCGAGTATCTGGAAAGCCTGCGGCAAGCCGGCATCGCGCCAATGCAGCCGCAGTAGCCTGTTGCACAAGCCATGGAAGGTGCCCACCCACAGCGAGCGCGCATTGATGGGCAGCTGGGCCGAGATACGAGTCAGCATCTCCTTGGCGGCCTTGTTGGTAAAGGTCACGGCCAGTATGCCCTGGGGGCTCACCTGGCCGGTGCTGAGCAGCCAGGCAATGCGGGTGGTCAGTACGCGGGTCTTGCCCGATCCGGCGCCGGCCAGGATCAAGGCGGGCACGGCCGGCAGGGTGACAGCAGCGAGTTGTTCGGGATTAAGGCCGTTGAGCAGCGAGGACGACATAGGAGGGCCGGAGATAGGTATGGCGCCCATTCTAGCAAGCCTGCCCGCCGCCCCGGAAAAACCCGTGCGATCAGTGTCTTGTGATGCGCGATGGCCCGGCGTAAATTGGAATGGTCAACAGGCCAGGAAACCCCGCCCATGTCGTCGTTACTCCACCCCGCACCGGGCGCAGCCTGGAACCTGTTCAAGCAGGTCGGCTTCATGGTGGCCCTGATTACACCGCTGCAGGCCATGGCAGGCTTCCTGGACGGCGGCTGGCGCGCCTGGCAACTGCTGGCGGTATCGTTTGTGCTGGCCCCCTGCATGGATTGGCTGCTGGGCGACGACCCCAGCCCACCCGTGCAGCAGGGCGAGCCGCAGCGGCACTACTGGTTCGACCTGGTCATCTACCTTTATGTACCGGCCTACTGGGCAGCCCTGCTGCTGGGGCTATGGTGTGCCGCCCAGCCAGACTGGACCGCGCAGACCCGGCTGGGCGCCACCCTCAGCATGGGCGTGGTGGGCGGCATCGCCATCGTGGTGGCGCACGAGCTGGGCCACCGCCGCACCCGATTGGAGCGCCTGCTGGCGCAACTGCTACTGCAGCCGGTGTGCTACGGCCACTTCACGCTCGAACACAATCGCGGCCACCACGCCTGGGTGGCCACGCCGGGCGACCCGGCCACCGCCCGCTATGGCGAATCGTTCTACCGTTTTTATCTGCGCTGCGTGCCCGCCACCTGGCAGGCCGCCTGGCGGCTGGAGTTCGAACGCATGGCGCGGTTGGGCCACAGCCGCTGGCACTGGCGCAATGCCATGTGGCGGCACTGCGGCATCCCTCTGGCTCTGGGCCTCGCCATTGCCCTGGCACTGGGGCCGTGGGCCCTGCTGTTCTGGCTGGGGCAGGCCGTCATGGCCTTCAGCCTGCTGGAAGTGGTGAACTACCTGGAGCACTACGGCCTGCAACGGCGCGCCCTGCCCGATGGCCGCTACGAGCCCGTTGCCCCCCGGCATTCCTGGAACAGCAACCACCTGTTCTCCAATCTGTTCGTCTACCAGCTGCAACGCCATGCCGACCACCACGCCCACCCCAGCCGCCCCTACCAGGCCCTGCGCCCCTTCCCCGACGCCCCGCAACTGCCATCGGGCTATGCCGGCATGATTCCGCTGGCCCTGATACCGCCCCTGTGGTTCCGCGTCATGAACCCGCGTGCAAAAAAATGGGGCGATTTACCCCAAATGAATGATTCATAGCCCCAGCCAGCTCAGCTAAACCGGGTACTCGACCTGTCGACTCAACCGAGGCCCCACCATGTACCAGCTGCGCCTGCGCTCCTTGTTTATCTGGCTCACCGCCGCATCGTTGCTGCTGGTACTGCTGATACTGTTCACCCTCAGCCGCCTGTCGGCCGCCGTCGACGAACTGAGCCAGGCCCAGGCCAACCGCTACCAATCCTATTTGCTGGCCGATACCCTGCGGCAAAGCTCCGACGACCTGACCCGGCTGGCGCGCACCTATGTGGTAACCGGCGACCCCGCCTACGAGCGGCAGTACTGGGATGTGATCGCCATCCGCAATGGCGACAAACCACTGCCCGAGGCCTATCACCGCATCTATTGGGATTTTGTGGCCGCAGGCGAGGCCAAGCCCCGGCCCGATGGCCGGCCCACAGCCCTGCTGGACATGATGAAGGCCGCCGGTTTCAGCGAGGCCGAGTTCGCCAAGCTGAACGAAGCCAAGGCCAATTCAGACGGCCTGGTCAAGACCGAGACCATCGCCATGAATGCCGTCAAAGGCCGCTTCGACGACGGCCAGGGTGGCTTTAGCAAAACCGCCGAGCCCGACCTGGAACTGGCCCGCCGGCTGATGCACGACAGCGCCTACCACGCCGAAAAAGCCCGCATCATGAAGCCGGTCGATGCCTTCTACCAGCTGATGGAGCAACGCACCGAAGGCGCCGTGCAGGCCGCGCAGGCCAAGAAAACCTTCGACCTGTGGCTGGTCTGGCTGGCCATTGCCATCAACCTGGCCGGCCTGGCGCTGGGCCTGGCCTACACCTATCGCAAGCTGGTGCAGATGCTGGGGGGCGAGCCCGCCATTGCGGCCCAGGCCGTACACCAGGTGGCCAACGGCAACCTGGCCTCCCCCATCGCCCAGGCCCACGAACACAGCCTGCTGGGCCGGCTGCGCCTGATGCAGCAAAACCTGCGCGAGCTGATAGGCGGCATACAAAGCCAGGCAGGCCGGCTGGGCGGCGATGCCGGGCAACTGGCCCAGGTGGCCGGCACCACCCTGGGGCAAAGCCAGATGCAGCAGGAGCTGGCCTCAGAAATGGCCGCCGCCGTCGAGAACTTCGCCGTCGGCATCCACGAAATCGCCGCCAACGCCCGCGAAGCCCGGCAAGAGAGCCAGCGCGCCGGCAGCCTCTCGGCCCAGAACCACGAGGCCATCTCGGCCGCCACCGCCCAGGTCGACGCCCTGGCCAGCCGCCTGATCGAGGCTAACGAGCGCATGGAATCACTGGACGGCGCCTCGCAACAGGTGGGCGCCGTGGTGGGTGTGATCAAGGACGTGGCCGAACAGACCAATCTGCTGGCCCTCAACGCCGCCATCGAAGCCGCCCGCGCCGGCGAAGCAGGCCGGGGCTTTGCCGTGGTGGCCGACGAAGTACGCAAGCTGGCCGAGCGCACCGCCCAATCCACCCGCGAAATCACCCACACCCTGGCACAGATGCGCACCGGGGTAGAGCAGGCCGAACAAAGCGTACAAGCCGCCCTGGGCCAGATAGGCGGCGTGGTGCAGACCATGTCTGCCGCCGCCGACTCAGTCAACCAGGTCGAGCAGGCCGCCAATGGCACCCTGGCAAGAGTGGACGATCTATCAGACCGCCTGGGCGAACAACAGGCCACCAGCGTAGAACTGGCCCGCCATGTCGAATCGCTGGCCGCCATGGCCGAGGAGACCAAGCTGGGCGTGGAATCGCTGGATGCGACTTCGCGGGGGCTACATGCCTTGTCGCAGTCGTTGGGCGGGGCGGTGGCGAGGTTTGCGGTGTAGGGGGCTTGAAATGTCGGGTGGCAGGTGTTTGAGCTTGGTTGAGGCGGTGACGAATGCGGCTAGGCTAGGTGCTTATGCGTCACTGTTGACCAAGCGCAGACCACCAACTTGGCAAGCCCGTGTGACTGGAGTTCGGCCTAAGCGGACCCTGAGCACACTGGGTTTGGTCGTCCGCTAATGATCCATTCCGGGCTTGCATGCGAGAGAGCGTTTCACCATACCCTATAGACATAGAGAACGTCGTGGCGCCCGGTTTTCTGTTGTTGTTATACTGCACTGCGAATCGCAAGCGACTGAAAATCAATGAGTTACGACGATTTTACGGCACCCTTAATATTAATTGATATACGGACCCGCGGGTCCGTATAAACACTGTTAGCGCTTTCTAGAGCGGCATCTGAGATGAGAAAAGAAATCCCTGCCCCAGTTATCGCCGTGCTAGCGGAGAGTTTTCCGTCTATTGAGTCGCACGCATCACTGGATAGTTTGTTCTTACACGCTGACGCTCCAGGTGATCCTCCCGAAGGCTCAAAGCCTGTTAAGACACAAGCTTGGTTACGTCGTATAAACAAAGAGGCTAAAGAGCCACTGCGTGTACTTGGCAAGCTCATTGAGTGCTACATGGAGATTCCGGAGCAGGATGAAAAGGAATCAATAATCTTCGGTCATTCAATAGAGAGCCCCAAGAAACAACTAAGAGAAAAGCTAAAATCAATACTTAAACGTTGCAACCTGCAATACGTCCAAGGTGGACACATTTCCGACGGAACATCATCCCCTAGCAGGTCACTGCAAGAATTAATAAAGGGGCGTGACATACCTGCACTTGAGGCCGAATTCAATCGAGCATTGGTAAACGTAAATGCAGAGCCTCGCGAAGCCGTTTCGGCAGCCTGCAATATTCTGGAGTCTCTATTCAAGGTATACATTGCAGATGAAAATCTAGAGGTACCACAAAAGCAAGACCTACAAAATGTTTGGAAAGTTGTAAGAAGTGATCTCGGATTCGACCCCGGCGCGCTTGAAGATGATGATTTAAAAAGAATATTGACTGGAATAATTTCAACAGTTGATGGAATAGGTGCCTTCAGAACTCATGCAAGCTCCGCTCATGGGCAAGGAAGAAAGCTATACAACATCAAACCTCGTCACGCACGCTTAGCAATAAACTCGGCGCATACCTTGGCTCTGTTTGTTATCGAGACATGGGATGAAAAAAAGCGCTAACCTTTCAGCGCGTAGGGCGCAATAAGCAAAGCGCATTGCGCCGTATGAATGGAGGCTCAACTTAGGTTTGGCATCGAATACAGCGAAGGCTACATCCCCGTGCTCATAGAGGCCTGCCAATACCTATTCGTCGATTTGTTGCCAAAGGCAGTTGCCGGGCACCACTTAGCAAGTTGGTTATACGTTGTGTATTCTACCGGCGTGCAGGTGGCGATAGCATACGGCGCAATGCGCTATTTTTCTCGATGTTTGCGGGCTTATGCCCAAAGGTCTATTATTAACTGTTAGGCGCCCAGCATGACCATCACTCCCAACACGCCCAAAAACTTGCAGTCTGATTCTACTGACTATGTCACTGCCGCAGCCAAGGGCGTCCTTGGAATGGTCCCATTCGCAGGCTCGTTACTAGCTGAGTTAGCTGGCACTGTCATCCCGAACCAACGCATTGATCGCCTTGCAAAATTTGCCATTGAATTGGAGAGTCGTCTATCTCGTTTAGATCACGGGCACCTGTCCGAGCAGTTGAGTAATGAAAATTTTACAGACTTAGCTGAAGAGAGTATTAGGCAAGCGGCTAAATCCATCTCAGATGAGCGCCGCCTATATCTATCTGCATTGCTAGTTAATGGCATCTCTTCCACATTAGTATCACATACTGAATCAAAACATTTACTACAAATTCTTGGCGAATTGAATGATATTGAAGTTGTTTGGTTGCGCTACTACCTAAACCCAACGGTAGGTAGTGATGCTGAATTCATAGGGGCCCATAAAGAAATACTCAAGCCGATAACTCCATACTTAGGTGGTGGTCAAGACTTGGTTGATAAACATGCTCTTCAAGAAAGTTATAAGGAACACTTGGTTCGACTTGGTTTGCTGGTAACGAAATATGAACTAGACCCCAAAACAAAACAGCCCATTTTTGACACTCAAACCGGTCGTCAGAAAGTAAGGGGGTATCAAATTACATCTCTTGGTCGGTTGCTTCTTCGGCAAATTGACTTGGTGACAAATGATCGTGCCTAACCTTTTAGTGAATAGGGCGCAATAAGCAACGGGCATTGCGCCGTATGAATAGAGGCTCAACCTTGGGTTGACACCGAATACAGCAATGGCTACACAAAGCTAATCTCAGCCTACGTGAGGTGATAACATACGGCGCAATGCGCGTTGCTTATTGCGCGCTACGGTGTTCTAGCCGCACGTTACCTCCAACGTTTGGGTTTCAACCTTTTGAGATACGCCATGGCAACACGAGAAGAGACAGAAGTAGCCATCGCTACTCTTCGCAAAGAACTCGACGGCAACGAGTCAGAATACAGTTTTCACATTCCTGGCTGGTCACCAGAGACCTCGAGCATGGGATTTCGTTGGATGCAAAGCCAACTCTGGGAAGGCTTCTATGTAACATATCGCATCGATCATGCGGTCAAGCGCATTCAATTCAAGTGTTGGGAGTATGGAGAGTCAGAGCCTGCTTGGCAACAACTTGACTAGCGCGTAGGACAATGGGAGGGAGGAGTCCATCCCATTACCCTACGCTCGAAGCGGCCGCCGTACAATTTGTGCTAGGATAACCACTGTAGGTCATTGGTGATCAATTATTCGTTTTAACCGTCGAGCAATCAGGTAACTCATATGGGCATGGACTTACGCAACAAGCACGGACAGGAATTCTACTTTACAACAATTGGCTGGGCTTTCTACATTAATTTGGCGATATTGCACTACGGTTGGGAAGCAATAGGTACAGTTGCTCCAAGGAATTGGGATGGCGATAAGAGCCCTTGGCAGGGAGAGTACGATTGGAATGCGGGTCAAGTTGTAGCAGCACAAGATGCAATCGCGTTTGCCATTGCGCTTAATGCCTATATCGCCGACCCGGCACGGGAAGAAAAGAAGGCATTGCTCGCGAAAATGTTCCATGAAGAAGCTGGGATTTCCGTTGAGCTAGATGTCGATGATAGGGAATTGATTACAGCGTTCATCGAATTTGCCTTAAAGGGCGAGTTTGAAACTTGGTAGGAGATTAGCGAGTGGGGCAGCGGGATGATGGCCTCAAGCTGCCATTGCCCTACGTGCTGTTTGTGGATCACTAGCGACCAGCAGCAGATGTTTAGCCTCATGAGCATTTCTCAAATTTTCAAAACACCAGTAGATAGAAGATGCACAGAATGAATGAACACCAACTATTCGGACCTGCGTCTACCTGCCAAAGTCTCCAAGAGTTGATATCGCTGGCGCAATGCATCGTGGGGGATGAAGCGAGATGTGCCATTACTGCTTATGGAATGCTGCTTGGGGCACGATCTGCGCCGGTAGGTGACTACCGCGAAAGCGCCTTGGGCGTGCTTAACAGTCTCGGTGTGGCGAAAATGGAATTGGATAAATCATCTTGCCATACTGAGCCCACTGTAATGGTTACCGCTGCGATGCTTTCTGCAGCCCAAAAATTCGTCGATGAGATGACGATACCCTGCACGGAATGGCCAACCTCCACCGAAGTCGTCACTTACGTTGCTGAGTTTGCCGCAAGATATGCATACGCCGGCCCGTGGAGGCGGACGCTTCTTGGGCAGCATGGTCAAGTCATCGGGTTGGAAGTATTAAGCACGCGCTGAGCGTGTTTTCTGGCGTAATCATGTCCGCTCGGTCGGGACGCAGCCTGTTGACTCGGCACTTTGCAAATCCACAGATCACAACCACCAACCCGCGGACTACGTAGCCGTCCGTACCCGCACCAGCCCAAACAATCAGCCGCCACCACACCCTCCCACCCAGCGCTGCCATCAAACACCCGCCACCACCCCACCGCCCGTCGCAAAGCCTTGACGAATAGGGCAAGCCCGGGCCGCCAGTGGCGGCTGGCTCCGGTATAATCCGCCCCCTTTCCCTCCCCAGAGTTCGCCCTGCCGGGCGGCCACGCATGAACGTCTTTTACGAAGAAAGCGGTGACTTCAAGGTTGCTGCCATCATGAGCGAGTCCGACGCCAATCTGCAGATTGAGGACGCGCGCGGTAAGCGCAGCAAGATCAAGGCTGTGGATGTGCGGTTGCGCTTCGACAAGATCGCCCTGGCCGATTTCATGCCGCAGGCGCAGGCCATGGCCGAGCAGCTGGATCTCGACTTTTTGTGGGAGGTGGCGGGTACCGAGGAGTTCGGCTTTCTGGAGCTGGCCCGCGAGTACTACAGCCCCAACCCTACGGCGCTGGAGCAAGCTGCCCTGGTGGTGCGCCTGCATGGTGCGCCCATGTATTTCTACCGCAAGGGCCGGGGCCGCTACAAGGCTGCGCCCGAGGACAACCTGCGGGCGGCCAAGTCCGGTATGGAGAAGAAGGCCCGCGAGGCGGCGTTGATGGCCGAGTGGCAGCGCGAGCTGCAGGCCGGTGCCTTGCCCGAGGTGCTGAAATCGCATATCCGCACCCTGCTGCACCGGCCGGACAAGAACACCATCGAATGGAAGGCCGTGGCCGCCGCCGCCGATGCGGCGCAGAAGTCGCCGCTGCGCCTGCTGGCCGGCTGTGGCGCCATACCCGATGTGGAGACCTGGCTGCTGGATGGCTTTCTCAGCGAGTACTTCCCCAAGGGGACGGGCTTTCCGGCCATGGAGCTGCCGGCGGCCCCGACGGATCTGCCCGATGCCGGGGTGCGTGCCTTCTCCATCGACGATGCCGCCACTACCGAGATTGACGATGCGCTGTCGGTAACGGTGCTGCCCGATGGCAATACCCGCGTGGGCATCCATATCGCGGCGCCTACCCTGGGCATGGCGGCCGATGCCACCATGGAGCAGGTAGTGCTGGCGCGGCTGTCTACCGTTTATTTCCCCGGCGACAAGATCACCATGCTGCCCGATGCGGTGGTGGAGTCGTTTACGCTGTCGGAAGGCCGCGACTGCCCGGCGGTGAGCCTGTATGTGACGGTGAACCCCGATCTGCAGGTGATCGCCAGCGAAAGCCGGCTGGACCGCGTGCACATTGCGGCCAACCTGCGCCACCACGATCTGGACCCGGTGTTCAACGAGGAGACGGTGGCCCAGCCCGACGGCGGCCCCGATTACCCGTGGAAGGCCGAGCTGATGTTCCTCTGGCGCTTTGCCATTGCGCTGGAGATAGGCCGTGGCAAGCACGACCCCAACCGGGTGGAACGGCCGGACTACAGCTTTGCCATCGACCGCGACGAGGCGGGCGGCAAGCGTGTGCGCATCTATCCGCGCAAGCGCGGCAGCCCCATGGACAAACTGGTGGCCGAGCTGATGATTCTGTGCAACTCCACCTGGGGCAAACAGCTGGCCGATGCGCGGATTCCCGCCATCTACCGCGCCCAGGCCATGGGCCGGGTGCGCATGACCACCCAGCCCTCGCCCCATGTGGGCCTGGGGGTGGCGCAGTACAGCTGGGCCAGCTCGCCGCTGCGCCGCGCGGCCGATTTCATCAACCAGCAGCAATTGGTGGCCATGCTGCAGGGCACGCCACCGCGCTATGCCCCGCGCGACCCCATGCTGTTTGCGGCCCTGCGCGATTTTGACCAGACCTACAACGCCTATGCCGAATTCCAGGGCCGGATGGAGCGCTACTGGTGCCTGAAGTGGCTGGAGCAGGAGGGCGTGCGCGAGATAGGCGCAACCGTGATCAAGGAAAACCTGGTGCGCTTTGATGGCCTGCCCTTGATTCTGCGGATTGCCGGCCTGCCCGAACTGGCACGCGGCACCCCGGTCAAGCTGCAGTTGATCAGCACCGACTATCTCGACCTGGCACTGGAATGCCGCCTGCTGGAAGCCGGCGAGCCGGTTGCCGTGGTGGAAGAGGAAGAAGAAGTGGCCGAGGCGGCGGAAGTCCCCGAGGAACTGGCTGAGCCCGCCGTGGCCGAAACACCTGTAGCACCGGCCCCCCCGGCCGAGGAGTAAGTCTGTCATGCAGCCCAATAATCGTATCGATCATTTCCTGCCCGTGCGTTTTGGCAACGGCACCCTGGTCAAGCAGTTCTCCAAGCCTTGCATCAAGTGCCAGCAGTTGCTGCACGCACGCCATATGCACGGCATTGCCCGCGTGGTGGAAGACCATATGGCGCTGGCTGCCACGGCCCATTGCCCTAGCTGCCATACCCAGTTCCCCATCGCCTGCGTGATCGACAACGAGAAGCGGGTGCGCCGGGTGGTGCTGCCTAACTTTCTGTTCAAGCTCTACCTGCGTAGCCTGCCGGCCAATGCCATCGAGCAGAAGGCCCGCGAGGACGGCCAGGCCCAACTGGCGCGCGAGCAGCCCGCCCCCCAGGCGGCCCCGGTGCCGAGCGTGGATTACCCCCGCGCCGATGCCGTGCTGGGCCAGTACCAGGGCAAGCCCATACCGGCCTATATCGTGGTGAATGGTCAGGAAGTGCCGTTCGACCGGGTAGAACCCGAAGGGCGGGTGGCTAACGGTGAATACCTGCTGGATGGCTGTTTCGTCTATAAAGCGGCTTGATTTGTACCCAACCAGTGGCAGCTTACCCACTGCCGCTCCCCAAGAGCCACGAACAAAACCCTTCTGGCGTTGTTGTGCAAGCTTGCCGTACCCACCTGTACTGTCTACGCTTGCACGCCTAGCCAGAACCGCTACGCTGGGCTTTGTTAGCGGCTCTACAAAACGATTCTCATAAGGAAGACAACATGGCTCAACGTACCCCCCTGTTCGATGCGCACCTGGCCGCCAACGGCAAGATCGTGGACTTTGCCGGCTGGGAGATGCCGATCAACTACGGCTCCCAGATCAAGGAGCACGAGGCGGTGCGCGGCGATGCAGGCATGTTCGATGTGTCGCACATGACGGCCGTGGACGTGCGTGGCGAGCGGGCTACCGAGTTCTTCCAGAAGCTGATCGGCAACGATGTGGCCAAGCTGGGTTTCGAGGGCAAGGCACTGTATTCGGGCATGTTGAACGAAGCCGGTGGCGTGATCGACGACCTGATTGTCTACAAGACCAGCTGGGGCTACCGCGTGGTGGTGAACGCGGGCACCACCGACAAGGACTTGGCCTGGATGGCGCCGATCGCGGCATCGTTCCACGTGGAACTGACCCCGCGCCGCGACCTGGCCATGATTGCCGTACAAGGCCCCAACGCCATTGCCAAGGCCCAGGCTGCCCGCCCGGACGCTGCCGAGTTGATTGCCGGCCTGCAGGTGTTCCAGGGCTTGCCCATGGGTGACTGGTTCTTTGCCCGTACCGGCTATACCGGCGAAGACGGCCTGGAAATCTCCATGCCGGCGGCCGAGGCGATTCCTTTCTGGAACGCCCTGATCGCTGCTGGTGTGGCCCCCGCAGGCCTGGGCGCGCGCGATACCCTGCGCCTGGAAGCCGGCATGAACCTGTACGGCAACGAGATGGACGACAACACCTCGCCCCTGGCCGCCGGCATGGGCTGGACCATTGCCTGGGAGCCGGCAAGCCGTGATTTCGTGGGCCGCAGCGTGGTGGAAAAGGAAAAAGCCGCACGCGCCGCCGGTGGCGCCCTGCTCAAGCAGGTGGGCTTGGTCTACGAAGGCAAGGGCGTGCTGCGTGGCCATATGAAGGTGGTGGCTGAATCCGGCGAGGGTGAGATCACCTCCGGCACCTTCTCGCCGTCCTTGCAGGTATCCATCGCCATGGCCCGCGTGCCGCTGGCCGTCAAGGTAGGCGACACCGTGCAGGTGGATGTGCGCGGCACCCTGCAACCGGCCCGCGTGGTGAAGATGCCCTTTGTGCGCAATGGCAAGAAGGTTTACGAGTGAGTCTGAGCAAGCGCCTCGTTGAGGCGCTTTTTCTTGTTTGCCTGGGGGCCGCCATGAGCGCAGAACGACCCAAGGATGACGATGCCCTGCAGGAATTCCTGATCTGGCAGAGCCGGGATGTGGCGGCAGTGGAGCAGCGTTTTCGCGCCACCATGGCGGCTTATCCCGATGGCAGCAGCGAGCAGGCCCAGGTGGCAACCCAGGTGGCCCGCACCCTGGGGTTGCAGCAGCGCTTTGACGAAGGCCATGCCCTGCTGGATCAGCTGGCCCCCCGGCTGGATGCGCTGCCGCCCATCGTGACGGTGCGCTACCTGCTGGAACGCGGCCGGCTGTTCAACTCCGGCAAGCAGAAGGATAAGGCCCGCCCCCTGTTCGAACAGGCCTGGGACAAGGCGCGCACCATAGAGGCCGACTACCTGGCGGTGGACGCCGCCCATATGGTGCCGTTTACCGTAGCGCCGGCCGAGCAACTGGCCTGGAACCTCAAGGCCGTGGCCTATGCCGAAGCCAGCAGACAGCCCAGGGCCAAGCGCTGGCTGGCCTCGCTCTACAACAATATCGGCATGGCCTACCAGGACATGGGCCAGTACGAGCCCGCCCTGGCTTACTTCGAGAAACAGCTGGCCGAGCGCCGCCAGCAAGGCCAAGCCGGGCCGCTGCGGGTTGCCCGCTGGATGGTGGCCCATGTGCACAGGCTCATGGGCAGGCACGAAGCCGCCCTGGCCGAGCAACAGGCACTGGAGCGCGACAATGCCGCAGCAGGCGAGGTGGACGGCTATGTGTTCGAGGAGCTGGCCGAGCTGTACCTGGCCCGCCAGCAGGGCGACGAGGCCAGGCGTTACTTTGGTCTGGCCCATGCGGCGCTGTCGCAGGATGCCTTCCTGCAACGCGATCAAGCCGAGCGGCTGGCACGGATGAAGCTGCTGGCCGGGCAGTAGTGATTTGGTTCATGTACAACGCGACAGATAAGTCTCTGTAGCAGCAGCGTAACTGCCTACAGATTTGGTAGAATCCGCGCAAAATCCAACCGTGCCTGATGGCCGGTCCGATAATCCGGCGCCAAAAGCGCCACACCCAAACGGAAGCGATCCCATGAGCACCCATATCCCCAGCGATCTGAAATACGTTGCCAGCCACGAGTGGCTGCGCGTTGAAGCCGACGGCAGCGTGACCGTGGGCATTACCGACCACGCCCAGAGCCTGCTGGGCGATGTGGTGTTCGTGGAAGTTCCCAAGGTGGGTGCCCAACTGGCTGCCGACGAGCAGGCTGGCGTGGTGGAGTCGGTCAAGTCCGCTTCCGATGTGTACGCCCCGATTGCTGGCGAGATTCTCGCCGTGAACGAATCCCTGGCCGATGCCACCGAGTCGGTCAACACCGACCCCTACGGTGCAGGCTGGTTCTTCAAGATCAAGCCGGCCAACCCAGCTGATCTGGACGGCCTGATGGACGCCGCTGCCTATGGCAAGGAAATCGGCGCCTGATCCAGTCACCGAGCACAGGAGGCACCCCATGCTGCGCCTGAAATCTACCCTCGCTGCCCTGTTGCTGGCTGCCGCACCCATGCTGGCCCTTGCGGACAAGGCCTTCGACGGGGTGTGGCAGGCGCAGCACGGCGAGTATCTCATCGTCACCACCAGCGGCACGGTGCTGATCGGCATGGAACTGATACCGAACAGCGCCAGCCAGCCTGAGCTGGCCGGGCCGCTCTCCGGCACCTGGGCCGATACCCTGCTGGCCCAGCTGGGGCAGGCCGGCGAGTTTGCCGGCACGCTCAATAGCGGCAAGCTCAGCCTGCCCATGCGCGGCCGCCTGCTGGCCCCCGGCGAGCTGGAAGTGACGGTGCTGGGCTGCTCCCGCCCCGGCGAGAGCTGCGCCGATACCGCCAGCATGGTGGTGCGCTACAAGAAAGTGCTCTGACGCTGCGCACAAGCATTACCCGCCGGTCGCCACAAGCGGCCGGTTTGCCATTTTGAATATCGCCCCGTGCGATGAACCATACCTAGTAAGGGTCATACCATGACGCCGCTTCTCTCGCTGGAAAACCACGACGAATTCATCCACCGCCATGTCGGTCCCGATCAACACGAAATCGCCAGCATGCTGGCGACCGTGGGTTCGGACTCGCTCGATGGCCTGGTGAAGGACACGCTGCCAGGCACCATCCTGGGCGGATCGCCCTGTGCGCTGCCCGATGCCGTGACCGAGGAAGCGGCACTGGCCGAAATCCGCGCCATAGCCAGCAAGAACGTGATTGCCCGTTCGTTCATCGGCATGGGCTACCACGAGACCATCACCCCCAAGGTGATACTGCGCAACGTGATGGAAAACCCCGGCTGGTACACCGCCTACACGCCCTACCAGGCCGAGATTTCGCAGGGCCGCCTGCAATGCCTGCTGAACTTCCAGCAACTGGTGCTGGACCTGACCGGCCTGGAGCTGGCCAATGCCTCGCTGCTGGATGAAGCCACGGCCGCAGCCGAAGCCATGGCCATGGCCCGCCGCGTGTCCAAGTCCAAGTCCAACCGCTTCTTTGTGGACCGCGACGCACTGCCGCAAACCATAGACGTGATGAAGACCCGCGCCACGGCCTTTGGCTGGGAACTGATCTACGGCACGGCAGCCGAGGCCAAGGACCATGAAGTCTTCGGCGCCTTGTTCCAGTACCCCAATGTCAACGGCGAAATCGCCGAACTCGAAGCCGCCGTGGCAGCCATCAAGGCCATGGGCGGTCTGGTTGCCCTGGCAACCGACCCGATGGCCCTGGTAGTGCTGAAGTCGCCAGCCGCGCTGGGCGCCGACATCGCCCTGGGCTCGGCCCAGCGCTTTGGCGTGCCCATGGGCTTCGGCGGCCCGCACGCCGCCTTCTTTGCCACCCGCGACGAATACAAGCGCTCGGTGCCTGGTCGCATCATCGGCGTGTCGGTCGATTCGGCCGGCAACCCCGCCCTGCGCATGGCCCTGCAGACCCGCGAGCAGCATATCCGCCGCGAGAAGGCCAACTCCAATATCTGTACCTCGCAGGTACTGCTGGCCAATATGGCCTCGCTGTACGCCGTCTACCACGGCCCGGTCGGCCTCAAGCGCATTGCCGACCGCATCCATCGCCTGACCGCCATCTTTGTCGAAGGCCTCAAGCGCGTGGGCGTGACCGTGCAGACCCGCCATTTCTTCGACACCGTGGTGGTAGACCTGGGCGCCAAGGCCCATGCCGCCTACGAAGCCGCCCAGAGCGCCGGCTACAACCTGCGCCATGTCTCCAGCAGCCAGCTGGGCATCAGCTTTGGCGAGCGCAGCAGCCGCGCCGATGTGAAGGCACTGTGGACGGCCCTGGTCGGTGAAGCCGCCAAGGCCCTGGATGTGGAGCTGCTGGACCAGGAACGCGTTGCCGCGCTGCCTGCCAGCCTGCTGCGTACCGACGCCATCCTGACCCACCCGGTGTTCAACGCCCACCACACCGAGACCGAGATGCTGCGCTTCATGAAGAAGCTGCAGAACAAGGATCTGGCCCTGGATCACGCCATGATCTCGCTGGGTTCGTGCACCATGAAGCTGAACGCCACCGCCGAAATGATTCCGGTGACCTGGCCCGAGTTCGGCGATATCCATCCGTTCGCCCCGGCCAGCCAGACCCGTGGCTACCTGGAGCTGGTGGAAGGCCTGAGCGAGCAGCTCAAGGCCATTACCGGTTTTGACGAGATCTGCATGCAGCCCAACTCGGGCGCGCAGGGCGAGTACGCCGGCCTGCTGGCCATCCGCCGCTACCACGAGGCCCGTGGCGAAGGGCATCGCAATATCTGCCTGATCCCGCAATCGGCCCACGGCACCAACCCGGCCACCGCGCAGATGATGTCCATGCAGGTGGTGGTGGTGGCATGCGACGACAACGGCAACGTCAACGTGGCCGACCTCAAGGCCAAGGCCGAGGAGCACAGCAAGAACCTGGCCTGCCTGATGATCACCTACCCGTCTACCCACGGGGTGTTCGAGGAAGCCATCCGCGAAATCTGCGACGTGATCCACGCCCACGGCGGCCAGGTCTATATGGACGGAGCCAACCTCAACGCCCTGGTGGCGCTGGTGAAGCCGGCCGAGATCGGTGCCGATGTGTCGCACATGAACCTGCACAAGACCTTCTGCATTCCGCACGGCGGCGGCGGCCCCGGCATGGGCCCCATCGGCCTCAAGGCCCACCTGGCTCCCTACATGGCCAACCATGTGGTGGCCCCGATCGACGGCCCGCACCGTGGCCAGACTGCCGTATCGGCAGCGCCGTTCGGTTCGGCCTCCATCCTGCCCATCTCCTGGATGTATATCCGCATGATGGGTGGCAACGGCTTGAAGAAGGCCACCCAGGCAGCCCTGCTGAACGCCAACTACATGGCCAAGCAGCTGTCGGCCCATTACCCCATCCTCTACACCGGCAAGAACGGCCGCGTGGCGCACGAGTGCATCATCGACCTGCGCCCGCTCAAGGCCGCCAGCGGCGTGACCGAGGTGGATATCGCCAAGCGCCTGATGGACTACGGCTTCCATGCCCCGACCATGAGCTTCCCGGTGCCTGGCACCTTCATGATCGAGCCGACCGAATCCGAATCCAAGGCCGAACTGGATCGCTTCATCGACGCCATGGTGTCCATCCGCAAGGAAGTGGAGCAGGTACAGCAAGGCAACTGGCCGGCAGACAACAACCCGCTGCGCAACGCCCCCCACACCCAGTTTGCCGTGGTGGGTCAGTGGGAACGCCCCTACAGCCGCGAAGTGGCCGCCTACCCGCTGGAATGGGTGCGCGACAACAAGTTCTGGCCTAGCGTGGGTCGGGTTGACGATGCCTACGGCGACCGCAATGTGGTCTGCTCCTGCCCCAGCATCGACGCCTACCGTTAAGAGCCGGTTTTGAATTAAGTCATTGATTGCTGATATCGGGCTGTGCAGGCGCCAGGGAAACCCTGGCGCTAAGCGTCAAAGCAGCCTGATACAGTCGGCTCTTCCCTGATTTAATCCACACCCTCCGCCCTCGCTCTGCAACGGAAGTCCACGTTGCACGGTGCGTGGAGAGAACCTCGCTGACGCTCGTCATCACTTTGAATTAGCTGCATTTTTAGTGCTTAAGCTCATAACTGGCTCCGAGAGCCTGGCGTTGGCCGCCACCGAGGTGGTGCGCTGCGGAGAGTCTGGGTGTGCCCCCACGCCCTGCTAATGAGTTAAAGTGTTTGAAGCCCGGCCTGGTCCGGGCTTCTGTTCATAGGGAGTCCGATTCATGACCACATTGCCGGCCATATTGCAGGAGCCCATACAGGCGCTGCTGGACGAAGGCGACAAGCAATTCGATAAGGGCCGCTTCGACGCTGCCCTGGCCAAGTACGAAGAGGCCCGCGCCCTCTTGCCCAGCGATCTGGAACGCTGGGAAGCCAGTACCTGGGTGCTAGCTGCCATAGGCGACGCCTGCTTCCTGATGGGCGAGCACGACCGTGGCCAGCAGGCGCTGGCACAGGCATCGGAGTGTCCGGAAGGGTCAACCAACCCGTTTATCCAGCTGCGCCTGGGCCAGTGCGAGTTTGAACTGGGCCGGTTGGATCAGGCCGTAGTCGCGCTGAGCCTGGCCTATGCCACCGGTGGCGAAGAAGTATTCGAGGATGAAGACGCCAAGTATCGGGCCTGCGTGCACCAGCGTTAATCAAGTAGGCCGAATGCGCGGCGCTTGCCTGGCCGCGCCGGGTACAGCCCCGGCGACTTCCAACTATCTGTCTGCCCTGCCCCGCATGATTGGTGGCCGGGAAAAGCAAAACAGCCCGGCTCAAGCCGGGCTGTTTCACGTGGAGCCCTGGCTGTTGCGGCCAGGGCTGCACCATCATGCTCAACGCTTGAAGCGCAACTCCGCTACGCGGTCGGCTTCCACGCTGGTGGCGACGCCTTCGCGGGCAGCGCGCTCAAAGATCTCGGTGAGCGTGTCGCCGATGCGGCGTACATGGGCTTCCACTTCGTTCTCGGGCTTCTTCAGGTGCTCGTAGCAGACCTTGATGATGCCGCCAGCGTTGATGACGAAGTCGGGCACATAGAGTATGCCCTTCTGGCGCAGGAACTCACCAATGTCGGCGGTAGCCAGCTGGTTGTTGGCGCCGCCGGCCACGATCTTGACCTTGAGGCGGCCCAGGGTGTTGGGGTTCAGCGTGGCGCCCAGGGCGCAGGGGGCGTAGATATCGGCTTCCACGTCGTAGATGCTGTCCACCGGCACAACTTCGGCGCCCAGTTCGGTACGGGCACGTTCCAGCGCTGCCTGGTCGATGTCGGTGACAATCAGCCTGGCGCCGGCCTGGCGCAGGCGGCGGGCATAGTCGAAGCCAACATTGCCTAAGCCCTGCAGGGCCACGACCAGGCCTTCCATGGAGTCACGCTTGAGGTGGTACTTCACGGCAGCCTGTGCGCCGACAAAGCAGCCCAGGGCGGTAAAGGGCGACGGATCACCAGTCTCGCCCAGGCCGGCCACATGGCGGGTCTTGCGGGCCACATGGGCCATGTCGTCGGTATTGGTGCCCACGTCTTCGGCCGTCACATAGCGGCCGCCCAGGCGCTCAAGTGCCTCTCCCAGAGCTTCGAACAGCGCAGGGGTCTTGTCGGTCTTGGGGTTGGCGATAATCACGCTCTTGCCGCCGCCGATGGGCAGGCCGGCAACGGCGTTTTTGTAGGTCATGCCGCGCGACAGGCGCAGTACATCGGTAACGGCGTCGGCTTCGCTGGCGTAGTTCCACATCCGGCAGCCGCCCATGGCGGGGCCCAGGTTGGTATTGTGGACAGCCAGGATGGCCTTGAGGCCCGACTTGGGCTCGGACACGAACACCACTTGCTCGTGGTTGTCGAAGTTGGGTTCGCTGAATACAAATGCGGTCATGCTTTTGGCTCCGCGCGGAATGGCCGGCAACGCAAGCGAGAAGGCTTGGTCGGCAGGCTGGGTCCGCAGAAAAATCGTGTTTTTCGGGTCATGCAGCGCGGCGATAGACCACGCTGCCATGCGGTCGGCAATTGTGTCGCCAACCGAGGCCGAATCGTAATGCGGGATAGCCGTCGTGGCTAGGGTGTGTGCCTGATTTTTCAGCAATATAGGATGGGCGGTCCCTGCCGCTTATGCGTGGCTGGCCTTCATCGACGGCCTCAAGGAGCGCCAGCGAGGCTCCCGCACGGCGGCGCGGGCGGGAGAGTCTATGGATTCAGGCTGCGCTGACATCCAGCGTCTCCTTAGTGCCTGCCCTGCCCATCCCCCATCCATGACTTCAGCGCAAACAGGCCCTCAACCTCGCTTGAACGCCCCCAGCAGCACCCCGGCGGCCACGAAGGCACCACCGGCTGCGCGGTTGAACCAGCGCATGCGGCCGCTCTGCCGCAGCCAGCTGGCCAGGCGGGCGCCACCGCCGGCATACACACACATCCAGCCTGTCTCTATCAGCACAAAGGTCAGCAACAACAGGCTGGCCTGGCCGGCCATGGGTTGCTTGGCGTCGATGAACTGGGGAAAGAACGCCACCCCGAACAGGATGGCCTTGGGGTTGGAGAGGGCGATCAGCACGCCGATGCGAAAGCGCGCCCACCCGCTGTCGGCATCGGGCCGGCCCTCGGTTTCCAGGCCATCGGCACTGGCGCGCCAGGTCTTGATGCCCAGGTAGATCAAATAGGCCGCCCCCACGTACTTGATGACGTCGAAAGCATGGCTGGAGGCCAGCAGCACCGCGCCCAGGCCGCCCAGCGAGATGGACAATATGACAGCCAGGCCGGCCAGCAGGCCCAGCATGGTGCTACTGGCGGTACGGCCCAGGCCATGGTGTATGCCGTGGGTCATGGCCAGCAACATATTGGGGCCGGGCGTGCCCGATATGACGAAGACGGCGCCGACATAGGCGAGCCAGAGTTGGAGGGACATGACAGCCTGCCTGTAGCGTGAGCGGAGAGTAGGACGCATGCTAACGCCTACGGCCAGGTCGGGCAAAATCCCGGTTTTATCGTAAGCTTGCCGGTATTCATCGCAGCCTGTCTCCCCCATGCGCCTGACCTTACCTGGAGTCCCTCCTGTGCTTCATCAACTCACGGGAGATCCCATCATGCAAATCAAGGCTTTGTTGTTGTCGGTTGCTGTCGCTGGCGCATTGAATGTACCGCTCGCGGCTGCATAACGGCCCGGCGTACCCGCCGGCTGGCGTGCTGCTGGCCAGGTCGGCAAGCAGTTCTAGGTAGGGTTATCAGTAGCTGTTCAAGCAGATGTAGCGTCGGTGCCTGCCGGCTCGCCCGTTATGGGTTAGGGACAGCGCAGGCGCCAGTGGACGGGTAAGCAGCCATAACCCTCAGTCCCAAAAACAAAGAGCCGGCATAAGCCGGCTCTTTGCATGGGGGCAGAACAGCGCTTAGCTGGTCAGGCCTTCCAGCAGCTTCTGCAGTTCGCCGCTCTGGTACATCTCGCCCACGATGTCCGAACCGCCGACGAATTCGCCACGGATATAGAGCTGGGGGATGGTGGGCCAGTTGGCGAATTCCTTGATGCCCTGGCGGACTTCATCGTCGGTCAGCACATTGACGGCAGCAAAGTTCACATTGCAGGCCTTGAGTATGCTGACTGCCTTGGCCGAGAAGCCGCACTGCGGGAAGGTGGGCGTACCCTTCATGTACAGCACGACCGGGTTTTCGGTGACGGTTTGGCGGATTTTTTCCTGGGTATCCATGACACTCCTCGCAGGCCATCGGGCGGCCGGTTGCGTAATAGCTGATTAATTCAGTCGGGAATTTTACGCGGTGGCCGGTGTGGCCGGCAAGCCTGCTGATCGGTTTCAGTCAAACAGCGCCAGGTTGCTGCCCGGCTGCGGCTTGTGCTGGCGCTCGAACGCCAGCAAGGCCTGCTTGCGTGGCAGGCCGCCGGCGTAGCCGGTCAGCGAGCCATCACCGCCGATGACGCGGTGACAGGGCACGATCAGGCCGATGGGGTTGGTGGCGTTGGCACGCCCCACCGCACGGGCGGCACCGGGCTGGCCCAGGGCCTGCGCCAGCTCACCATAACTGATCGTCTCGCCATAGGGTATCTGTACCAGGGCCGCCCAGACTGCGTGCTGGAAAGGCGTGCCGCTGGGCGCCAGTGGCAGCGTAAACTGCTGCCGGGTGCCGGCCAGGTATTCGCGCAACTGGGCCATCACCGCCGCCAGGCGGCGGGCGTCGTGCCGTGCGCCTGCGGCAACGGCCGTGGTTTCGGCATGGTCGAAGAAGCTCATGCTCAGCAAGCCACCCTGGCCGTTGACCTGCGCCACCATGCGGCCGAAGGGCGAGTCCATGGCGTCCCAGTAACGGTCGCTCATGCTGCCTCCTCGCTGGCCAGGGGTTTGAGGCTGGCCCACAGGCGGGCGGTGGCCAGGCTGCGATGCGGCGCGTAGCAGGCCATCAGCGCCTGGGTCTGGGCGGCATCGGGCCGTTGTGGCAGGGCAAACTGGCGCTGCAGGGCGGCGACCAGGCCGGCGTCGCCCACCGGCACGCAGTCGGCAAAACCGGCCCCCCGCAGCAGCGTGTATTGCGCCGTCCAGGGGCCAATACCGCGCAGTGCGGTGAGCCGCCGCAGGGCAGCCGGTGCCGATTGATACGGCAGCTGCTCGATATCAATGCCATGCTCGACCAGATGCCGGGCCGTGTCGACCAGATAGCTGGCCTTGGAGCGGGAAAACTTGCGCTCGCACAGCAAGGCTGGGTCCAGCGCGGCCACGGCAGCAGGGCTGGGATGGGCCTGCATGCCCTCGCCAGCATCGGCGCCCGCCAGCAGGATGACCTGCCGGCGCAGCTGGCCGGCAAACGTCAGGTTCACCTGCTGGCCGACTATGGCCCACACCAGGGCCTCCCACACGCTGGCGCTGAGCGGGAACACTAGGCCCGGTTGGCTGGCCTGCAGTTGCAAGGCTAGTGGGTCGCTCAGGGTTTCTTCCTGCGGGCGCCATAGACCCAGGCAGCGTAGTGCGGCCAGGTGGGCGGCCGCCATGGTGGCCGGCACAAGCCTTTGTTCGCTGGCAACTTCGCAATGGGCCTGGCCCGGCGCCAGGGTCAGGCTCAGCCGGATGGCCTGCCCCTGGACCAGCAGGGCCTTGCAGAGGTGGTTGCCGCTGCGCCGCTCGGCGGGGCCGTCAGGGTCGCGGCCCAGGTAGGCCAGCACCTCGGCGCTGCGGTAAGCCTGCGGCAGGCGCAGGGTGAAGCTGCTGCCGGCCAGCATGCTGCGGTAGCAGCCCGGTGTCATGCCCTGCTCAGCCAGGAACTGGCGGTGGAAGGTGGCTTCGCTGCGATAGCCCACGGCGTAGGCGATATCGGCGATGGCGGTGTCGGACGCTTGCAGGTGCCTGAGGGTGGCCAGTTGGCGGGCATGGCGCAGCAGGGCTGCCGGGCTGGTATGGCCATGCTCGCGGCAAAGGGTGCCCAGCTTGGTACGGGATACCCCGGCCAGGCGGGCCAGTGCAGCCAGGTCGGCAACTTCGCTGCAGTCGGCCAGCAGGCGAGTCTGCAAGCCTTCATAGATGGCTTCGTCGCTACCCTGGCCCCGGTAGAACAGATCGGGTCGGCAGCGCAGGCAGGGGCGCAGTCCGGCAGCGCGGGCAGCCGCCTCATCGGCAAAGAAGCGAACATTCTCTAGCTTGGGCTTGCGCGCAGGGCAGGATGGCAGGCAATAGATGCCCGTGGTCAGCACGCCTGTCAGAAAACGGCCGTTGTAGCGGACATCGCGGTCCAGTATGCGCTGGTAGCGCTCGGTATCGGTAACCATGGCGGCAGTCTAGCGCGAGCTGGGGGTTTGCGACTGTCATCGCTGACGCTGGAATTGGCGGGAGCGAGATAGTCTGCAATCAGTTCAGTTTGCGTTAACCCTATCAGGCGCTCAATGCCGTTCAAGGTACTACAACCCCGAACGGCCAAGGAGGCTGAAATGAACACCAAGAAGCTGATCGCCCTGTTGCTTGCCACCGCCTCGCTCGGCGCCCTGGCCCAGCGTGGCAACCTGGTTGAGATCCAGGTGGAAGACCGTTACGGTCGTGACTACCGTGAATACCAGCACCGTGGCAGTGCCTGGGTGGCAGGCGAGCAAGGCGAGGCCTATCAGGTAAGGCTGCGCAATCTTACCGACGAGCGGGTGCTGGTGGTGTTGTCGGTAGACGGCATCAACGCTGTCAGCGGTGAGACTGCCGGCTACCAGCAGGCCGGCTATGTGCTGGAACCCCACGGTGACACCGTCGTGTCGGGCTGGCGCAAATCTATGGGCAGCGTAGCCCGCTTCTACTTTACCGACCTGGGTGACAGCTACGCTGACCGTACCGGCAGGCCGGACGAAGTAGGCGTGATAGGCGCCGCCGTGTTCCGCGAGCGTCGCTATATTCCACCCGTGGTGATCGCCCGTGATCGCGATGCCCGGGCCATGGAAGAGAGCTCACCGCGCGCAAAGTCGGCGCCGTCCGCCGCGCCGCAGATGGGCACCGGCCACGGTGAGATCGAGGACTCGCAGGCTCGCCGTACCCGGTTCGAGCGGGCCAGCACCCAACCATCCGACCGCCTGGCCCTGCGCTACGACAGCCGCCGTAACCTGGTAGCAGCCGGGGTGATACCGGGCCGTCGCCATCAGCGCGACGAACCCAACCCCTTCCCGCAAGAAGGCTTCACCCCCGACCCACCGCGTTACGGCTGGAATCGCCGGTGAGAGCCTGTTATGGGCTTGAGTCTGGGATGGGTGATGACGTGAGCAGCAGGCGCCAGGGGAACCCTGGCGCTGGACGCCAGCGCAGCCTGAACCGGTAGGCTCTTCCTTGATTGAATCCACACCCCCCGCCCTCGCCGCCGCGAGGGAGCCTCGCTGACGCTCGTTATCTCTCTGAATGGGCTTCAGCGGGTGCTATGGACTCAGGTCTGGGATGGGTGATGAAGGATTGAGCAGGCGCCAGGGGGCTGGCGCTAAACGTCAGCGCAGCCTGAACCAGTAGGTTCTCCCCTGATTTATTCCCACTCTCCCGCCCTCACCGCCGTGAGGGAGCCTCGCTGACGCTCGTTAGCGAGCCTTTCATGGGCTGAGGGCATCGATGGGTGCGACGCCTGAGCAGGCGCCAGCGCAGCCTGAACTGGTAGGCTATTCCTTGATTTATTCCACACCCCCCGCCCTCGCTGCCGTGATGGGAGTTCACGTTGCGAGGTGCGTGGGGTGGGAGCGTCAGCCCAGCTTGCGCTTGAGTACTTCGTTCACCTGCGCCGGGTTGGCCTTGCCCTTGCTGGCCTTCATGCATTGGCCGACCAGGGCGTTGAAGGCTTTTTCCTTGCCGGACTTGTACTCCTCCACCATGGCGGCATTGGCGGCCAGTACTTCGTCGATGATGGCTTCGATGGCGCCGGTGTCGCTTTCCTGCTTGAGCCCGTCGCGTTCGATGATGGCATCGGCGCTGTCACCCGCTTCCCACATCTTTTTCAGCACATCCTTGGCGGTCTTGTTGTTGATGGTGCCATCCATCACGCGGCGTATCAGCAGCGCCAGGGCGTCGGCGGCAACCGGGCTGTCGGCGATGTCGCGCTCTTCGCGGTTCAGCGTGGCCGAGATTTCGCCCATGATCCAGTTGCTGGCCAGCTTGGCATCGGCACCGGCAGCCACGGTGGCTTCGTAGTAGCTGGCCATGGCCTTGCTGGAAGTCAGGGTGGCGGCATCATAGGCGGGGATGCCGTATTGCGACTGGAAGCGGGCCTGCATGGCTTCCGGCAGCTCGGGCAGCTCGCTGCGCACCCGCTCTATCCAGGCCTCGTCTATCACCAGCGGCGGCAGGTCCGGGTCGGGGAAGTAGCGGTAGTCATGTGCATCTTCCTTGCTACGCATCATGCGGGTCTGGCCGCTATCGGGGTCGAATAGCACGGTGGCCTGCTGGATCTTGTGGCCGTCTTCGATCTGTTCGATCTGCCACTGCACCTCGTACTTGATCGCCTGTTCCATGAACTTGAAGCTGTTCAGGTTCTTGATTTCGCGCCGGGTGCCAAACTCCTTCTGGCCCAGCGGGCGTACCGAGACGTTGACGTCGCAGCGGAAGCTACCTTCCTGCATATTGCCGTCGCAGATTCCTATCCAGGTCACCAGGCTGTGCAAAGCCTTGGCATAGGCGATGGCTTCGGCGGCCGAGCGCATTTCCGGCTCCGAGACGATCTCCAGCAAGGGTGTGCCGGCACGGTTCAGGTCGATGCCGCTCATGCCGTGGAAGTCTTCGTGCACCGATTTGCCGGCGTCTTCTTCCAGGTGGGCGCGGGTCAGGTTGATCACCTTGTCCTGGTCGCCTACCCGTATGGTGACCTGGCCACCCTCGACCACCGGCACTTCAAACTGGCTGATCTGGTAGCCCTTGGGTAGATCCGGGTAGAAGTAGTTCTTGCGGGCGAAGATGGACTTGCGGTTGATCTTGGCGCCGATGGCCAGACCGAACTGTATGGCTTTTTCCACCGCCGCGCGGTTCATCACCGGCAGCACGCCGGGCAGGGCGATATCCACCGCACTGGCCTGGGTATTGGGCTCATTGCCAAACCTGGTGCTGCTGGCCGAGAAGATTTTCGACTGGGTCGAGAGCTGGGTGTGGATTTCCAGCCCGATAACGACTTCCCATTGCATCTTGCGTATTCCTTCCATGACTGGGCCGCCGGGACGGCCTGTCGATTGATCCCTGTTGCTTACAGTGCTGGCGCGCGGGTGTGCCAGTCGGTGGCCTGCTGGAACTGGTGGGCCGCATTGAGCAGGCGCGCCTCGCTGAAATAGTTGCCTATCAGCTGCAGGCCCACCGGGCGGCCGTTGGCGCCAAAGCCCACCGGGTGGGCAATGCCGGGCAGGCCAGCCAGGTTGACGCCCAGGGTGTAGATGTCGGCCAGGTACATGGCAATCGGGTCATCGCCCTTCTCGCCCAGGTTCCAGGCCACCGTGGGGGCCGCCGGGGCGGCAATCAGGTCGCATTGGCCAAAGCCGGCCTGGAAATCCTCGGACAACAGGCGGCGGACCTTCTGAGCCTTGAGGTAGTAGGCGTCGTAATAGCCGTGGCTGAGCACATAGGCACCAGTCAGGATGCGGCGCTTCACTTCCCAGCCAAAGCCTTCGGCTCGGCTGGTTTCATACATCGCTTCCAGCAGCGTTACCTTCTCTTTTTCCTCTTTGGCTTCTTTGTTGTGTTCTTCGAAATAGGCTTCGTAGTTCTGAGAGCGATGGCCATACCGCACGCCATCGAAACGACTCAGGTTGCTGGACGCTTCGGCCGGGGCAATCACATAGTAGGCGGGGATGGCCAGTTCGGTACGTGGCAGGCTGATTTCCACCACCTCGGCGCCCAGCTTGCGGTACTCGGCCAAGGCCGATTCGATGGCGGCGGCCACGTCGGCCGCCAGGCCAGCACCGAAGTACTCGCGCGGCATGCCGATGCGCAGTCCCTTGAGCGGCTGGTTCAGATCGCGGCTGTAGTCTTCCTTGGCCATTTCCAGGCTGGTGGAATCACGCACATCGTGGCCTGCCATGACATTGAGCATCAGGGCACAGTCTTCTGCAGTCTGAGCAATGGGGCCGCCCTGGTCCAGGCTGGAGGCATAGGCGACCATGCCGTAGCGGCTGACCACGCCATAGGTGGGCTTGAGCCCGGTGACGCCGCAGAAGGCTGCCGGCTGGCGGATGGAGCCGCCGGTATCGGTGGCCGTGGCGGCCGGCGCCAGGCGTGCAGCAACGGCTGCTGCCGAACCGCCGGAACTGCCGCCGGGGACGGCATCCCTGTCCCAGGGGTTGCGTACCGCGCCGTAGGCACTGTTCTCGTTGCTCGAGCCCATGGCGAACTCGTCCATATTGGTGCGGCCCAGCGTGACCAGACCGGCCGCCGTGCAACGCTCCACCACGCCTGCGTCATAGGGCGAGACAAAGTGCTCCAGCATCTTGGAGCCACAGGTGGTCTTCCAGCCCTCGGCGCAGAAGATGTCCTTGTGGGCAATGGGCACGCCGGTCAGCAGGCCGGCATTGCCAGCAGCGCGGCTGGCATCAGCCTTGCGGGCCATGGCCAGCGTCAGCTCGCGGTCCACTGTGATAAAGGCATTGAGCGCGCCCTGGGCGGCTTCTATCCTGGCCAGGTAGTCACTGGCCAGTTCGACTGCGGAGGTCTTGCCGGCGGCCAGCAGGTCGGCGGCTTGCTTGAGTGTGTAAGTCATGGCTGTTCTGTATACCCCATTCCCCGCTCGACCATGTCGATCAGGATGTGGATGACCTTGATGTGGATTTCCTGGATACGATCGGCATAGCCGAAGTGCGGCACGGTGATCTCGGCGTCACCCTGGCCCTTGAGCTGGCCGCCGTCCTTGCCCAGCAGCAGCACGACGCGCATCTGTTGTTGCCGGGCGGCTTCGACGGCGCGCAGGATATTGCGTGAATTGCCGCTGGTGCTGATGCCCACGAACACGTCGCCGGCCCGGCCTACGCCCTCGATAAAGCGCGAGAACACAAACTCGAAGCCGTAATCGTTGCCCACGCAGCTGAGGTGGGAGGGGTCGGATACGGCGATGGCGCCCAGGGCCGGGCGGTTGTCGCGGTAGCGGCCGGTCAGCTCCTCGGCAAAGTGCATGGCATCGCAATGCGAGCCGCCGTTGCCAGCCGAGATTACCTTGTGGCCGGCGCGAAAGGCCTCGACCAGCAACTGGCCGGCCGACTCGACCGAGGCGATGAACGCCTCGTCGGCCAGCACGCGGGCCAGCAGGGCATGCCCCTCGGCCAGGGTGGCGCGGATATGCGCGGCGCTCATTCGATGACCTTGGGCACCAGGTAGAGGCCGTCTTCCACTGCCGGGGCCACGGCCTGGAAGGCGGCGCGGCGGTTGGTCTCGGTGGCGACGTCCTCGCGCAGGCGCAGGGCCACGTCGCGGGCGTGGCTCATGGGCTCGACGCCTTCTGTATCAATGGCTTTCAGCTGTTCTATCAGGCCGAATATGCCATTGAGTTTCTGCTCGACCTCGGCGACTTCGGTGTCATTTACCTGCAGACGCGCCAAGCGGGCGATGCGTCGCACATCGGCTTGTGTCAGAGACATGGTCAAAACCCTTCAAATCTTTAGTTTTGCAAGGCTATTAGGGTAACATACCGGGTTTACCGCACCCAAGCCTTGGGGAAGCGCGCGACTGCGCAGGCAGGCACGCAAGGCGTTGACTCCCAAGGACAAAAGCAAGAGCACGGTAAGCCATGTTGCACTGCGAGGTGTGGCTGGTGAACAAACCCATATAGAGCGTGGTCTGTCCCCGGGCAGGCCCCCGGGGCATGGCGCCCCAAGACACAGCATACGGACATCTCATGATCGGTTCTCTCAGCGGTTATTTCTCCAACGACCTCGCCATCGACCTTGGCACGGCCAACACCCTGATCTTTGTCTCTGGCAAGGGCATCGTGCTGGACGAACCCTCGGTGGTAGCCATACAGCAGGAAGGCGGCCCCAGCGCAAAGAAGACCATCCTGGCCGTGGGGGCAGAGGCCAAGAAGATGCTGGGCCGTACCCCGGGCAGCATTACTGCCATCCGGCCGATGAAGGACGGCGTGATCGCCGATTTCACCATCACCGAACAGATGCTCAAGCAGTTCATCAAGAAGGTGAACCCCAGCCGCCTGTTTGCCGCCAGCCCCCGTATCGTGATCTGTGTGCCCTGCGGTTCCACTCAGGTTGAGCGCCGCGCCATCAAGGAATCGGCGCTGGGCGCCGGTGCCCGCAAGGTTGAACTGATCGAGGAGCCCATGGCTGCCGCCATCGGCGCCGGCCTGCCGGTCGAAGAGGCTACCGGCTCTATGGTGGTCGATATCGGTGGTGGTACCACCGAAGTGGGCGTGATCTCGCTGGGCGGCATCGTGTACGCCAACAGCGTGCGGGTGGGTGGCGACAAGTTCGACGAAGCCATCATCAACTACATCCGCCGCAACTATGGCATGCTGATTGGCGAAACCACGGCGGAAGAGATCAAGAAGCGTATCGGTTCGGCCTTCCCTGGCGCCGAAGTGCGCGAGATGGAAGTGAAGGGTCGCAACCTGGCCGAGGGTATCCCCCGCTCGTTCACCATTTCGTCGAACGAAATCCTGGAAGCCCTGACCGAGCCACTGAACCAGATCGTCTCGGCAGTGAAGCAGGCGCTGGAACAGACCCCGCCGGAACTGGGCGCCGACATTGCCGACAAGGGCATGGTGCTGACAGGTGGTGGTGCGCTGCTGCGTGACCTGGACCGCCTGCTGATGGAAGAGACCGGTCTGCCGGTCATCGTGGCCGATGATCCTCTGACCTGCGTGGTGCGCGGTTCGGGCAAGGCCCTGGAGAAGATGGACAAGGTCGGCACGATCTTTACTAACGACTGATACAGCGTGAGGAGCGAAGGGTGAGGTGTGAAGAGCCAGCTCTTCCACGCAGCGCCCTTTGCGCCTTGCCCCTCACCCTGATATGCAAGCCACTAACCAACCTGTCTTCTTCAAGCAGGGCCCCAAGCCATTCAGCCTGTTGCTGATCTACGCCTCGCTGTCGCTCACCCTGCTGGTAGTGGATGTGCGCTGGCAGATACTGCAGCCGGTGCGCGAGACCGTATCGGTAGCGTTGTATCCGCTGCAGTGGCTGGCGACCGCCCCTATCTCCGCCGCCCAGCAGGTGGGCGATTATTTTGTGTCGCAGACGGCCTTGCAGCGGGAGAACCGCAAGCTGCAGGACGACAAGCTGCTGGCCAGTGCCGAACTGATGCGCCTACAGGCGCTGCGGCAGGAGAACACCCAACTGCGTGCCCTGCTGTCTACCCGGGCAGCCCACCAGGGCAAGGGCACGCTGACCGAGGTGCTGTATAACGACCGCGATCCGTTTACCGCCAAGCTGGTGGTGGATAGAGGCGAAAGCAGCGGGGTGAGGCTGGGCCAGGTGGTGATAGACCCCCAGGGGGTAGTCGGCCAGGTGACGCGTTTGCAACCGCTGACGGCCGAGGTGACGCTGATCTCCAACAAGGGCCATACCGTGCCGGTGCAGGTGGTGCGCAACGGTGTGCGGGCCGTGCTGTATGGCCTGGGCCCGGAAAACCCGCTGGAAGTGAACTGGATGCCGCTCAACGCCGACATACGCAGTGACGATGTGCTGGTGACTTCCGGCATCGATGGCACCTACCCGCCCGGCCTGCCCGTGGCCCGGGTCAAGCGGGTGGATCGCAATGCCGGTTCGGCCTTTGCCCGCATCAGCTGCGAGCCGGCCGCCGATATCGACAAGCACCGCTTCCTGCTGATACTGGACGAACGCCGGGATCAGCCCGCCAGGCCGGTGGAGCATGCCGCCAAGCCCGCCCGTCGCGGCGCCCACAAGGAGCCTGCCTGATGCCGGTATCCAGCCAACTGCTCAAGCCGGTCAAGCGCAGCTTTATCGTCTTTACCTTTATCGTGGCACTAACCCTGGCGCTGATACCCTGGGGCCCCATGGTGCGTGCCTTCCTGCCCGATTTCGTGGCACTGACCCTGCTCTACTGGTGCATGAACCAGCCGCGCCATGTGGGCGTGGGCTGGGCCTTCTGGCTGGCCATGCTGCTGGATATCGCTGACGGCAATGTGTTTGGCCAGCATGGCCTGGCCTACTGCGCCACCAGCTGGTTTGTGCTGGGGCGACATCGCCAGCTGGGCATGTTCCCGCTGTGGCAGCAGGCCCTCTATGTGGCGCCCCTGCTGCTGGCCAACCAGCTCATCATGCTGCTGGTGCGCATGGCGACGGGCAGCGGTTTTCCGGGCTGGAGCTATTTTGTCGGCACCCTCTCGGGCGCCTTGCTGTGGCCCCTGCTGAGCCAGTTGCTGCAGGCACCGCAGCGCGTGGATAAACCTGCCGAAATCCAGTCATGAGCCGTCGCACCGTATTGCGCGACCACCACGGCGAGCGCTACAGCTTCCAGTTGCGCCTGGTGGTGGTCATCACCGGCGTGCTGATCGGCTTCGCCATCCTGCTCAGTCGCTTTGTCTACCTGCAGGTGATGAAGCACGACAAGTATCACACCCTGGCCGAGAGCAACCGCATCTCGCTGGTGCCCATCCCACCGTCGCGCGGCATCATCACTGACCGCAACGGCGTGGTGCTGGCCCACAACTATTCGGCCTATACGCTGGAAATCACCCAGTCCAAGCTGGGCGAGAAGCTGGACGCCACCATAGACCGGCTGGCTGAGTTCATCGATATCACGGCCAAGGACAGGCGCCGGTTCAAGAAGCTTCTGGATGAGAGCAAGGATTTTGAGTCCCTGCCCATCAAGACCCGGCTCAGTGACGAGGAAGTGGCCCGCTTTGCGGCCCAGGCATTCCGCTTCCCCGGGGTGGAGGTCAAGGCGCGCTTGTTCCGCCAGTACCCCATGGGCGAATCCGCCTCGCACCTGGTGGGCTATATCGGCCGGCTCAACGATGGCGACCTGAAACGACTGGATGCCGATGGCCGCTTGCCCAACTACAAGGGCACCGACCATATCGGCAAGTTCGGCCTGGAACAGAGCTATGAGCAGGTGCTGCATGGCACTACCGGCTATGAGCAGGTCGAGACCGATGCGGGCGGCCGGGCCATACGGGCGCTGAACAGCACCCAGGCCACGCCGGGCAACAATCTGGTGCTGACCGTGGATATCAAGCTGCAGCAGGTGGTGGAGCAGGCATTTGGCGAACGCCGTGGCGCCCTGCTAGCCATAGAGCCCAGCACCGGCGGTATACTGGCCATGGTGTCGCGGCCTGGTTTCGACCCCAATCTGTTTGTTGATGGCATCGATCCGGTATCGTGGAAGGAGCTCAACGACGCGACCTCCCGGCCGCTCAACAACCGCGCCATCCAGGGCCTGTATCCGCCTGGCTCCACCTTCAAGCCCTTTATGGCGCTGGCTGCGCTGGAGACCGGCAAGCGCCGCCCCAGCGATGCCATCTCCGACCCCGGCTATTTCATCATGGGTAACAACCGCTGGCGCGACGATGCGGTTCACGGCCATGGCATGGTCGATATGCACAAGTCCATCGTGGTCAGCTGCAATACCTATTACTACCGCCTGGCCAACGATATGGGCATAGACGCCATATCCAACTTCATGGGGCCGTTGGGCTTTGGCAGCCGTACCGGGGTGGACCTGCCAGGCGAGAAGGAAGGCATACTGCCCTCGCAGGCCTGGAAGCGCCGCGCCTTCAAACGCAAGGAACAGCAGCGCTGGCTGGCGGGCGATACGATTTCCATCGGCAACGGCCAGGGCTTCAATACCTATACCATCATCCAGATGGCGCAATCGACAGCCACCCTGGTCAACAACGGCGTGCAGTACCGCCCGCATCTGGTGCAATACATAGAGGACAGCGTCAGCCGCGAGCGGCGTGCTTTGGAGACGGTGCCGGCCAAACAACTGCCCTACAAGCCCGAGCATATCGAAGTCATCAAGCAGGCCATGGTGGCCACCAATATGCAGGGGACGTCATCCACCGCTTTCCGGGGTGCACCCTATACCTCGGGCGGCAAGACCGGCACGGCCCAGGTCTACAGCCTCAAGGGCGCCAAGTACAACGCCAGTTCCACCCGAGAGGAACTGCGCGACCACGCCCTGTTCATCGCCTTTGCACCGGCCGACAAACCGCGTATCGCCCTGGCCATGATCGTGGAGAATGCTGGCTTCGGTGCCGCGCATGCCGCGCCTATTGCCCGCAAGGCCTTCGACTACTACCTGCTGGGCAAGCTGCCCAGCCAGGAAGCCAAGCCCGCAGCCGGGGCGGTGGCGCCCACTGCCGAGGCGCAGGCGCCAATACCGGAAATCACGAGTCACAGCCATGCTGATTAAGCGACTGATCAAACGTTTCGTCGACCCTATCGACCCCTGGCTGCTGCTGTTCGTGGCCCTGCTCGTCGGTGTCAGCCTGATGACCATTTTCTCGGCGTCCAACCAGAGCTTCGACAAGATCAACAGCAAGTTGGTCTCGGTGGTGGTGGCGCTCTCTGCCATGTGGGTGGTATCCAACCTCAAGCCGGTGCAGCTGATGTGGCTGGCACCGCAGCTGTATACCTTCGGCATGGTGCTGCTGATCGGGGTGGCGCTGTTCGGCGACATCACCAACGGCGCCCGTCGCTGGCTGGACATAGGCGTGGCCCGGATACAGCCGTCAGAGCTGATGAAGCTGGCCGTACCCATGATGCTGGCCTGGTACTTCGACCGGCACGAGGCCAGCCTCAAGCTCAAGCATTTTGCCGTGGCTGCCTTGCTGATAGGCATGCCCATGGCGCTGGTGCTGAAGCAGCCTGACCTGGGCACGGCCTTGCTGATCGGTGCAGCCGGTTTCTATGTTCTGTTCTTTGCTGGCCTTTCCTGGCGCATCATCCTGGGCGGCCTGGCCGGGCTGGCGGTCGCCATCCCCTTCGTGATCTGGCCGCTGATGCATGATTACCAGCGTGAGCGGGTGATGACCATGATCGATCCCATGGCCGATCCGCTGGGCAATGGCTACCACATCATCCAGTCCACCATTGCCATCGGCTCTGGCGGGGTGTTCGGCAAGGGCTGGCTCAAGGGTACCCAGACCCACCTGGACTTCATTCCTGAGCGCACCACTGACTTCGTGTTCGCCGTCTATGCCGAGGAATTCGGCCTGATAGGCAATATCCTGCTGCTGATACTGTATCTCTGCGTCATCGGCCGTGGCCTGATGATTGCCAATAACGCTTCCAGCCTGTTTGGCAGATTGCTGGCCGGCGCGTTGACGCTGTCCTTCTTCACCTATCTGTTCGTCAATATGGGCATGGTGTCTGGCATCCTGCCGGTGGTGGGTGTGCCACTACCGTTGGTCAGCTACGGGGGTACCGCCATGCTGTCCATCCTCATCGGTTTCGGTATGCTGATGGCTATTCAGCGTGACCGAAAGTTGATGAAGAGTTGACGATACGACATCTAGTACTCTGCGGCTGCCTGCTGGCAGCCGGCTGCGCCAGCTACCAGCCCCTGCCGCCTGCCACACCCAGCAAGCCGGCCGAACCTGCACGCCCGCCTGTGGCGGCTAATCCCAAGCCTGCCCTGCCGCCGGCCAAACCCGAACAGATACCGCAGCAATATGGCGGCTATTACCAGGACGATGGCCCCATTCTGGACGTGCCTTACGATCTGGATGCCCTGACCGAGCCGGAAGCCCGGCCCGAGCCCTTGCACCGCTATGCCAACCGGCCTTACACGGTGCTGGGCAAGAGCTATACCCCACGCAAGACCTATGGCGAGTTCAGCCAGCAGGGCATGGCCTCCTGGTATGGCAAGAAGTTCCACGGCAAGCGTACGGCCAGCGGCGAGCCCTACGATATGTTCAAGCTGACTGCCGCCCACCCCACCCTTCCTATACCCAGCTATGCCAGGGTGACCAGCCTGAGCAACGGCAAGTCGGTGCTGGTGCGTATCAATGACAGGGGGCCATTCCACAAGGGGCGGGTAATCGATCTGTCCTATGCCGCTGCCTACCGGCTGGGCTACCACAATGGCGGTAGCGCCCAGGTCAAGGTAGAGGCGGTTGCACCCGGCGAGACCCAGCCAGCTCCTCCGCCCGAGACGGCGCTGCTGCAGGCGGTAGAGGCGGCAGCCGGCACCTTGCCGGTACGCGATGAGCGCACCACGGCGGTGGACCCGCTGGCCCGGCTGGCCAGCAATCTGGCGGACGAACCCATGCCGGCACCACCGATAGAGACCCGTGCCGAGCAGCGCTGGGTGCAGCTGGGGGCCTTCGGCACCCAGACGACAGCCGAGGCTTTTCGCGACAAGGTGACGGGCACGCTGGGTTGGCTACCGGCGCCGGTGGTAGAGAACAGCGGCGCTATCTGGCGGGTAAGGGTAGGCCCGTTCGACAGCCGCCAGGCGGCGCAGCAGGCAGCCGACCGGATCGCCAACGAGGCGGATCTGCGGCCGGTGGTGATGCGCTAAAACCTGGGTGCTAGGCCCGTCGGCCACCGGTGACGCGGGCGATGCCGGCCAGGTCGTCCCAGCTTTGCACCTGGGTAAAGCCGGCTGCCGTCAGCAAGGCGCGGCTGGGTTCGGCCTGGTCGTAGCCGTGTTCGAACAGCAGCCAGCCTCCATGGACCAGGTGGCGGGGAGCGCCCTGGATGATACGGCGGATATGGGCCAGGCCGTCGGCCTCGTCGGTGAGCGCACCACGCGGCTCGAAGCGCAGATCGCCCTCTGCCAGGTGCCGGTCGCCATGGGCGATATAGGGCGGGTTGGAGACGATCAGGTCGAATTGCTCACGCCCCAGCGAGCCATACCAGTCACTCTGCATCAGCTGTATGGGGGTGGCATGGCGCTCAGCATTGCGGGCTGCTACGGCCAGGGCGTCGGCCGAGATATCGACTGCCCGCATGTCCAGCATGGGGCGGTGCTTGCGCAGTGACACCGGGATGATGCCGGAGCCGGTGCCCAGGTCCAGTGCGCGGCTGGGGGTGTCCAGCGGAATGTGCTCCAGCGCCAGTTCCACCAGCAGCTCGGTCTCAGGCCGTGGTATCAGCACGGCAGGGCTGACTTCGAAATCCAGGCTGAAAAACTCGCGCAGGCCTATCAGGTAGGCTACCGGCTCGCCGGCCTGGCGTCGTTGCAGCAGCGTGTGGAAGCGTTCGGCCTGCTCGGGCGGCAGCTCGGCCTCGGGCCAGGCGGCCTGGCGGGTGCGGCTCAGGCCGCTGGCATGTTCCAGCAGCAAGCGTGCCTCCAGTACCGGCATGCCACTTTGCCGGGCGGCCATGATCAGGCTGGCGACGCTGCTCATGCTGCCGTCCGGGCGGGGCGAGCGGCCTGCGAAACCGAGACGAAGCGCTTGCGGTAGAGAAAGCCCTGCACGCAGTCGACCTGCAGGCTGCGCGCCAGTGCCAGGTCTTCGGGACGCTCTATGCCTTCCAGTATCACCTTGCAGTGGCATTCGTGGGCGAATGCGATCAGGTGGGTCAGCGCTGCCCGGTTGCGGCTGTCACGCGCCCGTACCAGCCAGGAGCGGTCGAACTTGAACCAGTCCACCTCCATCATCACATCCAGCGAGAGCATGGAGTTGGGCGCTCCGATATCGTCCAGCGCCAGCCGTACACCACGGGCCGAGAAGGCCTGGGCCAACTGCTGCGATAATTGGGCGTCAGCGACATCGGTATTTTCTATGATCTCCACCACCAGCCCTTCGTGGCTGGCCAAGAGGCCCAGCAGCGGGTCTTCCGCCTCGTTGGCCGTCACCCCGTAGGCATCGGGATCAAGGTTGACGAACAGCTGGCTGGCATCGGCCGGGGCATGGGCCAGTTGCAGCTGCTTCATGTCGTATTCCACCTGGTAGAGGCTCAGTGGGCTGGCGTGCAGGGCGTCGAATACGGCTTTGGGTGCCAGCGGCTGGCCATCTGCCGCATAAAAGCGCGCCAGCGCCTCGTAGGCGATGGCCTCGCCGCTGGCGATATCGATGATGGGTTGGTACTCCACCCCATAGCGTTGATGGCGCATCAGATCCAGCAGCAGGGTGGCTGGCAGGCGGGCTGGCGCAAGATGGAGGGCGCGGTCTGAGATGGGCGAGAACATGGCGGGAAATATTACACGAGGGGAGCTGCACAATTTAAAAGCCGGTGGTGGCAGGCGACATGCGGGTTTACCGCCTTGCAGCCTGCTCGCCACAGCTGTCGACATGCCGGGCACCTGCCTACATGGCGTTGAGCAGGAACAGGGTGGCCAGACCGTAGAAGATCAGGTTGCCCATGCCATCGGTCATGAAGGTCAGGAACACGCTGGAGCCATAGGCCGGGTCGCGGCCGAAGCGCTCCATCAGCAGCGGTACGAATAACCCCACGCCGGCGGCTACCTGGAAGTTCAGCATCATGGCGCCGGCCATCACCAGGCCCAGGCCCAGCTTGCCGTAGATCAGCCAGGCCACCGTGCCCAGCACGCTACCCCATAGCGCGCCATTGAGCATGGCGATGCCGAACTCCTTGGCCACCAGCCGGCGGGTGCTGGTGGCGGTCACCTGCCCTAGCGCCATGGCGCGGATGATGATGGTGGCGGTCTGCGAGCCAGAGTTGCCGCCGATGCCGGAGATGATGGGGGCCAGTGCGGCCAACGCGACGATCTGTGCGGTGGTGGCTTCGAATGCGCCGATCACCCGCGAGACAATGATGCCGGTGACGATGTTGAGTGCCAGCCAGGGCCAGCGGTTCTTGGCCGAACTCCAGACCGAGCTGAACAGGTCTTCGTCTTCCTTCAGGCCGCCCAGGCTCAGCACCTCGGCCTCTGATTCCTCGCGGATGACGTCCACCATCATGTCCACCGTCAGGCGGCCGATGACCTTGTGGGTGGAGTCCACCACCGGGGCGGATACCAGGTCGTAGCGCTCGAAGGCCTGGGCCGCGTCGCCGACGTCCTCGTCGGGGCGGAAGATCACCACCTCGTGCGCCATCACATCGGCCACGCCGCGCTCGGGGTCGGAGATCAGCAGCTTCTTGATGGGTAGCACACCCTTGATGCGTTGGTCGTTGTCTACCACGAACAGCTTGTCGGTATGGTGTGGCAGTTCATCGAAGCGGCGCAGATAGCGCAGCACTACCTCCAGCGTCACATCGTCGCGAATGGTGACCATGTCGAAGTCCATCACCGAGCCAACCTGGTCGTCGGCATAGGACAGCGCTGATTGCAGCTCGGCCCGCTCTTCCTCCTCCAGCGAGCCCATCAGCTCGTGCATCACGTCCTGCGGCAGGTCGGGCACCAGGTCGGCCAGCTCGTCGGTATCCAGATGCTCGGCGGCGGCCAGGATCTCTTCGCGATCCATGTCGGCCAGCAGGGTTTCCCGCACAGAGTCGGACACCTCCAGCAGCACATCGCCCTCGATTTCCGGGCGTACCAGCTCCCATACCGTCAACCGTTCGTCCAGCGGCAGCGATTCAAGGATAAAGGCAATGTCGGCGGGGTAGAGCTGCTCCAGCCGCTTTTCCAGCTCCGTCAGGTTCTGCTTGTGCACGATGGTTTCCACCAGCTCGTGCTTGGGCATCTCCTGCTTGTGGATCAGGTTTTCGACCAGCTTGTGGCGGCTAAGGATGCGCAGCACCTGCTGCAGGGTTTCCTGCAGGCTTTCCTTGGGCTTGGGGGCGGGTGCGGACATGGCGACCTCGGAACCGGTTCATTAACTAGCTGCGCCACGCACGGTGGCGCCTATGCTGCCTGGCAAATCCTGGGGGCTGTTGCTGTGCCTGGCCGGCTGTTTCGGCATGGCACAGGCAGCGGTTTTGCACGCTCGGCCGGGCAGCATGAAAAGCCGCGCGAGTGTAGCATGGGCAAGGCTTGAAACTGTCACCCCTGGCCCCTATCTAAGAGGAATTGCCCGCCCTGCCGCTCCCAGAGCCCGGCTGGCCGGCCTAGACGCCATCAAAGGAGCCAGGGCTGTCGTGACAGTTAGCCACAATGGGCTATTCTCCAAGTCCGGGTTCGCCCGTTTCTTTTCCAGACAGGTTCCGCCATGAACGTACCCCGCCTAGCCACCGCCCTGACCGGCCCCCTGCTTGACCTGGAACGCAAGTTCCTTGCCGCCCAGTGCGAGATTGAAGCCTGGTTCCGCAGCCAGTGGCTGGAGCATGCGCCGCCGTTCTATGGCTCGGTCGATCTGCGCAATTCCGGCTTCAAGCTGGCCCCGGTGGACATGAATCTGTTCCCCGGCGGTTTCAACAACCTCAACCCGGATTTCACCCCACTGTGCGTGCAGGCCGTGCAAAGCGCGCTGGAGAAGATCTGCCCCGATGCACGGCGCTTGCTGCTGATACCCGAGAACCATACCCGTAACCAGTATTACCTGCAGAACGTGGCCTCGCTGGCGCGCATCCTGAAACTGGCTGGCCTCAATGTAAGACTGGGCACGCTGAACCCCGAGATCACGGCACCCACCACCCTGGAACTGCCCAATGGCGGGACGTTGACGGTGGAGCCACTGCAACGTAATGGCCGCCGCGTGGGCCTGCCTGGGTTTGATCCTTGCGTGGTGTTGCTCAACAACGATCTGTCGGCCGGCATTCCCGATATCCTCCGCGATATCGACCAGAACCTGCTGCCACCCCTGCATGCTGGTTGGTTTGTTCGCCGCAAGACCCACCATTTCCGTGAATATGATGGCGTGGCCGCGGAGTTTGGCCAGTTGCTGGGCATAGACCCTTGGTATATCAACCCCTACTTCGGCCAGGTCAGCCAGCTGGATTTCCAGACCCGCGAAGGCGAGGAGCGTCTGGCTGCCGAGGTGGAGCGTATCTTGGGGCTGACGGCCGCCAAGTATCGTGAACTGGGCATTACCGATGCGCCTTACGCCATCGTCAAGGCGGATGCCGGCACCTATGGCATGGGCGTGATGAGCGTGAAGTCGCCTGCCGATGTGATCGGCCTGAACCGTAAGCAGCGCAACAAGATGGCGGTGGTGAAGGAAGGCCTGGAGGTCAGCGACGTGATCGTGCAGGAGGGCGTGCCCACCTTCGAGACGCTGGAGGAGGCGGTGGCCGAGCCAGTGGTCTACATGATGGACCGCTTTGTGGTGGGCGGCTTCTATCGCGTCCATACCGAGCGCGGCGCCGATGAAAACCTCAATGCACCGGGGGCGTATTTCAAGCCGCTGGCCTTTGATACCCCGCTATCGACACCGGACTGCGACGGTAGCCCAGATTGCGCGCCCAACCGCTTCTACGCCTATGGCGTGGTGGCCCGGCTGGCGCTGCTGGCTGCCTCGCGCGAGATCGAAAGCACCGAATCGGTGCTGGAGAGCATCAGCATGGCGGCCTAGCCGGCTTGCCTGACTGATCCACTGCTGTGCGCCCTGGCCGAGTTCCCGGCCCTGGGCCGACTCAAATCCACTCGAGCAGACCAAGCCATGCGTATTGCCTTTCTGGCCGACCCACTGGATGGGTTCAAGACCTACAAGGACTCCACCTTTGCCATGATGCGCGAGGCCGCCGCCCGCGGCCACACCGTGCTGGCGTTCGAGCAGCGCGACATGCGGGTTCTGGATGGCCGGGTGCTGGCCGACATGCGGGTCATCAACCTGACTGGCGATGCCCACGACTGGTACCGGGCCGAGCCCGCTACCACCCTGGGTCTGCCCGAGGTGGATGCCATCGTGATGCGCAAGGACCCGCCCTTTGACAGTGAGTACCTGTACGCCACCCATCTGCTGGAGGCGGCGGAGCGCCAGGGCGCCAAGGTGTTCAACAAGCCCCGCGCCCTGCGCGACAACAACGAGAAGCTGGCCATACTGCGCTTTCCCCAGTTTATCGCGCCTACCCTGGTCAGTAGCCGCGACGACGATATCCGTGCGTTTCTGGCCGAGCATGGCGACGTGGTGCTCAAGCCCCTGGATGGTATGGGCGGCACCGGTATTTTCCGGCTGCGGCCGGATGACCCCAATCTGGGTGCCATACTGGAAACCCAGACCCGCAACGGCACGGTCAGCCTGATGGTGCAGCGCTACCTGCCGGCCATCAAGGATGGCGACAAGCGGGTGCTACTGATCGGCGGCAAGCCGGTGGACTGGTGCCTGGCCCGCATACCCAAGGCCGGCGAGACCCGTGGCAATCTGGCCGCCGGCGGCACTGGCGTAGCCAGGCCCTTGACCGCCCGCGACCGCGAGATAGGCGAGGCGCTGGGCCCCCTGCTGGCGGCCGAGGGTTTGCTGCTTGTGGGGCTGGATGTCATCGGCGACACCCTGACCGAGGTGAATGTGACCAGCCCGACCTGCTTCCAGGAAATCACGGCGCAATCCGGCATACCGGTGGCTGGCCTGTTCATGGATGCGCTGGAAGCCGCCATCAGCGCGTGAGTGGAGGCTGCCGGCAGGGCTGCCGGCACCTGCTGACGGTACATTTGTCCGCATATAGTGCAGCGCAGCGGGCGGCGGCTGCTAGAATCGTTTCCAACGCGTTTTTTTGAGCTTCGTCATGGTTGGAATCCTGTTGGTAACGCACTATGGCCTGGGTGAGAGCCTGGCCGAGTGTGCTGCCCATGTGCTTGGTCGGCCCTTGCCGCAACTTCGTTATCTGCCGGTGTACCGTAGCGACGACCCAGACGTGGTGCTGGAGCGGGCCAGGGCTTTGCTGGCCGAGCTGGATACCGGTAGTGGCGTGCTGGTGCTGTCGGACATCTATGGTGGTACGCCGTCCAATGTGGCCTACCGCTTGATCGAGCCGGGCCGCATCGAAGCGGTGGCGGGGGTGAATCTGCCCATGCTGGTGCGTACACTCAATTACGGACATGAATCGCTTGATGTGGTGGTCGGCAAGGCCGTCACCGGTGGGTTGGAAGGCGTGATGTACATGCTGCCGCCCAGCAAGCAGGATTAGAGAGACAGAACACCATGGCGCAACAGGAAGTTGAAATCATCAACAAGCTGGGCCTGCATGCCCGGGCCTCCAGCAAACTGACCCAGTTGGCCAGCCGCTTTCGCAGCGAGGTCTGGCTGACCCGTAATGGCAAGCGCGTCAACGCCAAGAGCATCATGGGCGTCATGATGCTGGCCGCCGCCAAGGGCAGCCGTATCAGTGTGGAGATAAGCGGCGAGGATGAGGATGCTGCCATGGCAGCCATTACCGAGCTGATTGCCAACCGTTTCGACGAGTCGGAATAGCCCCCATGACCATCACCCTGCACGGCATAGGCATAGGTGGCGGTATCGCCATAGGCCGCGCGCATCTGGTGAGCCATACCGATCTCGAAGTTGCCCACTACGAGATCACGGACGCCGAGGTGCCCGCTGAGATTGCCCGTTTCGATGCGGCGGTGCGGCTGACCCGCAAGGAGCTGGAGCAGCTGTGGGGCAGCATTCCCGAGAATGCCCCGACCGAGCTGGGCGCCTTTCTCAGCCTGCATGTGATGCTGCTGAACGATCACACCATCAGCCGAGAGCCGCGCGACATCATCCAGGCGCAGCACTGCAATGCCGAATGGGCGCTCAAGCTGCAGCAGGACAGGCTGCTGGAGCAGTTCGACGTTATTGAAGAGGAATACCTGCGCGAGCGCCGCGCTGATGTGATCCAGGTGGTGGAGCGCATCTTCAAGGCGCTCAATGGCGAAGGGGGGGGCCACTATGTGCCGCCCGAGGACAGCAAGGAACGCATCCTGGTGGCGCACGACCTGTCGCCGGCCGATATGGTGCTGTTCAAGGAAGCCGAGTTCGCCGCCTTCTTGACCGATGTGGGCGGCCCGACCTCGCATACCGCCATCCTGGCGCGCAGCCTCGATATCCCCTCGGTACTGGCGCTGCACCATGCTCGCCAGCTGATACGCGAGGATGAGACCCTGATTGTCGATGGCACGGCCGGCGTGGCCATCATCGACCCCAGTGAAACCATACTGACCGAGTACCGCAAGCGCCAGGCTGGCTATGCCGCCGACCGCAAGAAGCTGCGCGGGCTCAAGACCACCACCGCCAAGACGCTGGATGGCACGGCCATCGAGCTGCACGCCAATATCGAGATGCCCGGCGATGTGGAGCAGGCGCTGGCCAATGGCGCCACCGGCGTGGGCCTGTACCGCTCCGAGTTCCTGTTCCTGGGTCGCGACGACCTGCCGGATGAGGATGAGCAATACGCCTCCTACAAGGCCGTGATCCAGGGCATGAAAGGCGCGCCTGTCACCATCCGTACCATAGACCTGGGCCGTGACAAGATGCCCAAGTGGGCGGAAGGCGAAATCATCTCTGCCGCTAACCCGGCACTGGGTTTGACCGGCGTACGCCTGTGCCTGGCCGAGCCGCATATGTTCCGCACCCAGCTGCGGGCGCTGCTGCGTGCCGGCCGCCATGGCAAGCTCAAGCTGCTGGTGCCCATGCTGGCCAACCTGGCGGAAGTGAACCAGGTGTTGTTCCACGTGGAGCAGGCCAAGGAAGGCCTGCGCGAGGATGGCATCGAGTTCTCCGACTTGGTGGAGATAGGCGGCATGATAGAAGTGCCCGGCGCGGCCATTACCGTGGGGCATTTCCTGAAGAAGCTGGATTTTGTCTCCATCGGCACCAATGACCTGATTCAGTACACCCTGGCGGTCGATAGAGGCGACGATAGCGTCAGCCATCTGTACGACCCCTTCCACCCTGCCGTACTGCACCTGATCGCCCATGTGATCAAGACGGCCGACCAGGCCAATGTGCCGGTGTCGGTCTGTGGCGAGATGGCCGGTGATGTCCGCCTGACCCCCTTGTTGCTGGCCCTGGGCCTTCGGCGGTTCTCCATGCATCCTGCCCAGTTGCTGAATGTGAAACAGATTATCCTCAGCTGCGACCTGCAGAAGCTGGGTGCGCTGCGCCCCATGCTGGAGCAGGCCGCCGATGCCGATCAGGTACGTGAAATGCTCAACGATGTAGTGGCCTGAGCGCGCCGGCCACCGGGTGTACAGCCTGTGGAGTTGGGACAGATATCTACCGGTGCGGCCTGGAAAGGCGCGGCGGCCCCTACGCTACTAGCGGTGCATAGTCCCAGCATCGTCCCATGCTGGGCACAAATCAGGCCGGCAGTACCACGCCCACGCCCCGCAGCAATGCCCGCGAGGCGCTGTCCACCAGGGGCGATAGCGGTTTGAGCGTTACCCAGGGCTCGTCGCCCAGGGTCATATGCAGGGCGATCAGCCCATGCAGGGTGCCCCAGAACATCTGCAGCAGTGCGTCAGCATCAGGTTCGGTGATGCTGGGGGTGCCCTCTATCAAGGCCACGAACAGCGCGCGGGCGTAGGCGTAGGCATCTTCGTTGGGGTTGCCGTGCTCGGCGGCGGATTCCTCGACACTGACCGGTGGCGGCGGGCTGATAAAGATGCGGCGGTAGTGTTCGGGCTGGTGCTGGGCAAAATGGGCAAAGCGCTCTGCCATGCCCAGAATGCGCTCGGCTGGGCTGGCATCAGCCACGTCGTGGTCCATCAATTGCCGGGTCAGCTCGGCAAAGTCCTCGTCGGCAATGACGCGCAGCATGGCGGCCTTGTCTTCGAACTGGCTGTAGATGACGCTGGTGGAATATTCGATGCGGCTGGCAATGGCGCGTACGGTGAGGGCTTCGTAGCCCCCCTCGGCGCAGAGGGCGCGGGCGGCATCGATGATTTTTCGGCGCAGGACTTCGCGCTCGCGTTGACGACGTTCGGCGATGGACATGGTGCAGCCTGTGATGCAGAAGATGCTATTTGAGCACTGGGCCGTAGCCGCGTAAACGGTTGACAGAAATATAAGTATCCTTTGCGCATAGGTGCTGTGCTTGCCAAGCCGCTGTTTTGGCGAGGGTTGGGCGTGCCTGCCCGGGATGACTGTGCCTCCGCCACGCCGGGGCAGCCGGCGCAACGGAGTCACAACCGGGCCGGTGTGGGCCGGCGCTTACCAGCTGTGGCGATACTGTAAGCCCAAGGACCACAGCGACAGATCGAAGCTGCCGCGTACCCGGAACTTCTGTTCAGCGGCAAAGAAAGGATAGTCGGCCCGGTTGTAGGCGGTGTCGGTGTAATCCACGGCGGCATCATCCATGCGTACATAGGCCAGGCCTACATCCAGCTTACCGGCCTTGCTGGGGCGCCAGCTCAGGCCAGTAGTTAGCCACAGGCGGTCCGCGTCGGGGGTGGAGGGATGGCGCCAATGGGCTGAGCGTACCGGGGTCTGGTCCCAGGCCAGACCGAACTTCCAGTCCATGCTGTCGCTCTGCCGCCAGGTGGTACCCAGGCCCAGACGGGTAGTGTCGCGCCAGTTCTGCACCTGTACCTGGTCGGGCGTATTGCTGATCACGGCCCGCAACTCGTCAAAGCGCTTCCAGCCGGTACGGGTCAGGTCGGCCTGCAGCGACCATGTTTGGTTCAAGGGCAGGTCGGCAGCCAGTTGCAGGCGCCAGGGCAGCTTGACCTTGGCCGTAGCCGACTGGATTTCCGATTCCAGGCTCAAGCCCAGGCCAGCGGCCAACTCGCTGTAGAGCGGCGGAATATCGACCCGATAGTCGCCCTTGGCCTTGGGCGTCATGCTGCTGCGAAAGCTGGCCGCCAGGCTGCCGCCCCCTTCCAGCTGGTACAACAGGCCCAGGTTGGCCCCCCAGCCCCAGCCATCGCCCTTGAGCGTGGCCTTGCCGTCTATCACAGGTATGGCCTGCCCCAGCGCCATTTCGGCGATGCTGGCCTCGTAACGGAAATCCAGCGCCTTGCTGGCCTCGGCATCGACCAGCGTGGCATTGAGGCCCAGGCCCAGCGATAGCCGGGGGCTGATGCGCCAAGCCAGGCTGGGGCTGATGTTGAGACCGGTGAGGACGGTGTCGATGGCGGTATAGCGGCCGGCCCAATTGGCATCGAAGCGGGTTTCGCTGCCAAACGGGGCATAGACGCCCACCCCCAGTACCAGATCGTGGCTCAGGGGCTGGGCATAGAAAAAGCCGGGCACCACGCCGCCCCGGCCGGCATCGCTACCACCGCTGCCGCCCACCGGCCGGATTTCGCCGGTAGGTGTGCCCAGCATGCTGCTGGTGCCGACGGTGCCGGTGGCACGGTCCACCAGCCAGGTGTCGCTGCCGGTGGCATGAAAACGGGCCGAGAAATCCAGGTAGTTGCCTGCCGCCACCAACTGCGGCCCCTGCACCCGTATCAGTGCAGCAGGATTGTGGAAGACGGCGCTGGCGTCGTCGGTGACGGCGGCGGCGCCAGCCCAGGCATTGCCCATACCGGCGGCGCCCTGTTCATCCAGGGCAAAGCCGCTAGCCTGTGCGGCGGGTAGCAGGGCCAGCGCCACCAGGGTGGCCAGGGTCTGTTGCTGCTTCATGTGTGCTCCTCGTTATTGTTAGTGTCTGATTGCGATGGTGCGGCCTCGTCACGGCCTTGCCCGGTTTAGGGCAAGGCCGTGCGTGGTACGGGGGACTTAGTAGACGGTAAAGCTGCGGCTGCTGCCCGAGAGTCCGTAGATCTGGCCGTTCCAGCCATTCTTGTAGTTACCCAGGTGGACAATCCGGTACTGCCCCGGCGTGGTATCCAGCGGTATCTGCCACTGGATGCGGGCTTGCGAAGTGCCCCACACCGGGTCTATGCGTACCCAGTGGTAGCGCGTGCTCCAGTCGTCGTCGCTGGCCACTCGGCGCCAGGTACTGCCATCCCAGCGCTCGATGCTGACGAAGGTGTTGTTGCGGCGCAGATTGTTCTTGGGGTGGCCGGTCCAGAACCAGGCTTCGGCAGTCTGGCCACGGCTGTAGCTGGCCGCTGTATCGCGATCCAGCTGGCCGAACGATTTGAAGATTGGGGTGTTATCGAGCACCACACCGGTCTGCAGGCTCATCTGGTTGCCGGAGAGATCACGCGGTTGCGGACCCGCGGCTACCGCCTGGCCATTACGCAGGGCCGTGGCCAGATCCTGGTACAGCTGGGCATAGGCCGGCAGGGTGCGGCGGCCAAAGTGGGTGGAGGCACCCTCGTAGTGCTGGGCGTCATACTCCTCCGGGGTGGCCACATAGCCGGCGTAGGCGTTGGTATAGCCGGCAAAGATCACATTCCCCAGCGGCAGCCCCATGGCCTGGGCCACCGTCTCGCGCACACGGCGGCCGGCCATGACGGTGAACTCACCTGGCCCTGCCACAATGGCCAGCTGGCCTATGCGCGCCACCGATACTGGTAGCACTTCAGGTGTCCAGGGGAAGGGCTTTTGCAGGCCGGTGGCGATCATGATGGGCTTGGGGGCCTGGCAGTCCTCCACCTCCTTGGGCGCACCAAACAGCGCACCGCCCAGCTGGGCCAGGAAGGGATTGCTGGTCAGGTCGCCCTCGTTGAAGCCATCCTCGCCCCGGCCATCCTCGGTACCGGCGGCAAAGGCGCGGCCCAATGCGGCCGGGCAGGTCTGGCCACCGCCAAACTCAGGCCGCAGCGCCACCTGCGAGAGATTGGCGTATTGCTGGCGGTAGTCCACCGGCCCGCTTACCAGCTCGCTGGCGCCATTGAACAGGCTGAGGGCACGGCCGGCCTGACGCTCGCCCAGCAACCGGGTGTTGTCGTATTCATTGCTGGTGGGGCCGTTACCGTTCAGCCACAGGTTGGGCGTCATATCGCCCGCATTGCTCTGGGCGAAGGCCGCGACAAAGTCGTTGCGGCCCTGCTTGCCGTAGACCTGCTTCTCTATGTATTGGGCGGCATAGCCCTTGTTGTCGCCCGAGACCAGGGTATTGCCGGGATGCATGGAGACGCCGTGGGTGGCGAACCAGCTGATCAGCCCCACATCGCGGCCGCCCTGGCTGAAGCGCAGCACGGTCATGGTGGGGTCTATGTTGTGCTGCCAGCGGCTGCGTTCGGTTGCCGGGTTGCGCTCATAGGCCGGTAGCGAGCGGTTGGCGCTGGCATCGAACAACTCGCCCCGTGCCACCCGGATCTCGCCGGGCTTGAGGTCGGCATCGGCGGCCACGATGGCTTCGACTATGCCATCGACTGCGGCATGGAAGGTGGCGGCGTTGTAGCCCAGGGTAGTGAAGTTATACAGGGCGTAGTGCGAGAAGCCACCAGGGCCGGCGTGGGTATGGGTGGCCGACAGCAGCACGTTCTCGCGGGTATAGCGGTTGCCGAAGCGGGCCTGCAGGCGGTTCAGCACCGCCTGGTGCACACCCTGGAAGACCATGCCCAGGTCGTTGTTGACGAATACCAGCCGGCGGCCTGCTTCATCCTGCACCACAAAGGCCCGTGCCCATTGGCGCATATGGATGCCGGCGGTCTTCTGGTCCAGCTTGGCATAGCCCATCATGCCGACTTCGGCCGCCTCGCCGGTGATGTCGGCCTTGCCCCGACCAACCAGGTATCCCGCCTGGGCAGGCAGGGTCAGGAACAGTGCGACCAGGCATAGCCAGCGGCCGGAACGCTGTTTGAAAGCATGCATGACGTGTCTCCTTTGTGTGTTTGTGTAACGATGTTATGAATCACGTTTTGGATTTGTCAAACCCCGATTTGATTGCGCAAGTAATTGATGTAAAAGCGCAAATTATGCTGCGATGCAACAGAAATGGTAGCTTGCGCAATACAAAGGTTTTATGGGATAACATCGTTACAAGAAGGGGAAGAGGAGAGGCGAGTGCAAAGCGATTACGACGCTATCGTGATAGGGGCCGGGGTAGGCGGGGCCAATGCAGCGGCCGAGCTCGCCACCGCCGGCTGGCGCTGCCTGGTCATAGAAGCGGGGGCCTACCATTCGCGGCAGGACTACCCGCGTGGCGAGCTGGATGGCAATACCAGGCTGTTCTGGCATGGCGGCATGGAGCTCAACCGCAGCGCCAGCATCGCCATGCTGCGGGCACGGGTGGTGGGCGGGGGCTCCATCGTCAACCAGGCCCTGCTCGATGAGTTTGACGATGTCGCGCTGGACGACTGGCGCGAGCGTACCGGCTTTGCCTGGTTGGACCAGGCGGGCATGGCCCCCTGGTACGCTCGGGCCCGTGGCGCCCTGCAGATACAGACGGTGCCGCTGGTGCATGCCAACCGCAATGCCCAGCTGTTCAAGCAGGGCTTTGAGCAGTGCGGATATCAGTGCGCGCCGCTGCAGCGGGGGCAGTCTGGCTGTCGGCACGAGGAGGGCAACGACTGCATAGAGTGCCTGTACGGCTGCCGGTTGGACAGCAAGCAGTCGACGCCGTTGACCTCGCTGCAGGCCGCGCTCAAGGCGGGCGCCAAACTGCTGACCCAGTGCGAGGTCGAGCGGGTGAGCGAAGCTCCCGGCCGGGTGACGGTGCAGGCCAGGTTGGCCGATGGCCGGCCACAGACTTTCCGCGCCGGCCAGATGGTGCTGGCGGCCGGCACCCTGGGCAGCAATACCGTGCTGCTGCGCTCGGGCTATGCCGCTCAATTGCCCAGGCTGGGGCAGGGCTATTACTGCCACCCACAGTTCATGTACTTTGCCCAATACCGCGAGCCTGTCCTTGCCCACAAGGGGCCGTTCCAAGCCTACAAGTCGGATGATGCCGGTTTCAGGCGGCAGGGCTTCAAGCTGGAAAACGTGTTCTCCCCCCCCATCGGCACCGCCCTGCTGCTGCCGGGCATGGGAGCGGCCCATCAGGCCGACATGGCCGCCATGCGCCATTACGCCTGCATAGAAGTCGCCGTGCGCGACAGCCATCCAGGCCGGCTCAGCCTGGGCCAGGGCGGGCGGCTGCAGATAGACAAGGAACTGGACGCCGAGGACCAGCGCCGCGCGGCGGCGGGCTACCAGGCTGTGCAGCGGATATTCGAGGCGACCGGCGCCGAGCGTGTGCTGCCGGGCCGCTTTGGCATAGGCCTGCATCTGATGGGCGGCCTGGGTTTTGCACGCAGGCCCGAGGAGGGCTGCGTGGGTGAAGACTACCGGCTGTTCGGCAGCCGGCGCATCCAGGTGGCCGATGCCAGCTTGTTTCCCAGTGCGCCGGGTATCAACCCCTCGCTCACCATCATGGCGCTGGCACGCCGCCTGGGGCGACAGATGGCGGAGGCTGCGTGATGCGGCGTGAATCTACTTTGCACCTGGCTGCCACCTTGGGCAGCGTCTATTTCAGCGCTCGCCAGCTACGCGGTCTGAACCGGCTGGGCGATGGCTATTGCCCCGGCGGAGACGGCCTGCCGAGTTTCAGCGCCAGCGGCGCTGGCTGGCAGATAGACCGCTTGGCCGAGGCCATGCACCCGCAGGACCGGGCCGACCTGGGCCTGCTTCTGGATGTGGCGGCCAGCCTTCCCCAACCCCTGCTCGCCGGCCTGCTGCGCCTGTTCAACCAGGCCGAGCACCTGCGGCTCACCCCCTTGCGGCTGGCCCGGCTGGGCGCGGCAGGGGTGGTCTACTCGCTTTACTACGGCTTTGCCGGCCCAGGCGGCACGCAAGTGCGCGACCGCCTGGGCTGGGATGCCGCCATACGAACCCAGATACCGGGAGAACCCGTGATGAACCAGCTCGTGCGCGATGCCGCGCCAGACCTTGCCGTGGATGCCACCGAAGTGGCAGCTGTCTTCGACCGTGCCCGCGCCGCACAAACCACTATCGCCGCACTGGGGCTACCGCAGCGGCTGGCACTGTTGGACCGGCTGGGTCAGGTGGTGCTGCGGCGGCGTGAGGAAATCATCGCCCGGGTGAGCCAGGAGACAGGCAAGTGCGCCAGCGATGCCCTGCTGGGCGAGATATACGCCGTCATCGACAACCTGGAATACCTGCGCCGGCATGCGGCCGCCGTGCTGGCGGACCGCAAGATGCCCACGCCGCTGGCCATGCTGGGCAAGCAGTCGCGGGTCTGGTACGAACCGCTGGGCACCATATTGGTGATCGCGCCCTGGAACTATCCCTTCTACCAAGCCATCGTGCCCATCAGCATCGCCTTTGCCGCCGGCAACGCGGTGGTACACAAGCCATCGGAATACACCCCCCTGGCCGGGCTGGTGGAATCCATCCTGGCCGAAGCCGGCTTTGCGGCGGACTGGGCACAGGTGGTGTACGGCAATGGTCAGATCGGCAGTGCCTGCCTGGCCCAAGCGCCCGACAAGCTGTTCTTTACCGGCAGCATTGCCACCGGCAAGCGGGTGATGGCCCAGGCTGCCGAGCTGCTGGTGCCGGTGGAGCTGGAGCTGGGCGGCAAGGACCCCATGCTGGTATTTGCCGATGCCAATCTGGAGCGCGCCGTCGCTGGCGCCATGTGGGGTGCGTTCACCAATACCGGCCAGAGTTGCACCTCGATAGAGCGCTGCTATGTGGCGCGGCCGCTCTTCGAGCGCTTCGTGGCGCGGCTGGTGGAGCAGACCAGCAAGCTGACCCTGGGCACCGGGCCAGACCATGATATCGGCAGCATGACCACGCCCATGCAGATCGCCATCGTGCGCGAGCACCTGGCTGATGCCCTGGCCAAGGGCGCCATGCAGCATACCGGCCTGGATTGGGATGGTGTCAGTCCGGCCATTCCCCCCATCGTGCTGACCCAGGTGAACCACGAGATGCGGGTCATGCAGGAGGAAAGCTTTGGCCCCTTCCTGCCGGTGATGGCGTTCGACGGCGAGGCCGAGGCCGTGCGGCTGGCCAACCAGACCATCTATGGCCTGTCGGCCTGCGTCTGGGGGGGCGACAAGGCCCAGCTGGAGCGCGTGGCACGGCAGCTCAAGGTCGGCAATGTCTCCATCAACAACCACATGATTACCGAGGGCAACCATGCCCTGCCCTTCGGCGGCGCCAAGCAGAGCGGCATAGGCCGCTTCAAGGGCGAGGACGGGTTACGCGGCTTCTGCAATACCAAGGCCGTGATGGTGGATGGCAACTCGGCCAAGATCGAGGCCAACTGGTACCCGTTCACCACCGCCAAATACCAGGCATTGGACAAGATGACGGTGGCCAGCCGTATGCGCGGCCTGGTGGGCATCATCCGCTTTGCCCTGGCAGGCCTGCCGCTGGAATCCCTGGCCAACAAGCTGGGGCGCAAGGGTCGCCAGCCATGAAACGGGCCGCCGCCATGCCGCCGCAAGCCAGCCAGCCCAGGCACCAACGCTATGCCAGCCTGCTGGATGCGGTGCGCGGCGAAGCCCTGCCCTGCGCCTTGATTGATCTGGACGCGTTTGATCGCAACCTGGCTGCCATGGCGGCACGGGCCGGCGGCAAGCCCATACGGGTGGCCAGCAAGTCGCTGCGGGTGCCGGCCCTGCTCAAGCGGGCGCTGGCCTTTGGCCCAGCCTATGCCGGCCTGCTCTGCTACAGCGTGGCCGAGGCCGTCGCCCTGGCCGAACAGGGGCTGGACGACTTGCTGGTGGCCTACCCCACCTGCCAGCCCCAGGCACTGACGCGCCTGGCCCAGGCTGTGGCAGCCGGCCGCCGCATCGTCGCCATGGCCGACAGCGAGGCACATCTGGCGGCCCTGCAGGCCGCTGCCGAGCAGGCGGGCACCAGGATGCAGATAGCCTTCGACCTGGATATGAGCCTGGACCTGCCCGGCCTGCACTTCGGCGTCTACCGCTCGCCGCTCAATACCCCGGCCAAGCTGGTGGCCCTGCATGCCAGCCTGGCACGCCATGCCCGCCTGCAACTGGTGGGGCTGATGGGCTATGAGGCCCAGATAGCCGGCGTAGGCGAGGCTGTCCCCGGCAAGGCGCTGGAGAATTGGGTGGTGGCCCGCCTCAAGGCCTGGGCCATACCGCGCATCGCCGCCCGCCGCCAGGCCATGGTCGCGGCCCTGCAACTGGAGGGTGCCCAGCTGCGCTTCGTCAACGGCGGCGGTACCGGCAGCCTGGAGAGCACCGCCCAGGATCTCAGCGTGACCGAACTGGGCGCCGGCTCTGGGCTCTATACCCCGGTCCTGTTCGATCACTTCCGGGGCTTCCAGCACGAGCCCGCCGCCTTCTTCGCCCTGGAAGCCTGCCGCAGTGCCGGTGCCGGCAGCATCACCTGCCAGGGCGGCGGCTATATTGCCTCCGGCGCCATCGAAGCCCGCAAGCAACCCCTCCCAGTCTGGCCTCCTGGCTTGCGTCTGCTGGGCCAAGAAGGCCTGGGCGAAGTCCAGACCCCCTTGTTCGGCGAGAACTTGCCAGAGATAGGCAGCCCCGTACTATTCCGCCCAGCCAAGGCGGGGGAATACCTGGATCGCTTTGATGAAGTCCTGCTGGTACGGGACGGTAGTATCGTCGACCGGGTGCCGACCTATCGTGGCCTGGGATGGCGCTTTTTCTGAGGGGCGGACGGCACCAGCCAGCCGCATGCCATCCGCCGGCCCTAGCGGGGATACGCTAGATATCCCCTTCGGCCAGGTTGCCGTTTTCTTCCAGCCAGGCCCGGCGGGACGAGGCCTCGCCCTTGCCCATCAGCATGGTCATGATGCGGCGGGTATCGTCCTCGGCTGCGTCGAAATCAATCTGCAGGGTGCGGCGGGTGTCGGGATTCATGGTGGTCTCGAACAGCTGTTCGGCGTTCATTTCACCCAGGCCCTTGAAGCGGCTGATGCCCCAGCTGCCCTCGCGCACCTTCTCCAGCCGCAGCTTGTCCAGCACGGCTTCCAGCTCGCCATCGTCCAGCGCATAGAACTTGCGCGGCGGCTTGCTCTTGCCCGAACCCGGTACGTCTATCCGGTACAGCGGCGGCTGGGCGATATGGATATGGCCGTGCTTGACCAGCTGCGGGAAGTGCCGGCAGAACAGGGTCAGCAACAGTACCTGGATATGCGAGCCATCCACGTCGGCATCGCTCATGATCAGGATGCGGCCGTAGCGCAGCCCGCTGAGGTCTATGGCGCTGTCCGGCTTGTGCGGGTCTACGCCTATGGCTACCGCGATATCATGGATTTCGTTGTTGCCGAACAATTCGCCGGCATCGACTTCCCAGCTGTTGAGCACCTTGCCGCGCAAGGGCAGGATGGCCTGGAAGTCCTTGTCCCTGCCCTGCTTGGCACTGCCGCCAGCCGAATCGCCCTCGACCAGGAACAGCTCGCGTCGGCTCACATCCTCGCTGGTGCAGTCGGTCAGCTTGCCTGGCAGCACGGCCACACCGCTAGTCTTCTTCTTGATGACGGTCTTGGCGGCCTTCATGCGGCTTTGGGCCTGGCGTATCGCCAGCTCGGCCAGCTTCTTGCCGTAGTCCAGGTGTTCGTTCAGCCACAGCTCGAATGGATCGCGCACCTGGGTCGATACCAGCCGCAGCGCATCGCGGCTGGATAGCCGCTCCTTGGTCTGGCCCTGGAACTGCGGGTCCAGCACCTTGGCGCTCAATACGAAGGAGGCCCGTGCAAACAGGTCTTCCGGCAGCAGCTTGACGCCCTTGGGCAGCAGGTTGTGCAGGTCGATGAAATTCTTGATGGCATTGAATACCCCATCGCGCAGACCCGTCTCGTGGGTGCCGCCCGAAGGGGTGGGGATCAGGTTGACGTAGCTCTCACGGGCAATACCGCCCTCTTCCGTCCAGGTAATCACCCAGGCGGCGCCCTCGCCGCTGGAGAAGCTCTCATTGGCCTCGGTGATATAGCGCTCGCCACGGAACAGCGGCACGATCAGGTCGGCGCCGCTCAGCTGCTCGTTCAGGTAGCCGGTCAAACCGTCCGGATAGGTCCAGCTCTGGGTATCGCGGCTGCCGTCCTTTTTCTCGGTAATCAGCGTGACGGTAATGCCGGGCAGCAGCACCGCCTTGGAACGCAGGATATGCGCCAGCTCGCCCATGGGGATGGCCGGCGAGTCGAAATACTTGGCATCGGGCCAGCAGCGCACGGTCGTACCGGTGTTCTTCTTGCCTACTTCCTTGACGACGGCCAGCGGCTCGATCACAAAGCCATCGCCAAAGGCCAGCGCATGTTCGGCGCCATCGCGCTTGACCCGTACTTCCAGCCGGGTGGAGAGCGCATTGGTCACGCTGACGCCCACGCCATGCAAGCCGCCCGAGAAGCTGTAGGCGCCGCCGTCCTTCTTGTTGAACTTGCCGCCCGCATGCAGCTGGGTGAACACCACTTCCACCGTAGGCACCCCCATTTCCGGGTGTATGCCCACCGGTATGCCCCGGCCATCGTCAGCCACGCCGATGGAGCCATCCTGGTAGACCACCACCTCGATACTCTTGGCGTAGCCCGCCAGCGCCTCGTCAGCGGCGTTGTCTATCACTTCCTGGACGATATGGAGCGGATGCTCGGTACGGGTGTACATGCCGGGCCGGTGTTTTACCGGCTCCAGGCCCTTGAGTACCTTGACGGAAGATTCGTCGTATTGCGGTGCGGCGGCCATTACAGGTCTTTCTATTGCTGCAGTTGCGCGGAGTCTAGGGGCGCGAGGCTGCCGGGGCAAGTCCGGCGGGCGCCCAGGGTGTAGCGGGTCTTTTATTGCAGCGATTTAGCCCGGGCCGCCCGTCAGGGGGAGGCCAGGCTAGGTGCGGTGGGTGGTGCCTACTGCGGCGTACCACTCAGCACGATGTTGAACTCACGGCCCGGCTCCAGCGCCAGCATGGGCAGCAGTGTCTCGCTGCTGCGAACTTCACGCACGGCATCGCCTTCCACCCTGGGTGCCTTGTCACCACCCATCAGGTCATCGGTCAACCCCATCGAAGCGCGGCCCAGCGCTGATTTGGCGGCCCGCTGCAGGAAATTCTGCTTGGCCTGCGCGCCCACCCCCATCAACAGCAGATCCTTGGCGGCCTGTCCCCACAGCAAAGGCGCCTTGATTCCGTTGCGGGCATCCTTGTCCGCCGCAAAGCCACGCACGGCCCGGCTGGCGATCTCGCGACCTTGGCTATCAAAGCAGCGCAACAGGCGCGGCTGCACGGTAATCCGCTCGGACGACAAATTGGCCCAGCCCTCTGCCTCGAACACACACTCGCTGGCACCCTGCACCGGCTGCGGCAGCCGCGCCAGATCGGTTACTTTGAGGATGAACTGTGCCGGCGTAGCCTGGCCGCTCAGGCCGGCCGCCACATCGGCGCCAATCAGGGTGCTGACCGGCACGCCACGCGCCCAGGCCGGCGGCAACTGTACCGGTGCAGCGCCAGGCTGGTCGGCAGCGTGCAGCACGGGGGATAGCAACAGGGCGGCAAGAAGGCTAGGCAGGTGGCGCATATCGGTGTCGATGGCTTAGGCGATAAGGAGCTCAGATAGTAGACCAGGCGGGGCAAAGCAGAAAGCCGCGCGCGGGACGCGGTTTCAGTTTGTAGGGCCAACCGCGCAATGCGCAGTGCCTATGGCAGGTGTGACGATATGGGGCGCCAGAGCTGTGGGTTGCCCGCGATGAAGCCGAGGTGCGCTGGCTGAGCACGTGCGGGAGAGCATAACTATGCGCAGCTCTGCCGAAGAGCCAACCAAAACGAAAAGGCCCTAGATGCTTTCGCGTCTAAGGCCTTGATGTTCTTGGTTGCGGGAACAGGACTCGAACCTGTGACCTTCGGGTTATGAGCCCGACGAGCTGCCAACTGCTCCATCCCGCGACAGAGAGGAAAGATTATGTCGGATACTTGATGGGTCGTCAAGCACTGTGTGCAATTAAATGTCAGGCGGTCCAGTTTACCCAGCCTGTGTAGGCAGTGAGCAACACCACGAAGCCGAAGGCGATGCGGTACCAGGCGAAGACCACGAAGGTATGGCTGGCGATAAAGCGCAGCAGGGCACGTACGGCGATCAGGGCGAAGACGAAGCTGGCGACCAGGCCGACACCAAACACCGGGATGTCTTGTGCGGTCATGGCGGGCAGGTGCTTGTACAGGCTGTAGAGCGAGGCGGTGCCCAACACCGGGATGCCGAGGAGGAAGGAGAACTCGGTAGCAGCCTGGCGGGACAGGCCGAAGAACAGCCCGCCTATGATGGTGGAGCCGGAGCGCGAGGTGCCCGGTATCAGGGCCAGGCATTGCGCCAGGCCGATCTTGAGGGCCATGCAGGGGGTGATGTCGTCCATGGTCTGGGCGCTGATGCTGTGCTGGCGCTTTTCGGCCCACAGGATGATCAGCCCGCCCACGATAAAGCTGATGGCCACGCAGATGGGGTTGAACAGCACGGCCTTGATCTGGCTACCGAACAGCTTGCCCAGGGCCAGTGCCGGTATGGCGGCGATGGCGAGGTTGAGTAGCAGCTGCCTGCCGGGGCCGGGCTCGCGGGCGCCGGCAGCGGCCTGTATCAGCCGGCTGCGGTATTCCCAGGCCACGGCCAGGATGGCACCCAGTTGGATGAAGATCTCGTAGACGTCGCGTTTTTCCTTGTCCAGGAAATCCAGCAGGTGGCCGGTCAGTATCAGGTGGCCGGTGCTGGAAATGGGCAGGAACTCGGTGAGGCCCTCGACGATGCCCATGATGAGCGACTTGAACAGCAGCAGAAAATCCATGGCGGGGGTGGTCTTGCTAGGTAAGAAGTTAAGGGCGGGGATGAGGCCCGGCTTAGTGCGGCGAGGATGGTAGGGAGGTTGCCCCCATTTCATCAAGGCAACGGCCAGCAACCTGGTTTGTGTCGCAATACGGCGTTGCTTGAGAAGAATCCTGCCTTATATATCAATCCAGTACTGCGTTGAAGGGGTTCATTCGCGCCTTGCCCTGTTGGGCAGCCACAGTCTCTGGCAACCTTTGCCGTACGGGTTGCCGGATAAATTTATCCGGTGCGCCGATGCCTGGGGTTGGGTGCAGTGGATTATCGTCTAGACTGAATTGAACCCGCTCGATTAGAGGTGGGGTCGAGCCTGGAGTTTCTTACATGATCAAGCGTGTTTCCTCCAAAGAACTCAAGGTCGGGATGTATATCCACGATCTGGGAGCCGACTGGTCCCAGCACCCCTTCATGCGCTCGGCGTTTCCGATCAAGTCGGAAAAAGAAATAGAAACCATCATCAAGTGCGCCATTCCTGAAGTCTACATCGACACCGACCGGGGCCTTGATGTTCCCGATGCCCCCACCCAGGAAGAAGTGCAGACCGCCCTGCAGGCCGAGATGATCGCCATTGCTGAGAGCGAGCCTGCCCCCCGCATACGGATATCGACCGCCGAGGAAATGGGGCGTGCCCGCGCTATCAAGAGCCAGGCCGCCAATCTAGTGCGCAATGTGATGCAGGACGCGCGGCTGGGCAAGGCGGTCAATATGGAGGCGGTGGAGCCGGTGGTGGCGGGTATCACCGAGTCGATACTGCGCAATTCCGGCGCGCTGATCGGGCTGATGCACATCAAGAACAAGGACGACTATACCTTCCTGCATTCGGTCAGCGTCTGTACCTTCATGGTGGCGTTCTGCCGCTCGGTCGGGCTGGATGCAGAGACGACTCGGCAGGCGGGCTTGGGCGGCCTACTGCACGATACCGGCAAGGCATTGGTGCCGGACAGCATATTGAACAAGCCAGGGCGGCTTACCGACGAGGAATTTGACATTGTCCGCCGCCACCCGCGTGACGGCTACGAGATACTGCTTAAGACCCCTGGCGTGGGGCCGATTCCGCTCGATATCACCCTGCACCACCACGAACGGGTGGATGGTTCGGGCTACCCGGACAAGCAGGCGGCCGACCAGATCAGCACGCTGGCCAAGATGTGCGCCATTGTCGATGTCTACGACGCCATTACGGCAGACCGCTGCTATCACAAGGGCATGCCGCCCACCGATGCGCTGCGCAAGATATTCGAATGGAGCAAGTTCCACTTCGAGCCCGACCTGGTCAAGGCCTTCATGCGCTGCGTTGGCATCTACCCGGTAGGCACCCTGGTGCTGCTGGAAAGCGGCCGACTGGGCCTGGTGACCGAGCACAACGAGGAAAGCCTGCTACAGCCCAAGGTCAAGGTGATCTTTGATACCAAGAAGGGCTATCTGCCACCGACCGAGATCGATCTGGCCAAGCCTAGCGGCAAAACGGGGGCGGACAAGATAGTCAGCCATGAGAGCCCGTCCAAGTGGAAGATTGATACCCAGCGGTTTCTGTAGGTGCTAGTTCCTTGGCCAGCGGGCCGCAGGGGTGAACTCGCCGGTTTCCCGCTCCAGCCAGCCCAGGTAATGCATGGCTTGTTCGCGGCTGCTGCCGCACATCTCTAGGCTGGGCTGCAGCCCGCAGCAGACGGCGGGCCGCTCAGGCTTGCCGAACAGCTTGCATAGATCGAGCTCATCCAACTGCACGCAACGCTCACCTGCCCGCTTGCCATGGGGCATGCCGGGGATGGGGGAGGAGATCGACGGCGCGATGCAGCAGGCTGCGCAGCCCAGGCGGCATTCCATCATTTGCCCAGCCTGTCGCCATAGTTGACCAGCAATACGCCAACCACCACCAGCAGGGCACCCACTAGCCGTGCTCGCGAGACCTCGCGCACGGCCAGGCCCAGCCAGCCGTAGCGGTCAAACAGCAGCGACAGCAGTATCTGGCCGGCGATGATCAGCGACAGCATGGCCGCTACGCCTATGCGAGGGGCCAGCAGGGTGGTGCCGAAGACAAACAGGGCGCCCATGAGCCCGCCGCTGAGCTGCCAGCCGCTGACCTGTGCCAGGCCCGTCAGGCCGGACCAGCGCTGGCCGGTCAGTGCGGCGATCAGCAGCAGGGCCAAGGTGCCGACGGCGAAGGACAGCAGGGCGGCCAGCAGGGTGCTGCCGCCGATCTGCAGCTTGAGCTGGTTGTTGATGGCGGCCTGCAGCGGCACCACACAGCCTATGGTGAAGGCAAATAGATAATAGAGCGTAGTCATGTGGCTTGGAGCCTGTCCACGGTTTTTTCACCCCGGCGAAAAGATCGTAAACAGGCTCTTAGGGAAGGGTTAATCGAGCAGGCCTTCGGCACGCAGGGCGGCCTGCACGGCGGGGCGCTGGGCCACGCGCTGCATATAGTCTCCCAGATGCGGCCAGGGGGCTAGGCTGATTTTGAGGAAGTTGCACCAGTTGACGCAGGTGTACAGATAGCCGTCGGCCACGGTAAAGGTATCGCCCATCAGGTAGTCGTGCTGGCCCAGTTGCTGATCCAGCCAGCCGAACCATTGCTCCAGCCTGGCTTGGGCGGCCGCACGTGTCTCGGCTGGGGCCCCGGGGTTCCAGAGCGGGCCGAAGGCTTTGTGTATCTCGGTGCCGATAAAGGTAAGCCACTCCTGCAGGCGATAGCGGGCCATGCTGCCATGGGGCGGTGCCAGCTGGCTCAGCGGTAGCTGGTCGGCGATGTATTGGACGATGGCTGGGCCTTCGGTCAGCGTTGCGCCGTCATCGAGTATCAGGGTGGGCACGTAGCCCTTGGGGTTGATGGTGTAGAAATCGGTGCCGTCCTGGGTCTGGTGGTTCTTGAGGTTGACCCTGACCAGTTCGACCGGTAGTCCGGCCTCGCGCAGGGCGATATGGGGGGAGAGCGAGCAGGCGCCGGGGGAGTAGTAGAGTTTCATGGCGAGGGATATCCGGGTGAGGGGTTTAGCGTAGGGTATCGGAGACGACGGGCTTGTAAGCCATGACGCGGTTGCGACCCGCTGCCTTGGCGGCATAGAGCGCCTGGTCGGCTTCCTTCAGCAGGCTTTCGATATCGGGCGACAGTTCGTTGGACAGGGTGCAGCCCACGCTCATGGTGATAGCCAGGGCGTGGCCATCCTCTAGTACGATGGGTTTGCTGGCCAGTGCATTGCGCAGCCGTTCGGCTGCTTCCAGCAGGCCGGTTTCCGTTTCTTCGGGCAGCAGGACGGCGAATTCCTCGCCTCCCAGGCGGCCAAACAGGTCGGTTTCGCGCAACTCGCCCTGTATTCGCTCGGCAAATCGTTGCAGCACCCGATCACCGGCATCATGGCCATGGGTATCGTTAACCGTCTTGAAGTGATCCAGGTCCAGCATCAGCACGCCTACTTGATGGCAGTAGCGTACGGCGCGCAGCCACTCCAGCTGTGCCCGCTCCAGAAAGTAGCCGCGATTGGGTATGCCGGTCAGCGGGTCCAGGGTGGCGCGGCGCCAGAGTGACTCCTGAGCCTGCTTGCGCTCGCTGATGTCGGTGAGGTTGACGAAATAGGCGCGCTCGCCCTGGTATTCGATGACGGAACCGGACAGCGCCACCCAGTAGCTGTCGCCATTAGGCCGGCGGAACTTGAGTTCGTAGTCGGTTAGCGATTGGCGGGCGGTCAGTTGCGCGGTGATCTCCACATGATGCTCGGGCCGCAGGTAGAGCTGGGTCAGGGGCTGGCCTATCAGCGATTCGACTGGCAGGCCGCATAGCTCGGCAGCGGCCTTGTTGGCCTGCAGGATGATGTCGCCGTCAGCCCTTACCAGCAACAGCGGGCGCGAGATGGTCTCGATGGCGCGCACGATATGGGCATCCTGCTCCTGCAGCCGTTGTGCGCCCAACTGCAGTGCCAGCGCCAGCTTGGCCTCGCGCCAGCCGCGCCAGATCATGGCCAGGCCAAAGCACAGCAACACCAGCAGGGTACTGACATAGGCACCGGCCTTCAGGCGCCAGTCGCCGTAATAGGCATTCTCGGGCTGGCCTACCAGCACGATGAAGGGGAAATGCTCCAGCCGGCGGAAGGTATAGCCCCGCTCTACGGCGTCATAGGGAGAGCGGGTGACGGTGTAGCCGGTACTGCGGCCATCGACCCAGGAGCTCAGTTGCAGGCTGTTGGCAGGGGCTTTGCCGATCGCACCGGGAATTTCAGGGTAGCGGGCCACCACCAGGAGGTTGTTGTCGGTCAGGGTAAACACGCTGCCCTCGACGGCCTCCAGCCGTCGTGCCAGTTGATGGAAGTACTCCAGCTTGACCAGCGCCACCACCATGCCACCCATCTGCCTATCCCCCGAGGGAATGCGGCGCGCCATCAGAAAGCCCAGTTCTATGGAGTTCGGTATCTGCATCGGGGGAGAGAACACCAGCTCCTGGCCGGGGTTGTCTTGCAACTGCTGATAGAAGCCACGCTGGCGGGCATCGGCTGGGCCATAGTAGCCAGGGCTAAGCGCGGTACTGCCGTCGGGTGACACAAAGGCCAGGAACTCGACCTGCGGCAGGGTGGAGAGTTTGTCATCGAGCAGGATGGAGAGGCTGAGTTTCTCGTCTGCTGTGATGGTGGGCAGGCGCGCCAGCTGGCGGGTGTCGGCCCGGCCGGCGAGGTCGCGCAGTACCAGGTCGGTCTCGCGGAAGGCGCCGTCCAGTTGCTCCTTGAGCAGCAGGCTGAGGTTATGGCCCGCCAGTTGCGAGGCCTTGCGGGTATTCTGATGTGATAGCACCAGTTCCCAGGCGATCAGGCTACTCATGACACATGCAGCCGCCAGCAACCAGCTCAGCAGGCGTCGCCGCGCCTGCAGGAACTCGCGAATTTCCACCAGCCGGCGTGGCCGCCGCAGTAATGAACGTGTTTGGGACATGGGGCGTGGTCGCCGGGTCCTGCAACAGTTGACGCTGCAAAGTATAGAAGCCGACCCGGCGGCTTGCCGGGCGGTTTGCAGTATCGACGGTGGCGTGGCCCTGCGGCTTGGGTACTGCCCCTGCTGTACCCGCTGCGGGTCAGGCTCTTAGAGCCTGTTCACGATTTTTTTGCCCTGGCGTTCCGGGCAGTGCCGGATAGCGGACAAGGCACTTAGCCGCGCAACCACGCTGCTGCCTGGGGGGCGAAGTAGGTCAGTACGCCATCTGCGCCCGCCCGTTTCATCGCTGTCAGCGCCTCCATGGCCGCGGCGCGCTCGTCCAGCCAACCATTCTGGGCTGCTGCCTTGATCATGGCGTACTCACCCGACACCTGGTAGACATAGGTGGGCACACGGAACTCGTCCTTTACCCGCCGCACGATATCCAGGTACGGCAGGCCAGGCTTGACCATGACCATGTCGGCACCTTCCTGCAGGTCCAGTGCCACTTCGTGCAGGGCCTCGTCCGAATTGGCCGGATCCATCTGGTAGTTGTACTTGTTGCCCTTGCCCAGGTTGCCGGCCGACCCCAGCGCATCGCGGAAGGGGCCGTAGTAGGACGACGCGTACTTGGCCGAATAGGCCATGATGCGGGTATGGATAAAGCCGGCCGCATCCAGCCCCTTGCGGATTTCGCCGATACGGCCGTCCATCATGTCGCTGGGGGCAACGATATCGACGCCGGCTTCGGCATGGCAAAGCGCCTGCCGAACCAGGATGGCGACGGTTTCATCGTTCATCACATAGCCGTCATCATTGATCACGCCATCCTGGCCGTGGCTGGTATAGGGGTCGAGGGCGCCGTCGGTAATGACGCCCAGTTCCGGAAAACGCGACTTCAGGGCACGCACCACGGTGGGTATCAACCCTGCCGGGTCGCAGGCAGCTTCGCCATCGGCAGTCTTGGGGCCTTGTATCACCGGGAACAGGGCCAGTGCCGGTATGCCCAGGCTGAGCGCCTCCTCGGCTTTGGGCAGCAGCGCCTCCAGGCTCATGCGTACCACACCGGGCATGGAGGCCACGGCTTCTTCGCGCTTGCCCTGCCCTTCCAGCATAAACACCGGCCAGATCAAATCGTTGGTGCTGAGTACATGCTCACGCATCAGGCGACGGCTGAACTCGTCGCGCCGCATGCGGCGGGGGCGGTAGCTGGGGTACTGGCGGTTGCTGTGCATGGTGGCGTTCCGGTAAGGGAGAGACGGTCAGGCGGCAGGCGGGGTCCACACCATATCGATATGGGGGATATCGTCTTCGAGATAGGTCTCGCTGATGGGCACAAAGCCCAGCGACTGGTAAAAGCCGCTCAGATAGGCCTGCGCGCCTATGGTGTTGGGTTGGCCGGGGTAAGTGCGCTGGTGGCCGGCCAGGCCTTCCAGCATCAGGGCCTTGCCGGCACCTGTGCCACGGGCCTCGGCCGCCGTCACCACGCGGCCCAGCGAGGGCGTGGCGTATTTATGGCCGGCCGGCACCAGCCGGAGATAGGCCACCAGCCGGCCTTCGGCGTTGCGGCCCAGCAGGTGGTGGCTGTCGAGATCCCTGGCGTCGAGATCGGGAAAGGGGCAGGTCTGCTCCACCACGAACACGGTCTGCCGCAGCACGCCCACCTCTTGCCATTGCAGGCTGCTCAGCTCGGCCAGGGTGGCCCATTGCCACTGCAGCATCAGGCGCTCAGTCGGGCGCGGGCACGGGCGATGGCGGCGCGAACCTGCCTGGGTGCGGTGCCGCCGATATGGTCGCGGCTGGCCAGCGAGCCCTCGGGCGTCAGGACGTCAAACACGTCGCCGGCGATCAGGGGCGAGAAGGTGCCCAGTTCCACCAGGCTCAGCTCGGCCAGATCCTTGCGCTGTTCGCCGGCATAGCGCACGGCCAGGGCGACGGCCTCGTGGGCATCGCGGAAGGGCAGTCCCTTCTTGACCAGGTAGTCGGCCAGGTCAGTAGCGGTGGCGTAGCCCTGCTTGACGGCACGGCGCATGGCATCGGGTTTGACCACCACGCCGCGCATCATGTCTGCCACAATGCGCAAGGTGGCCGACAGGGTGTCGACGGTGTCGAACAGCGGTTCCTTGTCTTCCTGATTATCCTTGTTGTAGGCCAGCGGCTGGGCCTTCATCAGGGTCAACAGCGCCATCAGGTGGCCGTTGACGCGGCCGGTCTTGCCCCGCACCAGCTCGGGTACATCGGGGTTCTTCTTCTGCGGCATGATGCTGGAGCCGGTGCAGTAGCGGTCGGCCATGTCGATAAAGCCAAAACGCGGGTTCATCCACAGCACCAGTTCTTCGGACAGGCGCGACAGATGGGTCATCACCAGGGCCGAGGCAGCCGTGAATTCGATGGCGAAATCACGGTCGCTGACGGCATCGAGCGAGTTTTCGCAAACCGCATCGAAGCCCAGTTGGCGGGCAACGAACTCGCGGTCTATCGGGTAGCTGGTGCCGGCCAGGGCGGCAGCGCCCAGTGGCAGGCGGTTGACGCGCTTGCGGGTGTCGCGCAGGCGCTCCACATCGCGGGCCAGCATCTCCACATAGGCCATCAGGTGATGGCCAAAGGTAATGGGCTGGGCTACCTGCAGATGGGTAAAGCCCGGCATCACCGTCTCGGCATGCTTCTCGGCCAGGTCCAGCAGCGAGTGCTGCAGGTCTTCTGCCAGGTGCACCAGGGCGTCGATCTCGTGGCGCAGCCACAGGCGGATATCGGTGGCGACCTGATCGTTGCGGCTGCGCCCGGTATGCAGGCGCTTGCCGGCATCGCCTATCAGGTCGGTCAGCCGCTTCTCGATATTCATGTGGACGTCTTCGAGGTCCAGCGACCATTCAAAGGTGCCCGCCTGGATGGATGCCAGTATCCGGGCCATGCCCTCGGTGATGGCGTTCAGGTCGTCACCCGACAGTACGCCCACCTTGTTGAGCATCTGGGCATGGGCCAGCGAGCCCTCGATATCGTATTCCGCCAGGCGCTTGTCGAAGAAGACCGAGGCGGTATAGCGCTTGACCAGTTCGGCAACAGGCTCGGAAAAACGGCCAGACCAGGTTTTCGGGGCAGCGTCTTGCATGAACGCGAGTTCCAGAATGGGGATGAATTGCCCGATTATAGGGCAATTGGTACTTTTGCCGCAGTGCGGCAAAGCCGTAATGTCGCGGTATTGGTCACGAAAGCGATAGATATTGCATTGCCAAGGCCTTGATAGTAAGCGGCGGTTCAGGCTTGCTCGCTATAATGCGGCGATTCGCGTGGCCTTCGCCGCGCTGCACCAGAGTGGGTCATGAGCAAGGATTACAAGAGTAGCAAGCGTCCGGCAGCCAGTAGCAGCAAGCGCGGTGGAGGCGGAGGGGGTACCCTGGCCGGCCTGTTTATCGGGCTGTGCATGGGGCTTGTCATCGCCGTGGCGGCTGCGCTCTATCTGAACAAGGCGCCCAACCCCTTTGCCGGGCGCTTGCCCGACCCGGCTCCGGCCAAACCGGCGGCCACACCTGTTGCGCCAGAGATACTCGCGCCGACCGGCTCCAACAACAAGTTGCCGGTGCGGCCGGCCCAGCCTGCGGCCACGCCCCCTGCCAACCAGGGCAAGGACGCTCAGCCGTTTACCTTCTACGACATCCTGCCCGAGCCGGCTGCCGAGACCAAACCGGCAACCCCGGCCAAGCCTGCCGATGCAGTGCCGCCTGCCACGGTGCAGCCGGCGCGGGGTAGTTATCTGCAGGTAGGGGCATTCCAGAGCGAGGCCGATGCCGACAACCTCAAGGCCAGGCTGGCCCTGCTGGGCATGGAAGCCAGCATCCAGACCAGCGAGGTGGAAGGCAAGGGCGTGCTCCACCGCGTGCGCCTGGGCCCGCTGACCCAGGCCGAGGAAGTGGACCGCGTGCGCGCCCAGCTACGCGTCAACAACATCGACTTTACGCTGATCAAGCAATAGTGCCTGACGGCACACCCACCCTAACCAACATCCAGCCAGGGAGTAAGCATGCGCATCGCCCAGTTGTTTTCCCGCCTTATTGCATCGGCCGCCGCCGTGTTGGCCCTGCAGGCCACTGCTGCCGATATCCGCCCAGGGGTAGAGTTCGACTACCTGCCCAAGGCCATGCCGACCGAGCCGGCCGGCAAGATCGAGGTGGTGGAATTCTTCTGGTACGGCTGCCCCCACTGCAACCACCTGGAGCCCGCCGTGCAGGCCTGGGCCAAGACCTTGCCGCCCGAGGTGGCATTCCGCCGCGAGCACGTACTATGGAATGGCCGTACCGATATGGACGGCCATGCCCGCCTGTTCGTAGCGCTGAAGACCATGAACCAGGTCAATGCCCTGACCCCCAAGGTGTTCGATGCCGTCCACCGCGACAAGATCGAGCTGCGCGACCCCGCCGTGGCCGTGGATTGGGCCACCAAGCAGGGGCTGAATCGCGCCCAGTTTGAATCGGCTTACAACGGCTTCGGCACGGCTGCCTTGCTGGCCCGCGCCAAGCAGATGAGCCATGACTACGATATCGACGGCGTGCCCTCCTTTGTTATCAACGGTAAGTACAAAACCTCGCCCAGCAAGGTTGCTGGCGGCGATCAACGCTTCTTCGAGGTGATCAATGCCCTGATCGCCAAGGAAAAGGCCGCCAAATAAGCCGGCCAGTGCCGTGACATGAGGAAAGCGCCTGCGGGCGCTTTTTTCATGGGTCTGGCCGGCAGATAGTGGCGCGAGTGGTCGGTTCCGCTTGAATTCTGGCGGCCCGGCCTTATGCTCTCGGTTTTACTGATAAAAATGGGAGAGGAAATGAAATACCTGCATACCATGGTGCGCGTCACCGACCTGGATGCTTCGCTGGCGTTCTACCGCGATGCATTGGGGCTGGAACTGGTCCACCGCAAGGATTACGAGGCCGGCCGCTTTACCCTGGTTTACCTGGCGGCCCCCGGTGACCATGACGCCCAGGTGGAGCTGACCCATAACTGGGACCCCGAGGTCTATACCGGCGGCCGCAACTTTGGCCACATCGCCTATGCCGTGCCCGATATCTACGCAGCCTGCCAACGACTGATGGACCACGGCGTGACCATACTGCGCCCGCCGCGCGATGGCCGCATGGCCTTTGTGCGCTCGCCAGACCAGATATCCATAGAACTGCTGCAGGATGGCGATGCCCTGCCGCCGGCAGAGCCCTGGGCTTCCATGGGCAATACTGGCAGTTGGTAAGGCGGTCTATCCGGCCTGCGGCGCCACCCAGCCGCAGGCGTTTGCGGCAGAGGGTTGCCTAAATCGCCTGGTTTGGGCAGAATGCCGCCTTCGAGACCTGACGACGAGGTGTCGGCACCGCGAAAACGGTACCGATCAAACACCGAGATCAACAAAGGTGTTGACACAGCGAACCGCATCGCTATAATGCGCGGCTCCCTGGGGTCGTTAGCTCAGTTGGTAGAGCAGCGGACTTTTAATCCGTTGGTCGCAGGTTCGAGTCCCGCACGACCCACCATAGGGACTCACAAGCAGTATTTGGGGCGTTAGCTCAGTTGGTAGAGCAGCGGACTCTTAATCCGTAGGTCCACAGTTCGAATCTGTGACGCCCCACCAAATACAAAAGCCTGGATGCATCTGCATCCAGGCTTTTTGCTTTGCTGCGCACCTTATCAGCCCGGCGGGTGATCATTCCGCATGCCGGCCCGATCTGCGCTAGCCGCAACCGTTACCAGGCTGCTCGGCAAACATAGCCACCATGCGGCGATGCATCTCTTCCGGGGCTACGTCCTCGATGTGGGTGGACAGCATCCACTTGTGGCCGAAAGGGTCGCACAGGCCGCCGCTGCGGTCGCCCCAGAACTGGTTCGCTACCGGCATGGTAAGGGTGGCGCCGGCCTCGACGGCCTGTGCGATGGCGGCGTCGACGTCGGGGACGTAGAGCACGATGGTGGTGGCGGTGTTGCCTATGGTGGTGGGGCTGAGGGCACCCCATTCGACGGCCTCTTCGCCCATCATGATGGGGGCTTCGCCTATCCTGATCTCGGCGTGCATGATTTTGCCGTCAGGCCTGGGCATGCGCATCAGCTCGACGGCGCCGAAGGCCTGCTTGTAGAAGTCGATAGCGCGGGCGGTGTCCTGGATGGTGAGGTAGGGTATGCCGCTGGCGTAGCCGTCGGGTATGGCTTTGACAGTCATGGTTTCCTCCTGAATGGGGTTTTTGCCGGGTGATCTTGCGGGCGGTGCTTCTAAAGGCTAGTGCATGTTGTAGACGGTTATGTGACGGCTTGCCCACCTGCCTGCAGACAACTGAGCTTACGCAGAGGGCGATTGGCCGTGTTGCCGGTAGCCTGATCCAGGCTGCGTCGTGGCACACTGGCGCAAAGTGAAGGAAACCGCATGCCTCAACCCAGCCCTGATCGCACCCATCCCCCGCTTACCTTCCGCCGCAAGGTGGTGCGCAAGGTGCTGCCTGCGCGGTTTCATGCGCGGGTCGAGTCCGTGTCATGGCGTGATATGGCCTTGGTGATCGGGCCGGTGCTCTTGCTGATGGTGGGCTTGGTGGCGGGGGCGATCTGGTGGCTGAATCCGGCGCCGCCCAAGACCCTGACCATCAGCACCGGCCCTGAGGGCAGCGCTTTTCACCGGCATGCCATCAAGTACCGGGATATCCTGGCGCGCGATGGCATCAAGCTGGTGGTGCAGGAATCGGAAGGCTCGCTGGAGAATCTGGCGCGGCTGAGGGCGGGTGGGGCGGATATCGGCTTTGTGATAGACGGGGTATCGCCCGAGGCGGAGCGCCCGGGGCTGGTGTCGCTGGGCAGTGTGTCGCACCAGCCGGTGTTTGTGTTCTACCGCGGCGAGCAGGTGCTGACCCGGCTGGCGGAGCTGGAGCACAAGAAGATTTCGATAGGCCGCATCGGCAGCGGTGCGCGGGTGCTGGCGACGGCCATGTTCAAGGCCAATGGTATCGAGCAGGGGCGCAATGCGCAGTTGCGCGGGCTGGAGGCGGGCGATGCGGTCGATGCGCTGATGGCGGGCGAAATCGATGCGGTGCTACTGATGGGGGATTCGGCGCCGCTGGAGATCACCCGCAAGCTGATGCGGGCGCCGGAGGTGAAGCTGATGAGCTTCTCCCAGGCTGATGCGCTGGTCCGCCGCATGGGGGCGCTGAACAAGCTGGCCCTGCCGATGGGGGCGATCGACATGGCGCGCAATATTCCGCCGACCGATGTGAGCCTGGTGGCCCCCAATGTGGAGCTGGTGGCGCGCGAGAACTTGCACCCTGCCCTGTCGGATCTGCTGATCGAGGCGGCGCGGGAGGTGCATGGCCGGCGCGGTCTGTTGCAGGAGGCGGGGGAGTTTCCGGCGGCACGGAGCAGCGATTTTGCCCTGAGCGAGGATGCCGCCCGCTATTACCAGTACGGCAAGGGGTTTTTCTACCGCCACCTGCCGTTCTGGCTGGCCAGCCTGCTGGATCGCATCGTGATCATATTGCTGCCGTTGGCGGTGCTGTTGATCCCTGCCCTGCGCCTGCTGCCCTGGCTTTACCGCTGGCGCATACAGGCGCGTATCTACCCCTGGTATGGGGCGCTGATCTCGCTGGAGCGGGGGCTGCGTGACGAGACGGCGCAGGATACGGCTGCCCTGCTGGCCCGGCTGGATGAGATAGAGCAGGGGGTGAATGCACTCAAGGTGCCGTTGGCCTTTCTTGACCAGATTTATGTGTTGCGCGAGCACGTTGCCTTTGTACGGTCTCGATTGGCATTCAACGCCACGCAAAAAGCGGGAACCGAGCCGGCTTGAACCGGTCGTCACTGGGGTAGGCTCTCAGTTTGCTTCAACCCTACTTTCGACAGGTGACCATGCCGCATGACATCAATCTGATCACGACGATCGCCGCCGGCCTGGGCCTGGCCATGATCATGGGTTTTATTGCCTCCCGCCTGCGCATGCCCCCCCTGGTGGGCTATCTGGTGGCTGGCATCATCATTGGCCCATCCACCCCTGGCTATGTGGCCGATGTGGCGCTGGCCGGGCAGCTGGCCGAGATAGGCGTGATGCTGTTGATGTTTGGCGTGGGCCTGCATTTCTCCATGGACGACCTGCTGGCGGTGAAGCGCATCGCCGTGCCGGGCGCCATCGTGCAGATTGCAGTGGCAACGGCCATGGGCATGGGGGTGGCCATATGGTTATGGGATTGGTCGCTGGGGGCGGGCGTGGTGTTTGGCCTGGCGCTGTCGGTGGCCAGTACCGTGGTGCTGTTGCGGGCGTTGGAGGCCCGTGGCGTGCTGGACTCGGTCAACGGCCAGATTGCCGTGGGCTGGCTGGTGGTGGAAGACCTGATCATGGTGCTGGTGCTGGTGTTGCTGCCACCGATGGCAGGCCTGCTGGGCGGCAAGGTTGATGAGGCGGCGCAGGGCGCTGCGGCTGCCGGCACCAGTGTCTGGCTCACCATAGGCATTACCCTGGCCAAGGTGGCGGCGTTCATAGGCCTGATGCTGGTGGTGGGGCGCAAGGTGTTTCCCATGCTGCTGTGGCAGGTGGCACGTACAGGCTCGCGCGAGCTGTTTACCTTGTGCGTGGTGGCAGCGGCGGTGGGTGTGGCTTATGGCTCGGCCAAGCTTTTTGATGTGTCGTTTGCGCTGGGCGCCTTTTTTGCCGGCATGATGATGCGGGAGTCGGAATACAGCCACCGTGCTGCTGATGAATCGCTGCCCTTGCGCGATGCGTTCGCCGTGCTGTTCTTTGTGTCGGTGGGCATGCTGTTCGACCCGCAGGTGCTGCTGGACGAGCCACTCAAGGTATTGGCCGTCGCGGCCATCATCATCGTGGGCAAGACGGTGGCGGCCATGGCGCTGGTGCTTGCTTTCCGCTATCCGCTCAATACCGCCCTGACAGTAGGCGCCAGCCTGGCGCAGATAGGGGAGTTCTCCTTTATCCTGGCCGGCCTGGGGGTGGCGCTGGGCTTGCTGCCTGTAGAGGGGCAGAGCCTGATACTGGCTGGTGCCTTGATCTCGATTGCACTGAATTCCGTGGTGTTCTCGGCCATCTCGCCATTGCAGAACTGGCTGCGCAAGCATTCCGAGCTGGCCCGCAAGCTGGAGGCCCGCACCGATCCGCTGGCCGAGCTACCGATGAGCACCGACCAGGCCCAGTTGACCGGCCAGGTGGTGCTGGTGGGTTATGGCCGGGTGGGACGACGTATCGCCCGGGCCTTGCGTGAGCAGAAAATAGCCTATGTGGTGGCCGAACAGAACCGCGAAATCGTGGAACGCTTGCGTGGTCGCGGCGTAGCGGCGGTATGTGGCGATGCGGCCGACCCGGCGGTCTTGATACAGGCACATATCCATCGTGCCGGTACGCTGGTGATAGCCACGCCCGATACCTTGAAGGTGCGCAAGATGGTGGAGACGGCCCGGACCCTGAACCCTGGGGTGGAGATACTGGTGCGCAGCCACAACGAGGAAGAGGCCGAGCTACTGAGCAAGGAGAACATCGGCACGGTGTTCCTGGGTGAGGAGCAACTGGCCCTGGGCATGGCCCGGCATATCCTGGCGCGCCATGGCGGCGGCAAGGACTGAGGCGCCGCGCAGGTGGGTGTCAGTGCGGGTGGCCGTGATACTGGCGGAACCAATCGACGAAACGCCCTAGCCCAGTACTGAGCGGGGTCAGCGACTGCGGCCCTATCAGGGCCTGTAGGGCGCTGGTGTCGGCACAGGTGGCATGGACATCGCCGGCTTGCAGGTCGAGGTAGCGTTTGTGGGCGGTGCGGCCGGTGAGGGTCTCCAGCTGCTGTATGAGTTGCAGCACAGGTATGGCCTGTTGCTGGCCCAGGTTGAGCAGGCGATGTGGCGCCCCGGGGCCGCTGGGCGCCAGCGGCAGGATGGCCAGCATGGCGTTGACGATATCGTCGATATAGCTGAAGTCTCGTTGTGACTGGCCATGGTTGTAGACCGTCAGATCGCGGCCGGCCAGGAGGGCTTCGGTAAACAACCAGGGCGCCATATCGGGCCGGCCCCAGGGGCCGTAGACGGTAAACAGGCGCAGGCCGCTGCAGGGCAGGCCATAGAGTTGGGCATAGCTGTAGGCCATGGCTTCGCCGGCCTTCTTGGTGGCGGCGTAGAAGCTCTGCGGCTGATCGGTACTGGCCTGCTCACTGAACGGTGCCTGGGCGTTGCCGTAGACACTGGACGAGCTGGCGTACAGCAGGTGGCGCACCGGGTGCTGACGACAGGCCTCCAGCACATTGGCCATGCCGACCAGATTGGATTGCACATAGGCTTGCGGCGCAACCAGCGAGTGGCGCACGCCAGCCTGGGCGGCCAGGTGGATGACGGCGTCGAAAGCTTCGTGCCGGAACAGCGCCAGCAAGGCAGGTGCATCGGCGATATCGCCCCGGACAAAGCGAAAGCCGGCCTGGGTGTGCAACTGTGCCAGCCGCGCCTGCTTGAGGCTGACCGGGTAGTAGTCATTGAGATTATCCAGCCCCACCACCTGATGGCCTGCCTGGCATAAGGCCAGGGTAGTGTGCATGCCGATAAAGCCAGCGGCACCGGTCAGCAGGATTTTCATGGTTTGCGCTCATCATTCTGGCGCCAGTGCTCCATCAGCTTGGCGTATTTGACGAAGGCAAAGAAGCTGCCGATGGCGATATGGGCAAAGCCGGCTGCGCCATCCTGCCAGCCGCGCTTGAACAGATAAAAGCGGAGAAAACGCGCCAGCGGTGCCCCGAGCAGCTTGCTCGGCCCGACCCGGCGGCCTTGCTGGAACAGGGCGTGGGCCTGGATATCGGTGTAGCGATTCTGTTTTTCCAGATAGCTGGCCAGGCGCTCGGCTGAGTCGTGCAGCAGGTCGCCCCGCAGTTCGCCTGCCCCCTTGGGGCAGAGCACATGCTCATGCACGGCATGTTCGGTCCAGTTGGCCTGGCGACGGTCGAACAGGCGGATATTCCAATCCGGGTAGCCCTCACCGTGGCGCAGGTAGCGCCCGAAAAAGCGGTTGCGGCGGGCGATGCGGTAGGCGCCGTGGCTGGGTTGGGCCAGCGCAGTGCGTATGGCGCCGGCCAGCTCCGGTGTCAGGCGCTCATCGGCATCCAGGCACAGCACCCAGTCATGGCTGGCCAGGCTCACGGCCAGACGCTTTTGCGGGCCAAAGCCGAGAAAATCCTGCCGGGTGACACGGGCACCGTAGCGCTCGGCCAGGGCCAGGGTGTCGTCGCTGCTGCCCGAGTCCACCACGATGATCTCGTCCACCAGGGCCTGGGCCGAGTCGAGGCAGGGGCCCAACTGGTCGGCGGCATTCTTGGTAATGAGGACAAGACTGAGTTTTTGCATGGCTGCGAATTGACTATGTAGGGGGCGAGGTAGGGAGTGGCGCTGCCAATTCTAGCGCGCCAGCCCGATCTGCTACCGCATTCTCGCGTTGTCTGTGTTGTTTTCAGCGGGCTTGGTCTTGCCCGCCCCCGCCAAGGAGTGGGAGCAGATGCACCTTGCGCTGTCTTTGTGGCGGTCGGGGATGGCCGGCAAGGGTCTGCCGCTTATAATCCGTCCATGTCCAAGATACTGCTGATACGGATGTCGTCCATGGGCGACATCATCCACAACTTTCCGGCCGTGACCGAGCTGCGCCGACATTTCCCCGAAGCGGTCGTCCATTGGGTGGTGGAGGAGGCCTTTGTTGGCCTGGCGGGTTTGCATCCCGGGGTGAACCGCATCGTGCCCTTTGCACTGCGGCGTTGGCGCAAGAAGCTGTGGAACGGCGGCAATCGGGCCGAAATGCGGGCGTTCAGGTCGGCCATTGCCGAGTCGCAATACGATGTGGCCATAGACAGCCAGGGCCTGCTCAAGAGTGCGCTGGTGGGCAAACTCAGCGGAGCCGCCCTGGTGGGCTACACCCGCCACACGGTGCGAGATCCGCTGGCCAGCCTGTTCTACGACCGCCGCTTCGATATACCGGCGGTGCATGTGATAGAGCGCAACCGCATGCTGACAGGGCGGGCGCTGGGCTATGAGCCCGAAGGCAGGCTGGACTACGGCATTGCGCCGCCGCAGCTGAGCCTGGACTGGCAACCGCAGCAGCCTTATGTGGTCTGCCTGTCCGCCACCGCCCGCGACGCCAAGCTGTGGGATGAGGCCAACTGGATTGCGCTGGGCCAGTGGTTGCAGGGCCAGGGCCTGCAACTGGTCTTTCCCTGGGGCAGTGATGTGGAAAAAGCCCGCTCGCAACGCCTGGCGGCCGCCCTGCCTGGCAGCGTGGTGCCGCCCCGCTTCTCGCTGGTGGAGGGGGCGCGCCTGCTGGCCGATGCCCGTGCTGCCATCGGTGTGGATACCGGCCTCATGCACCTGGCCGCTGCTGTGGATACCCCCACGGTGGGCATATTCTGCGATTCCGACCCCCACCACGCGGGTGCCCGTGCCCGTACCTTCTCGCAAAGCCTGGGGGGGGTGCAGCAGCCACCCGGCGTGGCCGAAGTACAAGCCGTGGTCAGCGCGGCCCTGGCGGCCCGATGAGCTGGCTGTGGCGCCTGCTCTACAGCCTGGCCTGGTATCTGGCCCTGCCGCTGGCCTTTGCTTATCTGTGGCGGCGTGGTGCCAGGCAGCCCGAATACCGGCGTGACTGGCCTGAGCGGCTGGGGTTTTACCGGCAGACCGTCACTGGCCCTGTCATCTGGCTGCATGCAGTGTCGGTGGGTGAGACACGGGCGGCACAGGTGCTGGTAAACGCCTTGCGGCAGCGGCATCCCGACCACCGCATCGTGCTGACCCAGATGACGCCTACCGGCCGCGATACGGCCCGACAGTTGTTTGGCGATAGTGTGACCGTGGCCTACCTGCCCTACGATCTGCCTGGTGCGGTGGGGCGCTTTCTGCGGCATTTCCGGCCCCGCTTCGGCGTGCTGATGGAAATGGAGCTATGGCCCAATCTGTTGCACGGCAGCGCCGATGCGGGTGTGCCGCTCTACCTGGTCAATGCCAGGCTGTCGGAAAAATCGCTGCGTGGCTACCAGCGGGTAAGCGGCCTGGTGGGCCCTGCCTTGGCCCGCTTGGCCGGGGTGGCAGCCCAGGGGCCACGCGATGCGGAGCGATTGACCAGCTTGGGGGCGAAGGCCGTGCAGGTGAGCGGCAATATCAAGTTCGATTTTGGGCTGGATAGCGGCCTGACCGAGCTGGGGCTGCAATGGCGGCAGCATATGGGCGAGCGGCCGGTCTGGGCTGCTGCCTGTACCCGCGAAGGCGAGGAGGCGCTGCTGCTGGATGCCCTGGCTCGTCAGCCGTTGCCGGAAGAGGTATTGCTGGTGCTGGTGCCGCGCCACCCGCAACGCTTCGACGAAGTGGCCAACCTGTTGGCGCAGCGCGGCCTGCGCTATCTGCGCCGCAGCCAATGGCAGGGGGATGCCGCCGTGCCGGCCCAAGTACAGGTTTTGCTGGGCGACAGCCTGGGCGAGCTGGCCGCCTATTATGCGGCCGTCGATCTGGCCTTTGTAGGTGGTAGCCTGGTGGACCTGGGCAGCCATAGCGTGATTGAGCCCTGCGCCCAGGGCGTGCCCGTGTTGCTGGGGCCATCCAGCTTCAATTTCGCCGATGCGGTGGCCGAGGCTGTGGCCCTGGGCGCGGCGCAGCAATGTGCCGACGCGGACGCGGTAGTGGCGGGGGTGGCCAGCCTGCTGGCCGCGCCTGCTGCCCGCCAGGGCATGGCTCAGGCGGGCCTGGCTTTTGTGGCCGGGCATCGTGGCGCGGTGGCGCGGGTAATGACACTACTGCCCTGATCCCATTCTGGAGCAGGGATTTTCAGCGTTAACGAGTACATCATGGATCTGATTTTTTTGGGGACCTCTTCGGGCACTCCCACCAAGCAGCGCAACGTCACCGGCCTGGCCTTGCTGGAGGAGACGGGCAGCAACTGGTATCTGGTGGACTGCGGCGAGGCGACCCAGCATCAATTGCTGCATACCGCCCTGTCTGTCCATGACCTGCAGGCCATTCTGATTACCCATGTGCATGGCGATCACTGCTATGGTCTGCCCGGTCTGCTGGCCAGCGCGGCCATGCTGGGGCGCAAGCAGCCCCTGACCATCATTGCGCCAGCCGGTGTCGCGGACTGGATACGCGCCACTCAGCAGCTGACGGCCTTGTTCCTGCCCTATACCCTGCAGTTTCTGTCGGTCGAGGAGCTGGGCAGCTGGCAGCACAACAACTGGACGGTAAGGGCGCTACCGCTGTCGCACCGTGTGCCCTCTTATGCCTACTGTTTTACCGAGACCACGGTAGAGGCCACGCTGGACACCGCCCGCCTGGCTGCCGAGGGCATACCACCCGGCCCGCTGTGGGGGTTGCTGAAGAAGGGCGGTGAGGCGGTGCATGCAGGGCGTACGCTCAAGGGGAATGACTACCTGCTGCCGCCCCGGGCACCCAGGCGCATCGTGGTGGGTGGCGACAATGACAATCCCGATTTGCTGGCCGAGGCCTGCGCGACAGCCCAGGTGCTGGTGCATGAGGCGACCTATACCCAGGATGTGGCCGACAAGGTGGGCGATGTGGGCCATAGCGCCGCCGCCAGGGTGGCTGGTTTTGCCGAAGCTGCCGGCCTGCCCCATCTCGTACTGACCCATTTCAGCGCCCGCTATCAGGCCGATATCAGTGCCTCTCCGTCGATAGACGATATCCGCGCCGAAGCGGCGGCGCAGTACCGTGGCCAGTTATGGTTGGCAGAGGATTTTGCCCGCTATCGCTTGAACAAGGCGGGGCAGTTGAGCCTGGTGGGCTAGTGCCAGCGGTATGGCATCGCGGGTTTTGTTGGCGACGCTTATTCGAAGCTGTTTTTCCGCCGCCGCTTGGCGACCAGTGCGGCGAGGGCATCGCGCAGCGGTGACGGGGGCAGTGATTCGGCGGCGGCGTTGAGTGTGGCCAGGGCTTTGGGGCTGATCACCGGGGTGCGCTTGGGCGCTTTTTGCTGGTGAGGTAGCGGTTCTACTTGAATTCGGCAACGGATTGCGTTAATTTTCAAGCCCTTATCATTCAGCTGCATAATCAGGCGTGTTTCCATCTGCCTGAGTTTGGTGGCTACGGCGGCACTGCGGGTCGCCACCAGCAGGCACTCCCCCTGTATACCCACTACCTCGCTCAGGCCTGCCAGGCCGGCTGGTAGCGCTGCGCGCCATTGGGCGTCGAGTTGGCGTTGTGCTTGTGCCACACGGGCCAGGCGCTGCAGTTCCGGGCTGGAGAGGAAGGTCTGGAAGGTGCGGGTACTCATAGGCTGTATTGTGCACGCTGGCGCAGTGAATCACTATTTTGCCGGTGCAAAATATGGGCACATTGCCCGGCGGGCTGAAGAAAACTGACAAAGGGCCGATAAGCAGGCATGAATATCATTCTGGTTTCCAATCGCCTCTCGCGGGCGGTGACGCTGGGTCCCCGCCACCTGTGGCTGGTAGCGGTGTTCTGTGCGCTGGCATTGCTGGGGTCGCTGACCCTGGCCAGCTGGGCGACGTATAACCTGACCCGTTCCTTCGGCATTACCCTCCCCTCCATCCCTGGCGTACCGGCTTCGCAGCAGGTGCAGATTGATGCGCTGGCGGTGCGGCTGGGCCAGATGCAGGCACAGCTGGTGCGACTTGATGGCCTGACCCGCCAGGTGGCCGACCGTACCGGCATCGATGGCCAGCCTTTCCAGAGCACGGTGGCGGCACCGCAGGGTGGGGCGAGCTCCTCCTTGCCGGCTCGTGACCTGAAGCTGAAGGAGCTGCAGGCCCTGGTGAGCAGCGCCGACAAGCGCATTGAAGACGCCATAGACCAGTACGACCTGTTCAATACCATACTGGTCCAGCGCAAGCTCAACACCTTTCAGGCGCCAGCCAATCTGCCCACCGAGGCGGGTGTCCGGTCTTCGCCCTATGGCTGGCGGCTGGACCCGTTCAACGGGCGCCAGACTTTTCACGAAGGTATTGATTTCGTGGGGGATGTGGGTACGCCCATCATGGCGGCATCGGGCGGCAAGGTTAGCCGTGCCGAGTACCATGGCGAGTATGGTAATATGGTCGAGATAGACCATGGCAACGGTATCAGCAGCCGCTATGCGCATAGCTCGCAACTGCTGGTCAAGGAAGGCGATACGGTCAAGACCGGGCAGCGGATTGCGCTGCTGGGCAGTACCGGACGCTCTACCGGCCCGCATTTGCACTTTGAGATACGCTATAAGGATGTGCCGCAGAATCCGCGGTATTTCCTGCAACTGGCCAAGCCCGCCACGGTCAATGTGGCTGCAGATTGATTGTGCTGTATTGAATCTGTCGTGCCCTGCCCCCATCTGGGTTGGGCGATTCGGCAGCTTCGCTGGAACATGAACTGCACGGCGGATCGGTTTACTCCCGGTCCGCCGTGTTTTTGCGCACCTGCGCGACGACTTTGAACAAGCCTGACCGACAGGCCGCCTGGAAACACGATGATTGCTTCTCTCCTGAAGAAAGTATTCGGTAGCCGCAACGACCGGCTACTCAAGCAGTACGGCGTCAAAGTGCGCCAGATCAACGCACTCGAAAGCCAGATGCAGGCGCTGTCGGATGCCGAGCTGCAGGCCAAGACGCCCGAGTTCAAGGAGCGTCTGGCCAAGGGCGAGACCCTTGATGCCATCCTGCCCGAAGCCTTTGCGGTATGCCGCGAAGCCTCGAAGCGGGTAATGAATATGCGCCACTTCGACGTGCAGCTGATAGGCGGCATGGTGCTGAACGATGGTCGCATCGCAGAAATGCGTACCGGCGAGGGCAAGACCCTGGTCGGCACCCTGCCCACCTACCTCAATGCCTTGACCGGCAAGGGTGTGCATGTGGTGACAGTGAACGACTATCTGGCCGAACGCGATGCCAAGACCATGTCCAAGCTGTACAACTTCCTGGGCCTGACGGTGGGTATCAACCTCAGCCAGCTGGAGCACGACAAGAAGCAGGCGGCCTACGCCGCCGACATCACTTACGGCACCAACAACGAGTACGGTTTTGACTACCTGCGCGACAATATGGTGTTCGCCACCAATGAGCGGGTACAGCGCGGCCTGAACTTCGCCGTGGTCGACGAAGTGGACTCCATCCTGATCGATGAAGCCCGTACCCCACTGATTATCTCGGGTCCGGCCGAAGACAGCATCGAGATCTACAGCCGTATCAACCTGGTGGCCCCCAAGTTGGTCCGCCAGGAGACCGAGGACGGCGAAGGCGATTTCTGGGTGGACGAGAAGGCACACCAGGTACTTTTGTCCGAAGCCGGCCACGAGAAGGCCGAGCAATTGCTGGCCGCCGAAGGCCTGCTGGTGCCGGGCGACAGCCTGTACGCCACTTCCAACATCGGCCTGATGCACCATCTGTACGCCGCCCTGCGGGCCCATGCGCTGTACCACAAGGATCAGCATTACGTGGTGCAGAACGGCGAAGTGGTGATCGTGGACGAATTCACCGGCCGCCTGATGTCAGGTCGCCGCTGGAGCGAAGGTCTGCACCAGGCGGTGGAAGCCAAGGAAGGCGTGGAGATCAACAAGGAGAACCAGACCCTTGCTTCGATCACCTTCCAGAACTATTTCCGCATGTATGCCAAGCTGTCCGGCATGACCGGTACGGCCGATACCGAAGCCTACGAATTCCAGCAGATCTATGGCCTGGAAACCGTCATCATCCCGACCAACCGTCCCATGGTTCGGCGCGATATGAACGACCAGGTGTTCCGCACCGCGCAGGAGAAGTTCAACGCCATCCTGCTCGATATCAAGGATTGCCAGGACAGGGGGCAGCCGGTGCTGGTGGGTACTACCTCCATCGAAAACTCCGAGCTGCTGTCCAAGCAGCTTACCGATGCCGGTTACGCCCACAATGTGCTGAACGCCAAGCAGCATGCGCGTGAAGCCGAGATCATCGTGCAGGCGGGTAGCCCTGGTGTCATCACCATCGCGACCAATATGGCCGGCCGGGGTACCGATATCGTGCTGGGCGGCAATATCGAGCCGCGTATCCGCGCCATTGAAGTGGACGAGGCCCTGAGCGAGGCCGACAAACACCAGGCGGTGGAAAAGCTGCGGGCCGAGTGGCAGCAGCTGCACGACCAGGTGCTGGCCGCTGGCGGCCTGCATATCATCGGTACCGAGCGCCACGAAAGCCGCCGTATCGACAACCAGCTGCGCGGCCGTGCCGGCCGCCAGGGTGACCCAGGCTCCAGCCGCTTCTACCTGAGCATGGAAGACCCCCTGCTGCGCATCTTTGCTGCCGACCGTATCGGCTCGCTGATGCAGCGCCTGAACCTGCCTGAGGGCGAGGCCATCGAGTCGGGCCTGCTGTCGCGCGCCATCGAGAATGCCCAGCGCAAGGTGGAAGGCCGCAACTTCGATATCCGCAAGCAATTGCTGGAATACGATGATGTCGCCAATGAGCAGCGCAAGGCCATTTACGCCCAGCGTAACGAGCTGCTGGAATCGACCGATATTTCCGACACCATTACCAATCTGCGCGAGGGCGTGATCGGTGAGCTGGTGGACCAGTACATGCCGCCTGGCAGCATGGAAGAGCAGTGGGACGCGGCAGGCCTGGAAAAGGCCCTGGCCGAGTTCCAGCTGGATGTGCCAGTGGTGCAGTGGCTGAAGGACGAGACCTCGCTGGAAATCGAAGCGGTGCGCCAGCGCGTGGTCGAGGCGGCGCATGCCACCTACAAGCACAAGGCCGAGACGGTGGGCGTAGAAGTGCTGCGTCACTTCGAGCGTGCCTTGATGTTGCAGATACTGGACCAGCAATGGCGCGAGCATCTGTCCTCGCTGGATCACCTGCGCCAGGGCATACACCTGCGCAGCTATGGCCAGAAGAACCCCAAGCAGGAATACAAGCGCGAATCGTTCGAGCTGTTCGAAGGCTTGCTGATGCGCATACGCCGCGAAGTGGTGCTGCTGGTGATGACCGTGCAGATACGCTCGCAGGCCGATGTGGAAGCGCTGGAGCAGCATGAAGAGCCTGAGATGCAATACCACCATGCCGACTACGACGAAGCCTTGGCCAGCGCCAATGCCGAGCCCAAGGCGGCGGTACCGTCGGTACGCGGTTTCGACAAGATAGGCCGCAACGACCCCTGCCCTTGCGGTTCGGGCCAGAAGTACAAGCACTGCCACGGCAAGCTCGCCTGAGGCCATGTTGCAGCATGAAAAAAGCCGCCTTTCGAGGCGGCTTTTTTCATGGTCTAGGCGGCGCCGGCAAGAGGTGTAGGCTCTTAGCCAAGCTCCTTGAGCAGATTGGCCAACTCCACTGCCGACTTCACGCCCATCTTCTCCAGCACGCGGGCACGGTGGACTTCCACGGTCTTCATGCTGATGTCGAGCTCGTCGGCTATCTGCTTGTTGAGCTTGCCATCGAGGAACAGGGCCATGACCTCCTTCTCGCGCGGGGTCAGTTCGGCCAGCCGGCGTTCAATCTGGCGGCGGCTGTCCCAGGCGGCGCGGCGTTCGGTATCCAGCTGCAGGCAGTTCTCCACCAGGCTGACCAGGGCATTGTCGTCAAACGGCTTCTCCAGGAAATCCACGGCCCCCTGCTTGAGCGCTGCCACGGCCTGGGGCACGTCGCCGTGACCGGTCAGGAATACGGTGGGCGGGGTATAGCCCTTGCCGATCAGGGTCTGGAACAGCTCCATCCCACCCATGCCGGGCATGCGCAGATCCAGCACCAGGCAGGCGAAGCGGCTGGGGTCGCGGTCGGCCAGCAAGGCGGCGGCGGATTCAAAGGAGGCAAGCTGGTGGCCGCGCGAGGCGAACAGCCATTTGAGGGCGTCGCGGATGGCGGCGTCGTCATCGACCAGGGCAATGCGGGGATCTGACGGCATGATGGACTCTCTGCTGGGGTTGTAGGCTTTATAGACGATGCACCAGCGAGGCGTTGGCGGCGCTGGGCTCGGGACGGCGTTCGGTAATGGGCAGGCTGACGATGAAGCGGCTACCGCCATCGGGGCGGGCCTCGACGACCAGACGGCCCTGGTGGTGTTCGACGATGGTGCGGCAGATATTGAGACCCATGCCCATGCCCTCGGCCTTGGTGGTGTAGAAGGGGCGGAACAGCTTCTCTACCTCTTCGGCCGGGATGCCGGGGCCACGGTCCGCTACGATCAGGTCCAGCCATTCACCGCGGCGGTGGGTCTCCACCGTCAACTCGCGGCTTTCCTGCGGGCTGTCGACCATGGCCTCGATGCCATTTTTGCAGAGATTGAACAGCACCTGCTCCAGCATGACCTTGTCGGCATACAGCTCGGTGTCATCTGCCTGCCGCAGCTCCACCAGCCGGACGTAGTAGCGGTTGAGCGGGGCGGCCAGCAGCGACAGCACGGTGTCGAGCAGGTCTCCCACTGCGCAGGCCGAGCGCTTGGGTTCACGCTTTTGTACAAACTCGCGTATGCCACGGATGATGGCGCCGGCCCGCCGTGACTGCTCGGCGATTTTTTCCAGCGCACCGTCGAGTTCGGTCGGGCTGATCTGGCCGCTGCTGACCAGGTTGCGGCAGGCGGTGCTATAGCTGGAGATGGCCGCCAGCGGCTGGTTCAGCTCGTGCGCCAGGCTGGAGGCGATCTCACCCATGGCGATCAGGCGGGCGGTCTGCTGCAACCGCTCGGTCTGTTGCCGCTCGCGGTCGGCAGCTTGCTTGCGTTCGGTGACGTCGGTGGCGATATCGAGCCACACATTGGATTGATCCACCCACAGGGTTTCGCGCCTATGGTGCTGGTACCAGCGGCCCAGGATGGGGTCGTACCATTCGTCGTCCGGTTCGGCATGGCGCAGCGGCAGTGCGCACAGCGGGCCATCGGGCCGATTGAGGCGGAAGGCCTCGCGGAAGGCACGGTTGGACAGCAGCAGCTCGCCATTGCGGCGATCGGTCACCGCCACGGCGGCATCCAGGCCATTGAGCACGGCCACGAAGCGCTCGTGCGAGGCCTTGAGTGCTTCGCGTTCGCGCTTCAGCTCGGTGACGTCGGTCATGGAGGCAACCCAGCCGGTATGGCGACCGTCGCCATCGATCAGCGGGCTGGAGTACAGCCGCACATCAAAGCGTTCGCCACTCTGCCGTTGATAGCGCAGCGAGAAGCCGTTGACCGGGCACTCGCCCCGCAGGATGGCGGCAAACACCTGCTCGCACTGGCTGCGGGCCTCGGCCGGCCAGTAGGGAAACGGCGGGATACCCCCCAGCAACTGCTCAGCATCGAAGCCCACCATGCGGCAGAAGGCCCGGTTGACATGCAGGGTCCGGCCCTCTCGGTCAGTGGCAAAGACCCCGGATACCAGTGAGTCCTCCAGCGCCTGGCGCATGTTCATTTCGCGCAGCATGGCCCGCTCGGCGCTGAGGCGTTCCCGCATATGGCGCTTGAGTACCCATAGCGACCACAGCATCAGGGCCGATAAGCCCGCCAGCACCCAGTAGAGCGCGTGCTGCCAGAACGGCCAGCCAGTCTGGAACACCTTGGCGCGCAGGCGCAGGCCATAGCCGGGCGGGTCGAAGGCGATGTCGTAGGACAGCGGGCCGGCATCGGGCACCGCCTGCTCTGGCCGGGCTGCCAGGGTCTGGCCCTCGATATCGACAAAGCCGATCTGGTAGCGCTTGGCGATCCACCACGGCACATAGGTGCGCAGCAGGCCCTTGAGCGACACCACGGCGACAAACGAGCCCAGCGTGCTGTTGCCCTGTACGGCCGGCACGGCCAGGGCGATGGCCTGGCCCGCACCGGGATAGTCGAACGGCGGGGTGCTGGCGGCCAGGCCGATACGGGCGGAGCGCTGCAAGGGCTCGATGGCGGCAGGGTGCAGCTGCAGCGGTTCCATGGCCTGAGCGGGGTAGCTCCAGATGGCGTCGCCGTACTCGTTGGTGAGGGCGATGGCCAGGATCTCGCTGTTGGCAGCCATGATGGTGCTGGCGCGGCCGTAGAAGGAGCCCTCGCTGAGATCGCCCCGGACATAGTCGTGCGCCAGGGTCTCCAACTGATTCTGCCGGCCCACCAGCTCGCTGCGCAGGGCTTGCTCCTGCCAAAGTACGTCTTCGATCAGCTCATCGTGCTGGCGTTCACGCTCGTTATGGCGGATAAACAGCAGCAAGGCCACGCCGACTGCAAGGAAGCAGATCAGCGCCAGGTTAGGCATGGCCCAGAGCCAGCGATCCGGCCGGGGCAGATGGGATTGGCGTTTCATGTTCCTGTTCAGCAGCGGTGGGCCTTATTGGGTCATGCAGCAAGGGTAGGTTGCCAAGCGGGCCGGGGGCGAGGCGGCCTGAAACACCTGGGCAGGGAGAGGCTCAGCACGAGCCGGGCCGCAGGGGACGCCAGCGCGTGATGGGCTTCTCCTGGTCGCCAGGGAGTGCAGGCGGCGTCTCCGCCGGGTACTAACCTTATGGTGATGCTACGGCGCTGCCGCTTGGGGCTTTCCCTGATAATCGGCAATTGAGCTGACGCAGGGACGTCGATTTCATCTAGATTATCTGAAACTATCCGGAGACATACCATGCGCTTGGCACCCCTGTTGCTCGCCGCTCTATTGGCCGCCACCGGTTTAGCCCATGCCGATGGCCCCATCCTGATCAAATTCAGCCATGTGGTGGCGCCAGATACACCCAAGGGCCGTGCTGCCGAGAAGTTCAAGGAACTGGCCGAGAAGCTGACGGCCGGCAAGGTCAAGGTGCAGGTCTATCCCAATAGCCAGCTTTATAAGGACAGGGAGGAGCTGGAGGCGCTGCAGATCAATGCGGTACAGATGCTGGCGCCGTCCCTGTCCAAGTTCGGCCCCCTGGGCCTGCGCCAGTTTGAGCTGTTCGACCTGCCGTATATCTTCCCCAGTGACAAGGTGCTGTACCGCGTGATGGATGGCGAAATAGGCCAGCGCCTGTTCAAGCAACTGGAGCCCCGTGGCATGGTCGGCCTGGCTTACTGGGATAATGGTTTCAAGCATTTCTCGGCCAACAAGCCCCTGCGCAAGCCCGATGACTTCAAGGGTGTGAAGATGCGGGTGCAATCATCCAAGGTGCTGGAGGCGCAGATGCGGGCGCTGGGCGCCAAACCGCAGGTAATGGCATTCTCAGAGGTGCATAGCGCACTGCAACAGGGCGTGGTGGATGGCACCGAAAACCCCGAGTCGAATTTCTACAGCCAGCGCATGTACGAGGTGCAGACCCACCTGACGCTGTCGCAGCATGGCTATCTGGGCTATGCGGTGGTGGTCAACAAGCGCTTCTGGGATGGCTTGCCGGGAGAAATTCGGCAGCAACTGGGCGAAGCCATGCGCGAGACCACGGTGTTTGAGCGGCAACTGGCCGATCAGGAGAACCGCAAGGCGCTGGAGGCCATCCGCGCTGCCAAGACCACCGAGATCTATTTGCTGCCCACCGCCGACCGTGAAGTGCTGCGCAAGCGCATGCTGCCGGTACATACGCAATTCATGGATGTCATCGGGCGTGATCTGGTGCTGGGCACCTACAAGATTGCCCGCGAGGTGGCGGCCAATCCCTAGCCCGCCAGCTGCGCGCCCGGTTACCCGGCGCTGTGTCCGGGGGGCAGGCATGTCCCGGATGGTGCTATTCCCTTAGGCTGCTAGGCTGCCCATGGCCTGCCAGCCTGTTGCAACACCCGTCAGATAAAACAGGAGACAACACATGACCTCACGCTACGCCAAACTCTGGGCCGCCTCCGCGCTGGCTGCCATCGGGATTGCCCAGGCGGCCTACCCGGAAAAGACCATCACCATGGTGATTCCGTTCGCCGCAGGCGGCCCTACTGATACCGTGGGCCGGCTGTTCGCCCAGTCCATGAGCAATACCCTGAAGCAGCAGGTGATCGTGGAGAACGTGGGGGGGGCTGGTGGCACGCTGGGGGCTGCCCGCGTAGCGCGTTCGGCACCCGATGGCTACACCATCTTTCTGCACCATATCGGCCAATCCACGGCCCCCGCGCTGTATCGCAAGCTCAGCTATGACGCGGTAACCGACTTCGAGCCCATCGGCCTGGTGGCCGACGTGCCCATGACCTTCGTGGCCCGCAAGGATTTCCCAGCCAAGGATCTCAAGGAGCTGCTGGCCTATGTGAAGGCCAACAAGGACAAGGTGACCTATGCCAATGCCGGCCTCGGCTCGGCATCGCACCTGTGTGGCCTGTTGTTCATGAGCGCCTTGCAGACCGACCTGACCACGGTGCCTTACAAGGGTACCGGCCCGGCCATGAACGACCTGCTGGGCGGACAGGTGGATTTCATGTGTGACCAGACCACCAACACCACCGGACAGATCAAGGGCGGCAAGATCAAGGCCTATGGCGTCACCACCAAGACCAAGGTGGAATCCCTGCCGAATCTGCCCACGCTGGATAGCAGCGGCCTGCCCGGCTTTGAAGTGGTGGTATGGCATGGCCTGTACGCACCCAAGGGCACCCCCAAGCCCATAGTCGACAAACTGGTGCAAGCTCTACAGATAGCCGGCCGCGATGCCACCATCAAGCAAAGGCTGGATGACCTGGGCACCGACCCGGCAGCGCAGAACCGCATGACGCCGGAGGCATTGCGCAGCCACCTCAAGGCTGAAATCGACAAATGGGGCCCGGTCATCAAGAAGGCCGGCGTGTACGCTGACTGACAGCCTGGTGTCTGCAGACTGTGTTGATGGGCAGGGCGGCTGGGTTGGCCGCCCTTGCTACGCTGTAACGGCATGAGGAGCACTGCGTGGCATCGACGATACGCAATACCAAGGATTTCTTCAGCGGGCTGCTGTTCACCGCCATAGGCAGTGCCGCCCTGGTGCTGGCCCGCGACTACGAGATGGGTACCCTGCTGCGCATGGGGCCCGGCTATTACCCCAGCGTGCTGGCGGGCGGCTTGCTGCTGGTGGGCCTGATCTGCCTTGTGCGCTCCTTCAGGACCGACGGCACGCCCATAGGCCGGCTGGCCTGGAAACCCATGTTGCTGGTGGTGCTGCCGATAGCCTGCTTCGGCATCCTGATACGCGATGCCGGGTTGGTGCCGGCCATCGTGCTGCTGGTGATGGTCAGCGCCTATGCCAGCGAGCGCTTCAGCTTCAAGGCCACCGTGCCGCTGGCCCTGGGCATGTGTGTGTTCAGTTGGCTGATCTTCATCAAGGGCTTGGGCCTGCCCATGCAGTTACTGGGGCCCTGGTTCGGCTTCTGAACTGCCCGTGTTGCATCGTTACCCTAGCCTGAGAGGCCGCCATGGAGCTGTTGAGTAATCTGGGACTGGGATTCCAGTCTGCGCTGACGGTGCAGAACCTGTTGTACTGCCTGGGCGGTGTTTTTCTGGGCACGCTGATCGGTGTGCTGCCGGGGCTGGGCCCCATCGCCACCATCGCCATGTTGCTGCCGATGACGTTTACCCTGCCGCCGGAATCGTCGCTGATCATGTTGGCCGGTATCTACTATGGCGCTCAGTACGGCGGTTCCACTACCGCCATCCTGGTGAATCTGCCTGGCGAAGCTTCGTCGGTGGTGACGGCGCTGGATGGCCACCAGATGGCACGCAAGGGCCGCGCCGGGGTGGCACTCGCCACGGCGGCAATAGGCTCGTTCGCGGCAGGTACGGTGGCAACCGTGCTGATTGCGGTGGCCGCTCCACCGCTGGCCGAGCTGGCACTCAAGTTCGGCCCTGCCGAGTACGCCTCGCTGATGCTGCTGGGGCTGGTGGCGTCCATCGTGCTGGCGCATGGCTCATTGCTCAAGGCCTTTGGCATGATTTTGCTGGGGCTGCTGCTGGGTACCCTGGGCACCGACGTCAACTCGGGCGAGCAGCGCTTTACCTTTGGCGAGGCACGCCTGGCCGATGGCATAGGTTTCGTGGTGCTGGCCATGGGCATGTTCGGCCTGGGCGAGATCATCCGCAATCTGGAGCACGAATCCACGCGCGAGGCCATGATCAAGCATGTCTCCGGGCTGTGGCCCAGCAAGGCGGATTTCAAGCGCATGCTCTGGCCTATCTTGCGGGGCACCGGCCTCGGTTCACTGCTGGGCATCCTGCCCGGCAACGGGGCCGTGCTGGCGTCGTTCTCTGCCTATTCACTGGAAAAGAAGCTGTCCAAGCATCCCGAGGAATTTGGCCAGGGCGCCATCGAGGGGGTGGCGGGGCCGGAGTCGGCCAATAATGCCGGTGCGCAGACCTCCTTCATCCCCATGCTGACCTTGGGCATTCCTTCCAGCCCGGTCATGGCCTTGATGATAGGCGCCATGATCATCCAGGGCATCAGCCCAGGGCCGGCAGTGATGACCGAACAGCCGCAGTTGTTCTGGGGCTTGATCGCGTCGATGTGGGTGGGCAATTTCTTCCTGATCATCCTCAACCTGCCGCTGATAGGCCTGTGGGTGAAGATGATCTCGGTGCCCTATCACCTGCTCTTCCCCGTGATACTGGTGTTCTGCGCCATTGGGGTATTCAGCGTGAATAACGCTGAATACGATGTCTGGCTGATGGCGGGCTTTGGGGTGGCCGGCTATGTGTTCTCCAAGCTGGAGTGCGAACCGGCGCCCATGCTGATGGCCTTTATCCTGGGGCCCTTGATGGAGGAATACCTACGCCGTGCCCTGTTGTTGTCGCGCGGCGACCCGCTGGTGTTCCTGCAGCGCCCAGGCAGCCTGGTGATGTTGCTGATGGCAGCCGCAGCCATGGCCGTGGTGCTGTTGCCGGCCATACGCAAAAAGCGCGAGGAAGCCTTCCAGGAAGAGGAGTAAGCGAGGGCCTTGCGGCAGTTTGCGCAGCCTAGATATCGGCTTCGTCGTCGCTGGTGTGGGCGCGGGGATGGGCGGCGTCGTAGACGCTGGCCAGATGCTGGAAATCCAGCCGGGTGTAGACCTGGGTGGTGGCGATACTGCTGTGGCCCAGCAGTTCCTGGGTGGCGCGCAAATCCTGGCTGCCTTGCAGGAAGTGGCTGGCGCAGGCGTGGCGCAGGCGGTGGGGGTGGAGGCGGTCGGCCAGGCCCAACTTGGTGGACCATTCCGCCAGCCGCAGCTGCACGGCCCGGGTGCTCATGCGGCGGCCACGCTGGTTGAGAAACAGGGCGGTTTCGCCAGGCTGCACCAGGCTGGCGCGATCCATCAGCCAGTTGTCCAAGGCCTGGCGGGCGTAATCGCCTACCGGTACCTGGCGTGATTTGCCGCCCTTGCCCAGTACCTGCAGCGTCCGCCCTTCGTCGCGAAAATCCGCCAACCCGGCACCGACCAGCTCGGATACCCGCAAGCCGGCCGAGTAGGCCAGTTCGTACATGGCGCGGTCGCGCCGGGCAAGTGGGTCGTCCTCGTCCAGGTTCTCCAGAAAGCCCTGGGCTTCGTCCACGCCGATGGGGCGGGGCAGCTTGCGGGCCGCGCGGGGCGCCTTGATGCCTTCGACCGGGTTGGTGGCAAAGCCCGCTTCACGCACCAGCAGCTTGAACCAGCCACGCCAGGCCGACAGGCGGCGGGCGATGCTGCGATGATCGTGGCCCTGCGATTTCATCCGCCGGACAAAGCCGCGGATTTCACGCGGGGTCAGGTTTTCCATGGCCGTGTCGCCGGCCAGCGCAAGCAGCAGCCGGGCATCTGCCAGGTAGGCAGCCCGGGTGGCGGGCGACTTGCCTTGCTCGCCGGTCAGGTAGCGGTCCAGGCGCTCCAGCGGCGTCATCGGCTGGCCCCGTCGGGCTGGCTGCAGGGTGGCCGGAGCGGCATGGGCTTAATCCAGGCAGCGGCTCAGCGCAGCGGCCGACAGCTCGCCGATGCGGGCCAGGTAAAGCGTGCCCATTTCAGGGTAGAAGCGCTGAGGGTCTTCGCTGGCCAGTACCAGGATGCCAAAGGGAACGCCGTCGTTCTTCAGGGCCACCTGTGCGAACGACTTCAGATGCGGTGCCGATTCACCCAGCCAGGCCATGACTTCATCGGTGACATAAGGGCCGCAATAGGGGGTATTCAGGCTTTGCGCCAAGGTCTTGATATCGTCGCTGGTGGGAGAGAACTCGCTCAGGGTCTCGTCCACCTCGCCGCCCCAGAGGCGCACGGCCAGGTGGGGCACGCGGAAGTTCTCCTGCAGATGGTAGTTGAGCGTGCCCAGCACACCCGCCAGATCGCGCGACTGCAGCAGCGCCACGGTGAGCCTGTGCACCTTGTCGCCTATCTGGTCGTTCTCTTCGCCAAACTGCAGCAGCTCACCCAGCTTGCTTTCCATCAGCTTGTTCCGCTCGCGCAGGGTCAGTATCTGCCGCTCGGCAATGGGGATGGCGCGACCACCATGGGGGTGGGGAATGAAGATCTCCGCCACCAGGTCGGCGTATTCCTCAAAGAACTGGGGATGGGCCTGCAGCCAGGTTGCTACGTCGGTGGATTGGATCGTCATGTCGGGTCTCGGGTAAGGAAGGATTCAGGGCCTTGGCGCTTGCAAGTATTAGGGCGAAAGTCGTCGTATCGCAAGCACCGGCTTAGTGCCTGTGGCTGAACTCAGGTTGTGGCGGGGCGGTAAAGGACTGGGCAGCCCTGCTGCGGCATGTCTGCGCAGCCTGCAGCAGTGGGCTCGCTAATGATTGAATCCAGACCCCTGCCCTTGCGGGTGCCCGTCATGGTTTTGAATGGGTGCAGGTTTTCAGCAACGTAAGTACATAACACGGGCTCAAAGTTCGATCTCACCCTCGAACACCGTGACGGCAGGCCCGGTCATCAGCACAGGCTGGCCCTCGCCTGCCCAACTGATGCTCAGCTCGCCACCCCGGGTGTGTACCCGCACGGTAGAGTCAAGCAAGCCACGGCGTATGCCGCTTACCACGGCGGCACAGGCGCCGGTGCCGCAGGCCAGTGTCTCACCAGCACCTCGCTCGTACACCCGCAGGCGTATCTCGCTACGGCTGGCAATCTGCATGAAACCGGCGTTGACCCGCTCGGGGAATAGCGGATGGTGCTCGATGATGGGCCCCTCTAGCGCCACCGGGGCGTTGTCGACGTTCTCCACGACCTGTACCGCGTGCGGATTGCCCATGGACACCGCGCTGATCTCCACCATACGTGCCGCCACCTTGATGCTGTGGCTGACTGCCTCATGCTCGGCAATAAAAGGGATCTCGGCCGGATTGAAGCGCGGTGCGCCCATGTCCACGGTCACCAGGCCGTTATCCTCCAGCCTGGGGGTGATCAGGCCGCGCGCCGTCTCTACCCGGATGGTGCGCTTGCCGGTAAGGCCTCGATCATGCACGAAGCGGACAAAGCAGCGGGCGCCATTGCCGCATTGTTCCACTTCGCCACCGTCGGCGCCGTTGAAGATGCGGTAGCGGAAATCGGCATCGGGATGGTGGGGATTCTCCACCAGTAGAATCTGGTCGCAGCCCACGCCAAAGTGGCGGTCGCCCAACTGGCGCAGTTGTATGGGGCTCAGTGCCAGGGCCTGGCTGACGCCATCAAGCACGACGAAATCGTTACCCAGGCCCTGCATCTTGGTGAAGCGAAGTTTCATGATGGTTTCCCTTGGGGGTTGCCATGGTTTAACCGTTGCAGCCAGCGTCGTCAACCGGTCGGCGTTTTGAACAGGCTCTCAGGCAGTGGCCAAGCGGGCGTACTCGACCATGATGCAACGATCCATCACTACGGTCAGGCCGGCCGCCTGGGCGCGCAAGGCCGCTGGGTGGTTGATGATGCCTTGCTGTATCCAGATGGCTGGGGCGCCGATGGCAATGGCGCTGTCGACCACGGCATCCACTTCGTTGGCATTGCGGAACACATTGACGAGGCCTATGCGGCCGGGCACGGCTTCCAGGCTGGCGTAGGCGGGCTGGCCCAGCACCTCGGCCAACATGGGCCGGACTGGCACGATGTCAAAACCCCAGGCCTGCATCTGGCGCGAAACGCGATAGCTGGGTCGATCGGGCCGAGGTGACAGGCCTACCACGGCGATGCGGGGGCGGGCCTGCAGCAAGGCCAGCAGTACGGTGTCGGGGGGATTCTGGAACATGGCCTGATGATGCCATAGGCAGGGCCAGCCGGGGATTGGGGCGGCCTGAATTGGCGTCGCTGACAAAACCTTCTGGTGTTGTTGCGCGAGCTGGCCGCGCCCACCTGCTGCCTAGCTGGGTGCGCCCGCGCCTGCACGCGCCAGGGCGGCGCGGGCGACATCTTCGAAGCGGTGGACGATGGCCTCCCAGCCCAGCGGCAGGGTGGTCTGGCGGGCGGCCTGGCCCAAGGCCCGCATCACGCTGGGGTAACTGGCCGCATAGCGGGCCTGGTCGACAAAGTCGGCATCGTCGTCAAAGCGCGCCAACAGGCCGTTTTCATGGTGGCGCACATGGGTGCGGGCGGCCGCGTAGTCATAGCTGATCACGCCCAGGCCACTGGCCATGGCCTCCAGGGTGACATTGCCGTAGGTTTCGGTGGTGCTGCCGAACAGGAAGACATCGGCCGACGCGTAGTGATCTGCCAGCGCGACGCCCCGTTGCATGCCAGCAAAGCACTGCTCCGGGTGGTTGGCCTGCAGGGCGGCCCGTTCGGGGCCATCGCCCACCCACAGCAGCTTGCTGTCCGGCCGTATGGCCTGCATCTGGCGGAAGGCGGCCAGGACCAGCGGCAGGTTCTTTTCGGCCGCCATGCGTCCTACATAGGCCACCACCTGGGTCTGTTCGCCCGCGCCCCACTTGCTGCGCAAGTCTGCCGAGCGGCGGGAGGGGTCGAATAACTGGGTATCGACCCCGCGAGCCACCACTTCCAGATTGCAGAAGCCTTGTTCGGCCAGCCGCTTGCGTACGTCCTCGCTGGGTACCAGAGTGGCCAGATTGCGATTGTGGAAGCGCCGCAGGTAGCCGCGTACCGGTCGCTCCAGCCATGCCATGCCGTAGTGGGCGCTGTAGCTGTGGAAGTTGGTGTGAAACTCGGAGATGGCCGGTATGCCCAGCTTGCGGGCAGCCCGCAAGGCGCTCCAGCCTAGTGGCCCTTCGGTGACGGCGACGACCAGGTCGGGCCTGTCCGTGCGCCAGCGCCGCAGAAGCTGTCCGGTGGCAGGCAGGCCGAACTTGAGATCAGGATAACGCGGCACCCTGAGGCCGCTGACCAGCAGCTCGTCGCGGCCGCTGGCTTCGTGGTGATGCTGGCGCGGGCGTACCAGCGCTACCCTATGCCCCCTTGCCGCCAACCCGTGCGCCATGCGGCCCACGGTCATGGCGACGCCGTTGACCTCGGGCGGAAAGGTTTCGGTGATCAGGGCAAGATGCAGGGGGCGGTTATCCATGCCGCACAGACTAGCTGCGCGGCCATGTCGCTCGCGTGACGGCGGCGTGAAGAGTTTGTTAATGGCTGGGCAGGGTATCGGTCTGGAAGTACTGCACCACCTCGGTCAGGTCCTGGGCGATGTAGTGTTGGGTGTGAGGGGCATCGAAGTGGGACTTGAAGGCGGCCTCATCGTCAAACCGCTCCCACAGCACAAAGCGGTTGGGCTGGCCGGCATCGTGGTGGGCGGTGAACAGGCTGCAGCCCGGTTCGGTGAGCGACTGCTGGCAAAGCAGCGCCAAGGCGGCCTTGGCCTCGTCCAGTTTGCCTGGGTGCTTTAGCCGCAGCTCGGCGGTGATGTAATAGCCTGACTTGAACATGCATTTTCCTCCGGATTGAAAACAGCCTATTGGCAATTTGAGGCTGATAGTTGAGGCCTTCTTCCGGGGATATCAAGTGGCTGGGTTGGCGGGCATGATGCCCGGCTCTGCCCACTAGTGCGAGTGGCCGTGGTGGTGATCGTGATGGTGGTGGCCGTGGCTGTGCTCGTGGTCGTGCTGCGGCTGGCCGGCTTCGGTCACCGCGGTCAGGGGGATGATCTTGCCGGCCGGGAGCTGGCCGGGCCAGGCGGGCTGCAGGGTGACGTGGTCTATGCCGTAGTCCTTGGCCAGCATGGTCTGGCCAGCGGCCAACAGGCGCGGCCAGCTCTCCGGCTGGTCTATCACAAGGTGGGCCGACAGGGCCACGCGTTCCGGCCCCAGGTGCCAGACATGCAGGTCGTGCACCGACTGCACGCCGCGCAGTGCCGCCAGCGAGGTGCCGATGGCGAGCAGGTCGAGATGGGCCGGCACGCCCTCCATCAGTACATGGCTCGATTGCAGCACCAGTGCCCAGGTGGAACGCAGTATCAGCACCACGACCAGCAGGGACAGGATGGGGTCTATCGGTGCCCAGCCGGTGGCCCAGATCACCAGGCCGGCAACGATGGCGGCGACCGAGCCCAACAGGTCGCCCAGCACATGCATCATTGCGGCGCGGGAGTTCATATTGTGGCTGTCGCCCGACAGCAGCCAGGCCGCAATGATGTTGACCACCAGGCCTACGCTGGCGATGGCCGTGACCCCCAGGCCATCCACCGGCTTGGCGCTGACCAGCCGGCCCAGTGCCTCGATGGCGATCCAGCCCACGATGGCCAGCATGAACAGGCTGTTGACCAGTGCGCCCAATACTTCGGCCCTGGCATAACCGTAGGAGTTGCGGGCTGAGGCAGGACGGCGCGACACCATCTGGGCGAACAGTGCCAGGCCCAGCGCGGCGGCGTCGGTCAGCATATGGCCCGCGTCCGACAGCAGTGCCAGCGAGCCTGTCCACAATCCGCCCAGGGCCTCGATGACGGCGTAGCCAGCCGTCAGCAACAGGGCCAGCAGCAGGCGTTTGCGGCTGGCGTTGTGCAGATCGTGATGATGATGGTCGTGGCCCATGGCTCAGCTCGGGGAGAAGTCGAAATGGGCGGTGGCGACAAATTCGCCCCGCTCGAAGCGGCGTTCGGTCAGGCTGATGGCCTGCCGCCCCAGCCGTAGTACGCTGCTGGCACGGGTGCCGTACTGCGGGGTGCGGATAAATGCGGCAGATAGCGCACGCTCCCACTCCAGCGGTACACCGGTGCGCGGCAGTTGCTCGTCCGGTGCTAGGGCTGGGTCGGCCAGCAGGGCAAACAGCGCTTCATCGTCCTCGCCATGCCGGGCCAGGCCGGCCTTGAGCCGCTCGGCCTTGGGCCAGGGGGTGTCGAAGCGGGCGTTGGAGACGGCATGCACACCTCGACCAAAGCGCAACACGGTGTCGTGGCGGCTTTCATAGCCGAGCAGGCGTTCGCCGTCGTACAGCAGCAGGTTGAAATCATTGTAGCGGGCAATGTCGCGGCGCAGCGTAGCGAGGAACTCGCCCGCAGAGTGCTCACCCTGCAGGAAGTCTGCCACCAGGGCACCCCGCGAGGGCGCATCGGCAAGGTGGCGGCTGGGATCGCGGAAGTTGGTCAGGGCGGCGAAACGGCCATCCCGCCGCACGCCCATCCAGCTACCTCCGGCCATCAGGTCGCGCCCGCCGAGTATGCGCTCGTCCTCCCACCAGTCGGCAGCGGCCGTGGGGCGGGCGTAGAACTCGTCGCGGTTGGCGGCTACCACGAGCGGGGTGGTATGGGCGGGGTCCCAACGAAAGGCAATCAGGCACATGCCCTCAGTTTATGACGAATGATGCCCGCTTGGGGGTATTGCCGCTGGCTAGATGGCCAGTGCAGTGCGGAGCAGGCCTGCCAACAAGCCCAGGGCCAGGACCTTTAGCACCGACCAGCCACGCCACAGCAGCACAAAGCCCGCCAGGGCCAGCAGCAGGGCAGGCCAGTCGGGCCGGCCTTGCGGCAGCAACACATGCAGGCTCAGCAGCAGCGCCAGCTGGGCTATCAGGCCGACGATGGCGGCGGCCATGGTGGCCAGCGGCGCACGCACGCTGGGCAGGTGGCGGGTGGCCTCGACCAGCGGCGCGCCAGCCAGGATAAAGACAAAGGAGGGCAGGAAGGTAAACAGCGTGGCCACCAGTGCACCGGCCCAGCCCTGCCCGGCGGGTGCGGCCAGGTAGCCGACGAAGGCCAGGACCATGATCAAGGGGCCGGGCGTGGTTTCGCCCAGGGCCAGGGCGTCCAGCATCTGCGGGGCGCTTATCCACTGGTACTGGCGCACTGCGGCATCAAAGTAATAGGGCAGCACGGCGTAGGCGCCGCCAAAGCTGACCAGTGCGGCCTTGCCACAGACGCTGGCGATCTCGCCCAGCCGGCCGGTGGGGGCCAGGGCGACAGCCAGCCCGAGGAAGGCGGCGACGAAGACCAGTATGAACAGTAGCCGGCGCCTTAGTGCCAGCGCTGGCTTTGGGGTGTTGGTTGCGGCGGCGGGTCGCTGCCACCAGCCCAGGCCGGCTGCAATCAGCAGCAACAGGGGTATGGGCAGCAAGGCCCACCAGGCGATGGCGAAGGCCGCCAGTGCCAGCGACCAGGCCTGCGGGCCATGCAGGCTCTTGCTGCCGAAGCGCCACAACGCCATGGCCACCAGGGCGATGACCACGGGTTGCACCCCCAGCTTGATGGCGCTGGCTGCCGGGCTCTGGCCAAAGCGCACATACAGCCAGCCCAGCAGCAGCATCAGCAGCAGGGAGGGCAGGATGAACAGCAGGCCGGCAATGATGCCACCCCGCCGGCCATGCAGCAGCCAGCCCAGATAGGTGGCCAGCTGCTGTGCTTCCGGCCCTGGTAGCAGCATGCAATAGGCCAGGGCATGGTTGAAATGCTCGCTGTCTATCCAGCCTCGCCGCTCCACCAGTTCTTCACGCAGCAAGGCAATCTGGCCGGCAGGGCCGCCGAAGGAAATGAAGCCCAGCTTGAGCCAGAAGCGGCTGGCGACTGCCAGGCTGGGGGGCGTCATGTACGCAACGCCGTATCGAGCCGGCCACTGCGTGCCAGCAGGCATAGCAGGGAGGGCCAGAGCAGGGTGTTGACCCAGTCGTGCAGGCTGGCTTGCCAGTGCCAATGGCCCAGCAGGCTGAGTGCGTTGTGCCTGTCCAGCAGCTCGCCGGCCGTAGCGGCCAGTGCGGCCATGGCAAGGGGGAGTAAGGAACGCGGGGAACGGCGCCCCAGCAGCATGGCCAGCAGCCATACCAAGAGGCCGATGTGCAGGTGGAGGCTGTCGCGGGAGAGGCCAGTGAGGTCTACCAGGGCGAGCTTGCCGGCCTGGAAAAGGCTGGGTTCCATGGGGGATGTCTTGTCGCAGATAAGGGCTGGCGGCATTATGCCGCAATGAAAGGCAAGGCCAGATGACAAGACGCGTACTGACGGGCGATGATTTCCGGGCCATGCCCTGGCGGAACGGCGGGGGCAGTACCTGCGAGCTGTATCGCCTGCCTCATCCGCAGCGCCCCGATGATTTTGCCCTGCGGCTGTCCATTGCCACCGTGGCTGAGGGCGGGCCGTTTTCCAGCTTTCCTCTGGTCGACCGCACCCTGCTGCTGCTGGAGGGGGATGGCATGGCGCTGCAGTTTGAGGCTGGCGAGGAGGTGCTGCTGTCCGAACCGCTGCAGCCCTTGCGGTTTGCCGGTGAGGCGGCCGTAAGCTGCCGCCTGCTGGGTGGCAGCCTGCGGGACTTCAACCTGATGGTGGCGCGCGACTGGGGCGAGGCCAGCCTGGCGGTGGAGCAGTTGGCTGCCGGTCAGTCGGTGACGCTGGATGGTTCCAGGGTGCTGGTCTACCTGCTGCAGGGGCAACTGGACGACGCGGACGGATCATTGCTGCCCGGCCAGCTCCTGCTGCTGCAGGAGGCTGCGCAGACCCTGACCGCCACCACAGCCTGCCGCTATATCAGGGTGGTGGCGGCGCCGCGCGCTTGCATTCCCAGCCCTTGAACCATCCGGGCTTGCCCCGATTTTCGCTGTATCACCATTGGAATCCTGCACCATGACCGCGCCTGAAGCCCAGTTGACCGTCGATCTTTCCGGCCTGAATTGCCCCCTGCCCATACTGCGGGCCAAGAAGGCCCTGGCCGATCTGCCCAGCGGCACGGTGCTGCACCTTGTCTGCACCGACCCCGGCACACCCAGCGACTTTGAGGCATTCTGCCGCCAGACGGGCCATGAGCTGGCACACCAGGAGCCGGCCGACGGGAAGTTCCTGTTCTGGATACGCCGGCGTTAATGCGTACTGGCCTGCAGGGCATGCATGCGCTGTAGCGACAGGGTGACCAGTTCCCGCAGCGCAGCCATGTCCACCTGTGCCAGCGACTTCAGATACATGCAGCTCTTGCCCAGCCTGTGCTTGCCCAGGCGGGCCAGCAAGGGGGCATGCTCGTCGAAGCCAGCTAGCAGGTAGAGCGTGAGATCTTGCTTGCGGGGTGAGAAGCCCAGCATGAACATATCGCCTTCATGGCCGCTGGCGTAGCGATAGTGATATTGGCCGAAGCCCACCATGCTGCTGGCCCAGATGACCGGTGGATAGCCACTGATCTCCTGCATCAGGGTGGTGAGGGTGCGGCAATCGGCCTGCCGCTGCGGATCGCCTATGCCCGCCAGGAATTCCGCGATGGTCTCGCCGCTGGGGCGAGTCTTGGTGGTGCTGCTCATGTGGGGCTCCCTGGGGCCTGCTTGAACACAAGTCAATGATGGACCGTAACAGCTAGAGCAGGCGCCTAAGCTGCCCTGATACGCCAGGCACTTACCGATAATGCGCCAGTGTAGTGTAGGCAAAACCGGTGGGGCCAGGGCGGAGGCCGGGTGTGCGACATTCTCCACAAGGCCTTGGATTCACGGGATAATTGCAGCTTACCGCCACTCTGCTTCCCTGAGCCATGACCCAAATTACGCTTATCCGCCCCGATGACTGGCACCTGCACCTGCGCGACGGTGATGCCTTGAAAGCAGTGCTGCCTGACACAGCTCGCCGCTTTGGCCGCGCCATCGTGATGCCCAATCTGAAACCACCTGTGCGTACGGTGGCAGAGGCAGCGGCCTACCGTGAGCGCATCCTGGCGGCCGTGCCGGCTGGCATGGCGTTTGAGCCGCTGATGACCCTGTACCTGACCGATGTGACACCGCCCGAAGAAATAGAGCGGGTCAAGGCCAGTGGCTTCGTCAAGGCGCTCAAGCTCTACCCCGCTGGCGCCACTACCAACTCGGATGCCGGCGTGACCGATGTGAACAAGGTGCTGCCCACCCTGGCGGCCATGGCCGAGCTTGGCGTGCCCCTGCTGGTGCACGGTGAAGTCACCGATACGGCGGTCGATGTATTCGACCGCGAAGCCGTGTTCATCGATCAGGTCATGAAGCCCTTGCTGGAGAAGCTGCCCCGGCTCAAGGTGGTGTTCGAGCACATCACCACCAAGCAAGCGGCCAATTTCGTCTGGAGCGCCGGCGACAATGTCGCGGCCACTATTACGGCCCATCATCTGCTGATGAACCGCAATGCCCTGTTCCAGGGAGGCATACGACCGCACCATTACTGCCTGCCTGTACTCAAGCGCGAGATTCATCGCCAGGCGCTGATGGATGTGGCGGTCAGTGGCAGCCCCAAATTCTTCCTCGGCACCGACAGTGCGCCGCATGGCAAATCCACCAAGGAGGCCGCCTGCGGCTGTGCCGGCATGTATACCGCCAACAATGGCATCGAGCTGTATGCCGAGGCCTTTGATGCCGTGGGGGCGCTGGACAAGCTGGAAGGTTTCGCCAGCCGCTTTGGCCCGCTGTTCTATGGCCTGCCGGCCAATCCTGACCATATCACCCTGGTCAAGGAGCCCACGCCGGTGCCCCTGGAGCTGCCCTATGTCGGTAGCGACACCCTGGTGCCCTTGCGTGCCGGTGAAACCGTAGGCTGGCGTCTGCAGGCTTGAGCGCAGATAGCTGGGCAGCGATACCTGGCAATCAGGCGGCAAAGCCAAACTTGCCTGCAGGGGGCTTGACCGGGGTGGTAGACTAGCAGGGCGAAGTTGGCCGGACAGTCGCCGCCCGCGCAAGCGGGGGGAGGAAAGTCCGGGCTTCATAGGGCAGGATGCCGGCTAACGGCCGGGCGTCGTGAGGCGACGGAAAGTGGAACAGAGAGCTGAACCGCCGATGGCTGGACTGCATGGCCCGCAAGGGTTGTGTGGTTGTACCCGAACCAGGCGCAAGCCGGGCAAGGGCAGCACAGGTAAGGGTGAAAAGGTGCGGTAAGAGCGCACCGCTCGACTGGTAACAGCTCGAGGCAGGCTAAACCCCATCCGAAGCAAGACCAAATAGGCAAGCGTTGACGGGGCCCCCTGAGCTTGCGGGTAGGTTGCTTGAGGCGTGCAGCAATGTACGTCCTAGAGGAATGACTGTCGGCAGCGGGCAACCGCTGCGTCACAGGACCCGGCTTACAGGCCGACTTCGCCTTTGATACCCCCAAGAGACGCAGCCCTGTGCTGCGTCTTTTGCTTGCTGGCTTGCGGGCACTAGAAGTGCCGGCGTAGATCCAGCCCCTTGTACAAGCCGGCTACCTCGTCGGCATAGCCATTGAACATCAGGGTCTTGCGCTTGAGGAATTCGCCTATGCGGCGTTCGCTGGCCTGGCTCCAGCGCGGGTGATCCACTTCGGGGTTCACGTTGGAGTAGAAGCCGTACTCGGTGGGTGCGGCGCGGGTCCAGCTGCTGATGGGCTGTTTCTCTACCAGCCGTATCCTGACGATGGACTTGATGCTCTTGAAGCCATACTTCCAAGGCACCACCAGCCTGACCGGCGCGCCGTTCTGGCGCGGCAGCGGCTTGCCATAGAGGCCCACCGCCAGGATGGCGAGCGGGTGCATGGCCTCATCCAGGCGCAAGCCTTCCACATAGGGCCAGTCCAGCACCGAGGTCTTCTGGCCTGGCATCTGTTCGGGTGCCAACAGGGTGGTGAACTCCAGGTATTTGCCCCGGCTGGTGGGTTCCACCTGCTTGAGCAAGGCGCTCAAGGGCAGGCCTACCCAGGGGATGACCATGGACCAGCCCTCAACGCAGCGCAGGCGGTAGATGCGCTCTTCCAGCGGGGCCAGCTTGAGCAGGCTGTCGATATCAAAGCGGCGTGGCTTGGCCACCTCGCCGCCAACCTCCACCACCCAGGGATCGGTCTTGAGCGTGTGGGCATGGTCGGCCGGATCGCCCTTATCGGTGCCGAACTCGTAGAAATTGTTGTAGCTGGTGATCTGGCCCAGGCTGTTCTGCGGCTCGCTGCTGCTGTAGCGGCTCTTGTAGAAGGTGGGCAGCTTCTCCAGCGGGGCGGCGACGGCCTCGGGCAGCAAGGCCGCCGCACCCAGTGCCGCTGCGCCCTGCATCCAGGCACGGCGGCTCAGGTAGAGGTCTTCCGGCGTGATCTCGCTGGGGGCGATATGGGGCGGACGATAGGCGGACATGGCGACTCCTGCTGGGTACGGGGTTTGGACCCACCTTGGTCGTACCGGTTCGGCATTTCTGACGGGGCGCCGGGCTGTGGATAACTAGCCCGCTAGCCTTGCCCTAGGCGCTGCTGCCATAGCGCCACCAGTGCCAGCCTCCCATGATGCAGGAGGCAAGCAGCATGGCATAGGCCAGGGTGACGATATGGCCACGGAAGCGCTGGCGTGTCTCGGGCTTGAGGACGGCATTCCAAAGCAGCAACAGCACGGCCAGGAACAGGCCCAGCCGTATCAGTTTGACCAGCATCTCAGCCACCTCCTGCCGAGTCGCCTACAGGCATTGCACCACGCCCTCGGCGTACTGGCGTGCTCCCAGCAGGGTGTTCTCGGTACCGGACTTGTAGCTCAGCAGCTGCCAGCTCTTGCAGCCGAGCTTCTGGGTGAAGGTATCGGCGCGGCGACGGAAAAACTGCTCGGCCTGGCCGTCAAACAGTAGTGAGGAGCCGGTGACACGCAGTTGGTACTTCTTTTGACCGAGATAGCGGGTGTCGCTGTCCTGCAGCACGCCGTTGTTTTCTGCCACTGCCTGACCGGTCTGCTGGAGCTGCGCACAGGCGGATAACAGCAATGACATCGGTATTAGTAGGGCAAGAATGCGGTTGGACATGAAGGCGTTTTCCGAACGAAGTTGAGACGTTACTTTCAGGTTTTAACATAAACCCTTATTTGCAAAGGATTATTGCATTAGGGTACTACTTGGCAAATTAGCCGTAAGTGATTGTAGCAAAAACAAAAAATCCCAAAGCGTTAGCTTGACCCGGTTTGATTCCTTGCCATATAGTGGGGTGTAGTGGGAAAAAGTGGTGAAAAGTGTTTCATCCGCCCACGAATGGATTTTTCCTGGAAGGCTTTAAGTCGGGCTTTCTCCCCCAATGCGGGAACTTGGCGTTAATCATGTTTGGCGGCGTAGCACTCCTTAACCTCGACAGCAAAGGGCGATTGGCCATACCGGCCAAGCATCGCGACGCCCTGCTTGAGGGTTGCGGCGGGCGGCTGACGGTCACGGTCGATCCCAGCCAGTGCCTGCTGATCTATCCCCAGCCTGCCTGGGAACCTGTGCGTGACAAACTGAATAATCTACCTGCTTTCAATCCCCAGGCCCGCGCATTGCAGCGCCTGATCCTGGGCCATGCGGAGGAGGTGGAGATCGATTCCGCCGGCCGCATCCTGCTGTCTACCACCCTGCGCAGCTTTGCCCAACTCGACAAGGCCGTGGCCCTGGTTGGCCTGGGCAGTAAGTTCGAGTTGTGGGATGAAGCGCGCTGGCATGCGCAAACCGCTGCAGCGCTGGCCATGTCGCCAGCCGATATTGCAGCCCAACTTGACGGTTTCGTGCTGTGAGCGCCGCTGACTTTCTCCACCGCACGGTGCTGCTAACCGAAGCGGTGGACGGGTTGGCCATCAAGCCCGATGGTTGCTACGTGGACTGCACCTATGGCCGTGGCGGCCATTCCCGCTTGATTCTTTCCCGTCTGGGACCAGCTGGGCGCCTGATCGCGTTCGACAAGGACCCGCAGGCCGTCGCCAATGCCCGCAGCATTGCCGACCCCCGATTCAGCATCGTGCATGAGCCCTATGCCGCCTTCCACAGCGGCCTGGATGAATTGGGCGTGGGCCTGGTCGACGGTGTGCTGATGGACCTGGGTGTGTCTTCCCCCCAGATAGATGACGCCAGCCGTGGCTTCAGCTTTCGCTTTGATGCCCCGCTGGACATGCGCATGGATACGACCCGGGGCCAAACGGCCGCGGAATGGCTGGCAACGGCCGAGCAGGCAGACATCACAGAGGTGATACGGGACTATGGCGAAGAACGGTTTGCTAAACAGATTGCAGGCGCGCTTGTTGCGGCTCGGGTCGAAAACCCTGTCGTCACAACAGGACAACTTTCCCAGATCGTGGCAAAGGCCGTCCGCACCCGGGAGCCGGGCCAGGATCCGGCGACGCGCACCTTCCAGGCTATACGGATTTACATCAATCGTGAGCTTGAGGAGCTGTCGCTGACCTTGCCCCAGGCCCTGGGCCGCTTGGCAGCGGGCGGTCGTTTTTCCGTCATTGCCTTCCATTCGTTGGAAGACCGTATCGTCAAGCGCTTCATGCAGGACGCCGCCAAGGCCGATCGCCTGCCCTCGCGCCTGCCGGTGCGGGCTGCTGATATCGGCGAGGCGCCGCTGAAGTTGATCGGCAAGCCGGTGCGAGCATCGCAAGCCGAAGTGGATGAAAACCCGCGCGCCCGCAGCGCCATTCTGCGTATTGCAGAGCGTACAGGTGCGCCCATTCCCAAAGGGATGAGCGCTTAAGTGACGCGGTTGAACTTGTTGTTGCTCTTTGTCCTTATCGCCTGTGCGCTGGGGGTCGTTACCTCACAGCATAAAGCCCGGCGAGCCTATATCGAGTTGCAGAAGGCGCAGGCCGAGGCACGCCGTCTGGATGTGGAGTGGGGCCAGTTGCAGCTGGAGCAAAGCACCTGGGCCATGCATTCGCGGATAGAACGGGAAGCCTCGACCCGGCTGAACATGCGAGTGCCTGATGGCGCCCATACCCAGCTGGCTCCGGTGGCCGGAGGCGCGCAGTAATGGCCTATCGCACCAACAAGAACCTCGCCCTCAAGCTGCAGATGTGGCGTGCCTGGCTGGTGCTGGGCGGCTTGCTGACCTTGTTCCTGGTGCTGGTGGGGCGTGCTGCCTACCTGATGAGCTACAAGGAAGAGTTCCTGCGCGAGCAGGGCGAAGCCCGCTACAGCCGCCGGCTGGTGCTGGAAGCCAATCGCGGCATGATTACCGACCGCAACGGCGAGCCGCTGGCGATATCGACCCCAGTGCAGTCGGTCTGGGCCAGCCCACCGGACGTGCCCAAGCTGACCGACACGCAGCTGGCCAATCTGGCGCGTGCCCTGGGGCTCAAGCCGGCCGAGGTGAAGCGCAAGCTGGCCGACAAGAAGCGCGACTTCGTCTACCTGCGCCGGCAGATGCCGCCGGATGCCGCCGAGCGTGTGCTGGGCCTGGGCATTCCCGGTGTCGCCAAGCAGACCGAGTACCGCCGCTTCTACCCGGCAGGCGAGGTGCTGGCGCATGTGATCGGCTTTACCGGCATAGACAACAAGGGCCAGGAAGGCTTTGAACTGACCCGTGAATCCATGCTGGCGGGCAAGCCCGGCAGTCGCCAGGTGATCAAGGACAGGCGCGGCTACATCGTCGAGGATGTGACCAGCATAGAGAAGCCACGTGACGGCCAGACGCTGACGCTGAGCATAGACAGCAAGATCCAGTACTTGGCTTTCCGCGAGCTGAAGAAGGCGGTGGAGAGCACCAATGCCAAGGGGGGCGGCATCGTGGTGCTGGATTCGCATACTGGTGAGGTGCTGGCGCTGGCGAACATGCCCAGCTTCAACCCCAATAACCGCGAGAAGCTGGATCCGGCCTCCCGCCGCAACCGGGCGTTGACCGATGTGTACGAACCGGGCTCCACCCTGAAGCCGTTCACGGTGGCGGCGGCCCTGGAGACGGGCAATGTCACGCCGCAGACGGTGGTGCAGACCGGCAACGGCAGATACAGCATCGGCCCCGCTACCGTGCATGACACCAGGCCGCATGGTGCCATCACGGTGGAGCAGGTGATACAGCGCTCCAGCAATGTAGGCACCAGCAAGCTGCAGCTCGACATGGGCAGGGAGTACCTGTGGACCTTCTACGACAGCCTGGGCTTTGGACAGCTGCCACGTAGCGGCTTCCCCGGTGAGGTAGCGGGCCGCTTGCGGCCCTGGAAGAACTGGGTACCGATAGATCAGGCCACCATGTCTTATGGCCACGGTATCTCGGTGAGTTTGCTACAGATAGCGCGGGCCTATCAGATCTTTGCCACGGATGGCGAGATCAGGCCCATCAGTTTTCAGAAGTTGGTCGCTCCCTTGCCGGGGCGGTCGGTAATCAAGCCGGAAACGGCACAGGCGATACGCAAGATGCTGGAGATGGTGACCCAACCTGGAGGTACTGCGCTGCGCGCCCAAGTGGCGGGCTATCGCGTGGGCGGCAAGACCGGGACGGCGCACAAGCTGGCGGGCGGCGCGTACGCGACTGACAAATACGTGGGTTCGTTCGTGGGTATCGCACCCATGTCGGCCCCCAGGCTGATCGTGGCGGTGATGATAGACGAACCCGAACCGATACCTGGGCGTTACTACGGTGGCTACGTGGCTGCACCGGTATTCAGTGCCGTGGTGGCCGGCAGCCTGCGGGTGATGGGCATACCACCCGATGCGCCGCAGAACGTGCCGCAACTGGATATGTTGGGCGACCTTGTGAAGGAGGAAATGTGAAACCAGGCACTTGGCTTCTCCCTTCGCCCGATTGGGCTGCTATAGACGCGATCGCAGCAGGCCGGCGGGTGCTGGCCGATAGTCGGCAGATACAGCCCGGCGATGTATTCCTTGCCTACAAGGGCGAATACAGCGACGGCCGCGACCATATCGCCAACGCGATCAGTGCCGGTGCGGCTTGCATACTGTGGGAAGCCGAGGACTACGCCTGGCGCACTGAATGGGCTGCAGTGCCCAACCTGGCCATACCCCGGCTACGCGAACTGGCCGGCATCGTGGCGGCCCACCTGCTGGGCAATCCCAGCCAGGCACTGCATTGCGTGGGCGTGACGGGCACCAATGGCAAGACCAGCTGTGCCCATTGGCTGGCCCAGGCCTATACCCTGCTGGGCGAAAAGGCGGCCTTGATCGGCACGGTGGGCTATGGCTTCCTGCCGCAGCTGGAAGAAGCCAGCCACACCACGCCTGATGCCGTCCGCTTGCAGAACCTGATTGCCCGCTATCGCAGCGAAGGCGCCAGCCACCTGGCCATGGAAGTCAGCTCGCATGGGCTGGAGCAGGCGCGTGCCCATGGGGTGGCCTTCCATACCGCCGTGTTCACCAATCTGACCCGCGACCACCTGGACTACCACGGCAGCATGGCAGCCTATGGCGCCAGCAAGCAAAGGCTGTTCGAGTGGGAGGGCTTGCGGGCTGCCGTAATCAATGCCGACGACAGCTTTGGCGCCCAACTGTTGGCCCAGCTGCCAGCGGGGCTAGGCTTGTCCTATGGCCTGAATGCCGGCGATATCCGCGCGGACACGGTGGAAACCAGTCTGGCCGGACTCAGGCTGGCGGTGGCTACACCGTGGGGCCGGACCGAGATCAACAGCCCCCTGGTGGGGCGCTTCAATGCCTATAACCTGCTGGCCTGCCTGGGTGTATTGCTCAGCAGCGGGGTAGCGCTGGCAGATGCCGCCGCAGTGCTGGGCCGTATCGAATCGGCCAAGGGACGCATGCAACGCCTGGGTGGTGGTGACCTGCCGCTGGTGGTGGTCGATTATGCCCACACGCCGGATGCCCTGGAGAAGGCCTTGTCCACCCTGCGCGAGATCATGCCTGGCAAGCGTCGCCTGTACTGCGTGTTTGGTTGTGGCGGCGACCGGGACCGGGGCAAGCGCCCCGAGATGGCCCGTATCGCCTGCAGCCTGGCCAATACGGTGATCATCACCAATGACAACCCACGTACCGAGGACCCCAAGCAGATCATCCACGACATTCTGGATGGCGTGGACGGCGCTTCGGCCAAGAACCCACATTTCGGCGACTACAGCGTACAGCGTGATCGCGCCGCGGCCATCGCCGCCGCCATCGAGCTGGCCGAGCCCGGCGACGTGGTACTGATCGCCGGCAAGGGCCACGAGGAATACCAGGACGCGAACGGTGTGAAGGCGCCGTTCAGCGATGAACAACAAGCAAGGGCTGCATTGGCAGCCTGGAAGCCATTGAAGTGAACAACGTCATGCTGACTCTCGCCGCTGCGGCCACCGCGCTGAATGCCACCTGGCGTGGCGACGGCGCCGTCGCTTTTCTGCGAGTGACGACCGATAGCCGTGATATCCAGCCGGGCGACCTGTTCGTGGCGCTCAAGGGCGAGCGTTTCGACGGCCACGATTTTGTGGCTGATGTGCTGTCCCGTGGTGCGGCGATGGCCATGGTGGAGACTGGCCATGCCTGCCTGACGGCCTTGCCCGAGACGGCCCCCCTGCTGCTGGTGGACGATACCCTGGCTGGGTTGGGCCGCCTGGCGGCCCATTGGCGCCGGCAGTTTGAACTGCCCGTGGTGGCGGTGACAGGCTCCAGCGGCAAGACCACGGTGAAGGAGATGCTGGCCACCGTGCTGCGGCTCAAGGCGGGACACGACGCGGTACTGGCCACCACCGGCAACCTGAACAACCACATCGGCGTGCCGCTGATGCTGCTGCGCCTCTGTGCGCAGCATCGCTATGCCGTGATCGAGATGGGCATGAACCATTTCGGCGAGATTGCCTATCTCTCCGGCCTGGCTGCCCCCACGGTGGCTTTGGTGAACAATGCCGGTACTGCCCACATTGAGTTCTTGGGGTCGCCCGCCGGCATAGCGCAGGCCAAGGGCGAGATATTTGATAGCCTGGCCGATAGCGGTACGGCCGTGATCAACCTGGACGACGAGTTCGCCGGCTACTGGCAAAGCCTGAACAAAAGCCGGGTGCGCCTGGGCTTTGGGCTGCTGCAAGGCGAGATACAGGCTCGAGAGGTGGAGATGCAGCCATTGAGCAGCCGCTTCACCCTGCATACGCCCACCGGCGAAGCACCGGTGCACCTGCCAACGCCCGGTCTGCACAACGTGCGTAACGCACTCGCGGTGGCTGCGGCCGCCCATGCGCTGGGCCTGAGCTGCGGCGAGATTGCTGCCGGCCTGGCGGCATTTGCCGGTGCCAAGGGCAGGCTGCAGCAAAAGCGCGCCGCCAACGGTGCCTTGCTGATAGACGACAGCTACAACGCCAACCCCAGTTCCATCCAGGCTGCCATCGACGTACTGGCTGCCCTGCCGGCACCGCGCTACCTGGTGCTGGGCGATACCGGCGAGATCGACGACGTGGTCAAGCGGCATGCCGAGCTGGGCAGCTATGCCAAGGCCAAGGGGCTGGAAACGCTCTACGCCACTGGCCAAGGCATGCGCCATGCCGTGGCGGCATTTGGCGACGGTGGCGCCTGGTTCGAGAGCCATGCCGAGCTGCTGGCCGCGCTCAAGCCTCGGGTGACTGCCGATACGGTGGTGTTGGTCAAGGGATCGCGCTTTATGCGCATGGAACAGATCGTCGAGGCATTGACCTCGGCAGAAAGCAAAGGAGCCTGAGATGCTGCTGTGGCTCGCCAACCTGCTCGGAGAGAATGTCCGGGCCTTCAATGTCTTCAATTACCTGACCCTGCGGGCGGTGCTGGCCACCATGACCGCGTTGTTCATCAGCTTCCTGCTGGGGCCGTGGGTCATACGCAAGCTGACCGAATTGAAGGTCGGCCAGGCAGTACGCGACGACGGCCCACAAACCCATCTGGTCAAGGCCGGCACTCCTACCATGGGTGGCACCCTGATCCTGCTGGCCATAGGCCTGACCACCCTGTTGTGGGCGGATCTGAGCAACCGCTTTGTCTGGGTGGTGCTGGGCGTCACCCTGGGCACCGGCATCATCGGCTTTGTGGATGACTACAAGAAGGTGGCGCTGAAGAATCCCAAGGGCCTGTCCAGCAAGCAGAAGCTGTTCTGGCAATCCATCATCGCCATTGCCACCGGCTACTTCCTGGCCAACACCGCCACCCTGCCGGCCAATACCGAGTTCATCGTGCCCTTCTTCAAGCACGTGGCTTACCCCTTCGGCAGCATAGGCTTCATGGTGCTGACCTATTTCGTCATCGTCGGCACCAGCAATGCGGTGAACCTGACAGACGGCCTGGATGGCCTGGCGATCATGCCAACGGTGATGGTGGCCAGCGCACTGGCGATCTTTGCCTATGTGGCTGGCAACGCCAAGTTCGCCAGCTACCTGCTGCTGCCCCATATCCCCGGTGCCGGCGAGCTGGCCGTGTTCTGTGCCGCCATGGCCGGAGCTGGGCTGGGTTTCCTTTGGTTCAACGCCTACCCGGCCGAAGTATTCATGGGCGATGTCGGCGCACTGGCGCTGGGCGCGGCCCTGGGCACGGTGGCAGTGATCGTCCGGCAGGAGATCGTGCTGTTCATCATGGGTGGTGTGTTCGTGATGGAAGCACTCAGCGTGATGATACAGGTGGCCAGTTTCAAGCTGACCGGCAAGCGGGTTTTCCGAATGGCCCCATTGCACCATCACTACGAGCTCAAGGGCTGGAAGGAAACGCAGGTGGTGGTGCGGTTCTGGATCATCACCATGCTGCTGGTGCTGGCCGGTCTGGCCACGCTGAAACTGCGCTGAGAAGAAACATGCAGAACGTGGGACATCATCGGCTGCAAAGCAGCCTGGGCAAACAAGGAGCGGGGCGGCGCAATGGCCTTGCATCCGGTCTGGCCCGTGATGTCCTGCCAAATAGCGTTGCGGTTGGAGAGAGGCAATGAACTGGGAAGCAAAGCACATCACCGTGGTAGGCCTGGGGGCCACTGGACTTTCAGCTGCGCGCTGGCTGGCCCGCCATGGGGCGGTCGTGACCGTGGCCGACAGCCGTAGCAATCCGCCTGGCCTGAGCGAGCTGCAGGCCGCCTTGCCACAGGTGCCGGTCAAGCTGGGGCCGTTTACCAGCACGACTTTTGCCGGTGCGGAATACCTGGTGGTGAGTCCGGGCGTGCCGCTGGCCGAGCCGGCCATTGCGGCTGCGGTGGACCGTGGCATCGAAGCCATCGGCGATGTGGAGCTGTTCGCTCGCGCCCATGCGACGACCCAGTCCCGCGCCAAGATCATCGCCATTACCGGTTCCAACGGTAAGTCCACCGTCACCAGCATGGTGGGCGCCATGTGCGAGGCCGCCGGACTGAGCACCGTGGTGGCCGGCAATATCGGCCTGCCGGTGCTCGATGCCCTGCTGGAGATAGAAACCGAGGTACGGCCACTGCCCGATGTGTGGGTGCTGGAACTGTCCAGCTTCCAGCTGGAAACCACCAGCAGTCTGGCGCCCGATGCGGCGACGGTGCTGAACGTGAGCGAAGACCACCTGGACCGCTACGACACCATGCTGCACTACGCCATGGCCAAGGCGCGCATCTTTGAAGGCCTGGGCGCCATGGTGCTGAACCGCGAGGATGGCTACTGCCGTGGCATGGCCCGGCCAGGCCGGCAGGTGTTCTGGTTTGGCCTGGACGCGCCGCGCTCGCCTACCGAATACGGCCTCAAGGCTTTTGGCTCGGGCCATGAGCTGGTGTGCGGCGACTTTACGCTGATGCTGGCCTCCGAGCTGCCGCTGGCGGGTCTGCACAATGCCGCCAACGCGCTGGCTGCCCTAGCGCTGACGCGGGCCATCGGCCTGCCCACCTTGCCCTTGCTGCAGGCCTTGCGACGTTTCCATGGCTTGCCACACCGGGTGGAGTGGGTGGCCGAGATCGGCGGCGTCAATTACTACGACGACTCCAAGGGAACCAATGTCGGCGCCACCGAGGCTGCCCTCAAGGGTATGAGCCAAGCCGTGGTGCTGATCGCCGGCGGCGACGGCAAGGGGCAGGACTTCAGCCCACTGGCCGCAGCCTGCCAGGGCAAGGTCAGGGCCGCCGTGCTGATAGGCCGGGATGGCCCGCAGGTGGCCGCCGCCCTCGCCCGCACTGGGGTCAAGTTGATCACGGCTGGCAGCATGGAAGAAGCGGTTGCCCTGGCGGCAGCCGAGGCCCAGGTCGGTGATGCTGTGCTGATGTCGCCGGCCTGCGCCAGCCTGGATATGTTCAAGAACTACGCTCATCGCGCCGAGGTATTCATCGCGGCGGTGAAGGCGTTGGAGCAATAAGACGTGAAGCTGTTCTATCAGGCCCTCAAGCGCCGCCCCGCCATGCATGGCTATGACCAGTCCCTGGTCTGGGCCGTGTTGGCGCTGCTCGCCATCGGCCTGGTGATGGTCTATTCGGCTTCCATCGCGGCGGCTGAAGTGGATAAGGACACGGGTTTTCGCTCCAGCTATTTCCTCTGGCGCCACGGCATTTTCCTGGGGGTGGGTTTTATGGCCGCCTTTGTGGCCTTCCAGATCCCCATACGCATCTGGCAGCAGTACGCGCCTTATCTGTTCCTGTTGGGTATCGCCCTGCTGATCATGGTGCTGATACCGGGCATAGGCCGGGAAGTGAATGGCTCCAAGCGCTGGCTCAGCCTGTTCGTGGTCAACTTCCAGCCCTCCGAGGCCATGAAGTTCTTTGTGGTGCTGTATGCCGCCGACTACACGGTACGCAAGGCCGCCTACATGCACAGCTTGGTCAAGGGCTTTGTGCCCATGTTCGTGGTGATGCTGGTGACGGGTGTGCTGTTGCTGGCCGAGCCCGACTTCGGCGCGTTGGCCGTGATCACCGCCATTGCCATGGGCACCTTGTTCCTCGGTGGCTTTGACTGGCGCTTGTTTGCCGGTCTGGTGGTCATGCTGCTGATCAGCTTTGTCGGTTTCATTCTCACCTCGCCCTATCGCATGGCGCGGGTGATCGGCTTCATGGACCCCTGGCAGGACCCCTATGGCAAAGGCTACCAGCTCAGTCACAGCCTGATTGCATTTGGCCGGGGCGAATGGACCGGTGTGGGTCTGGGGGGCTCGGTGGAGAAGCTCAGCTACCTGCCCGAGGCTCATACCGATTTCCTGATGGCCATCATTGCCGAGGAATTCGGCTTTGTCGGCGTGGCGGTCGTGGTGGTGCTGTTTGCCTGGGTAGTGTTCCGCGCCTTCGCCATCGGCATACAGGCGGCCAAGCTGGAGCGCTACTACTCGGCCCTGGTGGCCCAGGGCGTAGGTATGTGGCTAGGCATACAGACCTTCATCAATGTCGGCGTGAACGTCGGCCTGCTGCCCACCAAGGGTCTTACCCTGCCGCTGCTGTCTTTTGGCGGGTCCGGCATTCTGTTCAACCTGATTGCCCTGGCTGTCCTGCTGCGCGTGGATTGGGAAAACCGGCAAATGATGCGGGGGTACACGGTATGAGCCAGGTGAAATCCACGCCGCAGGCCCGGCGCACCCTGATGGTGATGGCCGGTGGTACGGGCGGTCATATCTTCCCCGCCCTGGCGGTGGCCAAGGCCATGCAGGCCCGTGGCTGGCAGGTGGTGTGGCTGGGCGCGCGCGGCAAGATGGAGGCAGAACTGGTGCCCAAGCACCATATCGCCATCGAACTGCTGCCCATAGGTGGCGTGCGCGGCCAGGGACTGGTACGCAAGCTGGTGCAGCCGGTTGAGCAGGCTGTGGCGCTGTGGCTTGCCGTGGCCGCCATCTTCCGCCACCGGCCCGATGCGGTCATCGGCTTTGGCGGGTTTACCGGCTTTGCAGGCGGCCTGGCAGCCACCATGCTGTGGAAGCCCTTGATCGTGCATGAGCAGAATTCGGTGCCCGGCCTCACCAACAAGGTGCTGGCCCTGCTGGCTGATCGCGTGCTGACTGCTTTCCCTTCGGCCTTTGCCGGCAAGGGGCGAGTGGTGGGCAATCCGGTACGCGAGGACATCGCGGCCCTGCCCGCGCCTGCCGAGCGCTTTCGTGGCCGTAGCGGCCCGTTGCGACTGCTGGTGGTGGGCGGCAGCCTGGGCGCAGCGGCACTGAATGAAGTGGTGCCCAAGGCGCTGGCGCTGATGGATGCGGCCGAACGGCCGCTGGTGACGCATCAGTCCGGCAGCAAACAGCTTGAACAGCTGCGGGCGCATTACAGCGAGGCTGGTGTGGCCGGCGTTTGCGTGCCCTTTATCGATGATATGGCCAGCGCCTATGCCGAGGCTGACCTGGTGATCTGCCGGGCTGGTGCGCTGACGGTGTCTGAGCTGTCCGCCGTGGGCGTGCCTGCCATCCTAGTGCCCTACCCCAGCGCGGTGGATGACCACCAGACCGGCAATGCCGCCTACCTGGCGGATTTTGGCGCGGCCGTGCTGCGCCAGCAGTCGGAGCTGAGCCCGGCGTGGCTGGCGCAGCAACTGAAAGAGATGAACCGTACCCGCCTGCTGGCCATGGCCGAGGCAGCACGGACCCGAGCCTTGCCCGACGCAACCCGCGTTGTGGCAGATGTGATTGAAGAACTGGGCGCCTAAGGCGCCAGACAAGGGGTGGAACGTGAAAAGTGAGCTCAAGCCCTCTTTCACCACGGTGGCGCGGTGGCGCAGCACCCCTTGCGTGGCACGAGTAGAGAGATGAAACACAAGGTCAAACGCATACATTTCGTCGGCATAGGCGGTTCCGGCATGAGCGGCATTGCCGAGGTGCTGCTCAACCTGGGCTTTACCGTATCGGGTTCCGACCTGGGCGAATCTGCTACCACGGCAAGGCTGCGGTCGGCGGGTGCCACCGTGTTCCTGGGGCACGACGCAGCCCACCAGCAGCATGCCGATGTGGTGGTGACTTCCACCGCAGTGAAGGCAGACAACCCCGAGGTGGTGGCGGCCCGCGCCCGGCAGGTGCCGGTCATACCACGTGCCATGATGCTGGCCGAGTTGCTGCGCTTCCGCCAGGGCATCGCCGTGGCGGGCACCCATGGCAAGACCACCACCACCAGCCTGATCGCCTCCATCCTGGCCGAGGCGGGGCTGGACCCGACCTATGTGATCGGTGGCCGGCTGACCGCCGCCGGTAGCAATGCCAAGCTGGGCAAGGGCGATTTCATCGTGGTGGAGGCCGACGAATCGGATGCCTCCTTCCTGATGCTGCAGCCGGTGTTGGCCGTCATCACCAATATCGATGCCGACCATATGGATACCTATGGTCATGACTTCGAGCGGCTCAAGCAGGCATTTCTCGATTTTCTTGGCCACCTGCCGTTTTATGGCCGGGCGGCAGTCTGCCTGGACGACCCCAATGTGCGCGCCATCCTGCCCCAGGTAGGCAAGCCGCTGACGACCTATGGGGTGAGCGAAGACGCCATGCTACGCGCGGAGCATATCGAGGCCCTGCCTGGCGGCCGTATGCGCTTTACCGCGGTTTGGCGCAATGGTGTGGAAAGCCGGATACCCATCGAACTGAATGCCGCAGGCCACCACAACGTGCTGAACAGCCTGGCGGCCATCGCCGTCTGCCTGGAAGTGGGGGCATCCGAAGCCGCTATCCAGAAGGCCTTGAGCGAGTTTGGCGGGGTGGGGCGGCGGTTCCAGCGCTATGGCCAGGCCAGCCTGCCTGCAGGCGGCAGTGCCACGGTGATCGACGATTATGGCCATCACCCGGTGGAGATGGCCGCCACGTTGGCCGCTGTGCGGGGGGCCTTCCCCAGCAGCCGCTTGTTGCTGGCCTTCCAGCCGCATCGCTATAGCCGCACCCGTGATTGCTTTGAAGATTTCGCCCGTGTGCTGTCCACGGTGGATGCCCTGGTGCTGACCGAGGTGTATGCCGCCGGCGAGGCACCCATTGTGGCGGCAGACGGCCGGGCGCTGACCCGTGCGGTCCGCGTGCAGGGCAAGGTGGAACCGTTGTTCGTGGAGGATATCAATGCACTCCCGGCAGCCATTCTGGAACACGCAAGAGATGGGGACGTGATCGTGACCATGGGCGCAGGCACCATCGGTGGCGTACCCGCAAAACTGGTAGGTAAGGCATGAACAAGTACGGAAAAGTCGCCGTCGTGATGGGCGGAACCAGCGCGGAACGCGAGGTCTCGCTGATGAGTGGTGCCGGCGTATTGGGTGCCCTGCAATCCCGCGGGGTGGATGCGCATGCATTCGACCCGCGTGACCAGCCCCTGTCGGCGCTCAAGACGGAAGGCTTTGACCGGGTCTTTCTGATATTGCACGGCCCCTTTGGCGAGGATGGCACCCTGCAGGGCGCGCTGGAAACCATGGGTATGCCTTATACCGGCTGCGGCGTGATGGCATCGGCCATAGGCATGGACAAGCTGCGTAGCAAGCTGATCTGGCGTGCTTTGGGCCTGCCAGTGCCGGATTTTGAGCTGGTGGACGAGCACAGCGACTTTGCCGCCATCGAGCAGAAGCTGGGCCTGCCGCTGTTCGTGAAGCCGAATATCGAGGGTTCCAGCATAGGCGTGACCAAGGTCAAGGTTGCGGGCGAACTGAAGGCTGCCTTTGAGGAGGCCCGCAAGTACGACAGGGTGGTGCTGGCAGAGCGCTTTATCGGCGGCGGTGAATACAGTGCACCCATCCTGGGCGATGCCGTGCGCGGCTACACCGTGTTGCCGGCCATCAAGATCGAGCCGGCTACCGAGTTCTATGACTATCAGGCCAAGTATTTCCGCGACGACACGGTATATCGCTGCCCTTGCGGCCTGCCTGCAGAGCAGGAGGCCGCCATCGCCGCCCTGGTGGAAAAGGCCTTCTGGGCCATAGGCGGCCGCAGCTGGGCGCGGGTGGATTTCCTGATGGATGAAGCCGGTAAACCCTATCTGCTGGAGGTCAACACCGCCCCCGGCATGACCAGCCATAGCCTCTTCCCCATGGGCGCCCGTGCCGCAGGCATGAGCTATGAGGATGTGGTGCTGATGATCTTGGATACGACGCTGTAAGTGTTTGAAAGGCAGAACGTGAGCATTGCGGTAAAGACAAGGCCTGATGTGTGTGCCACCCGTACCAGCCGGTACGGCGCACCCGCGCACGCGCCTTGCAGGCCGCAACCGGCAAAGCAGTGCTTGACCCAGGGGGATGTTTGCGCCGCCACGAGCGCAGCGAGGCTCCCTCGCCAGCGGGCGAGGGTGGGGGGAGTGGGAGTCCATCAAGGGCGCATCGCGACGCTGCCACGACGGTCTATCCCGGCAAGCTTTGCTTGTCGCGCACGGCAGTTAACTCAGGGGGATGTTTGCGCCGCCACGAGCGCAGCGAGGCTCCCTCGCCAGCGGGCGAGGGCGGGGGGAGTGGGAGTCCATCAAGGGCACATCGCGACGCTGCCACGACGGTCTATCCCGGCAAGCTTTGCTTGTCGCAAGCTGCGGTTAACCCAGAGGGGACATCGCGATGTGGGATAAGCCCCAGGCCCTCAACTGGCTGGCCAATCTGCTGTTCGGCCTGGCCGTGCTGCTGTTCCTGTATGCCGCCCTGCTGGTCGTGGTGCATTCGCCGCTGTTTCCGGTTAGGCAGATCAAGGTGGATGGCAGCCTGGCCCATGTGACGCGCGAGCAATTGCAATACATCGTGAAGAACGAGCTGAAAGGCACGTTCTTTACCCTGGATTTGAACAAGACCCGGCAGGCTTTCGAGAAACTGCCTTGGGTACGCCAGGTCAATCTGCGGCGGCGCTGGCCCGATAGGCTGGACGTCACCATAGAGGAGCATGTGGCGCTTGCGCGCTGGGGGTCGGTGGGCCTGGTGAACACCTTGGGCGAACGCTTTGACGCTGCCACCAACGAGCCCTTGCCGGTGCTGGAAGGGCCGGAGGGCAGCGAGGCGGACATGGCCAAGGGTTATGTGAGTTTTCGGGACAGGCTGGCGGTAGTGCAGCGCAAGCCTACCCATGTGTGGCTGTCGGCACGCCGGGCCTGGCGGGTGCAGCTGGATCACAGCCTGACGGTGGAGATAGGCCGTGATGATGTGGACGCCCGCCTGGGCAAGTTCATCAAGGCCTACCCCACCACGCTGGCGGTCATCAAGCGACCGGTCAGCTATGTGGATCTGCGCTACCCCAACGGCTTTTCGGTGCGGGTGCCGCCGGGCATGGTACCGCTCGTCAAGCCGCCCGAGGTGGCCGCATGAAGATGATTAGGAACGACGCCGCGATGACAGGCGCGGCGAACAAGGCAAAGCAGTCTGGAGAAATACGGTGAATAAACCGAGTACAACAAAGAACCTGCTGGTCGGCCTCGATATCGGTACCTCGAAGATCGTGGCGCTGGTGGCTGAAGTGCAGCCTGATGGCCGCATGGAGATCATCGGCCTGGGTCAGGCTCCCTCGAAGGGCCTGAAAAAGGGCGTGGTGGTGAATATCGAGTCCACCGTGAGCGCCATACAGCGGGCTTTGGAAGAAGCCGAGCTGATGGCGGATTGCAAGATACGCGAAGTGCTGACCGGCATCGCCGGCAGCCATATCCGTAGCTTCAACTCCCACGGCATGGTCGCTATCAAGGACAAGGAAGTCACCCAGGCCGATGTGGACCGGGTGATAGAGACGGCCCGTGCGGTCAATATCCCCACCGAGCATCAGATTCTGCACATCCTGACCCAGGAATTCATCATCGATGGACAGGAGGATGTGAAGGAGCCGCTGGGCATGAGCGGGGTGAGGCTGGAGGTGAAGGTGCATATCGTCACCGGCGCCATCAGCGCAGCCCAGAACATCACCAAGTGCGTGCGCCGCTGCGGCCTGGAGATGAACGATCTGATCCTGCAGCCGCTGGCCAGTGCCATGAGCGTGCTGAGCGAGGACGAGAAGGAACTGGGTGTCTGCTTGATCGACATCGGCGGCGGCACCACCGACATTGCCGTGTTCTGCGATGGCGCCATCCGCCACACCGCCGTGATACCCATTGCCGGCGACCAGATCACCAACGATATCGCCATGGCATTGCGGACGCCGACCAAGGAGGCCGAGGACATCAAGCGTGCCCATGGCATCGCCTTGCGCCAGCTGGCGGACCCGCAGCAGACCATAGAGGTGCCAGGCGTGGGCGAGCGCGGTCCGCGCCAGCTCAATCGCCAGACCCTGGCCGAAGTCATCGAGCCCCGGGTGGAGGAACTCTACTCGCTGGTGCAGGCAGAGTTGCGCCGCTCCGGGTTTGAGGAGCGGCTGTCCAGCGGCATCGTGATCACCGGCGGGTCGGCCCAGATGCAGGGCATGGTGGAGCTGGGTGAAGAGGTGTTCCATCTGCCGGTAAGGCTGGGGGTGCCCAAGTATGTGGGTGGTTTGGCCGAGGTGGTGAAGAACCCCCGCTTCTCCACCGCCGTGGGTCTTTTGTTGTTGGGCAAGCAGCAGGCCCAGCGCAATGGTTTGAAGACGATGCAGGGCGCCAGCTTCGGTGGCCTGATCGAACGCATGAAGACGTGGTTCCAGGGCAATTTCTGAGATCTGCCAGTCCGGAGGTCCGGTTGGCAGCAAGTTTCGTTTTTCGATTGAGTTGAGTTAGTTCGGGCACAGAGGAGAGAGCAATGCCTATTTCGTTTCTGGAAGCAGCGCAGGACATAGTCCCGGTCGCCAGGATCAAGGTGATCGGTGTCGGTGGTTGTGGCGGCAACGCTGTGGACCACATGATTGATGCCGGTGTGACGGGGGTGGAGTTCATCTGCGCCAACACCGACGCGCAGGCGCTCAAGCGCAACCGCGCCGACAACGTGGTGCAACTGGGTGGCAACCTGACCAAGGGTCTGGGTGCTGGCGCCAACCCCGATGTAGGTCGCGCCGCGGCCGAGGAAGACCGCGAGCGTATTGCCGAGATGCTGGAAGGTGCCGACATGGTGTTCATCACCGCCGGCATGGGTGGCGGTACCGGTACCGGCGCGGCGCCTATCGTGGCCGAGATCGCCCGTGACAAGGGTATCCTGACCGTGGGTGTGGTGACCCGTCCGTTCGCCTTCGAGGGCAAGCGCCAGAAGGCCGCACAGGCTGGTATCGACGAGCTGCAGAAGTATGTGGATTCGCTGATCATCATCCCGAACGAGCGCCTGATGCAGGTACTGGGCGATGATGTCTCGTTCAAGGATGCCTTCAAGGCCGCCGACGATGTGCTCAAGGGTGCCGTGGCGGGTATCGCTGAGATCATCAATGTCCCGGGCCTGGTCAATGTGGACTTCGCTGACGTGAAGGCCGTGATGACTGAGATGGGCATGGCGATGATGGGTTCGGCCCACGCCGAGGGCATGGACCGTGCCCGTGTGGCGGCCGAGCATGCTGTCGCCAGCCCACTGCTGGAAGACATCAGCCTGAACGGCGCCCGTGGCGTGCTGGTGAACATCACCGCCGACTACAGCCTGAAGATGCGTGAAGTTCACGAGGTGATGGAGACCGTCAAGGCCTACACCGCCGAGGACGCCCGTATCATCTTCGGTACTGCCTTCGATGAGGCTATGGGCGACAAGATCCGTGTCACCCTGGTGGCAACGGGTCTGGGCGGCCGCGAGTCGAAGAAGAGCCCCAACCTGCACATCGTGCAGCGCACAGGCACCGATGATGGCATGCCGGCAATGGACTACGAGCAATACGACCAGCCGGCGGTATTCCGTAACAGCCGTCGTGCCGGTAACGTTGGCGCCGCGGTGGAATCGCCGCGCGGTACCGTGTTCGCGGGTGGCGACATGGACATCCCTGCCTTCCTGCGTAAGCAGGCGGACTGATGGTGATGGGTGCAGCCTGCTGAGTCGGCAGGCTGCTTCCCGTCCTTGTGCAAGGTATCAGTGCGGGGCCAGGCGGCGATAAGCTTGCCCTGCCGGGTACGCGGCTGACAGGCCGGACGCGAGCTTGCACAATCCGCTCGATAGCAAGGTTCAATCAGGACCGGTTTTGCGATATGGCAAAATCGGAGGGTGTCTGCGCGCTGCAGATTTGATGGTGGGTGGCGCATGCCAGGCAGTGAACGGCTCTCTCCCCGGGCACTGCGGGCGCATGCGCGCCTGCCATGCATCCAACTGAAAGCAACCGTATGATTTACCAGCGTACCCTCAAAGAATCCATACGTGCCGTGGGCGTGGGCCTGCACTCGGGCGAGAAGGTGGAACTGACCCTGTCGCCGGCACCGCCTGACAGCGGCATTGTGTTCCGCCGGGCAGACTTGCCCGGCCAGCCCGGCTTCAGGGTGGGACCAGACCTGGTCAACGATACCCGGCTGTCTTCTACCCTGGTGAAGGATGGCGTAAGGGTGGCGACCATAGAACACCTGATGTCGGCCTTCGCTGGCCTGGGCATAGACAATGTGCAGGTGGACGTGACCGCATCGGAAATGCCCATCATGGATGGCAGCGCGGCACCTTTTCTCTACCTGCTGCAGCAAGCCGGCGTGCGCGAGCAAAAGCCGGCGCGCAAGCGCTATGTCAGGGTCAAGAAAGCGGTTGAGGCCATAGAGGGTGACAAATGGGTGCGGCTGCTGCCGCATGAGGGTTACAAGGTCAAGCTGACCATAGAGTTCCGCCATCCGGCTTTCCAGAAAGCGGCGCAGACGGTGGAACTGGATTTTGCTGAGACCTCCTATATCAAGGAAGTGGCCAGGGCCCGGACCTTTGGTTTCATGCACGAAGTGGAATACATGCGCACCAACGACCTGGGCAAGGGTGGCAGCATGGAGAACGCCATCGTGCTGGATGAGTACAAGGTGCTCAACCAGGAGGGCCTGCGTTTCGAGGACGAGTTTGTCCGCCACAAGGTGCTCGATGCGATTGGCGACCTGTATATCCTGGGCTACCCCCTGATTGCCGCCTTTGAGGGTTTCAAATCGGGCCATGCCATGAATAACAAGCTGCTGCGGGCTTTGCTGGCCGACCCCGAGGCCTGGGAGTATGTCAGTTTCGACAGCCCGGAAGCGGCACCCACCGCCTTCCACCGCTATACCCCCGCCCGTATCTGACGATGCCCGCCCCGGCGGGCGCCGGGCCGGGTAGACTGAACGACATCATGTTCGCCATTCTGCGTTTTATCTTTGTCGCCATTGTCCTGCTGTGGGGTTATTGCCTCTGGCGGGAGCGGCGTACCGGCGACCCCTTCTGGCGCCGCGCGCGCGGGTGGCTGGCGCGCTTCAGCCTGGCCTTGCTGCTGGTCATTGCCATAGGCCTGTTCGTCGAGCGCCTGAGTACCTGAGCATGCGCTGGCTGCGATGTGGGCCGGCCGGCGTAAGCGGCGTGCCTGCACCTGTTGTGGCCGCTGCAACAGTCTTAGTGGGCCCTGCAACAGCCATGCGTGGGCCTGCAGGAAATGCTGCAACGCGGGGTAGGCCCTACTATATATAAATCCCCTTTGCATAAATTGGTCCGATGAGTACACCCATCGAAACCCGCTATGGTGCTGATTTGTTCCGCCGCCTGGTCGAGGAGGCCGAGGAGGGCGTGTGGGTTATCGACGCCGATAGCCTGACCGTTTATCTGAATACCCGCATGGCCGGCATGCTGGGCGGGGAGGTGGATAGCCTGCTGGGCAGGCCGCTATGGGATTTCATGGATGAGGCCCAGCGTGAACTGGCCCAGGGCAATGTGGCACGGCGGCGGCAGGGTATCAGCGAGAAGCATGAGTTTCTGTTTCGCCGGCTGGATGGCAGCCGTTTCTGGGCCGATCTGTCCACCGCCCCATTACTGAATGCCGATGGCAGCTACGCCGGCTGTTTTGCCTTTGTGAGTGATATCAGCTGGCGCAAGGCCGCCGAGCAGGCGCTGAGCGAGAGTGAACGTGCCTACCGCGAAGTGTTTGAGCGTAGCCATGCGGTCAAACTGATGCTGGAGCCGGACAGCGGTGCCATCGTGGCAGCCAATGCTGCCGCCCGCGAATACTATGGCTACACGTCAGACGAGTTTGCCCGCCTCAATATCAGCCAGATCAACACCCTGCCCCCCGAAGCCATCGCCGCCGAAATCAAGCTGGCTCGCAGCGAGCAGCGCAGCTACTTTCTGTTCCGCCATCGCCTCAAGAGCGGCGAAGTACGCGATGTGGAAGTCCATTCCAACCCCATCTCGGTGGGGGGGCGCGAGCTGCTGTATTCCATCATTCACGACATAGGCCGACAAACAGAGGCAGAGCGGCGTATGCGTTTGACCCGCCATACCTTCGAGCATGCGCATATTGCAGCAGTGTGGGTGGCGACCGATGGTTGCATACGCGACGCCAATGCCTACGCCTGCCGCATGCTGCAAGGCACCCTGGCGCAGGTGGTGGGCCAGCCGGTGTGGCGGTATGCGCCGCAGTTGGAGGAGGCACAGTGGCAGGAGCGCTGGAACCAGATCAAGGCGGCGGGAGCGCTCAGCTTCCGCTTGGAAATTGCAGGCGCCGACGGCAAATTCACACCTATCGAGGTGCATGCCACCCACATGGCCCTGGATGGCGACGAATTCATCATCGCTTATGCCCGCAATATTCAGGAACAGGTTCGGGCCGAGGGACTGCTCAGCCTGCAGCACGAGGTGCTGGAGAGCCTTGCTGCAGGCCATGCACTAGGCCATGTCATGGAGGCTACTGCGCGGGGGGTGGAGAACCTGCTGCCGGATACCCGATGCTCCATCCTGATACTGGATGGCAATCAGTTGCGCCATGGCGCATCACCCAGCCTCGCACCGACTTTCATGGCGGCCATTGAAGGCATCAGCATTGGTCCCAGAGTGGGCTCCTGTGGCTCGGCGGCGTATTTCAACCGGGTGGTGGAGGTCGAGGATGTGGCCCACGATCCTCTTTGGCAGAGCCATGCTCAACTGGCAAGCGAACACGGTATTGCCGCCTGCTGGTCTACCCCTATACATGGCAGCGATGGCCGGGTGCTGGGCACCTTTGCCATCTACTACCGCGAGCGGCGCCGCCCAAGTGAGTTCCATCGCCGGGTGGTCGATGCATGTACCCATTTGATCGGCATTGCCATCGAACACCGCGAGGCCGAGGCGAGGGTACACAGCCTGGCTTTCTACGACCCGCTGACCGGCCTGCCCAACCGGTCGCTGTTTGCCGATCGGGTGGAGCTGGCGCTGGCCCATGCGATACGTGACAACAGTCCGCTGGCTGTGTTGTTCGTCGACCTCGACCGTTTCAAGACCATCAATGACTCACTGGGCCATGCGGCGGGCGATCGCCTGCTAAAGACCATGGCGACGAGGTTGGAGCAGGTAGTGCGGGAGTCGGATACCGTCTGCCGCCAGGGTGGCGATGAATTTGTCTTGCTGCTCAACGACTGCGACGCCCTGGGTGCAGCCAGCGTGGCCGAGAAGCTGATTGCGGCCGCGGCCGAGAAGGTGGAGTTCGACGGACTGACCCTGAATGGCTCGGCCAGTGTGGGCATCGCCCTGTTCCCCGATGACGGCACCGACTACGACAATCTGCTCAAGCACGCCGATGCCGCCATGTATCGGGCCAAGGAGCTGGGCCGCAATGCTTTCTGTTTCTACCAGCCTGCCATGGACAAGGATGCCGCCGAGCGGCTGGAGGTGGAGGCCGCCCTGCGGCTGGCGCTAAGCCGGCAGGAGCTGTTGCTTCACTACCAGCCCCAGGTGCATATCGCAGATGGCAGCGTCTATGGTCTGGAAGCGCTGGTGCGTTGGCGGCACCCTCAATGGGGCATGGTGTCGCCAGCCCGGTTCATTCCCATCGCTGAGGAGAGCGGGCTGATCGATGCGGTGGGTAGCTGGGTGTTGGACGAGGCCTGCCGGCAGATGGCCGAGTGGGTACGCATAGGTATCGCGCCGCCCCGCATCTCGGTCAACCTGTCCGCCCGGCAGTTCCGCCACGATGATATCCCGAACTTGGTGGCGCAGACCCTTGCCCGCCACTGCCTGGCGCCGGCGCAACTGACGCTGGAGATCACCGAAAGCCTGATGATGGTGCGGGATGAACATACCCTGGCTGCACTGAACAAGCTTGATGCCATGGGTGTGGCGCTGGCGGTGGATGACTTCGGGACAGGTTACTCCAGCCTGGGCTACCTCAAGCGCTACCCGGTGGGCGAGCTCAAGCTGGACCAGAGCTTTGTGCGCGATCTGAGCGAGGATGCAGAAGACCGTGCCCTGGCCAGCGCGGTGGTACGCATAGGTCAGAGTTTGCGAATGACGGTGGTGGCGGAGGGGGTGGAAACTGCCGAGCAACTGGCCTTCCTGCAGTCGGAAGGTTGCGACGTGGCGCAGGGCTACCATTTTGCTCGCCCGCTGGCACCGGTTGACCTGGCCTTGTGGCTGGCCGCCAGGCCGAACCGGCCCTAGTCTTCGCTCGGGATGCTGTCAGCCGGCACCCTCAATCTGTCCGCCAAGCCACTATCCCGCTGGACGCTGCGCTGCAGCGCGCCCGCCAAGGTCGAGGCCGAGCCCCATACCGCCACCTTGTGTCGGGCACGGGTCAAGGCCGTGTAGATCAGGCTACGGCTCAGCACGGCAGCGTCCTCATCGGGCAGCAGCAGCCAGACCTCATCAAACTCCGAGCCTTGTGACTGGTGTACGGTCAGGGCAAAGGCGGTTTCGTGCCGGGGCAGGCGGGTGGGTGCGTAGCCGCGCCAGCCGGCCTCCTGCGGGAAGTACACCCGCAAGCCCTGTTCACTCTCCAGTACCAGGCCCACATCGCCATTGGCCAGGCCCAGCACGCTATCGTTGACCCGTACGATGACGGGACGGCCGGCATACCAGGGTTGGCGGCGGGGATCCTGATGCAGCAACCGGGTTTCCAGCAGGCGGTTGATGGCTTCCAGCCCCACCGGGCCTTCGCGCAAGGCACAGAGTAGCCGCAGGCGGTGGAAATGGTGGTAGGCCGCATCAATGTCGCGGGCCGCTACCGCCTCGCGGTAGTCCGCCAGCCGGGTTTGCAGCTGCGCCAGCAGCAGACCCTGCCAGTCGCGGCACAGGCCCGGCTGCCAGGCCAGGTCAGGCGGGGGGGCGCGCAGCAACTGCAATGCACCCTGGCTGTCACCGGCATTAGCGCAGCGTGCCAGGGCACCGATGCCACTATCGCTGCCAAAGCGATGGCTGACATGGAGCAGGGCAATGCCATCGGCCAGGGCCGAGCCGGGCCTGCCGGGGGATAGACGGGCTCCCGTGGCTGCCGCCAGGCGGCGGCTGCCATCCGGTGTGCGTCCTGCCTGCCGCACCAGCTCGGCAAAGGCACTGCCAGCTTCCACCGATGCCAGTTGATCGCGGTCGCCCAGCAGTATCAGCCGCGCATGCCGGGGTAGTGCTGCCAGCAGGCGGGCGAACAGCGCCAGATCGATCATCGAGGCTTCGTCCACCACCAGGATATCCAGTCCCAGCGGTTGGCCGGGGCCGTAGCGCGGTTGTGCACCATCGGGCCGGAAACCCAGCAGCCGGTGCAGGGTCTGGGCCTCTTCCGGCAGGGCGGCGCGGGTAATCATGTCTATGGGCAAGCGGTCGCGCGCCTGCTTGAGGGCTTCCACCATGCGGGCGGCCGCTCGGCCGGTGGGGGCGGCCAGCACGATGCGTGCGGCGGGCTCCAGTTGCACCAGCGCAGCCAGCACTTTGGCTACGGTGGTGGTCTTGCCGGTGCCCGGCCCACCCGAGATCACCGCGATACGATTGAGCAGGGCGGTGGCTGCCGCCAGTCTCTGGCCGTCGTCACCGGCCGTGCCGGCAAACAAGGGGTCCAGTACGGTACGCGCCTGCTTGGGCGTCAGCTCGGTGGCGCTGGCGCGCTGTGCCAGTTCGGCGGCCACCGTCAGTTCGTCCGCCCACAGCCGCCCTAGGTAGAGTCGGTCGCCATCCAGTATCAATGGGGCGTAGCCTTCCGTCAGGGCGACAAAACCGCTCTGTAGCAGCGCCACACGCCAAGTTTGCAGTTCGGGCAGCATAATGCCCTGCCAATGCTGACCTGCCATGTCGCTCAAATTGAGGCAGACATGCCCTTCCTCCGCGCGGCTGGCGACCAGGGCCGCGGCCTGCAAGGCCGCTTGTGCGGCGGCAGGAAAGCGCTGCTCCAGCCAGGCCTTCAGTTCGGCGGCGAACGGCGGCAGGGTGGCGATATTCATGCCGGCACTCCACAGAACAGGGCTTCCAGCGCGGTGATCAGGGCCAGCGGCGGGCGATAGTGCCAGACCCCCCGCCCCGCCGGGGTGATGCCGCGCAGGAACAGGTAAAGGGCGCCGCCAAAGTCGCGCTCATAGTCGTAGCCGGGCTGGCGCCAGCCCAGGTAGCGATGCAGCGCCAGGCAGTAGATCAGGGCCTGCAGATAGTAGTGCTCATCGGCCATCGCGGCCTGCAGCCTGGCGCTGTCGTAGCCCATCAGGCGGTTGGATTTCCAATCCAACACATAGTGGCGGCCATCAAGCTGGCAGACCAGATCGATGAAGCCTTTCAGGTAGCCCTGGCCGACCTCGGCATGCAGGCGCTGGGCGGCCTCGGCAAAGCACGGGGGCAGACCGTGCGCGGGGTCGGCCAGGATGGCGATCAGCTGGGGCCAGGCAAACGGTTGCAGGGTATAGGTGAACTCCATCTCCACCAGCCGCTGGCTGGCTGGCACCTGGGCCAGACAGGTCGCGGCCGGCGTCAGCGGCGCATGCAGGGTGGCCTCGACCAGATCGGCCGCCATCCCGGCCCACTGCGGGTCAAAGCCATGGGCCTGCAACTGGCGCTGGGCCAATGCTTCCAGCGCCGGCCTATCGTGCCGGCCGTAGTCCCATAGCTCGAACAGCGCATGCAGGCAGACACCCGCACGCGGCCCCGCCGGAAAACTGTCGTAGGGACCGAGCTCATCGGCCATGGCCGGTTCCGGCGGCGCCACGGCGGCATCATGGTCGGGGGCTTCATCGTGCAGGCCTGCTGTCAGGCCCGAGAAACTGCTCATGCGCCATTGCCACTGCAGCAAGCGCTGCAGCCTCGCTACCTGCGGTGGTGTCGCCGGCAGCGAGGTGTCGGCGTGCCTGTTGGCAGGCTGGGCCTGGGGCAGCCAGGCCATGGCGCCGGGGCGGGAGCTGGCGATCAGGGTGTCGATCTCGGCGTGCAGGGCAGTGGCGTCGCGGGTCTGCTCTTGCCCACCGGCGAGCAGCCAGGCCAGGGCACTGCTGGCCTGCTCCTTCACCTGGCCCCAGGCGATGATGCAGGCGCTGCGAGGACGGGTCAGCGCCACGTAGAGCAGGCGCAGCTTCTCGGCCAGCCGCTCTTCCCGCGCGCGCTGACGGCGCTGGTCGAACTGGGGCGAGCCCAGGTCCAGGACATTGCTGTCGTCCTCGTAACACAAGGCCCAGCGCTCGTGCTGCTTGAACAGTTGGCCATCCCACAGAAAGGGGCAGAACACGACAGGGTATTCCAGGCCTTTGGCCGCGTGGATGGTGACCAGGCGTACGCGGCTGGCGTCGCTCTCCAGCCGCATCAGTTGTTCGTCGTCCTCGCCGCTGGCTTCGGCCAGATTGCTGCGGTACCAGGCCAGCAAGGGGGCCAGGCCGGGCCGCTCCCGCCGGGCCAGTTCCACCAGTTCAAACAGGTGCAGCAGATTGGTCAGCCGCCGCTCGCCATCATGCCAGCCGGCGATGCGCTCGGCGGCGCCGCTTTCTATCAGCCAGGCGGTCAGGGCGGCCATGGCGCCGCGGCTGTGCAGCAGTTGCTGCCAGCGGCGGAAATCGGCCAGGGTGGCTTCCCAGCGTGCCTCGTTGTGCAGGCGTGCATACAGGCCTTCGGCGTCCAGCCCGGTACTCATCGTCACCATGGCAGACCTGACCTGGCGATCACTGGGGTTGACCAGGGCATTCAGTACCTGCAGCAGGTCCTGGGCTTCTTCGGTCTCGAATACCCGCTGCCGGCTGATACGCACACTGGCAATGCCGCGTGCCTCCAGTGCGGCTTGCATGGCTTGCAGTTCATCGTGCTTGCTGGCCAGCACGGCAATATCGCCGCCGCCCAGTGCTTGCCCACCCAGGCTGGCGCGGCCTGGGGTCAGCAGGGTGGCGATGCGGTCGGCAGTCAGGGCTACGGCCTGGTTGCGGGCATCCGCCTTGCCCAGGCTGTCGTCGCCCAGCCAGTCCCAGGCCAGGGCCGCATGCACCTGGCCGTCCAGCAGCAGGGTGGGCTTGTCGTCCAGCGCATCTACCTCGGGGTAGCCCAGTTCGGGCAGCAGGAAAGGCGCTTCGCTGCGGCCAAACAGCTGCGACAGCGCAGCGACCAAGGCAGGTGTGCTGCGGCGGTTGGTGCCCAGGCTGTAGCGCCTGTCCGGCGCTACCCGCTGGCGGGCGGCCAGGTAGGCGTGCAACTCGGCACCCCGGAAGGCATAGATGGCCTGCTTGGGGTCGCCCACCAGGAAGGCCGGCGCATCGCCGCTACCGAACAGGCGGTCGAAAATGCGGAACTGCAGTGGGTCGGTATCCTGGAATTCGTCTATCAGGGCGGCGTGGTAGCGCTGCCGCAGGGCACGGCCCAGCAGCGCTTCGTGATCCTGGGCCAGCGCGGCATCCAGTTCGACCAGCAGATCGTGGAAACTCATGATGCCCAGGGCGGCCTTGCGGGCGTGGACACGTTCCACCAGTTCGGCCACCAGCCTGCCCAGGGTGCAGCGCAGGCGGGCATCATAGGCTTGGGCCAGTGGCAGCGCCGCCGTGGCCCAGGGCTCGAACAGCTCGAATACAGCGGGCAGCTCGGCAGGTGCCTTGAGGGCGGCTTGCAACTCGCGCGCAAATAGCCGGCGTACCCGGCTTTCGGCCTGCCCCGGTGATTTCTCATCCTCGGTAATGGCAGGCAGGGCGGGGTTGTCCAGCCATTGCCGCCACAGCGCCAGCGAGCCCAGCAACCAGTCTCGCCGGTGGGTGCCCTTGAACTGGCCCGCATCGGAGCGTGCCAGCAACCAAGCCTCGGCAGCGGCGCCCTCCTGTGCCCAGCGCTGGCTCAAGGCGGTATGCGCGGCGACGAAGCGCTGTTCCAACTCGGCCAGGCCGGCCAGCTCAGGGACAGCCACCCGCAGGTCGGTATGGCCCAGATAGCCGCGCAGTCCGGCCAGCCATACATCGGGCGACTGGCCGTTGGCGATCAGCCAGTTCAGCCAGCTGCTGCTGGCCCCGGCAGTTTCGTTCTTCCAGGCAGCATCGGCGGCTTCCTGCAACAACGTTGTTTCGTCGGCCACAAACTCGCGTTCCAGCTCCAGGCCGGCCAATAGCGCGTGCTCGCCCAGGGCGCGCTGGCAGAAGCCGTGTATGGTAAAGACGGCGGCCACGTCAAAGCCGGAGACGGCGGCCCGTAGCCGCAAGCTGGCCGGGTAGCGCTCGGCCGGCTCGGTCTGGGCCAATAGGGCGGCACAGAAGGGGTCGGGGCTGTCACCGGTTTCGAACGCCAGTGCCAACTCTGCCAGGCGGGCACGAATGCGGCCACGCAGTTCAGCGGTGGCCGCCTTGGTATAGGTCACCACCAAAATCTGTTCGGGCAGCAATTGCCGTTCCAGCACCAGCCGGGCATACAGGGCGGCAATGGTCCAGGTCTTGCCGGTGCCGGCACTCGCCTCAATCAGGTTGAGGCCATCCAGTGGCGTAGCCAGGGCGTCGAAGCTCATGTCAGCGCCGTCCGTTGTTCATGCTGTAGCAGGGGCAGTAGCAACTGCTCAGCCAGGACAACAAACGTATCGTCCAGCGGCATCTGGCCCCGCCATAGCGCCCGCATGCCAGCAAAGCTGCCCTCGCCGGCAAAGCGGTCGGTGCCCAGCCAGGCCTTTCGGGCTGCATCCAGCGCCTTGGCCGGGCTCGGGTCGCGGCCACTGCTCAGGCCCTCGGCATAGGCCAGGCTGCTGCGAGGCAGTAAAGGGATGGGTCGCGTCATGGCCAGGCGATAGGCTGCCAGCCAGTCCGCCAGCAAGCTGCGGCTGTCGGCCACCGCTTGGTAGTGGGCGACTTCCTCCAGCCCGACCAGGCGGGTGGTGCAGGCAATGCCGGCAGGTTGGCTGGCGCAGAGCAGCAGGTGCTGCAGCCAGGCAGCCAGCCTGTCGCCTTCGCGCAGCTTACCGGGCTGCCGCAGGGCCAGGCCATCCGGCCCCAGGCCGCGTAGCAGGCCTTGCAGGCGCAGTTTTTCCAGCTCCAGATTGATGGCTACTTCGCCACTTCCGGCCTGCCGCCACAGCGCCACGGCGGGGGCAAAATGGCGGGCCGATTGTTCGGCCCAGATGTCGCCTGCCTGGCCGGCTGGCAGCAGCGCAGCGCCCTGCCCCAGCGCGGTCAGTGTATCGGCCGAATCTGCCTGGGCGGCGCCCAGTAGGAGCAGGGCACGCTCGCCCGGCCTGTCCAGCTCGAAGGGTTCGCGGTGGGCCAGGGTGGCTTCGCCCCGGTCCAGCCTGACGCCCAGCCTGCGCAGAAACCAGCCGCTGCTGTCACGGGCAAACTGGATCAGCTCATCCAGTTCCAGCAGCCGCAATGGCTCGGCCGGCAGGCAGGCGTCAGCCAGCGAGGGTGGTTGTGCCTGACCCCGGCCGGCTTGCTGGGCGATGCTAGCCCAGCGTCCGTCGAAGGTGGGCAGGGCCGCTTGCGGGCCGAAACGCTGGGGCGAGAACGGCTGTAATGGGTGCCGGTGCAGATAGGCCTGGGCCGGGTCTGTGCCCTCCTCGCCCCAGCCTACCCTGATGGCATCGAGCAGGTCGGCAATGACGGTGGAGGGCGGTAGGGCCACATCGCTGCGTGCATCGCGGCCGGTGTAGTAAAGCTGCAGGCCGTCACGGGCAGCCAGCAGGGTTTCCAGGAACAGCCAGCGCTCGTCCAGTGCCCGGGCTCGATCACCACGGCGGGGATGCTGAGCGATCAGGTCAAAACCATCGGGCTGGCTGTCGCGGGGGAAGGCGCCGTCATCGAGGCCCAGCACGGCCACGATGCGGAAGGGCAGGTTGCGCATGGGCATCAGCTGGGCGAAGGTGACGCCACCGGTCAGAAAGCCACCAGCGCCCGAACCATCCTTGAGCTTGCCGGCCAGCCATTGCAGCACGGCGACCCGGCCCACCGGCTGCAGCATGCCGCTGCGCTCACCCAGGGCACCCAGCTCCACTACCACATTACGCAGGGTGTCGACGGCGGCGCGATCGCCTTCCAGATCCACAAACCAGCGCTCCAGCCATTCATTCAGCAACTGCGACCATTCCGGCAGGCTGCGGGGCCGGGCCAGGGCGGCTTGCCAGTGTGCCAGCTGCCGGGCGAAGCGGCTGAGGCCGGCTACACGGTCGGCAAAGCGCAGGTCCAGGTCTGCCGTCGGCACCAAGCTGGCAAACAAGGGCAGGCCGCCGGCGGCCCCGGCATCGGGCAGCGCCACACCGAGCAGCAGGCGCCCCAGTCCCTCCTGCCAGCTGAAGGCATCGCCGGTCTGGTTACGGCGTATGCCGGCCTCGGCGATCCAGGCCTGCAGCAGGGGCAGGTCGTCTGCATCCAGGCCAAATTGCTGGGCCAGTGCCGGTAGTTCCAGCAAGGCAGCCAGGCGGTCGGCCTCCCAGTCGCCATCGGGTACCCGTAGCAGCTCCAGCCAAGTGGCGAGCAGGGGGGAGCTGCCCAGGCCACCACGGTCAGCCACGGCATAGGGCAGGTGCGGCTCGCCCTGGCCGAAGACAGCATCGATATAGGGGGCATAGGTCTCGATATCAGGGCATAGCACCACGATATCGGCCGGCTGCAGGCCCGGGTCGGCAGCCAGGCGGCTGAGCAGGGCGTCCTTGAGCGTCTCCACCTGCCGCAGCGGGCTGTGGCAGGCGTGGATGGCCAGGCTATGATCGACTGCAGGCAGGGCTTCAAGCGGTTCGGCATCGAGCAGCAGCAGAGCGTGCTGCAACTGGCCCAGCAGACCACTGGCAGGCGGGCCTTCATCGGGCAGGCTGGTCAGTTCATCGGCGCTGGCCAGGTCGTCGAAGAATACCCTGCCCTGCGCCCCCCAGGCTGCAAGCAGACGCTCGCCCGGCCCATGGGCCTGCTCCCGGTCGCTGATGTCGCCCCAGGGCTGGGCACAGGGATTCAGCGCAAACAGGCAGACATCCAGACGTTGGCCCAATACCTTGAGTATCTGCAGGAACAGTGGCGGCAGGCTGCTGCTGCCGAACAGCACAATGCGCTCGGGCAATGGCAGGGGGGCCGGGTCCTGGAGGCGTGCCACCAGGGCCTGCATCAGGTCGGCCCGGTGGGAGCTGCTGCGGTCACGTGCCAGGCGGCACCAGAGGGCGGCCTGCCAGTGCTCGTCCGGCCCCAGGCCCAGGCTGCGGCCGGCCTCCCAGGCGGCCAGCCAGTCCGGGCGGTACACCAGGTACTGATCGAACACATCGGCAATACGGCTGGCCAGACGCCAGCGTCGGCGCTCCGACAGCACCTGGTGCTGCGCCTGGTCGGCCAGGCTGTCGTCTGGCGGGGTGAGATAGCCGGCCAGCTCGGGCGGCGGTTGCAGCAGCAGGGCGTGCAGGCGCCAGGCCAGGGCGTCGCTGCCGAACGGGCCGCTGCGCGGTTGCGGGCCCAGTACGGTCTCGACCAACTGCCACAGAAAGGTGGCAGGCAGTGGGAAATCCATATTGGCGCACACCCCGAAACGCTCGGCGATACGCAGGCTGAGCCAGCGCCCCATGCCGCGTGCCTGCACGATGACCGTCTCCTTGGCATAGGGCTGGGCAGGCGGTATGGCCAGCACGCCGTAGAGCAGCGTGGCCAGGGTTTCCAGGCGGTTGGATTGGTAAAGATGGAGCACGTGGGCGGCTGCGAGCGTTGGGTGGCACGATGATACCTGCAGGGGACGGCATCGCGCATGGCACATGCTGTGTCGCGCTTGCGACGGCCATGCATGCAAACGGGGATGCCAAGCGCGCAAGTTCAAGTAGAATCCTGGGTTTATATCGTTCTACTTTATCGGGCACCCGTCACAATGCTGACCTTCCAGCAAATCATCCTCACCCTGCAGAACTACTGGAATAGCCAGGGTTGCGCCCTGCTCCAACCCTATGACACGGAAGTGGGTGCCGGCACCAGCCATACCGCCACTTTCCTGCGCGCGCTGGGGCCGGAACCCTGGAATGCGGCGTATGTGCAGCCTAGCCGTCGTCCCAAGGATGGCCGCTACGGCGAGAACCCCAACCGCCTGTTCCAGCATCACCAGTTCCAGGTGGTGCTCAAGCCTTCGCCCGACAATATCCAGGATCTCTATCTGGGTTCGCTGCGTGAGCTGGGCCTGGACCCCACGGTCCACGACATCCGCTTCGTGGAAGACGACTGGGAGAACCCCACCCTGGGCGCCTGGGGCTTGGGTTGGGAAGTCTGGCTCAATGGCATGGAAGTGACCCAGTTCACCTATTTCCAGCAGGTGGGCGGCCTCGATTGCAAGCCGGTGCTCGGTGAGATCACCTATGGCCTGGAACGCTTGGCCATGTATCTGCAGGATATCGAGAACGTCTACGACCTGGTCTGGACTCATCTGCCTGACGGCACGCCAGTGACCTACGGCAATGTGTTCTACCAGAACGAAGTCGAGCAATCGCAGTATGCGTTCGAGCATTCCAATGTGGAATTGCTGTTCCGCCAGTTCAATGACTATGAACAGGAAGCCAAGCGCCTCCTGGAAGCCAGCCTGCCCCTGCCAGCCTATGAAATGATACTCAAGGCCGGCCACAGCTTTAACCTGCTGGATGCGCGTGGCGCTATCTCGGTGACCGAGCGGGCTGCCTATATCGGCCGTATCCGCAACCTGTCGCGCGGTGTGGCGCAGGCCTATTACGATGCCCGTGAAGCATTGGGCTTCCCCATGCTGAAAAAGGACTGAGGTCTCGCCATGAAGACTGCTGCTGCCTTGCTACTGACCCTGGGTCTTGCCGCATGTGGCGGCAGCTATATGGATACCGAGAACGCCGAGCCGCCAGTGCCGGTGCCTGGCGAGAAGGAAGGCGACTGGCGGCTCTACGGCGAACAGCCTGATCACGAAATCAGGGTTTCCTGGGAATCCATAGGCCATGACGACAGCTTTGGCTCGGACGAGTATGTCTATGCCTGGGTACGTCGGGCCTACAAGAAAGACCAGGAAAACAAGGAAGGCGATACCTTCCGTACCGAGTACACCCGCTTTGCGCTGGACTGCGCCAAGTCGGAGATGGCCGGGATAGCCGTGGAATACCGCGACAAGGACGACGACGAGGTCAGCCGCAAAGACCTGGCGGGCTTCCAGTGGGAGTTCGATCCGGTCACCAAGGCGGCCTATATGCAGGATTTCCTGCTGCAGGTCTGCAAGATCGCCCGCGAGAAAAAAGCGGGCGCCAAGGAATAAGCCATTCAATCCGGGTAGGCGTGCCGCGCAGTAGCGCCACCTACCCCAACCCCGTGCTGGAATAGAAGTGCCATGAGCTCAACCCTGCTGATTGAACTGTTCACCGAAGAACTGCCACCCAAGGCCCTGCCCCGTCTGGCAGCTTCGTTCGCCGAGACCATCGCCTCTGAGCTGAAGAAGCTGGGCTTTGTGGCGGCGGACGCCCAGGCCGTTGAATACGCCAGCCCACGTAGGCTGGCCGTGAGCCTGCCGGGCGTGCTGGCCGTGCAGCCTGACCGCATGGTGGAGAAAAAAGGCCCGGCCGTGGCGGCCGGCTATAAGGATGGTCAGCCCAGCCCGGCTCTGCTGGGCTTTGCCCGCTCGGTGGGGCTGGCAGCCGATCAGCTCGGCCAGTTGGTGCAGGGTTCAGACGGCAAGCAGGATGTGTATATCTACCGTGCCGAGAAGCAGGGCGAGCCGCTGGCCGCCCATCTTTCGACCATTGTGGCTGATGCGCTGAAGAAGCTGCCCGCGCCCAAGCTGATGCGCTGGGGTAGCCGTGAGAGCCAGTTCATCCGGCCGGTGCATGGCCTGGTGATGCTGCATGGCGACCAGGTGGTGGCTGGCGAAGTGCTGGGCTTTGCCGCCGACCGCGTCACCGGTGGTCATCGCTTCCTGTCGCAGGGGGCAGTCACGATAGCCAATGCCGACAGCTATGCCGACACCTTGCGCCAGCAAGGGCGGGTGGTGGCCAGTTTCAGCGAACGCCGTGCCGCCATTGTGGCCGCGCTCAACAGCAAGGCCGCCGCCCACGGTGCGCGGATTGCCGGAGGCGACGCGCTGATCGACGAGGTGACTGCACTGGTGGAGTGGCCGGTGGTGCTGGAGGGCAGCTTTGAGGAGGATTTCCTCAAGGTGCCGCAGGAGTGTCTGATCCTCACCATGCAGCAGAACCAGAAGTACTTTCCCCTGCTGGACGCCAGCGGCAAGCTGACGCACCGCTACCTGATCGTCTCCAATCTGGAGACCGCCGACCCGCGCTTTATCGTCAACGGCAATGCCCGCGTACTGCGGGCGCGCCTGTCGGATGCCAAGTTCTTCTACGAGCAGGATCAGAAGCACCGCCTGGACAGCCGGGTGGCCCGTCTGGCCGAGGTGGTCTACCACAACAAGATAGGCAGCCAGCTGGAGCGTGTGGCGCGGCTGGAAGCCGTGGCCGCCGCCATTGCCGGCGAGCTGGGCGCCGATCAGGCCCTGGCTGGGCGTGCCGCCTACTTGGCCAAGGCCGACCTGCTGACCGATATGGTGGGCGAGTTCCCCGAGCTGCAAGGCATCATGGGCACCTACTATGCCCGCCTTGATGGCGAGGACGCTGCCGTCGCCGCCGCCGTCGAGGGCCATTACCACCCCCGTTTTGCTGGAGACAGCCTGCCCGAGGGCGCCATTGCACAAGCGGTGTCGCTGGCCGACAAGCTGGAAACCCTCGTGGGTATCTGGGGCATAGGCCTGATTCCTACTGGTGACAAAGACCCGTTTGCCCTGCGCCGTGCGGCGCTGGGCGTGCTGCGCATGCTGGTGGAAGCCAAGCTGCCGCTGGACCTGAAGCAATTGCTGGCACAGACCGCTGCAGCCTTCCCGGCTGGGGTGGTGGCGGCCGATACGGTAGAAGGTGTGTTCGGCTTTATGCTGGAGCGCCTGAAGAACCTGCTGGCGGCGGATTTCCCGGCGGCAGATATCGAGGCCGTGCTGGCCGACAAGCCCAGCCGGTTTGACGAGCTGGCCCTGCGCCTGGCGGCCGTGGCCGAGTTCAAGGCATTGCCTGAGGCAGCAGCCCTGGCAGCAGCCAACAAGCGCATACGCAACATACTCAAGAAGAACCTGAGCGAAGGCCAGGCGCTGCCGGCCATTGCGGCCGAGCTGCTGACCGATGCGGCCGAACGCGATCTGCACGGCGCCTTGGTGGCCTTGCAGGCGCCGGTGGCTGCCGCCCTGGCTGCGCACGACTACACGGCCGCGCTGAAGCAGCTGGCGGGCCTGCGTGCCCCGGTGGATGCCTTCTTCGACAGCGTGATGGTCATGGCCGAGGACCTGGCGGTACGGCACAACCGGCTGGCGCTGCTGGCGGCACTGAGCAGCCTGATGAACCAGGTGGCTGATATCTCCCTGCTGGCGGAGTAAAGGCAGTATGACGGATACCTTGCGCGACTACGAACGCGCTGGCGTGGCCAACAACTTTGGCTTGCTGCGGCTGTTGGCGGCCATGCTGGTGCTGTTGTCGCATGCCTGGCCACTGTCGGGCAATCCGGCGGAATACCTGTCGGTCACCGTGGGCCTGTCGTTCGGCACCGTTGCCGTGAACGTGTTTTTTGCGGTCAGCGGCTTTCTGGTCTGTGGCAGTTATCTGCGCAACCCGAAACTGGGAGGCTTTCTCTGGCGGCGGGGGCTGCGCCTCTTCCCCGGCCTGATGGTGGCCGCCCTGGTGGCGCCGGCCATTGCCTTCATCAGTTCGGGCCTGGACGCCAGCGCCTATTTTGCCTCGATCGATTTTGTCCGCTTTGTCAGCCACAACGCCTCCTTGTTGGGTGGCGTGCAATACAGCCTGCATGATGCCTTCGCGGGCAACCCGGCCCCCCGTGCGATCAATGGCTCGCTCTGGACGCTGCCGTATGAATGTACCTTCTACCTGGCGTGCGCCAGCCTGGGCTGGCTGGCTGGGTGTGCTGGGCAACCGGGTTGCCTTCAATCTGGGGTTCGCGGCTGTCATTGTCCTGTTTGCGGCGGGCAACCCCAGCGCAGATGCACAGCTGCCGGGCTTGTTGCTGTCCTTTTTGCTGGGCGCGTTTTTCCAGGTCAATGCCGAGCAGATACGCATGAAGGGCCTGCTGGCCTTGCTGACCCTGCTGGTGTTCTATCTGGTGTTCCGCCAGGTGCTGCCCATGGTGTGCTACTACTTCGCCCTGACCTATGGCGTGCTGTGGCTGGCCTATTGCGCACCGGTGCCGCTACCGGGCTGGTTTGACCGGCAGGACTACTCCTACGGTGTCTACCTGTATGCCTTCCCCATGCAGCAGCTGGCTGCCTGGTGGCTGGCACCACAGGGTGGGCTGAGCGTGGTCAACCTGGTCTGGCTGCCCCTGATAGGCACCCTGGTGCTGGCCTGCCTGTCCTGGAACCTGGTGGAGAAGCCGGCCCAGCGCTTCAAGAACCAGCACTGGCAGGGTTGGTTGAAACGTGGCTGGCTGGCTGGGAAACCAACCCTGAGCCCGGGGAAATAAACGCTTGGGCGTATAGTGCAGGACATACCTGGGTCTGAACGATAGGCTAGTCGTCATCTGGAATGAAAGCGTGCTGATACCATGAAGCTGGTGATACTGGACCGGGATGGCGTAATCAACCATGACCGCGATGATTTCGTGAAGTCGGCAGCGGAGTGGGTGCCCATCGATGGCAGCCTGGAAGCGATTGCCCTGCTGAACCATGCCGGCTGGCGGGTGGTGATCGCCTCAAACCAGAGCGGCATAGGCCGGGGTTTTTTCGGTGCAGCCGAGCTCAATGCCATGCATGGCAAGCTGCATCGCCTGCTGGCCAGCGTGGGTGGGCGGGTTGATGCCATTTTCTTCTGCCCCCACACTGCCGACATGCAATGCGAATGCCGCAAGCCCAAGCCAGGCATGTATCGTGATATTGCCCAGCGCTTTGATGTGCGGTTGGAAGATACCCCGGTGATAGGCGACAGCCTGCGTGATCTGGAAGCAGCCGAGGCTGTTGGGGCCGAACCCATACTGGTGCGTACTGGCAAGGGTGAACGTACCCTGGCTGCTGGTGGCCTGCCCGAACATACCCGTGTCTGCTACGACCTGATGGATGCGGCGCTCTACCTGATAGGCAAGGAAGAAGACTGATGGTGTGGTTGCGTTCTTCGCTGTTCATGACGGGCTGGGCGCTGAACACCGTGCTCTGCGCCATTGGTTGCATGCTGGTCCTGCCCCTGCCCTACAAGGTGCGCTACGGTGTCATCAGCTATTGGTGCTGGTTCGCCGTGAAGTGGCTGGAACTGACCTGCGGCCTGCGTGGCCGGGTGATAGGCCGCGAGAACCTGCCGCGCGAAGCGGCGGTGGTGATGAGCAAGCACCAGTCGGCATTCGAAACCATGTTCCTGCAGCGCCTCGTGCCCCTGACCGCCTGGGTGGTCAAGCGGGAACTGCTGTGGATACCTTTTTTTGGCTGGGGCCTGTGGAGCTTGCGGCCCATTGCCATAGACCGCGCCAATAGTGGCGTGGCCAGCCGCCAGTTGATCGAGCAGGGCACCCAGCGGCTTAAGGATGGCGCCTGGATAGTCATCTTCCCAGAAGGCAGCCGCATAGCTGCCGGCAAGCGGGGGCGCTACAAGCAGGGCGGCGCCCGCCTGGCCTGTGCCCTGGGTGCACCGGTGGTGCCGGTGGCGGTTAATTCCGGCGAATTCTGGCCGCGCAACAGCTTTCTCAAGTATCCGGGCGAGACCACCGTGTCCATCGGCCCGCCCATCCCCACCGTGGGCAAAAGTGCGGACGAGGTCAGGCGTGAGGTGGAGAGCTGGATCGAGACCGAGATGGTGCGCATCAGCGGCGTGGGCCCCTGCTGGCCGGCCAATAAGCAGCCGCAGGATGTCCATGGCACGATCACTGCCTGAAACCCGCCATATCTACGCCCTGCAGGGGCGGGATGTGCCGGTGTGGCTGGAGCGCTCCGCCCGCCGCAGCGTGGGCTTGCAGATCCGGCAGGAGGGCTTGCGGGTCATCCTGCCGCAGCGTTTTCCCCTGCAAGAGCTGGATGCCATCCTGCGCCAGAAGGCTGGCTGGATACTGGGCAAGCTTGATGCACTGGCCGAGCGGCCAGCGGCTACCCCTTTGCAGGCCGGTAGCCCGCTGGAGTGGCTGGGTGAACCGCGCAGTTTGAGCCTGGGACATAAACGCGCCGCCGTCACGGCTGATGCGCTGCAACTGGTGGCTGAGACCACGGCCGACATCCCGCTGGCGTTGCAGAAGCTGATGCGGCGCGAGGCGCGGGTATTCCTGGCCGAGCGGCTTGATAGCTGGGCGGCACGCTTGGGACTCCGATATGGCGAGTTCAAGCTGTCCAGCGCTGGCACCCGCTGGGGCAGTTGTACCTCGCAAGGCACCATCAGGCTGAACTGGCGCCTGATGCAGGCGCCCTTGCCGGTGATCGACTATGTGGTGATACATGAGCTGTGCCACTTGGTAGAGCTGAACCACTCCCACCGCTTCTGGGCGCTGGTGGCGACCGCCTGCCCGGACTGGAAGCACAAGCGCGATTGGCTCAAGCGCGAGGGTGCCCGCTACTTTGCCTGGTAACAGCGGCGTTTTGCCGCAGCCTGCGAGGGCTTGGGCTGTACGTTTTAGAATCCCGCCATGCCCCATACCGCCCTGCTAGCCATCCTGCGCCGCATCGTCCTGCTGCGAGGCCTGACCCTCTGCGCCTACGCCAGCGCCATGCTGCTGGCTGTGTTGCTGTTCCGCTGGCAACTGCCCTTGCTGTCGCTGGGCTTCATCTGTCTGCTGCTGCTGGCCTATAACGGCTTCAGCCTGTGGCGCCTGCGCCTGGCGCAGGGCGGCGTGGCGGTCAGCGAGGGTGAGATAGGCCGGCAGCTGGCCATGGATATCTGTGGCCACAGCCTATGGCTGTTCTTTTTAGGCGGAGCCACCAACCCTTTCACTGCCTGGTTTCTGCTGCCGCTCACCATTGCCGCCGCCAGCCTGCCTGGCCGGCTGGTATGGCCGCTGACGGCGCTGACCATCGCCTGCTACAGCCTGCTGCTGCTGTGGTACCAACCCTTGCCCTTGAATGAATCCGATCTGGCGCAGGCCTTCTTCCTGCACACCACCGGCATGTGGGTGGCTTTTGTGGCCGCAGCCCTGATCGTGGCCGGGTTGGTAGCCCGCATAGGGCAGCAGCTGCGTGCCAACGAGCAAGCACTGGCCGCAGCCCGCGAGGCGGCCTTGCGCCAGCAACAGGTGCTGGGCCTGGCCATACAGGCCGCGGGCGCAGCGCATAGGCTGGGAACCCCGCTGGCCACCCTGACGTTACTGACCGATGAATTGCTGGCAGAACAGGCCGGCCAGGGGCAGCTGGCCGATGATCTGCGTCTGATGCAGCGCCAGCTGCAGGCCTGCCGCAGCGAGCTGCAGCGGCTGCGGGCAGAGGCCGATGCCAGTGCACCCCAGCCGGCTGATAGCGCTGTGGCGATGTTGCTGGAGGACTGGCAGGTGGTCAGGCCGAAGGCCAGGCTGGACTACCAGTTGCTGGGGCTAGGCGAGCCACCCAGGCTGATGCTGGATTTCGCCCTCAGGCAGGCGCTGCTCAACCTGCTGGACAATGCTGCCGATGCCAGCCCGGACTGGCAGGGCGTGATGTTGGACTGGTCGGCCCATGGTGTGCAGCTGGATATTGCCGATGCTGGACCAGGTTTTGACGGCAAGCCGGTCGGCGATACGGTCGCCGGCTTGGGCATGGGCCTGGCGCTGGCCATATCGGCACTGGAGCGGGTGGGCGCCAGGCTGGACTGGCTGGCCAGGCCGCAAGGGGGCACCTGCGTACGGGTGGTGTTTCCGCTGGAGGGGCGATGAGCGACATCCTGATCGTGGACGATGATGCAGCCCTGGCCGGTGTGCTGGCCAGGGCCTTCAGCCGTCGTGGCTGGGCCTGCCGCCAGGCCCATGATGCGACCACGGCGTTGGCGCTGGCGCAGCAGCGGGCACCCCGGCAGGCGCTGGTGGATCTCAAGCTGGGCGAAGACAGCGGCCTGCGGCTGGTACCCGCCCTGCTGGCACTGGCGCCCGACTGCCGTATCGTGATGTTGACCGGCTATGCCAGCATTGCCACTGCCATCGAGGCCATCAAGCTGGGGGCCGTGCATTACCTGGCCAAGCCGGCCACGGTGGACGAGATCATCAGCGCGTTTGATCGGCTGCAGGGAGATAGCGAGGCCGAGGTGGGGGCGCAGCCGCTGAGCATGGACAGGCTGGAATGGGAGCATATCCAAAAGGTGTTGGCCGAGCAGGGGGGCAATATCAGTGCCACCGCCCGGGTGCTGAACATGCACAGGCGCACTTTGCAACGCAAACTGGGCAAACGGCCCAGCCCCAATCCCCCCGTGCGGCAAGGCTGATCGGCCAGTTGCCGCATGATTAGGGTAGACACCCACACCAGCGGCCGCAGCCTCCGTTAGAATAGCCCGCTGTGTCCAACCCACCGTGATTAGCCATGCCCGAATACTCTGTGCTCGACCAGGTGATGACCGCTGTCCGCCATGCGGCGGCCAGCGAGGTCATGCCGCGCTTTCTGCGCCTGGGCCAGGGCACGCGCAAGGATGACGGTACGCTGTTTACCGAGGCGGATATCGCCACCCAAAGGGCGCTGGAGGCTACACTGCCCCGCATCGTTGCCTGCCCGGTATTGGGTGAGGAGATGAGCGTGGCCGAGCAGGAGGCCTTGTGGGAGGCCAACGATCAGCTTTGGGTGATAGATCCCATAGACGGCACCACCAATTTCTTCCACGGTCTGCCCTACTTTGCCATCTCGGTGGCCCTGATGCAGGGGGGCCGTACCGTGCTTGGGGTGATCTACAACCCGGTGGCCGATGAGATGTTCACGGCGGAGCTGGGCAAGGGGTCGTACCTGAACGGCCAGCGCCTGCCGCTGAAACAACATACCCCGCTGATGACCGAGGCCATTGCCGGGGTCGAGGTAAAGTGGCTCAGCGGCAAGCTGCCGCAACGGCTGGCCACCCTGCCGCCTTATGGCAGCCAGCGCAACTTCGGCGCCTCTACGCTGGACTGGTGCTATATCGCAGCAGGCCGCCTCGATGTCTATGTGCATGGCGGCCAGCGCCTGTGGGATTACGCCGCAGGCTGCTTGATGCTGACCGAGGCCGGAGGGCAGATGACCAGCCTGTATCACGACGACTACTGGGACGACGATGTCTGGCAGCGCTCGGTTGTGGCCGCACTGAATCCGGGCCTGTTTGCCCAGTGGATGAAATGGGTCAAGTACAATCTGTAGGCTTTCGTCCTCAGGCAGCGTGGACTCCATCAAGGGAGAGCCTGCTGGTTCAGGCTGAATGGACGCCCCAGCGCCAGTGTTCCCCTGGTGCCTGCTCAGGCATCACACCCATCGATATCTTTGGCCCATGAAAGGCTCGACAACGAGCGTCAGCGAGGCTCCCGCGCGGCGGCGCGGGCGGGGGGTGTGGATTCAATCAAGGGTAGAGCCCGTTGGTTCAGGCAGCGCTGACGTCCAGCGCCAGGGTTGCCCTGGCGCCTGCTCAACCCGTCATCACCCATCCCAGACTGGAGTCCATAGCAGGCGCTGCAGCTCATTCAGAATGTTTGGCCCATGAAAGGCTCGACAACGAGCGTCAGCGAGGCTCCCGCGCGGCGGCGCGGGCGGGGGGTGTGGATTCAATCAAGGGTAGAGCCCGTTGGTTCAGGCAGCGCTGACGTCCAGCGCCAGGGTTGCCCTGGCGCCTGCTCCTCACGTCATCACCCATCCCAGACTGGAGTCCATAGCAGGCGCTGCAGCTCATTCAGAATGATAACGAGCGTCAGCGAGGCTCCCGCGCGGCGGCGCGGGCGGGGAGTGTGGATTCAATCAAGGGTAGAGCCCGTTGGTTCAGGCAGCGCTGACGTCCAGCGCCAGGGTTGCCCTGGCGCCTGCTCCTCACGTCATCACTCATCCACGACCTGAGTCCATAACAGGCTCTACTGCTGCAACATGGCCTCGGCATCTGCGTTGCCCATGTAGCGGCTGAAGATGGCCTTGAGCGTGCCGTCCCTGCGCATCTCGTTGATGGTTTGCTGGAACAGCTTGTAGGTGGCCGGATCCAGTTTGCTGCGTGACAGTATCAGTCCGTGTTCCACCTTGGCCTGCTCGCCAAACCAAGGCAGCCGCACCATGGGCTGGCGGGTGGGATAGCGCTTGGCCATGCCCAGGGTGACCAGCGATAGGGCTGGGAACGCGGCAATACGGTTGGCTTCCAGCTGATCGAACAGGCTGCCGGTATCCGCCAGCTCATCTACCCGCCCACGTTGCCGTAGTTGTTCGATAAAGGGTTCCCACGCCTCGCCATGCTTGTAGCTCTTGACCACGCCCAGCCGCAGGTCGGGGTTGGCAAGGAATTCCTCGGGCTTGATCTGTGCCAGCCGCCGGGTGGTGACCAGCTCATTGCGTACCCAGAAGTACGGCACGAACTCGGCAAACTGGCGCCGCTCCGGCGTCGGTATGCCCGAGACGCTCATGTCCAGCGTGCCGGCGGCCAGCATGGTCCAGATACGTACCCGTGATTCGAAGCGCGGCATGAACCGACAGCCGGTGCGCTGGGCCAGGGTATCCACCACATCGCGATCCAGCCCCTGTCCGGTGGCCGGATCGTAGAGTATGCCCAGGTCGTAATAGGCCACCTGTATGGGACGGGCACAAGGGGCGGACGCCTGGGACGGGCCTGCCAGCAGGGTCAGCACCAACCACCATACGGACCACGGCATGATGCGTTTCATTATGTCTGCCCCAGGTGTCGCCAGCGGCTGCTTGGTACTTACATGATGGTACATTTTTGCCACGTATTTCCACCTATCGAGCGATTGCTCTAGATTTTCATTCTGCGCTTGGCTAAGTTGTCCGTACCGCCAAAACAAATAGGCGGATCAACAACATACGGAGACAACATCGATGACACGCTACGCTGCATGGTTGGTGGCGTTGGGGCTGCTTGCCGCCCCGGCTGCTCCCGCCTTGGCCGCTTCCAGCGGCTATACCCAGACGCAATACCCCATTATGCTGGTGCATGGCCTGTTCGGTTTTGACCAGGCGCTGGGGGTGGATTACTTCTACCGCATCCCGGCCGAGCTGCAAAAGGACGGTGCCAAGGTGTTTGTGGCCCAGGTATCGGCCACTAACAGCACCGAGAAGCGTGGTGAGCAGCTGCTCAGCCAGGTCAAGCAGGTGCTGGCCATCACAGGTGCCCGCAAGGTGAACCTGATAGGCCATAGCCACGGCGGCCCGACCATACGCTATGTGGCTGGCGTGGCACCGCAGCTGGTGGCGTCGGTAACGTCGGTCGGTGGTGTCAACAAGGGGTCGCGTATTGCCGATATCGTCCGTGGCGCCGTTCCTCCGGGCTCGGTGTCGGAGAGCCTGGCGGCTTCTGCCGCCAAGGGCCTGGCGGGCCTGATCTCGGTGGTATCGGGCGGCAGCCACCTGCCGCAGGACCCGATCGCTGCCATGGAATCGCTAACCACGGCCAAGACAGCCGACTTCAATGCCCGCTTCCCGGCTGGTGTGCCCACCACAGCCTGTGGCGAAGGCGCCTATGTGGTCAATGGTGTGCGCTACTACTCCTGGAGCGGCGCCAGCACGGTGACCAATATCTTTGATGTGTCCGATGGCGCATTGGCCTTGACCGGGCTGGCCTATGGCAGCCCCAACGATGGCCTGGTGGGTACTTGCTCCAGTCGCCTGGGCCAGGTGCTGCGCGACAACTACAAGATGAACCATGTCGACGAGATCAACCACTTCTTCGGCATCGTCCATCTGTTCGAGACCAACCCGGTCACGTTGTATCGGCAGCAGGCCAACCGGCTCAAGAATGCGGGTCTGTGAGCCTGGCCATGGCTGGGTGCTGACGGACTGAACAGGCGCCAGGGTATGCCTGGCGCCTTCCCGAGCCTGCAGGCGCTCCGCTGTGCTGGTCCGCCCTTGCCGCTGCGCTGGGGCTACGCTGAACGGCCGTTTTCAACGCGTTACCTTCATAGCAGGTACTTAACTGCTCACGCCCTTACTTGGGAGTGGGCTGCTTGGTTCCTTCTTGCCCTGCCTGCATGAGGGGGTGGGTAGTACACTAGCCCGGTCTTTTAACCATGCAGCTCGATACCTTGAAATCCCCTTACTTTATTGCCAGCGCCGCGCTGCTGCTAGCCGCTGGCCTGTTTGCCGCCAATACAGACGCACCTACCCTGCCGACGGCGACCCCGGTGGCATCCGGCGAGATGCCGGCTTCCTTGCAGGGCACAGTCAGCGATGGCCAGTTGCAGACCGCAGCCGATGCGTTGGTGTTGGATGCCAGCCTGATCGAGCTGTTTGACTACCACCTGGCCACGGTGGGCGAGCGTACACTGGAGCAGGTGCTGGCCACGCTGGAGGCCGAGCTCGACAAGCGCTTGCCGCCCAAGGCGGCCGCAGAGGCCAAGCGCTTGCTGCATCGCTATGTGGCATTCAAGCGCGAGCTGGTTGCGCTGGAGCAGCAGACTGAACTGGCCGGCGCCAGCCTGGAGTCTGCCCAGGCGCGTATCAAGGCGGTACGCGCCTTGCGTGCCAAGTATTTCAGCCCGGCCGAGCTGACCGCCTTGTTTGGCTGGCAGGATACCTATGACGATGACGCCCTGGCCCGACAGGCCATATTGCGGGACAGCAGCCTCAAGCCCTTACAGAAGCAGCAGCGGTTGGCCGAGCTGGATCAGCGCCTGCCACCCGAGATATTGGCCCAACGGCAAGTGCCGGTGCAGCACCTGACGTTGGCCGAGCAGGTCAGCCGCGCGCGGGCGCAGGGTGCCGATGATGCGGCGGTTTACCAGTTACGTACCGCCAGCGTGGGCGAACAGGCTGCCCAGCGTCTGGCCGAGGTGGATCGCGAGGAGTCTGCCTGGCAGCAACGGATACAGGCCTATCTGGTGGAGTTGGCCCGTATCAAAGCGGATATGGCGTTGGACGAGGCTGGGCGCAGCAGCGCCATCAGCCAGTTGCGCAGCGCCCGTTTTAGTGCAGACGAGCAATTGCGCCTGAGGGCCTACGAGGACTAGGGCTACCCTGTTCTCCCCCTTCGGTTGCCGAAGGCAGGATTGAGCCGCACTTGTCCACACGATGTAGCTGGCCGCTTGGGTGCAGATACGCCGGTGGATAGGCCACGCCATGCAGAAGGGCGACCCTCGGGTCGCCCTTGTTGCTTGCTTGGAGTCTGTTTGGCACGCACGCTGCATCAGGCTGATTTGACGCTTAGCGCCAGGGTTTCCCTGGCGCCTGCACAGCCTTACATCTCCAATCAATGTTTCAATCCATAACAGGCTCTTAGAAACGGTAGGCCGCGCTGGCAAACCAGCGGCGACCCGGCATGGGATAGAGGTTGTAGTTGCTGGCCGTCGTGCTCTTGATGCCGTAGGTGGCGTAGCGCTTGTCGGCCAGGTTCTGGCCGCTCAGGGCCAGTTGTAGATCGCCCAACTGATGGCTGAGCTTGAGGTTGACCGTGCCGTAGCCGGCCAGCTTGGCGCCGGTGTTGTCCTGGTCGTTGTCCAGCCGGCTATCGCCCACGCCATGCAGGCTGGCGCTCAGGCGGGTTGCTTCGCTGAAGGCCCAGCCGACCAGCAGGTTGCCCTGCAGCTTGGGTACCAACGGCACCTGCTTGCCAGCCACATTGTGGCCTGCGTAGATACCACTGCGGAACTCGGCATCCTGCCAGGCCAGGTTGGCGCCCAGGCTGAGGTTGCCGGCCTGGTAGGACCAGTCGGCTTCCAGGCCACGGCGCTGGGTAGGTTGCAGATTGATGTTGGCGCCGAAGCCATTCACATGCGGCTGGAAGGCGATCTCATCATTCAGGCGCAGATTGAACAGCGACACACGCAACTTGCCCAGCGGCAGGCGGGCATCCAGCCCAGCCTCCAGGTCGCGCGAGGTCTGGGTGCGCAGATCGCTGCTATAGGCCAGCTCATCGGCATTGGGCAGGCGATAGCTCTTGCCCAGGCGGGCATACAGCGACAGCTCGGGCGAGAGCACATGGCGCAGGCCCAGTTGCAATGCCAGCGGTGAGGACTTGCGATCCGAGGTCAGTTGGCCACTGCTGTGCAGGGTCTGCTCGGCCCGCTCGGTACGTGCACCCAGCGTGATGCGGGTGCCGACGGCCATGGCATAGCCGCCATCCAGCCAGAAAGCGCGGGTCTTCTGCACGCTGGTCGAGGTGCCGCTGCTGTTGTAGAAGGGGCTGCTATAGCTGTTGCTGCCATTGGCCAGGCTGCGGCTGATGTCCACGCCGCCGGCCAGGTCCAGTGCACCAAAATCATAGGCGGCACGAGGCGAGAAGCGGTTTTCGCGGATTTCGTTGCGGGCCCGCGAGATACCGTCATAGGCATCCTCGAAGTAGCTGTCCTGATCCTTCTCGCGCCGGCTCAGATCCACCACCCAGCGTGCCTGGCCCAGCTTGCCCTCGCCGTGGAGGGTGTAGCGGGTGTTGTCGATGTCGCCATGGTCGGCCAGATTGCTGCTGCCCCAGGGATCGGTCACAAACTCATCGCTGCCGGTGGCGGGATTGACCGCACGGGGGCCGGCGAAACGGTTTTCATGTTCGTCGCGGGCCAGGCCCAGTGATAGCCGGGTGTCACCCGCCTGCCAGCCCAGTGTGGCAGAGCCGGCGTTGGTCTTATGGGCGCTATTGCGGCGAAAGCCATCGCTTTCCTGATGGTAGCCATCGAGCCGCAGCTTGAGTTGGGTGCCAAAGCCGGCGCCGGCAAACAGTTCCCGTGACTGGTGGCTGCCTGCGCGGAGCGAGACATTGCCACCGGGCCCCTGGCGCGTGATCAGGTTGATGACGCCACCGGTGCTGCCGCCGCCCCAGGCGACGGCGCCGCCACGGACGATCTCGATGCGCTCCAGCCGGTCCAGCGCCATGCCGGACAATTTGGGCGAGGACAGATCGTTGTCATTGAGCTTGATGCCATCGAGCAGGATCAGGGTGTTGCTGGCGGCGGTGATGCCAAAGCCGCGCAGGTCGATGGAGCCATTGTCGGTGCCATCGCTGTTTCGCACGGTGATGCCGACCACGCCTTCAAGCAGCGCTATCAGATTGCTGGCCGCGCTGCGCTCGATTTCCTCGCGCGAGATGACCGAGATGTTCACGGGTTGGTCGGCCGCCGCAGCGGGCAAGCGGGTGGCGGTTACCACCAGGGTTTGGGTTTGTTCCGTCGCAAAGGCAGACGTAGCCAGACCGGCCAGCATCATGGCGGCCGAGAGAGAGGTAAGACGAGAGTACATCAGGGAGTCGCTCCACTGCGCCTGCCCACCGCAGGCGATCAATTCAAGCGGAGGCGCGACGGAGTACAGCAGGCCAGGGGGCCAGGCGGCGTCGCGGGAGAGACGCCCGCCGCGACCTCCGCACCATCCATGTGGCGGCTTGAGCATCAAGCGCGTCCAGCAGGCACGACAGGCCGGTCTCCGGGCTGGCCACTCTGTGCTTCGCCTTCCCACCTCGACTGGAGGCAGTGGCGGGATGTGCGCGAGCGCGACACCAGAAGCACTTCATTGTGGCTTACCGTTGCGGGGGCAGCGCCGGGTTCGATTGCAGGGCAATCCCACCAGCTTCCCGTTTCACTTTGACTTGGCAAAGCACCTGTCGAGGTGGCGCATTATACGCAGCGCATCGGCTATGGCCGAACTAATCTATTAATCTAATTACATAAGCAGGAGGCACACCATGCACGACGGCAACGCCATCAACTGGTTCGAGATACCGGCCGCTGATTTCGACCGGGCCAAGCGCTTTTACAGCGCCATCTTTGCCTACGACATGCCGGAATGGCCCATGGCGGGCGTGCGCATGGGGGTGTTGCCAGGGGGCGAGGGTAAGGTGGGCGGCACCATCATCCATGTTCCCGGCTTCTACAAGCCCTCGCAGGATGGGGTGCTGGTCTATCTGAACGGCGGCGATGACCTCAATGTGGTGCTGGCCAGGGTAGAGGGTGCCGGCGGCAAGGTGCTGATCGCCAAGCGGCAGATCAGCGAGGAGATAGGCTATATGGCGGTTTTTCTCGACAGCGAGGGCAACCGGGTTGCCCTGCATTCGCCCCACTAGCGGGCAGCCCTGCATCAGCGGCTGGACAACTACCGGCCTTCGCCGCGTAGAATGGACACCATGCAGATCAAACGTGCCATCGAAGTCTGGGAAAAGGGAATGAACGGTGCGCTAACCGGCCAGTTGCCGGTGGCGGAGACCATTTCGTCCATCTGGTTGCTACAGTTGTTTGCGGCCGAGCAGCAGCGTCCCGACCCCGACATGGTGCTGTCTTACTTCCTTAACCCCGACAAACTGGTGGCCTTGCAGCCCTATGTGGCCCAGCAGTTCGATGCCGGCCAGTACGACTATATCCTGACCGCCTACGGTGTACCCAGCGAGCGCGCCCAGGCCGGCATGCCGGCTGCGGCCGATGAGGAACCCTACGACTAGGCGCCGGGTAGTGCTTGTTGTTTAAACACGGGCGCCCAAACGGCACCCGTGTTCATTGCTGGCGCAGTTTTGCCTGCCCGATGACCTGCATGGGTCGTCTAGCCGGGTGGCACCCTCCCCCATCCCCGGCGCTAGGCCATGCGCTGCTGAGCGGGCGATCTAGCTGCGGCGCTGCTGCTTGGCCTGGCTTTCCGCCCACTCCGGCGGTTTCCAGAAATGACGAGGGTCGCGGGTGCGCCAGGCATCGCGGAACATATCGCTCCATTCGTGAAAGGTCAGGCGCAGCGGATTGTGGCTCTGTATCTGCCGCACGATGCCATAGCGCGGTGCCTCGACTTCCGGCACATAGCTGCCGAACAGCCGGTCCCAGATGACCAGCACGCCAGCGTAGTTGCGGTCTATGTACTGCGGGTTGCGGGCATGGTGCACCCGGTGGTTGGAGGGGGTGTTGAACACCTGCTCCAGCCAGCCCAGCCGGCCTATGGCTTCGGTGTGGACAAAGAACTGGTAGGCCAGGTTGAGTCCGACCACCAGGATGACCAGGTCGGGCGAATAGCCCAGCCATGCCATGGGTAGCCAGAATAGCCACATGCCTGATATCGGGTAGGTCAGGCTTTGGCGGAATGCGGTGGAGAGATTGAGCCGCTCGCTGGAGTGATGGGCCACATGGCTGGCCCATAGCCAGCGTACCCTGTGGCTGGCACGGTGAAAGAAGTAGTAGAGGAAATCCTGCAGCAGAAAGGCCAACAGCAGGCTCCACCAGCTAATGGGTAGTAGTTGCAGGCCATGGGCATGCACCCAGGTGTAGGCTGTCTTGATAAATAAAAGGTTGGCCAGCAGGTCGGCGCCCTGATGCAGCAGGGCCAGGCCAGCGTTGGACAGGGTATCGACCATGGTGTACTTGGCGATGCCGCGCTTGTGCCAGTACCAGGCCTCCCAGGCGACACAGCCCAAAAAGACGGGTGCCAGAGCAAGCAGGACCAATCCGGGGTCAAAGCCGAGTTCCATAGTGTTTCCTGGGTGCCTGTGATGAGCTTAAGTGGCTAATAGACAGCGGACGCTCAGTCCCCACCACCACCGCCACATCCACCGCACCCACCGCCTCCCCCACCATCTGAGCTGGAGCTGTCCGAGCTGTCGCCGCCTGTACTGGTGGTGGTGCTGGTGGTGCTGGAGTCGGTGTCGGGGGTGGGCCGGTAGACCGGTAGCAGGTACCCCCAAGCCGTCCCTACCAGGGCCGCACTACCCAACCAGGCAAACTGGCGCAGTACCAGATCGGGCTGCTGGGGCGAGCTATTGAGTTGCTTCTGCAGCAGTTGCCGGTTGGCTTGCATGGTATCCCTGCCCAGCCGGGTAGTATGCAGGCGACCGCGTTGGCGTAGCAGGCGCCAGGCGCAGAAGCCGCCGTAGGCCAGAACGATGATGACCAGGATGGCGACCGGCTTATCGCGGCTGATGCCGATGGCGATCTTGATCAGGCCCAGCAGCCACAGGGCCGCCATGCCGAAACGGATGGGCAGGACTTGAGCCTGGTACTGGGCATTGCTCAGCAGCAGGCGTTTTTCTTCCAGCTGCTGGCGCAGCGGGTGAAGTTGCGACCGCAGATAAGGCAGGGCGCGCTGGAACAGACTGGGCTGTTTCTCGCCCTCCCTCAGCAGGCCAAAGACGCTGCGTTCCAGCGCGGTCTCCGCCAGGCCTATGTCGCCGGTGCGTTGCAGCGTGCCATCGGGCATGGTGTGGATCAGCTGTTGTTGTTCCAGTTTGAGCAGGGCGGTCTGCAGCACCCGGTGCGGCCCACCTGCCAGATAGGCTGTCTGGTAGGCATCCAGGCTGGGGGGCAGCATGCTGCTGGCGCTGTCATCCCGCCAGCGGCACCAACCATGCCAGGCCAGGGAGAACAGCGCGAGCGCCAACAGCGCAGACAGATAAAAGCTAAGGAAATCCGGACCGCTGTAGTTCCACACCCGCCAATCCTGCAGCACTGCGCAACCGGCCAAGAGGCCGCTGGCGGCAAGGCCGGCCAATAGGTTGCGGGGGCGGGTCAGCGTGGGCTTGGGCAAGCGCCAGTACTGGCGGGTATCCAGCCGGACAAAGCGGTTGGCGGCAGGCTGGGGCGGCCAGATATCGGCTGGTGGCGCCATGCCGAACAGGCGCCGGTAGCTGGCTAGCGTTTGCTGGTAGAGATCACGGTAGTGCTTGTCCTGCTGCTGGCCACCACGGCTGGGCTCGTGGTGCAGGGGCTGCCCCAGCACCTGCGGGCAGAAGCGCTCCCAATAATCGCGGCTGTCGCACAGGTGCTGATGCCAGGCCTGGTCCACCGCATCGGAAGGCGATGCTACATGGCCGCTGCATAGCGCCAGCAGCACAAAGCGGCGGTACTCCTGTACCACGCGCGTGGCATAGTCCAGCGACCAGCCATTCTGCCGGGCCAGCTTGCTGCAGAACGGCACCAACTGGTCGGGCTGCTCCAGCGGGTGAGCCAGAATACGTTGGTATAGCGCCTGTTGGTCGGGTGTCAGCTGGGCTTGCATGGCGGTCTCCTGGGAGGGCTTTGAACAGGCGCTTACTTGCTGCGCACGCGGCTCACGGCCTCCACCCAGCCATCATAGAGCGATACGCGCCGTTCGGCTGCCATGGCGGGGCTAAAGTGCTGCTGGCAGGCCCACAGCTGGCTGATTTCCTCCAGATTGGCATACAAGCCTATGCCCAGTCCGGCCAGGTAGGCTGCGCCCAAGGCCGTGGTCTCGGTAATGGTGGGGCGTTCCACCGGCGTATCCAGCAGGTCGGCCAAAAACTGCATCACCCAGTTGTTGCCCGCCATGCCGCCATCCACACGCAAGGCGGCCGGCAGGGTGGTGCCGTCCGCCCGCATGGCTTCCAGCAGATCGCGGGTCTGGTAGCAGACCGACTCCAGCGCCGCCCGCACAATGACGGCAATGCCGGAGTCGCGGGTCAGGCCAATGATGGCACCTCGGGCCTGGGGGTCCCAGTAGGGCGCGCCCAGGCCGGTAAAGGCCGGCACCAGGTAGACACCATGGGTGTCATCCACTTCGCGTGCCCATTTTTCCGATTCGGCAGCACTGCCTATCAGCTTGACGGCATCGCGCAGCCACTGCACGGCGGCGCCGGCGATAAAGATGCTGCCTTCCAGCGCGAACGTGGGCTGGCCGTCCAGGCGATACGCCAGGGTGGTGATCAAGCGGTTGCGGGAACGCACCATCTCGCTGCCAGTGTTCATTACCATGAAGCAGCCCGTGCCATAGGTGGACTTGACCATGCCTGGCGCAAAGCAGGCCTGGCCCACAGTGGCGGCCTGCTGGTCGCCGGCAACGCCGCGTATGGGGATGGCGGCGCCAAACAGCTCGGGCAGGCTGCTGCCGTAATCGGCAGCGCAGTCCTGCACCTGCGGCAGCAGGCTGGCGGGCACGCCGAAAAAGGCCAGCAGCTCGGGGTCCCAGTCCTGGGTGTGCAGGTTGAACAGCAGGGTGCGGCAGGCATTGGTGGCGTCGGTGGCGTGTACTGCCCCACCGGTCAGCTGCCAGATCAGCCAGCTGTCTATGGTGCCGAATGCCAGTTCGCCAGCCTCGGCCCGCTGCCGGGCGCCGGCTACATGGTCCAGCAGCCAGGCTATCTTGCTGGCAGAGAAATACGGGTCCAGCAGCAGGCCGGTCTTGTCGGCTAGCCATTGCTCGCGCTCGGGTGTGTGGTGGGCGGCACACCAGGCGGCGGTGCGCCTGTCCTGCCAGACTATGGCCGGATGAATGGGCTGGCCCGTTTGGCGATCCCACACCACGGTGGTCTCGCGCTGGTTGGTGACGCCGATGGCGGCGATCTCGGTGGCGGCGAGGCCGGCGCCGGCCAGCGCATCCCGCACCACGGCCAGGGTGTCTTGCCAGATGCGCAGGGCGTCATGTTCCACCCAGCCATCGGCCGGATAGTGCTGCGGCAGCTCGGTCTGGGCGCGGGCCAGTACCTTGCCGGCCCGGTCAAACAGCATGGCGCGGGTGCTGGTGGTGCCCTGGTCTATGGACAGGATGGCGTGGGGCATGGTGTCTCCGATGTGTTGTATTGCCGTAGTTTTTGTTGTTGGCGTGTCGTTTGGGGCGATTCTAGCAAGTGCTGGGCGTAGCCCCCGCCCTGACCATGGGCTATCTTCACTATGCGATGGAAACGACACAACCTTACGACCTGCTGGTGGTGGGCGGCGGCATCAATGGCACGGGTATCGCCAGCCATGCCAGCCAGGCCGGCCTCAAGGTATTGCTGCTGGAACAGGGCGACCTGGCCGGTGCGACGTCGTCTGCCTCCAGCAAGCTGATACACGGTGGCCTGCGTTATCTGGAACAGCGGGAATTCCGCTTGGTACGCGAGTCGCTCAGCGAGCGGGAAGTCTTGCTCAGCATGGCGCCGCACCTGGTGTGGCCACTGGCCTTCGTGCTGCCCCACCATGATGGCCTGCGGCCTGCCTGGCTGATCAGGCTGGGCTTGTTCCTGTACGACCATCTGGGCGGGCGAGAGCGCTTGCCGGCATCCTACGGCATCAATCTGCGGCGCCACCCCTGGGGCGGGCCGATCAAGCCCGGTTTCAAGCGGGGTTTTGTCTATGCCGACTGCTGGGCGGACGATGCCAGGCTGGTAGTGGCCAATGCCATGCAATGCCGCGAGCTGGGCGGTACGGTACGAACCCGCACCCGCATGCTGGAAGCGCACCGGGAGGGGCGGCAATGGCGGGTCTCGGTTCAGACGCCAGATGGCGGGACGACAACCGTCTATGCCCGGGCCTTGGTCAATGCCGCCGGCCCCTGGGTGGAAAAAGTGCTCAAGGGCGGGCTGCGGCTGGGCGCGCGGGATTCTGTCAAACTGGTCAAAGGCAGCCATATCGTGGTGCCTGCCCTGCATGATGGCCCGCAGGCCTTCATCCTGCAGCACCGCGATGGCCGCATCGCCTTTGTGCTGCCCTATGAGCAGGGCTATAGCCTGATAGGCACTACCGATGTCGTGCACCATGGCGAACCGGGCGAGGTGGCGTGTTCGGATGAAGAGGTAAGCTACCTCTGCCAGCTGGTGGGGGAGTACTTCGAACGTCCGCCTCAGCCTGTCGAAGTGCTGTGGCGCTACGCTGGCGTGCGGCCTTTGTATGATGACCAGAGCGACAACCCGTCGGCCATCACCCGCGACTACACCCTGCGGCTGGACCAGGGCGGCGCTCCGGTGCTGTCGGTATTCGGGGGCAAGCTGACCACCTATCGGCAGTTGGCACGCCATGCATTGCAGCATCTGAAGCCGTATTTCGAGCGTATGCAACTGCCTGCCCAATCCGCCGTGCTACCGGGTGGTGTCATGCACGGTGCCGATTTCGAGGCGTTCTACCAGGAAGCCTGTGTGCGCTATGGCGGCTTGCCGGCGAGCCTGGTGTACCGGTTGGCGCGGCAGTTTGGCGACCGGCTGATGCTGGTGCTGGGTACTGCCAATAGCGTAGCCGAGCTGGGCCGGCATTTTGGGGCCGAGCTGTATGAGTGCGAGGTGCGCTATCTGATGCGGGAAGAATGGGCGCAGACGGCTGATGACATATTGTGGCGCCGGACCAAGCGTGGCTTGCATATGACGGCGTCGGAACGGCAGGGTCTGGCTGACTGGTTGCTGGCACAGGCTGGCTGAGCCGGCGCCAGTTTGTCAGGGGATGTTGCCGACTGAAACGAACACGCCCCGCATTGCGGGGCGTGTTCATTTCAGCTTGCTGGCCTGTGTCAGGCTGTGGGCTGTTCTTCGCCGATCAGGCGACGGATATGCTCCAGCAACTCGTCTTCCTGGTAAGGCTTGCCCAGGAAGGCGTTGACGCCCAGTTCGAACGCATAGTTCTTGTGCTTGTCGGCAGTACGCGAGGTGATCATGATGATGGGGATGTCGCGCGTGTCGGCATTCAGACGCAGGTTACGCGTCAGTTCAAAGCCATCCATACGCGGCATTTCCACGTCCAGCAGCATCACCGCCGGGCGGATGTCCTGCAACTTCTGCAGCGCATCCACGCCGTCCTTGGCGGTCTCCACCTGATAGCCTTCGCGGGCCAACAGGCGGCCGGTGATCTTGCGCACAGTCAACGAATCATCCACCACCATGACCAGCGGGGCGATCTGCAGGATCTCCTCGGGGGCCGGTGCGCTGGCAGCCATAGCGGCATCGAAGTCGGCCACCGGGGCCTCGGCGCGACGCTGCAGCAGGGCCAGCGGGTTGATGATGAGCACGATCTCGCCGTTACCCAGCACGGTAGCGCCGGCGATACCAGCCACCCGCACCAGTTGCGGCCCAATGTTCTTCACCACAACTTCCTGGTTCTTCACCAGTTCGTCGACATGAACAGCAATGCGGCTGATACCGGAGCGCAGCAACATGATGGTGTTGTAGCGCTTCTGCTCGGGCTGGCTGTCGTAATCACCCAGCAGGCGAGGCAGGTAGTGGAAGGGATAGACATTGCCCTGCCACTCGGCCTGATGCCTTTGGTACAGTTGGTTGAGCGGATCAACCTTCAGTTCTTGCACCTGTTCCACCATCACAGAGGGGATGGCGTAGAGCTTGCCGGCAACCTTGACCAGCACGGCCTGGGTGACTGCCAGCGTCAGCGGCAGGTGGATGGTGAAGGTGGTGCCACGACCGGCTTCGGAGGTCACTTCAACGCGACCGCCCAAATCCTCGATCTCGCTCTTGACCACGTCCATGCCTATGCCGCGGCCCGACAGCTGGGTCACCGCACTGGCGGTAGAGAAGCCGGCTTCGAAGATCAGGCCCATGATATGGGCGTCGGTGTACTCGCCACCGGCTTCGATCAAGCCTTTCTCCACACCCTTCTGGCGTATGCGCTCGATGTCGAGACCCGCACCGTCGTCGCGCAGCACCAGTACCAGTTCGTTACCTTCCTGGCGGGCTTCCACCACGATTTCGCCGAACTCGTTCTTGCCCTTGGCCAGACGCTGGTCAGGCGTCTCGAGGCCATGGTCGATGGCGTTGCGCAGCATGTGCTCGAACGGCGACACCATTTTCTCCAGCACGCCCCGGTCAATCTCGGCACGGCCACCGCGCAACTCCAGGTTCACCTTCTTGCTGGTTTCCTTACCAGTCTGGCGCACCAGCCGATACAGGCGTTCCGATACCGAGGAGAACGGCACCATGCGCACGCGCATCAGTTCTTGCTGCAGGTCACGCGTCATGCGGGCCTGCTGGGTCAGCGCGGCACTGGATTCGTCCAGGTTCTTCAACAGGTTGTGCTGCACCGTGGCCACGTCATTGACGCTTTCGGCCATGAAGCGGGTGAGTTCCTGCAAACGACTGAAGCGGTCGAATTCCAGCGGGTCGAAGTCAGGCAGGTCGGTGGCATGGGCCATCCGCGACTGCATCTGCGATTCGGCCTGAATTTCAATCTCGCGCAACTGACCCCGCAGACGGGCCACGTTATCGGTCAGATCCAGCAAGGAGCGCTTGAGCGCCAGCATTTCGGATTCGATACGGGTACGCGAAATCGACACTTCGCCCGCCTGGTTGACCAGGCGGTCGACCAAGTCGGAGCGCACCCGTATGCTGGACTTGCCGGCATCGGGGTCGACCAGGCCCAGGGCCGGAGCGGTGCGGGCTGCCTGGCCCGGCTGTGCCGTGGCGATACGGCTGGCTTCGGATGCGGCCGATGCAGCCACCATGGCGGCGATATCAGCTTGTTCCTCGGCCTCGGCGGCGGCTTCAGGCTCGCCGTTGATCAGCCTGTCCTGCAGCTCGGTGATGGCATCGAAGTCGAGATCGAGTTCATCGAGCAGGGCGATGGAGAGATGCTCGCCGGCATTGAGCAGGCGGGTTTCCATATTGTGGGTGGCTTCACCCATGCGCATGGCGCCGGCCATGCGCGCACTGCCCTTGAGCGTATGCAGTACCCGCTTGAGTGAATCATGGGTCTCGGTGTTGTTGGGTTCACCGCGCAGCGCGCGCAGATCGGCCGACAACTGCGGCAGCAGCTCCTGCATTTCTTCCAGGAAGATAGGCAGCAACTGCTCGTCCAGCTCATCCTTGACATGGATATCGCCCAGGCGATCCGGCGTGGCCAGATGCATGACGCTGCCCACACCATCCTGCTCGGCAGGCGTGGGGGCGGTGGCCAGCGTGGTTTCTTCCTCCAGAGGCTCAAATATCGCCGTCGGGATGACGAATTCCTCGACCGCCGGTGTCGCTGCCTCGGCCTCGGCCACCTCCAGCACGATTGCTTCGTCCACCGCCGCCAGCGGAATAGCTTCCAGCATGGCTTCGGCGGCCGGAATGGCCTGTACGTCCTCGGCGATCTCGTCCAATACCAGCGGACTGTCGATGTCCTCGGCCGGCAGTTCGGCGGCAGGCGCCACCAACTCGGCCGGTTCATCGGCAACGGCTAGCAACTCTGGCGTGGACTCGGTCAGATCCAGCGACAGTTCGGACAGCAACTCGGCACCCGGGAGTTCTTCCACCACCAGTGCAACCGGGGTGTCCTCGTCGGCGGTCAGTTCTGCTTCCAGGTCGACCAGATCGGCTTCTACCTCGGCCTCGTCTGCTGCCACCGGGGCGTCGATACTGACATCGGGCAGGGCCAGCTCATCCAGCGACAGGTCGAGCACATCGGAGCTGTCTGCCGTAGCGCTCAGGCCATCTGCCGGGGTGTCGGCCTCGTCCAGCGATATATCCAGATCCAGCACGTCGGCATCGCTTGCTGCCGCGACTTCTATCGTCTCTTCCAGCAGGGCGGCTTCAGTCGCTGCGCTGATTTCCGGCGCCGACAGATCACCAAGGTCGAGATGGATTTCTTCCGGCTCCAGTAACAGATCCAACGGCTCGGCCGTCTCTGCTGGGGCCTCCAGCACCACTTCGTCGGTGGGCTGGGGGGCGTCCAGATCCAGCGTCAGCCCTTCCAGTGCGGGGGCTTCGGCCACTGTTTCGGCGGGCGCTGGCAGATCCAGGGTCAGGTCGAATTCGGCCGGTGCCGGTTTGCTGTCCAGTGTCAGCAGGGGTTCGGCCTCGTCCTTCAGGCGGTTGGTCAGGGCCGTCAGCATGGCCACGGTCTGTGGCTCGTCTTGCGGGGTTTCGTAGCGACCCACCTGGCCCAGCATCACGCCCACCTTGTCGATGGCCATGGAGAGGGTGTCGTAGTCGCCTTGTGCCGGTTCGGCACCCGCCTTCTGGTAGGCCAGCAGGGCTTGCTCTATGGCATAGCCCAGCTCGCCCAGCGAGGTGAAGCCGGTGGTGTTGGCGATACCGCAAAGGGTATGGGCTGCATGGACAAACTCAGGCCGCACTTCGCCACGGGTGCTGAAGTCGATAAAGGCATCGTTCAGTGTGGCGAAATGGCGATAGGCCTCGTCAAGGAAGATGCCGAACAAGGCCTTGGAGATGGTGATATCTCCGATGACCAGTTCGGGCGCTTCCACTTCCTCTTCGGGATGGGCCAGCTCGATAGAGCCGGGTAGCAGCGGTGCTGCTTCCGGCTCGCCCAGGTCGAAGTCGAGCACGGCCGCTTCGGCGGCCTCGGCTTCTGCCGCAGCGGGCGGAGCATCTAGCTCGAAATCCAGCGCGAACTCGTCTGTCGGTGCAGCACTCAGTTCGATGGCCGGCTCGGTGGTGGGTGCGGCATCCAGTTCAAGCAGGGCCGGAGCCTCGCTTGTGAGCTCGGGCAGGGCCAGTTCGATCGGCGTTTCAGCGGCCGGCTCGGCCACAAAGCCCAGATCCAGCGCGGGCTCGGCTTCCGCTTCTAGGGCGACAGGCTGGGGTGCTTCGGCAGCCGGCGCGGCATGCTCGGGCTCCTGGCCATTCTTCAATTGCTCGGCCAGGGTAAAGATGGCAGTGGCTTCCACCTGTGCTGTACCGCTCTCCTTGAGCTGATCCACCCAGATCGAGAAGCCCGCCGTGGCTTGCTCCACCAGTTGCAGCAGGCTGGCACTGGCTCGCTTTTCATCCTGCAGCCACTTGTTCATCACCTGCTCGACCGACCAGGCCACTTCGCCCAGCTGGTTCAGACCCACCATGCGGCCACTACCCTTGAGGGTGTGGAAACCACGGCGGATGACAGTCAGCGCTTCCTTGTTGGTTGGCTGGTCGCGGATGATGGCCAGATGGCTGTTGACGTTGTCTAGCACCTCGACAGCTTCTTCGAGATAGACCTCCAGCAGTTCGGCATCGACTGCCGCTTCGCTGACGGCCGTACTGACGACCGGTGCCGCAGCTTGCGCAGGCTCGGTTGCGGGCGTGCTTTCTGCCTCCGGCAGGCTGGCTGCCATCGGTAGCTCCAGCTCGACTTCCGGTTCGCTGGCGAACTCGGCGGCGATCTGTTCGGCTTCCGTGGGCACGATCTCGTCCGGGGCTTCGCCACGGATCTGGTGCAGCCAGGGGGCAATCAGCTTGCCGCGATCAGCTTCTTCGCGGCGCAGGGCATCGATGTAGAAACCCAGGCTGGAGAAGGCTTCCGCCAGGAACTCCAGCTCTTCGGCCGGGGCCGTGTAGTCCTCAGCCTGGCAGCGTTTGACGATGTCGGCGCAGGCATCCAGTATCACCTGGGCGTCACGCTCGTCCAGTATGGTCAGAGCACCGCGTATCTGCCGTATGGGGGCATCCGTACTGAGCAGTTCGCCACGGGTATCTGGGTCGCGGAAGAAGTCATCCAGGGTTTGTTCGATCTGGCCCAGATTGGTCTGTATTTCCTGTGCTACCTGCGCCATCAACAGGCGCTCCTGCGCCCGCCGCGATACTTCGTCCAGCAGGGTGACCTCAGGCGCATTTGCCGCGCCATCCTTGAGGCGTGCTTGCATGGCGGTGGCCTGGGCCGGGAAGTCGCTGGAGCGCTCGGGGAACACCACCAAGGCGTTTTCCAACAGCAGCAGGGCGGTGGCAACTTCCAGCGCCTGGCTCTCGTTGGGAGCCGCAGTCATGCCGGCCACCACTTCCTGCAGCGTGGCCGCCAGTGTGTCGAAGGCCGGGATGGACAGGCTGATCGCGCGCTTGCTGACCTCGGCCAGCTGCTGGCGGAAAGTGGGCAGGCGATCGCTGCTGCCACCACCCACGCGTGCCCAGTTGTCCTTGGTCTGGTTGATCAGTTCCTTCAGTTCCCGCGCGACCTGCATGGCGGCGAGCTGATGGGCGTCGTCTTCCAGGGCGCCGGCTGGCAGCAGGGCGTTCAGGCCAAAGGCGCGCCGCACCGCTGCGCACTGCACGCTCTGGGTTTCCATGGTGGCGACGGCATACAGCACGTCGCGGAACAGTCGCTCCGCCACCTTGCCGCCGCTCTCGGACAGCCGCTTGAGCTGCTGATTGAGGCGGGCAAACAATTGTTTCTGGTCGATATCGAGCTTGGCCCGATTGTCGACGCTGCCTTCGGCCATGGCGGCCGCAGTCCACCAGAAGCCGCGTTGCAGATTGCTCGACTGGGTACGTGCCACGCCGAACAAAGCCTGCACCATCCACTGCCCACCCTCGTGCTTGTCACCCTTGAGCCACTTCAGCAGGCCGGCTTCAAAGCGGCTGCGGGCATTCTTCAGGTAAGTCGGGAGGATGGCCTCGTCCAGCTTGTGTGCTGCGAGGTTGGCGGGCAGTGTGGCGGACAGGGGGGGGAAGAACAAATCGGCGCCGCTGCTGTACTTCTCGCCCCGCAGCTCGCGCACGCGGCGATAGCTGGGCAGCAGCTTGAGGGCCAGATCGGGCGAGCCGTTGACCAGTGCTTCCAGGTATTGGGTCAGGCTTTGCGCTGCGTCGGAGACCAGCTTGAGCATGCTGCCGTCGGCTTCGCCGCGCTCAACCGCGCCGACGGCGACTTCCAGCTCTTCGGCGAAGCGCGAAGCGCCGGACAGGCCGACCATCTCTACTGCACCGCGAACCTGGTGCAGGTGTGTCTGTGCGAACTTGAGTTCGGCGGCATCAGCCTGATTGGCATATTTGGCCAGACTCTGGCGTGCCTTCTCTAGGGCCTGGTCGATTTCGCCTTTGACCCAGATCAGCGAACCCAGATCGAATTCGGTGTGCGCGCTCATCGATGTTGTGTTTCCGCGTTGCGGGGCCGCCCTGCTCCTGGTCTAGCGAAGATGGATGGCTGGCGCGTAACGGACCGCCATAGGGGCGGGCCTGGTGTCATCGCGCGGGCGCCATGTCTTGGCATGAATGAGCTTGGGGCGTTCCCCTTTATGGCTTGAGAGCTATAGGGCCACCACGGCAATCTGCCGTTGCAGCCCTTGCCGAATCAGAGTTTGAAGCCCGCAACCGAACCCTTCAGTTCGGCTGCCAGACCAGTCAGCTGACCAATCTGCACGGCAGTCTGCTTGGTACCGGCAGTGGTCTGCTCGGTAATGCGCAAAATGTCCTGCATCGATACGGCCACCTTGTCGGCCAGTTGCTGCTGCGACTGGCTGGCCTTGGCGATGGTCTCGATCAGACCGGCCAGTTCGTTCGACACCTGGCCGATCTCGGTCAGCGCCTGACCTGCGGCGTCGGACAGCTTGGCACCTTCCACCACACCCTGGGTGGAGATTTCCATGGCGGCCACGGCATCGTGGGTATCGGCCTGAATGGTCTTTACAATCGCGCCGATCTGCTTGGTAGCTTCACCCGAGCGTTCGGCCAGTCGCTGCACTTCTTCGGCCACCACCGTGAAGCCTCGACCGGCTTCACCGGCGGAAGCGGCCTGGATGGCTGCGTTCAGGGCCAGCACGTTGGTCTGCTCGGTAATGTCGGAAATCAGTTCCACGATTTCACCGATCTCCTGCGAGCTTTCACCCAGCCGCTTGATACGCTTGGCGGTCTCCTGGATCTGTTCGCGGATTTCGTTCATGCCCTTGATCTGGTTCTGCACCGCATCGGCGCCCTTGTTGGCGGCATCCAGTGACTGGCGCGCCACACGGGCGGATTCGACGGTGGTACCGGACACGTCGTTGATCGAGCGGGCAATGTTCTGCACCACTTCGTTGGTCTCGACGATTTCTTCGGACTGACGCTGGGCGGCTTGCAGCAGTTCGCCCGAAATGGCCTGGGCTTGCTGGGATGCCGCCGTCACCTGGTCGGTGGCGCGGTTAATACCGATAATCAGGCTGCGCAGCTCGTCGATGGTGTAGTTCATCGAGTCGGCGATAGCGCCCGTCAGGTCTTCGGTCACCGAGGCGCGTACCGTCAGGTCACCGTCGGCAAGATCGGACATTTCGTTCAGCAGCCGCAGAATGGCTTCCTGGTTACGCTTGTTTTCGGCTTCGATCTCGGACCGGCGACGCTGCGATTCGGAGTTGTACACCCGCACCAGACCAAACAGGGCCGCCAGTGCCAGCAGCGCGAACACGACTTCCAGGATGATGGGCAGTATGCCGCCAGCCGATTGCTCGTAGGCTGCGGTCAACTTCTTGGCATCCTGCAGCAGGTTTTCACTTTCCTTGTAGGTGGTCTGGTTTGCCAGACGGGTGTTCACCAGGTTCTGCATGTTGCGGGAGAAGGCGCCCACCACCGTTTCGAAGTCCTTGAACATGTCGCGGATTTCGGCCAGCTTTTCCTTCACCTCAGGGTTGCCGGCAGGCTGGATGCGCAGCTCCTCGCTACCCTCGATCATGCCTTGCAGGGTGTCGCGGAAGGTGTTGGTGTCCTTGCCCAGCAGGAAGACCACTTCCGGGTTGATGATTTCACCGGCCAACATGGCGTTGGCGTTCTTGGCCATGCGCTGCGACAGCATCACCTGCTGGTTGGCCAGTTCGATCTCGTGTCCAGGGGCGTTCGATTCGCTCAGCAGTGATACCAGCTGCTGGGTCAGTTCCAGCAGCTTGGCATCGTTGCGGTTGATCGAACTCACGTTCTTGGTCACTGCCACCAAGGTTTCACGCTGCTTGAGGATGGTCTCAATCGTGGGTTTCTTGGGGTTGGGGCGGAAGTTGTTGTCCCAGTTCTTTTTGATCTTGCCCAGGATCTCGGCGGCATCGCCACCGGATGCTGGCAGGCCATCGCCACCATTGATCAGGCGGTTCAGATCCTTGTCGAAGTCGTTATAGGCTTCGGTCAGCAGGGGGAAAGCATCGGCATTACCCTGGATGGCCTGGGCGGACGCACGGGCCATACGCTGCGAAAGCATCTGCATTTCGGTGGAGGTGGCTCGGTAGATGGCGTCATGGCCGGAGGAACGCACCATCAGGGCCACGGTGGTGGCAAAGGCCAGGATGGAGATCCCCATGACCCAGAAGCAGATTTCGATCTGGCGGCGTATGGGGAGATGGCCGATCAGCGGCAGTGGTCGCGCTGCACCACCGTCCGCCTGGGGCCGGATACGGTCCAGTATGGACACTGTGCGCAAGGGATCGTAAGCCTTCTCGGCCTTGTCACCGCCGGACTGACCCTTGTTGCGTCCGAACGCACGCATCAGCGTATCGGTAAAACCGCTGCGCGGTGCCGAGCCGGCTTGGGTATTACCGCCCGATTTCGTTTTATCCTGCAGCGCCATATTCGCTTATCTCCCTGTTGCTTATCTCTGCGGGCCGAGCCGGCCAGATTGTTGCAAATACTCAGTTCTTAATTGCGGTAATACCGGTACTGGCATTTGCCAGTACCGGTATCTGTCAGATAGTGCCAACTTGCAGGAACGGTGCCTGCTGCACCAGTTCGTTGATGCGCATTTCACGCCATTCCCGCCCTTCGCTGTCCCGTCGCGTGGGGCCACACCAGGGTACGGCAGGATCGGCCGGAGCGACTTCTTCCATCCCCTGGATATTGCGCAGACCCAGCATGCGGTTGACCAGCAGCGCCGAGTTGACAATATGACGGGGGTGGATGATGAGCAGGCGGCTGCTCATGCCCAGGTTGACAGGTTCGTCGCCCAGAAAGCCGGGCAGATCGACCACACTGAACAGATTGCCGCGAATATTGGCCACGCCCTTGAACCAGCGGCGCGTAAGGGGCACGTCCACCATGCCGGGTACAGGCAGCACTTCGCTGACGTCGGTCAGATCGACCAGCCACGAAGTATCACCCACCTGGATGCCGAGCTTGGTGGAGGCGGCGTGCGTGGCAGGCAGCGACTTGAGCCGCGCTACCACGCTTTCCTGGAATTCACGAAGACTGACGCGCTTGGCCATGGTTTTCTGAGCTTAGCCTAGTGCGGCGATCTGCTTGAGCAGTTCATCCGGGTTGACCGGCTTGACCACATAGCCCTTGGCGCCTTGGCGCTTGCCCCAGACGATGTCGGTTTCCTGGCCCTTGGAGGTACACATGATGACCGGGATATGGGCAGTGGCATCATCCTTGGTGATGGTGCGGGTCGCCTGGAAGCCGTTGAGGCCTGGCATCACCACGTCCATCAGGATCAGGTCGGGCATGATGTCCTTGACCCGCGCTACGGCTTCCTCACCGCTTTCCAGGGTCATGACCTGGAAGCCGTTCTTGGTGAGCAATTCACCGAGGAAGTGACGCTCGGTAGGGGAGTCGTCGACAATCAGAATTTTCTTGATGGTCATTTGATTTCTATCCTTGACGCCCTTCTCAGGCGTGGTTGGCATGTATGCCTACTGCTTGCAGCAGGCTGTCTTTCGTAAACGGCTTGGTCAGGTATTCGTCCGAACCGACCATGCGGCCCCGGGCGCGGTCAAACAAACCGTCCTTGGAGGACAGCATGATCACCGGCGTCGCCTTGAACTTCGGGTTCTTCTTGATCAACGAGCAGGTTTGATAACCGTCCAGCCGCGGCATCATCACGTCGACGAAAATCACGTCGGGATGATGGTCGCTGATCTTGGCCAGCGCGTCGAAGCCGTCTTCCGCCAGGATGACCTCGCAACCCGCCTGGCCGAGAAATATCTCTGCACTACGGCGTATGGTATTGCTGTCGTCGATCACCATGACCTTGATGCCGGCGAGATTCTGCATCGGCCTGTCTCCTGTTGTACCCGCTTTGTAATGAGCTTATGCACCATTACGGCGAAGTCAAACATAGCACAAGAAGCGTCAAACCTCTATGACGAGAGCAAGTTCCAATGCGCTTTTGCTTAAAAAAAAGTCAAAACGGGTAATAAAAAACCCCGGCCAAAGGGGAGAAGGCCGGGGTTGAAAAGCCCGACGCTCATTGGTCGGGCACCCGCTCAGGGAGGGAAAGCGGGAGGCGCGCATAACACCTGTGCGGTGAGAGCGGCGTCTGCCCGATTAAGTTCCCGAGTTGTCTTCTGCCTCTGCCTGGGCGGCGGCAAACCAGCCTCCCACCACGTTTTCAGCCTCTTCGATGCCGGTTTTCTTGAGGCTGGAGAACAGCTGTACGGTGCACTGCGGCCAGGCTGCAAGCTTGTCGCGCACGGCGCTCAGGGTTTTGGCCTGTTCCTGTTTTGTCAGCTTGTCGGCCTTGGTCAGCAGCGCGTGGACGGGGCGGCCGGTGGGGATGAACCAGTCCAGCATCCGTTCGTCCAGCGGCTTGAGAGGATGGCGTGCATCCATCAGCAATACCAGGCCAATCAGGTTGGGGCGGGTGGCCAGGTACTGGCCCAGCAGGTGCTCCCAGTGGGCGCGTATGGGTTCAGGCACCTGGGCGTAGCCATAGCCTGGCAGGTCGACCAGGAAGCGGCCCTGGCCGAAGTCGAAATAGTTGATGTGCTGGGTGCGCCCGGGCGTTTTTGATACAAACGCCAGCCGGTTGTGATCGGCCAGGGTATTGATGGCGCTGGACTTGCCGGCGTTGGAGCGACCCGCAAAAGCGACCTCGATGCCGCCGCCTGGCAGCATGTGCAGATCGTTGACGGTGGTGTGGAAACGGAGTTGGCGAAACAGCGACATGAGTTAAACTTTTTTGTTTAGGGCGGCCAACTTTGGCGGCGCCTCAAGGTTCGGATAGAATATCAGGTTTGAATCAATGCCTTGGCGTATGGATGCTTCCCCATCCAGTTTTATTCGCACCCTACGCCCTGGTTAGAACAAGTAAAAACGAGCGACTCGCCGCTCACCTCGTCATCAAGGAGTTGTTGCTATGAAGCGTAGCGTGCTGGCTGTTCTGTTCGGTTGTATGGCCTCTTATGCGGTTGCCGCGGGCGCCCCTGCTGCGGTTGCGCCCAAGGCCGACCCGGCCAAGGGCAAGGCTATCGTCGAAAAAGTGTGTGCTGCTTGCCACGGTTTGGATGGCAATAGCGCTGCCAGTGCCAACCCCAGCCTGGCGGGTCAGCATCCCGAGTTTCTGTATGCCCAGCTGAGTGCCTTCAAGAAGGGCGAGCGCAAGAACCCCATCATGCTGGGGCAGGTGGCAACCCTGACCGATGACGACATGCGCAACCTGGCTGCCTACTATGGCGAGCAGAAGCCCAAGGAGCGCGCTGGTACCGACAAGGCGTTGATGGCGGCGGGCAAGAAGATCTACACCGGTGGTATCGCCGCAACAGGTGTGCCGGCCTGCATGGCTTGCCACGGCCCCAACGGCGCTGGCATTCCGGTGCAGTATCCGCGCCTGGGTGGTCAGCATGCTGCCTACGTGGTGAGTTCGCTGAACAGCTACAAGGCCAATACTGATCGCAAGAACGGCATCATGCAGCCTATCGCTGCCAAGTTGTCGGATGCCGAGATGAAAGCTGTTGCCGAGTATATCGCCGGCCTGCGTTAAGCCTGACCCAGGGCTGCCACGGCGGGTTCGGGTGGCAGCTTTATCACGGCGGCGGGGAACTTTTCCTGCCTGCATAGCCCAAGGGGTGGCCTGGCCACCCCTTTGGTGTGTTTAAACGGTGCTGGTCGAGCGGGCGCGCGGTTGTGCCTGTTCGTGGCTGGGCCTCTCCCTGCTGGTGCCAACCGGTGGGGCAACGGGGTTGTCCCCTACTAGTCGAGAATCGCCGTGCGTCGTCTTTCTTTCGGCCGTGCGCTGTACGAGCTGCTCAGCTCCATGCGCTTTGCCATCAGCCTGCTTACCCTGCTTGCCATTGCCTCCATCATCGGCACCGTGCTGCAGCAGAACCAGCCCTACACCAGCTACGCCGTCGAGTTCGGTGATTTCTGGTTCCGCCCATTCGAGTGGCTGGGGCTTTACGATGTCTACCATGCCGGCTGGTTCATCATCATGCTGGGCTTTCTGGTGGGCTCGACCTCGCTGTGCATCTATCGCCACCTGCCTGGCATATTGCGTGATATCCGCTCCTATCGGGAGCAGGCTGCGCTGAAATCCTTGCGCGCCATGGCGCACCAGCAGGAGATCGCGTTGCAGCAGCCCTTGGAGGGGGCGCTGACCCAGGCGGAGCAGTGGCTGACGGCCCAGGGTTACCGGCACAAGCGGGTGGTGCGTGACGAGGGTGTCATGCTGGCTGCCAAGAAAGGCAGCCTGCAGCGTCTGGGCTATCTGTTCGCCCATGCGGCCATCGTGGTGATCTGCATAGGCGGCCTGCTGGATGGCAACCTGCCCCTCAAGCTGCAGAGCCTGCTGGGCATCAAGGAAGTAGAGACCCGCAATACGGTGCCAGTGAGCGAAATAGGCGAGAAAAGCAAGCTGACCCCCAGCAATCTGTCGTTCCGCGGGGTGATAGACATGCCCGAGGGGGAGACGCGGGATGTGGCCTGGCTGAATGCCGGGCCTGGCTATTACGTGCAGGAGCTGCCCTTCGCTATCAAGCTCAACAAGTTTCATGTCGAACATTACAGCACTGGCCAGCCCAAGTTGTTTGCCAGCGATATCGAGGTGACCAGCAAGGCTAGCGGCAAGGTCACCAAGGGGACGGTCAAGGTCAACCACCCCTTGATTGTCGATGGCGTGGCCATCTACCAATCCAGTTTTGGCGATGGTGGCTCGCCGCTGAAGCTAGCGGTGTGGGACTGGTTGGGCGCTGCGCCCAGGCCGCAGGAGCTGGCCGCCGTGTCGTTGGCCAGCCAGGCCTTCCGTTGGGGCGGCCAGCCGCTGACCTTGGAGTTCGGTGAGCTGCGGCCCTTCAATATCGAGAACCTGGAAGCCGAGCCGGAGATATCGGACTTTGGCCGCCGCATGCAGGATGCTCGCCAGGTCAAGGCCGACAAGAAGGTCAAGAATGTCGGGCCGTCGATACAGTTCAAGGTGCGCGATGCCCAGGGCCAGGCGGTGGAATACCTGAACTACCTGTCGCCATTTGAGGACGGCGGGCGTTTCTACCTGATGAGTGGCATGCGGCGTACGGTGGCGGCCCCGTTCGCGTTTGTGCGGATACCGCTGGACGCCGAGTTCAGTCCCCAGGGCTTCATGCAGATCAGTGCCGTGCTACACGACCCGGCGGCCTGGCCGGAAATCGCCCGCCGTACCGCGGCCAAGGCCGAACGCGATGGCGCCATCAGCCCGGCCTATCGCAAGGAGTTCGAGCAAAGCCTGGTGTGGGTGCTGCAGCGCTTTGCCGATGGCGGCTTTACCGCCTTGCAAAGTTTTCTGGATGAGCGGGTGCCCAAGGACAAGCAGGAGGCGGTAGGCCAGACCTATATCAAGCTGCTGCAAGGCGCGGTGCTGGATGCGGCGGATTTGTCGCGCCAGCGGGCCAACCTGGCCCCGGTGGAATTCAACGACAGTTATTATCGCTTCCTGATGGATAGCCTGGTGGCGGTATCGGCTAGCTTTGATTACGGCCACGGCTTCTATCTGCAGCCGGTAGGCTTTGAGGAGCGCAAGTCCAGCGGTTTCCAGGTTACCCGCAGCCCAGGCCAGCCATTGGTCTATCTGGGTAGTCTGCTGCTGGTTCTGGGCATATTCTGCATGTTTTACATACGCGAGAACCGAATCTGGGTGTGGGCGCAGGAGGGCCGCCTGCTGCTGGCTTTCAGCAGCAACCGCCGTGATGCACAGACCGAGCAGGAATTTGCTGCGCACAGCGCTGCCCTGAGCAGCCTGGCCAGCACGCACAAGGAAGAACACCATGACTAATCCAAGCTACGCGACCACCCTGTCGCAGGCGGGCAATGCGCCTTTCTGGCGCGGGCTCAAGCTGAGCGACCATCTATATGCCTTGTTCATCCTGGCGGTGGCCGGGGTGGTGTTCCAGCGTTATCACGCTGCGATGGATGTCTATGAGCACGCCATTCTGGCGGGCAGCGCGCTGTCGCTTGTCGCGTTGGGCTGGTTCTGGAAGCCGGTGCGGCTGTTCTTTCCGCTGGCGGGCCTGCTGGCGCTGGGGGCGGTAGCCCTGTATGGCGACGATCTCGGTCGTGGTCAGACTGCGTTCTGGCTCAAGTATGTGCTGGCCAGCCAGTCCGCCGCCATGTGGATGTGCGTGCTGTTCTTCCTGGCCACCGCGATCTACTGGGTGGGTTTGCTGCGTCGTTCCAATACGGCCGATGCCATCGCCTCGGGCCTGACCTGGGCGGCAGCTGGTGCCGCCGTGGTGTGGTTCTTTGTGCGCTGGTACGAGGGCTATCTGATCGGCCCGGATGTAGGCCACGTACCGGTGTCCAATCTGTACGAAGTCTTCATCATGTTCTGTTTCATCACCGCCATGATGTACCTCTATTACGAGCAGCGCTTTGCCACGCGCCGCATGGGGGCATTTGTGCTGCTGATCATCTCGGCTGCGGTGGGCTTCATACTCTGGTACACCTTTGACCGCCAGGCGCACGAGATACAGCCGCTGATACCGGCGCTGCAATCGTGGTGGATGAAGATTCATGTGCCTGCCAACTTTGTCGGCTATGGCGCCTTTGCCATCGCCGCCATGCTGGGGGTGGCGCAGTTGCTGGCCGCGCGCGGCATATTGAAGTCGCATCTGCCCAGCTACGACATCCTGGGCGAAGTGATGTACAAGGCCATTGCGGTGGGCTTTCTGTTCTTCACCATCGCGACCATTCTGGGCGCCATGTGGGCGGCGGATGCCTGGGGTGGTTACTGGAGCTGGGACCCGAAGGAGACCTGGGCGCTGATCGTGTGGCTCAACTATGCAGCCTGGCTGCATGTGCGGCTGGTCAAGGGCTGGCGGGGCGACATACTGGCCTGGTGGTCGGTGGTTGGCCTGCTGGTGACGACCTTTGCCTTCCTGGGGGTGAACATGTTCCTGTCCGGCCTGCATTCCTACGGCACGCTGTAGGCGAAGGCTGCCGTCAGCAAAATAAGCGTTTCGATATATTCGACGCAGCCCACAGGCTTGGGTAAAATTACCTGATTCTAATAAACGACCAGTCCATGTACTGGTCGTTTGCCTTTTCGGGGGAGGGCCGCTTGGATTTCCGATTGGAACGCATAGTCGTGCCCTCGCAGGCGCAACTCGATGGCGTCTATCAGCTTGCCTGTGCGGCGCCCGGCTATTGGCAGTTGACCGAGGGCAAGCGCTCTCCTGGCCGCGAAGCAGTAGCTGCTTGGTTTGATGGCAGTGACCTGCCGCCCGGCAAAAGCCTGGGCGAGCAGCATGCCCTGGGGGTATGGGTGGGTGAAGAGCTGGTCGGTATGGCCACCGTCCTGCGGAGCTGGCCCTATCCAGACCAGGCCATGATCAAGCTACTGCTGCTGTCCGAGCGCTGGCAGGGGCGCGGCCTGGGGCGCAGGATATTTGCCGAGCTGGAGCAGTTGGTGCTGCGCTGGCCGCGCATCAGTACCCTGCGCATCAGCATCATTGCCAGCAATGCCCCTGCTTTTGCCTTCTGGCGCAAGCTGGGCTTTGCCGAGACCGGCGAGCGTAAGCGGGAACACGGTTTTCTGGCCGACGCTGTCGTGCTGGAAAAACCGCTGCCTGTGATGGCGCTGGGCTGCTGCTAGCCTGGCGCGCTATGGTATAAGCCCTGCCTTTGGATGCTTGCAGGCCGTTGCGGCAAGCCTCACCGTCCCTTTCGGAGCCCTGGGCTAGCCATGCCGACTTCCTTTGCCTATCTCGGTGTTGTCACCGTCTGGTCTACCACTGCCCTGGCCATCAACTGGTCGGTGGCCGGCATGTCCTTCACTGCCGCGCTAGCCGGCCGCATGGCCCTGGGCGCGCTGGCGGCGGGGCTGCTGATGCTGGTATGGCGCCAGCCTTTGCCGCTGGATGGGGCGTCGCGCCGCACCTACCTGATTGCTGGCGTGGCCATGGCGTCCAGCATGGCCTGCACCTACTTTGGCGCCCGCTATATCTCCTCTGGCCTGATGGCGGTGCTGTTCGGCCTGTCGCCCTTGATCACGGCCTTGTTTGCCAGCTTGATCATTGGTGAGCGCCCTGGCCGTGGGCAGGTGCTGGGCATGTTGCTGGGATTGGCAGGCCTGTGGTGTATCTTCCGCGACCGGGTGAGCCTGGGGCCGGAGGCCCATTGGGGCATAGCCGGTGGCCTGATGGGCAATGTGCTGCAAGCGCTGGGTGCGGTGCTGACCAAGCGCCACGGCGCGGATACGCCACCCCTGGCGACGGCAACGGGCGCCTTGACGGTCAGTGCGATACTGACCCTGGCCGGCTGGTGGCTATTGGATGGACAGTGGCCGGCCGCGGCGGGCCTGAAGCAATGGGGGGCGGTGGTCTACCTGGCGCTGGTGGGATCGGTGCTGGCCATGAGTCTGTACTTTTTGCTGATACAGCGGCTGCCCACCGCCCATGTGGCGCTGATTACCCTGATCACCCCGGTAACCGCCTTGTGGCTGGGCCATGTGGCCAATGACGAGGCGGTATCGGCCGGCCTGTTGACGGGCACGGCCCTGATTGTGGTGGGCTTGCTGGTGCATCAGTTGCCGCTGTGGAAGCTGTGGGCTGAGCGCATGGTCCGCGAGGCAGAATAGGCGCTGCTGGCTGCTGCGCTGACCGGTGCGTTGCTACTGAAAGTCGCCATAGCGTGCTTGCAGCAGGGCGGCGATCACCGGGGCCACCGTCTCGGTACGGAACAGCCGTGGGCCCAGTATCAGCGGTGTGAAGCCTGCGGCGATGGCCATATTGTTCTCGTCGCTTGAGAAGCCGCCTTCGGGACCGATGAGCACCTGGACGCTGCCGGCCTGTGGTGGCAGCTCATGCCATTGCCGGGCACCGGTGGGTGATAGCAGTAGTTTGAGATCGGCAGCCGGTGCCTGGGTCAGCCAGCTGTCCAGCCTGACCGGCGGCAGGATATGCGGCACGCGGGTGCGGCCGCATTGCTCGGCGGCAGATTCGGCCACGCCCTGCCAGTGCAATAGGCGTTTTTCCACCCTGTCCTGTGCCAGCTTGTAGCTGCAATAAGCCGACTGCACGACCTGTATGCAGTTCACGCCCAGTTCTGTCGCTTTTTGTACGGTGTAGTCCATGCGTTCGGCTGCTGACAGCGCCTGTACCAGGGTCAGCTGCAGCGGCGACTCGCGCTCAGCTGTCTGATGCTGACCGACGGCTACGGTGACATGGCGCTTGCCCATGTCGACAACCTCTGCCTCGAATTCCCCGCCTTGACCATTGAACAGCATCAGCGGCTCGCCTGGCTGCAGGCGCAGCACCTGTACATGGCGGGCAGCCTGTTCGGGCAGATTGAGTTGCTGGCCACTGGCAAGCGGCATATCGAGGTAGATACGGGGCATGAGGCGGTCTTATCGCTAGAGGTTGAGTTAGGGATTATGCCAGCCGCGCGGGCCACCTATAATCATGGTTACCCAACTCCGGATCGTGCAGCCATGGCCAGTGTGACCGCTCCCCTTGTCCAGTTGGGCCTGCCGGCCCCTGATTTCACCTTACCTGGCGTGGACGGACGCAACCATTGCCTGAGTGAGTTGCGCGGGCACAATGGCCTGCTGGTGATGTTCATCTGCAACCATTGTCCTTACGTCAAGGCCATACGCGAGGCGCTGGTGGAGACCTGCCGTGAGCTGGAGAGTTACGGTATCAAGAGCGTGGCCATCAGTGCCAACGACCCTGCCCAGTACCCAGAGGACGACTTTGAACATATGAAGGCCTATGCCCGGGCCTATGGCTTCGGCTTTCCCTACCTGTATGACGAGAGCCAGGCCGTGGCGCGGGCATTTGGAGCGGTGTGCACGCCGGACTTCTTTGGCTACAACAGCGAGCTGCTGCTGCAGTACCGGGGCCGCTTCGATGCCTCGGGCAGGCATGCGGCGCATGGTGCCCAGCGGGAGCTGTTCGAGGCCATGAAGCAAGTTGCCATGATGGGGGATGGGCCGCTGGAGCAGAAGCCCAGCATAGGCTGTGCGATCAAATGGCGGTGACGATGTTGCGGCGCAGCGATGAATAAATTCATCGTAAGTGGTGAATTTATTCATCGCTTATGATTAAATTCGCATCACGTCACCCCTGTGCCACAAGGAATTCCATCATGTCCAAGAATGCTGATCTCCACGCTCGTCGACTCGCTGCTACGCCCCGTGGCGTCGGTGTGCTGGGGGATTTCTTTATCGAGCGCGCCGAGAACAGCCTGATATGGGATGTGGAAGGCCGCCGCTTCATTGATTTTGCCGCCGGTATCGCCGTGCTGAACACCGGTCACCGCCATCCCAAGATCACTGCTGCCGTGAAGGCGCAAGTGGATGCCTATAGCCACACCTGTTATCAGGTTGTGCCCTATGAGAGCTATGTGAAGCTGGCTGAGAAGCTCAACGAGATTGTGCCTGTGCACGGCCCCAAGAAGACCGCTTTCTTCACCAGTGGCGCCGAGGCAGTGGAAAACGCCATCAAGATTGCCCGTGCCGCCACAGGCCGCAGCGGTGTGATTGCCTTCTCCGGCGCCTTCCATGGCCGCACCATGATGGGCATGGCGCTGACCGGCAAGGTCAACCCCTACAAGCTGAACTTCGGCCCCATGCCGGCGGATGTGTACCATGCCCCTTTCCCGGTGCCGCTGCACGGCGTGACTTCGGCTGACTCGATCAAGGCCCTGCAGACCCTGTTCAAGGCGGATATTGATCCCAAGCGCGTAGCTGCCATCATCCTGGAGCCTGTGCAGGGCGAAGGGGGCTTCTATGTGGCGCCCACCGAGTTCATGGTCGAACTGCGCAAGATTTGCGACGAGCACGGCATCCTGCTGATTGCTGACGAGATACAGACCGGTTTTGCCCGTACCGGCAAGACCTTCGCCATGGAGCACCACGCGGTCAAGGCCGACCTGATGACCATGGCCAAGAGTCTGGCTGGTGGTTTCCCCCTGTCGGCCGTGACCGGCCGAGCCGATCTGATGGATGCGCCTGCACCCGGTGGCCTGGGCGGTACCTATGCCGGCAACCCGCTGGCGGTGACGGCTGCGCTGGCCGTACTTGAGGTGATTGCCGAGGAGAAGCTGAACGAGCGCGCTCAGCGCCTGGGTGCTGCGCTGATGGAGAAGCTCAACAGCCTCAAGTCTGCCGTGCCCCAGATTGCCGATGTGCGCGGCCTAGGCTTTATGGTGGCGGTGGAGTTCAACAAGGCTGGCAGCGACGAGCCCGATGCGGACTTTGCCAAGAAGGTCCAGACCGAAGCCATGAAGCGGGGGCTGATCCTGCTGACCTGTGGCGTGTACTCGAATGTGATCCGCTTCCTGGCGCCCATCACCATTGAGGACGACACTTTTGCCGAGGCATTGACCGTGCTGGAAGCGGCACTCAAGGCCTAAGCTTTCCCCCGTAGTCCGGAACGCGAAGGCCCCCGGGCGAGCCCCGTGGGGCCTTCGTGCCATCTTGCGTTGGAGATCGACATGCTGAACCTGAAAGACCCGAGCCTGCTCAAGCAGCAGTGTTATATCGACGGCCAGTGGCTGGACGCGGACTCCGGCGAGAAGATCGCCGTGAACAATCCGGCCACCGGCGAGATCATTGCGCATGTGCCCAAGATGGGGACGGCCGAGACCCGCCGCGCCATCGAGGCTGCGGAGCGCGCCTGGCCGGCCTGGAAGGCCAAGAGTGCCAAGGAGCGTTCCACCCTGCTGCGCAAGCTGTATGAGCTGATGCTGGCCAATCAGGATGATCTGGCGGTGATCCTGACGACCGAGCAGGGTAAGCCGCTGGCCGAGGCCAAGGGCGAGATTGCTTATGCGGCGTCATTCTTCGAGTGGTTTGCCGAGGAGGCCAAGCGGGTCTACGGCGAAACCATTCCCTCGCCCTGGGCCGATAAGCGCTTGTTGGCAATCAAGCAACCCATAGGCGTGACGGCAGCGGTGACGCCGTGGAACTTCCCTTCGGCCATGATTACCCGCAAGGCCGGCCCTGCCCTGGCGGCGGGCTGCCCCATGGTGATCAAGCCGGCGACCCAGACGCCGCTGTCGGCCTTGGCCATGGCAGAACTGGCCCATCGGGCCGGTATTCCAGCGGGGGTATTCAGCGTGCTGACCGGTTCGGCCAAGGAGATAGGCGGCGAGATGACGGCCAGCCCCATCGTGCGCAAGCTGAGCTTTACCGGCTCGACCGAAATCGGCCGCGAGCTGATGGCTGCCTGTGCGCCAACTATCAAGAAGGTGTCGCTGGAGCTGGGCGGCAATGCGCCGTTCATCGTGTTTGACGATGCTGACCTGGATGCGGCGGTGGAGGGGGCGATTGCTTCCAAGTATCGCAATGCCGGTCAGACTTGCGTTTGCGCTAACCGCCTGTATGTGCAGGCCGGTGTGTACGAGGCGTTTGCCGAGAAGCTGGCGGCAGCCGTGGCCAAGCTCAAGGTCGGCAATGGCCTGGAGGCCGGGGTGACGCAAGGGCCCATGATAGACATGAAGGCGGTGGAGAAGGTCGAAGAGCATATCGCCGATGCGCTGGCCAAGGGTGGCAAGTTGGTGGCGGGCGGTAAGCGCCATGCGCTGGGCCAAAGTTTCTTTGAGCCCACCATCGTCAGCCATGTGACGGCCGATATGAAGGTTGCGCGTGAGGAGACCTTTGGCCCACTGGCGCCACTGTTCAAATTCGAGACTGAACAAGAGGTGATCGAACGAGCCAATGATACCGAGTTTGGTCTGGCGGCCTACTTCTATTCGCGCGATCTGGGCCGGGTTTTCCGGGTGGCCGAGGCGCTGGAGTACGGCATGGTGGGCGCCAATGCCGGCTTGATCTCGACCGAGGTGGCGCCGTTTGGCGGCGTCAAACAATCCGGTTTGGGGCGTGAAGGTTCCCGTCACGGTATGGAAGATTACCTGGAAGTGAAATATCTCTGCCTTGCAGGAATTTAATTTTCAGTCTAAGATTTGTTCAATCGTACTAGATTTGTAGTACGAACCATTTCCTCCTCCTCTTCCCGCCAGTGGCCCTTGGGTCGGCGGGATTTTTTTTGCTTTTACCCGAATCGGGTGTTTGAGGGCGAGCAGGGGTAGTGTTGGAGTGGGGTGCAAAATAAAAAAAGCCGATGCGAGCGCATCGGCTTTTTTTGATACCTGGTCGGGGTGAGAGGATTCGAACCTCCGGCCTCTACGTCCCGAACGTAGCGCTCTACCAGGCTAAGCTACACCCCGAGTGAGTCGCGCATTATGGCGATGCAGGCGCGGTCTGTAAAGACCTGGGCGGCGGGCAATCAGCTGCTGCGTTCCACGGCAACGTCGGCCAGTGCGCGCAGTGCCTGGGTGGCAGGGTTGTCATCCAGGCCGGCGATGGCTTCCAGTGCTAGTGCGGCCTCGGCGCGGGCGGCAAGCATGGTGGCTGCCAGTGCGCCGCTGTCTTGTACCGCTGCCAGTACGGCGGGGAAGTTGTCGCGCTGGGCGTGGATGATGGCGGTGCGAACTACATCGGCCTGTTCGGCGGTACCCAGGCGCATGGTGTGGATCAGCGGCAGGGTGCACTTGCCCTCGGCCAGGTCGTCCCCCAGGTTCTTGCCGATCTCGCCCGCATCGCCCGAGTAGTCGAGCACGTCATCGACGATCTGGAAGGCGGTGCCCAGATGCATGCCATAGCGTGCCATGGCGTCCTCGGTAGCGGCGTCCGACTTGGCCAGCAAGGCGCCCAGGCGTGCGGCGGCCTCGAACAGCTTGGCGGTCTTGTAGCGGATGACCTTGAGATAGGCGGCTTCATCGAGATCGGCATCGCCGATATTCATCAGCTGCAGCACCTCGCCCTCGGCGATGACATTGGTGGCATCTGCCAGTACCTGCATTACCCGCATGTCGTTGACGCCGACCATCATCTGGAAGGCGCGCGAGTATAGGAAGTCGCCCACCAGCACGCTGGCGGCATTGCCGAACAGGGCGTTGGCGGTGTCGCGGCCGCGGCGTAGGCTGGACTCGTCGACGACGTCGTCGTGCAAGAGCGTGGCGGTATGGATGAACTCCACCACGGCGGCCAGTTCGCGATGGTGCTGCCCCTGGTAGCCCAGGGCGCCAGCGGAGAGCAGGGCCAGGGCGGGGCGCAGGCGTTTGCCGCCGGAGGAGACAATGTACTCGGCGACCTGACGTACCAGGATGACCTCGGAATGCAGGCGCTCGCGGATGATCTGATCCACCGCCTGCATATCGGCAGCGATGACGGATTTGACGAATTCTATGGACACGATGGGCTTACTGCCGGCGGAGACCAAAACCGCACGATTATAGCCGAGCGGGGGGCGGGGCGTTGGCCGTAGTGCGGCTAGTGGTGTGGCTGTGGTGCCGGGATATGCACTGCAAGTCAATGAATACTTGACCAAAATCGCTGGCTTGCGTATATTGCGCGGCTCCCTGCGTCCTGCGCGGGGAGTTACTATTTAGGAGCCCAGTCTATGTACGCGGTCGTAAAAACCGGTGGCAAGCAGTACAAAGTTGCCATCGGCGAAAAATTGAAAGTAGAACAGATTGCCGCCGACATCGACGCCCAAATCGTGCTTGAAGAAGTACTGATGGTGGTGGACGGTGAAGCGGTTTCGGTTGGCACCCCCCTGGTTGCTGGCGCAACGGTCAAGGCTACTGTCGTAGCCCACGGTCGTGGCGAAAAGGTTCGCATCTTCAAGATGCGTCGCCGTAAGCACTACCAGAAGCGCCAAGGTCATCGTCAGAATTTCACTGAAATTCGCATCGACGCCATCGTCAAGTAAGCAAGGAGTCTGAAACATGGCACATAAAAAAGCTGGCGGTAGTTCGCGTAACGGCCGCGACTCAGAGTCGAAACGACTGGGTACCAAGGTTTACGGTGGTGAATTGATCCCTGCGGGTTCGATCATCATCCGTCAGCGCGGCACCCGTTTCCACGCAGGCGATAACGTCGGCATGGGCAAGGATCACACCTTGTTCGCCAAGGTCGACGGTTACGTCAAGTTCGTGGTCAAGGGCGCGCTGAAGCGCAAGACCGTTGTGGTCGAGCCCTACACCGGCGTCGAGGCTTAAGCCTTGCCGGTAAGCGAGGCGCCCGGCGGGCGTTTCGCTTAAAATTGAAGCCCTATCTCAATAAGATAGGGCTTTTTCGTTTGCACCCCATGTTGCCCGCCCTGCGGGCAGCCCAGGCCAAGGCCCAACCACTAGGAATCGCCTGCCCATGAAATTTATCGACGAAGCCCGCATTGAAGTGATCGCTGGCAAAGGCGGCAATGGCTCTGCCAGTATGCGGCGCGAGAAGTTTGTGCCGCGTGGCGGCCCCGACGGCGGCGACGGTGGCAAAGGCGGCAGCATCTGGGCTGTGGCCGACAAGGATATCAACACCCTGGTCGATTACCGCTTTGTGAAGCAGTACCGTGCCAAGCACGGTGAGAACGGCCGAGGCGCCGACTGCTACGGCAAGGGGGCGGACGATATCTTCCTGCGCATGCCGGTAGGTACCGTCATCAGCGACAACCTGACCGGCGAGATCGTCGCTGACTTGACCCATGACGGTCAGCAGGTATTGATCGCCAAAGGCGGCAAGGGCGGTTTGGGTAACCTGCATTTCAAGACCTCCACCAACCGCGCGCCGCGCAAGTTCACCCATGGTGAAGAGGGCGAGCAGCGCGAGTTCAGGCTGGAGCTGAAGGTGCTGGCCGATGTGGGCCTGCTGGGCATGCCCAATGCCGGCAAGTCGACCTTTATCCGTTCGGTCTCGGCTGCGCGGCCCAAGGTGGCGGACTATCCCTTCACCACGCTGGCGCCCAATCTGGGCGTGGTGCGTATCGACCATAACCGTAGCTTCGTGATTGCCGACATACCTGGCCTGATCGAAGGTGCGGCCGAAGGCGCAGGCCTGGGTCACCGCTTCCTCAAGCATCTGTCGCGTACTGGCATCCTGCTGCATATCGTGGACCTGGCGCCCTTCAGCGAAGAGACCGACCCGGTGCGCGAGGCGCAAGCGATAGTCGAAGAGCTGCGCAAGTATGATGAGGAGCTATACAACAAGCCGCGCTGGTTGGTGCTGAACAAGCTGGACATGGTGCCGGAAGGTGAGCGCGAGGCGCGCATCGAGGCTTTCCTGACAGGCTTCGGCTGGCCGCGCGATGCTTATGATCCGATGGCACCGCTGGATCCGCTGGCGCGCCGGTTGTTTACCATCTCCGGCCTGACCGGCGAAGGTACGCAACAACTGACCTGGGCCATCATGGATTACCTGGAAGCGACCCGCCCGCAACGGGTGGAGGCTGCGCCGACCGAGGCTGAGGCATTGCACGAGCCTTACGATCCGACCAAGTCTTGATGCAGGTGCGCCGTCCCGGTAACGGGGCGGCGCTTTGCTATCGCCCCGGCATAACGAGAAGACGAGAACCATCGCCCCGTGTCTGATGAACGCTTAGCCGACTTCTTCGCCAGCAATATCAATCCCCTTGATCTGCCGCCCTTGGCGGAGTTGCTGCGTGCGCGCGAATTGCTCAATGCTTTTATCACGCTGTTCCATGGCAATGAGGAGCAGGTGCTGGTGCGGCTTCTGGTGCTGCGCGAGATAGGCGCCCGGGGGCATGAGCCGCGTTGGTCGCCGCAGCAGCTGCAGGCGCATTTTGCCTATGTGAACCCGGTGAAGCTTGATACCGTGCTGACCCGCTTGCGCCAGAATGGCTTGCTGCTGTGGGATGGCGATGAGAGCCTGTACCAGATAGCCGAGGCGGGCCGGGTGGCCTTGTCGGCCTTGTCTACCTTGCTGGCCTTTGCCGACGAGGATGCCGAACTGGGTTATCTGACAGCCCAGGCGGCGGGCCAGCAGCAGCTGGGGCGGGTGTCTGGCGAGACCTTGCAGCATTTGCTGGCCCGGCTTAACGAATTGCACCGGGCCTTTGAGGAGGCGCTGGAGTCGCAATCGGAATACCAGATACGCAAGGCACAACAGCGCCTGGAGGCGGTGTTCCGTTGGGTACAGAAGGGGACGGAAGTTATGCATACCCTGCTGTCTGACGAGACCTTGTCGCGCCGGACCCTGGACCAGGCGCAATCCATCGCCATGGCGCAGTCTCGGCTGCTGCGCTTGACGGGCAGTTTCCAGCGCCGCCTGAATCAACTGCAGTCGCAGCGCGTGCACCTGGGGCAGTCAGGGCTGACTTCCAGCGATATCGGCGAATGGTTGCGTACGGCCAGCCAGGCCGAGCTGGTCAGCCTTGCCAGCGGCATGCTGCACTACGCACCGCAACCGTCCTTTCTGACTGGGCCGGAGATGGTGGATATCGCTGAGTTCGAGCTGGTGGAGCGTGAGCGCATGCTGGCCAGCACGGCTGCTCTGCCGGACAAGCGTGCTGCGCCCGGCGTGGCCGCGCCCGAAGCCGAACGGTTGTTCGAGGCCGAGGCGCTGCATGCCTTGCTGGCGCAGCTGGGTGGACCATCTGATATCCAGTCGGTGGCGCTGGCTGATACCTATACCGAGACGGCTTACCGTCTCTCCCTGCTTTCGCTCCTGGGCGATGCCGAAGCCGAGCTGGATGCCAGCGTGGTGGGTGATATCGTCAAGCTGCCGCTGTCGCTGCAAGCCAGCGGCGAGGTGGTGGCAGTGGACCATCCCGAAGTGGCCAGCATCTCGCGCGGCGAGTTGCGGCCTACCAACTGACGAACAGGACGCAAGACATGGATAACGCCCTGTCCATCCTCAGTGCCCGCTTGATCGCGCACCGATTTATTCCCCGCAACGACCCGCTGGCGCGACGCGCGCTGGTGGATGAGGATTTTCGCCGCAGCCTGGATCACCGGCTGGCCGAGGTGGGCCTGGTGCTGCTGGAAAATCCCTATGCCGAGTATCTGGCTGTGGCCCTGGCTGAGGATATGAATGCCTTTGTATTTGGCGATGGCGATACCTGGCTGTCCAACAATATGGGTTTGCCGCGTGATGCGATCGCCCTGCTGGTGGTGCTGTGGGCGCGCATCATATTGCCCAAGCGTGAGCGCCAGATTGCGCGCGCCGAGAAAGAGCGCGAGGGGCAGAGCGATATGTTCGGGGCAGAGAAGCCGCTGGCGCAGGGCGAGGATGTCTCGGTCGGCATTCCGGAGGATGCGCTGTATGCCGATTTTCGCGAGAAGCTGGGCGGCAAGACCCGTATGAATACCAACCTTGGCCAGCTGGCCCGGCTGGGTTTTATCGAGCGCCGCAACAAGGTGATCCTGGAGGGGCCGTTGCTGGATCTGATGCTGGACTATGCCAGCCTGGCCCCCCGCGTGATCGAAGGCGCGCTGGGCGAAGTACTCAAGCGTCGTGCAGCCGACGCGGCCCCCGAGTAATTACCAGGACAACCCGTCACGATGTTTCAATTCCGCAAGCTTGAGATGCGCCACTGGGATTTCTGGCAGAGCATAGAAATTCCGTTGGATGCCCAGATCGTTACCATCGTGGGACCGAATGGTTCTGGCAAGACCACGCTGCTGGATGCCTTGCGTACCCTGCTGGCCTTGCCGTGCTCCGGCCGACGCGACTACAAGCGCTATGTCCGCAACAACACCGAGCCGACGGCCTGGCTACGAGGGGTGGTGGACAACCCTCGGCGCGATAACGGCGATCTGTTTCCCTACCCGTTCTTCCCCATCACCAATGAGAAGGTGACCTTGTTCTGCCGGGTGAAGAAGCAAGGGGGGGACTGGCTGCGGCAGTACGCGATCATGCCGGGCGAGGTTGAACTGGATGCCGACACCGAGCAACAGCTGGAGTGGCGTGGTGTGCGCGAGTACAAGCTGGACCTGGAAAAGGCAGGGCTGACCCGCGCCATTGCCGAGGTGCTGGCGCTGGAGCAGGGGGATACCGACAAGCTGTGCGAGTACAGCCCCAAGGCTTTGCTGGACCTGGTGTTCCAGGTTTTTGGCGACAAGCAGGTGCTGGACAACTACCAGCAGGCCAAGACCGAGCAGAAAGAGGCCGAGCAGGAACTGGCCGAGCTGACCCGACAGCTGGATGGCTTGGGTGCCAAGGTGGAGCAGATGAAGGGCCGTGCCAACCGCTATCTGGAATGGCAGGGCATGCAGCGTGAAGTGGCGCAGCTGGAGAAGAATGTATTGCCAGGTTTGCGCTATCTGGAATCGTGGGATTCCATGTGGGGCTATATCCACCAGTACAAGGGCGTGCGCCGGGCCTTGAAGGTGCGCGAGGATGAATTGGCGCGCAGCGATGCCGAGGCACGCAGGCTGGAGGCGGATGTAGCGACCATGCAGTCGGCCGAGCAGGCTGCCGATGCGGCCTACAAGGCGCTGTGGGAGCCCTTTCAGCGTGTGGGGGCCGATGCCCGCGATGCCGAGAAAGTATTGAGCCAGCGTGACAAGCTTAAGGCCCTGGCTGAGGCGGAATCCGGCGCGGATGCGGTGGAGCTGGCTGACCAGCTGGGCAGGCTGCGTGGTCACAAGGCTGAGCTGGATGGCAAGGTGAAGGCCTCCAAGGATGAGCGGCAGCAGCTGTCCGAGCTGCAGTTTGCCTTGCAGCAGGGGCGCCAGCCGGCGGAGCGTTTTGTCCGTGAGATGCGGGCTGCGCTGGATGAGGCCGGCATTCCCCACCAGTTGCTGACCGATATCGTGGAAGTGCGTGACAACAGCTGGCAGACGGCAGTGGAGGCCATGCTGGCGCCGTACCGCCACCTGGTGTTGCTGGGGCGGGAGTCGGACAAGCAGGCAGCATTCCAGATAGGCCAGCGTTTGCAGTATCGACACTTTATCGTGCCTGATTGCGAGGCGGCACCCAAGGCGGTGCCGGGCTCGGTGCTGGAAATCATTGCGCTCAAGGCGGATGCACCGGCCTGGCTTACCCGCCAGCTCAACAATGTGCAGCGGGTCAAGTCGGTGGAAGCCGGCGCAGGCGTGCAGGGTGACTGGATTACCCGTGAGGGTTTTCACAAGGAGCGCCGTGGCGCCCGCTTTATTGGCGTAGATGTGCGCGACCATGCCTTTGGTGAGGCGGCCCGCAAATCGCGGCTGGATGAGGTAAGCCGTCGTTTGTTTGAGCTGAACCAGCAGGTGCTGGTGTGGGAGGGCGAGGCGGTGGAGGTGGGGCGGCAGATTGCCAGCCTGCAGCTGCAACTCGCCGGCATGGACGCCATACAGCAGCTGGCTGCCCGACAGGACGAGTTTGCTGCCGCCGAGCAGGTATTGCCCGGCCTGCAGGCCGAAGCTCAGCGCTTGGGGGGCGAACTGGCCAGCAAGCAGGCTGAGCAGGAAAGCACCCGTAAGCTGGCCATGGAGGCCAGGCTGCAGGAGCAGCGTGTGCGCGATGTGCGTGATGGCCTGGCCCGCCAGGTTAGCGAGCTGCTTAACCAGGTGCAGGTGCGCCAGGCCGAGCAGACGCGCCAGATCGAAGAGGCCCGCCAGTTGAGCGAGGCGCTGGAGGCGGCGGGCGTCAGCAAGTCGGGCTTGCCCGCGCTGAAGGAGGAATGGGGCTCGGTGCAGGCTGTCCGCCACGAGATACATAGGCAGCAGGAGCGCATGGAGCACGGTGATTGGGAGCGGGATGCCAGTGTGCTGGAGCTGCGTGAAAAGATAGAGCAGGACTACGCCGCCCTGCTGGGGGAGACGGAAAGCCGGGGCCGCGAGGTGGCCCGCGCGCGCGAGTTGACCGACGATGCCCGTGGCGCCTACATCAACAAGCTGCGCGCGACCGTGCGTGCCTACAGCCAGAATATCCGCCGGCTGGGTGAGTTGTCCGGTATCTCGGTGGAGGTAGACCCGCCCCATCTGGAGAATGATGATGCGGCGCTGGCCAATGCTGGCCTGACCGTACGCTTCGATTTTGACCAGAAGGGCCTGATGGGCCTGAACGATGGTGAGGCCTCGGGCGGCCAGCAGGTAATGAAATCCTTGATACTGCTGATAGGCCTGATGATGGATGAATCCAATCCCTCGGGCTTTGTCTTTATCGATGAGCCCTTCGCTCACCTAGATGTGCTGAATATCGACAAGGTGGGTGCTTTCCTCAAGGCTACCCAAGCGCAGTATTTGATCACGACGCCCTTGACCCACAATCTGAATGCCTTTGCGCCGAGTGAGCTGACCTTGTGCACCTACAAGAAGCGGCCGAGCGAGCGCTGGGCTCCTATGATTACCCAGACCCGTCGCCGGCTTGATGCCGCACGGGGGCGGTGACACCCCTTGGCTGATGGCATGGGAGGACTATCGTGACGCATGATGACGTAGCAACCTTCTGTGCCAGCCTGCCAGGCGCCACGGGCGATATCAAATGGCAGGTCGATCAGGTGTGGTCGGTGGGTGGCAAGATGTTCTGCGTGCAGTGCGCCAATCCTGCCCTATCGACCGGCGTGTCCTTCAAGGTGGCAGACGAACGCTTCCTGGAGCTGACTGACCTGCCTGGTATCCAGCCCGCGCCTTATCTGGCACGGCACCACTGGATAAGGCTGGATAGCCCCGCCACCCTGGGTGCCGATGTATTACAGGATCTATTGCGCCAGTCATACTGCCTGGTGCGCGCCAAACTAACCAAGCAGCAGCGCAATGCCTTGCCGCCGCTGTAAACCCTAGCCTTCGGACACCCTACATGAAACAAGTCTTCCATTATTTCGCCCCCTGCCCTCGCGGACTGGAAGGCGTGCTGGCTGAAGAGCTGGCGCAGCTGGGTGCATTGGGTATCGCCCCTACCGACGGTGGCGTGGCTTTTCATGGCGACTGGGCCCTGATGTACCGGGCCAACCTGCATAGCCGCATTGCCAGCCGTATCCTGTGGCGGCTGGTGGACAAGTCCTACCGCAGCGAAGACGATATTTATAAGGCTGCCCGTGCGCTGGAGTGGCCAGAGCTGTTTGGGGTGGAGCGCACCATCAAGGTGGCCGTGACTGGCGTGGGCTGCAAGCTCAAGAGCCTGGATTTCATCGCCCTCAAGGTCAAGGATGCCGTTTGCGATGCCTTCCGTGCCCAATGCGGCGAGCGCCCCAGTGTGGATACGGCCAATCCGGATCTGCGCATCCATGTCTTTCTGACCGAGCGGCAAATGACGCTGTATCTCGATACCAGTGGCGAGGCGCTGTTCAAGCGTGGCTATAGGCGGGAGACGGGGGATGCGCCGCTGCGCGAAAACCTGGCCGCCGGCATATTGCGGCTGACTGGCTGGAAGGTGGATGAGCCATTGCTGGACCCCATGTGTGGTAGCGGCACCTTTCTGGTGGAGGCTGCCATGATGGCGCGCCATATGGCGCCGGGCCGCTGGCGTGAGTTTGCCTTTGCCAAACTCAAGCAGTTTGATGCCGCGCTGTGGGCCCAGCTCAAGCAAGAGGCATTGGCAGCCGAGCAGCCGGAAGCCGTGACGCATATCTATGGTAGCGACGATACACCGGATGTTTTGATGGCAGCACGGGCCAACCTGGCGTCGGCCGGCGTGAGCGATGCGGTGGTGCTGGAAGAGGCCGATGCGCTGGAGCGCAGTGCGCCAGTCGAGCATGGGGTGATGGTGTGTAATCCCCCTTATGGCATACGGCTGGAGGAGCAGACCTGGTTGGATGCGCTCTACCCCATGCTGGGCCATGCGCTCAAGCAGCGCTTTTCTGGCTGGCGGGCGTATTACTTCACGGCGGACCTGCGCTTGGCCAAGTTGATACGGCTTTCTGCCAGCAAGCGCACGGTGCTGTTCAACGGCGCCCTGGAGTGCCGCCTGTTTGAGTACCGTATGGTGGCGGGCAGCAATCGCAAGCAGGATTGAACACGCCGGACACGGCAGCTGCCCAGTGAATGACATATATAGATATGTGGGGTAGCTAGCTCGACCTCGCTGAAACACTGATTGAACGCCCCGCTTGCGGGGCGTTTTGCATGGTTTTTGAGGCTTTCTCGGTTTTTTTGCAGGGCGTGATGTTCCGCTGTGTGTGAGTTGGCGCGGGTTTTGGTTGGGAGGCGATAAAAAGAGGGTGTTGCGGAGATATTACAGATCAGCGACTTAGGCGTGCTGGTGCGGAAAGTAGCGGAATTTTGCGGAGGAGGTGTTGACGTGTTCGGGGAGGGTGCGTATAGTTCGCTTCTCTGCTGCTGACGCAGACAAAAACG
>NZ_BSOG01000002.1:0-387183 GCF_030160395.1 Chitinimonas prasina
GATCTGTCCGAGTGCTTCGTGGCCGTCCAGGCGGCGGAAGATGAGGGCTTCGGGGCCGAGCGGGGTGGTGAGGCGGACATTGCGATGATCGAACATGACTTATCCCGGTGCGTCTTTAGGGGTGATTGGCTGGTTAGCCGATGGCGCGGGTGTAGGCTAGACCCGGCCAGCAGGGCCGAGTTGGCGGTGCGCTAATGCATCGACATCCAGGTATCTACTATGTGGATGAAAAGACCCAACCTGCCATAGCGACAGGCGTCAGCATGATCAACCGTCTTCTTGCTGACCCAGCAAGGCATTCAGCGTATGGCAGTGGGCGAGGGGGCGATCAGCCAGCCAGAACCGGCCGATTTTGGCGGCGGGCACCTGCGGTCCCAGGTCGCGCGGGCATTCGGCGCCCGCTAAGACGCGCCATCGGGCGCATTGATGGTCGAACATGCATTCCTCCCTACCTATTGCCACTTGTTGCGGCTTTTGAGCCGCTAACAAAACCCTTCTGGCGTTGTTGTGCGAGCTTTCCGTACCCACATACTGTCCGCTGCGCGCGCCTGCTCTCGCACGCCTAGCCAGAACCGCTACGCTGGGTTTTGATAGCCGCTCTTATTGTCAGTACCACTAGCAATACCTTGCAGGGTCTGCTGCATGCAGTGCATGCCTAATGACATATGGGTAAAATTTTATCGCATCCCGCCTACCCGTGGGCGATAGTCTGATGTGAATTAGTTACTTGTGCTGGTGGTCTTGCTACCCCTATCCCGGTAGGGATGAAACCAGCAGTAGCGGGACAGGCGGCTTAACTGATGCCCTGCGTCAGCGCATCTTCGATGCGGCTAGAGATCTGAATCATATTCGGCCAACTGCTGGTTGGTAGCGATCAGCCGTTTGACCAGCAGGGCGATGAAGGCCTTGTCAAAGCGTATCTGTAGCTCGTCCGACGCCTGCTTGAGTGATTCGCTGCGTATCTTGAGCACCACGATGTCGCTTTCGGCTGTGACGGTGGCGGTGCGTACCTTGTTCTCAGGTTGCAGATAGACCATCTCGCCTATGCTTACGCCGGCTTCCAGCGACGATAGCGACCAACCCTTGCGGCTGACTGATACCCGGCCCTGTACCAGCAGGTAGAAGGAGTCGCCAGGCGACCCTTCGCGCATCAGCACCGTGCCACGCGGCAAGCAGTGCCATTGGCCCATTCTCAGGGTTTCCCATAGCGCGACATCGGTGAAATCACGCAGAAAAGGCAAGGCGCGCAGGCGCTCGAAGCGTTCACCGTCTGCAGTCTGGCGGGGTTTCTTGGGCAGTGCCTGGCTGATAGCGACCAGGGCGCTGGCGAAGTCGCCCCAGTTGGCATACCGCTCCTGAGGTTGCTTGGCCAGTGCCTTGTCGACGACAGCAGCTAGGTCAGCAGGTAGTTCTGGCCGTATGACGGTCAGCGACAGCGGTGCTTCATTGCCGATCTTGAAGATGGTGGCATAGTCGCTATCGCCCTCAAATGGACGCCGGCCGGCCAGGAGTTCGAACAGCACCACGCCCAGCGAGAACATGTCGGACTGGTGGGTCAGCGAGGCTTCGCGTATCTGCTCCGGCGACATATAGGCGGGCGAGCCCACCAGGCCCGATAGCTGGGTGCGGTCTGCACTGGTCACCATGGCGGTGCCAAAGTCGGTCAGCTTGATTTCGCCTTCGCGGCTGCGCAGCAGGTTGGCTGGTTTGATATCGCGATGCACCAGGCCCAGGCGCTGGGCGTATTCCAGCGCGTGACAGCACTTGTAGGCGATATCGAGCACTTCGGCCAGGGGCAGCAGATTGTCGGGGGTGGTAAAGGCTTCCAGCGATTCGCCGTCAACGTATTCCAGCACCAGATAGGGTGGGTCTGCTGCTTCGTCGGCATCGAGCAAGGCAACAATGTGCGGGTGGCGTAACTGGCCCGCCAGGGTGGCCTCGTTGTGCAGCAGTCGGCGGTAGCGTGTGGCCTGGCGCGCATCCGACAGCAGGTGTGCGTGGGTCTGCTTGATGGCAACCCGGCGGCTGCCAAAGCTGTCGTAACCGAGGTAGACCGTGCCGGTGGCGCCTCGGCCCAGTTCACGTTCTATGCGGTACTTGCCTATGCTGGCGGGAATGGCGTTCATGGTTTCATTTTACAGCCACTCCAGCCAGGTTTTGCTTTTGTATGCGCCCCTGCAGTTCAACTCAATCAGCTGGTTGAGATGCCATACTGCGGGCAAATGTGCTGATCAGCCTGGCGGACTCGCTGGGTAGGGTTTGCAGGACAAAATGTGGCGCCGCAAGCGTGGCTAGCTGGCAGTGCGGCGCCTGCCGCTTGATGGCTGAGTAGGCGCCAGCTCTAACCAGCCTGTCATCTGCCGCTTGCAGGTAGAGCATGGGTAGCTTGCATGCCCGCAGGGCAGGGCGAGCGTCCACTCGCAGCACGGCGGCTATTCTGCTTCGGAGGGTTGCACCGCTGATCTGCTGCGTGGCGGCCAGCACGGCATCCAGGCAACTGGCCGTGGCATATCGGCCCAACACATAGCGGCATGCCAACATTTGAAGCCGACGGTTGTGGAGGAGGCCAGGTACCAGCGTGCTGATGGCCGGTGGGAGGGGTATAGGGCTATGGGCGAAGGTGGCGCACAGTATCAGGCCCATCAAGCCGCTAGGCTGGCGGGCGGCAATCTGTATGGCGATGGGGCCGGAAAAGGATTCGCCCAGCAGCAGATAAGGCGTTTCGGTGGGTAGTTGGGCGACTACCCAGGCTGCAAGCTCTGTGTAGTCCAAGGGCTGATCGGGATAGCGGATGACCTGCGTGGTGAGTTCGCCCCCCAGGGCGGCCAGCAGGGGGGCGAACAAGGTCCCCGTGCCGTCCATGCCGGGGAGAAGGACCAGTCGCTCTACCAAGGCTTCCAGGCTGCGGTAGCCGACCAGTAGTCGAGCGCAATGCCGGCAAAGACAGCCATGCCTACCCAGTTGTTGTCCAGGAAGGCCTGGAAACACTTGGCGCGGTCACGGCCGCGTATCTGGCGATATTGCAGGGCGATCAACAATGCCGCCACCCCCAGGCCCAGGTACCAGAATGTGGTGCGCTGCAGTAGCAAGCCTATGCCGACCATGCTGAGCAGGAACAGTGCATGGCAGACCATGACGGCTTCGGCATCAAAGCGGCCAAAGGTGATGGCGCTGGTCTTGATGCCGATCTTCAGGTCGTCGGGCTTGTCGACCATGGCGTACTCGGTATCGTAAGCCACCACCCAGAACAGGTTGGCGGCGACCAGGCACCAGGCGATATAGGGCACGGTGCCATGCACGGCCGCAAAGGCCATCGGTATGCCAAAGCTGAATGCCAGCCCCAGGTAGGCCTGGGGGATGGGGAGAAAGCGCTTGGTGTAGGGGTAGCTGGCCGCGAGGATGACGGCGGGTATGGACATCCACAGGGTCAGGCGGTTGAGTGGCAATACCAGCAGAAAGGCGGCCAGGGCCAGTACCGCAGCCAGGATCAGGGCCTCTTTGGTCGATACCCGTCCGGCGGCGAGTGGACGCTCGCGGGTACGGTCTACGTGGCCATCGAAATCCTTGTCGGCGTAGTCGTTGATGACGCAGCCGGCAGAGCGCATCAGCAAGGTGCCCAGGGCGAAGATCCACAGTATCACCGGATTGGGCATGCCCTCGCTGGCCACCCACAGGCCCCACAAAGTGGGCCAGAGCAGCAGCAGAATGCCGATGGGCTTGTCCAGCCGCATCAACTTCTCGTATTGGTTCAGGCGTTGCTTGAAGTGGGTCCAGGTCATGGCGTAACAGCAGGTAGAAAGACTTCGGTGACAAGTATGCGCGCCTGGCCCAGCTCAAAGCGAGAGCGGCGTGCCCATAGGCGTGCCGGCAGGGGGCCGACTTCGGTCTCGGCGCGGCGGTAGAGTGCATGGCGTTTGTCCAGCCCTCGGTAAGCCAGCGCACTGCGCCTGACTTTGGGGTTGGCGAACAGGGTCGCTCCCAGGGGCTTGGTGCCTTGGCGGCGTAGGCGCTGATAGCCATGGAACAAGGCACTGCGGGGCATGACCGAGTGTGCGAACACCAGGGGAGTATTGCCACTCATGAGCAGCACTTCCCGCACGATGGCCAGTTGCGAGCGCTTGAGCCCCAGTGCACGCAGCTCGTCGCGATTGGGCCTGGCCCAATGCTGGCGCAGCAGCTTGACCTTGAAGCCGGGAAACCGGGCAATCAATCGGGCGGTAAGTGAGCCGGGGTGTGTTAGCCAGCGGCGCAGCGCGCGTGGCGCACGGCTGGCGGGATGCTCCCAGCGGTGACTGGCGATATGCGACATGACGGTAGCAAGGCGGCGAAAGCGGCGATTATGCCAGACACGGCTTGCCAGCGCGGTGTTGATGGGCCACCAGAGAATGAAACAGCATGTCGCCCGAATGTGGCGGGGCGTGCTAGCGCCAGCGCGCCTCTATGCGTGCATACTCGCCTGTTTGATGCAGTTTCTCCAGGCCTTCGTCAAACAGCCTGATGTAGCGCTCAACCCCTGTCTTCTTCGGGGCGAAGGAGACATAGATGTCCGGCTCTATCAGGGTGCCTACCGACTTGTAGCGGCCTTTGAGGGACGGCTGGGTACGGCCTATGTGGTTGGCTATCCGGTCATAGACCAAGGCGTAATCCACCCGACGTGCGACGAGTTTGCGCAGGGCGAACAGGTCGGAATTGCCGATATCGCGGTGCATGGCCGTATCGCTATCAAAGGGTGTACCGTAGTCGTAGCCATTGGTAACGGCAATCAGGCGGCCACGCAGGTCTGGCAAGCGGATGACCTTGTCGGGATGGTCTGTGCGGGCATAGATGTCGATGCGGCCTTTGAACAGCGGCTGTTTGTGCCAGCGGTAGCGTTTCTCCAGCAGGCTGTTGCGCAGGGTATCGAAACAGCCATCCAGCAGGTTTTGCTCGGTCAGCTTCATGCATCGTGCATAGGGGAGCGAGACCAGCTCGACATCCACGCCCACCTGCTTGTAGGCAGCGCGTACTAGGTCGGCAGCGAACCCCACCGGTTTGCCCTGCAAGGTGCCTGAATAGGGGTACCAGTCATCTTCCGCGCCGATACGTACTGTTTCTGCCGCCAGGCAAGGGAGGAGAGTAATCAGCAGAGCAAGTGCAAAGAGTCGTACCATGACTGACATGATAGATCGCGCCACATTGTCTATTGTGTGCCGCGCAGAATATTTACATGCTTTGTCTTATGGATGCTAACGACCCAACCGCCGAATACGTCCGCTTTCATCGCCCCGCCCAGTTCGATGGGCTGGAACTGCTGACCGCGCACTATTTTGATCACAGCTTTGCGCCGCACGTGCACGAGGGCTATTGCATTGCCTTGATCGAACAGGGCGCAGAGCGCTTTCGCTGCCGGGGGACGGAGCATTGTGCCGGCGTGGGTACGCTGGCTATCGTCAACCCGGACGAAGTCCACACCGGGCGGCGGGCGGGCGAGGAGGGCTGGAGCTACAAGGTGTTCTACCCCGACCCCGACCTGATACGTCGCTTATGCATCGACATGGGAAACTGGCAGGGCGGAACGCCATTCTTCCCTGAGGCGGTGGTGGATGATGCCAGCCTGGTCATGCCCATGCGCCAGTTGCACCAGGCCCTGACTGGCCCGGCCAGCCAGTTGGAGCGGGAAGTCCGCTGGCACGAGGCCATGGGCTCGCTGCTGCGGCGGCATGCCAGAGGGCTGTCGCAACCCTTGGGTGGATATGGCGAGCGCGCAGCGGTGCGCCGGGTACAGGCGCTGTTACGGGAGCGGCATGCCGAGAATCCTGGCCTGCAGGAATTGGCCGATGCCGTGGGCTTGAGTCCCTGGCATTTGAATCGCGTGTTCCGGCAACAAGTGGGCTTGCCGCCCCACGCCTACCAGACCCAGATCAGGCTGGCCCGAGCCAAGACCTTGCTGCGCGGTGGACAGAGTCTCAGCGATATCTCGCAAGCGCTGGGTTATGCCGACCAGCCGCACTTTGGCCGTCAGTTCAAGCGGGCGTTTGGTGTGACCCCGGGGCAGTATCGGCAAGCGTTAGTCTGATGGGCATTGCGCAAGAATGTTCAATACGGCGCGAAACGGCCCACGTATCTTGCTTGTCAGGAGGTTTTATCCATGACAACAACGTATCACCCCACTCGCCATGGCGAGTTGCTGCAGGGCGCTCGTGACTCGCTGCCCATGCTGGCAGGCGCAGCGCCCTTCGGCATCATCTTTGGCACCCTGGCCGGCCCCAGCGGCCTATCGTTGCTGGGGGCCATGGGCATGTCGCTGTTCGTGTTTGCAGGCTCATCGCAGTTTATTGCCCTGACCTTGCTCTCGGGCGGGGCGGGCCTGGCGGTCATAGTATTCACCACCTTTGTGGTCAACCTGCGGCATGCGCTGTATTCCGCTACCCTGCTGCCCCATGTGGCGGCATTGGGGCAGCGCTGGCGCATACCCCTGGCTTTCTGGCTGACGGATGAAACGTTCGCCGTGGTGCAGCATCGCTATGGCGCGGCGGATGCCTCCCCGCTCAAGCATTGGTATCACTTGGGCTCCAGCCTGGCCATGTATGGCAATTGGATAGTCTGGACCTTGGTAGGCGTGCTGCTGGGTAGATCGTTCGAGGGATTGGACAAGCTGGGGCTGGAGTTTGCGATGGTGGCCACCTTTACCGGCATCGTGGTTTCGCTGCTCAAGACCCGGCCCATGGTGGCGGCGGCCATTGCGGCTGGCGCAGTGGCCCTGCTGGCCAGGGATATGCCCTATAAGCTGGGCCTGTTGCTGGCGGCATTGGCAGGTGTGGTCGTGGGCGTCCTGCTGGAAGGCCGCAACGCCACCGAGGAGGGACAGGCATGAGTCAATACGAACTAGCGGTGATACTGGGCATGACGGCGGTGACGTTCCTGATCCGCTACTCCTTCTTTGCCCTGGGCGACAAAGTGCAGTTCCCGCCATTGGTCAAGCGCGCCTTACGTTACGTGCCGGTGGCTGTACTGACGGCGATCGTGGTTCCCATGGTGTTGTTGCCCGATGGTCGGCAGTGGCAGCTGGATTGGCGCAATGCCTGGTTGCTGGGCGCATTGGTGAGCGCCTTTATCGCCTGGCGGTTCAATCATTTACTGGCCGCAATGGGCGGCGGCATGGCGGTGTTCTTTCTGTGGCGATGGTTGCTGGCATAAGCCCGCTGCGGGCTGGCATGCGCCGTTTGGCGCTGATCGGGGGGATTGCAGCACTGCTGCCTTTGCTGGCCTATGGGCTGGGTAGCCTGGATTGGCGCTTGGAACTGTTCAGCCACTTTCTGCCACACGCTAGCGTGCTGCTGGCGGTAGTGGCATGGGTGGTGGGCAAGGGCAGGGCCAGGCAAGGGTTTGCTCTGGCTGGCTGCCTGGGCCTTATGGCGACCATACAGCCGCTTCTGCCCTCCTCGGCCAAGCCGGCAGGGCAGGGCGGGGCCATCAGGCTGCTGAGCTACAACGTGTATCTGCATAATCCAGATATGGTGGATGTGCAGATGCAGATAGCGCGGCACGACCCCGATCTCATCTTGCTGATCGAACTCACCCCGGTGCAATGGCAGCAATTGCATGCCCTCCGCAAGCGCTATCCCCACGGTTGTGCCCATCCACAAGATGACCCGTTTGGCATGGCGGTGTTGTCGCGCTTGCCCTTGCGCAGCTGCGTGGTGGAAGGCGAAGACCTGGGTTTGCCGGTGATCGTGGCCAGGCTGGAGCGGGGGCCCTATCTGGTGGGGCTGCATGCGCCACCGCCGCTGAGCCCCTTGTTGGCCAGCCAGCGCCAGGCCATGCTGGGACATTGGTCGCGGCGCTTGGCCGATCAGCCCGATGCCTTGCTGATGGGCGACCTGAACCTGACGCCCTGGTCACCGATCTATCGCCAGTTGCTGAGCAACTCGGGGCTGCGTGATGCCCGAGCCGGGCAGGGTATGCTGGCCAGCTGGCCGGCCGGCCTGGGGGTGTTGGGCCTGCCGTTGGATCAGGCCTTGGTTGGCCGTGCCTGGGCGGTTGCCGACCTGCAAGTGGGGAGTGCTGGTATGTCTGATCACCGTCCCTTGATATTGACGGTGGCGCCGCGGGCGCAGGACGCGCCCTGACGCCCGATCGGACTCAGGTAGGTTGCTTGAGCGGAATCTCGGCGAAATCCTCGGTATGGGCCAGTTGGCTAAAGATGGTGTGCAGGTCTGCAGGCGGCGGCATCAGCTTGCGCGCTTTCAGGTCCAGCCAGGCGCCGCTGACTTCGTGCCGGGCTGCCAGCTTACCATCGGCCTTATAGAGGTCGTGTCGTATGGCAAAGCGACTGCTGTCCTGGCTCAGCCCGGCGATGCGTACCTCTACGGTCAATCGCTCGCTCATCTTCACTTCCTTCAGATACTCGGTCCATTCCTTGAATATGACCGGGCCGAAGGCATGCTGCTGAAACTGCTCAAAGCCGAAACCGTGCAGTTTCAGCCACTCGATACGGGCGTGGGTGCAGAAGTCGGCATAGGCGCTGTGGCGCACATGCTGGTTGGCATCGCAATCAGACCAGCGCACTTCAACAGTGTGGCGGAAGGTTTCCATGGGTGCATCTCTCGATAGGCTTGATGATGCGATGCTAGTTGGCTCAGAAAATTCAAGCAACTGCTTGCTTGAATTATATTCGTGGGCTTGGAGCCGCTAACAAGACCCAGCGAAGCGGTTCTGGCTAGGCGTGCAAACGATGGCGCACGCAGCGGGTAGTGCATGGGTACGGCAAGTTTGCACAACAACGCCAGAAGGGATTTGTTTGCGGCTCATAGTTGCCTGCCGCAGAGGCGGTTGGCTTGATATGCGGCCCATGGTAGCGATGCATCAGACAAGCAAATCTGGCTGTGGCGCGACTGTTGTAGCTCGCTAAACCCGCGTAGCAAAGCTGGCTGAGCGAGCTAGAGCACGGCTAGTCCGCTCAGCGAGGCCACACGGGTATTGTCAGCGATGCTTACAGGGTGCCGGTGTGGTTGGCACCCAGATAGTTACCCACATCATCAAGGAAGATATAGAGGGTGCGCTTGGCGGTATCGCTCTCTGCTGGGTTCTGGTAGCTGACTACCCATACCGGGCCATTGGGGGTGTCGCGGCTGCTGATCTCCTTGGCCGAGGTCATCTTCCAGGACAGTTGGAGCTTCTTGCTGTCCACCAGCATTTCGATCACCTTGTTGCCGCGTGCCGATGCACCATCCTTGCTGATGGGTTCCTCATCGCCGTGATTGCCATGCGCGTGGGCGGCCAGGGTGGACAGGGCAAGCAGGGTGCCGATCAGGGTTTGTTTCCAGAGTTTCATTGTGGTCCTCGTATCAAGGAAGTGAGATAGCGCCTGCCATCTCCGTGGGTGGTGCCTTCTCAGGGGCGATAGAGCTTCTTGTAATAACCGCTGGTCTGTACGGTGATGGTGACGGGCTTATCGCCACGATTGCGCCAATACCAGCCGTGGCTACCGTCGAAAGGGGCGACAAAGGCACCATGGCCTTCGGCTTTGTTACGGTCTTTCCAGTAGCTGCTGAACTCTTCGGGGCTGGCGTTGGGTTTTTCGCCATGCATGTCGAAATTGACCAGGCCCCCATTGGTTTTCCAGCTGAACACGAAACGCTCGCCCGCTTGCATGCCTGCCTTAATCTCCGCACCTTCATCCGGTTGTAGCGTTAGTGTCAGGGTATCGCTACGGAAAGGCGTAGTTGACCGCCACGTGGCCGTCAATGGGGAGCTATCCAGGCTGAAGTTGGGGTCCAGCCCGGTTGCTGCCGGTGCCGTTTGGGAGGCGGGGTTGATGTCCGGCTTGGCGCTCAGTGCAGTCAGACCTAAGCGCTTGCCCAGGCCGGTGGGGTCGATACCGTACTCAGCGGGTAGTACCACCGTTGTCAGCAAGACAGCGGCAACGCTGAACGCAAGGCCAGTGGCCTTCAGCAGTTGGGAGGTGGTGGGCAGGCGGGTCTGATCGGGGTGCTGGTGGTTATTCATGGCATCAGTTTATGGCAGGTGTGAAATAGCCGGCCATCTGGTAGCCGATCAGCACAAAGCCCGCGACCATCAGGGCACTATTGGCAACCAGTACGTGGCGGGGAAAGGATGCCATCTTGCGCCAGAAGCTCATGGCAATAAGGATGGCACTGAGTGCCAGTAGCTGGCCTATTTCAACACCGACATTGAAGGCCAGGATATTGGCTACCAGCCCGTCCTGGGCCAGTGTGAATGCCTGTAGTTTTGTAGCAAGGCCGAAACCGTGAAAGAAGCCGAATATCAGCACTGCAGCCTTGGTGTTGGGCTGGACACCCAGGGTGCGCTGAAAGCCTCCCAGATTGTCGAAAGCTTTGTACACGACAGAGAGGCCGATGATGGCGTCGACGATATAGGCATTTGCATGGGTGTTGCTGAGCACGCCATAGAGCAGGGTAACGCTATGGCCAATAGCGAACAGCGTGACATAGGCTGCAATCTCCTTCATCCGGTACAGGAAGAAGATCACCCCAATCAGGAACAATAAATGGTCGTAGCCGGTGACCATGTGCTTGGCGCCAAGGTAGATGAAGGGCAGCAACTGCATGCCGCTGACGCCTTCTATAAAAGCTTTGTCGTCCTCGGCTACGCCATGGGCAAACGCTCCGGCACCAAGGCCGATGATCAGCAGGACTGCCAAAAGCCTCACCAGCCATCCAAACCCAAGGCTTGGCCGGGCTTGCCATGATGATGCGAGTTGCATGCTTGCGGACTCCTGAATCGCTGTACGGGGAGGGTGACGATACGACAGGAACGGCGTGTCTGGATAGTCGTGCAGGCGCATCCTACCGATGCGAGGTATTGCTTGCAATACAATGGCATAAAGGTAGCTTTAAGGGGCCGCCAGGTACTTTGCCCAGGGGCAGGTTGAGTGCTCTGGCGGTCATCTTACAAGCAGCATAACCAGGCCGGGTCGTAAGCCCGGGCCTGGTCAGGAGACGGTAGCTTGATTGCTTGCTTGCTAGCTGGCCATGGTCATCAGTCAAGGTCGAAGCGATCCAGGTTCATCACCTTGGTCCAGGCTGCCACAAAGTCGCGGACAAACATCTGCTGCGCGTCATCGCTGGCATAGACCTCGGCCAGTGCCCGGAGCTGGGAATTGGAGCCGAAGACAAGATCGACCACCGTGGCGGTCCATTTGGCCTCTCCGGTGACGCGGTCACGCCCTTCCAGCACGCCGGCCTTATTGGCTGACTTTTGCCATTTCGTGCCCATGTCGAGCAAGTTTACGAAGAAGTCATTGGTCAAGGTCTCGGGCCGGTGGGTGAAGACACCGTGTGGGGATTGGGCTGTATTGGCGTTCAGGACGCGCAGGCCACCAATCAGTACGGTCATCTCGGGCGCGGTCAGTGTCAGCAGCTGGGCCTTATCCACCAGCAGTTCTGCCGCGGCGTCTTCAAGTCCTTTGCGGGCATAGTTGCGGAAGCCATCGGCGACTGGCTCCAGCACGGCAAACGATGCCACATCGGTCTGTTCCTGCGAGGCATCCATACGGCCAGGCGAGAATGGCACTTCTATCGCTTGCCCGCCCTTCCTGGCGGCGGCCTCGATAGCGGTACCACCTGCCAGTACGATCAGATCTGCCAGCGAGATTTTCTTGCCGCTGGACTGTGCACTGTTGAATGCCTGCTGGATGGCCCCTAGGCGCTGCAGGATGTTTGTAAGTTCAGCAGGCTGGTTGACTGCCCAGTCCTTTTGCGGCGCAAGCCGCAGGCGGGCACCGTTTGCACCGCCGCGCTTGTCGCTGCCTCGGAAGGTGGCTGCCGCAGACCAGGCAGTATTGACCAATTGCGAGATGGACAGACCTGAGTCGAGTATTCTGGTCTTCAGGGTGGCGATGTCCTGCGCGTCCACCAGCGGGTGATTCAACACCGGGATAGGATCCTGCCATAGCTGGGGCTGACTTGGCACCAAGGAGCCAAGATAGCGAGACAGCGGCCCCATGTCACGGTGCGTCAGCTTGTACCAAGCCTTGGCGAAAGCATCGGCGAATTCCTGTGGATTCGCATGGAAGCGTCGCGAAATCTTTTCGTAGGCTGGGTCCATCCGCAGGGCGAGGTCGGCGGTGGACATCATCGGGGCGTGGCGCCTGGCAGGGTCATGGGCGTCGGGCACTGTGCCGGCAGCAGCGGCATCCTTGGGGGTCCACTGGTGTGCGCCGGCCGGGCTCTTGGTTAATTCCCATTCGTAGCCGAACAGGTTCTCGAAGTAGTTGTTGTCCCACTGGATAGGGTTCTTGGTCCAGGCACCTTCCAGGCCGCTGGTAATGGTGTGGACACCTTTGCCGCTGCCGAAGGTGTTGCTCCAGCCCAGGCCCTGTGCCTCAAGGTCGGCCCCTTCCGGCTCCGGCCCGACATACTGTCCAGGGTCGGCAGCGCCATGGCATTTGCCGAACGTGTGGCCGCCGGCTACCAAGGCGACGGTTTCTTCATCGTCCATGGCCATGCGGGCGAAGGTTTCCCTGATGTCACGTGCGGATGCGACCGGGTCTGGCGTGCCATTCGGCCCTTCAGGATTCACATAGATCAGGCCCATCTGCACGGCGGCGAGGGGATTCTCCAGCTGTCGATCACCGCTGTAGCGCTCATCTGCCAGCCACTTGCCCTCCTGGCCCCAGTAGATATCTTCTTCCGGCTCCCATATGTCTTCGCGGCCGCCGGCAAAGCCAAAGGTCTTGAAGCCCATCGAATCGAGAGCGACGTTGCCGGCCAATATCATGAGGTCGGCCCAAGAGAGCTTGCGGCCATACTTTTGCTTGATCGGCCAGAGCAGCCGCCGTGCCTTGTCGAGGTTGCCATTGTCGGGCCAGCTGTTGAGCGGGGCAAAACGCTGGGCGCCTGCGCCTGCACCGCCACGGCCATCGGCGATGCGGTAGGTGCCGGCGCTGTGCCAGGCCATGCGGATGAAGAATGGCCCATAGTGGCCGTAGTCGGCAGGCCACCAAGCTTGCGAGTCGGTCATCAGGGCATGCAGGTCACGGCATACGGCATCGAGGTCAAGGCTCTTGAAGGCTTCGGCGTAGTTGAATGCCTCGCCCATAGGGTCGGACTTGGTGGAGTGCTGGTGCAGTATCTTCAGGTTCAACTGATTGGGCCACCAGTCTGCATTCGATGGCGCGCCTCTCGCGACCGTGTGTTTGGCAGCACCGGAAGAGAAGGGGCATTTTGCTTCGTTGGACATGGTGGTCTCCTATGATCGTGATGCATGCACTGGGCTAGGTAAGCCAGTTTGTAACCTGGCTTTAAATAGATCAAATCTATTTTAATTATTATGTTGATAGTGTTTACGCTTGACGGCTTGCCGATAGGGCTGCGCGTGGGGGCGGACGGCGAGCATCACTCAGCATAGGCAATGACGCTTGCTACGCAATGTGCTGCTGATGTGGCGTTGACAGCGCAGGCAGCTCCGCAACTGATGACGCTGTAGGTGCGTAAGGATGCCAATCACTACCTTGCATAACATCTGTAGCGTCTTTAACAAGGTATCTTGCAATGAAAGGTACCTTGCGCTACATTGCAGCCATGTATGAACCAAGTGGCGCCTGTGGGTGCAAAGGGGTGGTTTGATGAAGACACAACTGAAGAAAGGCGTGCTGGAAATGTGCGTGCTTGCCGTGCTGGAGCAGCATGACAGCTATGCCTACGAGATTGTCTCGACATTGGCCGACAGTGTGGAGATGAGTGAAGGCACTATTTATCCACTGATGCGGCGTTTGCAGAGCGATGGCCTGGTCAGCACCTATCTGGTGGAGTCTGATGCCGGGCCACCTCGCAAATACTACCGCCTGGAGGTAAAGGGGGCAGAGGTGCTGGGCCAGATGAAGCAGGAGTGGAGCAGCTTTCTGGAAGAAGTGAACAGGATAGTGCAGGGATGATGACCATGAACCGCGAACAGTTTCTGAAAACACTGAAGCAAGAGTTGCGAGCCATGCCCGAACGCGAGCGCAACGAGATCCTGGCCGACTATGAGGAGTATTTCCGTGATGCCCTTGCAGCCGGTAGGACGGAGGAGGATGTCGCGCGTTCTTTGGGGGCACCGCGGCAGCTGGCGAGGGAGCTACGCGCCGAGGCTAGCATCAAGGGCTGGGAAGAGAAGCGTTCTTTGGGCAACTTTGCCCGGCTGTTCCTTTCTGTTGCCGGCCTGGGTCTCGTTAACCTGATGCTGCTGCTGCCCCTGCTGATCCTGGTGACGATACTGCTGTCGTTCTTTGTGGCTGCCTTCGCGTTGATCGCAGCAGGAGCGGGCTTGGTGCTGGCCAGTATTCCCGGTATGGGACTGGCGGGTTTCATTACCGTCGATGTCGCGGGGGTGGAGCTGGTAGAACCGCTGGCTGTTGCCCTGGCTGGGGTAGGGGTGTTCTGTTCGGGCCTGGTGTGGTTTCTGTTTGACGCCTGGGTAACCAAATGGGTGGCTGTGGGCTTGGTGAAATATGCTCGGCTCAACTTCCGCCTGCTACGCGGTGAAGCCTGACTATCTACGAGGAGCGGCGACCATGTTCGGACTATTTGGTTTGGCAAGATCGGCTAGCGCAAGCGGCTGTGGGACGGGTCATTCATCGCCTATCGCTGCGGCTGAGGCGGCGAAAGCGGCGTTTGATCGCATTTGCGTCGCCGTGGACGTTGGGCTGCGTCAGGATGCAGGCCATACAAGACCCTCGATAAGTCGTGAACAGCCGCATCCACTTGAGCGCGAAGGAGTAGCCGCATGAAACCGTATGAAGGAAGCCACCTTGATGACCTGCTTGAGTCCGCCCTGATACTGAGTGCAGGCTTTTTCATGTGTCTGACCTTGGTGATGGACTTCGGTATGGGCGGCAAGGCTGGGCAGGCGGAAGCACAGCGCGCTGATCAGCTGGCTGCTTCAGGCTGGGTGGCTGCCGGACAAAGATCGGGCAAGGCTTGAGGTGCGTGCCATGCCTGATGGAGAGTTGAGAAGCGCATTGCAATTAGGTGCTGCCACCCTGCTGGGTAGTGGCTTGGTGCTGGGCGTAACGGCCATGCTGGTGAACATGGTGCCGCAGGCGCAGGCTCACCAGGGTGAGCCACATGGTGTACCCGTATTGAGCAAGCCTGCGATGAGAGATGCTGCTGCAGCACGTTTCAGGCAAGCTGAAGGGTCTTCGCTGGATGGACCTGTGGCCAGGACCGCAGCAACCTGATATCCGCTTGATTGCGGGGCGCAGGGTTACTGCATGTTATGTTGCTCATTCTGCCACTGATCGCGTATCGCCTTATAGCGACCACTCTGCCGTATCAGTGCCATGCCTTGATTGAACTGCTGCATGGCGGCATATGCATCCGGGTGGCTCTTGGAGAATACTGTGTAGACGCCTGATTCTGCGACCTGGCCGACGATCTTGAACTTGCCGAAGAACTCGTTGGGGCGGCGATTGATCAGGGCCTTGGTGTTCCATTCCATGGCGACCGTGTATTGCACCCGCCCCGCAATCAGCATGCGGAAATTGTTCTCGTCGCGGGGGGTGAAGATACGCTTGATTTTCTGATTGGTATCAAACTCGGGGCCGTATTCGTAGCCGTTGGTGACGGCGACCTCCTTGCCCTCGAGATCGTGTGGCCGCAGGCCGTGTTCTGTGCTGTTGGCCCGGGCATATATCTGGTATTGCACCGTGAACATGGGTTGCTCATGCCATAGGTAGTCCTGCTCTATGCCGGGATGGCGCAAGGTATTGAAGCAGCCTATCAATGCACCTGCCTTGGTGAGTGCCATGCAGCGCGCATAGGGCATGACCTTGTATTCCACCTTGACCCCTGCCGCCTTGAAGGCCTCTCGCACCAGATCGACCGTCAGGCCTTTGAGCTGTCCGTTGACGAGACCCGATTGCGGGTACCAGTCGTCTTCTGCGCCTATGGTGATGGTGCTGCCCGCCTTGGCAGGGAGGCAGAGGCAGATGACGGTGAGTGATAGCCAGCAAAGTCTTTTCATGCCTAATCCCCATGGCGATTATATTTAATATAGCAACCCGACGCGGTGCCTGCCTGGAGTGAGCGTAACGCGGCATGCGTGTCTGTAGAGCATGAAAAAAGCCCGGTATGAACCGGGCTTGTCTACATCAATCTTCGCGCCGCATTTGCGGGAAAAGTATCACATCGCGTATGGAGGGGGCATCGGTCAGCAGCATGACCAGCCTATCTATGCCCACACCCAGGCCACCCGTGGGTGGCAGGCCGTGTTCCAGTGCGCGGATGTACTCGGCATCGTAGTGCATGGCCTCTTCGTCGCCGGCATCTTTCTGGCGAACCTGATCCAGGAAGCGCTCGGCCTGTTCTTCAGGGTCGTTCAGCTCGGAGAAGCCGTTAGCCAGTTCGCGGCCCACGGCGAACAGCTCGAAGCGCTCGGTGATACCGGGGCGGGTATCGGAGCCACGGGCCAGCGGGGAGATTTCCACCGGGTAGTCGATGATGTAGGTCGGGTCCCACAGCTTCTGTTCGGTGGTCTCCTCGAACAGGCTGAACTGCAGGCCAGCCACACCATTGGTGGCCACCAGCTTGCCACCCAGCTTTTCGATCTCGGCCTTGAGCCAGACGCGATCGTTCAGCTGCGCCTCGTTGTACTGGGGGTTGTACTTGAGGATGGCTTGCACCACGGTCAGGCGCTCGAAAGGCTTGGCCAGGTCGACGATCTTGCCCTGGTAGGTTACGACGGTGTGGCCTATCACCTCACGGGCAGCATGACGGATCATGGCCTCGGTCAGGTCCATCACACGGCGATAGTCGGCATAGGCTTCGTAGCTCTCCAGCATGGTGAACTCGGGGTTGTGCCGGGTGCTCATGCCTTCGTTACGGAAGTTGCGATTGATCTCGAACACGCGCTCCATGCCACCTACCACCAGGCGCTTCAGGTAAAGCTCGGGGGCAATACGCAGGTACAGCGGCATGTCCAGCGCATTGTGGTGGGTGACGAAAGGCTTGGCTGCTGCACCGCCGGGTATGGGGTGCATCATGGGGGTTTCGACTTCCAGATAGCCTTGATCGGCCATGAACTCGCGTATCTTCTGCACGATGCGCGAGCGCTTCATGAAGGTATCGCGGCTTTGCTCGTTGGTAATCAGATCTAGGTAGCGCTGGCGGTATTTGGTTTCCTGGTCCGTCATGCCGTGGAACTTCTCCGGCAGGGGGCGCAAGGCCTTGGTCAAGAGGCGTACCTCGGTCACCATCACGCTCAGCTCACCAGTCTTGGTCTTCATCAGGGTGCCTTGAGCGCCGATGATGTCACCCAGATCCCAGGTCTTGAACTGGGCCAGTACGGTCTCACCAACCTGATCCAGCGAAACATACAGCTGGATACGGCCGCTACCGTCCTGAATGGTGGCGAAGGCTGCCTTGCCCATCACGCGCTTGAGCATCATGCGGCCTGCAACGGCAACTTCTATCTTGTCGGCATCCAGGGCTTCCTTTTCGGCGCTGTCATGCTTGGCATGCAGATCGGCCGCCATATGCTTGCGGTCGAAATCGTTCGGGAAGGCGGGGCCATGCTGGCGGATCTCGGCCAGTTTGGCACGGCGCTCAGCCATAAGCTGGTTGTCGTCCTGCGTGATGGGGCTTTGTTCTTCGGCCATGGTCTGCTCTTAACTCTCTGATTTGCTTTGAATCCGGGAAGCGTAGCCTGGGGTCTTAAACACCCTGCTTGAGGCTAGCTTCGATAAAGATATCCAGGTCGCCGTCCATCACGCCCTTGACGTTGCCGACTTCGACGCTGGTGCGCAGATCCTTGACGCGGCTCTGGTCGAACACATAGGAGCGAATCTGGTGGCCCCAGCCTATGTCAGACTTGCCGGCTTCCAGTGACTGCTGGGCTTCCATGCGCTTGCGCAATTCGGCCTCATACAACTTGGCGCGCAGCATCTGCATGGCTTCGTCCTTGTTGCGGTGCTGCGAGCGGTCGTTCTGGCACTGCACCACGATACCGGTGGGATTGTGCGTGATACGGACAGCAGAGTCGGTTTTGTTGATGTGCTGACCACCGGCGCCCGAAGCGCGATAGGTGTCGATACGCAAGTCGGCCGGATTGATCTCGATCTCGATGGTGTCGTCGACCTCGGGGTAAACGAAGACAGACGAGAAGGACGTATGGCGGCGGGCATTGGAATCGAAGGGCGAGACCCGCACCAGGCGATGCACGCCGGTTTCGGTACGCATGAAACCGTAGGCGTATTCGCCACTAAGCTTGAGGGTACAGCTCTGTATGCCGGCCACTTCGCCTTCGGACTCTTCCATCACTTCGACGGTAAAGCCCTTGCGTTCGCCATAGCGCAGATACATGCGCATCAGCATGCCGGCCCAATCCTGCGCTTCGGTGCCACCGGCACCCGACTGGATATCGATGAAGCAGGCGTTGGGGTCCATCGGATTGCTGAACATACGGCGGAATTCGAGATCAGCGATCTTCTTCTCGGCCGCATCCAGGTCGCTGGCTACGGCTTCGATCGTGTCCCAATCCGATTCAGGCTTGGCCATGTCGAACAGATCGCGGCTGTCTGACGTGGTCTGGGCGATCTCGTCCAGCACCAGCACAACGGCCTCCAGCAGTTTTTTCTCCTTACCTATCTCCTGTGCCCGCTTGGGGTCATTCCACAGTTCCGGGTCTTCGGAGAGACGGCTTACTTCTTCCAGCCGGTCTTTTTTGCCAGGGTAGTCAAAGATACCTCCGAAGCTCGTCGCCACGGGCGGCAAGGTCGGCAATGCTGTTCTCGATCTGATTGAGGCGTTCGGCTTCCATGGCGGGCTCGGCTGTATTGCTTGGGAAACCGACAATTATACCCGAGCTTGGTGGGGTGATGGGGGTAAGGGAGCTGGCATGTGCCTGGCTGGCTAATCAAACCGTGCCTGCGTGCTGTCGTGGCCGGTTCCACTGCTTGTGTCCGGTTTGCGCTGGCTGTATCCGCTCCGACCCGCCCTGCTCAATAGCGGGCTGGGCTGTGTGTGCGTAAGGCGGCTTGCATTCACACTTCTGCCGCGGTCTCTACCGGCTCATCCGGTTGCTGTTGCGGGAGGGCGGAGTGGTCCGGCACTTTGCAGGCGTGCTGGACCACCCGGGGTCATTTCAGGGCTGGCAGGGCAGGGGAGCGCCAGCCTCGAAAAAGCTGTCTATGGCGCCTAGCTCCGACGGCGTGTGGCTGCGCTGGCAAAGATCATACGCTGGCGCCGAGCGTGCCGGGGCCTGGCCCAGCAGCGGGGAATCCGGCCTGGGCATGTAGTTGGCTGGCTGATTGCCCGCTGGATTGTACAGGCGTGGGTCGGCATTGATGTCGCCCGCGTGGTTGCCACCGTGGCCACCTGTGCCGCCGAACCAGTTGTTGTAGGCGAAAGTGGCACCCAGCATGCCGCTAAAGTTGGTCAGCGGTGCTGCGGGGTTGCCTTGGCGGAAGACATTGTGGTGAATATGCAGGCCCTGGTGACCCCCTTCGCTGTCGAGATGGAACAGAGCCTGGCTGGTATGGCAGGCAAAGGTGTTCTGTACGATCTCGGAATCCACCATAGGCCTGCTTGGTTCCTCGCCATTCCAGGCCGAGAGGCAACGGCGCCGTTGCCCGGTGACCAGATTATTGACCAAGCGATTATTGCGGAACTGTATGGGGTCGGTGGCGGTTTCATTCGCCAGGGAAATACCCATGGCAGCCATGCCATCACGGTAGTGCGCAGGGTCGTTCAGGCTGTAGATATGGTTGCCTTCGATCAAGCTGTCGCTGAGGTTGTTGAGGTAGAGATCGACCGAAAAGTTGTCATGCAAGGTATTGCGTATCACTTGATGGAAACGGCCATAGGCACCGATGCCTTCGCCCCAGTTTTGATAGATATTGTTACCTTGAATCAGATCACCTTCATCGGACATATTGAGCACTGAAGGCCAACCGCCACTGGCATCGACATGCTGGTTTTTGCGCACATTGTGGTACAGGGTATTGTTCAGCACCGTAAAGTGGTGAGCGCCATTGAAGGGATAGATCGCCCCCTTGTAGCAATCATGTATGGTATTGCCCTCAAAGCGTAGATAGCTGCCGCCATCGACACTGATGCAACTGCCTTTGGCCTTGCGCAGGGTGAGGTTGTGGAACTCCAGCCAGGCGCCCTGAATGTAAAGCAACTTGCCGTCGGGCGCGCCTGCGCTGCCATCGATGATTGGGGTCTCACCGGGATAGGCGCGTACCTTGATAGGTTGGTTGGCGCTGCCACTGTAGTAGAAAGCGGCACTCTGGGTAGGGTAATAATCGCCGCCTCGCACCCAGATGGTGTCTCCCATTCTGGCTTTGCTGGCGGCCTTGCGCAGTGTGGCATAAGGGCGTTCCAGCGAGCCGTCGATACTGCTGTCGTTGCCATTTGTGGCAACGTAATAATCGCGGGCAGCAGCTTGGGTTAGCGCTAGCAGCAGAACAGGGTAAAGCAGTGATTTGGACATATGCTTTCCTTTCCAGATAGGGGAAAGGTCAGCCTAGTCCTGTCAGCGTACATCGGCTATGTGAGGATTGACACCCATCGTGGATGGGGGGCTCGCTTCTCTTCAGTCGGTCTCATCCGGGGTGGTTTCCTCATCGCGGAAGCGATCGGCGATGGTCAGGAATTCCGACTCTATGCTCAGAAAGGTGTCGAGTATGTCGGGGTCGAAATGGGTACCCCGGCCCTCTGTCATCAGGGCCACTGCTTTCTCGTGCGAAAAAGCGGGCTTGTAAACCCGCTTCGAGATCAGGGCATCATAGACATCGGCTACGGCCATCAGCCTGGCGGCCACTGGGATAGCGTCGCCCTTGAGGCCCTCGGGATAGCCCGATCCGTCCCATTTTTCTTGATGATAATGGGCTATTTCCCGCGCAAAGGTCAGAAAGCTGTTGCTGCCCCCCAGGTGCTTTTCTACCTGCAATATGGCATCGCGGCCATAGACGGTATGCAGCTTCATGATCTCCCATTCTTCTGGGTCCAGCTTGCCGGGCTTGAGCAGAATGCGATCCGGCACCCCGACCTTGCCGATGTCATGCAGCGGGGCGGATTTGTAAAGCAGCTCGATATTCTCGTCAGTCAGTACTTCTTTAAAGCGTGACAGCGGTTGAAGTGCGCGGGCCAGCGCTGCGACGTAGTTCTGGGTGCGGCGGATATGGTTACCTGTCTCGTTGTCACGGGTTTCCGCCAGGCTGGCCATGGCCAGGATGGTGGCGTCCTGCATCTGCACCAGCTGGCGTGTGCGCTCCATCACCAAGTGTTCCAGATAATCGTTCTGGTCACGCAGAAACTGCTGGGCGCTCTTTAGCGAAAGATGGGTCTTGACCCGTGCCAGCACGATGGGGGGGCTGATCGGCTTGACGATGTAATCGACTGCGCCCATGCGCAGGCCCAGTTCCTCGTCCTCCACCTGGCTCTTGGCTGTGAGAAAAATGACTGGGATGTCGGCCGTGACCGGGTTCTGCTTGAGCCGCCGGGTGGTTTCGTAGCCATCCATCTCCGGCATCATCACATCCATCAGGATCAGATCGGGCCGGGGGGCGGTGGCAGCAATTTCCAGCGCTTTGAAGCCATTGATGGCGACCTTGGTACGGTATTGGTCGCGCAGCAGGGCAGATAGCAGCTGGATATTGTCAGGCGTGTCGTCAACGATAAGCACGGTCTGCTTGTCTATGGGCTCGATCATTGCCTTGTTTCCTCCCGGCCTCGGCGGCGCTCTACCAGCTTAGGTGGCTGGCTCGGAGCCGGAGACCGTTGCGTTTGTATGCACTATTGCGCTTCCAGCAAGGCCAGTACGGTGTCGTAATCGTACTGGCGTATCTGTCTTTCGACTTTTTGCAGTATGGCATCTGGCAACGCCTGTACCAGCACATCGCGATGCTGGTCGAAATAATCGAGTGCCTCACCATCCTGGGCGCGCAGCAAGGTGACCAGCCCTGCCAGCGTATCTGCAGTGGTGGCAATGGCAGGTGCCGTTGGGCAGTACTGCACCAGACCATCTAGCAGCGCAGTCAGTGCCAGTTCCAGCGGCGCCAGCTGGCTGTCGGCCGGCGTGGGGCGGCCTTCCTGCAGTTGTTCTTCTAGATCGCCAGCCAACGCCTGTATCTGCACGGCGCCGATCAGGCCGGCGACGCTTTTTAGTGTGTGGGCGAGACGTCGGGCTGTGGCGCGGTCGTTGCGCAATGCAGCGCGCATGCGTTCCATGACGCCGGCCTGCTCCTGCGAGAAACGATCCAGCAAGGCCAGGTATAGGGCCTTGTCGCCCAGCGTGCGGGCAAGGCCACTTTCTACGTTGAGTCCATCGAGCTGGGGCAGCTCACTGGTTGATTGAGGGACTGCCGCTTGCGCTGTGCGTGGGCGCAGGCTGGTCCAATGGGCTACCGTGTCGAACAGGCTCTGCGGGGTGATGGGTTTGGCCAGGTGGCCGTTCATGCCCGAATCAAGGCAGCGCTGTTTCTCTTCTTGCATGGCATGGGCAGTCATGGCCACAACAGGCAGGTCGGCAAAACGCGGCTCGGCCCGTATAGCGCGGATGGTGGCATAGCCATCCATGATGGGCATCTGCACATCCAAGAGGATCAGATCGTAGAGAGGCCTATCGGTTTGCAGCAACAGGTCCAGTGCCTCGCGGCCGTTGCCAGCCACTTCTACCACTACGCCTGCAGCTTGCAACAGCTCAACGACAATCTGCTGGTTGATTTCATTGTCTTCGACCAGTAGTACCGATACACCATTGAACTTGGGTAGTACGGAGAGCGCAGGGCTGGCGTAATCCGACGCCGGTGCGGGTGCTGACGACGGCTTGAGCCTGACCGTGAAGCGAAAACTGGAGCCCTTGCCAGGCGTACTTTGCACGCCTATCTGCCCCCCCATCATCTCGACCAGCCGGCGGGCAATGCTAAGGCCCAGGCCCGTGCCGCCAAACCTGCGGGTGGTGGAGCCATCGGCCTGAGTAAAGGCCTGGAACAGGCGACCTGCCTGTTCAGAACTCATGCCTATGCCGGTGTCGGCAACTTCGAATGCCAGTACCAGGTCTTCGCCCGCAGTGCGTTCCAGCTTGGCAGACAGGCGGATACTGCCATGCTCGGTGAACTTGACGGCATTGTTGGTCAGATTGATCAGCACCTGACCTAGTCGCAGCGGATCGCCATTGAGATGGCGGGGCAGATCGGCCGGGATATCCAGCAGGTACTCCAGGCCTTTATCTTCCGCACGGCCGCCGGTGACAGCAGCGACATTGGCCAGGACTTCGTCCAGATCGAAATCCACTGACTCGATATCGAGCTTTCCAGCCTCTATCTTGGAGAAGTCGAGAATGTCGTTGATGATGCCCAGAAGCGACACCCCGGCGGTATGGATTTTCTCGACGTAGTCGCGCTGCTTGGGCGTGAGTGGTGTCTTGAGCGCCAGATGCGCCATGCCGATGATGGCATTCATTGGTGTGCGGATCTCATGGCTCATATTGGCCAGAAACATCGATTTGGCACGGGTGGCTTCCTCGGCATGCCGCAGGCCCGCCTCTGCTTCACGCAGCTCGCTCTTGATGCTGAGCAGCTTGAGTCGCGTGCGCGTGGCCTGGTCCTGCGCGCGTTCGTACAGGCTGTGATGGCGCTTGTAATCGCGCAGCGCGGCTTGCCAGTCGCCGCGTGCCGTATGGATATCCGAAAGTTCCAGGCAGGCCCGCATGGGCATGAATACATAGCCCAGGTCGCCTGTCTCATCTATGGCCCGGTTCAGGTCAATGATGGCCTCATCCTGCCTGCCACGCAGGTGGTGTATATGGCCGCTGGCCCACCAGGTATAGGGTCGGAGATGCCTCTCCTCGTACAACGTCATCTCGTTCAGGGCCCGTTGGCTCAAAGCCTCGGCCTGATCCAGCAAACCCCGTTCTGCCAGGGTGTAGGCCGCAACCGCATGGAAGAAACCCCGGTTGGACGGCGCAGAGTTGGCAATGTCGGGGTGGTCGTCAAGGAACTCCTCCAGCACCGCATAGGCCGCTTCGCTGTTGTCGCGCGAGAGTTTGCACAGTGCCAGGATCAGGCTGACGAAAGGCCGCAACCAGCGTTCTTCCGTGTGCATGGCCAATTCCTGGGCCTGTTGCAGCATGGTTTCGCCATCTTCGGCATTGCCGCAGACATAGAACAGCTCACCGATATTGCAGGTGATCTGTGCTTCACGCGCTTTCAACCCCAGTGAACGGGCGGCTTCCAGTGCGCTATAGAAATGGCGCAGCGCTTCATCGGTCAGGCCGTATTCCTGTGCCAGGATACCCAGAGTGTTCAGGAGCAGTACGCTGCTCATGCTGGGGGTGTTGGGCAGGAAGGGAACGACGTATTCCTGCGCGAAGCGATAGCCTTCCTCAATTCGGCCCTGTACCCGCGCAACGGCCAGCATGCCAAAAGCACTCAGTAGCTGCCCGTCGGGGTCGTTCAGGCTGGTAAACGTGTCATGCAGCTGGCGAAAAACGGCTTCGGTATGCTCGTTGCGATCATCAAAATAGTCGCTGAGCGATTGGATCAGGGCACCATAGTGAGATTGCAACGGGGGGTGCTCCAAACTGCCGGCCGCTATCATTCGCTGGCCCAACGCACGTGTCTGCTGGGGCTTGTCTCGCATCAGCCCCAGTGCGTGCTCGAAGTCCTGGCGCCAGTTGCCAGTAGTCCAGGAAAGATCGACTTGGTCGGTCATGAGGAGGACTCTGAAGGTTCGGGCTGGCTCAGGCTGACGCCGGCACGGCTGGCGAGCACACCCAATAGTGCCAGGGCGGCATCGTAATCATATTGACCGATGGCTTGTTCGACTGCGGCAAAGGAATGCCCGAGGCCACCGCGTAAGCGCGCACCTTGTTCTTCGATAAGGCTCAGGGCCTCTCCATCGTTGTCCTGCAGCAAGCGGCTCAAACGAGCCAGCAAGGGTTGCAGCGGTGTCTCTGGGATCTGCGGTGGCGGGGCTGCCTGGGGTAGGGCTTGCGACAGATAGCGGCAGAACAGATCGAGATCGACTTCAAGCTTGGCGATGGCCAGCCGTATTTCCGCCACTGGCTGCTGCTGGCGTATGGCCTGTTCCACGATGCCGGCCTGCTCTTGTAACCCTTGGGCACCGATATTGGCCGCAACCCCACGCAGGGAGTGTGCCTCTCGCTCGGCCTCGGCATCATTCTGCCCCAATAGCTCGGCGATCCTGCCCGCGCTCTGACCGAAGCGCTCGGCAAACTGGCCCAGCAACTTGACGTACAGCACTTGGTTCCCTGCCACACGACGCAAGCCTTCGCGGGTATTGAGACCGGGCATGACAGGCAGGCCATCTTCGTCTGCCGTTACCAGGAGCTCGCTGGCCTGCTCGCCACCTATCCAGCGGCGCACGCAGGCAAACAGGGCCTCGGGCTCTATCGGCTTGCTGATGTGATCTTGCATGCCTTCGTCGAGGCAGCGCTCGCGCTCTTCGACCATGGCATGTGCGGTCATCGCCACGATGGGCATTTGCCGGAACTGGGCGTCGGCCCGTATGGCAAGCGTGGCCTCGTGGCCATCCATGATGGGCATCTGCAGATCCATGAATACCAAGGAGTAGTAATGTGGTCCTACGGCGTGCAGCTGATCAAGGGCTTCCTGGCCATTGTTGGCAATGTCGATGCGCAGGCCCATGCTTTCCAGCAGTTCGCGGGCGATCTGCTGATTGACCTCATTGTCTTCCACGAGCAGTATCCTGGCGCCATCCAGCGGTCGGCTGCTGTGTACCAGCGGCAGTTCGCCAGTTTCACCAATATCGCTGCCCACCAGCGTCACCAGTGTGTCGACCAGGGTAGAGCGGTTGACAGGTTTGAGCAGGAAACCATCCACGGCGGCATTCTCGGCACGATGGCGTATCTCCTCACGACCAAAGGCGGTGACCAGCACGATGACGGGAACCTGCCGCAAGGCGGGGTCATTTTTGACCTGCCGGGTCAGTTCTATGCCATCAATGCCCTTCATTTGCCAGTCGGTCAGCACCACGCGGTAGGGGTCATTGTCATCGGCCGCGCGTATGGCAGCCAGTGCGACCGCACCGGAATCCACCGCGTCCACACGGAAAGGCATATCACCCAGTGCCCCGACCATGACGTCGCGTGCAACGGGATTGTCGTCCACCACCAGCACCCGCATATTGTTAAAAGCGATAGGCAGTACCCGGCACACGGCTGCTTCATTGCGGGCGAGGCCCAGCCGGGCGCAGAAGCGGAACTGTGAACCTTCGCCCAGCGTGCTTTCGACGCTGATCTCGCCGCCCATCATCTCCACCAGCCGGCGGGAGATGCTTAGCCCCAGGCCGGTACCCCCGAACTTGCGGGTGGTGGAGCCATCGGCCTGGGTGAAGGCCTTGAACAGCTGGGACGATTGTTCCGGGCTCATGCCTATGCCGGTATCACTGACTTCGAACGCCAGGTGCACGCCTTCGTCGTCCTGCTCCAGTACCTTGGCCGCCAGCCGGACTTCGCCGCGCTCGGTGAACTTGACTGCGTTGTTGACCAGGTTGATCAATACCTGACCCAGCCGCAGTGGGTCGCCATTTAGCCGGCGCGGTACATTGTTCGGTACGTCAAACAGGTATTCCAGACCTTTGTCTTGCGCCCGCCCGCCGGTGACGGCAGCCACGTTGGCCAATACCTCATCCAGGTCGAAATCCACCGACTCGATATCCAGTTTGCCGGCCTCGATCTTGGAAAAATCGAGGATGTCGTTGATGACACCCAGCAGGGAAACGCCAGCGGTATGGATCTTCTCCACATAGTCGCGCTGCTTGGGTGAGAGTGGGGTCTTGAGCGCCAGATGGGCCATGCCGATGACGGCATTCATGGGCGTACGTATTTCATGGCTCATATTGGCCAGGAACATGGACTTGGCCTGGGTTGCCAGTTCGGCTTCCTCCTTGGCCATGCGTATGGCTTCACCCTGCTGGCGGGCTTCGGTGACATCCATCCAGAAACCGTTCCAGACCCAGGAACCATCTGGTTGGGCGCTGCATATGGTGCGTACCTGAACCCAATGCACCATGCCGTCCCGCAGTACCCGGTGCTCGAAATCGGTGTTGTGCTTGCCAGCGATGGCCCGCCGGACGATGCCCTGTGCATGGCTGCGATCCTCGGGCATGACATGGCGCCAGCGAGCGGCCGGGTCAGACTGCAGGTCGGTGTAATCTATGCCCAGGATATCCTTGACCTTGGCGCTGGCGAATGGGTAGTGGAGCCGACCATCGGGTTCCAGCCTGAGCTGGAAGATGGCGAGGGGCAGTGCGTCAGAAAGGTCGATCAGGCGGCGGCGGGAGTCTTGAGCCTGGTCGCGCGCTGCGGCCAGTTCGGCACGGGCTTCCTGGCTGTCGGTAATGTCCTGCCAGAAGCCATTCCAGATCATTTCGCCACTGGCCACTATGCTGGGGCGTGCTTCACCCCAGACCCAACGCAACTGGCCATCGCTGCGGCGTATACGGAAGGCCTGCTCCCATGGGCGGCTCTGTACGACGGCCTCACGGATGGCGGTATGTACGCTCTCCACATCGCGCTCGACGATCAGGCTGAAGGCCTCGTCGGCATCCGACATGATGGCCTCAGGCGAGCGTCCAAACTCCTGCCATTGTGCATTGGCAAAGGTCACCACCGGCTTGCCGTCGACAAAGCGGAGCTGGAATACGGCCAGCGGCAGCTTGTCGGTCAGCTCGCGGGCCCGTACTTCGGCGGCCGTCAGTGCCTGTTCATTGCGCTTGCGCTCGCTGATATCGCGGACAAAGGCGGTGGCGTGCCACTCACGGCCTTCCTGATATCCGGTCAAGGCCAACTCTATAGGTACCAGATGGCCCTTGGCGTGGCAGCCCTCGACTTCGACAACATGGTCTATCAAGGGGCCTTGGCCGGTTTTATGAAACCGTTCCAGGCCTGCATCGGCCACCGCCCGAAGGGATTGAGGTGGCAGGAAGGTATGAACCTGGCGACCCAAAGCCTCCTCGCGGGTCCAGCCAAAGATGCGTTCTGCAGCAGGGTTCCAGTAGATAATCTGACCACGGCCATCAATGCTGATGATGGCTTCCGGCGCTGCTGCCAGCAGGATCTCGGTACGGGCCTGCTCTGCTCGGTGGGCCAGCGATGCGGCCAGCTCCCGCTGCTGCTGTATCACAACCGTAACCAGCAGTGTCAGCATGGAAAGCGACAGCAGGAATAGGAACAGCGATGCCAGATGGGTAGGCGTGTCGATCAGCACACCGGTCTGGCCGGTCAACTGCAGCGAGATGGTGACCAGGCCCGTCACCAGAATGGCGGAATGCACGAAGAGTGGTGGGAACCGCAGGGCGGCCCAGACCAGCAGGGGTAGCGCCATGAAACCGACTACCTCCACTGGGAGTGCAGCATAGCGGGTGTACCACCAGGCCAGAGCGGCACAGCCCATGCCGGTTACGATATAGATGATCTGCTGCGAGGTGTGCTTGAGCGGTACCGGCCGATAGCGTTCCGGTGCGTTCAGCACCTTACGGCTGTCGGCATCCAGCCGTAAGCCCCAGGAGATCAGGGCTGGCAGGCAGATCCACAGGCCAAATAGATCACCCACCCCAAATTGAGCCCAGTGGCCAAACCAGCCGTTGTCGGTACAGCGTGCAGTAGCGGCAAAACCACAATAGCCGACGGTTGCCAGGCTGGCGCTGATGATGGCGTAGAGCAGTGCCATCGCCATCAGCCATAGATTGTCCCTGACCTTGCCCAGCGACAGATCGAGACTGGTGCGGCGGGCGATAAAGGCAACACTGCTGGCGGTGATGGCCATGCAGACGGGCTCTATCAGGCCATAGAGGTAGCGGCTGCTCTTGTAAAAATCGACGGAGACATAGTCGTAATAGATATAGAGCGCGATACAAAGCAGATAACGAGGGCCATAGAGCAGCGCCACGGCGCAGGCTACGGCTGCTGGCGGCCAGACCGGGGTGAGGAAGGCACTACCGGTCGACATGAACACCGCACCCAGCTGAGCGGCCAGCGCAAAGATGACAACGATGGCTATGCTTCGGATGAGGTAAAGATACTTGGAGTCGAGCATGCGTTAGTCTGCGGCAGGGAGATAGACGAAGACCTGGGTGCTATCCTGGGTATCGTCGCAAATCAGGTCTATATGGCCGCCCTGGGCTTCGGTCAGTAGCTTGGCTGAATAGGTGCCAAGGCCGGTACCACCGGACTTGCCATGGGTGACATATTTGTCGAAGAAGCGCGGACGGATGCTAGTTGGTACGGCACCCTGATTCATCACTTCAACCAAGCACTCGCCACCGACGCGGGTCAGTGCAATGCGCACCACGCTATCGTCTGCAGCGGCTTCCACGGCATTTTTCAGTAGGTTGGCAAAGATGGAGCGGCACAGCGCCGCTTCGGCCAAAGCATTCTGTTCCAGTGGCCTGTCCAGTACGATGTCTACCGGCTTCCAGGCGAACTGCACCTTGATCTCCTGCACCACGGTATCCAGCAGCTTGCCCAGTGCCAGCCGGGTGGTTTCGGCCTGGAATTGGCCCTGCTCGATCTTGTACAGGGTCAGTGACAGGGTCACCATGTCCAGCGCATGGCGTGCCGCGCCCTCCAGCAGTTCCAGCCGTTCGCGCTGGGCGTTGGGCCAGTCGCTGTCGAGCAGCATCAGTTCGGCCGTATGGGCAATGGCGCTGATGGGGTTTTTCAGGTCGTGGTGGGTAATGCGCTCAATATCGTCGCGCAGGCGGGCATTGTCAGACAGTACCTGGTTCTGCCTGGTCAGGTCGCGTCGGGCCTGGCTCAAGCGCAGATGAGTGCGGATACGTGCCTTGAGTATGGCGGGTTGCGCCGGCTTGACCACGTAATCAACCGCGCCCAGGTCCAGCCCATCGACCACATCGTCGGCCTGGTCGCGCGCTGTTAGAAAGATCACCGGGATATCACGGGTGGCCGGATTGGCCTTGAGCTGGCGGCACACTTCGTTGCCGTCCATCTCGGGCATCATCACATCGAGCAGTATCAGGTCGGGCGGGTTGGGGCCATTGGCTATCTCTAGCGCCTTGCGACCGCTGATGGCTACCTTGATGGCGTATTCGCTCTTGAGTATGCCGGCGATGACTTCGATGTTGGTGGCCACGTCATCCACTACCAGTACCGATGCCCGAGACAGCCGTTCCTCACTGGGGGCATCCAGGCCCAGCACCGGAGTTTCTGCCGGCAAGGGCATAGGCATGGGCAGGGGTTTCAGCGTTGCTTTGGGCAACACTGTCTGCGCCGGTACTACCGATTTGCCCAGCAACTTGACGATACGGGCGCGCAGGGTGGCGGCAGTGAATGGCTTGACCAGGTAGTCGCTGACACCGGCCTCGATGGCTTTTCCCAGAAACTCCCTGCCGGATTCGGCTGTGAGCAGGATGAACGGTACATCGCGATAGTGGCCGTCGTTGCGGCACCAGCACAGTAGTTCGTAGCCCGTCATGCCGGGCATGTTCCAATCCGCAATAACCAGCTGTATGGGAACGGATTCCAGTATGTGCTTGGCCTCCAGCCCCTGGCTGGCTGCGTGCAGGTTGTGCAGTTCCATACCGTTGAGGACATGCTGTACCGCCAGTCGCATCTGGTGGTAATCGTCTGCGATCAGGATATTCGGTGTCTTGTCCATGGCGGCAGGCTGGGCGGAAACGTGAGTATTCCACCGGGGCTAAGATGAAAGGGCAGTGTATCAGGCAACGCTGTTTGGACTGATGCCGGCTTCCTTAACAATTTCCTAAAGCTAACCTAAACCGGGTGTATTGGCCCGAATGGCGGTGCGCAAGGCCTCCAGCGCTTGATCGTAGTCGAATTCGGCAAGGGCGTGTCCAACATCCTCGCACGGGCGGCTACCGAAGCAGGCGGCGATATCAGCAGCCAGGCAGGCGAACAGCCGGTTGGCCTCACGGTCACTGTCTTCTATTAACTGTAGCAGGCGATCCAACTGATCCTGCCATTGCGCCAATGGCCTTGTGGTGGTGTGGGCTGCGGCTATTGATGCAGGTAGCTTTTTTGCAGTTTGCGGCGCTGCGTGGCGCTTGGTGGGCAGCCCACCATCGGCCTGGCCCATCCAGCAATCAAAGATGAATCGGCTGCCCTGCGCGGGCAGGCTCTCCACCCGGATATCGCCACCCATCAGGGTAATCAATTCCCGGCTGATGGAAAGTCCCAGCCCGGTTCCACCATAGCGGCGGGTGGTAGAGCCATCTGCCTGGGTAAAGGCCTTAAAGACCTTGCCTGCCTGTTCTTGTGTCATGCCTATGCCGGTGTCGCTTACCGTGCCCTGTATCTGGATACGCCCTGACTGCTGCGCCAATAATTCTAGCGTCAGTGCGACTTCTCCACGCTCGGTAAACTTGATGGCATTGCTGAGCAGATTGATGAGCACCTGGCCCAGGCGCAAAGGGTCGCCCAGTAGAACGCGGGGCAGGGTGTCGGACACCTGCAGCCGGTAAGCCAACCCCTTGTTCTCGGCCAGGTATTGCGTCACCACGCGTAGATGTTCCAGGACTTCCTGCAACTCGAATGGCACTTGCTCAAGCCGGAATTGACCGGATTCGATCTTGGCGGAGTCCAGTATGCCGTTGATCAGGTTCAGCAAGGCGTCCCCGGCCTTGTGGATTTTCTCGATGTAGCTGCGCTGAGGCGCGGCCAGCTCGCCCTCTAGCGCCAGGTAAGACATGCCGATGATGGCGTTCAACGGCGTGCGTATCTCATGGCTCATATTGGCCAGGAACATGGATTTGGCGGCGGTGGCCTGTTCTGCCTGGTTTCGGGCGTCATGCAGGGCCCAGGTCTGGCGGCGCTGTGCGGTGATGTCCATCCAGTAACCACTCCACACCATACTGCCATCCGCTTGCCTGAAGGGGTCGGCATAGGCGCGTACCCAGCGTGCGGCCCCAAACATGTCCAGGCTGTGCTCGTACTCCAGCCCTATGCCCTGTTTGGCGGCGTGCAAGGCCTTCATTTTGCAGTTCCGGGCCTCTTCCGGTGGAACATTGCGCCAGCGGTTTCGGTGATCCGCCAGTATCTCGTGCGCTTCCACGCCCAGTATGTCGGCCACCTTGGGGCTGACATACAGATAGCGGCCTTCATCACCGATCAACTGGAACTGGAATACGGCCATGGGTAATACAGCGTGGATGCGTTCCTGCTGTTGCCGCAACTGCCGTAGTTGTGACTGTTGGCGTTCACGCAGCCTGGCTATCCAGCCCATGGGCCGGCTGCTGGCCGGACTGAGGGCGTGGAGGAGCTTGCTCATGGGGTGCTGTTGCTGCCTGATGGTGCGGCGGGCAGGCTGAGTATCAGCGTGGTGCCGCCCGCATCGTCGCTTTCAAATTGCAGCTCACCGTTCTGTGCCCTGGCGTAAAGCCGGGCCGAGTACGTGCCTATGCCGGTGCCACCTACCTTGCCCGCTGTGGCGTATTTGTCGAAAAAGCGCTGCCTAAGTTCAGGCGGGATGGCACCGTGGTTGTGCAGGCTGAGCGTCAACCATTGTTCGTTCAGACCGAAACGGGCGGTGACAACCCCGTTGTCGGGCGAGGCCTCGGCAGCATTACGCAGCAGATTGCCCAGCAGGCTGGCGGTCAGGCCACTGTCACCCAGCGCCCAATTGGCGTGGGCCGCATCGGCCGGGATTTGTATCCGTATGCCTTTAGCCAGAAAGCTGGTCTCGGTTTCCCGCGCGGCTTGGACCAGTATGTCGGCCAGGTCAAATGGCTGTGCCTGCAGCACAAAGGTGCCTGTTTCGATACGGAACAGATCCAGGGTGCGGTTGACCTGCTCTATGGCTTGCCGGGTCGCGTCGTTCGCTAGCCGGGCCAGCTCCCGCTGTCTGGGGCCGATGCCTGGGTCGTCCAGCAGGCATTCACTGGCCTGCAGCGCGGCGGTGAGCGGGTTTTTCAGATCATGCCTGCCCATGCGTTCCACCTCGTCACGCAAGTGGGCGTGCTCTGCCAGGGTGCTGGATTGCTCGGTAAGCTGAACCAGATGCTGAGCCAGCCTGAGATGCGTGCGCACCCTGGCGCGCAGCACGGTAGGGTGCGCTGGCTTGACTACATAGTCGACTGCGCCTAACTCCAACCCTTCGGCCACATCGCTGGGTTGATCACGCGCTGTCATGAAGATGATGGGGATATGCCGGGTTGCTTCATCCTGTTTTAGGCGGCGACATACCTCGTGGCCATCCATGCCGGGCATCATCACATCCAGCAGTATCAGGTCGGGGGCTTGCTTGGCGACGATGTCCAAAGCTTTCTGGCCACTGATGGCTACCTTGATGCCGTAGTCTTGCTCCAGCAGGCCGGCGGTTACTTCAATATTGTCCTTGACGTCGTCAACGATCAGGATGGTTTTGCGCTTGCCATCCACATCCCGTGGCGGTAAACCCACCACTTCGGCGCGCTCGACTGGCGCCTGTGGTGGCAGTGCCTCGCCATCGATAAGTCGCTGGAAGCGCTGCCGAAATTGCTGGCTGGTGAAGGGCTTGACCAGATAGTCGCTGACACCTCGATGAAGGGCCGCCTTGATGCGATCACGAGTGGCGTCGGCGGTTAGCAACATGAAGGGTATACCAGCCGTGGGGGGATTGGTGCGTACCCATTCCAGCAACTGAAGGCCATCCATGCCTGGCATGTTCCAGTCGCTGACTATGCAGGCAACAGGATGCTGCTGCAGTACAGAGATGGCTTCGCGACCATTGCTCGCCTGTTCCACTGCTTGATAGCCCAGTTCTGCCAGGATGCCCTTGATGGATTGCCGCAAGGTGGCATGGTCGTCCACTATCAAGATAAGGTTGTTGTGCGGCGATTCGTGAGGAGGCATGGATCAATCTTGCAGGTGGGCACCATTTACATATAGCTCATATGCTGGCTGTCGCTGCAGGTGATATCCCATGAAAAAAGCCGCGAAATCTCGCGGCTTTTTGCCTTGTACCCGCAAAGGGGGCTAGTCGAAGCGCACTTCCTTCTCTGAGGCAAATGCCAGCGACAAGCCGCCCACGCCGATATTGACACAGGCTGTGCTGCTCATCTCGGACAGATAGACGTTGATGTTGCGGGGTCGGGCATCGGCAAGCAGGGCCACATAGCCCGGCATCTGCTCGACGACGGCAGGGTCGCCGCCGTAACTGACATTGACGGTGGGGGCCAGCAGGCCGCCATCGCGTATCAGCGTGCGGGCGGCCTCGAACAGCTTGTTACAGCCGGCCTCGAAGCCCCTTATCTTGCCAACGGGGTTGGTGTCGCCACGGTAGCCGCGCAATATGGGCTTGATGTCCAGCGCCGAGCCCAGTGCATAGGTGAGGAAACCCACGCTCTTGTCGCCGCGTCGGCGTGCCTGGCTATGCAATTGGCCCAGTTCGGACGGCACCAGAAAGGCCTGGGTGTGCTGGGTCAGTTTGTCCAGTTGGCGAATGATATCGAGGGTGGAGACATCGGCCGCGATCATGCGGGCGACTTCCGACACCACCAGGCCCTGGCCGGTGGCGACGTTGGCACTGTCAAACACCCTTAAAGAGAATGGCGCCTTGACGTTGGCTTGTTCGCGGATGGGCCGATAGTCGCTGAGAATGCGGAGCGAGGCATGGGTGGCATTCTCAAAGATCAGGCTACGGGTCTTCATCACCGTGATACAGAAGACGTAGTCGAACTCCAGTACCAGACGGCTAAGGAATAGGTCGCGGATCTCATCGGGGCTGAAGGGGCGGGTAGCGAACTCCGCGTCACCATTTTCGGCTACCGATTTATAGAAATCCTGGGTTTCGTCCGGCAGGCGGTTGTCAACGAACTCGCCACCGGGGCCCTTGATGGAGACCGGCAGGATGACGATGTGGTGCTTGTCGAGAAAACTACGTGGTAGGTCGCAGGCAGAGTCTGTGGCGATACCAATGCGCATAGGGGAGTGTCTCCGGTAGTTATTGCATCGGGCCATCTCCGTGACCTCGCCGCTAGGCTAGCAGATCGAGCAACTGCTCGAAATATTCAATACCATCTTTTACTGATAAAGGTGGGTAAACGACACACTTATGCGATATTGTCAAGACAATGTCATTTCCTGAGGGCTGGGTTTCCCAGCCGGCGGCTATTGCTGAAACTGCAGGCTGGCCAGCCGCTGATACAGCGGGCTACTTTGCAGTAAGTCGGCATGGCTGCCTATGGCACTGATACGGCCGCCATCCACCACCACGATGCGATCGGCGTGCAGCACGGTCGAGAGACGATGGGCAATGATCAAGGTAGTGCGTCCCTGCATCAAGGTTTCGAGCGCCTGCTGCACCTTGCGCTCACTATGGCTGTCGAGCGCGCTGGTGGCTTCGTCCAGCAGCAACAGGGGCCGATTGGCCAGGATGGCGCGGGCAATGGCGATGCGCTGGCGCTGCCCCCCTGACAGGCGTACACCGCGCTCACCCAGATTGGTGTGGTAGCCCTCTGGCAACTGTACGATGAATTCGCTGGCAAATGCCGCTTCACAGGCCTGCCGAACCTCATCCTCACTGGCGTCTGGCCGGCCATAGCGCACATTGTCCAGCACGCTCATGGCAAAGATTACGGCTTCTTGCGATACCAGGGCGATGCGCTGGCGTAGTTCGTGGATCCTGGCATCGCGTAGGTCGACGCCATCTATCCGTATGGCGCCCTGGGCGGGGTCGTAAAAACGCAGCAATAGCTGGAATACCGTGCTCTTGCCCGCGCCGGATGGCCCCACCAGGGCCACTTTCTCGCCCGGCGCTACCTGCAGGCTGAAATCCTGTAGGGCAGGCTGTTGCGGCCGGCTCGGATAGTTGAAGGTGACCGAGCCGAACACCACTTCGCCGGCGGAGGGCTGCGGCAATGGTACAGGCTGGGCCGGTTCGGCGATGTCCGGGCGGGTGGCCAGTAGTTCTACCAGGCGTTCCAGCGCCCCGGCGGCGCGTTGGATGTCGCCGATGACTTCCGAGATGGTGGCTACTGCCCCTGCCACGATGACCGCATAGAAGACAAAGGCGGACAACTGGCCGGCGCTGATCTTGCCTGCCAGCACATCATGCCCGCCTACCCACAAGATGGCGGCAACGGCACCAAACACCAGCACCATCACCACCACAATCAAGCTGGCTCGCTGGCGTATGCGCTGCCGGCTGACGCCGAAGGTGGCCTCCACCCGGTCGGCAAAGGCCTGTCTGTCGCTACCCTCGTGACCATAGGCCTGCACGGTACGTATCTCGTGCACGGTTTCATCAATGACATTGCTGACTTCGGCCACCTTGTCTTGCGCGGCACGGGCCAGTTTACGCACCCGCCGGCCAAACAGCAGGATAGGGGCCACTACCAGTGGCACCCCCACCAGTACCAGCAAGGTCAACTTGAGGCTGGTGATGGCCAGCATGACCAAGCCACCGACCAGCAGCAAGGCATTGCGCAAGGCCATGGAGGCCGATGAGCCAATAACGGTCTCGATCTGGGTGGTATCGTTGGTAAGGCGCGAGATCACCTCGCCGGTACGGCCCGTCTCGAAGAAAGACGGTGGCAAGGTCAAGAGGTGATCGAATACCTTGCGGCGCAGGTCGGCCGTGACGCGCTCACCCAGCCAGGAGACGAAGTAGAACCGGGCGTAGGTGGCGGCCGCCATGATGGCGATCAGGCCAAACAGGGCCAGCAATATTTGATCAAGCAGGGCAGGGTTGCTGGCGACGAAGCCACGATCTATGACGGCCCGCAGCCCCTGGCCTACCAGCAGCATGCAAGCGGCAGCGAGCACCAGCGCCATGGCTGCATAGACGATGCGGGCTTTGTAGGGGGCCAGCAGCTGGCGTATCAAGGCGGCAGGTTGCATTGATGATTCCGGTAATGAAACGGCCCGACTGCCTTGGCAGATCGGGCCTGGGATGAAAGGTTCAATTCGCCCGGCTTGGCTGCTGCGGGCTACGTTTATTTGCTGTTACCACGCAATGCCAGCACGCGTTGCTGCAGGTCCTCCACGCGGACCTCGGCAGCAGGCACGGGCTGGCTTGCGGCCAGGGTGATGCGCGACCAGAAGCGGCGGGGTATCTTGACCATGGCGCTGCCATCCTTGCGGCTGAAGAAGCTACCCCACAGGCCGCGCAAGGCCATGGGCACCACCGGGGCGCCGCTGCGCTGGGCTAGCTCCTGCACCCCTGCCTTGAAGGTATTCAGTTCGCCATCAAAGGTGATCTTGCCCTCTGGGAAGATGCAAACCACCTCACCTTGGGAGAGGTATTCCTGCACTTTCATGAAGGCGCGTTCCTTCATGGCCGGGTCTTCCTTGGCCGGGGCTATGGGTACGGCGCCGGCAGTACGGAAAATGAAGTTGAGTACTGGCACCTTGAAGATGCGATGGTCCATGACAAAGCGTACCGGCCGCCGCACTGCGCCGCCTATGACCAGCGCATCCATGAAGCTCACATGGTTGCATACCAGGATGGCGGGGCCTTCTTCAGGGATGTTGTCCAGCCCCTCGTGCTTGACCCGGTACATGGTGTGGGTGGCTATCCATACCAGAAAGCGCATCAGGAACTCGGGTTGCAGGCCATAGACATACAGCGCGACCGGGATGTTCATGATGGCGACGATCAGCAGCAACTGCGGAATCGTTGCGCCGGCCTCCAGCACCAGTACGCTGACCACGGCCGACACCACCATAAAGCAGGAGTTGAGTATGTTATTGGCGGCAATGATGCGGGAACGGTATTCCGGCTCGCTGCGCATCTGGATCAAGGCATATAGCGGCACAATGAAGAAGCCGCCGAACACCCCGAGCAGGGTAATATCGGCCAGCAGGCGCCAATGACTTGCATCCTGCAGGAAGGCCAGCCAGCCCACCTGTGCAGCTGGGCTCATGGGGGCGGCGAAGTACAGGTCGATCCCGAATATACACATGCCTATGGAGCCAAAGGGCACCAGGCCGATTTCAACCTTGCGGCCCGACAAGGCTTCGCACAGGGCTGAGCCAGCCCCAACACCGATGGAAAACAGGGCGACCAGCAAGGTATAGACTTCGGCATTGCCGCCCAGCACATCCTTGGCATAGCTGGGTAGCTGGGTCAGGTAGACGGCACCGAAAAACCAGAACCAGGAAATCCCCATCAGCGAATGGAATACCGTGAGATTGCGGCGGCTCAATCGAATGATGTGCCAGGTCTCGGTGAAGATATTCCAGTTGATCTTCAGGTTCTTGGCCTGCGGCGGTGCTGGTGGCATGGCGCGGCTGCTGAGGTAGCCCAGTACGGCAACGGCCACGCAGGCCGATGCGATGGCGCCAGCCATCAAGGAGGCATTCTCCTTATTGCTCTCGATAATCAGTGTGCCACCGATCTGGCCCAGCAGGATGGCGATGAAGGTCCCCATCTCGATCAGGCCATTGCCACCCAGCAATTCACGCTCGTCGAGGTACTGCGGCAGTATGGAATACTTGAGTGGGCCAAACAGGGCTGAATGCACGCCCATCATGAACAGGCACACCATCAGGGTGGCTGCGCTTTGCAGGATGAAGCCGGCAGCGGCGACCGCCATGATGGCGATTTCCATCAGTTTGACAAAGCGTGCCAGTTGGGCCTTGTCGTAGCGTTCGGCCAACTGGCCGGCGGTGGCCGAGAACAGGAAGAAGGGCAGGATGAAGATGCCGGCGGCGGCATTGATGAGCGTGGCAGAGTTGATGCCGGCAAAGCCCAGGCCGAAGAAGGCGATCATCACCAGCATGGCATTCTTGAACAGATTGTCGTTGAACGCGCCCAGGAACTGGGTAATGAACAAGGGCAGGAATCGCCGTGTCTTGAACAGATCAAACTGATTGTTGTTATGCATGGATGCTCCGGTCAAGGTAGGGCACGTGTCTCTTTCCTGATTATTCCAGCCGGATTACCTCACGGCTGCTCAAACTCTGCTGGGCCTGCAAAAATTCCGCAATCGATTCCACTGTGACCACGGCAATCTTACCTGCCAGGCGCTTGTTCGTCGGGTGGTCGTCAAAGGCCACGTTCTCGTTGAACAGGCGTCCACCCAGGCGGCTGAAGGTACGCAGCCGGATGATGCTGGGCTGATAGCCGCGCACTTTGAGCCATTCCTGTGCTACCTGTCTATTGTTCAGGCGCCCGGTATCATCCATCGCACCCGCCAGTGTCTCCAGCAGCCACTGATTGGAGTTCTGGTAGCGGGTGGAGAATGGGTAGGCCACCACATTGTAGCGGGCTTCATGCATGCGGCCAGGATGGCGCAAGCGCTCTGCCAGCCGGGCTTGCAGCGGTGCCGGCAGGGTCAGCAGCAGAGCCTCGTTCTCCACCACATCCAGAAAAACATTCCCCAGGCCCTCGTTATAGAGGCTGGAGCGGTCGCTATGGCACTCGTTGAGCTCATGCACCACCAGCCACTTACCTTGCGGGTGATCACGCCAGGCCAGCGCGGCATGAGAGTAACGCAGACCATACTTGCTCATGTCGCGCCCCACCCGAGCAACGATGGCAACCTGCTGCTGGGTGGTTTCCAGCCGGGTACGTACCTTGAGTGCCAGCGACAGCGCATGCTGCAGCTGGTCGGGCCGCGCGGGCAGCTCGTCGCAACCGCGCCCCGCCTGCGCAGGTAGGGCCATCAGGCAGGTGGCGGTGAACAAGACTAAGGAGGTGGTGCAAGCTGGCCTGGTGAGACGCATGCGGTGCTCCGTGTTTGGCAATACCATCGAGGCGGATAGCTACCAATAAAGCCTGTGCAGCACTTTAACGCAGGTGTTTGCAGCTGGCTCTCAGCGGTACGGCGGAGTCCGATGGTATTTTACTGGTGATGCTTATTGCACCTTGGATTGATGTAGCAGGGACTTGCCAACCTCATTGGGGATGAAGGCCACGGCTTTGCCGGATGCTATCAACGCGTGGCCGCTGGCATGGCTTGTGACCTTGATCGCTTGTCCTACGGCGACAGACGCGCCGCCTATGGCCTGGCCACTAAGCTTGACCACCACGCTGGCACCTTTGCCGGTCTGCCGCAACACCCAGACGACACCGTCACCCACCTTCTCGGCAGACTCCAGCACCAGCTCGGCACCCTCGGATACCACGACGGCGGAACCGCCGACGACGCTGGCTACACCCAGGGCAGATAAGGCTGAGCCTTCGGAAATATCGGCGGCAGCATGAGCGGGTAGGGCAAGCAGATTGCCAGCAAGCAGCAGGTAGAGCAGAGAGCGCATGGTGTACTCCATCGTGTTTGATGTCGTCTGCATAAAGACGACGCGAGCGCAGAGTAGCAGGCATGCCGTTCTTTGCCTATGCGGCGGGAATAGTTGGCAGGCGGTGTTAGGCGTCGGCGGATGCCGACCAGACGCTTGCCAGCTTGGCTGCGTGCAATGCACTTAAGCTGGCGTACTATTGAGTAAGATCGTGAACAGGCTCCCTGGCTGGGGGCAAGCCCTCCACGCAGTGTCAGACGGTAAAGTGCCGGGCTGTTTCGGCCAACCGGCTGGATAGCTTGTGCAACTGCTTTGCCGCCGCTGCACCCTCGCCAGCGGAGTTGGCATTCGACTCGCTCATATTGGCGATGGATTCAATATGCTGGGCCAGTTGCTGACTGGCACTACGCTGTTCCAGCAGGTCTTCGGCTATGGCCTTGATGGCCAAAACCATTTCTGCCGTGGTGTGATGGATGCGCTCGATAGCGCCGTTGGCGGCGTCGGCATCATGCCGGCCGGCCTCTACCGTTTGCACAGTAACCTGCATGCGGCTTACGGCTTCTTCTGCCGCATGGCGTATCACGCCGGCAAAGTTGGCAATCTCGCTGCTGGCGGTGGCAGAGCGGCCTGCCAGTTTGCGTACTTCATCGGCTACCACGGCAAAGCCGCGTCCGGCCTCGCCTGCCCGGGCAGCCTCGATGGCGGCGTTCAAGGCAAGCAAGTTGGTCTGGTCGGCGACATCACGTATGACGCTGACCACTTGGGTAATGGCAGCCGATTGCTGACCTAGCGACTCGATGGTGCGGGCGGCCAGCCCGACATCCAGTGCAATGGTGTTCATATTGCCGATGGACTGGCGTATCACGGTCCTACCCCCGGTTGCCGCCTCATTGCTGGTAAGTCCTTGCTGGCAAGCCGTATCGGCGTTGCTGGCACCATGCACGATCGAGGTACTGAGTTGCTCAATCGCTGCGGCGGCCGCAGCTACCGCATCACTCTGGGTACTGCTGGCATGGGCGACTTGTTCCACATTTTGTGCCAGTTGCTGGGCTGCCTGGGTCGATTGTTCCGCCAGGCGCAGCATCTCTACCACCAGATCACGCAGTTGGTTGCGCATCTGGGCAATGCTGGCCAGGAGGCTGCTCTGGTCACCGGACTGCAGCGGAATCTCGGTATCCAGTCGGCCTTCGGCAATGCGCTTGACGATGCCTTCGACCTGGAAGGGCTCGCCGCCAAGCTGACCGGTAATGGAGCGATACAGCGATACAAACAGCAGGGCTATGGCCAGCAGGGCCAGCACACTGGCACTGACATAGATGTTGCGCTGCGTGGCGATGCGATCCAGTCTGGCCACCAGCAGGCCATCCAGCGACTTAATACCAGCCAGTGTCAAGGTCAGTGCCTGGCTGGCACTGCTGTTGCCGCGCTGTTGTACTTTTGTGGCGTCGGCATCAAGCTGATTGCCCAGTACCGCATCGACGTGCTCGCTGACCGCCAGCATGGCGGCCTTGAGTTTCTCGGGCTGGTCTTGCAACTGAGCGGCGATGGCCATGTTGTAGCCTATGCTCTTGTCCAGATTGCCGCGCATCCCCGCATGCGCATCAAACACCAGGGGACGCAGTTCCACCAGCCGGGTACGGGCTGCATCGTCCACAGTCTTGTCGTGCAGGCTGCGCAGCAGCAGGGCGGTTTGCTCACCCAGCCTGGCCGCCAGTGTAGGCAATTTCACGCAGACGCTGTCCATCAAATAGTAGGAATCGATGTCGGGGTCCAAGGTCAGGTTGGAATTGTCGCAGGCGGTCACCATCAGGTTGAGGGTGCGATCTATCGCGGCGCTATGGAGTACTACCCGTTCCGCCGGTGGCTTGGCATCGCCACCGCGCGCTGCCAGCCAGGCACTTTTCATTTCGCCGTAGGCGCTGGTGGTCGCCAGATCGCTGCCCATCTGCTGCTCGCTGGTGGAGATCTTGGCCAGACCGGTCTCAATCCGGCTGGCGCTGTCCGTCAACTGGGCGGCAGCGTCGGGGCTGGCGGCCAGATTGCGGCGCTGTACCAGTGCCTCCAGCAGGGGTAGGGTACTTTCCAGATAGGCAACGCCCAGCCGCTCTTTGGCCGAGAAGTCGACATTGTCCTGATTGGTTCGATACAGGCTGTAGCCCAAGTAGACCAGGGCCAGCGCGGATACTGCGCCGATAAGGCCAAAGCGGGCCGGATAGCTCATGCGGCGCATGATGGTTGCGACGGAGTTGATCATGTTGCTCTCCTTGCAATCGGCACATCGCGGCGGCCACCGTCAATAGATATGACCTGAGCGGGTGAGGACTGCGCTATCCCCCATGTAGAGGATATGGTACTGCGGACATCTATTTATATTATAAATCAATGCTGAAATTTTAAGCAGTCATTCGCCAAGAGGCAGGCGGTGGCGGGTCGGTGTAAAATCCCGTTTTCTGCCCACCCGGCTACCATGCGGCCCACTAGGCCCACCCGAGGAGACCCATGAATTCCGCCTTCCTGACCCATCTGGAAACCGAACTGGCTGCTATCAAGGATGCAGGCTTTTTCAAGCCTGAGCGTGTGATAGCCAGCCACCAGCGTGCTGATATACGGCTGCGTGATGGCAGCGAAGTGCTCAATTTTTGCGCCAACAACTACCTGGGGCTGGCGGATGATCCGCGCCTGATCGCGGCGGCCAAGAAGGGGGTGGATGACTATGGCTATGGTGTGGCCTCGGTACGCTTTATCTGCGGCACCCAGTCGGTTCACAAGGATCTGGAAGGCGCCATTTCGCGCTTCCTGGGGACGGATGACACGATTCTTTACTCCAGCTGTTTCGACGCCAACGGCGGGGTGTTTGAAACCCTGTTGGGCGAGAGTGATGCCGTGATCTCGGACGAGTTGAACCACGCTTCGATCATCGACGGCGTGCGCCTGTGCAAGGCCCAGCGCTACCGCTACAAGAACAGCGACATGGCCGACCTGGAGGCGCAGTTGCAAGCGGCCGATGCGGCAGGTGCGCGCTTTAAGCTGATCGTCACAGATGGCGTTTTTTCGATGGACGGTTATATCGCCGACCTGAAGTCGGTATGCGACCTGGCCGACAAATATCATGCCTTGGTGATGGTGGACGATTCTCACGCAGTCGGGTTTGTTGGTGACAATGGCCGAGGTACACCAGAACACTGTGGCGTGGCCGACCGGGTGGATATCTACACCGGCACGCTGGGCAAGGCCTTGGGCGGCGCATCCGGTGGTTATGTGGCGGCCAGGCAGCAGATTATCGACATGCTGCGCCAGCGTTCGCGCCCCTATCTGTTCTCCAATTCTCTGGCGCCGTCCATTACTGCCGCAAGTCTGGAGGTGTTCCGCATCTTGGAGACAGATGGCGCCCGCCTGCGTGCCAAGGTCAAGGCCAATGCCGAGCTGTTCCGCAGCAAGATGAGCGCCGCAGGCTTCACCTTGCTGCCGGGCGAGCACCCTATCGTCCCGGTGATGCTGGGCGATGCGAGGTTGGCAGGCGAGATGGCGGCCAAACTGCTGGAGCATGGCGTGTACGTGATCGGGTTCAGCTTCCCGGTAGTACCCAAGGGCAAGGCGCGTATCCGTACCCAGATGAGCGCAGCCCACTCTACCGAGCATATCGAGCGGGTGGTGGCGGCCTTCACGCTGGTAGGCAAGGAACTGGGCGTGATCTGACCGGCTCAACGGATAGTTTGGGTTTTCCTGGGAGGTCTTTCACAAGAAGGCCTTCTACACTGTCGAGTGACAACACGAGCGGCGGCAAGACTGCCGATGGGAAGCAAGCGATGAAAGCATTGGTTAAAGCCGAGGCCGCCCCTGGCCTTACCCTGCAGCGTGTCAAGAAGCCAGAAGTTGGCCATAACGACCTGCTGATCAAGATACGCAAGACAGCGATCTGCGGAACCGACATCCATATCTGGAAGTGGGACGAGTGGGCGCAGAAGACCATCCCGGTCGGCATGCATGTGGGCCATGAATACGTGGGCGAGGTTGTCGGCATGGGCTCGGAGGTCAAGGGCTACCAAATCGGCGATCGGGTATCGGGCGAAGGCCATATCACGTGCGGCTATTGCCGCAACTGCCGTGCAGGCCGTGTGCATCTGTGCCGCAATACCACAGGTGTGGGGGTGAACCGCGAAGGGGCGTTTGCCGAGTATCTGGTCATTCCAGCGTTCAATGCCTTCAAGATTCCGGACGACATCCCCGACGAGATCGCTTCGATACTGGATCCTTTCGGCAATGCCACCCATACCGCGCTGAGCTTTGACCTGGTTGGTGAGGATGTGCTGATTACTGGTGCTGGCCCTATTGGCATCATGGCTGCGGCCATCGCCCGCCATGTCGGCGCCCGCCATGTGGTGATCACTGACGTGAACGAATACCGGCTGGAGCTGGCGCTCAAGATGGGGGCCAGCCGTGCGGTCAACGTGGCCAAGGAAAAACTGCCCGATGTCATGAAGGAACTGGGCATGACCGAGGGCTTTGATGTGGGCCTGGAAATGTCCGGCAACCCGCAAGCCTTCAGCGGCATGCTGGAATCCATGAACCACGGTGGCAAGATTGCCTTGCTGGGCATACCGCCGGGCACCATGGCCATCGACTGGAACCAGGTTATTTTCAAGGGCCTGATCATCAAGGGCATCTATGGCCGTGAAATGTTCGAGACGTGGTACAAAATGGCCGCCATGCTGCAATCAGGGCTGGATCTGAGCCCCATGATCACGCATCGCTTCCCGGTGGAGCAGTATGTACAGGGGTTTGAAACCATGCTGTCGGGACAATCGGGCAAGGTGATACTGGACTGGGCTGAAGCCACTGCTTGATAATCTGGCTACGGTCGGCAAAAAGCGCAGCCTGTGCTGCGCTTTTTGCTTTTTGGTCGATTCAGCCTTGATTCACCCGCTACCCCTTATAAGTAGGGTGGAGCATGCCAAGCTTGCTGCTGAGCGGCGTTGGCCTGAAAAAGAAGATTCATGAACAGAGGCGAAAATATATGACCATCCTGCGCGTACTCGCCGTCGTCTTTATTCTGGCTGGCAGCCTGGGTCTGGCCCAGCGCAGCATCGACTACACCAAGGAAACCCACGCCGCCAAGCTGGGACCGATCGAGTTCTCGGTCAAGGAGACGGAGAGCGTTGTGATCCCGCCCTGGCTCAGCGGCTCGGCAATTGCGTTGGGTGTGGTGCTGCTATTGGTGGGTGGCAAGAAGCGCTAAGCGCCCCTGCGCCCATTACTGGGTGGCTTTAAGCTTGCTTTGGGCGGGCTGGGGCCACCCGACTGCGCGGCTATTTCTTGGGGCGGAAGGCCTTGACCCGCTCTTCGTGCGTTTCGATATAGGCTGCGCCGATCAGGTCCAGGCAGTAAGGCACGGCGGCAAAGATGCCTGGTACCACGACCTTGCCTTCTCCATCGCGCAGGCCTTCCAACGTTTCCTTAATGGCCTTGGGCTGGCCGGGCAGGTTCAGTATCAGTGCCTGGCCACGTATCACCCCAGTCTGGCGCGACAGGATGGCGGTCGGTACAAACTGCAGGCTGATCTGCCGCATCTGCTCGCCAAAACCCGGCATGATGCGGTCGGCAACCGCCAGCGTGGCCTCCGGAGTGACATCGCGCGGCGCCGGGCCGGTGCCGCCTGTGGTCAATACCAGGCCGCAGGCCTCGGTATCCACCAGGGCGACCAGGGTGGATTCGATCAAGCCCTGTTCGTCCGGTATCAGTCGCTCTACCAGCTCTATGGGCGTGCTGATGGTGGCATGCAACCACTCACGCAGGCTGGGTAGCCCCTTGTCTTCGTAGACACCGCTGCTGGCGCGATCGCTGATGGAGACAAGGCCGATACGTAGTGGCTTACTCATCGTCTTCCTCGTCGTCCTCATCCTCATCATCACTCGAAGCCAGCAGTGCAGGCTCGGGGTAGAGTTCCTTGAGGAACTGGAACAAAGAGCGGAAGTGCTTGGGCGGCTTTTGTGCTGCACGTTCTGCCCTGGCGTTGCGCACCATGGTCCGTAGCTGCTGGATGTCGATCTGCGGATGTTCCTCAATCAGCTTGGCAACAGCCTTGTCATCCGCGACCAGTTCGTCGCGGGTGCGCTCCAGTTGATGCAACCAGGCATTCTGCTTGTCGTTGTCGCCCCGCAGGCTATCGAGCAGAGCTTGGATGGGCGCCGGGTCGATATCGCGCATCAGTCGGCCTATATACTGGCGCTGGCGCTTGATGGCGCCATTGGCTGTGATCTTCTGGGCATCCTTGATGGCTACCAGCAAGGCGTCTGGCAGATCCAGCTTCTTAAGTTGCAGCTTGGACAGGCCTATCAGCTCCACCCCCAGATCCTGCAGCGCCTCCACGTCGCGCTTCATCTGTGACTTGCTGACGTATTCGATTTCATCGTCAGCTTGAATATCTTGGGCTTGATCGGGTGCGGAACGGGACTTGCGGGACATGGTGGCCAGCTTGGTTATCATACGGGCTGATATGATACCGGACGTGAGCCACTAAGGCGCAGTTCCGATGCCGGACGGCGGGCATACGCCCATCCGTGCACGCTGCTGCGAGCTACAGTGCTAATCCGCCCATTCCAACAACGAGATACCTGTGACGACCTCTACCGAATCCGGTTTTTCCTATAGCCAGGCTGCCTTGCGCGAGCTGGTCGAGAATGTACTGGCAGATGCCAAGCGCCAGGGCGCGACCAGTTGCGATGTGGATGTATCAGAAGGCGTAGGCCAGAACGTCAGTGTCCGCCTGGGTGAGGTAGAGACCATAGAGTACAACCGCGACAAAGGTGTGGGTGTCACGGTCTACCTGGGCCAACGCAAGGGCCACGCCAGCACCTCGGACTTTTCTCCCCAGGCCTTGAGCCAGACGGTAAGCGCGGCGCTGGCCATTGCCCGTTATACGGCGGAAGACGATTGTGCTGGCCTGGCTGACCCCGATATGCTGGCCACTCAGTTTCCCGATCTGGATCTATACTACCCCTGGAGTTGTTCGGTAGAAGAGGCCATTGCATTGGCACAGCGCTGTGAGGCTGCCGCCAGGGCAGTCGACAGCCGCATCAGCAATTCTGAGGGGGCGACGGTATCGAGCCATGTGGGGCAGTCAGTCTATGCCAACTCGCACGGCTTTATCGGCCCGGGTATCAGCTCGCGCCATTCGATTTCTGCTGCCGTCATCGCCCAGGAAGGCGACGCCATGCAGCGCGACTATTGGTATAGCGTCGCCCGTGCCGCCAGTGATCTGGAGGATGCCGTGGCAATCGGTCGGCAGGCTGGCGAACGGGCCATTGCACGTCTGGGGGCTCGCCGTATCAAGACCGGTGATTACCGTGTTTTGTACGACCCCAGCCTGGCTGGCGGCCTGATTGGCCACATGATATCGGCAGCATCGGGCGGCAGCTTGTACCGTAAGGCCAGCTTCCTGCTCGATAGCCTGGGCAAGCCGGTGTTTTCTTCTATCGTCAACATTACTGAAGACCCATTCCTGCCGCGCGGCATGGCGAGCTCTGCCTTTGATGCAGAGGGTGTAGCCTGCGTGCAGCGTGAGCTGGTCAGTGACGGTGTGCTCAATGGCTGGCTGCTGGGTAGCTACTCAGCCCGCAAGCTGGGCATGCGCAGTACCGGTAATGCCGGGGGCGCTCACAATTTGCTGGTTAGGCCCACTGCCGGTGATTTTGGCGACATGCTCAAGCAGCTGGGCACAGGCTTGTATGTGACTGAGTTGCTGGGCCAGGGCGTTAACGGCATTACCGGTGACTATTCGCGCGGTGCAGCCGGTTTCTGGGTGGAGAACGGCCAGCTAGTCCATCCTGTGGAGGAAGTCACCATAGCCGGCAATCTGAAGGACATCTTCATGGGTATCGTAGCCATAGGCTCGGATATTGAGATGCGTGGCAGCAAGCGGGTGGGATCGATACTGGTAGAGAAGATGATGGTGGCAGGTGCCTGAACTGCCGCCTATGCGTTGAGCTTGGCGCTGAGTCCCATGGCCTACCCGCTCGTGTAGCGGGCTTGCTGCCCTGTAGTTGGTCGGCTAAAACGGGTAGGACATGATAAAAATATTCTCCAGGTGGAAGCCCGGCAGCGCCCTGTTGCTGCTGTTATCGGTTGGTGCCCAGGCGGGACCGCCCTTGCCTTTGGTCACGGGTACGGATTACCCGCCATTTGCCGATACCGCCATGCCCGGCGGTGGTATCGCCGTGCGGGTGGTGCGCGCGGCATTCGAGCGGATGGGCGAGACACCCAGGATAGATGTACTGCCTTGGAAGCGCGGCTATGTCATGGCGCTGGGTGGCCAGTACCTGGCTACTTTTCCCTATATCCATACACCTGAGCGTGAGCTGGAGTTCCACTACTCCGAGCCCATCTTCAAAGGTGGGAGCTATCTGTATACCTTGCCGGGCAAGCAGTTTGACCTGGGCAACCCCGACGCCCTCAAGGGACGATCGCTCTGCGTGCCGCATGGCTGGGGGTCGCCAGCGCAAAGCAGTGTGACCGCTGCCGTCAATCAGGGCGAGTTCCGACTGGAGCGGCCGGCAGACCTGGCCGGGTGCATGCGTATGGTGGCTGCGGGGCGGGTGGATGGGTTTACCGCGCTGGAGGCGCTGATGAGCAAGGTCAGCGAGGAGGTCGCATTGGCTGGGCGTTTCGAGCGGGCCGCCGAGCCGGTGCAGGTTGTTGAGCTGGCGCTGATTGCCCCGCGCAACAACCCGGGCTCCGCGGCCTTGCTGGCGCGCTTTAATCAAGGATTGAAACTGCTCAAGGCTGATGGTAGCTACAAGCGCCTGCTGGAAGGCCGCTGATCCGCTATGCTCCTGCAATTCTAGCTTGGAGCATTCCAACTTATGTCCTCAACTCAAGCTGTCCCAGCTTCGGCCAATCCGGCTGATGTGCCGGTGCGTGCCGTATTCAATACCTTGATCCGTCCCTATCTAGTTTGCTACGTGGGTTTTCTGCTGCTGATCACCGTGGTGGGCATCCCGCTGGCCGTTATTTGGTTCTGTGGCGTGGGCCAGTGGTGGGCGCGCCATTATTACGACAAGCTGGACTGCGAGTTGGATAGCCGTACCTTGCGTTTCCGCAAGGGCATTTTGTTCCAGGTGGAGAAGACCATACCGTTGGAAAACATCCAGGATGTGACCTTTATCGAAGGTCCGATACTGCGGCAGTTCAATCTGTCCTTGCTCCGCTTCGAGACTGCAGGGCAGAGCACGAACGCCAATGGTGAAATGCAGTTGATTGGTATCATCGGTGCGCATCAGTTCCGCACTCAGATACTGGCTACGCGCGATGCCTTGCGACGTAGCCGCGACCAGCCAAAAGCAACGACAGCAGACGAACAACTAATACTGCTGAGGCAGATTGCCGCCAACCTGGATCGACTGGTACAGCACCTGGACCGCAAGCCAGAAACAGAGACCCTCAGCTAGCCGGTTTCGCCTGGGCGTGGTCTAAGCGGCTGCTCGCGATTTAAGCTTCGACGCTGGCCCGAGATAGTCATGAACAGGCGTTGAGCGCTGCAAGGCGATACCACGGCAAGGGTTGGCTGCCTGCTGAAATGCAAAAAAAAGCCGCCCGAATCGCAAGATTGGACGGCTTTTCGTACTGCGACGCGATATTACTGGGATTGGGCCAATGTTTCATTGCTCCAACCGCCACCCAGTGCCTGGTAAACCGAGACCAGCGAGTTGACCCGGTTTTGCAGGGCCGTGACGCGATCGCGCTCGGCGGCCAAGCGGTCGCGTTCGGCATTGAGCTGATCGAGATAGCTGCTAACGCCAGCCTTGTAGCGCTTGTCAGTCAATTCCTTGACCTTGTTCTGGCTATCGGCGCGCTGCTGTGTAGCGGCCAGGGCTTCGCGTGCCGAACGGTGGCCCACCAGCGCGGCACGGGCATCGCCATAGGCTGCTCGGGCTGCCTGGGCGTAGGCTATTTCGGCGGTATTGCGGCTGGCCTTGGCAGCGGCTACCTGGGCGTCTATGCGGGCCATGCCTACCAATGGCTGCAGCAGGGCGCCGGCTGCATTCCAGGTGCGGGCTGGACTATCGAACAGATTGCTCAGCTCCAGGCTCTCGCCGCCGAAGAAACCGCTCAGGCTAAGGCTGGGGAAGTAACGTCGACGTGCCTCACCCAGGCTGGCCTCTGCTACAGCCAGCTGTGCCTCGGCACGGCGTACATCAGGCCGGCGGGTCAGCAGGTCAGCCGGCAAGCCAGCCGGAATCTCGGGTGCCTGGCTGAGTGATTCCAGTCCTGCACCGCGTGCTACCCGACCTTCCACCACCTCCTTGGGGCTACGACCCAGCAATACCGCGAGCGAGGCTTCGGCTTGCTCCCTGGCTGCAATAGCCTGGGGTAGGGCCGCTGCGACTGCAGCGCGTTCCGACTCCGTCAGCTTCAGCTCGTAATCGCTGGCTGCGCCTGCGGTAACCCGCTTTTGCTGCAGTTTCATGGCTTCGTCACGCGTGGCCAGGGTCTGCGTCAGCAGGGCGACATCGGCATCAAGCGCCAGCAGGGCAAAGTAACTCCTGGCCGTCTGAGCTGCCACGGCGGCACGCGTCGCTTCGCGGGCGTACTGGCTGGCCAGCACATTGGCAAGCGCTGCGTCCTTGGCTTTCCAGACGCGTCCCCAAAGATCGATCTCATACGATATCGAGACGCCGCCGTTGTACACCGTCGAGGTGCCGTTCTGCCCCGGTTGGGCGGTCTCATCGCTGGGGTTGCGGCGGGTGGCGTTGAGGCCCAGGTTGACGTCAGGCAGCAAGGCCACACGGGCTTGGCTCAGCGTTGCCTTGGATTGATCCACCCCTTGCAGGGCAGTCAGTACATCGGCGTTGTGGGCCAGCGCCTCGGTAACCAGTGCGTTCAGCGTCGGGTCATTGAACTGCGTCCACCAGGCAGACAGCTCGGCCGGGGCCGTTTCGGTCTGATGTTGGGGCAGCTCGAATACCGGAGGCGGGGTGGTGGCACAACCGGCCAGGCCGGCTGCCACCACCAGCGCGATCAGCGCAGGTTTCAGCTTACTTTTCATCGCGATGATCTCCTTCAACGATGCCATATTCGTTCTCGGACTTGGGCGGGATCAACTCGTCTGCTGTGGTTCGGATGCGCAGGTCGGTAATCAGCTTGTAGAACAGCGGCACAAAGAAGATGGCCAGGAAGGTGGCCGCTATCATGCCACCCACCACGCCTGTACCTACCGAGGTACGTGCGCCGGCGCCCGCGCCGCTGCTGATGGCCAGCGGCAGCACGCCCAGGATGAAGGCCATGGAGGTCATGATGATGGGGCGGAAGCGCAGCCGGGCGGCCTCGATGGCGGCAGCCGCCACAGGGTAGCCCTCGTGATGCTTCATCACCGCAAACTCCACGATCAGGATGGCGTTTTTGGCTGCCAGGCCTATCAGGGTAAACAGACCGATCTGGAAGTACACGTCATTGGTGTAGCCGCGCAGCTTCACCGCCACCAGAGCGCCGAAGATGCCGAACGGCACGGCCAGCAACACGGACAAGGGCAGGGACCATTTCTCATACTGTGCTGCCAGGATGAGGAACACCATGATGACGGCCAAGCCCAGTGCCAGCAGGGCTGCACTGGAGACCTTCTTCTCCTGGTAGGCGGCGCCGGTCCATTCATAGCTCACATCGGCCGGCAACATCTTCTTGGCCAGGGTCTCGAACTCCGCAATGGCCTGACCAGACGAATACCCAGGGCCAGCATTCCCCATCAGCTTGACGGCCGGCAGGTTGTTGTAGCGATCCACGGTATCGGGGCCGGAGGTGTATTCCACCTTGGCAAAGGCCGATAGCGGCACCATTTCGCCACGCTGGTTCTTCACATACATGCGGCCTATGTCTTCTGGACGCTTGCGATACTGGTTGTCGGCACTCATCAGCACCTGCCATGCGCGACCATACTTGTTGAAGTCGTTCACGTAATAGGTACCCAAGGTGCCGGCCAGGGTATTGAAGGCATCATTGAGCGATACCCCCAGTGCCTTGGCACGGTCGCGATCCACATCCACATACAACTGCGGCGCATTTGGCTTCCACAGGGTTTGCAGGCCGCCGCCGCCAGCGAGCACCGTGCTCTGGTGGGATGCACCCATCAGCGGGCCCATGGCTTCGACCAGCTTCTTGCTGCCGCCTTCACCACGGTTCTGCAGATAGACTTCAAAGCCACCCGTATTGCCCAGGCCGAAGATGGCGGGCGGGTTGAAGGCCAGCACCAGCGCCTCCTTGATGCCACCGGTCTTCATGAACAGCTCGCCAACCAGCTCCTGGGTGCTGACGTTACGCTCGTCCCAGTGCTTCTGGCTGACAAAGATGGTTGCCGCGTTGTTCTTGAAGCCGCCGCCGATGAAGTCCATGCCGCTGAAGGCCATGACGTGTTCGTTGGCGGGGTTGGACTGGATCGCGGCAATGACTTCCTTCACCACCTTGTCGGTGCGCTCCAGCGAGGCGCCATCGGGCAGGAACACCGCACCGATGTAATAGCCCTGGTCTTCATCCGGCACCAAGGAGCCTGGGGTGAGCTTGAACATGCCCACGGTGATGGCCACCATGCCCAGGAACAGGAAGATACCCAGCAGCGAGCGCTTCATGAAGAAGGTCACGCCACCGATGTAGTGACCGGTCATGCGATGGAACCAGTCGTTGAACCAGAGGAAAAAGCGTGCATTTTGCTTGTGCTCGCGCTTGAGCATCAGCACGCACAGGGCCGGGGTCATGGTCAGCGCGACGATGCCTGAGAGCACCACGGCAATGGAGATGGTGACGGCAAACTGGCGGTACAACTCGCCGGTCAGGCCACCCAGGAAGGCAATCGGCACAAACACGGCGCATAGCACCAGCACGATGGCGATCACCGGCCCGGTCACTTCCTTCATGGCCAGGATGGCTGCTTCACGGGCAGGTAGATGCTGCTCATGCATGATGCGTTCGACGTTCTCCAGCACCACGATGGCATCATCCACCACAATACCGATGGCCAGTACCATGCCGAACAGCGTCAGCGTGTTGATGGAATACCCCAGCATATGCAGGCCGGCGAAGGTGCCGATCAGGGATACCGGTACGGCCAGGGTCGGTATCAAGGTGGCGCGCCAGTTCTGCAGGAACAGGAATACCACCAGGAACACCAGCACCATGGCTTCTGCCAGCGTCTTCACTACTTCCTTGATCGACACTTCCACAAAGCGCGTGGTGTCGTAAGGAATGGCATAGGTCATGCCCTGAGGAAAGCTTTCGGCTGCCTTGGCAATGGCGGCCTTGACTTCATCACCCACTTGCAGGGCGTTGGAGCCAGGTTGCAGGAACACACCCATCAGCACGGCAGGTTTGCCGTTATAGGTACCGTTGAAGTCGTTATCCTTGGAACCCAGCTCGATGCGGGCAATGTCTTTCAGGCGCAGCTGGCTACCGTCGCTATTAGAGCGAACGATGACATTCTCGAACTCGGCCTCGCTCGCCAGGCGGCCCTTGGCGGTTACGGTGTAAACCATTTCCTGCCCGCCACCGGTAGGCGACTGCCCAATCTTGCCTGCGGCGAACTGGGCATTTTGCTCAGCCAGCGCGGCAGCGACTTCGGGCACGGTGACCTTGAGCTGGGTCATGCGGTCTGGCTTGAGCCAGATACGCATGGCGTAGTCCTTGGCCCCGAAGATCTGCACGCTGGTGGTACCTGGTATCTTCTTGATCGAATCCAGCACGTTGAGCGTGATGTAGTTCGACGTATAAAGATCGGTGTAGCGGCCATCAGGCGAGTAGAAAGCCAGCACCTGCAGGAAGGCAGACGAGCCCTTCTCGACGGATACGCCCTGGCGGCGGACTTCCTCCGGCAGACGGGCATCGGCCTGCTTTACCCGGTTGTTGACGTTTACCGCAGCGGTATCAGGGTTGGTGCCGATTTCGAAGGTGACGGTGATCTCCACTGCACCATTCGAGGTGGAGGTGGACGACATATACATCATGCCCTCCACCCCGGTTACTGCGTTTTCGATGGGGGCGGCCACCGTCTCGGCAATGGTTTCGGCCGAAGCACCCGGATAGAAGGCACGGATGGTGACCACCGGCGGGGCAATCTCGGGGTACTGCGCGATGGGCAGGGCGCGCATCGCCGCCAGACCCGCGAGCACCATGAAAATGGAGATCACGAAGGCGAAGATGGGCCTGTCGATAAAGAAGCGTGAAAACATGGGTCAGGTCCCTTATTGCTTGGCAGCTGGCGCGTGTTGGGCTGCAGCTGCCTTGGCGGCTTCTTCGGCGGTTTGCGGCACGATGGGGGCGAAGGGGAAGAAGATGCGGGCCATGCCATCCACAATGACCTTGTCGCCGGCCTTCAGGCCTTGCTTGATCACCCAGCCATTCGGTTCTTTGCCATCCAGCCTTACCCAGTCGCCGACAACGACGGGAGTGGGCACGGCAGCGGGCTTGCCATCCTTGCCTGCACCCACGGTGTAGACAAACTTGCCCTGCGGGCCATCCAGCACGGCGCGCTGGGGTACGGCAATAGCATTGGGGCGGGTGGCGCCGCTGAGCAGCACACGTACAAACTGGCCGGGGCTCAGTTCATTCTTGGGGTTGGCCAGTTCAGCACGGGTGGAATAGGCGCCGGTATTGTTGTCGGCCTTGTAATCGCTGAAATCCAGTTTGCCGGTTTGTTTCAGCCATTGGCCGCCGGCCGTCTTCAGCTTCACCACGTAGCCGCCCTCTGGCAACCTCAGGCTACCGGCTTCCAGTTCGGCAGCCACACGGCTGTGATCGGCTTCCGAGATGGCGAAGTTCACATGGATGGGATCGGTCTGGGCCATGGTGGCCAGCAGGCTGTCACCCTGGGCATTGGCCAAGGCACCTTCAACCTTCAGCGCACGACCGATGGCGCCAGTTATGGGAGCACGCACATCGGTGTAGCCCAGATCGATATTGCTGGCCCGTGCCTGGGCTTGGGCCGCTTTCAGGCTGGCACGGGCTATATCCAGTGCGGATGCTGCGTTGTCGTATTCCTGCTGGCTGACGGCCTTGGCCTCGATCAGCGGCTTGAGCCGGTTGTAATCGCGCTCAGCCTGCTTGAGTCGGGCTTCTGCTGTGGTCACATTGGCGTCTGCCGCAGCGGCAGCAGCGGCAAACGGGGCTGGGTCGATACGGAACAAGGGCTGGCCGGCCTTGACCTGGCTGCCTTCGGTGTAAAGGCGCTTGTCAACGATACCGCTGACCCGGGCGCGGATCTCGACTTCACGCGAGCCGGCAGTCTGGCCGGGATATTCAAAATCAACCGGGACATCGCCTGCCACCAGGGTCTGGTAGGTGACCATGGGTGGCGGAAAGCCTCCGCCGCCTTGCTGGGGGGCCTGGCCGCAGGCAGCCAGCAGGCCGCTGAGTATCAGTACCGGCGCCAGGCGCTTGGCATGGGGTAAGGAGGGGATGGTGCGTGAGGCGTGCATGGGTAAGTCCTCGCGATACTAAGAAAAGAAAGCGCTGGGGCTGGCGGGCCCGGATGCAATGGCGGTAGATAGGCAGCATAGGTAGCACTGCCCGCTACCGCCAAGCGACAGTGTGTATTTCCCCCACGATACAGTTGGCACTGCACCGTGTGGCCCGCCTGCCAGATTTGACGTAGGAGCGGATTTTAGATACATACACGTATGTTTGTAAACACTGCTGACGCCAGGGTTATTAATTTCTTTGGCGGTACGGCAATATATAATTGGCTATGGCTAGACGAACCAAGGAACAGGCGGCGGAAACGCGCGAGCAGCTGCTGGATGCAGCTGAGCGGGTTTTCCATGCAAAAGGGGTGAGCCGCGCCACCCTCGACGATATCGCCCGCGATGCAGGACTGACGCGGGGAGCGGTGTATTGGCACTTTGATAACAAGACGGCCATCTTCACTGCCATGTGTGACAGGGTGTCGCTGCCCATGCAGGCCATGCTGGACGCACAGGTGGCTGATCCAGGCCCCGACCCGCTGGGACAGCTGACACGCGACGGCGCCCGCATACTCTGCCTGGTGGCCAATGACAGCCGCACCACGCGGGTATTCGAGATCATTCTGTTCAAGACAGAGCTGTGCGAGGTGGTGGCTGAGGTCATGGCCGAAGAAGCTGAACGCGCTGCCCGGTGCCGACGCCAATTGAGCACGGTGCTGCAGGCCGCACAGCGCCTGGGGCAGATTCCTGCCCATGTGAATTGCGATCTGGCTGCCTTTGCCCTGAACAGCTACCTGATAGGCTGCATACGCGAGTGGCTGGAGCTGCGCGAGTTCAATCTTGCCGACCAAGCCGAGTGGTTGATGCAAACCTTTTACGCGGGCTTGCAACACGCACCGCCACCGCCTGCCAAAGTCGAGTAAGCCTACGGCCATATGCGTTTCCCCCGGTCTGTTTGGCTGCAGTCTGCACAGGGGCTACTGACAACGTGTTGTCAGTAGTTTGCAGGAACACCGGGTGAGCGTGGACCTATCTCACTGCATACGGCTGCAGAAATAGTGCGTGTTCTCCCCCAAACGGAGGATTCGCAAAAGATCACGCCGCGATATATTCCATCTCGTAGTGACATGTCAGTAGATGAAATCATCACGGCAGCGCTAAGGAACACCAAGAGGAGGAGGACCTCGCATCCGTTGCAGCAAGGCCTGGCCAATTTGGCGCCGATGGCGACGGTAGGTGGTGCATAGATGGGTATAGATTCTGATACGTGAAACCGGCCCGATACGCGGGCTGGATAGTTGAAAAAAGGCGGTGATCGGCGACGGTTATCGCCTTTTTATATGGCTGTAGCGGCAAGGTGCTGGTAGCTGCTCGGTGCTGCCAGGATTTTTGAAAAGATCACGCTTGAAATCCGAAAACACGTTCATATCTTCCTCTTGCGGGTGCTCAACGGAGGCCCGCCAACAACCGATATCGCTTGCTATCAGAGGATATGAACCATGCAAAACTTCGACTTCTCCCCCCTGTATCGTTCCGCCATAGGTTATGACCGCCTGGCCCACATGATGGATGAGGCGCTGCGCAATGATGCACAGCCCAGCTATCCCCCCTACAACATCGAGTTGCTGGGCGACGACCAGTACCGTATCTCCATGGCGGTTGCCGGCTTTGACCGTAGCGAACTGGATATCGAGATAGAGCGCGACACGCTCAAGGTGGTCGGCCGCAAGCAACGCGCCGATGCCAAGCCCACCTTTCTGCACAGAGGCATTGCTACCCGCGACTTCGAGCACCGCTTCCGCCTGGCCGATCATGTAAAGGTCGTCAGCGCCGCTCTCGAGAATGGCCTGCTCAATATCGAGCTGGTGCGAGAGATCCCCGAGGTGCTGAAACCGCGAAAGATCGCCATTGATGGCGACAATGTGCATATGCTGGAGCGCAGGGCTGCATAAGACCTAGCACATTGATGGATAACACTATGGCCGGGATATCCCCGGCCATAGTCATTTGAGCTGGCTTTAGCGGTTGAAGCGGCGCTCATGGTGAAAGTGTTACTGAGGGCAGTGCCTACTCAAGCGAGCAGATTGGCCTTGTATATATCCCTACTGGTTGTAGGCTTATTGAGCCCACGTGGCGCAGGAGGCGCGCCGGGCCTGTAACCCAAACGGAGCTGGATGCCATGAGAAAAAACCTGCCTGTCACCGAGGTGGAGCGTCATCTTGACCCCAAACGCCCGGTGGTCACCAAGACCGATCTGAAGGGCATTATTCGTTATGCCAACCCGGCATTCATCGAGATCAGTGGTTTCCAGAAAGAAGAACTACTGGGGAGTTCACACAATCTCATCCGTCATCCGGACATGCCACCTGAAGCCTTCGCCGACATGTGGCGTACTCTTCAGTTGGACTTGCCCTGGCGAGGCCTCGTTAAGAACCGCTGCAAGAATGGCGATTTCTATTGGGTAGAGGCCTATGCCACCCCGCTCTACGAGCAGGGGAAGAAAGTGGGCTATATGTCGGTCCGCAACCGTCCTGATATCGCCGAGGTCAGGCGCGCCGATGCCCTTTACCGCGCCGTAAACCAGAAGCAGCTAGCTTTTCCTGCTACGCGTGCGGCACGTCGGATACCCATGGCGGCCCGCATGCTGGCATTGGCGCTTATACCGGTACTGCTGATGGATGGCTTGCCACTGTTGGGTAGCCCGTTCTGGCTGACTGCCTTTACCGGACTCATTGTAGCGGGCGGTTTGGGTGTGTGGACATGGCTGGGCATGCAAGTACCGTTGCAGCGAGCCGACTTGGCCTTGCGCAAGCTGTCTGAGGGCGACTTTCGTTTTGAGTTGAATACCGATGCAGCCCGTGAATATGCGCAGCTACTGAATGGCCTTAAGTCCATGCAGATCAATTTGCGCGCCGTCATGTCCGACGTGGTCTCTGCGGCAGACTGCGTCAGCGACCAGTCCCGCTCGGTAAACCAGGAGGTGGCGGATGTGGTGCATCGGGGTAACCAGCAGTCCGATGGCATTGCCAGTGTGGCGGCGGCATTGGAGCAGTTATCTGTCTCGGTGAATGAAATTTCCGAGGCAACCGCACGTAGCTCACACCATGCGCAAACCACCATGACGCTGGTGGGGGAGGGGGTGGGTGCCATGCGTTCTTCCCTGTCGGTCAGTCATGAGCTGGTGGAGCGAGTACACGGTGCACAGACCGTCATTGATCAGTTGAGCCACGAGGTATTGGCCATCAACAAAGTGACCCTGACCATCAAGGAAATTGCCGACCAGACCAATCTGCTGGCACTCAATGCCGCAATCGAAGCGGCGCGGGCTGGTGAAGCCGGGCGCGGTTTTGCAGTGGTGGCGGACGAGGTGCGCAAGTTGGCTGAACGTACCACGCAAAGCACCACCGAAATCGCTACTACCATAGATCGTATCGTGGGTCAGACCCATACTGCGCTAGCGGCCATGCAACTTGCGACAGGCAAGGTGGAGGAGAGCACCCGCTTTATACATCAGAGCCATGCTGCGCTGGATGCGATCAAGGCCTCCAGTGAGGAGGTGTCTGCGTCAGCTCAGGATATTGCCAACATGCTGAGCCAGCAAAGCCAGGCCTCGGGTGAGGTTGCCCGTAGCATGGAGCGCATGAGTGCACTGACCGAAGAGAACAGCAATAGCATGGGGGCGGCTGGCGGTTCGGTGGAGCAGCTATCGGAAACTGCAGGAGAGCTGCACCTGCTGGTCAAGCATTTCGAGCGGGGCTTGTAGGGGTATCTTGGTCGGTGCATTGTTATCATGGCGGGGATGACTCTGGTGTATCTATTCCTGCTTTCTTTGCTGCTAAGCGCGGTCAGCCTGGCGGCCTATGCGTGGGACAAGGCCATGGCGGTACGGGCTGGACGTCGTATTCCGGAGCGTCACCTGCACCTGCTGGCAGCGTTAGGTGGCTGGCCAGGTGCACTGCTGGCGCAGCGATGGCTACGCCATAAAAACCGTAAGGTCGGGTTTCAGCTTGTTTTCTGGTTGTCGGTCCTGCTCAACCTGTCTGGCTGGGCGGGCTATTACTGGCTAGCAAGCTGAACGCCCTTTTGTGCGCCGACCCATGGGACGCTTTCTGATGCCGAGGTTCAGGCGCGGTTTGGAGAAGCGCCCCATGGACAACCGCTACGCTCAATAGCCCACGCCCAGAATGATGTTGCCTGCGGCGATATGCGCTGTGACAGGTTGGTGCGTTGGCCAAGCCTCCACTTTGTCTACCTGGGCTACCAGGCTGAGACCATTGCTCAGCAAGACGGCGACTTCTGCCTGCCCTGACTCACGCAGCAAGGGGCTGATATGGCCGTGCAGGGTATTGTCACCCGGCACCTCTGACCGATTGTGCCCGGCAGTCAGGCGTACCCAGGAGGCTTTGACCAGGGCCGCAACAGCGCTGCCGGGCCTTAGCTCCAGCAATTCGGTGCTCTCGCGGGTGATGGTGGCAAGTAGGGTGAGATCGCCTGGCAGGGTAAGCGTGATCTCATCATTGCTAAGTCCCGGCGCAATATGGCTGACCGTGCCATAGAGCTGATTGCGGGCACTGGTTTTAAGCATGAGCTTACGCAGCGTTTGCAGGCTGCTCTTGGCGTCGGGCAGGGCAGCCAGATCGCGCAGCAGGCTACGCTGCAATTGTTCCATGGCGCGATAGACGCTGATCAGGTGTCGCCCGGAAGGAGTTAACTGGGCGCCGCCGCCCCCTTTGCCACCGATATTGGTACTGACCAACGGGGTTTCGCTCAATCCATTCAAATCATCCAGCGCATTCCAGGCACCGCGATAGCTGAGCCCTGCCGCCTTGGCGGCCTGGCTTATGGAACCGCTCTCGGCGATGGCTTCCAATAGCAGTATGCGGTTGGCAGGTATGGGCGAGCCGCCTTCGGTGCCCAGTGCAGGGATCAGCGGCAGGGTAGCCATGGGGCTTGGGGTAGGCTGTAGATGGGCATGACATCATTGTAGGGCACTTGGTCACTTAGTATCGCTATGTAGTAAGCTACATAGCGATACTGAGTGACAGCCCATCTTTGGAGTGGTGTACATGAAGAACCTGACCCTGTTGGCGATGCCCTTGCTTATGACGCTCGCGCCAAACGTACATGCGGCCGAGGTGCAGTTGGCGGTGGCAGCGAATTTTGCCGTGCCCATGCAGAAGATAGTGGCGGCATTTGAGCAGTCGACCGGGCACAAGGTGCTGCTAAGCAGCGGGGCGACAGGCAAGTTCTATGCGCAGATCAGCCAGGGCGCGCCGTTCGAGGTCTTGCTGGCCGCTGACGATGAAACGCCGAGACGGCTGGTGCAGGATGGCCAGGCTGTTGCCGCAAGCCAATTTACCTATGCCCAGGGAAGATTGGCACTGTGGAGCGCCAAGCAGGGCGTGGTGGACAATGCGGGTGCGGTATTGAAAACGGCCAGCTTCAAACACCTGGCCATCGCCAATCCCAAGGTGGCTCCTTATGGTGTGGCGGCCACGGAGGCGATGATTGCGATGGGCGTCTACAGCAGCATGTTGCCCAAACTGGTACAGGGCGAGAGCATTGCCCAGGCATATCAGTTTGTCTCGACTGGCAATGCCGAGTTGGGCTTTGTAGCCTTGTCGCAAGTCTATGAGCATGGCCGGATGCGTAGTGGTTCTGGCTGGGTTGTTCCGGCACAGCTGCATACGCCCATCAAGCAGGATGCCGTCTTGCTGGTTCGTGGCCGCGACAACCCGGCGGCCAGCGCCTTGCTCGGTTATCTGAAAACGGATGCAGCCAGAGCCGTGATGGCGAGCTACGGCTATGTCCACTAATGGCCATCGGGGCGGCCTTACATCATGACTACCGATGACTGGGTCGCTATCTGGCTCACCGCCAAACTGGCGACCTTGACCACCGTGTTGCTGCTGGGTCTGGGCACACCACTGGCCTGGTGGCTGGCGCGTACCGATAGTTTCTGGTCGCGTTGTGTCGGGGCATTGGTGACCATGCCGCTGGTACTGCCGCCTACCGTGCTGGGCTTCTACCTGCTGTTGCTGATGGGCAGCCAGGGGCCGGTTGGGCAGTTCACTACCTGGCTGGGGCTGGGGCTGCTGCCTTTTACCTTCACAGGCTTGCTTATTGCCTCTGTTATCTACTCGCTGCCGTTTACCGTGCAACCCTTGCAGCAGGCTTTCCGGGCCATAGGTGCGAGGCCGTTGGAGGTGGCCGCTACCTTGCGCGCCTCGCCTTACGACACCTTTTTCAGCGTGGTTCTCCCCCTGGCGCGGCCAGGGTTGATTACCGCGGCCGTCATGAGTTTTGCCCACACCGTGGGAGAGTTTGGCGTGGTACTGATGATAGGGGGCAATATCCCCGGCCAGACTCGGGTGATCTCGGTGCTGCTCTATGACCGTGTCGAGGCGCTGGAATACACGCAGGCGCATTATCTGGCGGCAGGCATGCTGGTATTCAGCTTTGTGGTCTTGCTGGGGCTACATCTGCTAAACCGGGAGCGGCGGGTATGAGCGTCCGAGCTAATTTGACATGCGGGCTGGGGGCTTTCCGGCTGGCTGCCGAACTGAGCCTGCCCGGCAATGGGGTGACTGCCCTGTTTGGCGCATCGGGTTCGGGCAAGACCAGTCTGCTGCGTTGCCTGGCGGGTCTGGAGCCTACGGCGCGCGGCTATCTGGAGGTATCGGGCGAGGTCTGGCTCGACAGTGAGCGCGGGATTGCGCTATCTACCCACTTGCGTGGCGTGGGCTTGGTGTTTCAGGAGGCCAGTCTGTTTGCGCATCTGGACGTACGCCGCAATCTGGAATTTGGCTTGCAGCGTACCCCCGTGGCGCAACGGCGACTGCACTGGGAGGGGGCGCTGGAACTACTGGGCATAGCTCATCTGCTGGAACGCTTGCCGACGCGGCTCTCTGGTGGCGAGCGCCAACGGGTGGCTATCGCCCGCGCCTTGCTGGCGTCGCCACGGATGCTGCTGCTGGATGAGCCGCTCGCTGCGCTGGATCAGCCGCGTAAAGACGAGATATTGCCTTACCTGGATAGGCTGCATCGTGAGCTTGCCATCCCCATGGTCTATGTGACCCATGCCATGGAAGAAGTCAGCCGCCTGGCTGACCATCTGGTTTTGCTGGAAGCAGGCAGGGTGGTCGCTGCCGGCCCGTTGTCCAGCACCTTGGCCCGCCCGGATCTGCCTGCCAGTTTTGAGGACGAGATCGGGGTGATCGTGCAGGCCGTGGTGGCCCATGTGGACAGCCAGTACCAGTTGGCGCACCTGAGCTGCGCCGTTGGAGAGCTGCGCGTACCCCGGCAGGGCCTGAAGCCCGCCGATGGCTGCAGGGTGCGCATACGGGCCCGAGATGTCAGCCTGACGTTGCACGAAGAAACGGACACCAGCATCCTCAATCGCTTGCCGGGCATGGTGGCGGCCATCCACCCATCATCCCATCCCGCGCAAGTGCTGGTCAGCCTGCTGGTGGGGGAGTTGCCGCTGGTGGCACGCATTACCCGCCTGTCTTGCGACAAGCTGCAGTTGCAGGTGGGCAGCAAGGTGTGGGCGCAGATCAAGTCAGCTGCGCTGCTTTAGAGCGGCTGGCCAGGGCTGCTTATGGCCCAGGCTCGCGGCATTTAAACCAGATTACGGGGCGTGCCGGCAGCCCAAAGCTCGATGTTCTCTATCAATTGCTCTGCCAGCCGGCTCATGGCCTCGAAACTGGCCCAGCCTATGTGGGGTGTCACTATCAGGTTGGGTAGCCCTGCATCCAACAGCGGGTTGCCATGGCGGGGGGGCTCTTCGTGCAGCACGTCTACGCCGGCCCCACCCAGGTGTCCGCAACGCAGTGCCTCCAGCAAGGCCGTCTCATCGACTATGCCACCGCGTGCCGTGTTGATCAGCACGGCACCTGGCTTCATGGCGGCCAGGGCGGTGGCATCTATCAAGCCACGGGTGGTGTCGTTGAGTGGGCAGTGCAGGCTGATGATGTCAGCCACACGCAGGCCCTGCTCGAAGTCGATATGGCCTGGCCGTACCTCAGTAGCTCCCTTGCGCTCTGCAAACACGACATGCATGCCAAAGGCGCGCGCCAGCTTGGCCGTGCCCTGGCCCAGGGAGCCGCTGCCAACTACCAGCAGGGTGCGACCGCTCAGGTCGCGAACGGTGGCACCAAAGTGACAGAAATAGGGGGACTGCGCCCACGCCCCCTTGGCCAGATCCTGCTGATAGGCTGGCAGGTTGCGCATCAGCGCCAGCATCAGCATCAAGGCGTGCTCGGGCACAGTTGTGTCGGCATAGCCACGGATATTGCTTACCGCTATGCCACGCTGGCGGGCCACGGCCAAATCGACATTATTGACGCCTGTCGCCGCCACGGCGATAAACTTGAGCCGGGGCAGGGCGGCCAGGGTGGTGGCGTCAAGCATCACCTTGTTGCTGATGACCACATCGGCTTCCTGGCATCGGGCAATGATCTCTGCGTTCGCGGTGGCATCGAACGCTTGCCAGTGGTGCGGCAGCCTGGGAGTGCGCAGTGGGGCGGGTAGGCTAGCGCGATCAAGGAAGACGATATTCATGGTGGTGATTAGCGGTGGGCTGTCGAGACGGCAATGCTAACGCATCGCCATCTTTGCGGCCCACCTGTCGTTGAACAGGCGCTTACTCGATCAGGGCGCGATAGGCATGCCAGGTGGCATGGCCTACCAGCGGCACCGTCAGCGCTACGCCTACACCCCACAAGGCAAAGCCGGCCAGCACGATCAGCACGATGATGGCGCCCCAGGTCAGCATGCAGACCGGATTGGCCAGGCATACCCGTACGCTGGCAAACAGGGCATTGAAGGTATCCGCGTCGCGATCCAGCATGATGGGAATGGATACAACCGACAGGGCGAAGGTTAGCAGGGCAAACAGGGCACCCGAGCCTAGCCAGATGATCATGAAGGTCATATTGTCTGGCTGCAGCAGGAACTTAGGTGTCAGCATCACCGCGACGGACGGGATGTCGTCGGTAAAGAACAGGGCGAACACCACCACCGAGACGCGCATCCAGCCGGCCACCAGCAAGGCCAGGATGATGGCAAACAGGCTGATGCCCGAGGCATTGATGCGCAATGCAGTTAACGTGGGCAGCAGCTTTACCTTGTCGACCGTCTCATGTCGGCGGCTGATCTCATATAGGCCCAGGCAGATGAAGGGGCCGGCCAGGAGGAATGCCGTGACCAGGGTCATGGTGTGTTCCGGTGCGTAGCCAAACAGGCCGCGTATGGCCCAGCCCATGGCGACAAAGGCGCTGCCGTAGAACAGCAGGCCGGTTGGTGTGGCGCGGATATCGCCTAGTGCCAATTTGAGCCATTTGAACGGCGTGTGCCAGGGCAGATCGCGCACACGGGTATGCAGCACCACGGGAGGTGCATCGTCGAGCAATTCCGCCATAAGGTGTCTCCTCGTTATTGTGGGCGGTGATTGATTCGAACTGGTCAAGGCGACACCTGGCCGCCTTGACGATGCGTAGTGAACTACGCTGCCGCTAGGCGGCGCTTATTCCAGGCCCAACAGCTCCACCTCGAACACCAGTACGGCGTTGGGGGGAATCACGCCACCTGCACCGCGCGCACCGTAGCCCATGGCTGGGGGAATAGTCAGCTTGCGTACGCCGCCTATCTTCATGCCTTGCACGCCCTGGTCCCAACCCTTGATGACATGGCCTGCACCCAGGGGGAAGGAAAAGGGGATGCCGCGATCCTTGCTGGAATCGAACTTGGTGCCATCGGTCAGCCAGCCTGTGTAATGCACAGTTACTTCCTGGCCAGCCTTGGCTTCGGCACCGTCGCCGGTCTTGATATCGTCAATGATCAGGGTATCGGTCATGGTATTGCCTTCTTTGTATACGAGAGTGAAAACGGCAGGATGATACGCCCAGCGGCAAAAAAATAGGGCCGACGTGTGCCGGCCCTAAGGGAGTGTTGCGTGTTGCCCGACTAGCTGCCGATTTTACCGCCATCGACCTTGGTAATGATGACGGTGGCGGAACGGGGACGCCCGCCATTTGCATCCGGCCATTTGCTGAATACCAGCGGGTTCTGCAGGGTGTAGACATCTGCCGAGGTGCCCGTGGGGATGGTAGGCCGATTGGGGTGGCTGCCTAGCTCGCCGGGGTGCTGCACATTGATGAACAGCGTCTTCATGTCAGGCGTGAAGGTGATGCCGGTGATTTCACAGCCCGAGGGGCCGACCAGGAAGCGGCGGATTTCACGGGTCTTGGGGTCGGCAACCAGCATCTGATTATTGCCCTGACCGGCGTAGTTGCCAGTATTGGCGGCGCTGCCGTCGGTTTGTATCCACAGCCGGCCATCATGGTCGAACGCCAGACCATCGGGGCTGTTGAAGGTGTTGCCTGCATTGATATTGCTGGAGCCGGCCGATTTCAACGGTGTGGCCGAGGGGTTGCCGGCGAGTACGAAATGATCCCATTCGAACGTCAAGGCGGCGGCATCGCCCCCGGTTTCACGCCAGCGGATGATCTGGCCATAAACGTTGCTGGTGCGGGGGTTGGCGTCATCAGTGGTGCTACGGCCCGAATTGTTGGTTAGGGTCAGGTAAACCTCCTTGGTGGTGGGGTGTACCGAAACCCATTCCGGCCTGTCCATCGGGGTGGCGCCGGCCACGGTGCCAGCCTGGCGGGCATTGATCAGCACGCTGGCCTGGTCAGGCAGGGTGGCATCGGCCTTCAGGCTGGCATTGGCTTCCTTGTCCAGCAGCAGCCACTCGCCCGTACCCATGGAGTCACCCTTGGTGGCGCCATCGCTGAATCGGGCCACATACAGTTTGCCGCTCTCCAGCAGGTTGCGGTTGGTCGGCGCGGTGGGGTTGGCTGCATCGTACTTGCCATCCGAGACGAACTTGTAGACGAACTCGCCCGCTTGATCATCGCCCATGTAGACCACCACGCGGCCATCGGCGGCGATGGCATAGGCGGCGTTTTCGTGCTTGAAACGCCCCAGTGCAGTGCGCTTCTTGGGGGTGGAGGTCGGGTCGAACGGGTCGATTTCAACGATCCAGCCAAAGCGGTTCGATTCGTTCGGCTCCTTGGACCAGTCGAAACGGTTGTCGAAATCCTCCCAGCGATAGCCTGAGCGGCCAGAGGACAAACCGTAGCGCTTCATCAGCGCGGTCTGGCTGGCACCGCTCACCGTCGTGCCAAAGTAGCCGTTGAAGTTCTCTTCACAGGTGATATAGCTGCCCCATGGGGTATAGCCATTGCCGCAGTTGTTGAGGGTGCCGAAGGCATAGCTGCCGAACGGGTCGGCGCTGGTCTTGAGCAGGGCGTGCCCTGCCGCAGGGCCGGTCATCAGCATGGGAGTGTTGCCGTGGATGCGGCGGTTGTAGGCCGAGCCGACCACCAGCTGCCATTTGCCGGCCGCATCCTTCTTGATATGGACCACCGAGACGCCATGGGCATGCTGGGCCTTACGTACCTTGTCCAGCGTCCAGGTGCCGAAAACATCGGTCTGGCCAGGTTCATAGGCGAAGAAGTACTCCGGGTTGATGTACTCGTGGTTCATCACCAGCAGGCCTTCGCTGCTATTGGTGCCACCGATGGGGAAGTAATGCATGCCATCGTGGTTGTCTCCCATCTGCAAGGCTTGGTCTGCACCCGTGTTGGAGCCATCCGGCTTCCAGGCAGGCGCACCCTTGACCAGGGGGGTACCCCAGGGAACGAAAGCTTCGGCCACATAACCCTCGGGCACCACGATGGCATCACCGCTGCTAACGCTGACCTGCTTGAAATTCAGCATGGGGGCTTGTGGCGGTACGGGCGCCACGGGCTCGGTACCACCATCGCTGCTGCAGGCGGCCAGATTGCCGCCCAGGAAAGCCACGGCGCCCAGGCCGAGTCCGCTTTTCAGTATTCCACGACGCGAGACGACACGGTCGACCAGTTGGTTGAAGTGCTCTGCCCGGCTGGGGTTGATCGAAATGTTCTCGTTGTCGTCGAACTGACTCATGGTGCGCTCCAGGGGGAGGGGAGTGGGAAGGAGCGCGGATTATTGAGGGGCTATATTACGTCGCGTTGAAGGATTTGTTGCGGTCATAAAACCCGGTATGAATAACAATCTGCGGGGTGATGGCGACAGCAGTGTTGTAAAAAAGGCGTGGTCGCGTGAATTGTCGCTTTTTTGCTGGCACTGCATGCGTGCAGGCTCGACTATCGCAAGCTTGCCGCGAGCTACGCCGCAAGCAGAGCTGTCCTAGCAGCCAGCTGAATTAGATGCGAAGGAGTATTCCCTTGAAACACGCCCCCTCGGCTAACTGGGCCCTGTTGCCCCTCGTCGCTGCGCTTACTGCCTGTATGGGCAATAGCGACGCACCGCCTACCCCGGTACCGCCACCCAGTGTCAAACTCGATGTATTCGGCGCCCGTGGCGATGTGCTGATCGCCGTTCCTACCGTGGCTAACTGCAGTCCGACGGCGACCCAATATAACTGGAAAGATGCCCAAGGCCGCACTCTGGGTCAGGCGGATCGGCTGACCGATACCGTGCCGGAAGAGCCGGTGACCGTCACCGCCACCTGCGGTACCGCGAGCGATACACGCACCCTGGATCGCCGCCGGGTATTTGCCAGTGCAGCAGCCTTTGCCGTACTCAAGGCAGACGGCACGGTTGAAGCCTGGGGCCACCCGATCTGGGGTGGCGATGCCAGCAATGTTGCCAGCAAGCTGATTGGCGTAAGGCAGATCGCGGGCAGCGAACGCGCATTTGCTGCCGTACTGGCAGACGACACGGTGGTGACCTGGGGCTCCAGCCTGGCCGGCGGGCGCTCTGACACGCCGACGTCGCCCTTGACCGGCGTGGCCGATGTCTTGCCCGGCGAGCTGGCCTTCCTGGCGCGCAAGAAGGATGGCACCGTGGCCAGCTGGGGTTCGGGCCGGATACTGTTTGATGGCGAAGGTGCAACCTTTTCGGTGCCCACGGTGTTGACCGAGGATGTGGCGGCACAGCTGACCAATGTGAGCAGCTGGGCCAGCAATGACAGTGCTTTTGCCGCACTGAAGCAGGATGGCAGCGTGGTGGCCTGGGGCGACCCGGATGTTATCTTTGATGCCGATCCGGCACAGCTGCATGATGTGGTGCAGTTGCAAGCCAACCGCACCGATTTTGCCGTGCTGCGCAAGGATGGTTCGGTGTTCACCTGGGGTGCTGGCTTTGGTGGCTATCCTGGCGAAGACACTGCCAAGTTGTTGCAAAGCGGGGTCAAGACCCTCTATAGCAGCGGCCTGGCTTTTGCTGCACTCAAGACCGACGGCAGTGTGGTGGCCTGGGGCGGCGATGGTTTCTCTGACTACGGCAACAATGCCAGTGCTGTGGCGGCCGAGTTGAGCAAGGTCAACCGTGTCTACGGTAACCATGTGGCCTTTGCCGCCCATAAGGCCGATGGCAGCGTCGTGAGTTGGGGCGAGCCCTATCGTGGCATTGCCGGCTACACCGCCATCAAGAGCAAGCTGGTTCAGGTTCGCGATGTCGTAGCGACCGAAACCGCCTTTGCTGCCTTGCGCCGTGACGGCACGGTGGTGGCCTGGGGCGACCCGGAGAACGGGGGCGATGCCAGTGCGATAGCCAACAGCAATTTCGGTGTTCTGGCGGTGTATGCCAACCACCGGGCCTTTGCCGCCTTGCGCCTGGATGGCAGCGTCCTGACCTGGGGTGCCGCCGCCGATGGTGGCGATAGCAGCAGTGTGGCCAGCCAGCTCAAGGGGGTGCGCGCCATCTATCGCAGCGCCTTTGGCGGCTTCCTGGCACAGCGCCAGGATGGCAGCTTCGTGACCTGGGGTGGCAAGCATGCCGGCGGCGATAGCAGTGCCGTGGCTGCACGTCTTACCCGTATCCCGTATTTCAAGACGAACTGAGGAGTCAGCCGCACATGTTTCGTCAAAACAAACTCTCATCGCTGAGCCTGGCCGTGGTGCTGGGCGCCGCCTTGGCCGCGCCGGCCCACGCAGGTACCAAGCAACCCACGGCATCGGCAGAGCAGCCGCATTCGCAGCCTCGCCTGCAGGCCAGGTCTGCAGCCACGCGTGTCCAGCGAGCCAATGACATGGTCAGTTCTCTGATCGTGAAATTCAAGCGCAATGCCGCAGGCGCCAGCCTGAGCCGCGCCCAGGCCATGCAGCAAGGGGCCGAACGTGCCCAGAGGTTGGCCCCTATCGCTGCCAAGAGTGGGCTGAGCATCAGCCACACCCGGCAGTTGAGTATCGGTGCCGATGTCTTCAAGCTGGGTCGTTCCATCAGTGTCGCAGCTGCTTTCCGCCTGGCGCGTGAAATGCAACGCAACAACCCGGACATCGCCTACGCGGAGCCGGACGTGATCAACCGCATCATGGCCGTACCCACCGACCCCTATTACAGCATGCAGTGGGATATGTACGAGCCTGCTGGCGGCATGAATGTCGAGCGCGCCTGGAACATTACCCGTGGCGAAGGTGCCGTGGTGGCTGTGCTGGATACCGGTGTGCGAGCCCATCCGGACCTGGTGGCCAACCTTTTGCCGGGCTATGACTTCATCAGCAGTGACGCGGCTGGTAATGATGGTGATGGCCGTGATGCGGACCCCACCGACCCAGGCGATGATTGTGGCCAGGGTAGCAGCTGGCATGGCACCCATGTGGCCGGCACAGTCGCTGCCGTGGCCGACAATGGCATAGGCGTGGCTGGCGTGGCGCCGGCAGCCAAGGTGGTACCGGTGCGCGTGCTGGGCAAGTGTGGCGGCAGCAGTGGCGACATCATTGATGCCATGGTTTGGGCATCGGGCGGCACCGTGACCGGTGTTCCCGATAATGCCAACCCAGCCCGTGTGCTGAATCTGTCGCTCGGTAGCGCCATTCCTTGCCTGAACAGCTATCGCGAAGCCGTAGCGCACGTCAGCAAGCTGGGTGCCCTGGTGGTAGCGGCAGCCGGCAATGAGTCGCAGAACGTGCGTAGTGCCCAGCCGGCCAGCTGCCCTGGTGTGCTGGCGGTATCCGCTACCACCCGTGCCGGCGGCCGGGCGTACTACTCCAACTACGGTTCGCTTGTGTCATTGGCAGGCCCCGGTGGTGAGACCTTTGAGGCAAGTGACGGCATCTTGTCGACCTTCAACGAGGGTCTGAGCGAGCCGGGTGCCGACAGCTATTACTTCTATCAAGGTACTTCCATGGCGGCACCGCATATTGCCGGCTTGGCAGCGCTGATGCTGTCGGTCAACCCCAGGCTGACCTCCGCCCAGTTGCGGGCTCTCATGCAGCAGACAGCTAGACCATTCCCATCGGCCTGTGCCGGTTGCGGTGCGGGCATAGCTGATGCAGAGGCAGCAGTGAAAGCAGCGCAAGCGGCAAAGTAAGCGCGCTAATTGTGGTATGAAAAAAGCCGGGGTTCTAACCCGGCTTTTTTTGTTTCCAACACCTGTCCTTGGGCGACTATGAACTGAAGGTCGCGAGATAAGCAGCCAGGCTTTGTTGCTGGGTATCGCGATACACCGCGCACAGGCGTATGGCTTCCAGCGACTGTCTTAGGGTGTTGGGGCCACCGTTGTAGCGCGTGGCCAGCGGGCCGAAGAAGGTTTCCACCGCACGGGCCTCGTCCTGCCCACAGAACTGGTTGAAATCCCGAGGCAGATTGCCTGGGCCATCCTTGGACAAACGCTGTGTCAGCGGCTTGTACGCCTGCATGACAAAGCGTAGTGCGCCTTTGCGCAGCTCGGGATTGTCATTCTGCGTACGCAGCATGCGTCTTGCCTCGCGGATGTCGTGCTGCTTGTTCAGCAACAATCCCCGCGCTGCTTCAGCCAGGGCGGGCTCACGCAGGTTGCCCAGCGCCGAGTAGATGTCCTCCCGTTCGTTGCGATCGACAGCCTGCAGCACACGGGCTTGCAAGGCATCAAACAGGGGGCGGTCACCTTCCAGGGCGGCGGTCTTGAGGATGCTTCCACGCACTGATACATCGAGGGTGGCCTTGCCAGCAAGCCATTGCCGTGTGAGCAGCCCGGCCTCCTTGCGTAGCAGCGCATCTTGCCCGTAGTCGGCCAATTGCGTTAGCAGGCTGGCGCGCAGCAGGTTGTCGGCATCACTCTCGCCTGACTTGACCAGCCAACCCAGTTTCCGCGTGCGCTCGCCAAAGGCTTGCTGCCATAGTGCAGCGTAGGCACGCTGCTGATCTGGGGACACCAACGGTGCCGCACTCTTGAGCAGGGTCGCCGCTGCCTCGACAACTTCGCGGCGCGGGTGTTTGGCCGCATAGGCCGCCAATGACAAGGCATCAGCCAGGGGGAGATCACCCGATTCCGTCAGCGCCTGGGCATCATCAAGGTCGGCCAGCATTTCGTTGTCGCTGGGCTTGCCTAGGGTCATCAGCTTGTGCAGCAGGCCGGGGGCGTAGGCAACCCGGTAGTAGCCGGTGCCGCCGGCGTTGGCCTGTACCCAGCTTGGGCAGCGGGTGTCCGGCAGCTTGACGCTGTCCTGGTCCTGCTTGAGCAGTAAGCGGGTCTGGCCGGCTGGCGTGCGGATATTCAGCGGTATATGCCATAGCGCATCCTGCGTGCCCATAGAGCCCTTGGGCAGGAAGCGCTGCTGGCTGACCCTGAGCGTGGGCGCAGCGCTACAGTCCAGGCTGACGCTGACCTTGGGAATACCCGGCTGGGAGATAAAGCTGCGGAACGCCGCCGCGACCTCGGGCTGATCGCCCGCCATGGCTTGGATAAAGTCGCTGCCCTTGGCGTTGCTCCAGGCATGGCGCTTCATGTAGCGACCGACACCGGCCCGGAATTGCGCATCGCCCAGCCAGGTCTCGAACATGGCCAATATGGTCTGGCCCTTGTCATAGGTAATGCTGTCGAATGCACCACCCATATCCTGATTGGTGAGTATGGGCTGGTGTACCCGGCGGGCACTGGCCAGGCGGTCGGTCCGCATGGCCTTGGCGCGCGAGTACTGCAAGCTGCTGTCCCATTGCCACTGGGGCATGATTTCGGTGGTGATCTTGTCACCCATCCACGAGGCGAACGCCTCGTTCAGCCACAGATCATCCCACCAAGCCATAGTGACGTAGTTGCCAAACCACTGATGAGCCAGCTCGTGGGAGGCCACCGCCACATAGTCGCGCTGGAAGCTGGTGGTTTCCTCATAAGGCTTGGCCAGTAAGAGGCCGGATTGATAGGTAATCAGGCCGGCATTTTCCATGGCGCCAAATCCCTCGGTCAGCGGCAGTACCAGGCTGTCCAGCTTCTCGTAGGGGTAGGGCATGCCAAAATAGGCCTCCAGCTTGGCCACAATGCCGGGTGTAACCTTGGCCGCAAAGCGGGCGTCGGCCGCGCGACCGCGCGGGGTGATATAGCGCAGTGCCGTGTTGCCTACCTTGCCACCATCCAGCACGTCGAACGGGCCGACACCAAATGCCACCAGATAGCTGGGCATGGGTTTGCTGGTCTGGAAGTCCACCCGTTTCCAGCCGGGCTTGGCCGGGCTCTCCTTGATGGCGGGTGTATTGGCCACCGCCATCAGATTGTCGGGTACGGTCAGCGACAGGGACCAGGGCACTTTCCAGCCAGGTTCATCAAAGCTGGGGAAAGCCATGCGCGCGCCGGTGGATTCAAACTGGGTGAAGGCATACCAATCACCGGCCTCATGCTGGCGGAACAGGCCGTAGACGTCCTTGTCCTGGATATGCCCGTCGAATGCCAGCTTGAGCTGGCCTATGCCGGCTGGTACAGGCTGGCTGAAACGCAGGTCCATCAGGTCGTCGTCCAGCACCCGGGCGCTGGCGCGGTAGGTCTTGCCGCCCAGCTCCAGCAGGGCAGAGCGTACGGCAATGCCGGTTGCATTGAGCCGTAGTGTCTTGCTGGGATGCAGTACGTCCACTTCTATGGTGACTGTGCCGCTATGCCGGGGTTGTGCTGGGTCCAGGGTCAGCGCGACATCGTAGGCCAGCGGGCGTATGTTGTCGGGCAAACGCATGGGCAGGGGTTCCTGGCCTGCCAGTACCTGGGTGGCAAGCAGGCTGAGTAGTACCAGGCGGGTGAGCCGCTTCATCTTATCGTCCTCTTGATGCCCGGCCAGGCCGGGTAAGGGGGCGACTATAGCAAAATGACATCGGCAAACCGCTTAAACCGCGACGAGCTGCCATAGGCGCGGATAGATGGCGGGCAATACCCAACAGGGGCAAGGACATTCCTGGGCGGGTAGTCTGCAGCGCTGGTTACAGAACACCAAAAACCTTGCGCAGCAATTTGCTGGCCTGGCCCATCGGATCGGCCCGGATGGATTTTTCCTCCTTGGCTATCATCAGGAAGAGTCCGTCTAGCGTACGCTGGGTGACATAGTTGTCGAGGTTGGCGTCCTCGCGCTTGATCAAGCCTAACTGGGCCGCCTGGCCGGCGTAGGCATTGTATTTTTCGGCCAGTTTCACCTTGGCGGTGGCCTTTTCCACTATAGGCTTGAAACGCGCACTGATCGCTTCGCTGGTCGTGCGGCGAAAGTAGTCGGTCGCCGCTGTTTCGCCTCCCGCCAGAATACCCTTGGCGTCCTGCCAGCTCATTTTCTTAATGCTGTCGACCAGCACCGGCTTGGCCTCCTGTACGGCTTTTTCGGCAGCGCGATTCATGCTGGTGACCAGCTCGTCAGCACGCTCGCCTTGGCCCAGGGTACGTAACAGTTTTTCTGCCTTGCGCAAGCCGTCCGGCAGGGGAATCTTCACTTCGCTGTTGCCCAGAAAACCATCCGCCTTGCCGAGCTGCCCTACCGCCACAGTGGCAGCCTGGGTCAGTGCTTCCTTGAGCCCGCTGGCGGCATCCTTGTTGTTAAGCTGATCCAGCCCCTCCGCCTGGGCGAACAGGCCAGCGGTGAGCAGCAGGGTAAGCAGGTAGCGGCGAGTGCGCATGGTGTTCTCCAGTATCAATTGGGGATGGTACGGGCCTGGTGGGCACTGTAATCGGGAACGCTACGGCGATAGGCCGCCGAGATCAACGGCGAGCTGATGATGAAGTCTGCGGTGGCACGGTTGCAAGCCATGGGTATGTTCCAGACCACGGCCATGCGCAGCAAGGCCTTGACGTCAGGGTCATGGGGCTGGGGTTCGAGCGGATCCCAGAAGAAGATCAGGCAATCAATCTGGCGCGAGACAATGGCGGCACCAATCTGCTGGTCGCCGCCCAGTGGTCCGCTCTGGAAGCGGGCTACCGGCAGTTCCAGCTCAGCCTCCAGCAAGCTACCGGTCGTACCCGTCGCGTACAGGGTATGGCTTGCCAGTTCTGCCTTGTGGGTACGTGCCCAATCCAGCAGGTTGGCTTTCATATTGTCGTGCGCTACCAGGGCAATCTGCTTTTGTGCCGCCAGCGCGATTTCGATGTATTGCATAGGCCGGTCCTTGCTATGCCTGCCGCGGCAGGCTTTCATGATGAAGGAGCAACTGACAAAACCTGCTGCCGTTGCTGCACCAGCTTGCCGTATCCGCGCACAGCCTACGCTGGTGCGCCTGGCTGGCATCGCCACACTGGATTGGCTTAGCTGCAGCAAGTGGGTAAATGCGGAGAACACTATGCTGATCAACTGCGCGGCCTACCAGGCTGGTCATAAGCTTGCTGATTTGCCGGTGGCCGCCATCAGCGAATACGTGGGCAAGCCTGATTGCTTTGTCTGGGTAGCACTGAAGGATGCCACAGCAGAAGAGCTGACTGAAATGCAGGTGGAGTTCGGCCTGCACGAACTGGCGGTGGAGGATGCCCGCAATGGTCATCAGCGGCCCAAGGTTGAGGAGTATGGCAACACGCTGTTCTGTGTGCTGCATGTGCTGGACATGGATGAAGCCGGCTTGTTGGAGAAGGGGGAAGTAGCCATCTTTGTCGGGCCTAACTTTGTCTTGTCCATCCGCAATCGTTCACGCATTGGTTTCCTCAATGTGCGAGAACGTACCGAACGGGAGCCACACCTGCTGCAGCATGGCGCAGGCTATGTACTGTATGCCCTGATCGATACCGTGGTGGATCGCTATTTTGGCATTATCCACCGTCTGCAGGGCGAGCTGGAAACCATAGAAGATCGGATGTTTGCCGAGGATAATCCGGCACGCGCCAATATCGAAGCGCTATACACGCTCAAACGCAAGCTGGTGACGGTGAACCACGCCGTGGTGCCTTTGCTTGACGCCACAGCCCATTTGTACGGCGGGCGCGTGCCAGGGGTCTGCGTGGGCATGCATGAATACTACCGCGATGTCTACGACCATCTGGAACGCATCGTCAAATCGGCTGAGTCGCTGCGCGATATGTCCAGTACGGCGGTGCAGGTCAACCTGGCCATGATCTCGCTGGATGAATCTGCCGTGAGCAAGAAACTGGCGGGCTATGCTGCCCTGTTCGCGGTGCCCACCATGCTGGCCGGCATCTATGGCATGAACTTCGAGCATATGCCTGAGTTGAAGTGGAACCTGGGCTACCCGCTTACCCTGCTGGCCATGCTGGTGGTGGATGTGGTGCTGTGGTGGCGATTCAAACGGGCGGGATGGTTGTGAGAGCCCACCGTAGCAGGCTGCGCCGTTGTCTGTAGCCAGGCCATCCATAGCGGCTGCTCAACCCGTCACCGCCCAGCGATGACTGGCGTTCATGTCTGATTCTCTGCGGCCGGTAACGATATGACCATCAACGTCGGGGGCGCGCTTGGCTCGCTCAGCAGTTGGGCATCACCACCCTGTGCTTGTGCCAGGGAGCGGATAGCATAGCCATTACTAATCGGGCTGCCAGTGGGACGTTTGAAGAACTGTGCCTGCTCAGCCGGCGTGAGTGCATGGGGCATGCTCACCGTGATTTCGACCGGACCGTGGCGACCCAGATTGATTTCGAGCTCACCGGCTGGCGGGGCTGCGTCACAGGCATAATTGAAGAGGCTGTAGAACAGTGAATGGCAGAGCGTGGCATCGCCCTTCACTTCCAGCGATGCGCTACCGGTATTTTCGGTTAGCACTGCCAGCCGCACCGGCTTACCGGCATATCGCTGCTGGAATAGTGTGGCGAGATCACGCAGCAACTGCCCTATTGGGATGGCCTGTATGCTAGGTTGTATCTGGCCTGCTTCGATCTGCAGCAGCTTGCTGGAGAGATCGAGCAGCTCTATGGTCTGGCTGGTGGCCTGCTCGGCAGCGCTGGCCATGGCTTGCTGCTCGGGATTCAGCGCAGTTGCGCTTGCCAAGCTACGCAGGCCTGGGAGTATGGCTTGCAGGGGTTGTTTCAGGTCCTGCTGCATCAGCCTGTCCATCTCGCTACGCAGATGGGCCAGTTCGCGCAGGCGGTCGAAATCGGTCTGCAACTGGCGCTGATACTCAACATGGCGCATCAGGTTGCGCACCCGGAGCTTCATCAGTACCGGGTCTACAGGCTTGAATACATAGTCCACCGCTCCCATCGAGAGCCCCTTTTCGCGGGAGGCATCGTCGGTCAATCCGGTTACGAAAATAATGGGCATGTGTTCCGATGCTGGATGCTCGCGCAGCTTGGCGGCTACTTCAAAACCGTCCATGCCGGGCATCATCACATCCAGCAGCATCAGGTCGGGTGGGGAGTCCGACTGGCAGATGGCAATTGCTTTTTCACCGTTATGGGCCAGCTTGACCTTGTACTGGTCGCGGAAGAGACTGGCCACCAACTGCAGGTTCTCTGGGGCGTCGTCCACCACCAAGATGGTGCCCCGTTCGGGGTGTTCGTGCTCAAGCACCACGCCGACATCACGCTGCAAGACCTTGAGAATGCGCTCCAGCAAGCGCTTGCTGGTAAAGGGCTTGATCACCAGATCACCGATGCCCAGCCGTATCGCCTGCTCAGCTGAGCGCCGGTCCAGCCCGCCCGACATCAAGACAAAGGGCAGGTCTGCCAGGGCCGGCTCGCCGCGCATGGCCTCCAGCAGCGCCAGGCCGGTCATGTCCGGCATATTGAGTTCGCTGACGACGATATGGACGCGCTCTGCATGCATCTGCTTCAGTGCCGTGGTGCCGCTGTCTGCCTGCAGCACCCGGCCAAAGCCGCAGCCTTGCAGTTGTGCCGTCAGGGCGGCGCGCATGGGTGGATCGTCTTCAGCAATCAGTATGCTCAAGCCACTCAGGTTCATGTTCAGCCTTTGATTTCGACATGGTCGGTGGGGTAGTCGCTGGCAAGTCGTTCAGTTTCTGCAATCAGCGCTTCCTCGCCATCGCTATAGCGTGCAGCAATCTGCCGAAAGGTCTCGTGTATGCTCAGAAAGGCGTCCACTACATCAGGATCAAAGTGACTGCCACGTCCTTCGCGAATGATGTCGCTGGCCTTGTCGTGGGAGAACGCGGGTTTGTAGACGCGCTTGGAAATCAGGGCGTCGTAGACATCGGCTACCGCCATCAAGCGGGCTGACATCGGTATGTCGTCACCCACCAAGCCTTGCGGATAGCCTGAACCATCCCATTTCTCCTGGTGTGCATAGGCAATCTCCTTGGCGTAGCGCAGGAAGGGAATGGTGCGCCCCAGCTCGGCTTCGGCCCGGGCAATGGCATCGCGCCCCAGGGTAGTGTGGGTTTTCATGATTTCGAACTCGTCGGGATCAAGCCGCCCGGGTTTGAGCAGGATGCGGTCAGGTATGCCGACCTTGCCGATATCGTGCAATGGGGCGGATTTGAACAAGGACTCTATGGCTGACTCGGTTAGCTCGCCGGCAAAGCGAGGGTGCGGCTGCAGGTGCAGCGCTAGGGCCTTGACGTAGAACTGGGTGCGGCGAATATGGTTGCCGGTCTCGTTGTCGCGGGTTTCTGCCAGCGAAGCCATGGCCCGGATGGTGACATCCTGTATCGCGATGACTTCCACAGTACGCTTGGCGACCTCGGCTTCGAGATAGGTGTTCTGGTCACGCAGGAAGTCGCGCGCCACCTTGAGTTGCAAGTGGTTATGCACCCGCGCCAGGACAATGGCTGGGTTGATGGGCTTGGTGATGTAGTCCACTGCGCCCAGGTCCAGGCCGATCTTTTCGTCTTCGCTGGCGCTCATGGCGGTCAGGAAGATCACCGGGATATCGCGGGTAGCACCGTCTGCTTGCAGGCGGCGCAAGACTTCGTAGCCGTCCATCTCCGGCATCATGATATCGAGCAGTATCAGATCCGGTTTGCCTTCACCCGCTGCAATCTGCAAGGCCCGTTCGCCGTTGGGTGCCAATTTGACCTTGTAGGCGGCCCGTAGCAACCCGCTCATCAGCGAGAGATTGTCTGGTGTGTCGTCCACCACCAGTACCGTATGTTTTTCCGTGAAATCCAATGGGTTGCTCATGCTTCGGTTTCCTCGCTCAATGCGGCCGTCTGCGCCTTGGCGGCGCGCAGGGCCGCCAGGGCATCGACCAGGATGTAGCTGCTGATGGCGCGTTCAATCGTGTTGTAGTGTGGTCCTAGGGCCGCCTTGAGCAGGCCGGCATGGTTTTCGAACAGTTCGATGGCATCGGAGTCGTCGTCAGCCAGCAACTGGTCCAGCTGCGTAATCAAGCGTCGGGCCTCGATCCAGTCCACATCGGCGGCCTCCATCGTCTCGACCTGCTTGGGCAGGGCTTGGGCGAGGGCGGCGATTAGTGCAAGGCAGTCAGCCTCAATTTTCGGCAGCATGGTTTCGATCTCGCCGGCGGATACACCTTCCATCAAGGCCTGTTCAACCTCCCCGGCCAGGGCAGACAGGGTCGGAGCGCCTATGGTGGCGGCTGTCCCTTTGAGGGTATGCATGATCCGGCGGGCGTCATCGCGCTGATCGGCTGCCAGGTACTCGCGCGTTTGCGCTACCGCTTGCTCTTGCCCACTGATGAATTTGCGTAGCATGCCCTCGTAGGCTGGGCGCTTGTTCAGCACCCGTTTCATGCCCGCCACGACATCCAACCCAGGAATACCCGCCAGGGGGTCGGGGCTGGTTGGCTCGGGCAATGGCGAACTCGCTGCAGACACCGGGGCGGGGATGGGCGCTGCCAGCGGGGCGGCGCGCGCCGGTATCCATTGCAGCAACATGTCAAACAGCTCATCCGGGTCGATGGGTTTGGCGATATGGCCATTCATGCCGGCTTCCAGGCAGCGATCTCTGTCACTGCTCATGGCATTGGCTGTCATGGCCAGTATGGGCAGCTTGTCCAGTTCGGGGCGCTCGCGCAGCAAGCGGGTGGCAGTCAGGCCATCCATGACAGGCATCTGCATGTCCATCAGTACGATGTCGTAGCTGGCCTTCTCCAGCATGTCGAGCGATACCTGGCCATTCTCAGCGACCTCGACCACCAGGCCTGCACCCTCAAGCAGATCGCGGCCCACCTGCTGATTCAGATCATTGTCATCGACCAGCAGTACCCGTGCTCCGCGTAGGGTGGAGAGGTCGGTATGGCCGACACTGGTGCTGCGGCGCGGTGCCTCATCTACCGCCTCGCCACCCAGGGCGCGCATGGCGGCATCGAAGAGCAGCGAAGGGTTGACTGGTTTGACCAGTAACAGGCGTATGCCAGCCCGTTCAGCTTCGTGGAAGACCTCTTCACGGCCATAGGCAGTCACCATGACGGGGTAGGGGGGCTGGGGTTGGAGTGCCAGGTGCTGATAGGTCTCCAAACCGTTCATGCCCGGCATCTTCCAATCCAGGAAGGCAATTTCATACGGCTGGCCTGCTGTCTGCGCTGCCTGGCTCATGCTCAGTGCCTGTGCGCCCGATTCTGCCTCGCCTACTTCAAACGTCATGCTACGCAGCATCTCTGCAATGATGTGGCGTGCCTGCGGGTTGTCGTCCACGACCAGTACATGGCGGCCACGCAAGTCGGGGGCAGGCAGCAAGGTCCGCACCTTGGCAACACCTACGCCCAGCCGCGCAGTAAACCAGAAGGTGCTGCCGCGCCCCAGTTCGCTCTCCACGCCGACCTGGCCGCCCATCAGCTCCGCCAGCTTGAGAGAGATAGCCAGACCCAAGCCGGTACCGCCGTACTTGCGGGTGGTGGAGCTGTCTGCCTGCTGGAAGGACTGGAACAGACGGGATTGCTGCTCGGGGCTAAGCCCGATGCCGGTATCCTGCACCTCGAAACGGGCCAGTACCGTGCCGTCTTCCAGGACCAATTTGCGCGCCCGCACCACGATTTCGCCGCTATCGGTGAACTTGACCGCATTGTTGGCGTAGTTGATCAGTATCTGCCCCAGCCGCAGGGGGTCACCCAGTAGGTCATTCGGTAGCGCCGGGTCGATATCGAAGATCAGTTCCAGCCCTTTGGCGGCGCATTTTTCGCCTATCAGGTTGGCTACGTTCTCCAGCACTTCGTGCAGTTCGAACTCAATGCTCTCGACATGCAGCTTGCCTGCCTCGATCTTGCTGAAATCGAGAATGTCATTGATCAGACCCAGCAGGTGCTGTCCTGAACGCTGGATTTTCTCCACGTAGTCCCGCTGCTTGCTGGTCAGCTCACTCCCCAACACAAGGTGACTCATGCCGATGACGGCGTTCATCGGGGTGCGGATCTCATGGCTCATATTGGCCAGGAAATCCGATTTCATCTGTGAAGCATCCTCGGCACGGGCACGGGCCGCTTCCAGTTCGACCTCATGCGCCTGTAGTGCTGCGTTCGCAAGTGCCAGTTCGCCGGTGCGCTGGGCTACCCTGACCTCCAGCACCTCTTCATTGCGCTTGAGGGTTTCGACCAGCTCTGCCTGGGCTGCCAGGGCAATTGCCTTGGCTTTTTCGCGCTTGCGGAACTGCTGGGCCATGGCGATGGCCAGCAAAAAGGTCAGCACGCACTGAAAAGCGGTCAGGGCCGTGGTTTGTATGGCCTGGTTGCGGACTTCGTTGTTGCGTTCGTCTACTACCTGGGCCGATACGCGGGATGCGGTATAGGCCAGTTCCTGCACTGTCTCTCGCAGCGTACCCAACTTTTCGCGCAGGGCCTGCATACCAGATGCGTCTATGGGCAGGTCGGCGCTCATGCCCAGGTAGCGATCGCCAACTTCTACAAATGCGGCCAGTTCGGACACAGCCTTGCTGTATATGGGCTGGTCGGTCAGCAGTGTCCTGGCGGTGCCGGTTTCGATGGCGCCCAGGCGACTGACCAGAATGTCGTAGCGCAGCTGAAGATCCTCCACCGGCATGCCGGCAGGGTCGAACAGGCGCTGATGCAGCGCATGGTCAAAGCGCTGGTATTCCACATTGAGCTGAAGGAAGGCCCATAGTGCGTTGTCATCACCCCGCCGCATCACCTGGCCCATGTTCTGGAACTGATGGTACTGGATGACGCCGATGGCGATATAGACCAGCATCAGGCTGGCCACGATAAGGCGTAGCAGGTATTTGCCGCGGAACATGCTGGCGATGGCGGCTATTGCACCTGCAAGGCGTTGAGCTGCCAGGCAGAGCGGTTGTAGTAGATCTCGGCGCGCAGCTCGGTCTTGGTATCGAAGGGGTAAACGATGAACAAGGGGCCTTTTTCACGCACTGGCATGGGCTTGTCGTTCATCAATCGCGCCACGATCACATCATGCTGCTGGGCGTCTGCAAAGGGGATTTCGGTCTTGTAGTCGTTGAGTGCAACCGCCACGATCTTGCTGCCAGAGGCACCCGCTGCTGCCAGTACATCGCGCAGCAGGGGCCCGGTGAATTTGACCGGTTGTGGGTACCAGGGCGTCTTGGTGGTGAAGGTCTGTTGTGGCAGCTTGGCCAGCATGGCCATGTCAAACACCGCACGGGGGCCATCGTTGGGCTTGCCGACCTTACCGCTGATGGTGAGCGCCGTGCGCCCAACCGGTTTGTCCAGCGCCAGGCTGGGTTGCGTGCTTGCCAGCGCAGCGCCAAATAGCAGACTGCGGATCAACATGGAACGGTAAATCATGAGTACCTCCCCAATGGCAGAATGGCTTGTGGCACCGCCAGCAACCCCCTGGGCTTGCGTAGAAGCAAGGTGTTGGGGGTGTCGTTGACGGCTATTCTTCTATTGCCAAGCAGCACTATAGACAGCGCAATGCGCCTTTGCAGGCGGCTTGCGTCAGAACGCCCATCAGGCGAGGCGGGATGGCGCCTGACTGGGTAGCGTCTGGCATTTTGTCGGGCTGGTATCCATGCCAGTTGTCGTTCATGTCGCAGCGCAGCTTGAGTGCAAGCCTGGTCCGGCGCATCATCGCGGCCTTTCAATCAGGGGCCTTACGCCATGCAAAACCAACGCGATCTGGAAGCCGGCATACAGACCGATTTCACCGACAGGCTCAGTTACGGCGGCTACCTGCGGTTGGACCAACTGCTGGCGGCACAACAGCCACTCTCCAACCCGCCCCACCATGACGAAATGCTGTTCATCGTGCAGCATCAGGTATCAGAGCTTTGGCTCAAGCAATTGATACATGAACTACGTGCGGCGGTAGACCATGTTGCGCGCGACGAGCTGGAACCCTGCTTCAAGATATTGTCGCGGGCCAAGCTGATACAGCAGCAGCTATTCAATATGTGGGCCGTGCTGGAAACCATGACACCATCGGAATACGCTGAATTCCGTCCGGTGCTGGGCCAGTCGTCGGGGTTTCAGTCGTATCAGTACCGTACCCTGGAGTTCTTGCTGGGCAACAAGCATGCAGGCCAGGCAGAGGTGTTCAAGTACGATCCGGCGCTCTATGCCCAGATTCAGCACGACCTGCATGCGCCGAGCCTGTGGGATGCTTTCCTGCAGCATCTGGCCAGGCAAGGCTTTGCCGTCCCCGCCGACCGGCTGGCGCGTGACTTCAGTCAGCCTTATGTGGCAAGCGATGGGGTGGTGGCCGTGATGAAGACCATCTATCAGAAGCCACACGATCACTGGGCTGCCTATGAGATGGCAGAGAAGCTGGTGGATGTGGAGGAAGCCTTTCAGCTGTGGCGATTCCGCCATATGAAAACGGTGGAGCGCATCATCGGCTTCAAGCAAGGTACCGGTGGTTCAAGTGGCGTCGCTTTCCTCAAGCGGGCGCTGGAGCTGACCTTCTTCCCGGAACTGTTCCAGGTACGTTCGGTGCTTTAGCCGTCTCGTTGTAACTGCTGGCTGCGCATTGAGCAGGGGCATGCTGCGGCCCTTTGCTCGGCGCAGTCGTCGGGAACCTTGCTGCCATTGCCATGGTCTGCAAGAAAAATGAAGCCCGGGGTATCTGTTGTATTTGCAATACCGCTTATATTCACAGGGACAACCGTTCGTAAGAAAATTAGCATGTTATGACCATGTTCTATAGCGAACGAGCTAGCATCAAACAGCGGCCTCATACCGGCGTACGGTAGAGTACATAGCGCTACCCGTACAAAATAATAAATCGGCCGCGGGTGAGGGTAGTGACGCGCTTGGCGCACAGCCCCTGCTGGAGAGAGGAAATGATCCAGCGCCGTATCCGACATGGCGATATCAGCGTAGGACAGCCGCTGCAATGGAATGTCTACAACGACAAAGGCATCCTGTTGCTTGCCGAAGGCGGGCATATACAGACTCAGGCGCAACTGGATCGGCTGCTTGAACTCGGCATTTACATCGAATCCACCCAGACTTGGCACCAGCCACCGGAGTCCGCCATGCAGCAGGTGCTGCATGCCTACTACCTGCTAGCCGTGCTGCTGAGGCAACCCCAACCACCAGCCGATTTTGCCGAACAGGTACTTAATATTGCCCGCCAGATAGATAGCGCCTGGGAGCAGGGGGCCGGTGTTGTCATGGCAACGGTGGTACTGCGCCATGGTGGTCGCTACGCGGTACGGCATGCCGTCAATACCGCCTGCGTGGCGGCCGGCGTATTGCGTGCCATGGGCCCACAGGCGCCGGAGCGCCTGCCAGTGCTGGCGGCGGCACTGACCATGAACATCGGCATGCTGGATTTGCAGGACATGCTGGCGAGGCAAACCGAGGCATTGACGCCATCGCAGCAGGTGCGGGTGAGTTGCCACCCTCTGGCCGGTGCGGAGCGCTTGCGCAATGCGGGTGTGGACGACGAAGTCTGGTTGCGCGCGGTGGCCGAGCATCACGAAGCCATAGATGGCAGCGGCTACCCACACCATCTGCAGGGCAAGCAGATATCGCCGGCTGCACAGATAGTCGGGTTGGCGGATCTTTTCTGTGCCCGGGTAAGCGAGCGCGGCTATCGCCGTGCCGATAGCACCAAGATTGTCTTGCGGGATGTCCTGATAGAGCGAGGGCGGCACTTTGATGTGACCCTGGCGGCCTACTTCATCAAGGCATTGGGGGTATACCCCATCGGTACCCTGGTCAGGCTGGCCAATGGCGAGATAGGCGTGGTCAGCGGTCGTACCGAGCGGGTAGATGCACCCTGGGTGCATGCCTTGCTGGCCGTCGATGGCTCCGCACACTCGCCGCCACTGCGGCGAGATACTCATCAGCCCGGCTTGGCCATACAGGATGCATTGAGCAGCATGGATGTGGATATCGCGATCGACATGGAAGCTATCTGGGGTAGTGAAGCCAGGGACTTCCGTCTGGCTTCGCAGTCACTGGGCAGGCCGGAGGCGACCAATAGCTCCATTGATTACTCGAACTACTCGATTTGAACGAGGCATCACCAAAAGATAGCCGCAAAGGCCGTGTGCCTTGATCGTTAATCTGCGGCGACTAGAGCGGAGGATGGATCATGCGCAGGATACGCCCTGATGAACTGGATGCGAGCTTGCCCTTGGGTTGTGACGTATTGGATCACACCGGGCACCGTATCCTGGCGATGGGTAGCGTGCCGCAAGCACAGCCTGCCTGGGCTCGCTGGCTGGCCGCCGGACTGTATGTGGACGAACTCCTGCTGTGGCAGCAGCCACCCAGAACGGCAAGACAACTGATAAACCATGCGATCGCCACCTTGGCGCCGGTGCTGGCAAACCCTGCAGCCTGCCGTGATTTTTCGTCCGAGATACTAGCGGTTGCAGATATGGTACAAGAGGCTTGGCAGCGTGATCGCGATGTGACGACTGCCATGGTGATGTTGTGCCGTGATGGCCCGTATGCTGCCCGGCAGGCCATTTACACCGCTTGCGTGGTGCTACGGGTATGGCGTGGCATGGGTGGGTTGGAGGAAACTGAAGCGCCTTTGCTGGCGGCGGCTTTGAGCTTGCAACTCGACGTACAGGCGGCACCGCGCACGTTGTCATCTGTACTTGCCTTGCGTCAGCCTGATCTGGGTGATCTGCTGCCACGCCTGGGCGTGCATGATCAGCGCTGGCTGGAAAGCGCGCGCCAGGCCGATATTCTGCGTGAAGGAGGTGATCCGGCCCATCGTTTGCGTGAGCGTGGGGTATCGGACGCGGCGCAATTGATTGCACTGGCGGATCTGTTCTGTTTTCACGTGGATCATCCCGATACGCGGCAGGGCGGCCAATCCAGGGCAGTGCTGCGGGATCTGCTGATCAGCCATGGCGAGTACTACGATGTGCAGATTGCCTCCTACTTCATTCGCGCCATGGGCTTGTATCCCTTGGGTACGGTTGTGCAACTGGCGAGTGGCGAGATAGGGGTGGTATGCGACCAGGGCGAGCAATTGGATACGCCCTGGATATGCAGCCTGTTCACGCCGGTAGGTACACCCTTGCCTGAACCGGCCTTGCGCGATACTAGTATCGCCGGCAATGCGATACAGCAATCGCTCAGCGCCGCAGCCTTGCCCGGCGAGGTAAGCTTGGTAGGCATATGGGGGGAAGAGGCGCGCGACTACGGCATGCCCCACGCACTCCCCGTGCATAGTCTGCATCATTCCGTATAGCATGGTGGCTTTCACGTAGCCGCCAGCGCTGTCTTGTATTCGTGCCATCCCTAAGGTGGGATGACGAACAGTTGATCTTGCCTGGCGGCTGTTGCGATGCCGGCATGGCGTATCCCTGCTTTGCCGGTATTGGTTCTATATCGGAGCCCGAATGACTGCCACTCACACCCACATTACCCATGCTGTCGCCGCATTGGGCGATGGTCCATTGTCTGAACCGGCACTGGCCGCGCATATCCACCCCTTGTTCAAGCAGGTGCTGGCTCGAGACAGCCACGAGATCTACCTGGCCAATCACTCACTGGGCAGGCCACTGGATGCTACTGCGGCGGACATGGCCGAAGGCAGTGCTACCTGGTTTGAACAGCTGGATGATGCGTGGGGACCATGGTGGTCAGAGATGGAAGCCTGGCGGGCGGCGACGGCCAATTTGCTGGGTGTGGCGCGCGGCGATTGCATCGTCCCCAAGACCAGCGCAGGCCAGGGTTTGCGGGCTGTGCTCAATAGCTACGCTGGCACCCCGCGTGTACTCAGCACCGAGGCCGAATTCGATTCCATAGACCATATCCTGAAACAGTATGCCGCCCAGGGGCGTGCCGAACTGCACTGGGTGGTGCCTGATGCGCAAGGCTTGATACAGGTGGATGAGCTGATCGCCAGGCTCGATGGCATGGATCTGGTGGTGGTGTCGCAGGTGTTCTTTGCCAGTGGGCAGGTCTTGCAGGATATTCCACGCCTGATTGCTGCGGCCCATGCACGTGGCGTGCGGGTACTGCTTGATGTGTATCACGGCTATGGTGTGCTGCCGCTGGACCTGGCCTCGCTGGGCGTGGACTATGCGATCGCTGGCAGCTACAAGTATTTGCGTGGCGGGCCAGGCGTGTGCTGGCTGTATGTGTCGCCAACCATGCTGGATGCGGGCCACACCACACTGGATACCGGCTGGTTTGCCAAACGCCAGCCCTTTGCCTATCGGCGGCCCATGCCGCCAGAATTCGCTGCTGGTGGAGACGCCTGGCTGGAATCGACTTTCAATCCGCTAGGCTTTTATCAGGCCCGCGCAGGTCTGGCCTTGGTGACGGCAATGGGCGTGGCTAGGTTGAGGGCTTACTCCTTGCAGCAAAAGGGCTACCTTTCGGACCTGCTGAGCACCCATGGCATCCGCCATTTTGGTGTGGGGGAGGAGGCTGGCGCCTTCATTACGATTCCGCATGCAGACCCGATGGCCTTGGCGAGCCAGCTCAAGACTGCCGGTATCAACGGCGATGCCCGCGCTGCAGGCTTGCGCCTGTGCCCTGATCTGCTGAATACCGAGGCGCAGATGCGACAGGCGGTGGAAGTGCTGGCGGCGATGGTGGGCTAACGCCAACCTGGGCTGCCGTGTGCCGGTTCATGCTGGGCAGGTAGCTGTCGAGGATGTGAAGGGAGGGCGATTCGGTGTACAGTCGCCGACCCACATTTCGCATTGCCTGCCAGGGCGATGCCGCCTGGATTAAACCCCTATGCTGGATGGATTGCGGCAGCGCCTGGATGCGGTAGGCCTGCCTTTTAGAGCCTTGCTGCTCAGCGATGCACTGATGCTGCTGGCCATGATGGTGGCCCGTGTGGCGGTGCCCTGGTGGATAGTCCACGAGGGTGGCGCCGGCCATCTGGCTTTGTATGCGGTGGTGCAGGCGGTTGTCGCCTTTGTGTCCATGCCTTTGCTGTCGCCCTTGGGCGACCGCTACAGCAAGCGGCTGCTGATTACCCTGGGTTTGTTGATCTTCGCGGCCGAAGGTGCGGTCATGGCCACCCTGGCTACGCTGGGCATCTACCATCTCTGGCTGGTTATTGCGCTGGAAGCACTGCCGGTGATCGCCATGTCGCTGATACTGCCGGCATCGCTCAGTATCGCGGCTGATCTGGTCCCGGCCGAACGCTTTGCCGACGCCTTGGCATTGCAGAAAAGTGCCCAGGCCTTTGGCCGTTTGATCGGGCCGGTGCTGGGGGGCACCGCGCTGGCGGTGTCTGGCACGGCTGCTGCATTGTGGCTGCACTGGGTGATGGTGCTGGCTGCAGCCATGCTGGCTTGGCGTATCCCCAGCATTGCCAGACACCCTGGCGAAGGGGGCGCCAAGCGCTGGTGGCGGGACTTGCGGGCTGGCCTTCGCGCCACCTGGAGCATACCCATAGAGCGTGGGCGTATTGCGATTTCCTTTCTGGTCATGGTCTGCTTTACGCCTGCAGTGGGCATGCTGGTGCCCCTCAAGGTGCAGTCACTGGGCTTGTCGGGAGCCTGGTTGGGGGCCTGTGAGGCGGCTCTATCGCTAGGTATGCTGGCCGGGGCGCTGGGTATTGCTGCCCGGCTGGCCGACTACCTGGGGCGCTATCGAGCTGCCATAGGCGGCATCATGTTGGAGGGGCTGGCACTGGCTTTGGCCGGATTTACCAGCAACCCCTACCTGCTGGTGATCTGCTATGCCGTAACCGGTGTCGGGCTGGCCATGGTCATGCTGGTGGGCCAGACACATCGCATGCTGGCCATACCCGAGGATTTCCGTGCCCGCATCGTGGCCGTCAGCATGATGGTCATGCAGATCGCCGGCACCTTGGGGCCGGGCTTGGCCGGCATTGCGCTGACATCCATACCGGTACGCGAGGTCTATGTGGTGTTCGGCCTCGCTGAGTTTGTCTTCGCCTTTGGTTATTTCCTGGTACCGCGTTACCGCGAGTTCCTTGCGTTGGGCCATGATGAGGTACGTGGCTGGTATGGGCGGCAGTTCCCCGGTGCTTTCCGGCGGGCCGAATCCGACAGCGGATCACCCATGAGTGGCAAGTCCTAACACCCGAGTCTGCGCTTGTGCAAGCCCTGGGCCAGAGTGCGATGCTGGCGGGTATCAGGAGGGTGGGTATGCTGGCGGCAAACAGACAACGCATGGCGGCATTGGGGAAACCGTTCAGGCTACTGCTGGTGAGCGAGGTATTGACGGTGCTCTCCATGCTGGTGGGCCATATCGCCGTGATGTGGTGGGTGGCAGAGCAAGGCGGCGCCAAGGACCTGGCTATCTATGGGGTGATGATGTCGGTCACCATCTTCGTTGCCATGCCGCTGCTGTCGCCGTTGAGTGATCGTCATCCCAAGCGCACCCTGCTGGGAAGCGGATTGATCGTGCTGACGGTCGAGACCCTGCTGCTGTCGCTTCTGGCGCAGTTCTGGCCCTATCAGCTCTGGGTACTGATACCGCTGGAGATGGTTGCCGTGGTGGCCATCGCGGTCATGCAGCCCGCTGCGATGACCATCACCGCCGAGCTCGTAGGCAGTGAGCAGCTCGCCGATGCCCTCAGCCTGCAGAAGAGCGCCCAATCGCTGGGCCGCATGCTGGGGCCTGCACTATCAGGCCTGGTGCTGGCTTGGTCTGGTGTACAGGCGGCTTTGTGGCTGCATGTGGTGATGTTTGCCGTGGCCACCTGGGCGGCTTTCCGCATTCCGACCGGCAGCTACCAGGCGCAAATACGGCAGCGCCATTGGGGGCGGGAGCTGCTTGCCGGCCTACGAGCCAAGTGGGTGATACCGGTAGAATGTTATTGGACAGGGCTGGCTTTCCTGACCATGCTGTTCTTTGGCCCGGCCATAGGCATATTGATTCCTCTGCGGGTGCAGTCGTTGTCGCTTTCGCCAGCCTGGTTGGGCGCCTGCGAGGCGGCGCTTTCTGCAGGCATGCTGCTGGGGGCCCTAGTGGCCGCACGTTGGGCTACCCAACGCTTTGGCCGCTATCGGGCCGCTGTGGGCGCGTTGATGGGGGAGGGCATGGCCCTGGGCCTGGTGGGTGTACTGGATGTGCGCATAGCCTTGCCACTCTGCTTCTTTGCGACTGGCCTGTGCTTGTCGGTCGTGCAACTGGTGGGTCAGACCCACCGCCTGTTGGCGGTGCCCGAAGATTTTCGTGGGCGCTTCAGTTCCAGCAACCTGATGGTCATGCATCTGGCCGGCACCCTGGGCCCGGCCATGGCGGGTTTGCTGCTACTGCAACATGGGGTGGCAGAAATCTATCTGGCATTCGGTGCCGGCCTGCTGCTGCTGGCAGCCTGCTATCCCTTGCTGCCTGGCTATCGCGCCTTTCTGTCGCTGGATCATGATACGGCGCGCAACTGGTATGGCCGCCAATACCCACAAGCCTTCGAGGCCGGCAAATAGCCATGCGCGCTGCCTGGCCGAAGCCATTGCAGGATAGTGCAAGACCGGCAGCGCCAAGTCGGCAATCATGATGAGCATGCCTACCCTGTCTACTTCCACACTCTGCGCGCTTGCGGCCATCCTGCTCTGGGGTTCGCTTGCCTTGATCTCCGTTCGCCTCTCGAGCGTCCCGCCTTTTTTGCTGGTGGGGGTGGCGCTGTGCATAGGGGGCTTGTGCGGACTGCCGCGCTGGCGTGACTGGCGCATACCCGGCAAGACCCTGTTGCTTGGCTGCTATGGCCTGTTCGGTTACCACTTCTGCCTGTTTCTGGCGCTACGCTATGCCCCAGCACTGGAGGCCAATCTCATTAACTACCTGTGGCCCTTGCTGATCGTACTGCTCTCGCCGCTGATTTTGCCCAATATGCGGCTGACCGGTCGGCATGTGCTGGGTGGGCTGCTGGGCTTGTCGGGCTGTGTGCTGATCGTGCTTGGCAAAGGCGTGGTATCGCTTGGCAGCCAGCACTTACTTGGCTATGTGCTGGCGGCCATTGCAGCGGTAATGTGGGCAACCTACTCCTTGCTGACACAGCGCGTACCGCCATTTCCTACCGGAGCGGTGGGGGGCTTTTGCATGGCATCGGGCCTGCTGTCATTGCTGGCGCATGCTGCACTGGAGCCGGCTTACCGGATAGGGGCGGCAGAATGGGCCTGGCTGGGCCTGCTGGGCATGGGCCCCATGGGAGCGGCATTCTTTCTGTGGGATGCCGCCCTGAAGCGGGGCGATGCCCGCGCAATCGGTACACTCGCCTACTTGACGCCACTCTTGTCCACCGGTCTGCTGGCGGCATTCGGCGGCGGCCAATTTGGCTGGCAGGCCGCTGTGGCCCTGTGTCTGATACTCGCCGGTGCCTGGCTGGGGAATCGCACTGCGGCATGACTTGGGCGCCCGGTGCCCGGTATGATCTGCCCATTGTTCAACCGTGGGCACCACTCGTGTCCCGCCTACCGGAACCCTCCTTATGTTCGACACCATGGAACAGCGCTTCCGGGCGCTGAAAACGCGCGCTGATTTTTGCGCCCTGCGCTATGTGGAGGAAGACGGCGAGACGCTGGCCGTGCGCCAGGGCGTAGCCGAGCCGCTACGCCGCAGGCTTGATAGGGGCGCCATGATTACCGTGCTGCACAAGGGTGGTTATGGCTATGCCGCGACGGCCGATTGTTCCAGTGCCGGCTTGCAGGCTGCATTGGACAGGGCAACTGCCTGGGCGGAGGCTACTGCAGGCCATGCCGTGTACGACTACAGCCAGATACGTCTGCCCAAGCCCGAAGGGCGATACCTGGGGCCGGGTGCCGAACAGGCGCTGGACTGGAATCGCAAGGCCTTGCTGGATCTGCTCCTGGATGAATCTGCCGCTGCCAAGGCTGGCGACGAGCGTATTGTGGATTGGTCTGCCGAACTCTCCAGGCTGGCCGTACGGCAGCGCTATGTGACCATGGGGGGCGGTGCGGTGGAGCAGGCCTTCCAGATGCTGATACCTGGCCTCTCGGTCACTGCCTTTGCCGACGGTGAGTCGCAGACTCGTAGCCTGGGTGGTCAGTATGGCGGTATTTGCCGCCAGGGCGGCATGGAGATCGTGTCCGAGGCTGGCCTGCTGGGCGCTGGGCGCCGGGTGGCGGATGAGGCGCTGGAACTGCTGGCAGCACCTAACTGCCCCAGCGGCACCATGGATCTGCTGCTAATGCCCGAGCAGATGATGTTGCAAATACATGAGAGCATCGGCCATCCGCTGGAATTGGATCGCATACTGGGTGACGAGCGAAATTATGCCGGCACCAGCTTTGTGACCCTCGATATGTTCGGTCACTACCAGTACGGCTCCCCCTTGCTCAACGTTACCTACGACCCACGTCAGCGCAATGAGTTTGCCGCCTATGGCTGGGATGACGATGGCGCGGTGGCCGACAAGGTCTGGCTGATCGCCGATGGTGTGTTGCAGAAACCGCTGGGGGGCGAGATATCGCAAGCACGCGCCCGCGCTGCCGGTTTTGATATAGGCGGGGTGGCCAATAGCCGCGCCTGCAACTGGAACCGTCCGCCCATAGACCGTATGGCCAATCTCAATATCGAGCCGGGCGACAAGCGCATGGATGAACTGGTGGCGGGCATAGAGCGTGGCGTGCTGATGAACACCAATGTGAGTTGGTCCATCGACGACTCGCGCAACAAGTTCCAGTTCAGCTGCGAGTACGGCAGGCTGATAGAGAACGGTGAACTCAAGGGTGTGGTGAAGAACCCAGGCTATCGCGGGATATCGGCCACCTTCTGGCGATCGCTCAAGGCTGTGGGCAATGCCGCGACCTTCGATGTGATGGGCACACCTAATTGCGGCAAGGGCGAACCCAACCAGGCCGTGCGTGTAGGCCATGCCTCGCCCGCCTGTGTCTTTGCCGATGTGGATGTATTTGGAGGAGAAGCCTGATGCGGGCGCATTTTTCCCGGTTGGCAGAGCATCTGCGCAGCCAGTTGCAGGCCGGTGAGGCCTTTACCTTGTGGCTGTCGGCTGAACGTACCGATTTTGTTCGCTTCAACCACGGCAAGGTAAGGCAGGCCGGCCAGGTCGCGCAGTCCTACCTCGATATCAAGCTGGCACAGGGCGAGAAGCACGTCAGCCAGAATCTTTCGCTGGCCGGCAATGACGATGATCTGCCGCTGATCGACCGCATTCTGATAGAACTGCGCGCAGCCCTGCAGGATGTGGCAGACGACCCTTATATGCTGCTCAATGCGGCGCCACAGAGTAGTGAGCGACTGGATGCCACGGTACTGCCGCCTAGCGAAACCATGGTGGAGGACATACTGGCCGCTGCGGCCGGCGTGGATCTGGTCGGCATACTGGCCGCAGGCCCGGTGCAATATGGCTTTGCGAATAGCCAGGGCCAGCTCAATTGGCAGGAGACCGTCAGCTGGAACTTCGACTGGAGCCTGTACGCCCATGGCGACAAGGCGGTAAAGCGGGGCTCGGCTGGCAAGGCGTGGTCCAGTGAGCAGTTGCGGACTGAAATCGCCGAAGCGCGTGAGCAGCTGGCGCTGTTGAAGCGCCCGGTCAAGACCTTGGCCCCAGGCAGCTACCGCGCCTACTTTACCCCGGCGGCGCTGGCCGAGCTGCTGTCCATGCTGAACTGGGGTGGGTATTCCGAGAAGCAGCTACGCGCCAAGCGCAGCCCCTTGCTCAAGCTGGCCGATGGCGAACTCAGCTTCTCATCCATGCTGACGGTAACCGAAGACACCTTGCAAGGGTTGGCGCCAGCATTCCAGGCCGAAGGCTTTATCAAGCCCGACAGCGTGCCGTTGATCAGCGCCGGCAAGTACGCCGGCAGCCTGGTCAGCCCGCGCACCGCCAAAGAGTACGGCATCGCCGGCAACGGTGCAGGCACGTGGGAGAGCAGTGAATCGCTGGACGTGGCGGCCGGTAGCCTGCCCCATCAGGACGTGCTGAAGGCGCTGGGTACGGGGCTGTATGTCTCCAACCTGTGGTACCTGAACTTCTCGGATCGAATGGCTGGCCGTGTCACCGGCATGACACGTTTTGCCACCTTCTGGGTGGAGAACGGCGAAATCGTGGCGCCGCTCAATGTCATGCGCTTTGATGATTCGCTTTACCGCCTGCTGGGCAGCGAACTGGAAGCATTGACGGTAGAGCGTGAGCTACTGGCTGACCCCGGCAGCTATGGTGCGCGTTCCAGTGCCAGTGCCCGTTTGCCGGGTGCCTTGGTACGGGCGGTCAACCTGGTGCTGTGAGGCTCTGGTACTGTAAGGCCGATCAGCACAGCACGACCAAGTTGCCTCAAACCATTGCTCGGGAGCACGGCATGACACAGCAAATCGCCACTCTGGCCGGAGGGTGCTTCTGGTGCCTGGACGGGGTATACAGCCGCTTGCGTGGGGTATCGCGCGTGGTGTCGGGCTATATGGGCGGACATACCGATAATCCCAGCTACAAGCAGATCTGCAATGGCGACACCGGCCACGCCGAAGTGGTGCAAGTGCATTACGATCCATCGCTTATTCGCTATGCCGACCTGCTTGAGGTCTTCTTTGTTATCCACGATCCGACAACCTTGAACCGGCAGGGTAATGACGTGGGAACGCAGTATCGGTCGGCGATTTTTTACCATGATGCCGAGCAGGAGCAGCAAGCCCGGGCGGCCATTGCAGCCTTGGCACGCGATGGCGATCTGGCCGGGCCTATCGTTACAGAGCTGGTTCCTGTCACCACCCTGTGGCCGGCCGAGGCCTACCATCAAGGGTATTTTGACGCCAACCCCTATCAGCCCTACTGCATGGCGGTGGTGGCACCCAAGGTGCGCAAGGCGATGGAAAAATTCAAACCCCTTACGAAATGAGTAGGGTAAGGTGAATTTTCGGTGTGCCATGGCGTCACTGTATTTCGACCACGACAGGGGCGCAGATTGGCGGGTGCTGGCTAGCCCGCAGGCCGTGAGCTGCCGCTGTAGCTGAAACAAAGGGCGCGTCGGGCGCCCTTTGTTTATTGCTGGATGGGCGGTGGGGCGATCATGGGCCGGGTAGAGAGTGCAGAGTACATGCGGCCCAGGGCATAGGGGCGGGCCATGGCGTGGTTGCCGCTGAGTACTCGCAGCAGCAGGCCTTCCTTGGCGTCTTGGGCGACGACCACGGGCTGGCTGATGGTGCGGGTGTCCTTGGCCCAGACGACCGGGCCGGTGGTAAGGAGTACGCCATCGATATACAGGCCGAAACAGCGGTTGATCATTTCCTTGTCGGCCTTGCTGGCCTTGAAGCGCTTGGGGTCGATGACCATTTGTAGCGTTTCGGTTGACCAGGTTAGTACATCAGATTCGCCCAGCACCAGCTTGGGTGGCTTCTGGCCCATTAGCAGCGGATCTTGCTGGCAATTGAGGGCTTCCTTGGGCAGTGGGCTGCCGAAGCGCAGTTGCAGGCGATCGGCCTGGGCCTGGCTAGCCAGGACGAGCAGCAAGCAGAGTGGGGCAAGGTGTTTCATGTGGATGGGCTTGTCTGTATTGGTTGTGTTGTCTTGGGCATTACGCTCGAACAGGCTGCTTCAGCAGCCTTGTGCGATCGCAATGCGGTGTTGCATCTATCGGCTAGCACTTGGCGGCCACGTACTGGCTATGCTGACAGCGCCTTTATGAGACCAAGTGCCGCTGAATCCGGCTAGTTGCGACTCTACCCGGATTCAGCTTGATTGTGGCCTATTTGCCGGGTTTTGCGGCGACTTCGAATTCGCCCACAAACACAGTTTCGCTTTCTCCCTTGAGCCTTAGGGTAATCATCTGCTCTTTGGCGGTAGCCTTGCCAAAGCCCGTGGTGAGCTTGAGCTGCAGGGTGGTTTCGCCGCTCACTACCTGTTGCCGCTGGCCATAGAAATTGGCTTCAATCTTGTACTTGCCCGGCTTCGCTTGCTTAAGCGAGAACTCCTCTGGCCCATAGCCGCCGGTAAAGTCGCGTGACATGCGCCCGCCCTGGTAGGTCAATCGGTGGGCGTAATAGCATTTCTCGCCATTGGGGTCGGTGACCCACAGATCCATATCGCTGTTGTCCGCATCCCAGGTCAGCACAGCACGGATGTCGAGAGGCAGGTTGCGTAGCAGCCGGCCATCTATCTGGCGGGTGTCGAGCTTGGTGGGCGCATTGGCCGCGATGGCGTTGAGTTCGGCCAGGGCGATCAGTTCCACCTCGGCAAAACGATCGTCCCAGGGGCGGGTAATCACTTCATAGAGGGTATCGATGGCGTCCTGGTGGCGCTGCTGTGCGGCGTAGGCCAGCCCCAGGTCGCGGAAAGACTGCGGCTCCTCCTCGGCCATCTGGCGTACGCGCTCGAACACCGGTACGGCGAGCTCCGGCGCGCCGGCTTGCAGCAGGCGGTAGCCCAGTATGCGCAGCACTTGCCGGTTCTCCAGGTCCATTTCAGCGAGGTTGGAGAGGATGCGCAGCGCCAAGTCGCGCTGGCCTTTGTCCAGAAAGATATCGGCGGCATCCAGGTAGAAGGCGCTGCTATTGAGATAGCTGGGCTTTTCGTCCAGGTAGATCTGGTAACGCTGCTCGCTGGTGGCGGCGCGTAAGCGGCGGGCATAGGGGGCATTGGCCTGCCAGGGTTTGAGCGCAATGCTGATATCGGCCGGCGGCGCGCCGTTGTCATCGGCTACAGCGCTCACGGCTTTGTTGCGAGCTGCCATGGCGGGCGCGGGGGCGGGCATGGGGGCTGCGGCTGCCATGGGCGGCGCACCGGCCATCTCGGCGGCCATGCCGGCCGTGCCTATTTCTGCTTCTGCCTGGCGCTTTGCTGGCTTGGGCCGTGGTGGGTTGCCTTTGGGCCAGGCTTGCTCCCACCAACTGATTTTCTCCTGGAATTCCCGCACTACGTCTTCCAACTGCTTGGTGCGGGCTTGCGCGCGCATGCGCACCAGGCCTGCGCGGATTTTCTCGAAGCGGGGCAGGTAGTCGGCCGGCGGCGTGATGTCGTAGTGGGCATAGTCGTCCACGTTATCCAGCACAAGCAAGGAGGTTTCGCCGGTGACCAGGCTGAAGCGCTTGCCCAGGCGGGTGATTTCGCTCCGATTCAGTTGTGGCTCGGCACCCAATTGGGCAATGCGGTAACGCGCCCACAGACTGGCAGCGTGAGGGTGCTCGGGGGCATCGGTACGCAAGGCGATGCGTTGCTCGCTCGCCTGGCCGTTGAGCAGGAGCTTGATGCGCAAGGTGTCATTGGCGCTGCGCAGGCGGCCGGCGATGCGCAGCAGGCCATCCTCGGCATAGGGCGAGGCGGCCACCAATTGCTCGGCGCTGTCGGCGTCCAGGCCGACTATGCGGGCTTCGTCATTCAGCAGTTTTTTTGCGGCCAGCGGCACGTCCTGCGCGCTGCCAAGCTGGATGGCACGGCCGCCATACAGGCTGGCCAGGGCGCCAAGGCGGGTGCTGTCGCCGCCGTTGCTGCTGTCTATGGCATAGAGCCGCTGGTGGCTGGCCAGCTTGGGAAAGCTGCCGCTGCCATAGTTGGCCAGACCGTCGGAGAACAGCAGGTATTCGGCGGTGCCAGGGTGGGGCTGCCAGCCGTCCAGGGCGGTTGCGCCGTCATATTGGGTGGCCTGCAGCGCGCTGCGCAGGGCCTCCCAGTTGCCGTTGACGATGCGGAAATGCTGCGCAGCTTCGGCCCGGTCACGCAGGCGCACCAGGCGCACCTCGCCATTGCCCATGGCGGCAAAGTAGCGGTCCAGCAGGGCAAGTTCAGCCGCATGCTGCCGGCGGGTGCCAGAGCTGGAGCTATCCCATAGCAGGCCTATCTGCCGGGGTAGTGCGCGCGGTGTGACGGTATCGGCAACAGGCAGTTCGGCCACAAAGAAGTGTTCGCCATCGAACGGCTGGCGGTAGACGGTGGGTGCTGCAGCTGCCGGCCATTGCAGCTGCAACTGACCACGCGGGGTAAAGTGGTCACGGCTGAGTACGGCGCTATAGCCCTGCGCACTGGGCTTGAACTGCAATTGGGTCAGCGCGCCTTGCAGCTTGGGTACATGGCGGCTGGGAAGATCGACGGCAAGGCGGAAATCGGCTACCGCGTTGAAATGATCCAGCGGCAGGCGGTAGCTGTATTGCTGGCCGTCGCGGGGGATGGATTCGCTGATGCGTATCTGCACCCGCCGCTCGCCTTGGGCGGGGATGGGGTAGATGCGCAGGCGGAAGAAGTGCCCGGCGGTGGATTCCAGCAGGGCAGGATCAACCTGGCGGCGCTCTATGGACTCGAAGACCTCGCGCCCTTTGGCTTTTTCTACCGGTACGGCTGGCCGCATGGCGCCGTCTATGTCCAGTGCGAAGCCGGCGACTTGCTGGTGCGGTAGCAACGGGAACTGCAGATTGCCCTCCAACTGCCTGCCATTGGGGTTGTGGAAGGTCATATCCAGGGTGGTCTCGGCCTGGCTGCCGGCCACGCGGACGCGGACATCGAGTTGCTGTAGCTGTATGGGCACCTCATTACCACGGGTGCCGCTGATGATGGGCTGCGGCATGGGCAGATTGATCACCGGCGGCGAGGCGGCAAGCAGCAGGGTGGTGGCCAGACTGGCCAGGCAAGCGCGCCAGAGTGTGTGTGACATGTTGCTTCCTTAGGGTGAGCGGCATTGCTGGGTTAAACGGCGCTGCTGGGGTAAAGGGGTTAACCGATGGCGACGAAAAGTGGGGGCTACTTCCTTGCTTTGTAAGCAAGCCCGTGTTGGGAGGTAGGCAGCGGCGCCAAACGCGGGCGGCATACGGCTTGCTCAAGTTATGGCACAAATGGTCGATGGTAGATCTTGCAGCTATCTGAGGAAGGTAGACGCGCCACACTGTTGGGCTGGTGATGGTTGGGTTAACTTACTGTTTTGGCTTGATTATTGCTTAAGTGTTTGCGGGGGCGTGCAAGTTGACGCAGGAGGCAATATGGCGATCAAAGGTATGGAAGCGGGCGGTTTCAACTACGCCCAGTTGAACAAGGTTGTGGCCGATAGCAAGACGGCGGATACGGCCCATGAGGATTTTGCGGTCAAGCTGGCCAGCTTCAAGGCACAGGCCATGGGGGCGCTGCTGGGGTCGGTTGGCGGCAATGGTGAGCAGGGTGGGGGGCTGGATGGCGTATTCGGCACCCAGAGTAGCAATAGCACCGGCCTGGATGCCATTCTGTCGCCCAGCCACCTTACGGCGAAATCACAGGTAGGTAGCCTGAACCCGGCTGGGTACAACATGGCCCTGTTTGACCCGCAGGCTGGCTACAACATGATGAGCCTGATCAACAACCGCGAAGTGAGCTACAAGGCACAGTATGAGGGGCTAAGCCGTCTGCAGCCTGCCGTAACACGGATGCAGCAGCTGGGCACCAGCCTGGGTGGAATGACAGCCGAGATGGCGCCAGCTGACGTCAAGGCCCAAGTGCAGGGCTTTGTGGCACAGTACAACAGCTGGATCAGGGACTTTGAGGTAGACATGCAGCCCGGTGGTGCCTTGGCCGACAGCAGTGCGGCCAAGGTGACGCGGCATGAGCTGGAGCAGAACCTGACCAGCCCTTTCAATGGCGCGGTTCACGGTGTGCAGGGCATGCGCGCGCTAGGGGTGACCATAGACCCGGTCACGCATATGGCTAGCCTGGATGCTGCCACGCTGGATGCTGTGCTGGCTGAAAAGCCGCTAGGCGTGGTGGCGACGGTGCGTGAGTTTGCTGGCAACTTTGCCAAATCGGCCGAACTGCTCAACCAAGCGGATAACTTTATCCCACGGCAGTTGGACAACCTGGGTCGGGCCCTGGCCTATATCGGTACCAACAAGAGTGCGTGGCAAGCCGAGTTTGGTATGGGCGATGCTGCTCAACCGCTGACCAAGCAGGTGGCCCAGGCCTTGGCGGCGTATAAGGCATAGTGCAGCGGGCCCGGCTGCCGTGGCTGTTTTGCCAGCTACGGCAGTTATTGCCGCCTGTTTGCCACGGGTGGGTCGGCCGTGCTTGCATAAGACAGCGGCGCGGCGCTGATTCGGCGATAATGCGGGCCTTCTGTTGATGGCCCTGTCCCGCATGTACCTGCGTCACTTTGCCCTGAACGAGGCGCCGTTTTCCATCGCGCCGGATCCCCGTTACCTGTATATGAGCCAGCGCCACCAGGAAGCCTTGGCGCATCTGCTCTATGGCTTGAGCGGCGATGGCGGCTTTGTGGTGCTTAGCGGCGAGGTGGGGGCGGGCAAGACCACGGTATGCCGCTGCCTGCTGGAGCAGATACCGGCCAGCTGTGATATGGCCTATGTATTCAACCCCAAGCTCACTGCAGAAGAGCTGCTGGCTACGCTCTGCAGCGAGTTTGGCATTGTGCCGCCTGCGCCGGACCACAGCATCAAGGCCCTGGTCGATGCGCTCAACAGTTTTTTGCTGGCAGGTCACGCACAGGGTCGCCATGCGGTAGTGATCATCGACGAGGCGCAGAATCTCTCGGCCGAGGTGCTGGAACAGATGCGCCTGTTGACCAATTTGGAGACCAACGAGCGCAAGCTGTTGCAGATCATCCTGGTAGGACAGCCTGAGCTTGACGAAATGCTGGCGCGGCCCTCATTGCGCCAGTTGGCACAACGTGTGGTAGCCAGGTACCACCTGGCGGCGCTAAGCCGGGCCGAGGTTGCGGCCTATGTACGGCATCGTTTGCAGGTAGCGGGCTGCAATCGACCGTTGTTTGCGGATTCCCTGATGGCCACGCTATATCGCCTGAGTGGTGGCGTGCCGCGGCTGGTCAACCTGCTGTGTGACCGCGCACTGCTGGGTGCTTACACCGAGGGCAAGCAGACGGTTAGCCGACGCATTCTGGTACGCGCTGCCAGCGAGGTGTTGCCGCTGGCCCACAAGCGTGCCGGCCCGCGTTGGTGGCCTTGGGTGGGCGTGGCGACGCTAGGCCTGGCAGGCTTGGGCCTGAAACTGTTGTTTACAGCGCAGCAAGCCGCCTTGCCCGCACGGCCCGTGCCGGCGCCTGTACCTGTGGCCGCACCTGCGGCAGCACCGGTCAGCAAGAAGGCACCGTTGGTTGTTGCCACGCCGCCCGTTGCAAAGCCCAGTTCCCCAACTACCAGGGTACTGCCCGATTTAAGCTGGCCAGACGAGGCGGCGCGCCCGCAGGCGCTAGACACAGCCTTTGCCGGCCTCTACCAAGCCTGGGGTCTGGATTACGACCCGACCGAGCGCTGCCCCAAGGTGGCTGCATTGCGCTGCCGCAATGCGCGGGGTGGGCTGGAGGAGTTGCGCCAGTTTGATAGACCCGCCGTACTGTATCTGGTGGACGCGACCGAGCGGGAGGTGCCGGCCTTGCTGCAGAGCCTTGATGCACAATCGGTCGGTCTACTGATAGCAGGACAGCCGCAGCGCATCAGTCCTGCCGAGCTGGCGCGGTATTGGTCTGGCCGATATACCTTGCTGTGGCGTGCGCCAGATGCGCCACCGGGAGCCGTACGGTTGGGCGATGGTGGCACGCTGGTAGCCTGGCTGGCCAAGCAACTGGATGCCCTGGAGCATCGCTCGGGCACACCTCCTGTGTTTGACGAAGCCCTGCGCGCACGAGTAAAGCAGTTTCAGCTGGCGCAAGGCCTGGCACCGGATGGCCAGGTAGGTGCGCAGACGCTGGTCAGGCTCAGCCTGGTAGGCGATGTGGCGGCGCCCAGCCTGAGTGGGAGGAACTGAGATGTCTTATATATTGGACGCACTGCAAAAAGCGGAGCGCGAGCGCAAGATGGGGGCGGTGCCAACGCTCCATACCACCCTGGCAGCACCCATGCCGGAGGTGCGTCCCACCCAATGGTTCTATCTGATTTTGGCGCTGATACTGGTGGCCTGCGGCATCTTGATAGGCTGGCTGCAACCCTGGCGCCAGGCAGATGCAGCGGTACCCGCTATTGCACCGCTAGTGCAACGCATCGAACCCGCCCAACCGGTTGAGGCGGCTGCACAGCTGCCCACTGTTACGGCGGCACCACCTGTGGCGGTCAATGTGCCACCAGTAGGGCCGGTTGACCCTGCGCCTACTCCCTCGCCGATAGCGCAACCAGTACCTGCTGCAGCTGTTGCCACAAGGCCTGCGCCGCCTGTTGCTGCGCCAGCACCCACAACGTCAGCCCCGCAGCCGCTTGGCGAACCACCTTTGCTGGATACCTTGCCAGCGGGGCTACGCCAGGGCATACCCGCCATGACAGTGCTGGTGCACTCCTATTCCAGCCAGCGTAAGGACAGGGTGGTGATGATCAACAACAAGCCACTGCACGAAGGCGACTACCTGACACCTGAGGTCAGGCTGGAAGAGATCACCCCCGAGGGGATGATCTTCATCCACAAGGGGGTGAGGTTCAGGACGGGCGTGCGTTAGTGGGCGCGATAGTGGAGATGCAACAAAGGGGCTTTTCAGCCCCTTTTCTCACGTCCTCTGCAGATCAGACGCTCGCTGACAGCATCTCAGCCTTCAGTGTCTTGATGCATTTATCTGCTGTAACGCCAAGTTCCTTCTTCAATGACTTGGCGTAGCGCGCCAGCGCTGAGCGCTGGCGGTGGTCAGATCGCGCCCCTGCCTAGTTCGCCGCAGCCACACACTGTGCCGGCTGCCGGTAGGCAGCAGGGTTTTGTGGGTCGTAGCCGTCAGTCAACGTACACAGGAAAGCCGTCATGTCACGAATCTCGGCTTCGTTCAGCGCGGGTGGGCCGTTGCGGCGGAACGGAGGGCCTTGGGTGATATTGCCGGTCAGCGCGGTGGGCAAATCGTTGTAGCGGATATCTGCCGAGCCATCGGCCTTGGTGTACCAGCGTGCCGGCGCAAGTTCGCGGCTGGTGTAGAAGCTGATGACTTGGTTGAGCGTGCTGAATATGCCGTTATGGAAGTAGGCCTGTTTCACCGCCACGTTGCGCAAGGTCGGCACCCTGAACATGCCGCAGAGCGCGCGATTGCCGGCAAGGTCGGTTCGGACGGGGCCGCATAGCCCCATATCGTAGTACAGGTGATTGGGCGCACCCAGATTTGCCCCGTTGGCGGTGATGAAACCGGGCAGGGCGGTATCGTCGCGGTTGTAAGGGATGGCCCAGTTTCGGGGTATGCCCAGGTTACGGTAGCTATGGTCGGTAAACAGGGCAGGCACGCCGCCTGTTGGCCGTGCGGTGTGGCAGCTGGCGCAGTTGCCGCGATTGGGGTCATTGAACAGGCGCTGACCATTGGCTTCTCTTGGGCTGAAGCTGGCGCGACCATTGGTGACGGCGTCGAACTTGCTGTTGAATAGCCTGAAACTAGGCTCCTCTTGCTCGTAGGCTGCGATGGCGCGACCCATGGCGGCTAGCGTTGCGTCCGGGTTATTGAGCGTGGCGGCACCAAATACCGTACGGAATTGCGTCAGGTAGGGACGTGTGCGCAGGCGTTGCAGTACCTCGGCCGCGCTGCGGTTGCCCATTTCAAAGGCGGTCAGGAAAGGGCCTTGCGCCTGTATCGCCAGAGTATTGGCGCGGCCGTCATGCAGCAGCCCGCCGCGGGCAGGGCTGGGACGGGGTTGGCCTGGGGGCGGTGGTGGGGTCAGGGTGAAAGCGGGCACGAAACGGGTATAGCTTGCCGTAGGCGTATTACGCAGCCCCTGCAGATCAAGCGCGGCACCACCCAATTGCACAGGCAGATTGTTGGGGGCCGAGAAGCTGTTGCCCGGATGATGGCAACTGGCACAGGACTGTCGCCCCGATGCTGAGAGGTTGGGGTCGAAGAACAGACTACGGCCTATGCTGGCCGTGGCGGAGAGACCCGTGGCCGGTATGGGGATGGGCTGTGGTGGTTCTGCTGCTGCAGCAAGGCCAGCCAGCAACATGCTGGCGATCAGGCCCAGCAAACGGCCTGGCTGTGGATAGGGCTTGGCTGTTGTCATGATGGTCTCCCCGCAGTAGGCGGTGTGGGTGGTGGCACAGTTGATACTGTGCGGGGAGACTGTGGAGCAATCGTGGAGACGCGAAGTGGCAATGCAGTGAATGGGCGTTTTCCAGATCAACCTTGCGGGTTTGCTGCCACTCCAAAGAACGGTGGTGTGGCAAGCCACTCATGGCGCCTGTATTGCTGGGCCGCTTGTGCCTTGCCCAGCATCCGGCAATACCGTGTTCGGGCGCTTGGCGCTGCCACGCTGGGTTTAGTTAGCAGCGCTTACTCGTAGCGGTAACCTACACCGTAGACGGAGTGTATGACTTCGCGCTCGCCCAGAACGGCGGCGATCTTCTTGCGCAGGTTCTTGATATGGCTATCCACGGCGCGATCAAACACTTCTGCGCCTTCGCTGTGGGCCAGCTCCAGCAATTGGGTGCGCGAATAGATGCGCCCCGGCGCCGCCAACAGCACGCCCAATAGCCGGTACTCCTGCGGCGTGAGGCTCAGCAACTGGCCCTGGCAGCGTATGCGCTGGCTGACGATATCGTTGTCGAACAATGGCGGCAGTACCGGCGCTGTGGGCTGGCTGCGCCGCATCAGGGCTTGTACCCGGGCGACCAGTTCGCGGGGGCTGAAAGGTTTGCACAGGTAATCATCAGCACCGACTTCAAACCCCAGCAAGCGGTCGATCTCCTCCACCCGGGCCGTCACCATGATGATGGGCAAGGTGCTCGATAACCGTATCTGCTGGCATAGGCTGATGCCGTCGATACCCGGCAGCATCAGATCCAGTACCAGCAGGGCAGGCGCTTGCCGGGCCATATGGGCGAGTACCTGATCACCCCGGTCCAGATGGTCAACTGTGTATCCGGCCTGGGCCAGATAGGCCACCATGACTTCGGCGATGCGGGGTTCGTCTTCTACCAGCAGGATGCGTGGTGGATTCATTGAGTAGCGGCTCCTGGCGAGCGGGGCAGTTGTATCTTGATGCGCAGGCCACCCAAGGGGGAGTGCTGTGCATTGATCTGGCCACCATGGCCTTCGACGATGGTGAGGCAGATGGCAAGGCCAAGGCCGGAGCCACCGTATTGGCGGCTACGCGAGGCATCGACCCGATAGAAGCGCTCGAACAAGCGTGGCAGCGCGGCATCGGGCACGCCTGGCGCGCTATCGTCCAGGATGATCTCCACCGAGCCACCCTGGGCGCTGGCGCTCAGACGTATTTCGCCGCCAGTGTCGGTGTAGCGCAGGGTGTTGCTGAGCAGATTGCCGAACAGTTGCTGGATCTTGGCCGGATCGGCCTGCACGGCCAGTTCTGCAGGGGCATGCAGGCTGAGCCTGAGGCCTGCCTGGCGTAGCGGATGCGCCAGCCTGTCGGCAAGCTCCTCAAACAGGCTGGCGAGTACGATGGGCTCGGGCTTGTATTCATAGAGGCCCACATCGGCGCGTGCCAGTTGATAGAGGTCGGCCACCAGGCCGTCAAGCTCACCCACGGCGCCTTGCAAGCGCGTCAGCCCACGTTGGTCCATGGGCATCACGCCATCATTCATGGCTTCGATATGGGCGCGCAGGATGGTGAGCGGCGTACGCAGCTCGTGCGAGGTATCGGCCATCCATTGGCGGCGCGATTGCTCGAACTGCTGTAACTGCTCAGCCATGCGGTTGAAGTCGCGGGCGAGCTGGCCCAATTCGTCAGCGCGTTCCAGCGCTACCCGGGTTTGTAGCTGGCCCGCTGCCAATTGCTTGGCGGATTGGGCCAGCGCTGCAATCGGGGCACGGAAGTGCCGGGCCAGCCAGGCGGCAGCCAGGGCAGATAGGATGAAGGCCGCCAACACGCTCCACAGCATGTTGCGGGTCTGGCTGGCCAGGAACTGCCGGGTAAGGATATCGCCGCCGCCAGCAGGTGCCAGGGCCATATAGCCAATGGGCTGCTCACCGCCTTCCAGTTTGATCGGTCGGCGGGGGCGTCCCTGGGCCTCTGGCGGCCCCATCAGCAACTGCCCCTGAGCGTCGAACAGGGCCAAGCGCGGGCCGAGGCCGAGCCGATCTTCCCGGCGAGGTGGCAGGCGACCCGGGCCAGCGTCGGCACCTCGCGGTGGCGGAGGACGATTGAAATCGGGGCCGGGCAGCAAGTCTTGCTGGCTATGGACGAAGCGCCAGTCGCCATGGCGCTGATAGCGCTCGGTCAGCACCTGCTCCACCACGTCGAGCCGGGTCAGTTCCAGCTTGGCGACATAGTCGTCAAACCCTTTACCCAGGCTGAGTCGAAACAGGCCGGCCAATACCAGTACTACCATCAGTACGGTCAAGGAGATGGCAATAAACAGGGTAAGGCCGATGGAGCGCATACGTGGCATGGCGGGCAGCTAGGCAGGAATCTGCAGCAGTGTAGCGAAAGGGGCGGCTGCGTGCCTTTGGCTTATACGGCCACCCCTAGCGGGCTGTCTACAGCAACACCGTGGCTGAGGCACCTGTATCCCCATCACTTGGCAGCGCCGGGTTCGCCTGGCCTTTGCCGGGGTGGATGATCCGGTATGGCAGCCAACCGTGCAGCGATCATCTTGCAGGTGCCGCTGACGGTATCACCATGTGGCGTGGTGAAGCTGACCTTGACCCCTTCCTGCTTGCCGTCGCAAGCGGCGAAGGCTTCGTTGGGCGGCACCCGGCGCTGGCCTGGTGCTTGGCCCGGTGCAGCAGGGTTGGCGGCGGCCAGGCTGGGTAGGGAAAGGGCAAGGGCGATCATGGGGGCAATACGCTTGAGCAATGGCTTGTGCATGGCAGACTCCTGGATGGCAGGCCGGGGTGGTGGCCGATGTCTGCAGATTGCCCTACAACTGTGGAGCAATTGCGGAGGTGCCCGTCACTGCAAATGATCAATCGAGTTTTTCCGCCATGGCTTCGCACAAGGTCCTGAGTATCTTGATGCGGGCGTGATACTTGTTATTGGCTTCCACCAGTGTCCAGGGGGCTTCGCTGGTGCTGGTGCGCTCCACCATATCGTGTACCGCTTCGCGGTAGGCGTCCCATTTCTCGCGGTTACGCCAGTCATCTGGCGTGATCTTAAAGCGCTTGAAACCTGTCTGTTCTCGCGCCTCAAAGCGCTTGAGCTGTTCATCGGCATCGATGGCCAGCCAGAACTTGACTACCACGACCCCGGCATCGCTCAACTGTCGCTCAAAGTCATTGATCTCGCCGTAGGCCCGCATCCAGTCTGCATCGCTGGCATAGCCTTCCACCCGTTCAACCAGCACGCGGCCATACCAGGAGCGATCGAACAAGGTGAACTTGCCGTGCTTGGGCAGGTGTCGCCAGAAGCGCCAGAGATAGGGCTGCGCGCGCTCCTCCTCGCTGGGCGAGGCGATAGGGATGACATGGTATTGGCGGGCATCCAACGCCGCAGTGATACGGCGTATGGCGCCACCCTTGCCGGCAGCATCGTTCCCTTCGAATACAGCAACCACGGCATGTGCGCGAAACCGGGGATGGCGGCTGAGCTGGTTGAGCCTGCCCTGCCATTTTTCGAGCTCGACCAGGTAATCGGCCTTGCTCATAGGTTGATCCAGCGCCAGTTTATCGAGCACCCTCACGCCATCCAGCGGCGCCAGCAAAGGCGGTGCATTGGATCGGGGGGTATCCGGCAAAGTCTGCTCCAGGCGGCTGCGCAAGGCCTGAAGCAGCAATTTTCCTACGGTGAGGCTGCGGTAGCGCTCATCTTCGCCGTCTACCACCACCCAGGGCGCGTGGCCGGTGCTGGTGCGCAGCAATACCTGCTCGGAGACATCACGTAATTCGTCGTATTGCTTGAAGTGCTCCCAGTCTTCTTCGCGTACACGCCATTGCGTCAGTGGGTCGGCCTCAAGGGCCTTGAGGCGGGATTTTTGCTGCTTCTTGCCTAGATGGAACCAGAACTTCAGTAGCAGGGCACCTTCGTGGCACAGCATGTCTTCAAAGCGGACGATGTCGTCCACCGCGCCCCGTAGATCGGCTTTATCGAGCTTGCCCGCCACCCGATTCAGGATAGGTAAGGTATACCAGGAGCCAAACAGTATGCCGATACGACCACGGGCGGGCAGGGCACGCCAGAAGCGCCACATGGCTGGCTGAGCGTACTCTTCCAGGCCAGTATCGCCGAAGGCATGGGTATCGATCAGCCTGGGGTCCATCCACTCATTGAGCAGGTTAACCGTCTCACCCTTGCCTGCGCCGTCTACCCCATTGATAAGGATGATGACGGGAAAGCTGCCCCGTTCGCGCAACTCGTATTGCGCATCCAGCAAGGCTTCCCGCAGGGCAGGTAGCTGCGCCTTGTAACTATCCTTGTCGACCTTGTGGCCGAGTTCTGCGGCTTCGAACATGGTGATGCTTTCGCTGGGCTATGGGTGCAATTCTAAAGGTAGTGCAGAACGGATTTTATAAAGTCTGAACGTCATGTTTCGTTGCTATGCTGGTTTAAGGCTACCAACGAACGCCGCCTGAGTATGCGAGCCAGCTGTGCGACAGACGGCGTATGCTGCGAGGCAGGCTTGCATGTCAACACCAGGTGGCCTCGGTGAGTAGTGCCATACAAGGATTGCGGCATGATCGTGATCCACCACGGAAGGAGCCTAGTGCAATGCAACGAGGCGGGTATCGTGTACAGGTTGATCGCAGCGATTCTGTGGTTGTTACTACCCGTGGCTCAGGCCGCAGAGGTCCGGCTGACCTCGCTGTTCTGGCCGCCCTACTCGGGTGAGAAGCTGGCTGGGCAGGGTATTTCGGTCGAGGTTGCCCGTGCCGCATTCCAAGCGGCGGACAGTAAGCTGAAGGTGGATTTCTATCCATGGGCACGGGCAGTCGCTATGGGTATGGGGACGCCGGGTTATGCAGGCTACTTCCCTGAATACGATACGCCGGAAGTACGCAGCCGCTGCCATCTTAGCGCCCCCATAGGCAATTCACCGCTAGGCCTGGCGTACCGCACAGGCCGCCCCTTTGATTGGCAGCAGCCAACTGATCTCAGGCGCTATGTCATAGGCGTGGTACAGAACTATGTGAACACCACCAGCTTTGATGCCGATGTGGCGGCAGGCCAGCAGCGGGTGGACAAATCGGTAGACGACACCCGCGTGCTGGTAAAGCTGGCAGCAGGCCGATTTGATGCAGGGGTCATGGACAAACATGTCTACGACTATCTGTTACGGACAGACAAGGCTTTGGCCGGCAAGCGCACGCAGTTGCTGTTTCACCCTAGGCTGCTGGAGGACAAGCAGCTCCATATCTGCTTTCGCCCCACGGCCGAGGGCAGGGCCTTGGCGCAGCGCTTTAACGCGGCCTTGGCAGGCGTGGATGTCATGGCAATCTATACCCGCCATCTGGCGGTACAGTAGCGCTTGAGCTGTTGCCCAGGCCGCTTCAGCGATGTCCTTTTCCTTGCGGCATGATGTGGCTGAATAGGAATTTCCACTTACCTATCAAATACATGTGGCGCCTTGTAGGTGGCTTTGCCTTTGTTGGCTGGGCGGCACTCCAGCAGTTCCCTATCACCCTGTTTTGCCTGCAGCCCTGGCTTTTGAGCGGCTGACGCCCCTGGCCTGGGCGCTTGGCGATACCCATTATTCGATTGGGGTAAGGTGGCATTCTTTCGTTTGCGCGGGGTGGGTTGCGGGCAGTGTAAGGCAGGTTTTGTGCCTGTTGTTAGCGACAAGAACTAGCGTACTGATTTAAAATGGCTTTTATTCAAGCGGGCGTGTCGCGTGGCACGCCCGTTATGCTTTTGTACTGAGGAATTGCTATGCACGCCCCAAAAGTCGGTTTCGTTTCACTCGGTTGCCCTAAGGCGTTGGTCGACTCTGAGCAGATTTTGACCCAGCTTCGTGCTGAGGGTTACACCATTTCGCCCAGCTATCAGGATGCTGATTTGGTCGTGGTCAATACCTGTGGCTTTATTGATAGTGCGGTGGCCGAGTCACTGGATGCCATCGGCGAGGCTCTGAACGAGAGCGGCAAGGTTATCGTGACCGGCTGCCTGGGCGCCAAGGATGGCGGCAATCAGATACGTGATGTGCATCCCTCTGTGCTGGCGGTAACAGGCCCGCATGCGACCCAGGAGGTGATGGCAGCGGTGCACGAGCATCTGCCCAAGCCACATGACCCATTCATCGACCTGGTGCCGCCGCAAGGGGTGAAGCTCACGCCCAAGCATTATGCCTATCTGAAGATATCGGAAGGCTGTAATCACCGTTGTTCTTTCTGCATCATCCCATCCATGCGTGGCGATCTGGACTCGCGGCCCATTCACGAGGTACTGAAAGAGGCGGAGAACCTGGTGAAGGCGGGGGTGAAGGAGCTGCTGGTGATTTCACAGGACACCTCGGCCTATGGGGTGGATGTGAAGTACAAGACCGGCTTCCACAACGGCCGCCCGGTCAAGACACGCATGACCGAGTTGGTGCGTGAGTTGGGTGATATGGGTGCCTGGGTACGCCTGCACTATGTCTACCCTTATCCGCATGTGGATGAAGTAATCGAGCTGATGGCGGCTGGCAAGGTGCTGCCATATCTGGATATCCCGTTCCAGCATGCCAGCCCCACCGTGCTCAAGGCCATGAAAAGGCCAGCCAATGCCGAGAATGTGCTGAAGCGCCTGGCTCGTTGGCGTGAGGTCTGTCCTGATATCGCCATCCGTTCGACCTTTATCACGGGATTCCCTGGCGAGACTGAGGCGGATTTCCAGATGCTGCTGGATTTCCTGGATGAAGCCCAGCTGGATCGGGTGGGCTGCTTTACCTATTCGGCGGTTGATGGGGCAACGGCCAATGATTTGCCCAATCATGTCGACCCCGAGGTGGCGGAAGAGCGCAAGGCACGCTTTATGGAAAAGCAGGCCGCCATCAGTGCCGCAAAGCTGCAGGCCAAGATAGGCCGCAAACTCACCGTTCTGGTGGATGAGATAGATGAGCAGGGTGTGGTAGCTCGTAGTTACGCCGATGCCCCGGAAATCGATGGTCTGGTCTACATTGAAGAGACAGAGGGTGTCCGCGTTGGTGACTTCCTGGAAGTGGAAGTGACTGATGCCGACGAATATGACTTGTGGGCGCAGCAAGTGTAAGATTTCACTAATGTTGCACCCACGTACTAACACTTGACCGGCACCCATGACGCTCACCGAACTGAAGTACATTGTCGCTGTCGCCCGTGAACGCCATTTTGGCCGGGCTGCGGGTGCCTGCTTTGTCAGCCAGCCCACGCTCAGTGTGGCGGTCAAGAAGCTGGAGGACGAACTCGGGGTGACTTTGTTTGAGCGCTCGGCCGGTGATGTCTCGGTGACACCTATAGGCGAGCGCATTGTGTCGGAAGCGCAGCGGGTGCTGGAGCAGGTGCAGACCATCAAGCAGTTGGCGGAGCAGGGCAAGGATCCCTTGTCAGGCCCCTTGCGCCTGGGTGCCATCTACACCATCAGCCCCTATCTGTTGCCATTTCTGATACCCCGCTTGCGCCTGGCTGCACCGCAGATGCAGTTGCTGCTGGAAGAGAACTACACCGCACGCCTGGCCGAGATGCTCAAGCAGGGCGATATCGATGTGGCCATTCTGTCTGAGCCTTTCCGTGAAAGCGGTATCGCCACGCAAGCCGTGTATGACGAGCCCTTTGTGGTGGCCACTCCCAAGGGCCACCCATGGGAAAAGCTCAAGTCGGTGGATTCGGCCCAGCTGGAAGAAGAGAACGTCTTGCTGCTCTCGCCTGGCAACTGCTTCCGAGATCAGGTGTTGCAGACCTGCCCTGAGCTTAATCGGGAAGCGGTACATGCGGGTAGCAGCCTGCAGCGCACCTTGCAGGGATCGTCGCTGACGACCATACGCCATATGGTGGCGGGTGGTATCGGGGTGACGGTACTGCCGGTTACTTCCATTACAGCAGCCGACGAGCAGTTGCTGACCATCCGCCCGTTCAAGGGTCATCCACCCATACGCAGGGTGGTGCTGGCCTGGCGGCGCAATTTCCCCCGGCGTGAGGCCATAGAGGCGGTACGCCAAGCCATACTGGGTAGTGCCATGGCGGGCGTCACCATGCTGCCCGACTCACCCATCGAGTAAGCCCCAATTGCCATTCTTTTGATAATAGCAAATAGCTATTGATTGCTTTTTGATATTCAATTTCTATTATTGATAGCTTCTCTCTACCATACGCTCATCCGATCGCAACCGAGCATGTAAGGAGAAGTGTCATGGCTGCCAATACCCCGTCCGCCACCATAAAGAATCTCGAGTCGGCCTTTGCTGGCGAGTCGATGGCCCACATCAAGTACCGCTATTTTGCCAAGCTGGCCCGCGAGGCTGGTGACCTGGAAACCGCCAAGGCTTTCGAGGAAACCGCCGAACAGGAGGTGATGCACGCCTTCGGCCATTTGGACCTGTTGTTTCCAAAAGACACCATGACGCCTGCCAAGGCTTTGCAGTACGCCATTGATGGCGAGACGTACGAATACACCGAGATGTATCCGACTTTCCGCCACGAGGCCGTGAAAGAAGGCAATGACGCGGCCGTACGCGAAATCGACGAGCAGATCGCCGAGTCGAAAGAGCATGCCGAGCGCTTCAAGCAGACCCTGGAAAAAGCCGCCAAACGATTTGCCGCACTCGCCAAGGTTGAAGAGCGCCACGCCAACCATTACCGTGCGGTTCTCGCGAGTCTGTCCGCCTGATTGGGCGGATCGCGGATAAAGCTAAAAATAGGAGCATCGTCATGCGTCAATTTCAATGTATTGTTTGTGGTTTCATCTACGACGAATCGGTAGGCTTGCCTGAAGATGGCATTGCCGCTGGTACCGCGTGGGATGCGATTCCGGAAGACTGGTCCTGCCCTGACTGCGGCGTGGCCAAGGCTGATTTCGAGATGGTGCAGATCGCTTGATTGCGGCTTACGCATCGCTGATCCGTGCGGCCCGGTTCGGTATGGCTAGCCTTGGTGGCTGCCATCCCGGTCGGGCAAATTAGAGCGGCTAACAAAACCCAGCGTAGCGGTTCTGGCTAGGCGTGTGAGCGCTGGCGCGCTCAGCAGACAGTACGTTGGTACGGCAAGCTCGCACAACAACGCCAGAAGGGTTTTGTTAGCGGCTCTTTGTCTTAGTTTTTACCTTTTGTTGTGGAGCATGCATGACTGCCCCGATTACCTTGGTCGGCTCTGGCCTGGCTGGTTACAACCTGGCGCGCGAACTGCGCAAACTCCTGCCTGATGCGCCCTTGCGCGTCGTGACAGCAGATGCGGGCGATTTTTACTCCAAGCCCATGCTGTCGAATGCGCTGACCGCCAACAAGACAGCGGCTCAACTGGCCATGAAACCGGTGGCCAAGATGGTGGAGGAACTCAAGGCCGAGGTGTTGAACCACACCCGGGTAACCGCCATAGACCGTACCGCCAAAGTATTGCACACCGCTGCGGGCGAGCTGCCATACAGCAAGCTGGTACTGGCGCTGGGGGCTGATCAATTGCTGCCCGGCCTGGCGGGCGATGCCGCAGCGGCAGTGGTCAGTGTCAATGACCTGGCTGAGTACGCCCATTTCCGTGAGTTGCTGGAAGGCAAGCAGCGTATTGTCCTGCTGGGGGCGGGCCTGATTGGATGTGAGTTTGCCAATGACCTGGCAGCCAGCGGTAGGCAGGTCGATGTGGTGGACTTGGCCAACTGGCCCTTATCACGCTTGCTGCCTGAGACGGCGGGGCAATACCTGCACGACAAGCTGGCTGGCCTGGGGGTGCGCTTTCACCTGGGTACCAGTGTGCAGGCAGTAGAGGGGGAAGCCGGGGCCTACCGTGTGAGCCTAGCGAATGGCAAGGTGCTGGAGGCCGAGCTGGTGCTCTCGGCCATCGGCCTGCGGCCACGCCTGCAACTGGCCAGTGCTGCAGGGCTGGCAGTAAATCGCGGCATCGTGGTGAATCGATTGCTGCAGACCAGCGACCCGGATATCTACGCGCTGGGCGACTGCGCTGAGGTGGATGGCCAGGTGCTGCCCTTTGTGCTGCCTATCATGCAGGCTGCCCGAGCGCTGGCGCCGACACTGGCAGGAACACCGACTCCGGTGGTGTACCCAGCCATGCCGGTGGTGGTGAAGACGCCCGTGTGCCCAACCGTGGTGGCGCCGCCTGCCATGGGTAGCGTGGGTGCCTGGCAGGTGGAACGCAGCGAGACTGGCGTCAAGGCGCTGTTCAAGGGAGAGCAGGATCAGTTGCTGGGCTTTGCCTTGATGGGTGCAGCGACCTCAGAACGCCAAGCATTGGCGCCGCAACTGCCCGCTGTGCTGGCCTGATAGCCGGACGCCATGCAACTACGCCTGCTGGAAGGGATGCATGCCATACCGGCAGCCTCGTGGAATGCGCTGGCCGGTATGCAGCCTTTTCTGCAGCACGCCTTTCTGGCGGCACTGGAAGATACCGGCTGCGTAGGCGGGCAAACCGGCTGGCAGCCTTTGCACGCTGTGCTGGAGGATGGACACGGCCTGCAGGCGGCCATGCCACTCTATGCCAAGACCCATTCCTGGGGCGAGTATGTGTTTGACTGGGCCTGGGCGGATGCCAGCGAGCGCGCAGGACTGCCTTACTATCCCAAGCTGCTGTCGGCCGTCCCTTTTACACCCGTACCCGGCAAGCGAGTGATGGCGCGAGACGAGCAGAGCCGAGGCCTGTTGCTGCAAGGGGTGTTGGCTATGGCGGGGCAGGCTGGCTTTTCTGGCGTGCACTGCCTGTTTCCGGCCGAGGCAGAGGAAGCCAGCCTGGCGGAAGCAGGCTTGCTGTGCCGCAGAGGCTTGCAGTTCCATTGGCTGAATCGGGGCTATGGCGATTACGAGGACTTCCTGGCTGCATTGACGCGCGATAAGCGCAAGAAGTTGCGGCAGGAGCGGCGCAAGGTGCTGGATGCCGGCATCACGGTCATACGGAAGACAGCCGGTGATATCACGCCGGCCGATTGGGCCTTTTTTGCACGCTGCTATCAACAGACCTACCTAGAGCATCGCTCTACGCCATACCTGAATCTAGACTTCTTTGAGCGTTTGGGCGGCGTCATGGGCCAGCACTGTTTGCTGGTATTGGCCTACCAGCATGGCCAGCCCATCGCGGCGGCGCTCAATTTGTTCGATGAGCAGCGCCTGTTTGGCCGCTATTGGGGGGCGACATGCTTCGTGCCCAGTCTCCATTTTGAGCTTTGCTACCACCAGGGGATCGAGTTCGCCATCGAGCGGGGCCTGGCGGTATTCGAAGGGGGCGCCCAGGGTGAGCACAAACTGGCGCGCGGTTTCGAGGCGGTGGAGACCCGATCCTGGCATTGGCTGGCGCAGCCGGGCCTAGCCACGGCCGTGGAGCGTTTTCTGCTGCGTGAGGGGCAGGGCGTGCAACATTATCTCGGTGAGTTGGATGAGCGGGCACCGTTTCGGGCAATGCCCGGCGCTTGAGTTCCACCTGGGGGCTGCGTAGCATGAACGAATCAAGCGCTCGTTAGAATTGATTCATGACTGCCTCTCACCTAGCCGTTACCCCACAGCAGGATTCATTGTTTGTTGCCACGCCCGATGGGGCGCAGTTGCACCTGCGCCATATCCACGCTCCGGGGGCTGGGCCTGCTGTGCTGATGGTGCATGGTGCCGTTGCCAATGCCCGTACTTTTTACAGTGATCGTGGCAAGGGCCTTGGCCCCTGGCTGGCGGCGCGTGGTTACGATGTCTATGTGCTGGATCTGCGTGGCCGTGGCTTGTCCACGCCCAAGATTGGCCACGGTCATGCCTATGGTCAAACCGAGAGCATCTGTGAAGATATCCCGCTGGCGCTAGAGGAAATCGTGCGCCGGCGCGGTGATTCGGTGGAGATCGCGTTGGTGGCGCACTCCTGGGGTGGGGTGTTGCTGTCGGCGTTTCTGGCCAGACAGCCAGCCTGGTCTGCCAGGATAAAAGCCAGTGTCTATCTGGGCAGCAAGCGCAGCATACGGGTGTGGAACTGGCATCGTTGTTATGAAATCGAGTTCTTCTGGAAGCGGGCAGGGCGCTTGCTGGCCTGGTGGCAAGGCTACCTGCCTGCAGCGCGCCTGGGCATGGGGTCGGACGATGAGACCCGCAAAAGTCTGCGGCAAAGTGCTGAGTGGGTTGCAGCGGGTGTCTGGCGCGATAGCGACGACGGTTTTGACTATGCGGCTGCCTTAGCCAAAGGCGGATTGCCACCTACCCTTTACCTGATAGGCGGGAATGACCCGGTACGCGGACATGAGCGTGATGTGCGGCGTTTTGCTGCCGAATCCGGGCCGCATGAACATGCTTTTGGCGTGCTGGCACGCACCGCTGGTATGACCCGTGATTATGGTCATATTGACATGCTGACTCACCCCCAGGCTGAGCAGGAGGTCTACCCACAGGTGCTGGCTTGGTTGGGAAAATAATGATTTCCTGTTATCCACAGGGCAATCTTGGTTTAGAATGCCTGTGGCATCGCCAAGGGCGTGTTGTTGAATTCAAGTTTAATCAATGAGTTACGATTAACACTTGAGGTTTTTTCTACTTAGGTTGACGCGCTCTGGCTTGAAAATTAACATGCACTTATATTCCAATGAAATGCTTATCGCATAAAGCGTGGGTGTTTTGGTGGTTGGCTGAGACAGCATGTGTAAAAATTTGGCGGTGCTACCATGGATAGGCACCGCCCATGCGCATGGGGACAAGCGATGAGTGCGGCCGGATTGTATTTTTCACCCGAAACCAAGCAGGGTACGACCGATGGTCGTCCCGCCGGTGCGACGCGCCCGAGCACAATGACACCTAAGCCAGAATCTCTAAGCATGCTGAACTCCTGTCGCGATCTCGCAGCCGATCTGCTGTCGAAGTCGCTGACCACCATGCTCGACAAGATCGAGGAGTCGCTGTTCGAGCTGGCCGACAAGGCGCTGGATCGCGATAGCTACAACCTCTACATGGAAGCGCGCGGGCAGGCTCAATCCAAGCGTTCCGAGATTGAGGCGGAGTTTCGCCGGCGTTTTGTCGAAGGCTTCAATCGCACGCTGACCGGCAAGCAGGAGAACGCCAGCTTCGACAAGGTCGACTTCGACAACCTGGAACTCTCGCTGGTTGGTCACGACGACTACGAAGAGGATCTGGCTGCTACCAATATCGCCAGCAAGCTCAAGTCCAAGCTGGGCGATGAGCTCAATGCCCTGAATTTCCGCATGGGTCACCTCATGCAGCTGCCCGAGGCCAGCCGCGACGATCACCCCATGAGTCCGCAGGCGGTGGTGGATGCATTCCGCAGCGCCTGCATGAAAATCGAATCCGACCTCAATGTACGCCTGCTGGTGCTCAAACAGTTCGAGCAGATGGCGGCCGAGAATGTACCGAATGTCTACCAGAACCTGAATCGCTTCCTGGTAGACCGTAATATCCTGCCCGTCCTGCCCAAGGCAGGCTTCCGTCGCCGCGCCGGTGGCGCACCGCGCCGCCCAGCTACGCAGGTAGAGCAGGGCGGCCACGGCATGGATGCAGGCATGATGCAGGGCGATGCCGGTATGGGCGGCTATGCCTCGCAGATGGGTTTTGGTACGGGTGGCTTTGCCCCGGCACAGGCTGCGGGCGGCATGGACCTGCCGGCCTACGCGGTTGGCAACGAGCATGAGCTGATTTCCTCGCTGCAGCAGCTGCTTGCCTTCAATCAGGCCATGCAGGGCTTGCCCCAGGTGGCTGCGCCGGCCATGGGCATGGCTCTGCCGGCAGCTGGTATGCCAGAGCAGCAGATGCTGCCGCCTGCACCCATGTTCATGAGCAGTGTGGGCCAGAGCTTTCTGGATGCGTTGAACCTGCTGCAGCAAGGCCGGGTAGATGGCACCCTGGCAGATACCGGTGACCTGGATGCCCAGGCCCTGACTGCCGGTACGGCCAATGTGCTGCACCAGATCAAGACTACCAGCCTGGCTTCCTCGCTGGGGCATGTCGACGCCATGACCATCGATATTGTGGCCATGCTGTTCGACAACCTGTTTGATGACCGCAATATCCCCGCGCCGATGAAGGCGCTGATTGGCCGACTGCAGATACCGGTACTCAAGGTGGCCATGCTGGACACCAAATTCTTTGCCCGCAAGCAGCATCCTACCCGCAAGCTGCTGGATGCCTTGGCGCAAGCCGCCTTGGGCTGGGAAGAGAGCGACGGTCTAGATGACCGGCTGTACAAGAAGTTGTCCGATATCGTCGAGCGCATCGTGCAGGAGTTCGACGAGAACATCTCGCTGTTTGATGAGGCGCTGACCGAGCTGGAAGGATTTCTGGCCGAGGAAGAAGTGCTGGCAGAATCCAGCGCCGAGGCGGCCACCGCGCAACTGATAGCGGCTGAAAAGGCCGAACTGGCCGGCAAGCAGGCAGAGGTGGCCATCAGCCAGCTGCTGGCAAGTTCCGCCGACATGCCAGAGCTGCTGCGTAATTTCGCAGACCAGCAATGGCGTGAGGTGCTGCGCTATGCTGCGCTAAACAACGATACTCAGCCCGAAGCCTGGCCTGATGCCATCAAGGCCATGGAAGACCTGATCTGGAGCATACAGCCGAAGATCGGCGTCGAAGAGCGTTTGCGCCTCGTGAACCTGCTGCCCAAGCTGCTCAAGCGTCTGGAGCGCGCCACGGAAGAAGCCGGTGTGGACCGTGCCAAGCGTGAGGCATTCTTTGCCGAACTGGTGCATTGCCACGCTCATGCCATCAAATCTGGTCTCAAGCAGGCTGAGCCCGTGCCTATGCCTGTGCCAGACGTAGCAGGTGTTGCCCCTGCGCCAGCACCAGTGTTGGCCCCGCTGGAGATCGCAGCACCGGCGCCTGCAGTTGCCGTCAACCTGAGTGATCTGGCCGATCTGCCCGTACTGGATATCGGCCCGGCTGATGGCGGCTTCCAGATTACCGATGCGAACTGGGATAGCGGGCTGGATAAATACCGTGATTACGATGACGTAGTGGCCAACCAGCTCAAGCGTGGCGCCTGGGTTGAGTTCCGTCAGGATGACGGTAGTCTCAGCCGCGCCAAGCTGGCCTGGGTAAGCCCGCGCAAGAGCCGCTACTTGTTTACCAACCGCCAGGGCGAGAACGGTCTGGAGTTCACACTGATGGAGTTAATAGCCTTGTTCAAGCGCGGCGATGCCAGCCTGATCGAGAGCGGCCCATCGGTGGAGCGTGCTGTCAGCGACATGATCGACATGCTGCAGACCCAGCAAGCAGCTTGAACCAGCAGACCCTCCGCCTACTGCCCGCCTTATGGCGGGCATTTTTTTGCGGGTGCTTCCCGAAACCACACTTTCATCGCAGTATGGTCGTGCTCGCTGATTAGCCGTGGCTTGTGGGCGCGTCCTTTGAGCGGGCTTTTACGACCTGACTGGAGACGGATTCATGTACCAGCCTTTGTATCCTGCCCGGCAGCAGTATCAGCGTCTGCGAGACGTGGACTATCGCTTGCTGCGCTGGGGGCAAGCCGGTGCGCAGCCTTTGCTATTGCTGCACGGCTGGATGGATAGTGCAGAGACTTTTCAGTTCATGCTGGACGCGGCACCCGCTATCCTGCGCAACTACGATGTGATTGCACCAGATTGGCGAGGGTTCGGGCTAAGCAGCTGGGCCAGCGAGGGATATTACTTTCCGGACTACCTGGCCGATCTGGATACCTTGCTGGGATGGCTGGCGCCAACAGGGCCAGTTGCCCTGCTGGGACACAGCATGGGCGGCATTGTGGCAGGGTTGTACGCGGGCATACGGCCAGAGCGGGTAGGCAAGCTGATATCGCTGGAAGGATTTGGCCTGCCAGCTACCCAGCCTGAGCAGGCGCCAGCACGTTATCGGCGCTGGCTGAATGAGCAGGCAGCGGGAGCGAGCTGGCGTAGCCTAGCTGGCATGGAAGAGATGGCTGCGCGCCTGCAGAAGACCCATGCCAAGCTGGATGGCGATCAGGCTGCCTGGCTTGCGGCGGCACTCACGGCCAGGAGCGATGAGGGTTGGCGCTATCGGGCCGATCCCAGGCATCGCTGGGTCAACCCGGTGCTGTACCGGCTGGAGGAGGCCATGGCCTGCTGGCGCGAGGTGAGCGCCGACACTTTGTGGTTGGCCGGCGACGAAGCCAAGCTGCTCTCGTGGCTGGGGGAGACACCTGAGCAGTTTGCGCTGCGGCGAGCCTGCATAGCTCGCCTGCAATACCAGGTGTTGCCAGGCTGTGGCCACAACCTGCATCATGACGCACCGGCACTGGTGGCACAGCGCGTGGCAGATTTCCTGGCTCAGTGATACTTGGCCGGGAGATAGACTGGCGAGCCGGGCTGCAACTGATGGTATTGGGGCAAGCTAATGCCAGCATCATGGGTGACTTCGGCATGCCGTTCGGCACGTAGGCTGACCGTCGGTGCATCGGTATCGCGGAACAGCGCTTCCAACTGATGCACCAGCGATTGGAACAGGGCGGGAGTGGGTATCATGACAACGCTCCTTTCAAGCAATGTACGTCTCGTGAACGCAAAGTCATGATGGCGTGTAGTTTGCTGCAGTGCAACAACAAAACGCAAGCTGAGCAATAATCCCATTACGCCTGAAAGAATCGGAATAAATGCTCTAGGCCTTGGCTTGCAGGGGTTTTGGCTGGGAATTGAAAAGCAGCCGGATCTGGTGGCTGTCTCTGTGCATATTGCGATGCAGCATGATGCGCATTGAGATGCTGGCGAGCGCCAGCAAGGCGCCCCCCGCACACCGTGCAACCTGAGCTTCCGTTGCAGCGGTGAGGGCGAATCAATCAGGGGAGAGCCTACAGCTTCGGGCTGCTGATGTTTAGCGCCAGGGGGCACCCTGGTGCCCACTCAGGCGTCACCGCCCATCAATGGCTGGGGTTCATGTCCGGTGCTCAGTCGAAATAGGCCAGCATGCCATCCAGTCCGGTATGGTCGAGCGCGTATGCGGCCTGGGCTTTTACGAGGGGCTTGGCGTGGCAGGCGATGCCATAGCCCGCCACGGCCAGCATTTTCAGATCATTGGCGCCATCGCCCATGGCCACAACCTGATCGGGTCGCAAGCCCATTTCCTCACGCATCCTGATCAGTTCATCAGCCTTGGATTGGGCATCGATGATGTCGCCAACGATACGCCCGGTCAGCTTGCCATCGTCTACTTCCAGCACGTTGGCGATGGTGCGCGTCAGGTTCAGCCTGGGCTTGAGCTTGTCGGTAAAGAAGGTAAAACCGCCGGATATCAGCAGCGTCTTGCCGCCTGCGGCCTGCACCGCCCGCAACATGGTCTCTGCACCAGGCATCAACTGCAGGCGCTGCTCGTAAACCGCATCCAGTGCTGTCTGGGGCAGGCCAGCCAGCAGGGCTACACGCTCGGTCAGGCTTTGCCGAAAATCCAGTTCTCCACGCATGGATCGTTCGGTAATGGCCGCAACCTGGGGCTTGATGCCCTGCATGTCGGCAATCTCGTCTATGCACTCGATGGTGATCAGGGTCGAATCCATGTCCATGACCACCAGGCCGATATCCGCCAGGCGGGCCGAGGCCGGTATGAAGGCATGGTCGTAACCGGCCTCGGCACAGAAGGCTGCCACGTTGTCCTTGCTGGCGATGTCGGCGCGAGCGAGTTTGAAAGCCTGATGACCTAGGGCGCCAGGACGGACCGCGCTGATCTGATCGGCGCCAGCCAGCTGTGCCAGTCGCTTGAGGTTCTGGGTGGCGATTTCCGGGGCTTGGATAATGAGCTTGTGCATGGCAGGGTCAGGTGGTCTTGAGCAGGCGTGATCTGTCGGAGGCGGCATCGGCCCTGGCTAGTTTGCCGTCGTTCAAGGTAAGTACCCGGCCGGTGCGGGCAGCCAATTCCATGTCATGGGTGACGATGACAAGGGCCGTGCCCAGCCTGTCGTTGAGGCTAAGCATCAATTCATACACGGTGTTGGCCGTGTGCCGGTCGAGATTGCCCGTGGGCTCATCGGCCAGCAGGCATAGCGGGTCGGTCACCAGGGCGCGTGCGATGGCGGCACGCTGGCGCTCCCCACCCGATAGCTCGCCCGGCTTGTGTTTGAGTCTGTGGCCCAGGCCTACTTGTTCCAGCATGGTTGCCGCTTTGGCTTCTGCATCCTTGCGTGGCATGCGTCGTATCAGCAGGGGCATGGCGACATTTTCCAGCGCGCTGAACTCGGGTAGCAGGTGGTGGAACTGGTAGACAAAGCCCAGCAAGCGATTGCGCAAGGCACTGCGTGCCGATTCACCCAGGCTGAACGGGTCTTGCCCATCGACATTGAGCGTGCCTGTAGAAGGGGTATCCAGCGTGCCTAGCAGATGCAACAAGGTACTCTTGCCCGAGCCGGAGCTCCCTACAATGGCCAGCTTCTCGCCACGCTCTACCTGCAGATCAATGCCGTTGAGTACGGGCACTTCCAGGTCGGGATAGGTCTTGCCCAGGCCTTGGGCCAGCAATATGGGACTATTCATAGCGCAAGGCCTCCGCCGGGTTGATTCGGGCAGCACGCCAGCTGGGGTAGAGCGTTGCCAGGAAGGCCAGTACCAGCGATACCGTACCGACAAACACGACGTCTCCGACCAGCACTTCGCTGGGGACTGACGAGATCAGATATACCTGCGGCGAGAGTATCTTGAAGTTCAGCAGGCCCTCAAAGAAGCTGACCACAGCGCCAACGTTATAGGCCAGCAGCGTGCCGCACAATACGCCTACCAGCGTACCGACTATGCCTATGGTGGCACCCTGGATCACGAATATCTTGAGTATGCTGCCAGGCGATGCACCCAGGGTGCGCAGAATGGCAATGTCGGCCTGTTTGTCTGTGACTGTCATGACCAGGCTGGATACCAGGTTGAAGGCAGCGATACCGACGATCAGCGTCAGTATCAGCGACATCATGCGTTTCTCGATCTGTACCGCGCGGAAGTAGTTGCTGTTTTCCATGGTCCAGTCGCTGATCCATAGCGACTGGTGGCTGGCTTGCAGGGTCTCGCGCACCATTGGGGCAGCAAGCGGGTCGGTGATCTTCAGCCGTATGCCGCTGATGTCCTCACCCAGCCGGTAGAGCTTTTGTGCATCAGCCAAGTCCACCAGGGCCAAACCAGCATCGTATTGGTACATATCGATACGAAATAGGCCGACCACGGTAAAGCTGCGAAAGCGCGGCATCATGCCCGCTGGGGTGATGTTGCCCTGCGGGATGGCTAGTGTGACCTTGTCACCAAGGCCGACGCCCAAGGCACGAGCCAGTTCCTGGCCCAGCACCACGTTGAACTCGCCCGTCTTGAGTGCGTCCAGACTGCCACCCACCATGTGGCTGCCCAGGCCGGCGACCTGTTCTTCCAGCTTGGGAACGATACCGCGCACCATGGCGCCCTGAGTGGCACCCTCGTGCCAGAGCAGGCCCTGGCCTTGCACATAGGGTGCGCTGGCGACGACGTCCGGATGCTGTTTCAGCGTGGCATCGGCTTCCTGCCAGCGCGCCAGTCTGCCACCTTCACCGCCGGCCTGCACATGGGAGGCCACTTCCAGGATGCGGCCACGGATTTCGCGCTGGAAACCATTCATGACGGACAGCACCGTGATGAGGGCGATGACCCCCAGGGCGATCCCGCCCATGGAGGCAGCTGAGATAAATGAGATAAAGCCGTTGCGGCGCTTGGCGCGGGTGTAGCGCAGGCCGATCAGCCATTCAAATGAATTCACGCGATACCACGTTTGTAAGGGAGAGTAAGGGGCGAAGTGTGCCACAGCAGGGGCTGCCCGCCCATATCGGAGCCAAGTCGATCCCGCTGCAAGCGGGAAGTTCCTGGGAGTGAACCAGAAACCGTCCCAGTGCGTCCTAACTAGGTAGCCAGTTGTGCAGGGGAGGGCTGGCCGGTGCTGATTGCCTTAGTTTCGTGCGGCTGGCGGTGGCGGGGTAGAATGCGGCCAGCTTTTGGCGGGTGAGCTTGCCATGTCCGGTTCCCATTGCCGCACCAAACCATGAGCAGGACGGCGTGCTGCCGGAGCCGGTAAAATCTACTGCCTACGGCTGATCGTGTCTGCGCTACAGCGAGTGGTGCGGTGGGCGGACGGCTTGCCCGCACCCCATCATCGGCATCCCGTATGGCTGCCTAGTGGGCGCGAGAACGTGGATTTTTTGAGGTTCCTGAAGGCAACACCGATACGCCCATGGATTATTGCGCCGCAGTGCCGATATGATGGGATGACATACTGGATGGCCCCCGCGGGGATAACACTGGGTACTGCTGCTAGATGATAGACACCTTCAAGAAGCTATTCGTATTCGGCCGGGAATCCCGCTTGGACAAGGCGCTGGCAACCGTGCAGAGCTCGGCTACGCTGGCACCTGTCCAGGCCATGCAATCGGCAGGTGACTGGCTGGCACAGGAGCTTCGCCGCGCCGAACATCGCCGCGATGGCTTGGCCATCATGCGGGCGATCGATAACGACCTGCGCAGCATCCTGGAGGGTGCCATGGCAGGCATGCTTGAGGCCAAGACCAACCACGCCAGGCTGAATCTGCTGCTGCAGACCACCGTACCCTTCTGCGCCGTGATACTCGAGGCCTATACCGAGGCTTTGCGCCGCGACATGGTCGAGCTGGCGCGCAAGCCGGCCAATGCCCCGCTGGTGCAGGCATCGGTGGCCAACTGGCTGTACTGGATAGGCCGCGACCACGTAGTGCGTTTTGTGCGCGAGCCCAAGATGGACCGCCTGCCCTGGCACGAAATCGGCCCGGCGGCGGAGTTTGCCCTGAGCCTGGGCGGCACATTTGCCTCCAAGATAGCCCGACCCGATGGCGAGGCTGGGCGCCTGCAGAAACAACTGTCGCACCTGGTGTTGCTGTCGCGTACCTTGACGCCAGACTTGCAGGGGCGGCAACTGCTGATAGCCGACAGGGTGGCCGATACGTTAGCAAGCTTTATCAAGGTCAGCGACAAGCACTCGAGCCAGACGCCGTTCGGCCAAGCCAATAGCGATGACAACCCGCCCACCATGCTGACCCGCATGCCTACTCAGGCGCTGGTGCAGGGCCGTGGTTTGTTCTATGGCCTTGAAAAGACCCTGATGGAGCTGGTGGCGCTGGAAAACATCATTACCAGCCAGGGTAAGGTGCCGCAGAAGATGAATGCGGACGAGTACCTGGAGGTGGCCGAGACCCTGGTGGTGATCAAGCACCTGAAGAATCGCTGGAGCGGCCGCGAAGTCAAGCGGCAGGCCGAGCGCAAGGCCATCAGCGGCTCGCTGACCATCTGCTACGACTTCGGCGCTATACGCCGCATGGTGGTGCAAGCCACCCAAGAGACCAAGACCCGCACCAACGAGACCACCATAGAGCGCGCCATGGTGGAGGATGTCAGCGCCACCGGTGTGGGCCTGCAGCTCAACAAGCATACCGGCTGGCTCAAGGTGGGCATGCTGATGGGGGTCAAGACCGACAAGGACGTGAATTGGCGCATTGGTATCGTCCGTCGCGCCATTGCACGTGGTCAGGGGCAGATGGTAGCGGGTGTGCAGCTATTGGCTCGCGATCCGGAATCGGTGCGCCTGACGCGTCGCGCCAATGTATCGCAATGGGATATGGTGTCTGACCATCAATCCTGGGACAACCTGCTGGGCCTCTACCTGCGGCCCGATCCGCTGAATGAGAACAGCCATCTGCTGATACTGGCCAAAGCCGATCTGGTTGCCGGCAAGACCTATGGGGCGCCGGCAACACGCGAAGGGGACCTGGCTTTTCGGGTGGTCAGCCAGCAGGAGATAGGCGCTGATTGCGTGATCTACCGGGTAGAGCGGCTAGCCACGGTCGCCGGCGACACCCAAACCAGCGCAAAGCGCGATTCGAGCAGCTGATGAAACTGACTTTGCTGGTACCCGACCTGCGTTTCGCAAGGCAGGCGGGGTTTGACCCTGTGGTGGAAATGACTTTGCCTGGCCTGAGTAGCCTGTTGGGTCGGGCCGGCCGGCAGCTACAGCCTGCCACTACCATGGAAGACTGGTTGCGGCAGCAGTTTGGGGCCGAGGATTGCGGTGCGGCCGCATTGACCTTGCCAATGGACCTGCCGGGCGCGGCGGCGGGCCACTGGCTGCGCGCCGACCCGGTACACCTAAGGGCAGACCGTGATAGGGCTTTGCTGTTTGATGCCAGCCTGCTGGCCATCAACCAGGCCGAGGCAGTTGCCCTGGTGTCCGCCCTGAACAACCTGTATGCCGACGATGGCTACCAGTTTGTGGCAGCCACACCAAACCGCTGGTACTTGCGCCTGCCCGAGGCACCTGATTTCACCACCACGCCCTTGGCACGGGTGGTGGGGCAAGACGTGCATGCGCACCTACCCAAAGGCCCTACGGCACTGCGCTGGCATCGCTTGCTCAACGAGCTGCAGATGCTGCTCTATACCCAGCCCGTCAATGATGCTCGCGAGCAGGCGGGCAGACCCACCATCAATTCGATCTGGTTGTGGGGTGAGGGCATTGCCCCCCAAGGGCTGGCCAAACCCTGCGACAGGCTGATCGGCAACGATGCGCTGGCATGTGGTTTGGCGCAGGCTGCCGGCGTGGGCTCCCAGGTGCTGCCGGCAGGCTGGAAGGCAGTCGGTACCGGACACACCCTGATCTGCCTGGATCAGCTCGTGGCAAGCGCCCGGCAGGGTGATATCCACGCCTGGCGAGAGGCCTTGCAGCAGCTGGAGCGTGATTGGTTCCAGCCCCTGCTGGCAGCCTGGCAGGCGGGTGAGGTGGACGCCATCGATATGGTGCTACCCGGGGCACAGCAGACCTTGCAGGCGAGTTTGCGCCGTGGCGATCGCTGGAAGCTCTGGCGGCGACCGGTATTGTTGCGTGATTGCCTGGCCGAAGCTGCGTGACCATGGCGGCCTTTGTAACTTCTGTAGTGCCACGATTCCTTACATGCAAATACTGACCCGTACGATTCCACCCGAAGCAGAGCACAGCCTGCTTGCCGCAGGCCTGCATCCGGTGGAGGCCCGCGTTTACGCTGCCCGGGGTATATGCAGCGCCACTGAGCTGGAAACCGAGCTGAAGCATTTGCTGCCGCCCAGCGGACTCAAGGGTCTGGTGCAAGCCGCCGCCAGGCTGGCGGATGCCGTCGCAGCACAGGAGCGCATCCTGATCGTGGCGGATTACGATGCCGACGGCGCCACCGCTTGCGCGGTGGGTTTGCGTGGTCTCTCCATGCTGGGCGCCAAGGTGGAGTTTCTGGTGCCTAACCGGTTTGAATACGGTTACGGCCTGACGCCGGAGATCGTCGAGCTGGCAGCAAGCCGCCAACCGCAGCTGATCGTGACGGTGGACAATGGCATCGCCAGTGCCGCCGGGGTGCAGCGTGCGCGGCAACTGGGCATGGATGTATTGATCACCGACCACCATCTGCCCGGCGAGATACTGCCTGAGGCCGTGATCGTGAACCCCAATCAACCCGGCTGCGAGTTTGCCAGCAAGCACTTGGCAGGTGTGGGCGTGATGTTCTACGTGCTGTTGGGCTTGCGCGCCGAACTGCGACAGCGCGGCGCCTTTGGCGACGGCACAGGCCCCAACCTGGCAGAGCTGCTGGACCTGGTGGCGCTGGGTACGGTGGCCGATGTGGTCAAGCTGGATGTCAACAACCGCATTCTGGTGGAACAAGGCCTCAAGCGCATGCGTGCCGGCCGTGCCTGTCCCGGCATCCTGGCCTTGTACCAGGCGGCTGGCCGCGAAGCACGCCGGGCGAGCGCCTTTGACCTGGGGTTCATGCTGGGGCCGCGCCTGAACGCAGCAGGGCGGCTGGACGATATGAGCCTGGGCATTGCCTGTCTGACGGCGGACAACACCGAGGCGGCACTTGCCATGGCGCGTGAGCTGGATCAGCTCAATCGCGAGCGGCGCCATATCGAAGCTGAGATGCAGGATATTGCCCAGGCCAAGCTCGATCAGATCGATGTGGGGGATCGCTATAGCCTGACCGTGTTCGACCCGGATTTCCACCAGGGCGTAGTAGGCCTGGTCGCCAGCCGGCTCAAGGACAAACACCATCGTCCTACCATCGTGTTTGCGCAAGGCCTCGAGGGCGAGATCAAGGGCTCGGGCCGCTCTATCCCCGGCTTGCATCTGCGCGATGCGCTGGACTTGGTCTCCAAGCGTGAACCCAGCCTGATCGCCAAATTTGGCGGCCACGCCATGGCCGCTGGCCTGACCCTGGCCGATCCTGATGGCGTAGGGTTGTTCAGGCAGTGCTTCGAGACAGTGTGCCGCGAGCTGCTGGACGCCCAAGCCCTGACACGCACGGTGGAAACCGACGGGGAGCTGGATGCCGCCGCCATGAGTATGGAGCTGGCCGAGCGCCTCGACTGCCGGGTATGGGGCCAGGGTTTTCCGGCACCAAGGTTTATCGGCCGCTTTCGCGTGCGCAGCCAGCGTGTGGTGGGCGAGAAGCACCTGAAACTACAACTGGAAGGCCAGGGCGGCCAAACCTTTGACGCCATGTACTTCCAGCATGCCGAACCGCTACCCGACCGGGTAGAGGCGGTCTACCAACTTTGCGTGAATGAGTGGCAAGGCAGGCGTAGCCTGCAACTGCTGCTGGATCATGCCCACCAGGAACCATGACTATGGCCAATACCCGCGTACTGCACGGCTTCCATGCCGTCACCGCCCGCCTCAGCCGCCTGCCCGAAAGCGTGCTGGAACTCTATGTGGCCCGCGAGCGGCACGACCCACGCATGCACGAGCTGCTGAAGCTGGCGGAACACACCGGCGTGCGGCTGATACATGCCGATGCAGCCCGGCTGGACGGCCTGACGGGTCATCACAGGCACCAGGGGGTAGCGGCCGTCATCGATGCCAACAAGACCTTTGTTGCGCTGGAAGACGTGCTGGAAGACCTGACCGAACCGCCCTTGCTGCTGGTACTGGACGGCATCACCGATCCCCACAACCTGGGCGCCTGCCTGCGGGTGGCAGACGCCATGGGGGTGCACGCAGTGCTGGCGCCCAAGGATAAATCGGTCGGCATCAATGCGACTGTCTCCAAGGTGGCCTGCGGCGCCGCCGAAGTGGTGCCCTATATCGTAGTGACCAATCTGGCCCGCAGCCTGCGGGAGTTGAAAGACGCCGGGGTCTGGATAGCGGGTACGGATATGGATGCCGACACCGACCTGTTCCACTTTGATCAATCCGGCCCGCTGGCCTGGGTAATGGGCGCGGAAGGGCAGGGCATGCGCAGGCTGACCCGCGAACACTGCGATGTGCTGGTCAATATCCCCATGTTCGGCACGGTAGAAAGCCTGAATGTCTCGGTCGCGACCGGCATGTGCGTGGCAGAAAGCCGCCGCCAGCGCGTGATGGCCGCCGAGGCCGCCAAGCGCTAATCGTTTCCACCGGTGGCGCCAAGTTGTGCTGGCGCTGCCAAGTGGCGGTGTATCGCAGACAAACAATAAGCCTGCGATTTTGCCTGGCACATTGCGATGCGTTGGCGGGTATCGGAATGCGCCGGGTGACCTTTGGCAGAGGGAATCCCTACCCATGAGCGCAGCCGAGCCGCAACACTGGACCCAAGTGCCCCATGCCCCCGCGCCGGGCAGCCATGTGTGTGCACTGGCGGCCTTGCCGGATGGGGTGGCGACCATGCAGACATTGGGCGTGGCGACAATGCCATTCCACCTGTTGCTGTTGCGTAGCGGCGAGGTAGTCTACGGCTACGTCAATCGCTGCGCCCACTTTGGTGTGCCACTGGCCGGACGGCAGGAGCAACTGATCTTCAAGCCGCACGAGAGCGTGAGCTGCAATGTGCATTACGCCCGGTATCGCTGGCAGGATGGCGTGTGCGTGGCCGGCGAATGTGCAGGCGCGGCCTTGCTGCCGGTGCCGTTGCGTGTGCAGGATGGGATGGTGTCGGTGGGGTGAGGTTGGCGAGTTTGTTTGCCCGGCAATTTGAACGAGAAAATTGACACTTGGGGCCGTTTGTGTAGGCGCTTTGCTTAGGGGATTTTACGACTATGAAACTAGTGTACATGCTGTTTACCCTGCTTTTTTCGAGTTGGGCATGGGCAGAAAAACCTGCTTTTGAGTACGCTGGCTTGAACATTGATACAGCTGAATATGATCTCCGTAAACGCTACCCTAAATCAACTTTTCAAATTACATCAGAAGCAAAATCATATTATGTATGGGTCGATAAGTCTGAGGTTAATAGTGGCATCTACGCCATTCACCTTTACCGGCGCCAAGCGTACTGGTCTAAAGAGGTGGAGAGTGTTAAGCCTGCACTTGCCGAGTTTAAGTGGCTGAGGTTAAGCCTTGAAAAGCCGTATGAGTTCTTGGGTGTTAAGCCAAAAACCTGGAAGGATGAAAATTACGCTAGGAATCCCAGTTGCAAGTCGATTCTGATGGTTTTATCGAAGAAGTACGGCAGGCCATTAGTCGGCGACAAAAACTCGGAAGAAGGTCTTGAGAATCAAGGTTATACATGGAGTTCAGGGGGCGAAAATATGGTGCTTAATTGCTTTACCTTAGGGGGCAAGGGCCGTTCATTCGCTGCTGATATAACTCTATCGAAGCCTGTTTAAAGAGTGTATGAGCAGCTCGTGGTGCTTTTCACTGCCGGATGCAGGAATCTGCACGAGCAAGCAAGAATAATTGCCATTCGATAAGAGGGGTTTTGAGTATTGGTGCCAGCCGGTTGACCATGTGCCGACCGGCATACCGAACTTGTGTGCGCTGGCCCGGGCGGCTGCGAGTCAAGTGCCCGCATGCGGCAAGCAAGCACGGTTTGCATGTCATGTTATCCGTCCACAATCAGGTAAATGATGACCGGGCTGTCTGTGACCCGGTAGATCACGCAGTAGGGCTTGAAGAAGGTCGGACTGTATTTTCCGATACCAAGGCCGACCAGTTCCTTCGGATATCTGCCGCTTTCAGGACACCTCGACAGGCACTCCGCAGCGCCCGTGACCTTTTCCCTGCCGTGGGGTGATCGCTAAGCGGCTCGAACTCTGATTGCAGGGGGCATGCTCGCAACCCACTACGCGCCTTTATCGCCAACCAGCCCGGCGATACGGACAGCTAAGACGTGCTGGTCCGCTATCGGGCGGTACTGGGCCATGACCTCGACGAGCTGTTACCACATCGCTGGCAGCACTGATAGTCCGGCGCAAGGATGCCGGGTACAGGGGTTACCCTACACTGGCGTTGCAGACAGAAAAAATCCCAACCGATGACGGTTGGGATTTTGGGTATTGGTGGAGACGGCGGGAATTGAACCCGCGTCCGAAAGCCCTCTACGGCAAGTTCTACATGCTTAGTCTGGCCAACTGGATTTAACGGGTGACACGCCGACCGACAGGCTTGGCAACCGCGAGCTACCTAGATTTGACAGTACGACAAGTAGCCCGCCGTACTGCGATCTCATGTATATAACGCTGCTGCCGGTTGCCCGGCCTGACCCATGAGCAGATCAGTGCAGCGTCCGGCTGGGATTAAGCAGCCAGAGCGTAGGATTCGTCGTTTGCGACTAAATCGATTCAGCGTTTAACGGGGTGCTGAGATCCCGGCATGCCCTCATCCGCTTCGCAACCCCCGTCGAAGCCATGTCGTCCCCGGTTGTGCTTTGCGTCTTAAGCAAGTCCATTATACCCACAACGCGGGCGGGGCAACTAGTTTATTGCGGCTAGCCAGCGGCGGCGCAGGGTGATTTCCAGCCTGTCCACCGCGCGCGGTGTGCGTAGCAGGGCGTCGTCAGGCTGGCCGGCGTGTTGTAGTTGCTGGCCCAGGGGGCTGAGGGTGATGCGGCATTCGGCCAGGTCCAGGGCCACATCGCCCCAGCCCAGGGTGGCATGGGCGTCGTGCCAGATACCCCAGTTCTGCTCGTTGAAACTACGGCGGGTGCGAGGATGGCGCCAGGCGGAGCCGGAGAGTTCGTGCGGCAGGTTGAGGCGGAATTCGCCGTCGGCCGCCAGCAGCCGGGCGCAGGCGGCCATGAAGTCGGGCAGGTCATCGCACAGCATGGCGTAGTCGGCGGTGTCTATCTGCTGGAACAGGCCCTGCGCCAGGGTGACAGGCCCGTAGCGGGTGGTCTGAAAGGTTTGCCCCAGGGGCAGGGGTTGGCAGGGGTCGTGCCGGATATCGGCAGCAGGGCTGTCGGCTATGGTCAGCCAGCCTGGGTGGGCTGCCAGGTTCAGGCCCAGCTTGATACGGTTGGGGCAGGCGCTGGTGGCAGCAGGCTGCCAGTCGGCGGCCAGGCGCTGCAGTGCAGGTAGCAGCTTGGGCAGCGGAGGATGGTCTGCCAGCCATGCCTGGCCCTGCTGGGCCAGCTGCATGCGGGCGGCGGGGTCGGCGACCAGCTTGATGCAACTTGCTACCAATTGCTCGTAAGGCACGATGCAGATAGCTTGGTCTATGCCGGGGTAGTCGGCCTGGTCGCTGCTGGTTTCGCTGACGACGGCCGCACCCATGGCGAGCAGATGGGCTACCCGGACGATCTCGAACAGTTTGGCATCGTAGCTGTGCAGGTTGAGTACCAGCTTGGCGCGGGCGATGAGGGCGTCGCGCTCGGGGCCGTAGATATTGCAGTATTGCCGCGCTACCAGGCCTTGCTGCTGCAGGGCCTGGATGATGGCGTCCCGGCGGGGCATGGGGGAGCCGTAGAACAGTACATCGATATCCTGTTCCACGGCCGGCGTGGATGCGCGCTGTGGCTGGCCGCCCAGCGGCATGTGCAGGTAGCGCTTTGCCTGCTCCAGCTGGGGGGCCAGTGCTTGCAGATTGCGGCTGCTGTAGTCCCATATCTCGAAGTGCCTGATAAGGTGGGGCAGGGTCTGCTGATACCAGGGGGAGTTGGCGTCTATCTGTTCCAGCTGAAAGAAGACGGTGCCGGGTGGGACGGCGGGCAGGTCATTGGGTTTGAGCAGGTGGGGGCCGTACACAAGATTGATGGCATCGTGCCGCAGCTGGTTGTAGGTGATGTCTGCCTGGTAGCCAGCATCGGTAATGGCTTGTCGCAGTATCTGCGCCAGCTCTGCAAAGGCGGCGGGATGGCGATAGCCCGCCGGCGAGATCAGGACGATGTTGAACGTGGCTGTCATGGTGTGGGCGCGCGCTTGACCAGCACGGCCAAGGCATCGGCTGTCTGGGTGATGGGGTAGTTGCTGGTCAGGCTGTCAAAGAAGCCCAGTTCGGCCGTGTGTTCCAGCAGGTAGTCGAATTCCGGCTGGCTGATGGCGGCCTGGAGTGTGCCTTGCCTATGCCGTAGGTACTGCAATAGCGCCCGTGTCTTGGTGATGCCGGGGCGTTCCAGTTCGGCGGGCTGGTAGTGCAGGTCTTCAATGATGTAAAGCCCGCCTGGCTTGAGCAGGGGGAAGAGGGTGGCCAGGCTGATCTGCTGATGGTGCGAGGCGTGGCTGCCGTCGTCGATGATGACATCGAAACCGTCGCTGCCATGGCGCGCCAGCACCTCGCTCAGCTTGGCGAGATCGCCACGCTGGCCTTGATCGCCCCGGATGATCTCGGTGCCGGGCAGTTGCACGGCCGAGAAATCGGCGATGTCCAGGCCATAGAGGGTGGCTTGCGAGAAATAATCGCGCCACATGCGCAGGCTAGGGCAATCGCTGAACTGGCTCACCCCGCTGCGGGTTTGTACCAGCCCATGCAGCAGGCCGATTTCCAGCAGGTGTATCGGGGTGTGGCGTAAGGGGGCGAACAGAGCGTCGTAGACGCGGGTGTAGCCATGGGCATCGAGAAAGGCCGTGCCCTTATCAGAATGGTAGTGGTTGGCGAGTTGGGTCAATGGGCCGTTCATGCTTGCAGGCTGGCTATATAGCAGGCGTCGTGCTGGCGCTGGCTTTGATACAGGCCAGCGAGACCCAGGTCGGCATTGATGGCGCGCAGCAGCGTGGGTATCAGATCGCCAGCCTTGTTTGCCATGGGGTCGGCGAGTTCGGGGTAGTACGGCAGGGCTGCCAGGCCGGCGGCAAAGCCCTGGGCCGCAGTCTGGGCGTAGACCTCGGGGTATTCCAGCGCATCGACCAGCTGTGCTTGCCACTGACCATCGGGGGTTTGCACCACATCCTGCACTCGGGCATGCGGGGCAAAATTGAGCTGCTCAAGGGCATTGGAGTAGGGCGGGCCGATTTCGCTGGCACGACTGAGTGCGTGCAGGGTCAGTCTGTCGCTGGCGGGTGGGGCATGTTGCAGGTACTGATAGTTGTCTACCTGCTGCAGCAGGAATAGGTGGGCTGTTAGTTGCTGTTCTGCCAGAAATTGCTGCCAGGAGGTGCCGGTGCCAGCCAGGTCCACCAGCAGAGCATGGGGGTGCAGCATGGCTTGGGCATACTGGATATAGCTGGCGCTGGGTTTGAGCAAGCAGGCGCGCGAGCTGAGGAAGTAATGGCAGCGCCGCTGCGGAAACAAGGCTTGGTGCAGCTTCTGCCATAGCCAGGCGTCGCGGCTGATGAACAGTAGGTCAGTGATACCGTGCTGGCGGCAATGCGCCTCCAGCGCGAGGCTGGCACTGTAGAGTAGGGGTAGATTGAACTGAGTGGCCAGCATCCACAGGTGCGCCAGGGCCGGTGTGCCGAGCTGGTCTGAATAGGGGTTGGCCAATCGGGCTTCGCGAAGCCACCTTGCCAGGCTGTCGTGGCCTTGGTCGCTTAGCCATTGCTCGGTCTGGGTCAGGCTGGCACCGGTGTAGTGCTGGCTGGGAATGCCGGCGGACTGGGGGCTTGCGACATCGCTGTGAGGGTTGTCACCCAGGTGGCTGGTGATGTTGCATTCGGCCAGCAGCGCAGGCCAGATATGGCCACGGTGCTTGCCATCGTTGCTGACGACGATGCCGACCTTGCGGCGCAGCCCTGCCTGCGTCAACAAGGCCTCAATATTGGGCACGCTAAGGTACATATCCGACACCAGCAGGTCGCCATCCTGCACCTGTTGCAGATTGGCCCGGATGGGGATGATTTCTTCCTGCTCGAGCTGGAGTTCCCATTGCAGGCAATGCTGGCGGGTGTGGTCATCCAGCCCCAGTAGCTGCGCTGTCGCGCACCAGATTTCGTCCAGGCCATAGGGCTGGCCTGCCAGGTAGAGTTGGCAATCGGCCTGGCGCCTGGCATCGGCCAGACCGACCAGGCCGGTGCGGCGCTCCAACTCATGCTGCACCCACTGCGGCAGCACATGACGGCGTGTGATCAGGGTGTCGAAGATATCGAAGCTGCGCCGCGTGGGTTTCATGCCAACCGGAAAAATATAGTCTCAGCCCCCATCATAGCCGAGCCTGCCGGTGTCAACGCGTCGGCAGCAGCGTGAGTAGTTCCATCGGGCTGGCGATGCGCAGATCAGCACCCCATTCGTCAGGTTTTTCTTCTGCTGCGATATAGCCGTAATCCGCCAGCACGGTGGTCATGCCTACAGCACGGCCGGCGGCGATATCGCGCTCGGCATCGCCCACGTACCAGCAGTGTGCACTTGAGACTCCCATGGCTTCGCAGGCATAGCGCATGGGGCGGGGGTCGGGCTTGGCCACGCCTACCGTGTCGCCCGATACCACCACACAGGGCGGCACGCTAAAGCCCAGGCTGGGTACAAGCCGGTCGGTGAAGCGCATGGGCTTGTTGGTGACGATGCCCCATTGCAGGCCCAGGCCGTCCAGGGCTTCCAACAGCGGGTTGATGCCATCAAACAATACGGTCTGGTCGCAGAAGCCGGCTTCGTAGTGGTCCAGAAAGCGCAAACGCAGGGCGTCGAAACCGGGCTCGTAGCGCTTCATGCCAAAACCCAGCTCAACCAGGCCACGGGCGCCGTGGCTGGCGATGGGGCGTATCCGTTCGTGCGCTACCGGTGGCCGGCCTTCCTCGGCCAGCAAGCGGTTCAGCGCGCCGCCCAGGTCCAGTGCGGTATCGGCCAGCGTGCCGTCCAGGTCGAACAGAATGGCAGAGATCATGCTGCGGCTTTCCGGCAGGCCAGCAGGTAGTTGACGCTGGCGTCGTCGTTCAGGTGGTAGCTCTTGGCTATCAGGTCGTAGCCCATGCCCTTGAGTTCGACCAGGTCGAGGCCGTTGTTGCGGGCCATGCGGGCCAGTTCAGAGGGCTTGAGGAATTTGGCGTAATCGTGCGTGCCCCGTGGCAGCAGGCCCAGCACATACTCGGCACCCACAACAGCCTGTAAATAGGCCTTGGGGTTGCGCGCTATGGTAGAGAAGAACACCCAGCCACCCGGCTTGACCAGGCGGGAGACAGCGGCCACCACGCTGCTGGGTTCGGGCACGTGTTCCAGCATCTCCATGCAGGTCACCACATCGAAGGCGGTGGGCATGCTCTCCGCCAGTTGCTCTACCGGCAGGCAGCGATAATCGACCTTGATACCGGATTCCAGGCCATGCAGCCGGGCTACCTTGAGCGATTTCTCGGCCAGGTCCAGCCCGGTGACAGTTGCGCCGCTACGGGCCATGGCTTCTGCCAGGATGCCGCCACCGCAACCCACGTCCAGCACGGTTTTGCCATCCAACCCGGCGTGGCCGTCGATAAAGCCCAGCCTCAGGGGGTTGATCTCGTGCAGGGGCTTGAATTCGCTCTCCATATCCCACCATTTGTGGGCAAGGTCGGCAAATTTGGCCAGTTCGGCATCGTCGGCGTTGCGTACGGTGTCGTTGGCCGGCTGGCCTGGGTTGTGTGTGGATTCCGTCATATGTGGTGTCCTGGCGTGATGGGCGGGCGGCGTTCAGGCGCTGATGCGTGCTTGCCAGTAATGGGCACGGGCAAGCAACTGGCCGGGGTTGAGCGTGCTCAGTTCGCCTTCTTGGAGCAAGGCACGGCCGGCAACCCAGACGTGGGATACCTGCTCGCGGCCTGCCGCGTAGACGATTTGCGAAATGGGATCGTACAGCGGCTGTGAGCCGATATCGGCCAGGTTGATGGCAATGATGTCGGCCTGCTTGCCGGCAACCAGGCTGCCTATCTGCTCGGCCATGCCCAGCGCACGGGCGCCGGCCAGCGTGGCCATTTCCAGTGCGGCGGCGGCATGCAATGCCGTGGGGTTGGCTGATTGTGCCTTGGCGATCAGGGCGGCCAGGCGCAGGTCGCCCAGCATGTCCAGCTTGTTGTTGCTGGCGGCGCCATCCGTGCCCAGGCCTACGTTGACACCGGCTGCCTGCAAGGCATGGATGCGGGCAAAGCCGGATGCCAGCTTGAGGTTGCTGGCCGGGTTGTGTGCCACATGCACGCCATGGCGGGCCAGCAGCTCGATTTCTGCATCGTTGGCGTGGACCACGTGGGCGGCTACCAGGCCGGGGCCGAGCACGCCCAGGGCGCGTAGCCGCTCCAGTGGGCGCACGCCATACTGGGTGATGCTACCGGCGATCTCGTCTTCGGTTTCATGGATATGGCAATGGATGCCCATCTCCAATTGCTCGGCCAGGGTGACAACCTTGCTGAAGGTCTCGTCCGATACCGTATAGGGGGCGTGGGGCGCCAGGCTGAAGCCCACCAGCGGTTCGCCACGGAAGGCCTCGCGCGCGGCTATGGCCTTGCTGATGTAGTCGTCTGCGTTTTGTCCGTAGCCGGTAGGAAACTCCAGGATGGAGCAGCCGACGACGGTGCGCATGCCGGCGGTAATCGCGGCACGGGCCACGGCCTCGTGGTGGAAATACATGTCGTTGACGGTGGTGGTGCCGCCACGCAGCATTTCTGCCATGGCGTGGAGGGTACCGTCATAGACGAAGGCATCGGATACGTGCTTGCCCTCGGCCGGCCAGATATGGTTGTTGAGCCAGTCCATCAGGGCCAGGTCGTCTGCCAAGCCGCGCAGCAGGCTCATGGCCGAGTGTGCGTGCAGATTGACCAGGCCGGGCAGCAGGGCGTGATCGGCAAGCTCGATATGGTGGGCCTGCGGGTAGCGTTCGCGGGCTTGCTCGCTGGGCAGCAGGGCAGCGATGCGCTCGGCGTCGATGACCAGGGCGTGCTGTTGCAGCACCAGGCCTTGCGGCTCGACGGGGATAAGCCAGCGTGGGTGTAATACGGTGAGTGTCATAGGCTTGGATAGTCTGATCTAGCCCGCCATCTTAACCTGCCTGCGCAACCAGGGCTTATTTGTTGCGGCGCGCCAGGAAGCGGGCTGGGTCCAGGGCCTGTACCAGCTCGCGCTCCAGTGGCAAGGGCTCGCCACAGATCTGTGATGCCAGCAGCTCGGCACAGAGCTGCGACCAGACCAGGCCACGGGCACCCAGGCCGGTAAAGGCGTACAGCCCAAGGCGGCGCGGGGCCAGGTGCAGGCTGCCGGCATGCTTGGGCTGGAAGCCCTCTGCCGCGACCAGCGGGCCGACCAGGGGCAGGCGATCAGGGGTGCCGGGGCGATGGCAGCGCCGGCCACCCAGCAGGCTGGCATCCAGTCCTTGGGCAGCATCGGGCAGCATGGCCGCGAGCAGGGCCAGGTTGTCGCCGGCTGCGCTGGCGCCGGCTGGGCTGGAACCTATGCAGGCTAGGCCGCCATGGGCGGGCGTGAGATAGCCGCCACGGCAAACCACGGTATGGAGTGCCGGCACTTGCGCCTGCGGCAGGTGGCTGACCAGACGTTCATCCTGGCCGACCTCCAGCTCTGGGGCGAAGCGGGCGGCGTCCGCTGCATTGGCCAAAACGACCACTGGCGCGCTCGCCAGCAATTGTCCGTCGGCATCCCATGCCTGCCACCCGTACGGCCCTGGCTGCAACTGGGCCACTGTCTTACCAAAGTGGGCATCCAGTTGATCGCCCGCTGCAGCCAGCAGGGCCTGCACCAGGCTGGGCGGGTTGATCCAGCCGGCCTGTGGGAACCACAAGCCACCTGCTGTCAGCTCATGCCCGGCCAGCGCACTGGATGCTTGCCGGGTAACGGCCTGGGCATATTCTGGTGGCAAGCCCAGCCTATCGGGTAATTGCTCGAAGCGTTCGGCCTCGGTGGTATCGCGTGCCAGTTGCAGTGCACCGCAGGGGGCCCAGATAACATTGGGTAGTTTGCGCAGGCCCCTTAGGCCATAGAGAAAGGCCGCCCGGACCAGGCGAGCCTGCAGATTGTCATCGCCTGAAAGAACAGGGCGATAGGCGCCCGCATGGTTGCCTGATGCCCGCTGGGCCGGCGCCTGGGCTTGATCCAGCAGGGTAATGCGCCAGCCACGCGCTGCTAGCCGCGCGGCGATGGCGCTGCCCGCCACGCCAGCACCGATCACGATGGCGTGCTGTGTAGTGGGGGCTGCGTGCCGATGGCGCTTTCCGCGAAACTGGCCTGTCAGCATCTGCCGTTTGCTGCCAAAGCCCGGTTGGCGGGCCACATTGAAGCCGGCAGCCTCCAGGCCGCGACGGACAGCGCCCGCCACGGTGTAGGTGGCCAGCGTAGCGCCATTGGCCGCCAGGCGGGTGAATTGCTGGTAGAGCGCCGCCTGCCATAGTTCCGGGTTCTTGCTGGGTGCAAAACCATCCAGGAAAAAGGCGTCGATCTGGGCGGATAGTCTGGGTAGCCATTCAAGTGCATCACCCAGCAGCAGGGTCAACACCACGCCGTCGGCCAGTTCCAGCCTGTGTAGGCCGGGCACCAGGGTGGGCCATTGCTCGATCAGCGCTTGCCCCAGTGCGTGCAGATCGGCATCGTCGGTAAACAGATGCTGGTACAGGCTGGCGAGATCGGCCGCGCTGAAGGGGTGTAGCTCGCAGGAGATGAAGTGCAGCCGGGTGCCGCGTGCCGGGTCGGCACGCCAGGCCTGCCAGGTGGCCAGAAAGCTCAAGCCCAGGCCGAAGCCGGTTTCGCATATGGCAAAGTGCTGAGTTCCCTGCCAGCGCTGCGGCAGCTGATTGCCGGCCAGGAACACATTGCGTGCTTGCGCCAGGCCGCCATCCTGGGTGTGGTAGATATCGTCGAACGCAGCGGAATAGGGGATGCCTTGCTCGGTGAGATGCAGGGTGGCAGGCGTAAGGTGCAGCGGGGCGGGGGGCATGCGAAGAATGAGGCGGGAGAGCGCGGGGTGCCGAAAGGGCATATTCAATCATGGCTGGGGCGCTTTTGCAGCGATTTGGGGCCGGTGCGAGGTAAGACGCTTGGCGTGAGCGCCTTGCACCATCGCCACCTGGACGCGCTGATCAGGCAAAATGACGGGTGGGCAGCCCGGTCTGGGGCGGCAGTTCTGTTAGGTAGTCGGTGATGAAGATGCAGCAAGTGTGGCGTTTTGAGGGCAGCAGGGCGGCCAGTATGTGGGCTTTGGGGGGCGCGGCATGAGCGCCGTGATGCAATCCCCGCGCGTGCTGTCGCTTATTCCGCCTATGACGCAGCTGAATACGCCATATCCGTCTACGGCCTACCTGACCGGTTTCCTGCGCTCGCAGGGGGTGGATGCAGTACAGCAGGATCTGGCCTTGGCCCTGGTGCTGCGCCTGTTTTCTGCCGATGGCCTGGCGCGGGTGCGTGAGCATATTGCAACGCTGTCGCCGTCGGCGCGCACTCCCCTGGTCGAGGGCTTTGATACCCACTTCGACTTGTACCAGGGTACGGTAGGCCCGGTTATCGCCTTCCTGCAGGGGCGGGACTCCACCGTCGCCCATCGCATATGCAGCCGGCGCTTTCTGCCGGAAGGGCCGCGATTCGACGCGCTGGATGTCTATGTAGACCCGGATGACCCTGAGGGTGGTGACCCACTGGCCTGGGCTTTTGGTGCTCTGGGCATGCAGGATCGTGCCCGCCACCTGGCTACGCTCTATCTGAATGACCTGGCCGATGTGCTGCGCGACGCAGTGGATGAGCGCTTCGAGTTTGTCCGATATGCCGAATCGCTGGCGCAGGCGCAGCCCACCTTCGAGCCCCTGGCCCAGGCGCTGGCTGCGCCGCATAACCTGGTCGATGACCTGCTGGCCGAATTGACGCTGGCCGCCATCGAGCGCGAGGCGCCGCAGGTGGTATTGCTGTCGGTGCCGTTTCCTGGCGCCGTGTATGCGGCTTTCCGTATTGCCCAGACCATCAAGTCCCGCCATCCGCAGATCGTCACCTTGCTGGGTGGTGGCTTCGTCAACACCGAGCTGCGCGAGCTGACCGAGGCGCGGGTGTTTGACTACTTTGATTATGTGATGCTGGATGCAGGCGAGCGGCCTCTGCTGGCCTTGCTGGAGCACCTTAAGGGCAAGCGCTCGCAGCAACGCTTGGTGCGCACCTATGTGCGCGACGGTGAATCGGGCAAGGTGCGCTATATCAACTTCATGGAAGCGGATGTCCCGTTCGAGCAGATAGGCACGCCGACCTGGGATGGCCTACCACTGGATCACTATCTCTCCCTGCTCGACATGCTTAATCCCATGCACCGGCTTTGGTCGGACGGGCGTTGGAACAAGCTGACGGTAGCCCATGGCTGCTACTGGAAGAAGTGCAGTTTCTGTGACGTGAGCCTGGATTACATCTCGCGCTACGAGACGGCCTCCGCTGCCACACTGGTAGACAGGATAGAGGCCATCATTGCCGAGACAGGCCAAACGGGCTTTCATTTCGTTGATGAGGCAGCCCCCCCAAAGATGCTGCGTGCCCTGGCGGAAGAGCTGCTGCGACGTAATGTTGCCATCTCCTGGTGGGGCAATATCCGGTTCGAGAAGTCATTTACGCCGGATCTGTGCCAGCTGCTGGCCGATAGTGGCTGTATCGCTATTTCAGGCGGCCTGGAAGTCGCGTCGGATCGTTTGCTCAAGCTGATGAAGAAAGGGGTGTCGGTAGACCAGGTAGCGCGGGTTACCCATGGCTTTACCGAGGCGGGCATCCTGGTACATGCCTATCTGATGTATGGTTTTCCTACCCAGACAGTGCACGATACTGTCGATGCCCTGGAGTATGTACGGCAGCTGTTTGCGGCCGGTTGCATCCAGTCCGGCTTCTTCCATCGCTTTGTCTGCACCGTGCATTCGCCGGTAGGCAAGAACCCGGAAGAGTACGGGGTGACGCTGCTGCCTTTGCCCGAGATCAGCTTTGCCAAGAACGACGTGGGCTTCCACGACCCTTCCGGAGTGGACCATAACAGCCTGGGCGAGGCCTTGAACAAGGCCCTGTATAACTATATGCACGGCATAGGGCTGGAAGACGATGTGCGGCGCTGGTTTACCGGCAGGGTGCCGCGCACCAGCGTGCCACGCGATTTCGTTGCCTTGGCGCTGGCTGCAGGCCGTTAAATAGGCGTACTGGCCTGTTGTCAGCAAAATGCTAGCAAGCGGCGCTAACCCAAGGCGCTGGCCTTATGGTTAAATCCTTCCCATGAGTACGCTCTTCAAGAAGATCGCCCTGGTGGCGAGGCGCAACAGCCCCAATATCGGCGAGCCCTTGCGCCGCCTCGCTGCCCTGCTGCGCCAGCACGACTGTGCCAGCATCGTGCTGGATGCCGATACGGCGGCCGAGCATCCGATTCCCGATACCCTGGTGGTGCCACCCGAGCAGATAGGCAAGGTGGCTGATCTGGTCATCGTGCTGGGTGGCGACGGCACCATGCTGTCGATTGCCCGCCTGGTGGCGCCATATCGCATTCCTCTGGTCGGCATCAACCAGGGACGCTTGGGTTTTATGACCGATGTGGGCGTGGATGACATCGAAACCATCATCCCCCGCATACTGGACGGCGACTTTGTGCCGGAAGAGCGCATGCTGCTCTCGGCCAAGGTGATACGCGACGAGCGCGAGGTGCATGCCGCCTTGGCCTTCAATGACGTGGTGTTCAGCCGAGGTTCGCTGGGTGCCATGATCGAGTTCGAGATTTTTATCGATGACCAGTTCGTCTACAGTCAGCGCTCGGATGGCCTGATTGTCAGTACACCGACAGGCTCTACGGCTTATGCCTTGGCGTCAGGCGGCCCCATACTGCATCCCACGGTGCCGGCCATTGCCCTGGTGCCTATCTGCCCGCAGACCATGACGGCACGGCCTATTGCGGTCAACGATGCGTCTACCGTGGAGTTCATGCTGACGCGTGGGTCCGAGGTAAAAGTGCACTTTGACGGGCATTCGCATTTTGACCTGCGCGAAATGGACAGGGTGACCATCAAGCGCTACCGCAACTCGCTCCGCATCCTGCACCCTGTGGGGTACAACTACTACGACATGCTGCGCCACAAGTTGCACTGGGGCGAGCGCCTGTTCTGATTCGCCATTCTGACCGGCTGCGCTGCGGTTAGCTGCGGTGCCGGGCTCTATCTATTGTTTGCCAAAACCATGCTGCTGACACTCCACCTACGCGATTTCGTGATCGTTGATGAACTCGAGCTGACCTTCAGCAACGGCTTTACGGTGCTGACGGGTGAGACCGGGGCCGGTAAATCCATCCTGATCGATGCCTTGTCGCTGTTGCTGGGTGCGCGGGCGGATACCAGCGTGGTCAGGCATGGCACGGACAAGGCTGATCTATCGGCCCAGTTTGATATCCAGGGGCATGATGAACTGGCCCAGATACTCAAGGACTATGAGCTGGAAGGCGATGAGAACAGCCTGCTGTTGCGCCGTACCATAGACGCGACTGGCCGTTCGCGTGCCTTTATCAATGGTCAGCCAGCGACCTTGGCCCAGCTCAAGGAGGTGGGGGAGTTTCTGGTGGATATCCACGGCCAGCATGCGCATCAGTCGCTGATGCGGGCAGAATCGCAACGTGGGTTGCTGGATGCCTTTGCCGGCCAGACAGAGCTGGCACGTAGCGTGCGGCAGGCGTTCGTGGCCTGGAAGAAGGCCGAGGAAAAGCTCAATGAGGCCAGCAAGCATGCTGGGGAATACGCTGCCGAGCGCGAGCGTTTGCAGTGGCAGATTGAGGAGATCGCCACCCTGAACATGACGGCTGGCGAGTGGCAGGAGCTGCAGAGCGAGCATAGCCGGCTGAGCCATGCGGCCAGCCTGATCGAAGGTGGCCAGAGTGCGCTGGAGACGTTGGCGGACGGAGAGGTCAATGCGCAGTCATTGCTGGCAGGTGTGCAGTCGCGCCTGGCCGATCTGGCCAGCCTGGACCCCGGCCTGAATGAGGCGGTGGAGTTGCTGGCGACGGCTGATGCCAATCTGTCTGAGGCAGTACATGCCTTGCGGCACTACGCCGACAAGGTGGAGTTGGACCCAGGCAGGCTGGCCCAAGTGGAAAGGCGCATGGACGATATCTACCGCCTGGCGCGCAAGTACCGTATCGAGCCTGAGCAACTAGCGGGCAAGCTGGCCGGCTGGCGTGCCCGCCTGGCCGAGCTGGGCGGTGATGAGGGCATGGAGGCATTGGCGGCGGCGGTACAGAAGGCCGAAGCTGCCTACCGCAAGCCCGCAGCACAGCTGAGCAAGGCGCGCGGCGCCACTGCCGAGAAACTGGGCAAGGCTGTCAGTGCCGAGATGCAGACCATGGCCATGGCCGGAAGCCGGTTCGAGATTGCCCTGATACCCGGTGAAATCGCTGCGGCCTATGGCCTGGAACAAGTGGAGTTCCAGGTGGCGCCGCATGCCAGTGCGCCTGCACGTTCGCTGGCCAAGGTGGCGTCGGGTGGTGAGCTGTCGCGTATCAGCCTGGCGTTGCAGGTGGTGACCAGCCAGGTGGCCGAGGTGCCGACCTTGATATTCGACGAAGTGGATGTGGGTATAGGCGGGCGCGTGGCGGAGATCGTGGGCAAGCTGCTCAAGACGCTGGGCAAGCGTCACCAAGTGCTGTGCATTACCCACCTGCCGCAGGTAGCCGCCAGTGGCGACCAGCAGTTGCAGGTCAGCAAGGTGCAGACCGCCGAGACGGTGCTCAGCCGCATTGCCAGGCTGGACGATGCTGGGCGGATAGAAGAGATCGCCCGCATGCTGGGGGGGGTGGACATTACCGATACCACCCGCAAACATGCCGCGGAGTTGCTGGGCATAGCCTGATTGCATATTCAGTACGGGTATTTTTCCTGCATTTGGCATGAAAGTGTTGCCAACTAAGCGCTTGGTGTAGGGATAAATGTCACATCGCCGTAATCCCGCATCTACAACATCACCAATTTGGTTAAGCTTAATGCCGTCAGCATCGGCTGTTGACTGCAATTAGAGCGGCTAACAAAACCCAGCGTAGCGGTTCTGGCTAGGCGTGCGAGCGATGACAGTACGTGGGTACGGCAAGCTCGCACAACAACGCCAGAAGGGTTTTGTTAGTGGCTCTTAGAACAAAGCTCCGACCACGGGGTGTGCTAGAGGGATGCAAACGTATGTGGGCTACTATCAAGCGCGGGGCGTTCGCCGCCGTTCTTTCCTCGCTGGCGCTGTTGGCGCACGCTGCACCGATCAAGGTAGGCTATCTGCCCAACCTGGGCTTCGCCCCGCTCAATGTGGCGGAGGAAAAAGGCTATTGGAAAGAGTTGGGGGTGCAGGTGCAACTGGTGCCCTTCAGCGAGAGCCGTACACTGCTGAAGGCGTTGGGCGACGGCGAGGTGGATATCGCCGGAGACCTGACGGCGAATTTTGTGGGTGCCCAGATGGAAGGCGCGCCGATCAAGCTGACGGCGGAAACCCATACCTCCAACGGCAGCGTCAAGATACTGCTGAAGGCTGGCGCCGATGTCACCAAACTCAATGGCCAGATACTGGGCGTGGGCGACAAGCAGGTTGGACAGCTGTTCCTGCTGGCGCGCTATCTCAGCGCCAATGGTCGGCAACTGAGCGACTACAAATTGATGGAGGCCAGTCCCGAGAAATTGGCTGGCGCCTTTGCCAAGGGCCAGATACCGCTCAGTGTGTTGCCCGACCCACAAGCCATGTTTATCTACCGCACAGTGGGGGCTTCGATACCCGCTGATAGCGCAACTTATGCCGGCATCGTGACCGAGGGATTTGCCGCCAACAAGCAAGCCATCGCCAGCATACCGGATGAGCAATGGGTACGGTTCTACCGTGGATGGCTCAAGGGAGTGAGCTGGGTTCGCAGTGGCGGCACCCGCTTTGCCGATTTCAAGGCGACCTTGAATGCTGGCCTGTTCAAGGGCTTTGTCGCCGAAGGCGATACCAGCATGATGGCGGGCTTGGCCAGTATCAAGTTCCCCAATGCGGCAGAAGCTGCCAAGCGCCATGGTGACCTGGGTGGGCTGGAATACCATGTGCGTGCCGTGCTGCGCTTCATGCGTGAGGCGAGGTTGATACAAACCGAGCCGGAAGCCCGCAGCTTGATACAGTCCACCGCATTTGAACGGGCCCTGGCAGCCAACAAATAGCTGGCGGGCAGCGTGCGAATCGGGTTAACTTCGCCGCCTCTTTTGCTGCCCACATGAACCTAGCAAGCCATGATCGATGCCCAACACTTTATGCGACTGGCCCTGCAGGAGGCCGAGTTGGCCCGCGTGGCCGGCGAGGTGCCCGTAGGGGCGGTGCTGGTGAAAGACGGCGTGGTCATTGCCCGGGGTAGTAATGCGCCCATAGGCTTGCACGATCCCTCTGCCCATGCCGAAATGCGCGCTTTGCGTGCTGCCGCCGCCCTGCTGGGCAACTACCGCCTGCCGGGCTGTGAACTCTATGTGACGCTGGAGCCCTGTGCCATGTGCGCCGGGGCCATGATGCACGCCCGCCTTGCGCGGGTAGTCTATGCTGCGCCCGACCCCAAGACCGGGGCGGCTGGCAGCGTGCTGGACCTGTTTGGCTACGCCCAGTTGAATCACCATACCGTGGTGGAGGGGGGGGTCATGGCGGAGGAAGCCGGCCAATTGCTCAAGGACTTCTTTGCCGAGCGGCGGGCTGCCGCCAAGGCACGCAGGCAAGGGCTTGGCGAAGTGTAGGCTATGCTGATGCCAGCACGTGCGCTTACCCCCGTGAACGGGTTTACCAGCGGTAGCCGCTGTGGGCGAAAAGCGATAAAGATGTCGTGATAGCTAGGGCGTAGTCAGATAGTCGGGATTACATCGCAATCGGCTTGTAGAATTACTACATAAGAGACCGGTATCAGCCGGTTGCCGGAATGCCGCCGAAAACCCTGGCGGTGTACGGAACACCCACCCAAGCCGAGGAGTGCTACCGCATGCAGCGCAGTACCAAGATAGTTGCCACGCTAGGCCCCGCCACCAGCGACCCTGAGGTGCTTACCCGCTTGATCGCAGCGGGTGTCAATGTCGTACGTTTGAATTTTTCGCACGGCAAGGCTGAGGACCATATCGGTCGTGCCGAGATGGTGCGGGCGGCGGCTGAGAAGCTGAATCTACCGGTCGCCATCATGGTGGATCTGCAAGGCCCCAAGATACGGGTAGGCAAATTCGAGAAGAACAAGGTCACGCTGGAGCCGGGCCAGGTGTTTATCCTCGATTCGGCATGCGAGCTGGGCACTAACGAGCGGGTCGGGCTGGATTACAAGGAGCTGCCACGCGATGTCAGCCCCGGCAATGTGCTGCTGCTTGATGATGGCCGCCTGGTGCTGGATGTGGAGAGCGTGCAGGGTAGCGCCATTCATACTCGCGTGCGGGTAGGGGGCGTGCTGAGCAACAACAAGGGTATCAACCGGCAAGGCGGTGGGCTTTCTGCGCCGGCCCTGACCGCCAAGGATATGGAGGACATCAAGGTCGCCGCCAAGCTGGAGGCAGACTATGTGGCAGTGTCCTTCCCCAAGAGCAGCGCGGACATGTATATGGCTCGTACCCTGATACAGGCCGCGGGCAGCCGTGCACAGGTGGTGGCCAAGATTGAGCGTACCGAGGCCATTGCCAATCTCGACGAGCTGGTCGAAAGCTCGGATGCCATCATGGTGGCCCGCGGTGACCTGGCGGTGGAAGTAGGCGATGCAGCTGTACCTGCACTGCAAAAACGCATGATTCGTCTGGCGCGGGAAAAGAACAAGCTGACCATCACCGCGACTCAGATGATGGAATCGATGATCTCCAGCCCGGTGCCGACTCGTGCTGAGGTGAGTGACGTGGCCAATGCGGTCCTGGATGGTACCGATGCCGTGATGCTGTCGGCCGAAACGGCGGCTGGCAAATACCCCATCGAGACAGTGGAGGCAATGGCGCGGGTTTGCCTGGAGGCAGAGAAGTCCTCGGACTACCAGTTGGACCGCGACTTCCTGAATCGTGAATTCATCCGGGTCGATCAGTCCATCGCCATGGCGGCCCTGTTTACCGCTACCCACCTCAAGGTCAAGGCCATCGTGGCATTGACGCAGACAGGGGCTACGGCACTTTGGACCAGCCGGGTGAACTGCGGTGTGCCCATCTATGCCATGACGCCAGAAATCGCCACCTATCGGCGCCTGAGTCTGTTCCGCGATGTCTATCCCATGATGCTGGCGCACGATTGCGACCAGAAGTCGTTGCTGGTGTCGGCCGAACTCAAGCTGCTGGAGCAAGGCCTGGTTCAGCCTGGCGACTTGATCGTGGTAACAGTGGGCGACACGGTGGGTTTGATGGGTAGTACCAATACCATGAAGATAGTCAGGGTGGCGCAGCGCTGATCTGAGCGGTAGTGGCGCTTAGCCCAAATCAGGCGGTGTGCTGAGGGCTACCGCCACGCGGTTGCGTCCATCGATTCTTGCCTGATCCAGTGCCGCGCCAGCTGCAGCCAACAGGCTGTGCGCGCCGTATATGCCGTGTTCGGCCGCGCAGGCCACGCCAAAGCTGGCGGTCATGGCCAGGGCGGGTTCCAGTGGATTGGGTTTGGACTCGATCCGCCCACGTAGCATCTCGGCCAGGGTGGCTGCGCCATCGGCCGAGGTGTTGGGCAGGACGATGCAGAAGCGGTCGCCAGATAGGCGGCCTGCTGTATCGGTGTTGCGCAGTGATTGGCGCAGCAGCCTGCCCACCCGCCCCAGCGCGGCGTCACCGCAGTCGCGGCCCATCTGCTCGTTTATTTCAGCCAGCTTGTCCAGATCGAACAGGATCAGGGAGAAAGGGTGGCCAAACCGATGGGCGCGATTGCATTCCTCTTCGATTCGCGCCAGCAACCACGGCCGGTTGGGCAGGCCGGTGAGATGGTCCATCCGGGTAGCGCGTTCCTGCTCCAACAAGGCTCCTTCCAGCTCCTTGCGTACCCGCCGCCACTCCACCAGGGCCGACGCTTGCCTACCCAACTGCAGCAACCACTCACGTTGCTCTGCATCCAGCAGGCGTGGGCGACTGTCCAGCAGGCTCAGCACCCCTATGGCATGCCCATTCGGGGCAAAAATGGGTGTAGCTGCATACATGCAAAAACCGAATCCGCTTTGAGTCAGCGGGTGGCTGGCCGTACGCGGGTCGGTATGCAGGTCGGGGATATTGATAAAGGCATCGCCAGTCAGTGCCAGGTCGGCGAAAGTGGCCCCGCGCGGCAACTGGCGAAAGGGCAGGTAGTCCACCGAGGCGCTGATCCAGACGATGCCGCGATCGACAAAGGCGACGAAGGCCTGGGGGACATCACACAGCCTGGCGGCGGCCTGCACGATGAAATCGAAATCCTCGTGCTTCTGGTTGTCCAGCAAGCCGCTTTGGTAGAGCGCCTTGAGCCTTTGCTCTTCGTCGTAGTGTGCCGCGCCTGACATGAAAACTCCCCTTTGCCTGTTTCAGCATAGGGGAGTTTTATGACAAAGCAATCAGCCTTTGGGCGGATATTTCACGCTGTAACCGCCCTATATCGCCATTTCATGGCTTTGGGCAGCAAAGGGTCAGTTTTCCAAGTACAAGTTATTCACAGCTTGAACTTGGCGAACATGGTGCGGATGCCACTGGCCAGTTGATCCAGCTCACCCAGGGTGCCGGTCATGGCCTGCAAGGCTTCGTCGCTTTGCTGGATCTGGGCCGTCACGCGCTCGGCATTCTGTGCCATCAGGGTGGCGGCTTGCCGCTGCTCACTGGTGGAATGGGCAATTTCACGCATATTGCTCACGACTTCCGACATGCGTTGCTGTATCTGGGCGATGTTGCTGGCAGTCTCACGTATCAGCCCAGCGCCGGCCTCTACCGAAGTGAGCGTGCGTTGCATATTGCCTGTTGCACCCTGAGTAGCATCGCGCATGCTGCCTATCATGGTGGAGATTTCCTGGGTGGCCTGGCCGGTGCGCTCTGCCAGCTTGCGGACTTCGTCGGCTACCACCGCAAAGCCACGGCCCTGCTCGCCGGCGCGTGCCGCTTCGATGGCTGCGTTGAGCGCCAGCAGGTTGGTCTGGTCGGCAATCTCCTTGATTACCTGCACGATGCCCCCGATATCGTCGGCACGGCGATTGACCTCGGTAAACAGCGAGGACAGTTCGCGCACGGCGCTGGCCGAGTTGTCGATTTCGCCGGATACCTGGGCAATGCTGTTGGAACCCTCGGCCGACAGTTTGCCGGTGGCGTCGACCAGGGTGTTGGCGTCACCGGCATAGTCCGCGATGTGCGAAATACTAACGGTCAGCTCTTCTATGGTGGCGGCGTTGGCTGCCCCGTGGTCGGCCAGTTGGCGCGAGTCCTCCGCCATACGGCGAGTCAGGGTGGCGATGTTGTTGACGCCGTCAGTGAGGTGGCTGGCCTCGCCCTGTAGTTCCACAAACATCTGCCGCAGTTGCTCCTGAAACTGGTTGAAGGCCTGGGCTGTCTGGGCGATCTCATCGTTACCGCTGACCGGGATGCGACGGGTAAGATCGCCGCCGCCGGTGGCGATGGCACGCATGGCATCACGCACCCGCATCAGGCCTGCCAGCATCTTACTGATGGTGGCCGTCAGCAAGGCCATGGATATCACCAGCAGCACGACCACTAGCATGACCGAGAAGACCAGCAACTTGCCGAGCGGTGCAAGGGCATCGGATTTGTCTATGGCCACTGCCAGATACCAACCGGTGCTGGGGATGGGGCGTACCTGGACAAACTTTTCCTGCCCATCAATGGTGATCTGCTCCATCTGACCGCCTTCGGCCATGGCCTTGAGCTTGCTGGCATCCAACCCTGGCGCCATTTCTATTGCCGGCTTCATGCGCTTGGATTCCTCGGAGTGGATCAGCACCACCCCCTTGGCATCGAGTGCAAAGGCGTAGCCCTGATGGGCCAACTTGACCCCGAGTACACCGCTGACCAAGCCATCCATGAACACATCGCCGGCGGCAACGCCTGAAGAGGTGCCGCTAACTGGGCTGGCCATGGAAATCACCAGTTTCTTGGTGGCGGCATCTACATAGGGGTCAGTGATGATGGTCTTGCCCGCTGACTTGGCCTGCTGGTACCAAGGCCGGCCTGTCGGGTCGTAACCCTCGGGCAGGTTCTGCGGTTTGGAGAATACGATCTGCTTGTCGTCATAGCCCACATAGGTGGTATCAAACTGCCCGGACTTCTCGCTCAACTGCAGAAAGGGAAGCACGGGCGGGGCTGCTGGTGTCGCCGGCGCAGCTGGTGCGGCGGTTTCTGCCGTGGGTGCGGCGGGTGCGGCATCTGCTGCGGGCTCTGGGGCTGCTGGTGGGGCTGCGGTGGCTAGTTGGCCTGCCGTACCCGCCATGGCGGTGATGATGGAGGATTTGGCGTTCAGCCATTCGTCCGCCGATCGCGCGGCTGCCTGGGCGGCCTCGCTGGACTGAGACTGCAATGCAGCCATCAGCTCATCGCGCATGCGAGTGTAGGAGGCAATGGTAAGTATCAAGGCGACTATGCTGACCAGAATGGCCATGGCGACAATGAGTTTGCTGCGTAGTGATTGCATGCGTCTGCTCGCTTGGAGGGAGTAGGGTCAGTAGCAACGGGACAACATCGTGACAACCAGCTGAGCCGGCTTACGCTCTAATCATTGGCAAGCTTGGGTTGCGAATCAAGTTGCTGCTGCTTCAGCCTAGACTAGGCCAGCGCCTCTTGCGCGACCACAACGCAGTTGCGGCCGTTATCCTTGGCGCGATACAGGGCGGCATCAGCCTGGGCCAGCAGGGTGGCTGGGTGGCATTGCTCCAGGTGGCTGCTGGCGGCCACCCCCAGGCTGGCAGTGACATATTCCGGCGCACCGGCAGTACGATGCGAGCGGGTAGCAAGCCGGCCGCATAGGGTATCGGCCACGGTGGCGGCACCGTCCAGCTCGGTATGCGGCAGCAGCAGGCATAGCTCCTCACCGCCGTAACGGCCGGCGCTGTCCGTCTCGCGCAGGGTCTCGCGTATCAGTCTGCCGGTATTGGCGAGTACGATATCGCCGGTGGCGTGGCCCCACTGGTCGTTCACCTGCTTGAAATGGTCCAGGTCCAGCAGCACCAGCGCCATGGGCTCCTTGAACCGGCGCGCCCTCGCACACTCTTCGCTCAGGCGCTCCATCAGGCGGCGGCGGTTCATCAGCCCGGTCAGCTCGTCGGTCGTGGCCAAGCGTTCCAGCAAATGCACATTGGCTTCCAGCTCACGCTTGTGCTGGCGCAGCTCTACCAAAGCCATGACCTGGCGGGCCAGGGACTGTAGCAGTTCTAGCTGGTGGTCATTGGGCTGGCCCGCCCGCTTGTCGAGCACGCACAGCGTACCGATAGCCTGCTGGTCGGCAGTCAGCAGGGGAACACCAGCATACATGCGAAAACCGTCCAGGGTCGGTGGCAAGCTGGCTGTGCGCGGGTCGCTGCAAAGGTCATGCACTACCAGAGGCTGGCCGCTGCGGATGACAAAATCACAGTAATCGTCGCAGCGGGCCGCCGGGGCAATCTTCTCTACGCCATGCCAGGCCTTTGCCCAGACATAGTCCTGGTCCACGAATGTGACAAAGGCATAGGGCACCTGGCATATTTCAGCCGCCAGCCGGGTCAGAAAATCGAAATCCTGCTCGGCAGGGGTCTGGAATATACCGCAACGATGCAGCGCTGCCAGGCGGGTGGCTTCCGGGTCGGCGTTCTGTCGGTTCATGGTGTCCTCCGCAGTTGCTTCAGCATAGGCCATAGCGAGCACTATCAAGGTGACCGATGGTCGGTAGCCTTTGTGCTCAAGCGCTTGCAGTGGACGCGCCAGCATGACAACGCCGGCCTGCCTTCTAAAGGCGGGCCGGTGTCGTGCTAGCAAACGGATTACTTTTTGCGTACAGGCGGCAGGTCGGTACAGCTGCCTTCGGCCACTTCGGCCGCCAACCCTATGGACTCGCCCAGTGTCGGGTGAGCATGGATGGTCTTGCCGATATCGGTAGGATCACAACCCATCTCTATCGCCAGGCCTATCTCGCCCAGCATATCGCCGGCATGGGTGCCCACGATGGCACCACCGATCAGCCTGTGAGTCTCCGCGTCGAAAATCAGCTTGGTGAATCCCTCGTCGCGGCCATTGGCGATGGCGCGGCCAGAAGCGGCCCAGGGGAAGACCGATTTTTCGATCTTGATGCCATTCTTCTTGGCTTCGTCCTCGGTCACCCCCACCCATGCTACTTCCGGGTCGGTATAGGCCACGCCAGGGATGGCGCGTGCGTCGAAATAGGCTTTGTGGCCGGCAGCCACTTCAGCGGCCACGTGGCCCTCGTGCACAGCTTTGTGCGCCAGCATGGGCTGGCCGACGATATCGCCGATGGCAAAGATATGCGGCACATTGGTGCGCATCTGCTTGTCCACCTCGATAAAGCCCCGGTCGGTCACGGCCACGCCAGCTTGCTCAGCCCCTATCAGCTTGCCATTGGGTGCCCGGCCGGCGGCGACCAGCACCATATCGTAGCGCTGTGCCTCCTTGGGCGCTGCATCACCCTCGAAGGTGACATAGATGCCATCAGGCTTGGCTTCGACCGCGACTGTCTTGGTCTTGAGCATGATGTTGTCGAAACGGTGGGCATTCATCTTCTGCCATACCCGCACCAGATCGCGATCTGCGCCCTGCATCAGGCCGTCCATCATTTCGACCACATCCAGGCGGGCACCCAGCGTGGAGTAGACCGTGCCCATTTCCAGACCAATGATGCCACCACCTATCACCAGCATTTTCTTGGGGACAGCTTGCAGTCCGAGTGCACCCGTGCTGTCGACGATGCGTGGGTCCTCAGGGATGAAGGGTAGTTTCACCACGCGGGAACCGGCTGCGATGATGGCCTGCTTGAACTTGATCACCTGCTTCTGGCCGGTTTTTTCCTGGCCTGTGCCGGTCGTGAGCTCAACCTCGACATGGTAGGGGTCGAGAAAGCGTCCCAGGCCACGTATCACTTCGACCTTGCGAGCCTTGGCCATGCCGGTCAGCCCAGTAGTAAGCTTGCCGATCACTTTGTTCTTGTAGCCACGCAGGGCATCCAGATCAATCTTTGGCTCGGGATACTTGATGCCGTTGGCGGCCAGATGGCGCACCTCGTCGATGACAGCGGCGTTATGCAGCAAGGCTTTCGAGGGGATGCAGCCCACGTTCAGGCAAACGCCACCCAGCGTCGCGTAACGTTCGACCATAGCCACCTTCAGGCCCAGGTCTGCGGCGCGGAAGGCGGCAGAATAGCCGCCAGGACCGCCACCCAGAACCAGGACATCAAATTCAGCATCAGCCGCGCCGCCATGGCTGGCAGGTTGCGGTGCTGCTACAGGGGCAGCAGCTGGCGCAGCGGGTGCGGCGGCGAGGCTGGCCGCAGCGGCATCCCGGGCCTCCAGCAGCAGCATCACGCTGCCTTCACTGACCTTGTCACCGACCTTGATGCGGATTTCCTTGACCACGCCGGCGGCACTGGACGGGACTTCCATGCTGGCCTTGTCGGTTTCCAGGGTGATCAGTGAGTCTTCCTTGGCGATGCTGTCGCCCACCTTGACGAAGACTTCGATCACTTCCACGTTCTTGGCATCGCCAATGTCGGGGACCTTCAGTTCAATCACATTGCTCATGGGTTTTCCTCCGTGAAACGTGATACCGCCGGGCGGCGATGGAAAGCGAGAGGGCCTGGCGGCCCCCCACTTCCCGGACACTCCCTCAACCCCACGCTCGCTGCCGCTTGCGCATCGCTACCTTGCCTGGGCTGGCTGGGCAGTGGGGTTGGCAGGCTGGTCCTTCACGGTTCCATTGTTCACTTGGGGTTAAAGCATCAGGCGGCGGATGTCGCCCAGTACCTGTGATAGATAGGTGGTGAATCGGGCTGCCGAAGCGCCGTCGATCACACGGTGGTCATAGCTCAGCGAGAGCGGCAGGATCAGACGCGGCGCAAACTCGCTGCCGTTCCAGACCGGTTTGATGCTGGACTTGGAAACCCCGAGGATGGCAACTTCCGGTGCATTCACGATGGGTGTGAAGGCCGTTCCCCCGACCCCGCCGAGCGAGGAGATGGAGAAGCAACCGCCCTGCATCTCGGCCGGCAGCAGCTTGCCGTCGCGTGCTTTGGCTGCCAAGGCGCCGGTTTCTGTGGCTAACTCGATCAGCGACTTCTTGTCGGCATCGCGTATTACCGGCACCACCAGGCCATTGGGGGTGTCGGCGGCGAAGCCGATATGGAAATACTGCTTCAGCACCAGGTTTTCACCGTCGAGGCTGCTGTTGAAGTCGGGGAATTTCTTCAGCGCCGCGACCACGGCCTTGATGATGAAGGCCAAGGGGGTGATCTTGAGGTTCTGTTTTTTCAGTTCCTCGCCCATTTCCTTGCGGAAGGCTTCCATGTCGGTGATGTCGGCTTCGTCGAATTGGGTGACGTGAGGAATCATGACCCAGTTGCGCGCCAGGTTGGCACCCGAAATCTTCTTGATACGCGAGAGCGGCTTGGCCTCGACCGGGCCGTACTTGGCGAAGTCGACCTTGGGCCAGGGCAGCAGATCCAGTCCGCTGCCGCTGCCATTGGTGGGCGTGGCGGTATTGGCCACGGCGCCACTGAGCACGTTCTTGACGTAAGCCTGGATGTCGCTGGCAACAATGCGCCCCTTGGGGCCGCTACCCTTGACACGACCCAGGTCCACGCCCAGCTCGCGGGCAAACTTGCGTACCGACGGGCTGGCATGGGAGGTCCTGAAGGCGGCTTCATCAACCTTGGCTGCGGGCGCTGTGCTAACGGCGGCAACGGCGGGTGCAGGGGGCGTCGCGGCAACGGCAGGTGGAGCGGCAGTCGGGGCGGGTTTGCTGGCTGCGGGGGCGGGTGTCGCGGCGGCACCAGCTTGCGTGGACAGGGTCAGGATCAGCGTGCCTTCCGATGCCTTGTCGCCCACCTTGATGGCTAGGCTTTGTACAACACCAGCAGCAGGGGAGGGCACTTCCATACTGGCCTTGTCGGTTTCCAGCGTGATCAGGGAGTCGTCCTTCTTCACGCTGTCGCCGATTTTGACGAAGACTTCGATGACGTCGACATTGCTGGCGTCGCCAATATCGGGCACTTTGACCTCGATCGATGTGCTGGCCGCAGCGTGTGCAGCAGCTGGCGCGGCTACGGGGGGGGCTGCGACTTCGGGCGCGGGGGTAGCCGCAGGCGCTGCAGCGGGCGCAGCGGCAGCAGCACCCGCCTCTATCACGACCACCACGCTGCCTTCAGAGGCCTTGTCGCCCACCTTGAGGCGGACTTCCTTGACTACCCCAGCGGCGCTTGCCGGGACTTCCATGCTGGCCTTGTCTGTTTCCAGGGTGATCAGCGAATCGTCCTTCTTGATCACATCGCCTGGTTTGACAAAGACTTCAATCACGTCGACATCCTTGGCATCGCCAATGTCGGGCACTTTCAGTTCAATCAGATTGCTCATTTTCATCCTCCGTGAAACGTGAAGCCGTCATGCGGCGGTGAAATGTGAAACGTGGTGTTACACCACATTTCACCTTTCACGTTCCACTTTTCACGTGGTTAAACGGTCCAAGGGGCGGGCTTGGTGCTATCGATGCCGTACTTGGCCAGGGCTTCTGCCACCTTGGCGCGCGGCAGCTTGCCATCGTCGGCCAGCGATTTCAGTGCAGCTACCGTCACATAGTGGCGGTTGACTTCGAAGAATTGCCGCAGCTGTTCGCGGGTGTCCGAGCGGCCGAAGCCATCGGTGCCGAGCACCACGTAACGGCGTGGCACATGGGCACGTATCTGCTCGGCGTAGAGGCGCATATAGTCGGTTGCCACCACCACCGGGCCTTGCGTGTCCTTCAGGCATTGGGTCACATAGGGCAGCTTGGGTTCGGCCAGCGGGTTGAGCAGATTTTCCCGCTCCACCGCCATACCGTCGCGGGCCAGTTCGGTAAAGCTTGGGCAGCTCCACAGATCGGCTTCCACGCCCCAGTCATCGCGCAGCAACTGCGCAGCGGCAATCACTTCGTTGAAGATGGTGCCGGACCCCAGCAACTGCACCCGCAGATCGCCCGCACCGCCCTGCTTGAGCAGGTACATGCCCTTGACGATGCCTGCTTCCGCATCGGCTGGCATGGCTGGGTGCTCATAGTTCTCGTTCATCAGGGTGATGTAGTAATACACGTCCTGCTGCTCGGCATACATGCGGCGCATGCCGTCCTGCACGATGACCGCCACTTCAAAGCCGAACGTCGGGTCATAGGAGATGCAGTTGGGGATGGTGGCCGAGATCAGGTGCGAATGGCCGTCCTCGTGCTGCAAGCCCTCGCCATTGAGGGTGGTGCGGCCCGCCGTGCCGCCCAGCAGAAAGCCCCGGGTGCGCATGTCGCCAGCCAGCCAGGCCAGATCACCTACGCGCTGGAAACCGAACATCGAGTAATAGATGTAGAACGGAATCATGGGCACGCCATGGGTGCTGTAGGACGTACCCGCAGCGATCCAGTCACACATGCCGCCGGCTTCGTTGATACCTTCCTGCAGAATCTGGCCGTCCTTGGACTCCTTGTAGAACATCAGCTGGTCGGCGTCCTGCGGCACATACTTCTGGCCTTCCTGATTCCATATGCCTACCTGGCGGAACAGGCCTTCCATGCCGAAAGTGCGCGATTCATCGGGCACGATGGGCACGATGTGCTTGCCGATGTTCTTGTCCTTCAGCAGCTGGGTCAGCATGCGGACAAAAGCCATGGTGGTGGAGTATTCCTTGCCGGCGCCCGAACCCTTCAGCAGGGTATCGAAGCTGGACAGCGGCGGCACTTCCAGTGCGTAGGCCTTGGCGCGACGTTGCGGCAGGTAGCCGCCGAGCGCATTTCTGTGGCCTCGCATGTATTCCAGCTCAGGCGAGCCTTCCTCGAACTTGACGAAGGGCACCTTCTCCAGCTGGTCATCGGCCACCGGTATGCCAAAGCGGTCGCGGAACTGCTTGATCGAGTCGATATCCAGCTTTTTCTGCTGGTGGGTGATGTTCATGGCCTCGCCAGCCGAGCCCATGCCATAGCCCTTGACGGTCTTGGCCAGGATAACGGTGGGCATTCCCTTGGTATCGGTGGCGGCCTTGAAGGCGGCGTAGATCTTGGCGGGGTCGTGACCGCCCCGATTCAGGTCCCAGATGTCCTTGTCGGACCAGTCCTGCACAAGCGCCTTCAGTTCGGGCGTGTTGAAGAAGTGCTCGCGGACATAAGCGCCGTCCTTGGCCTTCATGGTCTGGTATTCGCCGTCGACGATGGCCATCATGCGCTTGGCCAGGATGCCCTTCTTGTCGCGTGCGAACAGGGCATCCCACTTGGTGCCCCACACCAGCTTGATCACATTCCAGCCCGAGCCGCGGAATTCGCTCTCCAGTTCCTGGATGATCTTGCCATTACCGCGCACCGGACCGTCGAGGCGCTGCAGGTTGCAGTTGATCACGAACACCAGATTGTCCAGCCGCTCGCGGCCGGCCATGCCGATGGCCCCCAGCGACTCCGGCTCGTCCATCTCGCCATCACCACAGAAGGCCCAGACCTTGCGCCCCTCGGTCTGTGCCATGCCGCGATCCTGCATGTATTTCATGAAGCGGGCCTGGTAGATAGCCAGTAGCGGGCCAAGGCCCATCGATACGGTGGGGAACTGCCAGAAGTCCGGCATCAGCCAGGGGTGGGGGTAGCTGGACAAGCCTTTGCCACCGACTTCCTGGCGGAAGTTGTTCATTTGATCTTCGCTCAGGCGGCCCAATAGGTAAGCGCGCGAGTAGACACCGGTCGCCACATGGCCCTGGACAAATACCAGGTCGCCGCCGTGGTTCTCGCTGGGAGCATGCCAGAAGTGGTTGTATCCCACGTCATACAGGGTGGCTGCGGACGCAAACGAGGCGATATGGCCGCCAACATTGGTATGCTTGTTGGCGCGCACCACCATGGCCATGGCGTTCCAGCGCGTATAGGCGCGGATCTTGTGTTCTTTGGTGGTGTCGCCAGGAAAGGGCGGCTCCATCTCCACCGGGATGGTATTGATGTACTGGGTATTGGCACTGTAGGGGATATTGGCGCCGCGCTCGGTGGCTTCTTCTATCAGCTTCTCGATGATGAAGTGGGCGCGCTCAGGGCCCTCGCTCTCGATCACGCCGTCCAGGGCTTCAAGCCACTCGCGTGTTTCTACCGGATCGAGATCGTCGTTGTGCTCTGCCATCTTGGGTACCTTGTGGGTTTCGTTATAGGAATAGGGATGCAAGCGCACGCCACCCCGCAGGGTGTGCAGGGGCGTGATGTAGATCGCTTGGGTATACGGTGGCGCGTACTGCCAGGTTCTGGCAGCACGGCAGAATGGGTGGCTGGCGCTCAGACAAGGCCAGCGAAGCGTGAGTTGTGCGCTTCAATGTTGTCTCTACTGCTTGGGTTGCGAACTGGCAATTGCCGGCTCATCGGGCCTTATGGCCTCTTTGTCACTGCTGGCCCGGTATACGTGACGGTGGTGCAGGTCACGCTCCGCACCCGCCGGACGGGCGCCGGATGATCGGGTGGGTATCAGTCATTGCTACCGCAGGAATGCGGCGGGCCGCCATTATGGCAGCCCGGTTGTTACAGCTCTTTCAGGATGGCGGCACGCTTTTGCGCGTACTCGGCATCATCGATCAGACCGTTGTCCTTGAGCCGCTTCAGCAGGATCAAGCGTTCCTCCACCTTGCTTGTCGGTGCGGCAGGCAATATGGCTTGCGGCGCTGCTGTGGCGGCCGGTGCCGATTGCGGCGCGGCTTGTGCCGGGGCGGGACTCACCGGCGCTGGTGCAGCAACCGCATCGGCTGGCTTGAATGTGGTGGCGGCAGGTACCTTGGCAGCGCCAAAGGTGGTCGTCGGCTTGGTCGCAAGGGCAGTCGGGATATCCAGGCTGACCCAGTCTGGACGGTTGCCGACCCGCTGCACCACGTTGCTGGCCTGCAGCTCGCAGCCTAGATCGGTCTGCGCTTTGATACGGCTACCGTGTATCAGGGTACGGGCACTGCCACTGGGCCGCTGGAACAAGACTTCCTGAGTGCTGCCGCACATGCCTACCAGCAGGTTGAGCCTGCCATTCTCGACAAACAAGCGGCCTGCATTCAGGGAGCGTGGCAGCAGCGGGATACTGCCTGGGCGATAGGAGGTGCCGAACAGCAGGTCGTCCTCTGTCTTGGCCTTGGCGAATTGCGCGATCAAGGACTTGGACAGCCGCTCGATCTCGTCTTCACTGAAGTAAGGTACGGATTCCCTGCTGGCGTCCTGCTTGTAGAAGTGCGCCAGCAAGGCTCGCAACTGTTCGCTGCTGAAGCTGACTGGATGCTGATTGCCCGCATTCACGGCTTCCAGTTTCACATAGTCATCGGTCTCAGACCAACGCTGGCTTGAGTCCATGGCGCTGGCGCCGCTCACCATCAGTGCGACGAGTGCCAGGCGCCCCAGGCGCGACGCAAAGGCTTGCTGCATGCGATTCTCCGTTCTTCTAGCTGCGGGGCAAGACCGCCTTTATAACGCAATCCCCCGCCGCGTGCATCGTGGCTGACCGCGATTGCGGTCAAAAATTATGGATTCAGTGCACGTCGCACATAATCGATCAAGCGGTTGGTGGAGGCGTCATGTGCCAGCGCTGGCGCGCCGGACTTCAGCTCTGCCTCTACCGTTCTGGCCAACTGCTTACCCAGCTCCACCCCCCATTGGTCGTAGGAGTTGATACCCCAGACCACGCCTTGCACGAACACCTTGTGCTCGTACAGGGCAACCAGGCTACCCAGGCTGGCTGGGTCCAGCCTGTCCAGCAACAAGGTATTGGTCGGCCGGTTGCCGCTGAACACCTTATGCGGCACCAGTGCCTCCAGTGCATCACCTGCCAGCCCCTGGGCAAACAGCTCTGCCCGGACCTCGGCCTCGTTCTTGCCGCGCATCAATGCCTCTGTCTGGGCCAGGAAATTGGCCAGCAGTATCAGGTTGTGCTCGGGTGAACTGGCGGGATTCTCCAGGCTGGCGATGAAGTCGGCAGGGATCAGTTCGGTACCCTGATGCAGCAACTGGTAATAGGCATGCTGGCCGTTGATGCCAGGCTCGCCCCAGATGACTGGACCAGTATGGTAATCCACTTTGCCGCCATCCAGACGCACGGCCTTGCCGTTGGACTCCATGTCCAGCTGCTGCAGATAGGCGGGCAATCGATGCAGTGGCTGGTTGTAGGGAGAGACCAGCTGGGTGCTGGCGCCCATGCCATTGATATAGAACACGCCCAGCAGCGCCAGTATGGCTGGCAGGTTCTGTTCCAGCGGCGCATTGGCAAAGTGCTGATCCATGGCATGCGCGCCCGCCAGTAGTGCGCGGAAATGCTCGGGGCCGATGAACAGCAGGATAGGTAGGCCTATGGCCGACCAGAGTGAGTAGCGCCCGCCTACCCAATCCCAGAAGCCGAACATATTGTCGGTATCGATACCGAACTGGCGGACTGCATCGGCATTGGTGGAGACGGCCACAAAATGCCTTGCCACCGCCGCATCGGTACCCAGAGCGGCCACCAGCCAGGCGCGAGCGGCGCGTGCGTTGGTCAGTGTCTCCTGGGTGGTGAAAGTCTTGGACGCAACGATGAACAAGGTGGTGGCGGGATTGAGCCGACCCAGTACATGGTTAAGTTGCCAGCCATCGACGGTAGAGACAAAGTGCAGCCTGAGGTGGGCGGCGCCAAAGTCCTTGAGCGCTTCGCAGGCCATGTAAGGGCCGAGGTCAGAGCCGCCTATGCCGATATTGACGATATCGGTGATCGCTTGCCCATCATGGCCTCGCCAGGCACCGCTGCGCACACGCTCGGCAAAATCGCTCATCCTATCCAGCACAGCATGCACGGCCGGTACGATGTTCTCGCCATCCAGCTCGATATGCGCATGGCGGGGTGCGCGTAACGCGGTGTGCAGGACTGCACGGCCTTCGGTGGCATTGATGCGCCCCCCGGCCAACATGGCAGCCCGCTTCTGCTCCACGCCTGTTGTCCTTGCCAGTTCGAACAAGCTGGCCAGGGCGGCATCGTCGATGCGGTTCTTGGCGTAGTCCAGCAAGATGCCGCATTGCTTGATGCTGTAGCGTTCGGCACGCGCAGGATCTTGTGCCAGGGCCTGGCGCAGGTCCATTGCTTTCAGCCGTTGGGCGTGGGCCAGCATATGCTGCCAGGCGGGTAGGTTGGTGAGAGCGGTCATGGTGACGGGTCGGGTAGCGTTAGGTGGAGGCTGGTCTTACCGGTCCTCATAGCCGCGCACGCGGCGTTCCTTGAGGTTGCGCTTGATTTTTTCCAGCTGGTCTATCAACTCCGGGCCGCGCCGCAGTGCGACACCGACGGCCAGAATATCGATGATGACCAGATGCACGATGCGGGTAATCATCGGCGAATACAGGTCGGGATCTTCCGGGGTATCGGCATACAGCGTCACATTGCAGCGCTTAGCCAGCGGCGAGTTGGAATGGGTGATGCCGATGACCTGCGCGCCAGCCTCGCGCGCCAGCTCCACTGACCGGATCAGGTCTATGGTGCGGCCTGAGTTGGAGATGGCCACGACGGCATCGCCTGCCTTGAGCAGGGAGGCCGACATGCCATGGATGTGCGGGTCGGAGTAGGAAATACAGGGCACGCCCAGGCGGAAGAACTTGTGCTGCGCGTCCTGCGCCATGATGCCGCTGTTGCCCAGGCCGTAGAATTCTATCTTGCGAGCCTTGGCCAGGATGTCGACCGCTTGCTCGATGGCATCCGGGTTCAACTCGTTGCGCGTGCGCATCAGGCTGGAAATGGTGTTGTCGAACAGCTTGGCGGCCAGGTCGTGGGCGGTATCGCTCATCTCGACTGCGCTGTGCACATAGGGCACGCCGGAGACCAGGCTGCGTGTCAGGCGCAGCTTGAAATCCTGCAGGCCGGTGCAATCGACCGAACGGCAGAAACGAATCACGGTGGGCTGTGACACATTGGCCATATCGGCAATCTGGGCAATGGGCGCATGGGCGACGAAGTTGGGCTGCGCCAGCACCAGTTCGGCCACCTTGCGTTCCGATTTCGACAGTTCCTGCAGCAGCGATTTGATCTTTTCCAGCATATTGTATGCGTCTCCCCGCGTGTCTTTAGGTCAGTAGCCCTTGCGGGCTGCCAGGGCGTTCAGCGCGGCGGCGGTGCCGCGCAGGGCCGGATTGTTGGCCACGATCACGTAGCTGGGCACGGCTGCCAGGTAGTTGGAGAAACGCCCTTTCTGTTCGAAGCGCTTGCGGAAAGGTGAGGCGGCAAAGTAGTCGCCCAGCTTGGGTACGACACCGCCACCGATATACAGGCCGCCATGGGCACCCAGGGTGACAGCCAAGTTGGCCGCAGCCGTGCCAAGCATGCCGCAGAATACGTCTACCGTTTCGCGGCACAGGGCGCAGTCGTTGGCCACGCCACGCTGGGTGATGTCGGCTGCGCTGAGGCCCTCATTGGCAACCTGGTTCAATTCGCTGAGGGCGCGATACAGGTTGACCACGCCGGGCCCGGATATCAGCCGCTCGGCCGACACATGGCCAAACTCCTGTCGCAGGATGCGCAGGATTTCGTCTTCCTTGTGATTGAAGGGAGAGAACGAGACATGACCACCTTCACCCTGGATGGGAATCCAGCGCGGCGTCTCGCCTGGCAGGTGGGCGGGCATCAGGCCCGAGACACCCAGGCCGGTCCCCGCGCCCAGCAGGGCAATGGGCCTATCGCTGTCGCGTTCGCCGCCCCCCACCTTGACCAGTTCCTCGTCGGTCAGCAGTGGCAGGCTCAATGCCAGTGCGGTGAAGTCATTGATGACGGTCAGTTCGTCGAGCTGCAACTGGGCTTGCAATGCCGCCTGCGAGAAAGCCCAGTGGTTGTTGGTCATCTTGACAGCATCGCCGGAGAGCGGTGTGGCAATGCCTATCGCGGCCCAGCGCGGTGCGACTGCCAACGGGTCCAGATACGCCCGTGCCGCTTCATATGGCCCCGGGTAGTCGGCGCAGACAAGGTTGCGCTCGTCGCTGATGGGAGCGCCAGCCGCACGTATCAGGGCAAACCGGACATTGGTGCCGCCAACATCGGCCAGCAGCCTGGGGTAGCTTTGTTCGAGGCTCATGGTGCGCTATTCGGCCCAGTAGACATGTTTGGGGCCACGTGCTGCATCCAGCACGCGGGCTATCGGTAACCGTTGGCATGTATTTGCCAGGGCTTGCTCGAAAATCTGACGTTTCTTGGCGCCGGTCAGGTGTACTACCAGCTTGCGCGCCTGGGCAATGGCCGCCAGGGTGAGGCTGATACGGGCATAGGGTGCCGTGCTAGGGTTGACGGCAACCACGCTTTGCGTGCTATCCGGTGCCGCTGCGATTTCCAGCTCGCTGGCGCAGGGGAACAGGCTGGCGGTATGGCCATCTTCTCCCATACCCAATATCAGTACGTCAAAAGGCTGCGGAATCGTCTGCAGCCGCGCTTCTAACTCAGCCACGGCGGCTTCGGCGCTAGCGGCGCCGGTATGCAGGCTGACGAAGTGGGCGGCCTCCACGTGGTATTTGAGCAGATGCTCGCGCACCAGTAGCTCATTGCTGTCAGTGTGGGTGGGTGGTACCCAGCGATCATCGACCAGGGTGATCCAGACCTTGTCCCATTGCAGCCGCATCTGGCGTAGCTGCTGGAACATGCCTACAGGTGTCCTGCCGCCCGATACTGCCAGGCTGGCATGGCCACGCTCGGCAATGGCGATTTCCAGTGCGGCGCCGACTTCGCGGGCCAGGCAGATATCCAGGTCTACCCTGGAGTCGTATTCGTGGAAGTTCACGTCAGCCATGCTGTCTCATTCTTGTCGGGTATTCGTCGGCCATGCTGTACATGTCCGTGCCACCAAATGGCACATCGGGCCGGCTGGGCCCGATGTCCTTGCTACTAGGCTGTGGTTTGTCGCTCAGCCTTCCTCGTGCCAGCAAAAGCCGTCGCGCGACAGCAGGGCGGAGCTGGCGGCTGGGCCCCAGGTGCCGGCGGTATATTGCTTGGGGGCATCATCGCTTTGCTCCCAGCCATCCAATATCGGCTCAACCCAGCGCCACGCTTCATCAAGCTCGTCGCGGCGCATGAACAGGGTCAGGCGGCCCCGTATTACATCGGTCAACAGGCGCTCATAGGCGTCGGGGCGACGGGTCTTGAAGGTCTCGTCAAAGTCCAGGTCCAGGTGCACCTGCTTGAGTTTCATCTGGTCGCCAGGCTGCTTGGCCAGCAGGTACATCTTGACGCTTTCCTCCGGTTGCAGCTGTATCACCAGGCGATTGCTGGTGGTGGAGGCTGGCAGCTGGAAGATGGAGTGCGGTACCTGGCGGAAATTGATGACGATCTCGGCCAGCCGTTCCTGCATGCGCTTGCCGGTACGCAGGTAGAAGGGCACGCCGGCCCAACGCCAGGTATCGATCTCGGCCTTGAGCGCCACAAAGGTCTCGGTCTTGCTTTCGGCGGAAATACCGGGTTCGTCGAGATACCCGACGGCTGGCTTGCCGGCGCTGGCGCCCGCCTTGTATTGACCGCGCACCGATTTCTGGGCGACTTCCTGCGGCCCGAATCGACGCAGGGCGCGCAGTATTTTCAGCTTTTCGTCACGTACGGCGTCGGGGTCGACGCTGGCGGGGGGCTCCATGGCAATAAAGCACAGCAGCTGCAGCAGGTGGTTCTGGATCATGTCGCGCAGGGCGCCGGCCTTGTCGTAGAAGTCGCCGCGACCTTCCACGCCGACCTGCTCGGTGACGGTAATCTGGACGTCACGTACCCACTCACGCCGCCACAGGGGCTCGAAGAAGGTATTGCCAAAACGCAGGGCCAGCAGGTTCTGCACTGCCTCCTTGCCCAGATAATGATCTATCCGGTAGATCTGGCTTTCCTTGAAGAACTTGCCGACCTGTGCATTGATGGCCTGCGATGAAGCGAGGTCATGACCCAGCGGTTTCTCCAGCACAACACGCGCACCACCCTTGTTCAGAGCAACGGAAGCCAGGTTTTCGCATATGCCGGCGAACAGATTGGGGGCGGTGGCGAGATAGAACACCCGTACATGCTCGGGAAACTCATTCAGTCGTTCGGCCAGAACACTGTAAGCAGCCTTGTCGCCTGCATCCAGCTTGAGATAGATAAGGCGGCTGGAAAAACTGGCCCAATCCTTCTCATTGAAATAATCACCAAGGTATTTTCGGGCGGCTTTCTCGGCGGTGCCGAGGTAGGCTGCCTGGTCAGGCTGGCTGCGTCCCAGACAGAGGATGCGGCCCTGCTCGGGCAGGCTGGCATCCTGATGCTGATGGTAGAGCGCAGGCAATAGCTTGCGCATGACCAGATCACCGGTGCCACCGAACAACACCATGTCAAAGGGTTGAATCGTGCTCATCCCTTAATTCCCCAGTTTGTATTGGATGGATAATCCGGCCGAAGCCGATTTTCTGAAACAATACTACTTTCAAACCTGCTTCGCAATGTAGTTTTGTTAGATGTATTAAAGTGTCATTGCGGTGTTGCAATGCAACATTGCAGTGCATGGCGGCGCGTCGTGACGGGGATTTTGAACTACTCAGCACCTTGATGGTGCAGCTTATGTGCAACAGCTTGTCAGCTTAGTGTAAAAATTCAAACCCGCTCCTTGCCTTTTGATTGTAGTAAAACTACCATCTGCAGCAACAAGGGCTTGTTGAGTTGAACATAAAAAGAACAAGTCTTGCATATCAAACCCATAGCGTAGCCAGTGAAGCCCGGACGGGTGACACGGGGAGTTTCGATGAGTCTGCATCCGCGCCTGGTCGAGGTGACCGAGCGAATCCGAGAGAAAAGCCGACCCACGCGGTCCAGTTATCTCGCCCATGTTGCCGCTTGGGCGGCTAAGGAGCCGGTACGCAAGGGGCTCTCCTGCACCAACCTGGCTCATGCCTTTGCGGCTTCGCCTGCGGGCGACAAGATACTGCTGCGTGAGCAACGTCAGCCCAATCTGGCCATTGTGTCGGCATACAACGACATGTTGTCGGCCCACCAGCCACTTGAGCATTACCCAGCCGTCATCAAGGAGGCCGCCCGCCAAGCAGGAGCTACGGCCCAGTTTGCCGGCGGCGTGCCAGCCATGTGCGACGGCGTGACGCAGGGCCAGGCCGGCATGGAGCTCAGCCTGTTCTCGCGCGATATTATTGCCATGAGCACTGCGGTGGCTTTGAGTCACCAGATGTTCGACGGCGTGCTGGCGCTCGGCGTATGCGACAAGATCGTCCCGGGCTTGCTGATCGGTGCTTTGCAGTTCGGCCATCTGCCTACCTTGTTTGTGCCCGCAGGCCCCATGACCTCGGGTATGGAGAACAAGGAAAAAGCACGCATCCGCCAACTGTATGCCGAGGGCAAGATAGACCGGCAAGGCCTGCTGAAGGCAGAAGAGCAGTCTTACCACGGCCCTGGCACCTGTACTTTCTACGGCACTGCCAATTCCAATCAGATGCTGATGGAGATCATGGGTCTGCATCTACCCGGCACGGCTTTTGTCAATCCTGGCACTCCATTGCGTGAAGCATTGACGGCCGAATCGGCCCGTCGGGCGGCAGCGATCACGGCGCTAGGCAGCGAGTACATATCGCTGGCCCAGATCATGGACGAACGGGCTATCGTCAATGGCCTGGTCGGCCTGATGGCGACGGGCGGCTCGACCAACCACGCCATACACCTGATCGCCATTGCCCGTGCTGCCGGTATCCTTATCGACTGGACCGATTTCGACGATATCTCGGCAGTGGTGCCTTTGCTGGCCAAGGTCTACCCCAACGGTGCCGCCGATGTGAATCATTTCCATGCCGCGGGCGGTATGGGCTGCCTGATAGGGCAGTTGCTGGATGCGGGCCTGCTGCACGAGGACGTGCATACCGTCATGGGCCAAGGCTTGCGTCGCTATGCCAAGGAACCCTGGCTGGATGGCGGCAAGCTGGCATGGCGTGATTCACCCCGCCAGAGCCATGACGAGAGCGTGCTGGGCTCGATGGCCAAACCGTTCCAGCATGATGGTGGCTTGCGCCTGCTGGCCGGCAATCTCGGCCGCGCCGTGATCAAGGTGTCTGCCGTACAGCCAGCGCATCGCATCGTCGAGGCGCCTGCCGTGGTTTTTGACTCCCAGGACGATCTGATCGCTGCCTTCAAGCGCGGTGAACTGGAGAAGGATTTTGTTGCGGTCATCCGCTTCCAGGGGCCGCGCGCCAATGGCATGCCAGAACTGCACAAGCTCACGCCCTCGTTGGGCGTGCTGCAGGATCGCGGCTTCAAGGTGGCCATGGTGACCGATGGCCGTATGTCGGGCGCGTCTGGCAAAGTGCCTGCCGCCATCCATGTGACGCCAGAGTGTCTGGCCAATGGTCCGCTGGGCAAGGTCCGCACTGGCGACATGATACGGCTGGACGCCGAATCCGGCGTGCTGGAAGCCTTGGTGGATGCCGATGTCTGGGCGGCGCGCGAGCAGGCAGTGGTGGATCTGTCTGCCAATGAACATGGCTATGGTCGTGAGCTGTTTGCCGTCTTCCGCCATGCCGCCAGCGGTGCGGAGCAGGGCGCTATGAGCTTTATGCTGCCGCAGTAAGGAATGGACAAGATGAATATTCGCGACATAATGCGCGCCTCAAAAGTCATGCCGGTCATTGTGATCGAGCGCATCGAAGATGCCGTGCCCCTGGCGCAAGCCCTGGTGGCGGGCGGTATCCGCGTGCTGGAGGTCACCTTGCGCACACCGGTTGCGCTGGCTGCCGTCCGGGCCATTGCGGCCGCAGTGCCTGATGCCATTGTTGGCGTAGGTACGGTGACCCGGCCTGAGCAGTTTGCCGAGGCCAAGGCTGCAGGCGCCGTATTTGCGGTAACGCCTGGCCTGACTGAAGCGTTGGCGCAAGCCGCCAAGGCCGCAGATATTGCACTGCTGCCTGGTGTCATGACGCCTTCGGAAGTGATTGCCGCCCTGGGCTGGGGTTTTGATGCCATGAAACTGTTCCCCGCTGAGCAAGCGGGCGGCCTGGGCATGCTCAAAGCCATGGCAGGGCCGTTTGCCGATGTGTTGTTCTGCCCGACCGGTGGGGTAACCGTCGAAAGTGCCCCCCGTTTTCTTGCGCTGCCCAATGTGGGTTGCGTAGGCGGTTCTTGGCTGGTTCCCAAGGACAGGATTGCAGCAGGCGACTGGCGCGCTGTCACCCAACTGGCACGCGAAGCCGCCGCTTTGTAAGACCCTAAGCAGTAGCAGTTGTCGAGACGCCCACAAAGAGGGGCGCCAGTTTTACCCGGTAACGGCAGCAATGTCCGGGATCGGTTCAGGCGTAGCAATGCGGCCCATCTCTCCGTCGGGCACGCGGCGCGCGCCCCCCTAATTTCAGGGGTCATGGTGTGTAGCACCAGGCTGGGCGCGCGAGCACCTGGTTTATCCAACCAAACGGAGAGGAGTGATCCGATGAATCGCAAGAGCAAGCTGTTTGCTGCCCTGGTGGCAGCGTTCGCGGCGCAGGCTTCCATGGCTGCCACGGTTGACTACCACGGCTACATCCGTAGCGGCGCCGGTTCCAGCACCGATGGCGGCAAGGAAGTCTGCTATCGCCTGCCGGGCAACACCTTTGGCGTAGGCTACCGCCTTGGCAACGAGTGCGACACCTACGGCGAATTGTCGTTCGATGCCGCCATGGGCGAAGCCAGCGGCATCAACTTCAAGCTGCATACCATGGTGGCTTTCGGTACCCAGCAACTGAACGACTGGGAACAAAGCACCCCGTCGTGGCGCCAGGCCTGGGTTGAGGCCAACAACATCGGCAGCGGCGCGCTCGAAAACGCCACCATCTGGGCGGGTAAGCGCTACTACAAGCGCCATGACGTCCATATGCTGGACTTCTTCTACTGGAACAGCAGTGCCCCTGGCGCTGGTATCGAAGGTATCGATGTCGGCTTCGGCAAGCTGTCCTACGCTTACCTGCGCAATGGCGAAATGGATTGGAGCAACACCGCTCAAGGTGGCTACAACCCGGACGTCCCCAATGGCGGCAGGAAGTCCATCACCAACCATGACTTCCGTATCGAAGGCATAGGCATCAACCCAGGCGGTTCGCTGGAACTGGGTGTGAACCTGATCCGCCGCAACAACCTCGATGGCGTCAGCGGCAAGAACGGTTACGCACTGACCGCCAGCCATAATCAGGGCAATCTGTTTGGCCTCGGCGGCTTCAACAACCTGGTGGTGCAGTACGCCCGTGATGCCGCCAACCTGGATGGCAGCGGCAAGTGGTGGGCTGATAGCAACTACACCTTCCGTGGCTGGCGCGTGTTCAACCACACGGTGTTCGAACCCAAGGGCAGCAACCTCAATGGTTCGCTGTTCGTCGGTTACGAGAAATCGGGTGAGCAACCAGGTCAGAACGGTGATTCCGACAAGATCTGGACCATCGGCGCCCGCCCTGTGTACCACTTCACCGATGCGTACAGCATTGCTGCTGAAGTCGGCCACACCGAAGTCGATCCGGCTGGCAATGGCGCCAAGCGCAAGCTGACCAAGATGACCATTGCACCGCAACTGAGCATGGGCAAGGGCTTCTGGGCTCGTCCGGCTATCCGTGCCTACTACACCTATGCCAAGTGGAATGATGCAGCCAAGGCCGCAGGCAGCGTGGTGTGTACCGGTCGTGACTGCGGCAAGGCCGGTAGCGCCTTTGCCAATGAAACCAGCGGTGGCACCTACGGCGTGCAGTTTGAAACCTGGTGGTAAGCCGACACAAGTTCGGTTGATTCAGACTGTTGTGCGGGGCAAGGCCCGCACAACAGTCTGAACTTGGACAGGCGGGTATGCCCGCCTGTCGACTGCTGCGTATCTGTTCGCTGCGAACCCGGTCGCCTCGACGTCCTGCGTCGAGACGAGCGGCTTTGTCGCGTACCTGCACCCTGGTGAATGGCATGACTAGCAAGAAGAAAACGCAAGACTGGTGGCGTGGTGGCGTCATCTATCAGATCTATCCGCGCAGCTTTGCGGACAGCAACGGTGATGGCGTAGGCGATCTGGCGGGGATTACCGAAAAACTGCCTTATGTCGCTAGCCTGGGCGTGGACGCCATCTGGATATCACCGATATTCAAGTCGCCGATGAAGGATTTTGGCTACGACGTCAGTGACTACTGCGATGTCGATCCCCTGTTTGGGGACCTGGCTGGGTTTGACCGGCTGGTGAGTACGGCCCATCAGTTGGGCTTGAAAGTCATGATAGACCAGGTGCTGAGCCATTGCTCCGACCAGCATGCCTGGTTCAAGGAGAGTCGGCAGAGCCGTGATAATGCCAAGGCCGACTGGTTTGTCTGGGCTGATCCGCAAGCCGATGGTACCCCCCCGAACAACTGGCTGTCGGTGTTCGGCGGCTCTGCTTGGCAGTGGGAGTCACGCCGCAGGCAGTATTTTCTGCACAATTTTCTCAGCAGCCAGCCCGACCTCAATTTCCACCATCCTGAAGTCCAGGCCGCCATGCTGGACAGCATCCGCTTCTGGTTGGAGCGGGGCGTGGATGGCTTTCGCTTTGACGCATGTAACTTTCATTTCCACGACCGCAAGCTGCGCAACAATCCGCCAGCCGAGGTGCGTGACAGCAAGACGGTCAGCGCGGACAACCCCTACGGCCTGCAGGCACACAAGCACGACAAGTCGCAGCCGGAGAACCTGGCCTTCCTGCAACGTGTACGGACCCTGCTGGACGAGTACGGTGCCGCTTCGGTAGGGGAGGTGGGTGATGACCATTCGCTCAAGCTGATGGCCCGCTACACCTCGGGCAGCGACAAGCTGCATATGGCCTACAGCTTCAATCTGCTGACGCCGGATGGCTCGGCCGGCCATATACGCCAGCAGGTGGAGGAACTGGAAGCGCAGCTGGTCAAGACGGGCAAGAAAGAGGGCGGTGCCGGCTGGGGTTGCTGGAGCATAGGCAATCATGATGTGGCCCGGGTGCTGACTCGCTGGGGCAAGGGCGAGACTAGCCCGTCCCTGGCCAAGGTGCTGCTGGCCATGTCGGCCAGCCTCAAAGGCAGCCTCTGCATCTACCAGGGGGAGGAACTGGCGCTGACCGAGGCGGATATCCCATTTGAGCTGTTGCAGGACCCCTACGGCATTACCTTCTGGCCGGAGTTCAAGGGCCGTGACGGTTGCCGCACCCCCATGCCCTGGGAGGCCAAACGCAAGCATGGCGGTTTCTCCTCTGCCAAGCCCTGGTTGCCGGTGCCCAAGGATCATCTGAGCCGGGCGGTAGACGTGCAAGATGGCGATACGGGTTCTACGCTGAATTTCTACCGTGGCTTCCTGGCCTGGCGCAAACAGCAAGCCGTGCTCAAGGCCGGTGATATCGCCTTTATCAAGACCGACGAGCCTATCCTGGCCTTTACTCGTACCTTGGGCAAGCAGACTTGGCTATGTGCTTTCAACCTGGGCAGTACGCCCGTGGCATTCAAGCTGCCCAAATCGTTGCGTACGGCCAAGCCTCTGGCTGGTCATGGCCTTGCAGGTGGCTGCATCAACGGCGATCGGGTAGAGCTGGCTGGCTTTGGCGGGCTGTACGCCACAATTTGAACGAGACCTTCCCGTCGAAAGGGAAGGGGAAACCAACAACGGAGCAGGCATCCATGTCCGACGTCGTATTGCGCGGCATACGCAAATCATTCGGTGATATCGAAACGCTGCATGGCATAGACCTTGATATCAAGGATGGGGAGTTCGTCGTTTTCGTGGGCCCGTCGGGCTGCGGCAAGTCGACTTTGTTGCGCACCATCGCCGGTCTGGAAGACATCACTTCGGGCGATCTCCATATCGGCGGTGAGCGTTGCAACGATACCCCGCCAGCCAAGCGCGGCGTGGCCATGGTGTTTCAGTCCTATGCGCTCTATCCGCATATGACGGTGGCCGAGAACATGGCTTTCGGTCTCAAGCTGGCCGGAGTGAGCAAGGAGGAGATGAAGCAGGCAGTGGATCGTGCTGCCCGGATACTGCAGATCGAACATCTGCTGGAGCGCAAGCCCAAGGCACTGTCGGGCGGCCAGCGCCAACGCGTCGCCATAGGCCGGGCCATCGTACGCAAGCCCAATGTCTTCCTGTTCGACGAGCCGCTCTCGAACCTGGATGCCGCCTTGCGCGTACAGATGCGTATCGAGATCACCAAGCTGCATCGCGAATTGAATACCACCATGGTCTACGTGACGCACGACCAGGTCGAAGCGATGACGCTGGCTGACCGCATCGTGGTGCTCAATGCCGGCAATGTCGAGCAGGTGGGCTCGCCGCTGGAGCTTTACCACCATCCGCGCAATCTCTTTGTGGCGGGCTTCATCGGCTCGCCCAAGATGAACTTTGTCGAAGGCAAGCTGGCCGCCATCGGCGCCAACCAGGCCACGGTGCAACTGGCCGATGGCAGCATGGTGACGGCGGCGGTGGACGCCAGTGCAGGTCAGGTCGGTGGCAAGGTGACCTTGGGCATACGTCCGGAGCATTTCGAATTTTCTGCCAGTGGCAACACCATCAGCGGCCAATTGATCGCGGTGGAGCACTTGGGCGAGGCCACCATCTGCTATCTGCAGGTGCCTGGCGCCAGCGAACACCTGGTGGTGCGTGCTGATGCTGAGCATGAGGCCAAACCGGGCGAAACCCTCAGCGTGCGCTTGCCAGAGACACGCTGCTACCTGTTTAACGAAGCTGGATTGGCTTTCCAGCGGGTAAAGAACTCGTAGAAAACGAGCTTGATGCATTCAGCCGCGTAGCACCACCAAACCACAATACGTATGGAGTGATCATGACCCTGAATAAAACACTCATCGCTGCCCTGGTAGTGTCCTGCTTCGGTGCCGCACAGGCAGCCGAGTCCGGCAAGCTGCTGCTGTGGATCAACGGCGACAAAGGCTACAAAGGCATCCAGCAGATAGGCGATGATTTTGCCAAGAAGGCTGGCGTGCCAGTGGCTGTTGAGCATCCCGAGGATGCACCGGGTAAGTTCCAGCAGGCTGCCGCCGCTGGCAAAGGCCCCGATATCTGGTGCTGGCCGCACGACCGGGCTGGTGAATGGGTGGGCGCTGGCCTCCTAAGCCCTGTTACGCCGTCTAAGAAGATACGGGACGAGATCGACCCGCTGGCCTGGAAGGCCTTCACCATCGGTGGCAAGACATGGGGCTACCCCATCTCCATCGAGGCCGTGGCTCTGGTGTACAACAAGGATCTGGTGCCCACGCCGCCCAAGAGCTTCGAGGAAATTGCCGCACTCGACAAGAAGCTTTCGGCCAAGGGCAAGAAGGCAATTCTGTGGGACTACACCAATACCTACTTCACCTGGCCGCTGCTGGCAGCTGGTGGTGGCTACCCCTTCAAGATGAAGGCCGATGGCACCTATGACGCCACCGATACCGGCGTGAACAACGCCGGCGCTTTGAAGGGCGCCGAGACGCTGAAGAAGCTGATCGATGGTGGCGTGATGCCCAAGGGCGCCGGCTACGCCGAGATGGAAGCAGGCATGGCCAAGGGCAATGTCGCCATGATGATCAACGGCCCCTGGTCGTGGGACAACCTGAAGAACGCCAAGATCAACTTTGGCGTGGCGCCTATCCCCACCGTGGCCGGCAAGAAGGCAGCACCGTTCGTGGGCGTGCTGGGCTGCATGGTCAACCGCGCTTCGCCCAACAAGGAAGTGGCGGTCGATTTCATCGAGAACCATCTGCTGTCGCTCAATGGCCTGAAGACCATCAACGCAGATGTGCCGCTGGGTACCCCTGCCAACAAGAACCTGTTCAAGGAGCTGGCTGGCGACCCCAACATCAAGGCCACCATGGCTTCGGCGCAGGCTGGCAACCCCATGCCCAACAATGCCGAGATGGGCCGCTTCTGGTCGTCCATGGCATCGGCACTGCAGAACATCACCGGTGGCCGTCAGTCGCCCAAGGATGGCCTGGATGCTGCCGCCAAGCGCATCAAGGGCGAGTAAGCAGAACGCCTGGCTCTTCCGCAAGGGAGAGTAGGGTGCAGTCAGGGCGGCATTCAGCATGCCGCCGCCCTGCCGGCCTTCCGCAAGGGAGGCCTTTGCTGAGCGGGCTGTTACCAGCACGTTCAGCAAAGACAAAGGGAGTGACAACAAGCATGGCGCGCAAGCTGGAACACTGGATATTGCTCTTGGCCGCAGGCCTGACCCTGCTGGCGGGGCTGTTCCTCACCTTCAAGATGTACGCTGCAGGGCAACCCCTGCTGGCAACGGTTTGCCTGGCTACCCTGGGCCTGGCCACTTATATCTACAGCACCGGCAGGGCCTATGCCTTCCGTTATCTGTTCCCTGGCTTGCTGGCCGTAGTGGTGTTTGTACTGTTCCCACTGGCCTACACCTTTACCATCGGCTTTACCAATTACAGCTCCAAGAACCTGCTGAGCCCTGAGCGCGCCAAGCAGTACTTCCTCGATGAAACCTATGTGGTGGATGGAGAAAGCTATGCCTTTACCCTGCATAGCGACGGTGCAGCCTACCGCATACGCCTGGAGAATGAGAACGGCGATGTCTTTGTCACCGATGCCCTGGCGCTGAAGCAGGCGACGCCATTGAGCGTGCCGGCGCATAGGCTGGAAGCAGCCGAGGCACCGTTGAGCGAGCCGGCTGATACCAAGACGCTGATCCAGAATCTCAAGGTACTCAAGCTGGTATCGGTCACCTTGCCCAGTGGTTTGGTGGCCAGTGCGTCGGGCCTGCGCGAGTTCGCGCCCGTGCGCAAGCTCTATCAGCCACTGGCCAATGGCGAGCTGAAGAACCAGCAGGACGGCAGCATCATCAAGCCCAATTTCGAGACGGGCTTCTATGAGACAGCAGCGGGCGAGCCGCTACAGCCCGGCTTTAAGGTCGGTATAGGCTGGGCCAATTTCAAACGCATCTTCACCGATAGTTCCTTCAGCGAACCCTTCCTGCGCATTTTTGGCTGGACAGTGGTGTTTGCCGGCCTGACAGTGCTGTTTGCCTTTTCAGTGGGAATTGTACTGGCCGTGCTGATGAGCTGGGAGGCGTTGCGTTTCCGCAAGCTGTACAGCATCTTCTTGTTCCTGCCCTATGCCGTGCCGGCGTTTATCTCCATCCTGGTATTTAAAGGTCTGTTCAGCGAGAACGCGGGGGAGATCAACCTGATCCTGCAGTCCTTGTTCGGCATCAAGCCAAACTGGTTTACCGATCCCTTCCTCGCCAAGGTCATGATCCTGATCGTCAATACCTGGCTGGGCTTTCCCTACATGATGTTGCTGAGCATGGGCCTGATCAAGGCAATTCCGGCCGATCTGTATGAGGCATCGGCGATCGCCGGGGCTGGACCGTTCACTAACTTCTTCAAGATCACGCTGCCCTTGATCGTGAAACCGATCACCCCCTTGCTGATTGCCGCTTTTGCTTTTAATTTCAACAACTTTGTCTTGATTGCACTGCTGACCAATGGCCGCCCGGATTTTCTGGATACGGCTGTACCAGCGGGCACCACCGACTTGCTGGTGTCTTACACCTATCGCATCGCCTTTCAGGACTCCGGCCAGGACTTTGGCCTGGCTGCGGCTATCTCGACCGTGGTGTTCCTGATGGTTGCCTTCCTGTCCATCATCAATCTGCGGCTCACCAAGGTGAACCAGACCGAAACCCGCTGAGGATTACGCATCGTGGCCGTCGTTCTAGATAAATCGCATCGCTGGCGGGTTGTTGCCGCCCACCTGGGGTTGATCTGCTTTATCGCGCTGATCATGTTCCCCTTTCTCATGATCCTGCTGATCAGCCTGCGGCCGGGTAATTTCTCGACCGGCGATCTGATCCCCAGCCAGATCAGCCTGGAGCACTGGAAGCTGGTATTGGGCATTCCCTACCAGGCGGCCGATGGCCGGCTGGTGGAGCCGGAGTTCCCGGTACTGCTATGGCTATGGAACTCCATCAAGGTGGCCGCCTTGTCTGGCCTGATCGGCCTTCTGCTGTCGACCACCTGCGCCTATGCGTTTGCCCGCATGCGCTTTGCCTTCAAGGCCCAGTTGATCAACAGCCTGATGCTGGTGCAGATGTTTCCCACCGTGCTGGCCTTGGTAGCGATCTATGCCATCTTCGACCAGATAGGCGGCTATGTGCCCTGGCTGGGGCTGGATACCCACGGCGGCCTGATTCTGGCCTATACCGGTGGCATTGCCCTGCACATCTGGACCATCAAGGGCTACTTCGACACCATCCCGGTCGAGATAGAGGAAGCTGCCAAGGTCGACGGTGCGACACCATTTCAGGCCTTCCGCTATGTGTTGCTGCCCATGGCGGTTCCCATCCTGATGGTGGTGTTCCTGCTGGCCTTTATCCAGGGGGTCAACGAGTACCCCATCGCCTCGGTGCTGCTCAAGCAGCAGGATCAACTCACCATCGCCGTGGGTATCAAGATGTTCCTGTACGAACAGAAGTACTTCTGGGGTGACTTTGCCGCTGCAGCCATCTTGTCGGGCCTGCCTATCTCCATCGTCTTCCTGCTGGCGCAGCGCTGGATGACGTCGGGACTCACTGCTGGCGGTGTCAAGGGGTAAGCAAGGCCGGCACGCTCAGCGCCCAAGCAGGGCGATGCTACGACTGCTGCGGATGGCCGCAGGGCATGACAACAAATCAGTACCAAACCAAGACCAAGACGGAGTGATGACCATGCTGAACAAACGTAGATTGATCAAGACCTTGCTGGCAACACTGATGCTGGCAGCTATACCTGCCGCTGCCGACAACCCGCCGGAAGGCATGGTGGATATTCATTACCATCGCCCCGATGGCAAGTATGAAAATTGGGGCCTGCATGCCTGGAAGCGCGCACCGGGCGCCAGCGACCAACCCCTGGAGGGCGTGAGCTGGTTCAGCCCCCTGACACCAACCGGCAAGGATGAGTTCGGCGTGTACTGGCGCTTGGCCATCAAGGATTTCGGCAGCACCGGAAAGGTGCATTACATCATCCACAAGGGTGATGTGAAGGAGCAGAAGGGCAAGGACATGAGCTTCGATACCAAGGAGATCAACGATGCCTACGTGGTTTCGGGCAACCCAGCCATCTTCAAGAGCAAGGTCGAGGCGCAAGCTGCCGTAGGCAAGTAAGCCACCCTATCTAGGATGGGCGGGCGCCGGTTGGCCCGCCTTTTTTAGCCCCAGCCCTGCCTGATAAAGCCGCCATGACACGTACCTTGCTTGCCACATCGCTCTCGCTGATCTGCCTGTTTTCCCAGGCCACCGAATCTGTCGCCACCCCCATCGCCGCTGCAGGGGTGTCCAAGAGCAGCTTTGCTACCAATCCCATCGTCTATTTCGCCATTACCGACCGCTTCTACAATGGCAACCCCGCCAATGACCAGAGCTACGGACGCAAGCCCGATGGCGCCAAGGAGATCGGCACTTTCCACGGTGGCGATCTGGCGGGGTTGACGGTCAAGCTCAAGGAAGGCTATTTCAGGAACCTGGGGGTCAATGCGATCTGGATCACGGCGCCCTATGAGCAGATACGGGGTTGGGTACAGGGCGGCAAGGAAGAGTTCAAGCACTACGCCTACCACGGCTACTTTGCCCTGGATTACACAGTGCTCGACAAGAACATGGGCACGCCCGATGAGTTGCGGGAGTTTGTTGATACGGCTCATGCCCAGGGCATCAGGGTGCTGTTCGATATTGTGATGAACCACCCAGGCTATCTGGATATCGAGACGGCCCACCAATTGAATATCCCTGTGCTGTGGAAGGGGGGCTATGAGCAATACACGCTTAAGGACTATCACGGCTGGATAGACTACAACGCCGACCGCAAGCAATGGGCCGAATGGTGGGGCGGCGACTGGGTGCGTGCCGGCCTCAACGGCTATACCGCCGCGGGTAGCAGCGATCTGACCATGCAACTGGCTTACCTGCCGGACTTCAAGACCGAACAGGCCAAGGCGGTAGGGTTGCCGGCTTTCCTGAAAAAGAAGGCAGATACCCGCGCGGTAGCTTTACCCAACGCGACGGTGCGCGATTACCTGGTGACCTGGTTGACCAACTGGGTGCGCGATTATGGTGTGGACGGCTTTCGGGTTGATACGGCCAAGCATGTGGAAATGGCATCCTGGCAGGCGTTGAAGCAGGCAGGGAATGCGGCCCTGGCCGAATGGAAGGCCAAGAACCCGCAGAAGAAGATAGACGATGCACCATTCTGGATGGTGGGTGAGGTATTTCCGCACGCTGTTGAGCGCACGGCCTACTTCGACAACGGTTTTGACAGCCTGATCAATTTCGACTTGCAGGATCGCAAGCTGGACGACCCGCTGGAACTGGACCGGCTGTATGGCGACTACGCCCGCAAGCTAGCAGCCGGCAGCAGCGAGGGAAAGGCCTTCGATGTCCTGTCCTATCTGTCGTCGCACGATACCCGCTTGTACAAGCGTGATCAGCTGATTACCGCAGGCACTGCCCTGTTGCTGGCACCCGGTGGCGTGCAGATATTCTATGGGGATGAAACGGCCCGACCAGATGGTCCTGCCAGCTCTGGCGACCCACAGCAATCCACCCGTTCCAGTATGAACTGGGCGTCGCCCAATACGACTGTATTGGCCCATTGGCAGAAGCTGGGCCAGTTCCGCGCTCGCCACCCGGCGCTGGCACGCGGTGTGCATCGCAAACTGGGCGATGAGCCCTATGCCTTCAGCCGTATCCATGGCGATGACAGGGTCGTCGCAGCACCATTTGCCAAGGGTGAAGTCAGCATACCGGTAGCGCATGTCTACAAGGATGGCCAGATAGTCCGCGATGCCTACAGCGGTACTAGCGCCAAGGTGGAGGGCGGCATGGTGAAGCTGCTCGCACAGGGCTCGGTGCTGCTGGAAGCACAATAAGGTGGGGCAACACACCGCAATATGATCAACGAGGACAGAACATCGTGAGCACAGCAAACTCCCGACTCATACTGGGTGTCTGGCGCATCGCCGATTGGCAGATGCACCCCAGCCAGGTGGCCGATCTGGTGGAGGGCTGCCTGGATATGGGCATGAATACCTTCGATTTGGCCGATATCTATGCGGGCTACCGTTGCGAGGCCTTGTTCGGTGAAGCCTTGGCCAGCCGGCCTGCGCTCAAGTCGCGCATCAAGCTGATCTCCAAGTGCGGCATCGCGCTGGTAACCCCAAACCGACCGCAGCACCGAGTCAAGCACTACAACACCAGCAGCGCGCATATCGTGGCGTCGGCAGAGAATTCGCTGGCACAGATGGGGGTGGAGCAGCTAGAGATGCTGTTGATCCACAGGCCTGACCCCTTAATGGATGCCGACGAGATCGCCGAGGCGTTCTTTCAGCTCAAGCAGGCAGGCAAGGTCGCGCAATTTGGTGTCTCCAACTTCCTGCCGCACCAGCTTGAGCTGCTGCAAAGTCGCCTGGATGAACCGCTGGCCGCCAACCAGGTGGAAGTTTCGCTGCTGCATACCGATACCCTGTTCGACGGTACGCTGGACCAATGCCAGCGCCTGCGTATCAAGCCGCAAGCTTGGTCACCATTAGGGGGGGGCAAACTGTCGGCCGAGCCGGCAGAGACACCCTTGGGTCAGGTGCTGGCGCGGCTGGGGGCGGAACTGGGCGTCAGCCGTGAGCAACTCGCCATTGCCTGGCTGCTGCGCCATCCGGCCGGCATACAGCCTGTGCTGGGCAGCGGCAAGCTGGATCGCTTGCAACAGTTGGTGGCTGCGCAGGAGATTATGCTGGACAGGCAGCAGTGGTTTGAACTGCTCGAGGCTGCCATGGGCCGCCCCATGCCTTGATGGCGATCGCTCAAGCCATGGTGGCCAAACCTACGTATCCCGTCGCCGGCCATCCATGACTTGAGTACATAACAGGCTCTCAGATAGCGTCGCGCAGCCTTGGTGGCTGTGCGAAATACGGAGTGAAACGGTCGCTACGGCCGGTCCGTCAACAGAAGCAGAGCGCCCAAGACGGCGCCGCACTATCCAAGTCCATAGGCACAACAGTCTGGAGCAATACAATGACCATCCGCATCGCCATCAACGGCTACGGCCGCATAGGCCGCAATGTCTTACGTGGCCTCTATGAACACAACCGCCGCGACGAATTCGAGATCGTCGCCATCAACAACCTTGGAGAGATCGAGGTCAACGCCCACCTGACTGAATACGACACCGTCCATGGTCGTTTCCAGGCTGAGGTGGGCTATGAAGGGGATTACCTGCTGGTCAACGGCGACCGCATACGCTACCTGAGCGTGCGCGATCCAGCTCAACTGCCCTGGAAGGATCTTGATGTCGATGTAGTGTTCGAGTGTACCGGCCTGTTCACCAGCAAGGCCAAGGCCAGTGCGCACCTGGCTGCCGGTGCCAAGAAGGTGGTGATCTCCGCACCGGGCGGTGATGATGTCGATGCCACTATCGTGTTCGGGGTGAACGAGCAGGTGCTGAAGGCCGAGCACACGGTGATCTCCAATGCCAGTTGCACCACCAATTGCCTGGCACCGCTAGTGGCACCGCTCCATGCAGCGCTGGGGGTGGAGATGGGGCTGATGACCACGGTGCACAGCTACACCAATGATCAGGTGCTGACCGACCTCTACCACAGCGATCTGCGCCGTGCCCGTTCGGCGACCATGTCCATGATACCGACCAAGACGGGTGCAGCGGCCGCCATCGGTCTGGTGATACCGGAGCTGGCAGGCAAGCTGGACGGCCTGGCCGTACGCGTGCCGACCATCAATGTCTCGTTGGTCGACTTTGTCTTTACTGCCAGCCGCGATACCAGCGTGAGCGAAGTCAACGAGATACTCAAGCAAGCCGCCGCAGTGAGCCGCGATGGCATTCTGACTTATGTGACCAAGCCCCTTGTGTCTGTCGATTTTAACCATAACCGCGCTTCGTCGAATTTCGATTCGTCGCAGACCAAGGTGAGCAACAAGCGCCTGGTCAAGGTCATGGCCTGGTACGACAACGAATGGGGCTACTCCAACCGTATGCTGGATACCTGCAAGGCGCTGATGCAAGCACGCTGAGCGGTAGCCGCAACCTCACATGACCGCGCGGGCTATGACCTGCGCGGCATGTCGGCACCTTGGGTGCCGAAGCGCCGTTAGAGCGCCATCCCCAACCATCACCGGAGTGATACCCCAATGACTATCCGTTCCCACGGTGTAGCGGGCATTCTTGCGCCCCAAGAATGCCCTGTTGCCGTTTCTCCCCGTCGCATCGTGCTGAAAGCCTTGCTGGGCATTGCTGCCAGCGCCTGCCTGCTGAGCCCGGCCATGGCGGCTGGTAAGCAGCTGACGGTCTGGATCAATGGCGACAAGGGCTATGAAGGCATAGAGAAGATCGGCAAGTTGTATACCAAGCAGACCGGCATCACCGTCAAGGTCGAGCATCCCGATGATGCACCGACTCGGTTTCAGCAAGAGGCGCTGGCCGGCAATGGCCCTGATATCTGGATCTGGCCGCACGACCGCATTGGTGAGTGGATCAAGCTGGGGTTGCTGACACCCATCAATCCGACCGAGGAGGCGCGCCGCAATATTGTTTCGGTGGCTTGGGATGCCTTTACCGTAGGTGGAAAGACCTGGGGTTACCCCTTGTCGGTGGAGACGGTCAGCCTGATCTACAACAAGGCCCTGATCAAGACGCCACCCAAGAGCTTCGAGGAAATACCGGCACTGGATACCCAGCTGCAGAAACGCGGGGCTAAGGCCATCTTGTGGGACTACAACAACACCTACTTTACCTGGCCCTTGATGGCGGCGAACGGTGGCTACCCGTTCTTCCGCGATATCAAGGGCAACTATGACGCCCACGATACCGGTGTCGCCAAGCCCGGTGCGGTGGCAGGCCTGGAAACGCTGGCCATGCTGATCAACAAGGGTGTCATGCCCAAGGGCGCCAGCTACGGCCAGATGGAAGAGGCCATGCGCAACGGCAAGCTGGGTATGATGATCAGCGGCCCATGGGCATGGGAGGGATTGCGGGAGGCCAAGATCAATTTCGGCGTGGCCCCCCTACCTAGCGTAAAGGGTAAGCCTTCGCGGCCCTTTGTGGGTGTGCTGGGCGCCATGATCAATGCCAAGAGCCGCAACAAGAAGGAGGCGCTCGCCTTCCTGGAGCAGCACCTGCTCAAGCTCGATGGCCTGAAAGCCATGAACGAGGCGGTGCCGCTAGGCGTACCGGCAGATATCACGCTGTTCTGGCAACTCTACAACGACGAAAACATCCGTAACTCCATGGATAACATCCATCTGGGCAAGCCCATGCCTTCCAATCCGGAGATGGGCAAGTTCTGGGCCGCCATGGCGACAGCGCTACCACAGGTGACTGATGGTAACGTCAAGCCACAAGAGGCCATGGTGACGGCAGCCAAGCAGATCGCCGCGCCCAAGTAAGCCAAAATGGCACCCAGCGCTACATGCTGCGCTGGGCGTCAGGGGGTGTGACCGGGTATGTCGACGACTACCCGGTTACGCCCCGCCTGCTTGGCCCGGTAAAGTGCTTCATCTGCCGCTTTGAGCAGATCATCAGCCGTCAGTCCAGACCCGGGAGCACGTTGGGCCAGGCCCAGGCTGATGGTGAGATGCCCCAGTTCGCTACCCATGTGGGGCAGAGCCTGCACGGCGATGGCATTACGCAGCTGCTCGCCCATATGGGGCAGTTCCTGGCTGGCAGGGTTGAACCACAGCAGTACGAACTCTTCTCCGCCGTAGCGGGCGGCGATATCCAACGGTCGCCGGGCGTGCCGGTTGATGGTGTCGGCAACCAGTTGCAGCACCTTGTCCCCGCCAGCATGCCCGTAGTAGTCGTTGTAACGCTTGAAGTAGTCCACGTCGATCATGGCGAGCACCAATGATCGCTGCTCACGGTGTGCCTGGCGCCAGGCGCGCTCCAGATGGGTGTTGAAGGCGCGCCGGTTGTAGAGCCCGGTCAGGCCATCGTGCTCGGCCAGTTCATGCAGCAAGGCATTGACCAGGAAGGTCGTGCGGGTGCTGTACTCAAGAAAGTAACTGCCGGTCGCACCGACGATATTGGCGGTCAGCATAAAGGCACCGTGATACAGCTGCAGTGTTGTATCGGGCTGCAGGGCGGACTCCATGGCGAGAAAACCTGCCAGGATGAGGGTATTGATCAGCAGTGCATGCCACCACTGCAGGCTGGCGATAAAGTAGATGAACAAGGCCACCAGCAATATGCCTTCATACGGCAGGGGATAGTCACGGGCCAGCGCAACGCCGATAACACCTACCGTTCCCAGGCCTGTCAGCAGGGCTGACAAGCAGACTGCCCACTGCAGGTAAGCGCGCCACCGTTGTTGGTAGCTAAGCCAAAGGGTAATGGCAAAGGCTGGGATAATCAGCCCCAGCCTGATGGGTACGGTGCGCTCCCAGACGGTGGAGGGCAGGGTAGTGAGGTCGATCAGCACAAACAGGGCAAACAGCGTGATGGCCATGCCGCCTGCCCAACGCAGGCGTGACATATGGGTATCCACATGAAACTGGCGGAAGGCCTGCTCGAGCTGCGGTGTAAATCGTAGCCAACGGTAGCCGTGCAGCATCGCGTCCCGGTAGGGCGAGGGGCTGGTTTTGTCGAGTAGGTCTGGGTCGATCTGCAGCATCGTGGGGTTTTACTCTTGTCTATCGGCAGGGCCACGAAACCAACCCCGTTATCTTGCAACCATGCCTTGCCAGTCTGCCTGGGCCGGACTGGCGGTACTTGCCTGGGGTGTACGGTCTGCCTTATGCGTCCTGCATCGCTCTGGAGAGATGGCGTTACCAAGCTTCAGTGTAGTGCGTTAAAGTGCCGACCCAACATCAAAACTCGGGGCGACCATGAACCAGGCGTGGGCGGCGATATTGCGTAAGCTCGGTGTGCACAGCAGTGTGCTGGCGGCTGGGCGTCGATTGCTGGCTGCAGAGCGCTACGAGGCGGCGGAAATCTACTTGCAACTGGCTAGCCGGATGGCCCCCAAGCACGCCGCCACTTGGCTGGCGCTGGGTACATGCCTGCAATGCAGGCATTGCAATGTGGCCGCCATGGCTGCGTTGGAAACGGCCCTGGAACTGGCTCCAGACCTGGAAGAAGCTGAGCAGCGCTTGGGGCACGCGGCCATCGAGGCCGCGCACTGGCCGGAGGCGATTGCCCGCTTTACTGCCTTGTTGGCTCGCCACTCGGGCTCGGCCGAATATCATTACCACCTGGGCAATGCCCATGCCGGTGCTGGGCAGTTGCATGAGGCGGTGGAACATTACCGGTCTGCACTGGCTATCGAGGAGGTGGCCTCCAGCCATAACGGCTTGGGCCTGGTGTTGTCCGAACTGGGCAGGCAGGCCGAAAGCTTGCCGCATTTCCGGCGCGCGGCGGAATTGTCGGACAAGCCGACTTACCTCTCCAACTTGCTGTTTACCTTGTGTTATGACGATACACTCAATCCCGGCACGCTCTACCAGGCCCATTTGCAACAGGCTGCTCGCTTACCTGCCGAGCAGGTACGGCGCTGGAAGCAGGATTGGCGCCCAGCGCGCAAGCTACGCATAGGCTACGTATCTCCGGATATGCGACATCACCCGGTAGCCTACTTTGTGGAGCCGGTTTTCCGCGAGCATGATCGCAAGGAGTTCGATGTCTATGTCTACTCCACCCAGCGACAGCTGGCCAGTGACACGACCTCGCGCCTGTCAGGCCTGGCTGACTACTGGCGGGAATTCGATGACGCCGAAGCCGAGGCCGTCGCAGAGGCCATATTGGCGGACAGGATTGATATCCTGGTCGACTTGGCCGGGCATACCGGCAACAACAGTCTGGTGTTGATGGCTCGTCGCTTGGCCCCTGTGCAGGTTACCTGGCTGGGGTACCTCAATACGACAGGCCTAGCCACCATGGATTACCGCCTGACGGACGCCGTGGCCTGCCCACCACAATACGCCCAGGCGCTGCATAGCGAGCAACTGGCATATCTGCCTGATTCGCAATGGTGCTATCAACCACCCGCCGATGCACCCGAAGTGGTCGCCATGCCGTGTCTGGTGGGGCAGGGTATTACTTTTGGCGCTCTGCACAATCCTGCCAAGATTGGCCCGGCAGTCATTCGCCTATGGGCCGACCTGCTATTGGCCGTGCCGGACTCTCGCCTGCTGATCGCGGCAAGAGGTTTTGCCCGCATTGCGGATGAGACGCGCGCCCGCTTTGCCGCATTGGGCGTGGCGCCAGAGCGCATCGTGATACGTGACCGTGCACCTTTTCACGATTATCTGGCGATGCATGGTCAGATTGACATCAACCTGGATACCTTTCCCTATACCGGCGGCACAACCACCTGCCATTCGCTCTGGATGGGGGTGCCGGTGCTGACGCTGGCATGCGATACGGTGATGGGACGTGGCGGTGCAAGTGCCTTGAATGCCGTGGGCTTGAACGACTGGATCGCTGACTGTGGCGACGCTTTCGTGCAGCGAGCATTAGCCCAGTTGCAGGACCGGGCGGCGCTCAACCAGCTTCGCCTGGGGCTCAGGGAGCGCATGGCCCGCTCGCCCTTGATGGATGGTCCCCGGTTTACCCGTGCGCTTGAGCAACAATATCGAGCGATGTGGCAACGGCGCTGTGAACAGGAACAAGCGATATGAAAAGACCACCTGTCGGCGGTCTTTATGCTTGAGGTGGGCGAGGGCTCAGGTAAGTTTTTTTTCCCAGTCGGTTGCTGCGGCCTCGTCCTGCTTTTCGCCCCATAGTCCTTGCCGATAGATCTTGATCAGGCGTTGTATGGCTGGGCGATACCCCAGATTGCCAGCACGGGTGAGCCAGTCTATGGCGCGGGCGCTATCTTGCTTGACCCCCTTGCCGTTCTGGTACATCAACGCCAGGTTCAGCATGGCCTGGCCGTTACCTTCCTTGGCGGCTTTTTCGTACCAGCTACGTGCCGCATCGAAATCCTGCTTCAGCCCACGGCCACTCGCATACATGTAACCGAGGTTGTTCTGGCCCTGCGGAAAGCCAGCATCGGCCGCCTTGCGGTATAGCAGGACGGCCTGGTTGTCATCCTTGGGCACACCACGACCTTCGGCATACAGGAAGCCCAGGTTGGTCTGCGCCAGGGGCAAGTTTTGGTCTACACCCTTGCGGTACCATTCCACTGCTTTGCTGAAGTCCTGTTTGACCCCCCAGCCATTTTCGAACAGCACACCAACATTGTTTTGTGCCAGGGCATAGCCCTTGTCGGCGGCCTTGCGGTACCACTGCATGGCCTGGGAGTAGTCACGCGGTAGACCCAGGCCGCGCTCGTATAGATAGCCCAGCGACGTCTGGGCAGGCATGTAACCTTTGTCGGCAGCCTTCTTGTACCAGAACTGGGCACGGGCGTAGTCGGCAGGGACGCCTTCACCGCGCTCATACATGGCGCCCAGCTCGGTCTGGGCCCGGACGTCGCCCTGATTAGCGGATTCCGTGTATTCCTTGGCGGCACGGGGAAAGTCACCGCCCTGCTGGGCATCCTTCCCGGCCTGGTAGTCGGCTTGGGCGGAAAGGCAGAGCAGCAGTGTGAATAGTGGGGTAATACGCATCATGTTGATCCTGTCAGCGAGCATGTTGTTTCAATCTATATAGGCTAGGCTGGATAGCGCGCCTGTCAAGGCTGGCGCCGGGTTTGACTTTCATCTCGCCGAGGACTAATTTCATTGTCGAGGTGGAAGCAAGTTGCCAGGGTCGGGTGCAGACCCGCTTCTCGCCTTGGTTCCACCACCCGTACCGCCTTATTCAGCTATCGAGGAGCACGACCATGAAAAAAATCGACAACCTGCGCCAGTCCATGCGCAACCTGCCCAAGCGTCAGACTGGCCAGGGCATGACTGAATACATCATTATCGTCGCGCTAATTGCCGTGGCGGCTATCGGTGTCTACAGCTTCTTCGGTCAAACCATCCGCGCCCAGGTATCAGGTCTCGCCAGCGAAGTGGCTGGTGATACCGCTGGTGCATCGTCCGCACGGGGTACAGCCAGTTCTGCCGCTGGTAGCGCCCGTAGCCAAGGAACAGCACAAAAGGGTATGGGTAGCTACGGCAACTAAGCCGCAGCCATCCTATCCTGATGCGGGGCGTCATCATGTCCAGTACAGTGCGCTCCGCTGTGCAGCTTAAGGGCCAGCGCGGTCAGGCGCTGGTCTTTTCGCTTATCGTGCTGGTGGTTGTCATTCTGGTCATGTTGGCCACCTTTAATGTGGGCCAGCAGACGCTGGGCAAGATGCGCTTGCAAAATGCCGCCGATGCGGCTGTCTATAGCGCGGCGCAGGCGCAGGCGCGCGATTACAACTTTTCGGCCTATACCAACCGCGCCATGGTGGCCAATCAGGTGGCCGTTGCACAAGTAGTCGGGCTCACCTCCTGGGCGCGCAATTTCAACAAGACTTACACCAGCGAATTTGCCTGGGTTCCCAAGATGCTCACTGCTTTGGGCGGCCCCTTGGCGGCATGGATGTGGACGACCCCATACAACATCAACAAGAGCATATCCAACGGCTTCCAGACGGTAATGAATTCCACTGGACCGATATTGGCCAAACTGCTGGATGGCATCAATGCGGCCTTGAATCTGGCGCAGATGGTCTACCACTACGGCACTGCCCTGACGATGGCGCAGACCTTGGGGATGGATCTGATCAATGCCTCCGGGGACGGTTTACTCAATAAACTGGGGTTGGATACCAGCGGCATGCCGGATGCGGTACAGGACATGCTGAGCCTGGATCCCAAACACAATGTCCTGAAGATGAATGACCCGGAGGCCAGCCTGACCAAGGGCGGTTGGGCGACGGCAGCGGTATCGCTGTATAACTGGCTACGCTTTACCGAGCGCAAGGATCCGAATACCAAACCTGCCGCAGGTAAACAGGGCGATGGTGCAGAGGCTGACCGGTTTGCCAGCGTGACTATCAATTCACTGGATGGCTTCTCGCGCGATCGTAGCACCAAGGATGGGTGGTCTGATGGCGCCCCAGAGTTTTACTACCTGACGCCCAACCCCTTCGTATTCGATCCCACAAGGTTCATTCCCTATCAGAATGGTGCGGTGTTCATGGCGCTCTGGCACCGGGGTGGGACCGAACTCAAATCTGTCACTGCGGGCGGCAGCGCCACGGGGTATTCCAAGAAGACCTGGACAGCGCTGGATGCCACAGGCTTTACCGGCGCAGCCATATTCTGGATATCGATACTGGGCATCCCCATACCCATACCCATCGTGATACCGACCATGCCCATGGGCTGGGGCTCTGCCCAGGCCGGGGTGCAGATCAGCGGTGCGGGTGCCTTGGGGACCAACAACAACTTCTCCACACCGGCGGGCGAAGCCTATGGCGGTGCCTACAACCACACCATGACCACCATGCCGGCCTTGCGTCAGCGCCCGCAGGGCGCCGGCACAACGCTGGGTGGTGAGGGTCTGCGCCCGTATTTTGATGTGCGAGACCTGACCAAGGACAACCTGGAAGGCGCCAGCCTGCTGATTGAAGTAGAACGCAAGTCCAGCACCTTGCCGAACTCCGGCAGCTACAGCAAGGGTCGATTTGGCATGGAGAATGGCCGGCCTGGTGGGGATGACAGCATGCGTGCCCTGTCTCGCGCGCAAGTCTATTTCTCCCGGCCATCCAAGCTGGGGGAGGGCTGGGAGCGTGAAGACGGCAAGCAGGAACTGGGTAACCTCTACAACCCATACTGGCAGGCCAGGCTGACCCCTAACAGCTTCCTTGAGAAGTATGCCTCCATGATGTTCCAGCACCTATGAGCTACTCGCGCGCACGCCGGCAAGCCGGTCAGGCCATGGTGGAAACCATGATCGTCTGCAGCACGATACTGGTTCCGCTGTTCCTGGCCGTGCCGGTGCTGGCCAAGTATCTGGATATACGCAGCCATGTGGTGCAGGCGGCACGCTATGCAGCGTGGGAGCGTACGGTGTTCTTTGGCGGTGACTCAGCCAGCGAGATAGGTTGGTTCGGGTTTACCAATGCCTGGATAGCCAATGAAAAGACCGACGCCCAGATCAAGGCGGAGATAGGGAGCCGATTGCTGTCGCGTACCTCGGCCACCAGCACCTTCAGCAGTTCCGATAGCGGTAGCAGCGATTTCCGTAGTGGTCAGCGCAAGGCGCTGTGGCAGGACCGCAATGGTCAGAGCATGCTTAGCTATGCACAAATATCGGGCGAGGTTGGCCAGAAATGCGACCCGGCAGGTGGCATGGTGGCAGCCATGACCGGTTACGATTGCGCGCCCGGTACCATCAATCGGGTGCTGACGCCGATTGCCAGTCTGGCTGCCACATTGGGGCCATTCACCCTGGAAATGGGGGGCAAGTACACGGCCACGGTCACGGTCAGCCCAGAAAGCTACAATCCCAATACCTATCTGATGAGCACGGCCTTGGCCCGCAAGCCCATGGTGGAAACCGCCATCGTGCTGGGTAATGGCTGGACGGCCGATGGCGCTAGCGCCGATGACAAGACCAGCGTGGTACAGCAGGTAAAGGGCCTGACGCCGCTTTCACTGCTGGCCGAGAAGGTCAATATTCCAACCATAGGCGAAATCTCATTGCTCAACGTGGTGCAGACCGTGTTCTCCATATGGGCGCCTGAGTTGTCTACCCGCAAGCTGGAAATTGGCAAGATCGCACCTGATGAAGTCCCGGAAGACCGAGTGAAATGATCAAGTATTTGTTTATCGTACTGGTTAGCGTCGCATTGCTGGCACAGGCTGCCGAATGCCCGGAGTTTGAGGCGCCCAAGGCAAGGCTGAACTGGATAGCCAAGGATATGCTGGTCAGCGGTGTGCCCATGGCCATACTGCAGGTGGATAGCGACCAGTCGCCGCTGAGCATGATTGCCCATTACAAGCGGGTCTGGTCGGCAGGCGGGGGCGAAGTGACCGAGTATCCTGTTGCGGGATGGCAAGCGGTTGCCACGGCAAGGGGGCAGTGCTTCTATACCTTCCAGGTCAAGCCGGTGGGCATGGGGTCTACCGGTTTGCTGAGCGTCAGCCAAGCCAATACTGGCCCCTTGCGCAAACCCGAACGTTTTCCCATGCCATCGGGTAGCCAGGTAGTGAATGATATCGAGCACCGGGATGGCATCAAGAATGGCCGCACCGTGTTTCTGCGTAATGCGCTGACCATGGAAAGCAATGCCATCTACTATCGCAACAACCTGCCCAGCCAGGGTTGGAAGATCAGCATGGAGCGCCGCATCAACACCAAGAACGGCCCAGGCATTGTTTTTGATATGAAGCGTGACAAGAATCTGGCCATGTTGACCATAAGCCGCAGCGAGGGTCAGACCAATGTGCTATTCAACTATATGGATAGACCGTAAGGGGCCGAAGATGTCTGCACTACCCCGACCAATACGGACGGCGCAAGCAGGCCAGTCCAGCATCGAATACATTGTTGTGATTGCCGCTTGCATGGGTGGCGTATTGTTGACTGCCAATGTGGATGGCCTGATGCGCAATATCCGCGATTATTTTACCGACTACAGCTATGCCATGTCGGTCGCTCAGGTGCCCGACTGCATGAATGTCTACGGTGGGTCGGTAGGGCCGGTCAGCGGGTCTGCCACCTTGGATAAATGCCCGGATTTGACCAACCCGACCTGGCCCATCAGTGAAGTATCCGTCAGTTGGGACCAATAGAAAAACAGCGGCGAGGCTGATGTCGGGATCCAGCCCCACAACAGCAAGCTGAGCAGTACCCTGCAGCATCGTAGTTACAACCATAACAAGCGGCGATCACTCGGTTGCCATCCATACGAATAGCCCAGACAGGACGCCCGCCCGTCATGAAGCTCAACTTTGCCAAGGTCAATCGAACCTGGGTGATGCTGGTCGCAGCGATATTGCTCGGCCTGCTCGCCATGTTTCTCACTGTGCAGTATCTGCGGCTGCAGGAGCGTACGCTCCAGAGCGAGATAGAAGCCAAGGTTCGAGGTAAGGGACCTACGGTTGCCGTAGTGGTTCCCACCAGCGATCTGCCGGCGGGTTCGCCTATAGACCTCAGTGTCGTCGCCTCACGAGAGATAGCTGGCGATCTGGTCTATGACGATACCGTCACCGTTGAACAGTTCGAGAACTACAAAGGCCTGGCATTGATTCGGCCGGTCAAGCAGGGCAGGCCGTTGTTGCGGGCAGATCTGCGCGAGATTTATGCCGACTTCGCCGGCTCGCTCAAGACCGGCACGCGCGCCATGACCATAGAGACCGACGAACTTAATTCGATCTCGCATATGGTGCAGCCCGGCAACCTGATTGATCTGATGCTGATCATGGAGCAGAGCGCCAACGCAGCCCCCAATAATCCGTCGGGAGGCAAAAGCAGCAGCATGGTGGTGCCCTTCATGCTGAGCGTCAAAGTGCTGGCAACCGGCCAAAAGGTTGTCAGGGATGACCCTGCCAACGGCCAGGAGCGTCGCTCGACTTATGGTACCTATACCCTAGAGGTCAATCCCAGCCAGGCGATGAGCCTGGTGATGGCGCAAGAGATGGGCAAGCTGCGGGCGGTGTTGCGCAACGAGAAGGATGCGATCAAGAGCAGCGACCCTGCCAGCGAATACGACTCCTCCGGCGCAGGTGACCTGATGCGCAATATTGCGGCGCGGACCCAGGCCGTGGCCAAGGCGACCGCGGCGGCACGCATAGAGATGCCGGTGACCGGTGATGTGGATGCCTATATCGAATACATCATCGGCGGCAAGGGTGGCTCCGAGGGCGTGACGCCTAGCTTGAACATTCCCGTGTCGGGCGGCATGGGCAGTATCTCGATGGCACCCCCTGCAGGTGCGCCCAATCCTGTCGGGATGCCGGCCAGCTTGCCGTTAAACATCATGCCTACGGCGCCGGCAGCCAACACCAACACGCAAAAATAACGAGCGACGGGATACCTACAACATGCGCAAACCCATCTGCACCCTTGCCTTGCTGTCAGTTGCCGGTCTGGCGCCTGTGGCAATGGCCGCTACCGTCAAGGCGCCGGCACCAGTTGCCGAGGCGCCTCAGGGCGTTACCGAAATCAAGATGTTCATCGGCGAACTGAAGACCATCCCCGCCGGCAAGCTGGACCGAGTCGCCATTGGCAACGGCGCCATAGTCTCTACCCGTGCGCTGGAAACAGGCGAGTTGCTGTTGCTGGCCGAGAAGGAAGGCGATACCTCCATGATGCTTTGGTCGGGCAAGGGGCCACGGCGGCAGTACATAGTCCGAGTTGTGACCCGTGACAGCCAGGGGGCCTACCAGGCTGCGGCCAGCATGCTCAAGGATGTACCCGGCCTGAAGCTCAGCCAGATCGGTGGCAATGTGGTTATCAGCGGCACGGCCAGCAAGACGGATCTGGAGCGCATCGCCCTGGTAGCCAAACTCTACCCGCAGGTGGTGAGCCTGGTGTCTGCTGAAGATGTCTCGATGAAGAAAATGATCTACTTCAAGGTGCAGGTGGTGGAGATGAAGCGCTCCCTGCTTGAGAACCTTGGGGTGCAATGGCCAGGCTCAATGGCCGGGCCGTCAGTGGGTTTCCTGGGCAATTGGGGTTCCGAGAACCGCACGGGTATACAGGCACCGATACAGGGGATATTACCCATCCAGACCGGCAACCGGGGCTTGCGCACCTACCTGGGTATTTCGTCTTTGCTCAACACCACCATCAATATCGCCAAGAACAATGGTGACGCCTATATCCTGGCAGAACCCGAGTTGTCGGCTCGTTCTGGCGGTGAGGCGCGCTTCCTTGCTGGCGGGCAGTTCCCCATACGGGTTGCCGGCGCATTGGGTTCGACTTCCATCGAATACAAGGACTACGGCATCAAGCTCACCATCAAGCCGGTGGCCGATGACCAAGGGAATGTCTCTGCAGCGGTGGATACCGAGGTCAGTTCCATCGACAGTTCGGTATCGGTAGATGGTGCACCGGGTCTGCTGTCGCGCAAGACCAGCACCGATATCAATGTACGCAACGGGCAGACCATTGCCCTGTCTGGCCTGATCAATAGCGAGATGTCCAAGGATATCTCGCGGGTGCCAGGCCTGGGTTCGATACCCGTGATAGGTCAGCTGTTCCGGTCGGACAACTTCCGCAATAGCCGCACCGACCTGGTCATCCTGGTCACGCCTACAGTGATAGATCCGGCGTCTACCCTCAATCGTGAACGCATTGAGAAGAGCGACGGTATGCGGGAGCGCTTTGAGCGCAGCGTGGGTAAGTCAGAGATACTGGATTGAGGACGCACCATGCTGAATGTATTGGTAACTACACCGCGCGGTGCCGAGAATGTCTTCGAGTGCACCATCGATAGCTGTGCCATAGGCAAGAGCGACGAGAACCTCATCATCCTGCAGGGTTGGTCGGTGGCCAAGCGCCATGCCGCCATCCATCGCCGGGCAGACGGCGTGTACGTGGAGAATCTGGACCCCAAGGGCAATACCGAGGTGAATGGCAAGCAAGCCAGCCTGTATGGCCCGCTCAAGCCTGGTGACGTGATACATATCTGCGGCTATGAGTTGCGGGTGATGGATCTGGACGAGCCGGCACCACCACCCGTGACAGCAACGGTCGCATCCGTGGCCAGTGCCATTGCGCAGCCGGCAGCCGTTGCGGCGCCAGCCATGGTGCCGACGGTGACCGAAGAAGTTGAAGCAGTGCGTGATCCTGGCCATCACCAGATCTGGATAGGTCTGCTCAAGCGCATCCATACCGAGCTGATCAAGCAGATGGATTTGCGTCGCATCGATATTGCCAGCCAGAGCGAAGAAGAGCTGCGCCGCAATACGGGGCTGATGCTGGTGGAGATCGTTCGCAACGACAAGACCATACCCGAAGGTTTTGACCGTGATCTGTTGGTCAAGCAGGTACAGGACGAAGTCGTGGGCCTGGGGCCGTTGGAGGACTTGCTGGCGGACGATGCAGTCACCGAAATCATGGTGAATCGCTTTGATGAAATTTTTGTTGAACGCAAGGGACGCCTGACCAAGTCGGATATCACCTTTACCTCGGATCAGGCTGTGGTCAGTGCCATTGAGCGCATCGTGACCCCCTTGGGACGCCGCATTGACGAATCCTCGCCCATGGTGGATGCCCGCCTGAAGGACGGTTCGCGGGTGAATGCGGTGATTCCGCCCCTGGCACTCAAGGGCGCCAATATCACCATACGGAAGTTTGCCAAGAGCAAGCTGCATGGCGAGGACCTGATCAAGTTCGGATCCATGACGCCGACCATGCTGGCGTTCCTGCGCACCATCGTGGAGCAGAAGGCCAATATCATCATCTCGGGGGGGACGGGCTCGGGCAAGACGACCTTGCTGAACGTGCTGTCCAACTATATCCCCGATGATGAGCGCATCGTGACGGTGGAGGATGCAGCCGAACTCAAGCTGAGCCAGCCCAATCTGGTGGGGCTGGAGTCCCGCCCGCCCAATGCCGAGGGCAAGGGCGCCGTGCTGATACGCGATCTGGTGAAGAACTGCCTGCGGATGCGACCTGACCGTATCGTGGTGGGGGAGTGCCGTGGTGGGGAGGCGCTGGATATGCTGACGGCCATGAATACCGGCCATGATGGCTCGCTTACCACAGCCCACGCCAACACCCCGCGAGATTGCCTGGCGCGGGTGGAGGTGATGGTGATGATGGCGGGGCTGGACCTGCCCATCCGCGCCATACGCGAGCAGATATCGTCGGCCGTGCGCTTTATCGTGCAGCAGAACCGTTTTTCCTGCGGTTCGCGCAAAGTGACGCACGTGACCGAGATCACCGGCATGGAAGGCGACATGATACAGATGCAGGACATCTTCCTGTTCAAGCAAGAAGGTTTCGGTGCTGACGGCAAGGTCAAGGGGCGGCATATCTCGACGGGTGCCGTGCCAGACTTCTATCAGGATCTGGCTGCGCGGGGGATGGATGTCGACATGAGCATCTTCCAGGGCGGGGAGATACGGCGATGACACTGCTGCTCGGGTTGATTTTCCTGGTGACCCTGATCACTGCCTGGCTGGTATACAAGGCGGTACAGAGCTATCTGGACAAGCAACGCGCCAGCATTGAACTGACCACGGCCACCACCTTGGCCGACATGTTCATCTTTCTCGACCCGCAGAAGATGTTCCGCTACAACGTGGCACTGACCTGCATCCTGCCGCCCATAGTCTGGGTGCTGACCGGCAACCCGGTCTTTGCCTTTGGCGCCCTGATTGCGACAGTATTCCTGCCCAAGTGGTATGTGGGTTTCTTGGGGCGCCGTCGGCTCAAGCGGCTGGAGCAGCAATTGCCTGATGCACTGCTGATGGTGTCGGGCGCCATGCGGGCTGGTGCCAGCCTCAATGTGTCGCTGGAATCCATGGTCAAGGAATCCAAACCACCGGTCAGCCAGGAATTCGAGCTGATGCTGCGCGAACAGCGCCTGGGCGTGGATTTCGATACTGCCCTGCAGAATATGGAGCGACGTAACCCGCAGCAGGATTTTCAGCTGGTGATTTCGGCCATGCGGATTTCCAAAGAGGTGGGTGGGAATCTGGCTGAGATACTGGAATCGCTGGCTGGGGTATTGCGCGATAAAGCCATCATGGAAGGCAAGATACGCAGCTTGACCGCACAGGGTAAGGCGCAGGGCGTGATCATGACGGGCCTGCCCATACTGATGATGCTGGCCTTGCGCGCAATCGAGCCCAAGGCCATGGAACCGTTGTTCAACACCTGGATAGGCTATGGGACACTCACCGTCATCATCGTGATGGAACTGGTGGGCTACTGGTTTATCCGCAAGATCACGACAATAGACGTATGACCACGACCTTTATCGGATTGCTGATCGGTGCGCTTATCGGTGTGAGCGTGTTGCTGATGTTCTATAGCATGAGCCAGCTCAAGCGCGAGGTGCCGAGCGAGGATCGTGCCTATATGGACGAGCTACCCCCTATGCTGCGGCTGATCTGGCCGGGAGTGAACTTCTTGGAGTACCACTTCACTTCGCGATTTCCGCCGGATTTATTGGAGCGGGCACACAAATCATTGCGCGAAACCGGTGTGGGTTATCTGATGAGTGCCGAGCAATACTACGCCCTGCGTCTGCTGTCTGCGATTATTGCTGGCGCGTTGACCTTGTTTTGTATCTCGGCCTTGCATTCACAGGCTTACCATTGGGCTGCCGTCGTGGCATTCCTGGGCTATTTCTACCCCCTGATCTGGCTGTCGGATGTGCGCAAGAAGCGCCGCAAGGAAGTACTGAAGTCTTTGCCGGTCTACCTGGATTTCATCACCTTGGGTGTAGAGGCGGGTTTGAACCTGACGGGCGCCATCAAGCAGTCGATGGAAAAAGGCCCAGCAGGGGCACTGCGGCACGAGTTCTATATGGTGGTGCGTGATCTGCGTGCGGGTGTGCCGCGCGCCGACGCGCTGCGCCGGATGGAGGCAAGGCTGGATATGCAAGAGATAACGGCCTTTGTGGGGGCAGTGATTCAGGCCGAAAAGATGGGGGCCCGTCTGGGCCAGGTTTTGCGCATGCAAGCCGAGCAGCGCCGTATCGAGCGTTTTCAGCGTGCCGAGAAGCTGGCCATGGAGGCACCGGTCAAGCTGATACTGCCTCTGATCATGTTTATCTTCCCGGTGACGTTTATCGTACTGGCCTTCCCCATAGTCATGAAGTTCATGCAGGAAGGTATGCTTTGAAGCAGTTGGCTGCTTGGCGTGGCGATACATTGTTGCTGGGCAAGGTGTGGCTGGCGGAGAGTGCGACCGAACGCATGCAGGGATTGCTGGGCAGACCGCCTTTGGCCGCAGATGAAGGCATGTTGATACAACCATGCAGACTGATACATACCGTGGGGATGGCCTATCCGCTGGACTTGGCCTTTGTGGACAAACAGGGCAGGGTGCGCAAGCTGGTCAGCCATTTGCGTCCGGCTCGCATGGCGGGCTGCCTCAGTGCTACGGCCACCCTGGAAATGGCACCTGGCACCATAGCCCGCCTGGGTTTGGTGGCGGGCGAGCAACTGCATTGGCGACCGGCATGAAGCGCCTGATAGCCCGGCTGTGGTTGCCCACACTGCTACACACCCTGCTGGCGGGCTGCTCGGCCATGCCAGCCGCCATTACCGGCGATGCTGCCGATGCCTATGCCATGCACAGGGAGGCAGAGGCAGCCCATCAGGAGGGGGATGACGTAAAGTCGGAAAGGCTGCTGCAAGGGCTGTTGAGGGTGGCGCCCAATGATGCGGAAACCTGGTTTCGCCTGGCCAATCTCTATGCCCGATCAGACCGTCCAGAACAGGCTGCCGAGGCCTACCAGCGCAGCCTGATGATCAAGCCGCATGATGCCCGCGCCTGGCATAACCTGGGCGTGATACGGCAGCGTCAAGCTGCGGCAGCCATGATGCAGGCTCACAGCCTGGCTGCCGATGATGAGGTCTTGCGCAGCAAGGCGGCTCAGGTGCTTCAACTGCTGGAGCAGGCACAGGGCACGCAGGGGAGTGCCAAGCCATGATGCGGCGACGCCTGCATGGGCAGGCCATGCCCGAATTCCTCTACGCCCTGCCTATCTTGCTGTTGCTGACTCTGGGTGCCATACAGATGGGATTTATCTACCAGGCCAAGCTGACCCTGAACTACGCGGCCACGGTAGCGGTGCGCGAGGGGGCATTACGCAATGGCAAGATGGACGCCATACTGGATGGCATGGAGGCTGGGCTGACGCCCATGTTTGCCCATAGCCTAGGTAGCCGTGACATGGCCATGATCAAGAAGGCACGACTGAGTGCACATAATCTGGTATCCAATACCAAGCTGACCCGCATCACCATCGTGAACCCCACGTCCGCCTTGCTGACGGCCCACCAGGGCGATTCCGAATCCGGCAGCGAGATACCTAACGATAACCTGATGTATCGGGATGCCACGGCAATCAAGGGTGGCTTGAACGTGCAGGATGCCAACATCTTGAAGATACACGTGCGGATTTGCTACCGCATGTTCGTGCCCATCATCAACAAGCTGATCTACAACCTGGCGGTGGACCCGCCGGGCACGCCGGCCGCCGTCAGCAGGGATGCCCCAGGGATGCTGCGCAGCTACGGTGCTAGCTCGACCACGCGTACCTGCACCGATAGGCCAGACAGCGACTACTACCTGCCTATCGAAGCCGAAGCCGTCATGCGCATGCAATCGCCATTCCAAAACCCAGGCAAGTGGGTGGCACCATGAGCGAGGTGGACTATCAACCGATTGCACCTTCCCGCAAACCACCGGAAGGTCGCCGCCGCTTACCCTGGCCCAGTGGCCGCATGGGACGTATCCGCTACATTGCCTGTGTGCTGGGCCTGGCGATTCTTTACACCCTTAGCCTGTCCTTGATCATCACCGTCCTGACCATGGTGCTACCGCCGGAGTCGGTGGCGGGCGCCTTTCAGATCTGGAGCGCTGGCTTGTTCTTGCTGTTGATGGCGGGCTTGCTGTTCTGGTCGGTGGAAAGAGCCCATGATGCTAACCTGCCGGGCTGGGTCGCCCTGCTGGTGTTGGTGCCTGGGGTCAACCTGCTGTTCTGGTTATGGCCAGGCAAGCATGGCGAGAACCGCTATGGCCCACCGCCCGCACCGGCCAATCTGCTGACCAAGATAGGGGTATGCCTGACCGTGGGCTTGTTAGTGTTGAGCTACCTCTACACCAAGACCTATGGCCCCATGGTGTCTGAGCCGCCTCCCAAGCCTGTGCCGCAACTGCCGGCCTATCAGGAGTAGCGGGTGTATCCTGCCGTCTGCCCCACATGATGGCCCCCAGGCTCTCAACCAGCGGTAAGGTAGAAGCCTGCCTGATAGGGCTACCTGAAATACCATAGGGGAGGGCTCGCCAGGCGGCATGCGCAAAACCACCCCTGTTGTCCGGGAGGGAGCGCGGTGACGGGTGGGGGAAACCGTTACTGCCAGCAAAGGGTTTAAACAGAAACAGGGCACCTGAGTTGTGCCCTGTTTCTGTTTTCCGACGATGTCTGCCTTGGTACTACTTGTCGGGCGCGATTGCCCTACTAGTCACCCATGGTGACCCTGGCTGGAGCCCGTCCAACGCTTTTCGGCTTGCCGGAATGAGGCGAAAAGACCAAAGAGCCTGTTCGCGATCTTTTCGCTCCAGCGACGGAGTGAAAAAATCGCGAACACGCTCTAAACAGGTACTCAGCGAGCTGCCGTCTTGATCGGTGCAGCTTGATCCTTGGCGGGCTTGTGCTCGCAGTCCTTGCGCACGTTGACACCCTCGCCACGTAGCTTGACCAATCCACGGCCGCCGCTCAGGTCGATTTCACCGGCCGTCTTTTCATCGATAGGGCGCTTGTTGAGCGGCATCTCGGTACAGGGTATGCCGTTATCGGCCAGGCTACGGTCTGCCTGCCCATTCCCCTCTCCATCGTCGCCATCTCCGCCGCCGTCACGGCCACCATCGTCTCCGCCCTGGCCATCGCCCTGGCCGTTGCCATCACCTTTGGTGCCTTTGCCGCTGCCGCCTGATCCGGCGCCGTTCTCGTCATCGCTGCCGCCACCGCCGCCACTGCCCTCGTCATCGCCGCCGCCACCCGTGCCCTTGGAGCCGCCCGACCCGGCACCGCCTTCGCCGTCATCGTCGTTGCCCGAGCCGCCACTACCGCCACCATCACCGTCGTCGCCGCCCTTGCCGCTGCCACCCGAACCGGAGCCATCATCGCCGCCGTCTTCGCCGCCACTGCCGCCCGCGCCATCACCGTCGCCATCGTCGCCGTTACCGGAACCCCCACTGCCTGCGCCGCCGTCTCCATCGTCATCCTTGCCCGACCCGCCGCCGCCGCTGCCCTCACCGTCACCGTCTCCCTTACCGCTGCCACCCGAGCCGGAACCGTCATCGCCACCGTCGTCGCCATCACTGCCACCAGCGCCATCACCACTGCCGTCATCGCCGTTACCCGAGCCACCGCTGCCGGCGCCGCCGCCATCGTCGTCGCCGCCACCACTGCCGCTACCAGAGCCGCCGCCGTCACCATCGCCGTCGCCACTGCCACCAGAGCCCGAACCGTCGTCGCTGCCGCTATCGCCATCGCTGCCACCTGCGCCATCACCAGAGCCGTCGTCACCACTGCCCGATCCGCCGCTACCGGCACCGCCGTCGCTATCTCCATCATCGCCGCCGCTACCACCGCCGGAGCCACTGCCGTCGCCATCGCCGCTACCGGAGCCACCACTGCCGCTGCCATCGCCGCCATCGCCATCATTACCGGAGCCACTGCCACCGGCGCCACCACCGTCTCCACCGTCGTCGTCACCACTGCCACTACCAGCACTGCCGCCGCCTGCATCGCCACCCGAGCCACTGCCTGAGCCGCCGCTACCACTACCTCCGTTACCACTGCCGGAACCGGCGCCACCTGCGCCAGCGCCGTCACCATCGCCATCGTCGCCGCTACCGGAGCCGGATCCGCCACTACCACTGCCGCCAGCGCCGCCCGAGCCCCCACTGCCGCTACCGCCTGAGCCGCTGCCATCACCACCACCTGAGCCGGAGCCAGAACCGCCGCTACCGGTGCCTGCGCCGCTGCCTGCGCCACCCGAGCCACCGCCGCTGGCTGTGCCGCCACCGGTGCCATCGGAACCCCCGCCGCTGCCACCACCACCGCTGCCTGAGCCGCTACCGGAGCCACTACCGCCGGAGCCCGCACCGGCGCCACCGCCGTCGTCGTCTCCGCCGCCACCGCCAGATCCGCCGCCTGCGCCACCACCACCGCCGCTACCCGAACCGCTACCTGAGCCGCTGCCACCGCCGGAGCCCGATCCGCCACCTGAGCCCGAGCCGGACCCGGAGCCGCTACCTGAGCCACCACCGCCGCCAGAGCCTGATCCACTACCGGAGCCGGAGCCACTGCCGCCGCCACCGCCGCCGGAACCACTCCCGCCGCCGCCACCCGAGCCACCGCCCGAGCCGCTGCCTGAGCCACCACCGCCGGTACCACCGGAACCACCTCCGGTGCCGCCGGTGCCATTCCCACTGCCGGTCGAACCGCCACCCGAACCGCTGCCCGGCCCAGCTGTTGGGCCTGTGTTGCCGCCACTGCCACCGCCACCCGTACCACTACCGTCACCGGAGTCGCCACCGTCCGGGGTGCTGTCTGGCTCGGGATTGGTGGCCCCACAGCTGGCAACCCCGGCGTTGCAGCCGGTCCAGGTGGCGCCCCGCTGGCCACTATTGCCTTTGTAAGCAATGGTGGGGGGAGTGTTGTGGACAACGATGCTCTTGGGGGTGTCGAGCTCCAGGGTACGGGTGCCCAGGTTGAAACCACTGCCATCGGCGACGTGGATATCGGTGTAGACAGGGTTGTACTTGGTGGGCGAACTGCCAAAGGGCATGTCTGGCGTGCCGCTGATGATGATCGTGCCCTTGGCATTGAACTTGTTCAGCAGATCGGCCTTGTACTCGGTTTCGTTGCCATAGGCGGCACTGGCGGGGCGGTTTCCCACCCAAATGGTCTGGTCCCCCAGGTTGCGCAACACGATCTTGACGTTATCGGCACTGATGTACTGGCTGCTGTCGCCATTCATGACCAGGGTGTCGGAGATCAGATGTATCTGGTCGCCAAAGGTCTCGAAACCGTTCACCAGCAGGTTGCGCCCCAACAGGCGCAGGTTGTAGAGGCGGCCTATCTGGTCGACCTGGATATCGCCGCTTGTTTGGGCCGAGATGCTGCGATAGGAAAGATTGGCCTTGCCGTTGTCGCCTATGCGGATAAAGCCGCTGTAAGCCCCAATTTGACCGGCTGCGATCGGATCGGTCAGCGAATAGGGGCGGGCGCCAAAGTAGAAGGTAGAGGTCAGGTTGGTGAACTTGAGCAGGGTTTCCCAAGTATAGGTGGTGTCGGTGGTGACCCCGGCAGCATAGGGATTGGAGGGGTCGTCGGCCCTGACCCGAATGGTGCGGTTCAACCCAAAGGGCTGCAGGATGATACGGGCGCCATTCTTGGTGGCGGCATCCAGTACTACGTCCATATTGTTGGCGCGCAGGAACAGCGTGTCACCACTGCTGTTGAGCTTGATGATGCGCAGGTCGTCACCGGTGGTCAGGTAGAAATTGCCAACGGGCTTATTGACGGCATCCAGCGAAACCTCGGTAGTCGTGGTGGTGCCCCCACTGGCGCTGCTGGTACCGCCTGCGCCTGGCGAGCCCGGTACGGTACTGCTGCTGTTCGAGCTGGTGCCGGTAGGTACTTTCAGGTCGATGGCATCACTGACGGCGCCGATAGCGGCGGCGGCCAGCAGGCCGGTATAGCTGCTATTGTCGACGACGGTATCCTTGCCACCGCCGGCAACCAGGGTTTCGACCTCGCTCTTGATATTGAAGGTGCCCTGGCCAACCTCGCCCAATAGCCCCAGCGAGTTGCCATAGATCATGGCGCCGTTGATGGTACGTGCCAGGAAGTCTCCACCTATGCCTATGGTGACCGAGCCACGTTGTTTGGTGGTGACTACATTGTTGGTATCGGTCCAGGTGCCGGGCGTCGTGATGTTCTGACTGATATTGAGGTTGCCACCGATGGAGAGCGAGACGTTGTTGGTATTGTAGGTAGGCGGCTTGGGTGGCGTGGTGGTGCTATCGGCTGGGGCGACGATGGTATTGGACGTGGTACGTATGCCATTGATGCCGCCCACCGTGCCGATGGTGACGGTATTGCCCGTACGTGGCGCGCCAGTATAGAAGAACGAACCATTGAGCGAAGCTGCCAGGACATCAATCTGGTTGTTGGCGTTGCTGAGGCTGACGGTATTGACCTTGCTGCTGCTGCCCTGGTCTTTTACCACCAGCGAGCCGGCGACGATGGAGCCGGCTGTTTCGCCGGCGACATTGCGCTGCAGTACACCGCCTTGATCCAGTTCCAGCGTCAGCTGCCCGCCGCCGAGGTTGACGTTGTTGTCTATCTTCAGGCTGGCCGGGTTGGCGGCATCGCCAAATGGCTTGCTGTAATCGGGCGTGGCAGTGGGCGAACCGGTGCGCAGGCTGAGGTTGCCACCCTGGGTGGATATCCCTATGACCCAGTTCCAGACGTTGCCTACCGCCAGCTCGTCCTTGTCACGGAAGGTGATGGAACCGTTGCTGGTGTCGGCTGCCAATACATTCACGTCATTGCCGGCAGAAGCCAGATTGAAATTGCCGGTGCCTTTCAGCATCAGGCCATCGGCAATGATGCTGCCGCCAGACTGATTTAGTCCGGCATTGGCACCCGCCAGGAAAAAGCCGGTGCCGGAGCCCAGGTTGACATCCTGGGCAAAGGTAATGCCGTTGTTGTTGTAAACCTGTAGCGAGCCATTGCCGCTGGTATAGCCGTTCACGCCGGCCACAGAACCCAGGCTGATGGCCGAGTTGCCCGAGTACTGCACACTGCCGCCAGTCAGGCTGGCGGCCAGGGTGCCGATCTGGTTGGTCGAGGTATAGAAGCCAGAACCACCATAGCTCAGCAGCCGGAAATAGCCGCTGCCCTTGAGCAGCAGGCCGCTGGCAAACAGGCCGGTGCTGGTCGTGGTCTGCAGGGCGCCGTTGGCCATATCCAGGGTGATGCTACCTGATCCGGCGCGGATGTCATGACCCAGCGAGGCCGAAGCGGAAGACTTGAGGGTGATGTTGCCGTTGCCGGAGTTCAGCTTGCCGATATTGAGCGCGCCGCTGCCCAGTGCCTGCAGCGTAATGCTGCCGCCTGCCGTGCGTATCTCGTCATTGACGTCTTCGTATCGTATGCCGCCCGACTGCGTAGAGGTGATGCGCAGGCTGCCTGCGCTGGTCTGCTTCATGTTGAGCAGGTTGTCGGTCAGATCCTTCAGGAGAATCTCGCCGGCGGCCTCGATGACCACATTGGTATTGGCAGCCAGGCCTTCCAGCGTCTGTTCGGCCAGCGTGTTGGGATTGGTATCTGGGTCGGCAGCAAACAGGGTGCCATCGGCCACGCTGCCGGCCTGGTCGCCGGTTGCTGCTGCGCCATTGGTAATGGTCAGGCTGCTTGGGTCCAGCAATAGTGAGCCGGTGTTGCCGTTGGCTGCGGTGGTATTCACCGTGCCATTGAATGCCAGCTTGTCCTTGCCAGAGACCTCGACCGCACCCCCATTACCCGCCAGCGCCCCCCCTTGGGCGCTGATATGGCCAGCAAAGCGGGTATCGCCATCGGCCCATACCACGACCTTGCCACCGTTGCCCTGCTGGGTCGCATCGGCAAGCAGCTGTGCGCCTGCCTGAACCAGCGTCCGCTGCGCGTTGGCAACCGAGCCCTTGCCTTGCCAGTCGCCGCCTACCAGTATCTGGCCACCGCCGTGCTGGCCACTGGCATCAAGCCGGGCGGTATCAGTTAATGCAACCTGCCGGCCCAATACGGCTATCCTGCCGCCGACGTCGGCACTGCCGCTGGCAGCAACCGTACCTGTCAGTACCGTGGTGGCATCCGATTCCAGCCGAACCTGACCACCGCTGGCACCGCTGACATCCAGTTGGCCGCTCATGCTCACATTGCCACCGCTGCCTAGCAGTTCTATCTCGCCGTCCTGCCCGGCAACGCCTTGCGCCCGTATCAGTCCCGCCTGGTTCACTGCACTGCCCGCCAGGGAGCGTGCCGTGCGCGCCGCCATGATGACGCGCCCGCCATCGGCCAGTATCTGGCCCGAGTTAGCGGCACCAGCCAGCTCACCCAGCGCCTCTTGGCTGAGTGCGTAGCTGATCAGGCCGTCGCCGCCCAGATCCAGCTGCAGTGCATGGCCTGCACCCATGAACACACTGCCCAGGCGTGCCTCGATCAGGCCGCGGTTGATGACCCGGTCGCCTGCCAGGGCGATAAAGCCACCATCGGCCGCCCGCAGGCTGCCGTCGTTGATGACGGTGGCGGCGTTGCCCTTGCCATGAAAGGCATAGCGCCCAGCCAGGAAGTCCTCATTGCGGATGTCCATGGTGGTGGCCAGCAGGCCGCCGACATCTACCCGCGCGCCAGCGCCAAAGTACACACCGTTGGGGTTGACCAGGAATACGCGCCCGTTGGCCTGCATTTGACCCAGTATCTGGGAGGGATCATTGCCTATGACGCGGTTGAGCATGACCGACTGGTTGCCAGGCTGCAGGAAACTCATCAACTGGTCGGCGCTGATGCTGAAACTGCCCCAATTGACGATAGCACGATCACTGGCCTGAGTGACTACCGCCCCATTCGGACTGAAAGTTACATCGCCAGAGACAACGGTGGGTGTGGAGGGAAGTTCGGCCCGGACGGACAGTGCCGCCAGGTAAGCCAGCGCAAGCAGGGTGGGCCGGAAGGGCAGGGCTCGTATAGGCATGATCAGAAGCTCGCGCTCAGGTTGAACCACAGGCGGCCTTGCTTGCCGTCGTCAGCCCGATAGTTGTTCATTGCGGCGTGTGCATATTCCACTTTAACCGTGCTATTGCTGGTGGGGTACACCGTCAGTCCGACACCTACGGCACCCAGCTCGTCGCTGCCATTGCGAAAGCCGCGCTGCTTGTAGATGACCCGTCCGTAATCGGCAAACACGCTGGCCTGTGCAGCACGACCGAATAGGGCGATCTGGCGTCTGGCCTCCAGCGTCAGTGCTTCGCCGCTGTCGCCACGCATCTCGGATGGCCTGTAAGCACGCACGCTATCTGGGCCACCGATATCAAACTTGTCGCTATCTGGCAGGGTATTGCGGCTGTAGACCCACTGGGCTTTGACGAATACATCCCACTGCTTGCTCAGAGCCGCCGTGGCATCGGCATACGCCTCCAAACGCAGGCGCTCGGCATTCTGCTGCCCAGGCTTGGGTGGGACGATGACCAGCGGGGGATCGTTGGGGTTGACCGGGGGAATGGTGATGCCTGGGTCGGCTGGTTCGTAGCGACGGCCATTGCTGGAGGCGGTCAGGCGCCAATTCCAGGCGGAACCATCCTGGTCGAACCAGCGTTCCCGCCAGGTCAGGCTAGCCAGAGCCAGGTATTTGCGCGAGACGGTGACACCTAGTGCATTCTGCTGCAGTTCGCGGTAGTTATAGCCCAGGCCCAGGCTGCGATCCCGCTCGCGCGAGCGTAACAGGGGATAGCTGTAGAGCAGCTCGGAGGTCTCGACCTCTCCCTGCAGCGCCAAGGGCGCCAAGGCACCGCCCACGTCATAATTCACACGGGAATGATTCAGACTGAGGCGTGCGCCTTGATCGCCAATAGGCAGGCTGTAAGAAAGCTTGCCGTATTTGAGCAGATCGCGCTCGCTGAGGATGGCACGCAGGCTTAGCTGGTCGCCATAACCCAATGGATTGTTGAAGTTGGCCGTCATGTCCAGCCGTGTCTGGCCGATTTCCTTGCGGGCGCCGTTGGTGAGGGCTGCATCGAAGCTGAAGCGCTTTTCCTCCACCTGTATCAGCAGGTCGCTGCTACCGTACTGCTTGCCCGACACCAAGGTAGCGCGGGCACGCAGTCCAGGCTGGTCGTTTAGCAACAGCAGCTTGTTCTCCAGTGGGGCCTGGGCAATGGCTTGCCCTGCCGGCAGTTCGCCACCGAATTCCAGCAGAAACTGTGTACCGTAGCTGCTATTGCCTGCGACCCTGACCTCTCCCAGCACCCCTTCGACCACATCTATGCGCACCAAGCCATCTGTTACCCGCTGGGCCGGCACCAGTGCGCGTGCCAGCGGGTAGCCCGCCTGCTGGTAGTGTTCGCTGACAGCATCGGCGGCGCGGCCCAGATCGTAGAGATTGAGTTCACGATCCAGAAAACGCTCTAACACACGCTTCAGACGGAATTCCGATATCACCTTGTTGCCACGGAAATCGAAACCATTGACGCGAAAGCGCCGCCCCTTGGGATCGTGCTCGCTAGCACCGTCGTCACGCCGGAACAGCACCTCGGCCGGTGGCCTGGGTGCGGCTTCCGGCCGCTTGAGCGACCGTTCCACGCTACCTGGCGAGGGCAGGGCAGCTGGGTCTGCTGCCAGGGCGGGAATACTGGCAAGCAGGACGATGCTGGGCAGGTGTCGTGGGTTCAAGATGGTGGCTATCCAGAAAGCAGGTTCAACGTAGCATGATAGGCGACAGCGTCGCCTAGCCCATGGTGAATCGTACCCGGCAGCCGTGTTTCAGCTAGCCCGCGACACTGAGTACACCTCGATGGCCTCGCGCCGCCCTTTGAGCTTGTGCTGCCCCATGCCTTCAACCTGTGCCTCGGGCCGGTAGCGTATGCCTTCAAAAGTGCTGGGGTTGATCAGGATGTCGCGGCGCAGCTCCTTGGTCAGCGCCTCCAGCCTTGCGGCCACATTTACGGCATCCCCAATCACCGTATAGAGGAAACGGTCCATGGAGCCGACCTGGCCAGCGATCACCTCGCCGGTGCTGATGCCTATGCCGCTCTCCAGGCGAATTTCACCGCGCATCTCGCGCAGGTCGTTGAGCTTGCCCAGGCGATCCCGCATGTCAAAGGCGGCGGCGACAGCCGCCCACTCACGGCCCGGTGCTGCGATCGGCGCGCCGAAGATCACCACGATAGCGTCGCCTATGAAGTTGTTGATGTAGCCCCCCCAGGGTTTGACCGCTTCTGCCATCTCCGACAGGTATTCGTTGAGGAAGCTGACCACCTGCTCGGGCGTCATCTGCTCCGATAACGTGGAGAAATCGCGGATATCGGAGAACAGCACCGTGACCTTGAGGCTTTCGCCACCCAGCTTGACCTCGCCTGACAGCAGTTTCTCCCGTACCTCGGGCGACACCACCCGACCAAAGATATCGCGCTCCCGCTCCCGCTCCTGCACGCTGCGCACCATGTCGTTAAAGGTATTGGCGAGCGAGCCCATTTCATCCTGCCAGTAGGGTAAGGCCTTGGCCTGCTCGTAATCTCCCGCCCGCATGGCTTCTGCGGCATGGGCCAGGGAGTGCACCGGGCGCATCAGCAGGCGGGACAGCCCGAAAGCCGCCAGGATGCAGAGGGCGCCTATGCCCAGAACACCCAGGACAACATGCCAGGAGAGCCGGTTAAGTGGGGCTGCAAACACGGACTGCGGCTCGTTCACGCCTACCACCCAGCGGTGCCGGGCTGGCGCATAGCCGGCAATTTCAGGCTGGCCGCTATAGGGCGAAAAATAGGCGACGCTGCCGGGTTGCGAAGCAGGCACCATCGCACGGGCCAGGTCGGTCAGGTTCAGCGACTCGATGCGGTCCAGCATGAACTGCCGTTCCTTGACGATACGCTGCTCCACCGGCGGCGGCAGCTTGGTCAGGCTGCGGTACAACAGCTTGTCGTCCGGGTGGTAAACCAGCATGCCTTCACGATTGGTGAGGAAGGCATAACGGCTGCTGCTGGATCGGGCTGACTGCAGAATGCCGGTCACTGCCTCTCCACGCAGCTTCAGCACGGCCACGCCAGCCGTCCTGCCCTCGGGGTTGGGGATAGGGGCGGAGAAGAATACGCCGGGTTGGCGGGTGACAGCGCCAACTTCGATATCGGAGATGTACAGGCTGCCGCCTATGGCCTGCTTGAAGTAATCACGGAAGTGAAAATCCCGCCCCAGGAACTGTGGATGGCTGGCGACGAGGACATTGCCCTTGTCGTCTAGCACCATCAGTAACTCGATGTCGCTGTTGGAGTTGGCAATTTTGCCTAGCTCTGTCTCTACTGCCAGGCGGTTAGCTGGGTTAGGATCAACGATTAACTTGGTCACGGCCTCATGCACAGCCATGTAAACCAGGAAGTGCTGGCTATCAAGTATCAGTTGGTCCAGCCTACCGGCGAGACTGGCCGCCAGTTGTTGCAGATTCCGATGTTCGGTTGCTTCCAGGCTGGCAAGGCTACCCTTGAGGGTATAGCTTGAAGCCACCAACATGGGCAACAGGCTGAATAACAGCAGCAAGGCCGCCAGTTTGGCGGCTATGGGCCAGGTGGTCGGGTGGAATGCGCGGGTGGGCGTCTTCATCTTCGCTTTCGGCGGGGCGGACCGGCTTAGGGACCATCAGTTACGCATCACTCATTGAACCTTGTAGCGCATAAATGGCTGTTCTGCTTGCTGGCGTAGTCTAACGGCGCGGGCTATACATTATCGGGCTGTCTGGGAACATATACTCGAAGAAAGTGGTATCCCCATGAAACAACTCTTTGTACGCACCTTCCCGGCACTGGCGGCAGAGTTGGGCGACAACAATATAGACAGCCTGCTGGCGGCATGTCGACTGGTTGAATTGGCGCCAGACCGAAAACTGTTTCGTGACCGGATGCCGGTGGAGTCGCTCTATCTGATACTGGAAGGCGAATTGTCGGTATCGCTGGAAGAAGGCGACAAGGCCTTCTCGCTGGGCACGGCGGGGCCGGGACAATGGCTGGGGGAAGTCTCGGTGCTGTCCGGCAGCATGCTGGGTAGTGCGACGGTGACGACCCTGACCCCAGTCAGCGCGCTCAAACTGCATTTTCAGGACTTTGACCGTTTGATACGCGACAACGACCACATCGCCAATGCCTTGTTGTCCGATCTGATCGGCCTGCTGGCTGCGCGCTTGCGCATCTCTGCTGCTGCCATCGGTAAGTTGGCGGGGAAATAATTATGGAACTGAAACCGTTTTTGCGTAACCTGCCGGCCTTTGAGGCCTACAACGATCAGTACACCGATGCCCTGATAGCGGCCCTGGAGGTGGAGGACTGTCCCGATGGTTTTGTCTTTGTCCATCAAGGCGGATACGGCGGGGCCATGTTCATCATCCTTGAGGGCTCAGTCGGCATCATCCGCCGTGACAGGCCCAACGAGACCGACTACGACGTGCGCGACCTGCGTGAAGGGGAAATCTTCGGCCTGTTGTCCTTGGTGGACGATATGCCGGCTGCCGCCACATGCGTAGCCCATGGCCCGGTCAAGATCGCAGCCCTGACCCAGGATGGCTTTCATAGCCTGTTTCAATCAGCCCCCCCCATCTGCCATCAGCTGCAATTCATGATCGCGGTGCAACTGGCGCGAGATTTGCAGGAACAGAATGAGTTTCTGCGTCGGCATATGGCGCAATGATCAGGCGCGCCCGGGCTTTACCGGGCGGGCTGCCCGGTAATCTCAATTAGGTTGGTGCCGCACCCACGATCTCGGCATAGCGCAATAGTGCGAGCGGCGGGTAACGGCGTAGCTGGCGGGCACTCTGGATGTTGACCAAATAAGTAAAGCGGGCAAGCGTGTCGAGCGGTAGCTCGCTCGCCTTGCGTTTGCCGCTCAGTATCTGCTCGGCCTTGTAGCCGGCAAATTGCCCTGCCGCATAGTAGGGGCTGACCAGCCCAGCCAGGGCGCCGCCTTGGCGCACCGGCTCTTCGGTCGCCGCAAACACTGGCACCCCAGCGACCTGAGCCTGCGTCACTGCGGCAGCGGCATGGGCGATCAGGAAGGAATCCGAAGGTAGGTAGAGCCAATCTGGCTTGTCTGTCAGTAGCTCAGTCAAGGTACTGGCAAGCCCCTGGACGGTGGGTTTGCCATCGGCGTCGGTCTTGATGCCTTCGACCTTGACTGTGGCGCCCGCCTGTTGCGCCAGCTTGGTCAGCCTGGCCGATGCCAACACCGAATTCTTCTCGTTCTGGCTGTAAACAATGGCGATGCGCTTGGCCGTGCCAAACCGCAGCATGGCTTGCCACTGCGCCTCGGGCGGGGCCAGATGGCTCACCCCGGTGAGATTACGCAGACTGGAGCGGGTATCCGGCGCCAGGCCGGCACCAACCGGGTCGGCCACGATATTGAAGACGACGGGGATGTCGGCGATATGCCGGCTGGGGTCGCGCTGGGCAAAGCTGCCTACCGTTTCGGCCGTGACTGTCGTGCCGAATGTGTAGATCAGGTCTGGCCTGAGCGCTTTGGCCTCGGCCACCATGGCGGGCAGCTTGGCCTTGTCGCTGCCGGCATCGCGGATGATGAAATCGACCGGCTGCTGGCGTTGCAGGTAGTCCATGAAGCCGCGCTCTGCTTCGGTCACACCTCGGTAAAGCAGCAGCATGACCTTATGCCGCCGATCTGCCGCCAAGGCGGGTAGCAGGGGCGCCAGGCCTAGACTCAGCCCGGCTTGTAGCAAGATGCGGCGCTTCATGGCCGGCCCTCCGCCAGTTCGGCATCGTTAACATGCAACCACCAGAAGGCCAGGGTAAAGATCGTACTGGTCACCAAGGTCAGTATGCCTATGCCGTAGAAGGCACCCTTGAAGTCGTAGGTGGCAATCAGGGCGCCAGCGATAATGGGGCCAAGCACATTGCCCAGGCGCTCTATCAGGCGGAATATACCGGTCGCAGTAGCTTGGCCGACCTCTGCGACGGCGTCCTTGCAATAGTCCGAGATCAGCGCCAACTGGGGTGAAACACCGATGGCGTGGGCGATGCCCAGCAACAGGATGGCCAGCGCCACGCCCAGCGTGCCGTCCAGGAAATAGATCGCGAACATGGCCGCGGCTGCGGCAAAGCCGCCTATGCTGACAAACCATCGGTGCCGGCCCAGTTTGTCAGCCATCTGGGCAACCAGGGGCGAAAAGGCAATGATGGCAAGGCCATAGGCCATCATGACACGGCCAACCGCAGACTGGCTGTTACCCAAGGCCTGTAGGTAGAGCGGGGCGGTGTAGTAGAGGAAGCCGGTGAGGGCCACCTTGGAGGGGATGGCGGCCAGCACCGTGATGACCAGGAAGGGTCGGTGTGCCAGCAGCAGCTTGATATCGCGCCAGCTGAGCGATTTACGTACGGCCGCGCCCATGCGGCGACGCGCCAAGAAGCGCAGCACGAAGAGCGCCGCAGCCAGGCTCAGGCCGGCAGACAGCATAAAGGTGGGACGGTGGCCCAGGCGGTCGGCAAGGATGCCGCCTATGGCCGCACCAGACAGGGAGCCGGCAAAGAAAGTGGCCAGGAACATGGCCATGCCCTTGGTGCGCCGCTCTGGCGGTGTATGGTTGGCGATATAGGTCTGGGCCGTCACAAAGACCAGGCCATAGCCGACGGCGGTGAGCGAGCGCCATAGCACCAGATCAATCAAGGTCTGCGAGACGGCAGTGAGCAGCAGGCCCACGGTGGTGATGCCGGCACCAATGGCGAAGGCGCGGCGATAACCGAGCCTGTCGCACCATAGCCCGGCCCAAGGCATGGCCATGGCCCAGGCAAACATGAAGATGGAGATAGGCAGACCCAGCGCCACTTGGCGTGAGATGCCATAGGCTGGTGTATAAAAACCTTCGACGTAGAGCGGGAAAAAGCTCAGCGACAAGGAGTCTGAGAAGATCAGCAGGAAAAATGGCCAGCGTACAAAATCGACAGCGCCCGAAAACAGGGTAGGGCGTTCTCCCTCGGCGTGAAAGCGTAGGCCACTGGTACAGTGCTCGAATGCGTCGCCCAGCTTAACTCGCAGTGCAACGGCGCGTTGATTGAGGCTTTCGGTCAGTGCGTTGTATCGGGCGTTGAGCCGACCTATGCCACCAAAGTAGTCACTGGGCAGATAGCGCGAGAAATCACCCTGGCGCACGGCGCGCCAGCCCTCGGCCAGCGCGGCGGAGGGGGCTGCCACCATGGCCGCCATCACAAAGCGCATCAGCTCCAGCGCCGTCAGCACCGCCACGATCAGCACGGTCACCAGGTCAAAGAGCAGCTCTCGCAATTGCGCCTCTACCGTGGCTGCCTGCTGCCCCAGATGCAGTGTGCCCAACTGACCCTGGCTGCCCATGATGGGGAGTGCGGTATCGAGCCAGGGGCCTATGGTGGCGCTGTCGCGGGCAGCCCCCGTCCAGCGCTGCTTCAACGGCTCATGCTGGGGGAGGCCGCTGGCATAGAGCCGGCGCCCATGGCGATCGACCACCAGCAGGTAACTGATGTCAGGATTGTCGCGCCTGACCTCGTCCAACAGGGTATCCACCCCGATAAGCTGGTCGAAGGGTAGCGCCAGCCTGTCTGCCCGGCTGAGCAGCTGCGACACCGAGTCGCCCACCACCAGCACACTGCGCGCCATTTCGGGTTCGATGGCGGTGGCGAATGGGCGGGCCGCCAGTAAGGTAAGGGCCAGTGCGGCGGCAAACAAGAGTGCGGTGGCCAGGATGGCCAGGCGTTTTTGCAGGTGTTCGGTACTCATTGCGCCGCCCCCGCCATTCTTTGCTCGGCTTGCTGCACCGCAGCGACAAAGGCTTGGGTTTCGGCGACCAGGGGGCGTTCATCGGGAGGGAGGGGGTGGCCATCCAGCACGGCCTCGGCAGCGTCGAGCTCGGCCGCCAGGGCGCGGGTAAGCCACCAGGCGCCCAGCCATGCCAGCACCGACGCCGCGAGCATCACCCCCAGCGCTCGCCACAATAACTGGGTAGCCATCGTGCTAGCCGCTGCGGCGACTTCGCGGTCATCGTAGACAATGACAACGGCACCGGCCTTGCCACCAAAATTGTCGGCTATGGTCAGGCCGACTGCAGACTCGTGGTCTGCCCGCCAGTGCCAGATGCCATCGGGCGTACCTGCCTGTATGCGCTCACGCCAGCTGGCGCGGCCCTCCTTGGCGGCTTGACCGGCGCCCAGTATGGGCTGGGCGGTGGTGTTCACCACGCCGGCGTAGCGGATGGCGGGCCAGGCCGATTGCAATTCCTTGAACAACAGGGGCAGCCTGGCGTTCTGCTCGGGCGTCAGGCCCAGCGATAGCCCGGCCTCCACCGTCTGTCGTATATCCTTGCCCAATACCAGATAGCGGGTCTCGTGCAGGCCCTGTACGGTCTTGCGAAAGTTGGCGTAGTTCAGGAATGACAGCAGGGCGACCACAAAGGCGATCACCAGCGCGAGCAGGCCACCTATGCGGAACCACAGCGGCAAACGTGAGGAAGGGCTTGGCGTCATGCGTATCCGCAGCGATAGTGTCTTCAGGAAGGATCTCGGTCGCGGTCATTGCCCTTCTTTTTGGGCAATGTCCACCACACGATCAGTACCAGCAGTAGGCCGGCAATACCTGCTTCCAACAAGAACCATTCCATGATTTGCGCTTGTAATTCATGATCAAGCCACCATCATAGCGGGATACGCCCACCGCCAGAATGCCCTCAATGCAAGCACCTTCCTCCTCAACTACCGCTCTTAAGGCGGATACCCGTCAGCCGCGCAGCGACTGGCAGACACTTAGAACCTTATTCCCATATTTGTGGCGCTACAAGGGGAGAGTGCTGTTGGCCTTGAGTTGCCTTGCAATAGCCAAGCTGGCCAATGTGTCGGTACCGCTGTTGCTGAAGAGCATCGTCGATCAACTGAGCCAGAGTGGCAATGCCATGCTGGCGGTGCCGGTGGCCATGATACTGGGCTATGGCCTGTTGCGTTTAGGCTCAACGGCGTTTGGCGAGCTGCGTGATGCGGTGTTTTCCAAGGTGGCGCAGGGCGCCATACGGCAGGTGGCGCTGGAGACCTTCGAGCATCTGCACCGGCTCAGCCTGCGTTTTCACCTGAATCGGCAGACCGGCGGGGTTACTCGGGATATCGAGCGCGGCACGCGGGGTATCGGGTCGCTGTTGAGCTTCATGTTGTTCAACATTCTGCCCACGTTGCTGGAAATCGGCATGGTCACGGTCATCCTCATCACTTTGTACGATTGGCGTTTTGCGGCGGTGACCCTGGTGACCATTGCGGTCTACGCCGGTTTTACCATTGCGGTGACCGAGTGGCGCACCAAGACTCGGCGCACCATGAATGAGCTGGACTCCAAGGCCAATATCAAGGCGGTGGATTCACTGCTCAACTACGAGACGGTGAAGTATTTCGGCAACGAGAAGTTCGAGTCCGGTCGCTACGATGAATCACTGCAGCGCTGGGAAAAAGCGGCCATACGCAACGAGGTCTCCATTGGCATACTCAATAGCGGCCAAAGCGGCATCATCGCCGTGGGTGTGACCGGCCTGGTCTGGCTGGCTGCCGATGGTGTGGCGCGCGGCACGATGACGCTGGGCGATCTGGTTGCTGTGAACGCCTTTCTGATACAGCTTTATGCCCCGCTCAACTTCCTGGGCATGGCCTACCGAGAAATCAAGCAGTCGCTGACCGATATGGAGAAGATGTTCAGCCTGCTGCATGAAAACGCCGAAGTGCGCGATGCACCCGATGCGATTGCGCTGGATACGCGAGAAGCCAGCGTGCATTTCGAGGGGGTGAACTTTGGCTACGACGCCAAGCGGCAGATACTGCATGAGGTGGATTTCACCATACCGGCAGGCCATACCGTGGCCGTGGTGGGTAGCTCGGGCGCGGGCAAAAGCACGCTTTCGCGGTTGTTGTTCCGTTTTTATGATGTCAACCAGGGTGCCATACGCATCAATGGGCACGATCTGCGTGGCGTGACGCAGGCTAGCCTGCGGGCCATGGTGGGCATCGTGCCGCAGGATACGGTGCTGTTCAATGACACCATCTATTACAACATTGCCTATGGCCGACCCGGTGCCAGCCACGAGGAGATAGTCGAGGCTGCCCGGTCTGCCCATATTCTCGAGTTTATCGAGCGATTGCCGGAGGGGTGGGAAACCACGGTCGGTGAGCGGGGGCTCAAGCTATCCGGCGGCGAGAAGCAACGCGTCGCCATCGCCCGCACGCTGCTGAAGAACCCGCCCATCCTGATCTTCGATGAGGCTACGTCGGCGTTGGATTCCCGCACCGAACGAGCGATACAGGCGGAGCTGGCCGCCATCTCGGTAAATCGCACCACGCTGGTGATTGCGCATAGGCTATCGACGGTGGTGGATGCCAACGAGATACTGGTGATGGAGCAGGGCCGCATCATAGAGCGTGGCAGCCACCGTGATCTCTTGGCACTGAGTGGGGCCTATGCCCGCATGTGGGCCTTGCAGCAGAGCGAATCAGAACGCGAGCAGGAACAGGCAGCAGACGAATCCACGCCGCTAGTGCTGGCGTCAGGACGGTGATGTCAGCTTGACCAGTAGCTCGGCGGCGGCGAGTTTTTCATCCTGCGTGCCGTGGGTCAGCACATGCTCCAGCAAGGCGGCGCCGGCTTCCCGCTCGCCTGCACCTATCAACAGCCGCGCCTGCTCCAGCGGCGAGTCGGGGGCGGTGTCGGTATCGGTGCTGCCTCCCAAAGGGGGGACGTTGATTAGGTGGAGCGGTTCGGGTGGGCGGGTGTCGGTTTCCGCTTGGCCCAGCTCGAACACCAGGTCGGGTAGTGGCTGGGGCCGGGGAGCCGGTTTGGGCGGAGGCAGGGTGCCGGGAGGGGCATCGGCATCCAGCACCTGGTGGAGCATATCGGTTGCGGCCTCGCTGTTGGCGCTGAACAAGGCTTCTTCCGGCATCAGTTCGGCACCCATGATGCGTACCTTGCTCCAGAGGGCTTCACTGGCAAAGCGCTGGCGAAATTGGCGTGCAAGCATCACAAACTTGTCGGCCAGCCTATGGCCATGCAGTATCTCCAGTAGCTGCATCCAGTTCACCAGGCTGGTGGGATGGGCTGTAATGGCCTCTTCCAGCAAGCTGATTGCCTGGTCTAACTGGCCATGTGCGGCCAGAACCGCAGCCTCACTGGCCGTACTGTTCAAGACGAAGACGTCCACGTCGTGGCTTGAGTCACTGCCCGGCGAATGCGCGTACTCCGATCTACGTCGCGCAGTCTGCATGCCTGGGCGTGCCGTTTCGTCGTCAAGACCATCGCCAAAGTCAAAATTGCGTTCGCCAGCGGCCTGATTGTGTTCGCCCGCAGACATGTGTCTGCCAGCGTTGCGGGAGGGTGGTTCCGTACCGTTGATGGCAGCGGCCAATCGTTCGGCTTCACCGCTGCTGCTGGGCTTGCGGCGTGACATCCACATCAGGCCCAAGGCCAGTAAGCCTGATAGCGACACCCCCAGAAGGCCTGCACCCGCCAATTGACGCCACTCGCCCTTGCGCTGCTCAGCCAATGCGGCGGCATGGGCTCGGTCACGTTCATCCAGTTCATCTACCAGCCAAGCTAGCCGCTTATCGAGCTTGTCTATGCGGTCCTGGGCTTCACGCAACCGGGCTACCTGCTCGGCCGATTGCTCCAATAACTCGTTCTCGCGGGCCAGCATGGCGGTTTGTTCCGGGGTTTGGCCAGGAACGGGGCGAGCGGGTGTGCCAGATATCACGAATCGGTCGTTGCTGATGGGGCTGGCCGTAGCCGCTGGCGTCGAAGATGGGGCGGGCACGGCCAGTTGGGCATTAGCCGGGAGGGCGTCAAGTGCTTCCGGCAGCTTGAGCTGCATCCCCGCCGGCAAAGGCTTTTCGCCATCGCGCGGTAGCTGGGGATTGAGCTTGCGCATGGCGGCGACCAAGGCTTTCTTCTCGGCCGGTTGGTCGGGGTAGAGGCGCCGGACGATATTGAAGAAGGACTCACCCGGTTGCACGGTCCAAGCGCCTTGCGCTTCCGCCAAGGGGTTGGCCTGCGGTTGCAGTGGGGGCGGTGGCTTGAAGTCGAAATCCGGGGGGAGGGCTGCCTCACCATTGACTGGCAGATCGGGGTTCAGGGCACGGGCAGTGGCAATGAAATAGCGCCTGGCATCGGGTTGCCTGGGGTAGCGCTGGCGCGCCATGCCATAGAGGCTGTTGGCCGGCGCCGCTGCGGTGGCTGTCGTAAATCTGGCCCGTCCTGCCAAAGGCAGGATGGCGGGGGGCGAGGTGGGCTGGATGGAAGACGGTGTGGGCTGGGGTAGGCTGGTTGTGCTGGTTTCGCGAGGGGGCGGGTCCAGCAGCAAGGTGTAATCACGCTTTATCTGGGGGCCGGTACTGCAGCGCAAGCGCAGGCTTAGCCACACCAACGGCTCATTGAGTGCGCCTGTGCTGCTGATGACTATCCAACCGCCGCCTTGCCTGTCCGGGACAAAATCCAGCAGGGTGCGATGTGCGGGGCCAGTTTCGCCTCCTTCGCGCAGGGCGGCTTCGATGCAATCGAGGCCCACATGTTCTTCGGACAGGGCCTGCACCCGAATACGGGCATCAAGCAATTGTCCCAGTTGCGAACCGAGCTGCAATTCCCCCAGGCTGGCTGCCTGAGCAGGCAAGGCCAATAGCAGTGCCAGACACAGCCGGTTAGGCCGGGTTCGCACAAGCTTGGGCAACAATGCCTGCATGCAGATACTCCCGTTGAGTCCGAGCGACTAGCAGTTTATGCGACTGTGGCTACGCGCCACCAAGCCTGTCTTTCCTGTATAGGCTATCGAACCTCATGTGTGTATAGCTGAGCTCTTTATATTCGGGGTTCGACATGCATATCGGCACAAACCAGGAAAAATACATGCTTCGCAACAAGTACTTGCAATAAAACGAACGGTCGTGCTATAAATTGAAGCGTACCTCACAGACAAGTCAACTCACCACCATGTCTCGCACAGCTAACAAGGGCCACACCACCCGAGAAGCCATACTCGATACTGGCATCGCGCTGGCACGCGAGGTGGGACTGGGCGCCTTGACCATAGGCGAGCTGGCAGAGCGGGTGGGGATGTCCAAGAGTGGGCTGTTTGCCCACTTTGGTGCCAAGGAGGAGTTGCAACTGGCTGTGCTGCGCGCAGCCCAGGCGCGCTTTGACGAGAATGTCTCGCGCCAGGCTTTTCTGGCGCCAAGAGGCTTGGCCAGGTTACGCGAGCTGTACAAGCGCTGGTTGGGCTGGGCGGCATCGAACCGCCAGCCAGGCGGTTGCCTGATGCTGGCGGCTGCCAGTGAGTTCGACGACAGGCCTGGCCCCGTCCGTGACTACCTTGCCCGGCAGCAGGAAGTCTGGCTGGCTGGTTTGTCGCGCACTGTCGGTTTTGCGGTGGAGGCAGGCGAGTTGCCAGAGAACACCGATACCGAACAATTTGCGTTTGAGTTGTTCGGCCTGATTCTTTCTACCCACCATCACGTCCGGTTGCTGCAGGACGAACGATACTTTGCGCTGGCCCAGGCTGGGTTGGAGCGGCTGATCAATGCCGCTCCCTTGCGCAAGGACTGAACTACCACCCTGAGTACGGAGCCCATCATGCACACTGCCAGCTTGTCTATTAATAGCACGAACGTTCGTAACTTAATTGCATTGGGGTCGCTGCGTACCGGGTTGAATACCCTGTCGCGGCTGGCACCCAGACTGGCCATGGCCTGGGCCGAGCGCTTGTTCCTGAGCCCACCCCGCCATGCCTGGCCCGCTGCCGAACAAGGCTGGCTGGCATTGGCAGAGCAAGGCGAGCTGCATACGGTGGGTTTGCCGGTGGCCGAATGGGATGGCAAGCCTATGCGCACCTACCGCTGGGGTGAGGCCCGCAAGGGCAAGATTGCCCTGATGCATGGCTGGGGTGGGCGTGCTACGCAGTTGCATGCGTTCATTGCGCCACTGACGGCTGCGGGCTACCAAGTAGTGGCGATCGACGCGCCAGGCCACGGCGCCAGCCCAGGCAAGCAGGCATCGGTGCTGCACTTTGCCCATGCACTGGAGCGGTTGGTGCGCAATGAGGGTGGTGTGGACGGCTTGATCGCGCACTCTCTGGGTGGGGCGGCATCGGTTTTTGCCTTGTCCAGCCAGCACCTGCCGGTAGGCCGCGTGGCCCTGGTGTCGCCCAGTGCCGACGTAGCTGCTTATGCACGCCATGTAGGTAGGCTGCTCAAGCTGGATAACGACATACTGGCTGGCTTGCAGCATCGCATGGAAACCCGCCTGGGCATGCGCTGGCAGGACCTGAACGCCGTATCGCTAGCAACCACACTGGTGCAACCCGCCTTGGTAGTGCATGACCAGGGCGACCGGGAAGTTCCCAGCAGTACCGGTAGTGCGCTGGCATCGGCCTGGCCGGGCGCGCGCTTCACACTGACCAACGGACTGGGACACAGGCGCATACTGCGTGACCAAGCCGTGGTCGATCAGGTCGTAGCCTTCCTGGCGCACTGAGCGGCTATCAGGCTCGACGCCGAACACCGGCGGGGCTACATCTCAGCCGTAGGGGCGGAGGGACTGGGAGAGTCTGCTGGCTTTTGCATGTGTTGACGTCTAGCGCCAGGGGTGCCCTGGCGCCTGCTCGGCCAGTTGGATGTGTTTGGTTCAGCATAGGCGGCTGTCGTCGCCTTCGCCCTTGCCGGCCAGGCGAGCATCAGGGTCGGTGGTCGAATCGCGTGTTTTGTTCTTGCGCTTCTGGCCAATGAAGTCGCCCGGAGGACTAAGGGGGGCGTCGCTCGATGGCTTGACTTTATCCTTGCGCACGAAGGATTTATGCGAAGCCCAAGCGCCGATCTGCGTGGCATCGGCGCTGAAATGCGCGTCGGTAGTCAGGCCACTCCATCGGGTTAGGCCCTTCGCCCGCTCGAAGAACAGCCGCCAGAGTGGCAAGGCGCAGCGTTTTTCAACAGCCTGACAGCGCACGGGCAAGAGTAAATCCACTGACCAACCTGTATGCACGGAAAAAACGATTCACCGCTCTTGAAGGTCTTTGCAAAGCCTGGTCAGCATAGAAATGTTTACAGCGGTTTTTGAATAACAATCCACATGTTATCGCTGGTCGGCAGACGATCCGAAACGCTGAATTTCTCGACACGAAAACCGATTCCCACGCACATCGCGGTCAAATTCGCGGGGGTGAAGTAATTGACATGGTCAGGCAATCTAAAACCGCACCACTTCTTGCCTCGCGCTATTCTATTTAACGAAGCGAAATTTGGAACTTTTATGATGCAATGACCACCCGCCTTGAGGCTGCGAAAGGCTTCAGACAACAATCCCCTGGGCTCGCATTCATGTTCAAGAAATGCACTCATTACAATACCGGTGAAGTTCATCTCCTGAAATTCGGCCAACCCCGAAAGTGCGTTGTTATGCACTACATAACCGCCGCGTGCTGCAGCCACACCATTCGCTTGGGCGGCAAGAGCCTTTGAGATTTCGATGCCGTGAGGGATATAAATCGAATCAAGACTCATCATAATTCCACCTCCCGCGCAGCCAATATCCAACACTTTGCCTGCTAGAAAGTACTGGCGAATGAGTGTGCCGAGTTTGTCTCTTTTGAGCCATCTCCGACGAATTGTTTTAAGTACCTTACTTACTGATTGCTTGATCGGCTCTTCGGTAATCCGTCGTTCGGTTTCGGCTGCAGACGTCTTTTCCCAAGCAAACTCTTCACTCAGGCGCTCATAAACAGGAACAGTTTCTAGATAGACGAAATCACAAGCACTGCACTGTTTTATCGGCCATTCATTGCTCCCGAATTCAGAAGGGGCCAGCCGGGTGTTATCTTGCCCGCAGTTCGGACAAAATCGCACGCAAGTATTGCGCTGTTCTGTGCTGCGCTGTGCTGTTTCCATAATGTGCCATTTGTGATTTGTCAGGACAATTTCTGTCGTCCGCCGATGCCATGGCGTAAATTTTTACCGGAGAATTGCTAATTGATAAAATCATCAAGCAGCAGTTTTGACAGCGCTTACATTTGCGTCATATTTACCCCTTCTGTACTATCGGAAATATTCTTCTGCGCACGACACTAGCACATCACGGCAAGCAACGCCAGGAACGTGTGCGGCGTCTGTTCAGTGGGGCTGCCGCTTAGCGTTTGTGGGGCCTAGCAGGCCACTGGGAAACGATTTTGAGCGGGAGAAGTTGACTTAAAGCGCCCCTTCAATATCCTGATTTGCTCAAATCTTAGGCAGATCCTGCTCGATTTATAGGCAAACAGCATAATTTTTCGCATTTCTCGAGCCGCCGACGACAGCCGAAATTGTTTTTCAACGGACTGTTAAGGCTGAAATAGGCTGGGCTGTTTTATTTCAGCAGCTTCTCGCCTCCCGGCCACCGCCTTTGGGCGCACCGCAGGTGCGATTCAATTACGTGAGCGCTCCGTGCTACCAGCCCGACAAGCTGCCAATCCGGATCATGTTAAAGACCGAGAAACCCAGCAGCATTTGGGCGAACACCTTCTCTCGGCTGATCGACTTGGTCTTGCGCACTGCACTCACTGTTTGGGCTCAGTCAGAGCCTTCCACAACCCGCGTACGCATCTATTGGGCTCAGCTTGTAGCCAATTTACCGAGTCGTACGCTTGTCGATTGCGCTGACCGATTTCTTTCAATGGCCTGCTCGTCGTGTAAAGTGATGGGGGGTTCAGATGGCGCCAGTATCCTTCAGCAGGGCTGCCACGGCCTCGGCCATCTGCTGATAGCCCTCGGCATTTGGGTGTATCGCGTCGCTCTTGAGGGCACCCTGAGTCAGGATATCTTCCAGTGCCTCGGCCTCGAGTGGCACGCTGTATTCCTTGGCCAATTCGGCATAGAAATCCGGCACATCCACCCCGAAGCCGGGCTTGGGTGTGGCGATCAGTACCACGGGCAGTTTGCGGCTACGGGCTTCATCCAGCATCTTGCGCAGGTTGCCTACCGTCTCGGCTTCGTCCAGCCGCCTCAGGAAATCATTGCCGCCCAGGCACAGTATCACCAGGCCAGGCTGGGTTTCGTCCAGCACAGTGGCAAAGCGGGCCACGCCATCGGCCGTGGTGTTGCCCGGTATGCCGGCGTTTTCCACCTTGCGGCCTATCAGCCCTGCCAGCACGGCAGGGTAGCTGGTTTCAGGTGTGGCGCCGGTGCCAAAGGTGAGGCTGTCGCCGAAGGCCAGTACCGTGGCGGTGCTGGGTAGGCGGGGAAGTTCGGCTTGTTTGCCACAGCTGATCAACAAGGCGAGCAACAGCAAGGTGGCAAGACGGGCGATGAAGGTCATAGTGGGCTCCTTGCTCACCATGTTAGAGCCTGTGGTCTGCGCTGTCTCTCCCACTGAAATCATGCACGGATGGCTCGGTAGGCCTGCGCATCGTTTACAATCCGCCGACCCCATCCCCTACCCACAGCCTGTGCGCCTTACCCACGTCAAACTTGCCGGTTTCAAGAGCTTTGTCGACCCCACCGCGATACCGGTGCCGGGCCAGCTCGTAGCCGTGGTTGGCCCCAATGGTTGCGGCAAGTCCAATGTGATCGACGCCGTGCGCTGGGTGCTGGGCGAGTCCTCGGCCAAGCAACTGCGTGGCGAATCCATGCAGGATGTGATTTTCAACGGATCGACCAGCCGCAAGCCGGTCAGCCGCGCCTCGGTCGAGCTGGTGTTCGACAACAGCGAGGGCAGGGCGGCGGGGGCCTGGTCGCAGTACGCCGAGATTAGCATCAAGCGGGTGCTGACACGGCAGGGCGAATCGTCCTACCACATCAATAATATCCAGTGCCGGCGCAAGGACATTGCCGACCTGTTTCTGGGTACGGGCGTAGGTACGCGTGGCTATGCGGTGATCGAGCAGGGCATGATCTCGCGCATCATCGAAGCCAGGCCCGAGGAGTTGCGTGCGTTTCTGGAGGAAGCCGCCGGGGTATCCAAGTATAAGGAGCGGCGTAAGGAGACGGAAAGCCGCATTGCCGATACGCGTGAAAACCTCTCGCGGGTGGACGACATAAGGCAGGAACTGGCTGGCCAGCTGGAGAAACTGGAAACCCAGGCTGGCGTGGCTGCCCAATATAACGATTATCGTCACCGGCTGACCGAGCGCCAGAACCTGCTGGCCTTGCAGCGCAAGCTCGATGCTGAGCGCGACGAGGCACGTTGCCGCAGCGAAATTGCGGCCGCACAGACAGCGTTGGAATCGCAGACCGGCAGGCTACGCGATACAGAAGCAGCTATCGAGCTGCTTCGCGAAGCGCACTATGATGCCAATGACCGAGTCAGCGAGGCGCAAACCATACTGGCAGACGCCAGCGCCACGGTGGCGCGCATGGAGCAAAAGCTGCTGCATCTGCGCGAAACCCGGCAGCGCCTGACCCAGCAACAGAACCAAGCCAAACAACGGCTGGATGAGTTGGGCCGGCAAGCGCAGGGGCTGGAGGCTGAGCGTGAGGAGTGGCGGTTCAAGCGCGACGAAGCAGTTATGGCGCAGGAAGACGTGCAGCTCAACCTGCTGGCCGAGCAAGAGGCACTGCCCAGGCTGGAGGAAGCATACAGGAACCATGAAGCCGAACTGGCCGAGGCGCAGCTCGCCTATTCACATGCACGCCAAACCAAGCAATTGGCTGAGCAGCAGCTACAACACCTGGACCGTAGCCTGGCACAGCTGCAGCAAAGGCGAGACAAGCAGGAAGGCGAACTGCGCAACCTGCCCGAGCCCGATACCGAGCTGCTGGCCGAAAAACGCATGGTGCTGGAAGAGCTGGGACTGAGTCTTGAGGATGCACAGGCACGTCTGCTTGAGCTTGATACGACGCTGCACGGCGCCGAGGAGGCCCGTGGCAGCCACCGCAGGGAAGTGGAGCGACTGCGCACCGAGCGGGCGGAACTTAGTGCCCGCCATGATGCCCTGGCCAAGCTGCAGGCGCAGGCGGGTGCGGACAAGGCGCTGGATGGCTGGCTGACACGGCTGGGGCTGGCCGATGCCCCCAGGGTGTTCCGCCATCTCAAGATCAGCCCAGGCTGGGAGCTGGCCGTAGAGGCAGCCCTGCGCGAGCGTATGAATGCGGTGGTCAAGGCCGGGGCCAGCATGGCGGACCGTGCACCGGCGAGGCTGAGCTGGGTGGAGCCTGCCGGCACGATGCCTGCTGCGCCAGGCGCACTGGCAGGCGCCAACCCCTTGCTGAATCACGTCAGCACCGATCTGGCTGGGTTGCAGCCAGCGCTGACCGATTGGTTGGCACAGGTATGGTGCGTGGCCAGTGATGCCGACCTGGCAACCATGCAGGCGCAACTGCCGCCAGGTGGCCTGCTGATCGCGCCATCCGGCCATGCTGCCAGCCGCCACGCCATTCATTTCTACGCACCGGACAACGCCCTGGCTGGCATGCTGCAACGCGAGCGGGAATTGGCTGAACTGGCTGGCAAGCTGACCCTGGCAGGCCCGGCTCTTGAGGCTGAGACGGCGGCCCTGCATGCCGCCGAGCAAAAGTTGGGCGAGTTGCACGGCGAGCTCAAGCACGCCCGGACCAAGCTTGACGCGCTACGTCAGCAGCGGGGCGAGCGGCAGGTCGAGGTTGCACGGCTTAGCCAGGCGGCCGAGCAAGCGCAGAGCCGCCGTGCAGCCTTGCAGGCGGAAATCGCCGAGATAGGCGAGGAAGCAGCGGAACTGGCCTTGGAGCGTGAGGAGGTCAAGCTGGAAGCGGAAACGGCCGCCAGCGAGTTGCCCGAGCATGAGCGGTCGGTGGAGCGCGCCAAGCTGGCCAGGGTGGAATCCGAAACCGCACTCGATATACAACGTGGCCGCCTGCGCCAAGCCGAGCGCCAGGCACAGGAAACCGGCTTTGCACGGCAATCGTCAGAAGCCCGGCTGGGCGAGCTGGAGCGCCGCCACGGCGACCTGGCGCAGCAGATGGAGGAAGCCAGACTCAGGCTGGAGGAAGCCAGCTTTGATCTGGAAGGCATAGACGAAGGCGAGTTCGATATCGGCTTTCAGGACGCGGTCAACCAGCGGGCCGACAAGGAGCGGACGTTGGCAGGCCTGCGCGATGCTGCCAATGCCGCTACCAATGCGCTCAAGGAAAAAGAGCTGGAAAAGCACCAGGTAGAGCAAGGCTTTGACCCGTTGCGCGACAAGGTGGGCGAGCTGCGGCTGAAGGAGCAGGAGGCGCGGCTGGCACTGGAGCGCTTCACCCAGGAACTGGACGAGGCGGGCGCGGATGTGGCGGCCTTGCTGCCCCTGATTGGCGATGGGCTCAAGATCAATTCGCTGGTCAGTGAAATCGGCAAGCTTACCCAGGCGATCAGCGCCCTGGGTAACGTCAACCTGGCGGCACTGGACGAGCTGAACGCTGCACGCGAACGCAAGACCTATCTGGATAGCCAGGCGGCCGACCTGATAGAAGCCATGGAGACGCTGGAATCGGCCATACGCAAGATAGACCGCGAAACCCGGACCATGCTGCAAACCACCTATGACACGGTGAACAGCAACCTGCAGGAGCTCTTCCCCCTGCTGTTCGGTGGTGGTCATGCCGAGTTGATATTGACGGGCGACGAGATACTGGATGCGGGCATCCAGATCATGGCGCAACCGCCCGGCAAGAAGAACGCTACCATCCACCTGCTATCGGGCGGCGAAAAGGCACTGACGGCTCTTTCGCTGGTGTTTTCGCTGTTCCGCCTCAATCCTGCCCCCTTCTGCCTGCTGGACGAGGTGGATGCCCCATTGGACGATGCCAACACAGGCCGTTTCTGCCAGATGGTGAAGCGCATGGCCGAGAAAACCCAGTTCCTCTATATCAGCCACAACAAGATCACCATGGAAATGGCAGATCAACTGGTGGGCATCACCATGCAGGAGCAGGGGGTGAGCCGGGTGGTGGCGGTGGATATCCAGCAGGCGCTGGAGATGGCCACGCCTTAGATGACGGGTTTTCGCCAGTAAGCCATTGAATATATGGCTGATGCACCCCGGCATTTTCCTATTGCGTTCACCTTGGGCCAACTACACTGGTAGTCCGACGGGAGCGCATCGTGCCTGGCATTCGATACCTTGCGTTGTTTTGCCTCTGGCCTGCCTATACACAGGCAAGCGGCCTGCTGCTGACCACCGAGGATTCACCCCCTGCGCAGATGATGCGTGAAGGGGTGTTGGCAGGGCGCTCGGTCGACAAGGTGCGCGAGATCATGCGGCGTACCGGCACCCAATACGATATGCAACTACTGCCTTGGGCCAGGGCCTACGAGTTGGCCCTGCGGCCAGGGGCGCTGGCATGCGTGTTCAGCACTACCCGCAATGTGCAGCGCGAAGGCCAGTTCAAATGGGTAGGCCCGCTCACCAAGAGCGACTGGGTGCTGTTTGGCCAGGCCGGCCGGGATTACGGTATCAAGAGCCTGGCCGATGTACGCCGATATGTGGTGGGAACCTATAACGCCGATGTGCGCGATGCCTGGCTGAAGGAACGCGGCTTCCGGGTGGATACCGCCCCGCAGGACGAAATGAACCCGCGCAAGCTGATGGCAGGACGCATAGACCTGTGGGCCAATGATGCGGACGTGGGCCGCATCCTGTTGCAAAACCAGGGTCTGGAAACCGAAATCAGGCCGGTATACACCTTTCACAGCCTGGGGCTATATCTGGCCTGTAATCCCGCTGTGCCGGACGGGCTGATCAGCCGCTTGCAGATTGCCTATGACGACATGGCACGGGATGGCTTTAACCGGCGTATCGATTCTGAGTACGACAAATACTGAGCTTTAAGCTGGATGTGCAACAGCCCGGCAAAAGCCTGATTATTCAAGGCTGAAACTGCATGCAGGCATGGCACCCATACCGCTTGCCATATCGCGGCAAGCGGCAGCGCCGATCACTCAAACCCGCAAAGTTTCCATCAAGTCTGCCTCCAGCCTCACCAGGCTCTTGGGGTCGGCCAGGGCGTTGCCCGAGATGGTGAAGGTATCCTCGGCGCGCTCGCCCAGCGTCATGATCTTGGCGGAGTGGATGGCGATGCCGTGCGCGGAGAGTACCCGGGCGATGCGGGAGAGCAGGCCTGGGCGGTCGCCGGCGATCAACGAGAGAATGTGCAGCTTCTGCTTGTCGTCTTGCCGTATCAACACTTGCGGTGGTAGCGGGAAGTGCTTGAGCACGCGGCTGACGCGGCCGCTGAGGGGGGGCGGCAGCGGATCGTCGCGGATAATGAGCTGAGTCAGCTCGTATTCAATGTAGCCTACCAGGTCGCGGTAATCGATATCGCGGCCATCGGCGACATGGACATAGAAGCTGTCGAGCGCATAGCCCTTGAGTGTGGTGTAGATCTTTGCGTCGAAGATGCTGTAGCCAGCGCGCTCGAAGAAGGCGCAGATGCGGGCGAACAGGTCGGGCCGGTCGGGGCAGTAAACCAGCACCTGCAGGCCACCATCGGCCTCGGCAGGGCGGGCCCGTATGGTGATCTCGTCGTGATCGAACCGGCCCCACAAGACCCGGCCATGCCATGCGATTTCGGGGGCGTCGTGGCGCAGGAAGTAAACCGGGTCCAGTGTTTTCCAGAACGGCAGATGGGCATCATCGCGCAGGCCATGGCGACGCATCAGGCTTTCGGCTTCGCTACGGCGTTCGTACAGAGCGTCGTTGGCGTTGAGGGTTTCGCCGGTCAGGTAGCGGCGGGTAGCGCGGAACAGGTCCTCCAACAGCTTGGCTTTCCAGGCGTTCCACACCTTGGGGCTGGTGCCACGGATATCGGCCACGGTCAGCAGGTAGAGCGCATTGAGGTGGCGCTCATCGCGGACGATCTGGGCAAAGGCGGCTACCGTGTCGGGGTCATACACATCTTGCTTCTGCGCCACACTGGACATGGTCAGGTGGTGTTCCACCAGCCAGGCCACCATATCGGTGTCTTCCTTACTCAGGCCGTGGCTGACGCAGAACTCGCGGGCATCGACCTTACCCAGCTGCGAATGATCTCCGCCGCGTCCCTTGCCTATGTCGTGGAACAAAGCTGCCAGGTAGAGCACTTCCGGCCGCTCGAAGGCCTCGATCAACTGAGAGCAGGCGGGGTATTCATGGTTGAAAGCGGGCGTGGCAAAGCGGCGCAGGTTGCGCAGCACCATGAGGATATGTTCATCCACGGTATAGACGTGGAACAAGTCGTGCTGCATGCGGCCGACTATCTTGCCGAAAGCGGGGATATAGCGGCCTAGTACGCCGTACTGGTTCATACGGCGCATGACCCGGGTGGTGCCCCAGGGCTGCCGCATGATCTCCATGAACAGCGCCTTGTTGGCCGGGTCACGGCGGAAGGCGGCGTTGATACGGGGACGGGCGTGCCATAGCGCACGTAGGGTGTCGGCGCCGATGGCGGTGAGCTCTGGGTGCTGCTGCAGGACCAGAAAGGTTTCCAGTATGGCCGATGGGGTCTGCTCGTAAACCTCGGGATTGGCGATCTCCAGCAGGTGGCCACGAGCAACGAAGCGCTCGTTGATGGGCTGTATCTCCAACTGGGCGCGGCCATAGAGCGTGCGGCGCAGGGCCTGCAGGATCAGCGGCTGCAGCTGGGCGACAATACGGGCAGACAGATAATAGACCGCCATCAGTTGCTCGCTGGCACGGGCTGCGCTGGTGTCGGCATAGCCGAAGCGCTTGGCCAGGGCGTTCTGGAAATCGAACAGGATACGGTCTTCGCGCCGGCCTGCAGCCAGGTGCAGGGCAATACGGAACGACCAGAGCATTTTCTCTGCGCGCTTCAGCTTGCGCATTTCCTGCCCAGTCAGCATGCCAGCCTTGTGCAGGCCGCTCCAGTCACTGGCAATACCGCAGGCGCGCGCAAGCCACAGCAGCAGGTGCAAATCGCGCAGGCCGCCTGGTGCCTCTTTTACATTGGGTTCCAATTTGTTGACCGAGCCCTGGTGGCGCTCATGTCGTTGCTGCTGTTCCAGCAACTTGGCCTCAAAGAAGGCCCTGGGGTCGAGCTGCTTTAATACCCGTTCCATCAGCTCGCTGTAGGCCGCACCGGAGCCTGACAGCAGCCGGGTCTCCAGCAGCGTGGTCTGCACGGTAATGTCTCGTCCGGCCTCTTCCATGCACTCACTGAGGGTGCGCACGCTGTGGCCAACCTCCAGGCCCAGATCCCACAGCAGGCCGATCAGGCTTTCCACTTTGTCCAGCAAAGGCTGGCTGGCACCTTCTGGCAGCAGGAACAGCAGGTCGATATCCGAGCCGGGGAAGAGTTGCCCACGACCGTAGCCACCCACGGCAATCAAGGCGGCCTGCGGGTCCATCTGCTGCTCGCGCCAGCGTTCGATCAGGAACTGATCCACCAAACGTGCATCGGCCTCCAGCAGACTACCGGCCAGCTCTGGGTCGCAGTAGTCGGCATACAAGGCGGTACGGGCACCGTGCAGCTTGCGTTTGAGATCGGGAATGGAGAGCGGAGCGTTCATGGCAGCGATATCGGGAAGCTTGTCGCCATCTTCGCTGCTTTGGTGCGGATAGGGAACCATTTCGGGGTTTGTCATGAGCCTGTCTGCGTTAAAGCGCAGATAAGTGTGGCGCTGGCACCCGCGCAAGCTGAGTGCCAACCCTTAGCCTTTACTCGCACTACGACTCTCCCTGAACAAGAGCCACGCCACACTTCCCATTAGCTGGGGCGCTGTAGGCCAGGGCCGCTCAGCCTGTGTGCAAGAGGCTGACCAGCGCCAGGCCATCCGGTGTTTGGGACGTGCGCACTGGTTTGAAGCCCAGCTTGGCATACAAGGCTAGGGCAGGGGTATTGGCGGCCGCAGTGGAGACACGCAGCGGCTGCGCACCTACCCAATCGAGCACAGCATTGACCAGTTGCATCGCTACCCCTCGACGCTGCACCTTAGGTGATACCACCAGGCGGCAGATCAGAATGCCATCACCGTCCTCGATAAAACCGACGGCGCCCTGCAACTCACCATCTACACGCCAACCCAGCATGGTTTCGCCACTGTCCATCAACTCAGGTAGGCTTTCCTTGAGCGGTGGCAGGTCGGGGTAGCCGATCAGTTCGGCTTCCTGGCGGTAGGCCAGGCGCTGCAGCTGCAATAGCTCGGCGGTGAGCAACGCATCCGCCAGGTCGATGGGTACTAGCATGGCTAATCCTCCAGGGCAGTCTTTTTAGCTTTGAAAGCAGCATAGACGGTGCCGGCGGCAGCCGATTTTATATTCCGGAGCTGCCTGTTTACCCTGTACTTGCTCCGGCAGGCGCCAGAAATGCAAGAGACGCCGCAAAGCGGCGTCTCTGTGGAGCATGCCTAGCCCTCAGGCGGTGACTGGAGCGGAGAGCAGCACCGGCTTGGCTGGTGAGCCGGCTGACTGGGTCAGCACTTCGTAGCCCGTCTCGGTCACTAGTATGGTGTGCTCCCACTGGGCAGAAATGGAGCGATCCTTGGTGACGATGGTCCAACCATCGGGCATGGATCGTATGTCCTTCTTGCCCGCGTTGATCATGGGCTCGATGGTGAAGATCATGCCGGCCTTCAGTTCCACGCCAGTGCCCGGCTTGCCGTAGTGCAGCACCTGCGGCTCTTCATGGAACTTCTTGCCTATGCCGTGACCACAGAATTCGCGTACCACCGAGTAACCATTCTTCTCGGCATGCCGCTGGATGGCAGCACCGATATCGCCAAGGCGGGCGCCCGGCTTGACCAGCTCTATGCCCAACCACATGCATTCGTAGGTTACCTGGCTCAGGCGGCGGGTATGCGAGGCAACGGTGCCAACCTCAAACATGCGGCTGTTGTCGCCGTGGTAGCCATCCTTGATGACGGTGATATCCAGATTGACCACATCGCCGTTCTTGAGTGGCTTGTCGTTGGGTATGCCATGGCAGATCACCTGGTTGACCGAGGTGCAGATAGCAGCCGGGTAGGGGGTATAGCCCGGCGGGCAATAGTTGAGCGGTGCCGGGATGGTGCCTTGCACATTGACCATGTATTCATGGCACAGGCGGTTCAGTTCCAGCGTCGTTACGCCCGGCTTGACGAAGGGGGTGATGTAATCGAGCACTTCGCTGGCCAGCCGGCCGGCAATACGCATTTTCTCGATGTCTTCCTGAGTCTTGATGACGATGGTCATGGCAGGGCGCTGTTCATTCAAGTTCGGTTCAAAGCGAAAGGATACCGCCTGATGCGGGGTGGGGCAATTTGGAAATAATTATGTAACTGATTTATAAGGATAATCGTTGCGATGCCACTGCGCTGCGGCGTGTATCTGCGGCCATGAAAATGAAAAGGGGTGCCATGCACCCCTTGTTACTTCACCGTATTTGACAGGCATTGGAACGGTCTGGCAAAGCCTGCGTACCTGTCGCGGCCGGCGCGGCGCTTAGAACATATGCTGGCCGCCGTTGATGGCGATATTGGAGCCGGTGATGAAGCCGGATTTGTCGCCGGCCAGATAAACCACCAGGTCGGCGACTTCTTCCGGCAGGCCCAGGCGGTTGACCGGGATGCCGGAGATGATGGCGTGACGGATTTCTTCCTTGACTGCCATGACCATCTCGGTGGCGATATAGCCTGGGCTGACGGTGTTGACCGTGACGCCCTTCTTGGCGACTTCCTGTGCGAGGGCCTTGGTAAAGCCGTGCATGCCGGCCTTGGCCGCCGAGTAGTTGGTCTGGCCGAACTGGCCCTTTTGGCCGTTGATGCTGGAGATATTGATGACGCGGCCGAAGCTGCGGTCGGTCATGCCGTCGATGAAGGGCTTGGTGACGTTGAAGATGGAATCCAGGTCGGTACGCATGACCACATCCCAGTCCACCTTGCTCATCTTGCGGAAGGTGGTGTCCTTGGTGATGCCTGCATTGTTGACCAGCACATCCACCGGGCCGACTTCCGCGCTGATGCGGGCGGCAAGTGCCTGGCAGGATTCATAGTCGGCCACGTCACATTGATAGGCGTGGAAGGTGTAGCCTTTTTCCTTCTGGTCGGCTAGCCATTGGACTTCCTTGCCTGGCCGGCTGTAAGTAGTGACTACGGTGTGCCCCGCGTCGGCGAGTTTCTGACAGATGGCGGTTCCGATACCGCCCATGCCGCCGGTGACGAGTGCGATTCTGGCCATGTTGGCTTTCTCCTGAGTTTGCGTGCTTGGAATGGCCGCGTTATTAGGTTTGAGGGTGTGCATCGCTGCCACCCGGCTGCGGCCAGTCCCCAATATATACGAGTCGTTACGTCAGGTCTTGCAGCTACCTCCCGAAACCTCATTTTCCCAGTCATGCAGGCCAGTTCAAGCGAATTGTGGCGAGCCCTAGCAGCTATGGCAGGCCCAAGCACTTCCTGCTTGCCTTGCCCGCACTTGTACGAACCCAGGCTTCGGGGCGCGTGCGTGCTTGCGTCACAGTTATAATCGGTTTTATCGCGCCAACCAAAGTCTGCCATGTCGCAACACGTATTCACCGCCCATATCCAGCCTGGCACACCACCATTACAGTGGTATGAGGCCGCCGCCCGGCAAGAAGGTTTCCTGCGCGATGCATCGCAGGAAAACGCCATACGCCACCTGCAGCGGTTGTACGACGACCTGCTGGAATTCAAGCGCAAGCGCGACCGGCTGTTCGGCCGCAGCCTGCTGCCCTCGCCCGATGTACCCAAAGGCTTGTATTTCTGGGGCGGAGTAGGGCGCGGCAAGAGCTTTCTCATGGATGGCTTCTTTGCCTGCCTGCCCTATAAGCGCAAGCGCAGGCTGCATTTCCATCACTTCATGCAAGAGGTGCACGACGGCCTGCGCGCGCTGAAGAACGAAACCGACCCGCTGGCTACCGTTGCTGCCAACATCGCCAGGCATACGCGGGTACTGTGCTTCGATGAATTCCATGTCTCGGATATCGCCGATGCCATGATACTGGGGCGCTTGTTCACCCACTTGTTCGACCTGGGCACGGTGCTGGTGGCCACCAGCAACTATGCACCGGACGACCTCTACCCCAATGGTCTGCAGCGCCATAACTTCCTGCCCTCCATCGCCTTGCTCAAGCAGCATGTGGAGGTCGTCAATGTCGATGGTGGCAACGACTACCGCATGCGCACCCTGACCCAGGCACGCACCTATCTCAACCCCATCACGCCCGATACCGACCGGGAATTGGCCAGCATCTTCAGCAAGCTGGCAACAGCATCCGACCTGCCTTGCGAGATGGTGATAGAGGAGCGCAAGGTCACCGCCCTGCGCCACGCACCTGGGGTGGTGTGGTTCAGCTTCAAGGAACTGTGCGACGGCCCGCGCTCGCAAACCGATTATCTATGGCTGGCGCGGCAGTACCACACCGTGATCCTGTCTGATGTGCCAGTACTGACCGCCAAGGAGGCATCGGCCGCACGGCGGCTGACCTGGCTGGTGGATGTTTTCTACGACTACCGGGTCAAACTGATCATCTCGGCCCAGACCGAAGCCGAGGCTATCTACACCGAAGGCAGCTTTGCTCATGAGTTCTTCCGCACCGCCAGCCGCCTGACCGAGATGCAATCCACCGACTACCTGGCCCTGCCGCATGAGGCTGGCAAGGTAAAGGACGCCGCCATGAGCGTGGCATTGACATGAGCACGCCACCGCCAGCCACCATGCGTGCGTTACTGCAAACCGCGCCCGGTGGAGCCGATACGCTATATATGGGCACTACCGCTACACCGATACCGGCCGCAGGGCAATTACTGGTGCGCGTGCAGGCTGCCGGCGTCAATCGCGCCGATATCGTGCAACGAGAAGGGCGCTACCCGGCACCGCCCGGTGCATCGCCCATATTGGGCCTGGAGGTTGCAGGCGAAGTCGCTGCGCTGGGCGAGGGCGTTACCGGGTTTGCCCTAGGCGATGCCGTGTTCGGCCTGGTCGCAGGCGGCGGCTATGCCCAATATGCCGTGCTCGATGCCGACTGCGCCGTATTACGACCCTCCTGGCTCAGCATAGAAGCCGCCGCCAGCCTGCCGGAAGCCTGGATGACAGCTTGGCTCAACCTGGTAGTACTCGGTGGCCTGCAGGCTGGTGAAACGGCACTGGTGCATGCAGGCGCTAGCGGCGTGGGCGCGGCGGCCATACAGCTGGCCAGGCTGCTGGGCGCCAGCGCCATCGCCACGGTGGGCAGTGAAGCGAAAGCGGCTTACTGCAGCAGCCTGGGCGCTCGCCTAGCCATCAACTACCGCACTGCGGATTTTGCCGCCGAGGTCAAAGCCGCAGGTGGCGTGGAATTGATATTGGACTGCATAGGCGGGGCCTATCTGGAGGGCAATCTGGCCAGCCTGAAACCCGATGGCAGATTGGTGGTCATTGGCTTGATGGGGGGCGCAGGAGCGCAGCTCGATATCGGCCGGCTGCTGGTGAAGCGGCTATCGGTGCGCGGCTCTACGCTGCGTCCGCAGCCACTGCAGGTAAAAGCCCGCCTGACCGCCGCGTTGCGCGACACGGTGCTACCGGCACTGGCGACGGGCGAGATCAAGCTGACGCTGGACCAGACCTTTGCCTGGGCCGATACCGCCCAGGCACACCGCTATCTGGAAGACAACCGCAACTGTGGCAAAGTGGTATTGTGCGTCGATTGAATCAGGCAACTCGGGAAGCAAGTATGCAATTAGCACGTTGGATAGGGCTGTTCTCTATTGTAGGCAGCTTGGGTGGTTGCGCTGTCATCAGCGTGGCCGGTACGGCAGTGAGCCTCGCAGCTACCGCGGTAGAAGTGACGGCCGATGTGGCCATCGCGACTGGCAAGGGCGTGGTAAAAGCCGGTAGCTGGGCGGTCGAGGCCGCCAGCAAGGACAAGGCCGCCGAAGAGGCCGCCGCCAAAGCGGCTGCGGATGAAGCTGCGGCCAAGGCTGCTGCTGAGCGCGGCAATGTGCAGGTCAAGCCTTTGCAGCAGTAGGCTTGAGGTACCACCGTAGCTGTCCCAGGCAAAGTGGTTGTGAAGGCCTAAACCCTTATACCAGTGCCAACTGGTCAAGCAATATACGCAGGAAAACGCAAGCAAACCCCAATCTGCCCCGAAGCACTACTGATCGTCATCTCTCCCTGGTGCAGGCGGATGATGGAATCCACGATAGCCAGCCCCAGGCCCACGCCATCGGTGTCGCGGCTGCGGGCGTCGTCGCCCCTGGCAAAGCGGGTAACCAGGTGTTGCAGTTCAGTGGGGGAGATAGGCGGGCCCGGGTTGGACACCGTAACGCTGGCCGTATCGGCGCCCGCCTCCAGTGTGATGCTGATGGCGGCCTTTAGCGGGGCGTAGCGCACTGCATTGGATAGCAGGTTGGTCAGGGCGCGGCGCACCATCAGGCGGTCGCCCCATACCGTGGCCGCGCCTGTCACGGTGATGGTCTGGTGGCGCTCGGAGGCGGCCAGTTCGAAAAACTCAGCCAGGCTGTCGGCCTCGGCCCGTAGATCCAGCGCCTGGCGCTGCAAGGTCAGCATGCCACGGTCTGCGCGTGCCAGAAAAAGCATGTCCAGCACCATGCGCTGCATCCGTTCCAGTTCTTCCAGATTGGAGAGCAGCGCTTCGTGGTAGCTATCTGCGTCGCGCGGGCGGCTCAGGGTGACCTGGGTCTGCAGCATCAGGTTGTTCAGCGGGGTGCGCAGCTCGTGGGCAATGTCGGCGGAGAACTGCTCCAGGCTGCGGAAGCTTTCATGCAGCCGTGCCAGCATGCGGTTCAGGCTTTCGACTACGCCACGCACCTCGCCCGGCGCCCGTTCGACATCCAAAGGCGCGCCCAGCTGTTCAGCCGTTAGCAGTTCGGCCTGTGCTGCAAGTTGGCTTAGCGGCGCCAGACCACGGCGGGCCACAAAATAGGCCAGCAGGCCGCTGCAAACGGTGCCAAGCAAGACGACCAGCAAGGCCACCAACCTGTGCGAGTGCAGTATCCGTTGCGACTCGGTTACTTCGACGGCGACATAGGCGTCAAGGCTGGCGGGTTGGGGGGTAGCCCAATGATGCGTGATGCGCCTGACCCACCAGCGCGTGCCGCTCTCTTCCAGCGTGACGATGCGCCCTTCAGGCGGGAGCGGTGCACCCTGTATCGCGCGGCGCACTACGGGCTGCGGCGGCAGCAGCCAGACGGAGCCGGCGCGTAGCCCTATGCTGAGATGGGGGTGCCCCACGGTAATTTCGCGCAGCTTGCCGACATGCTCGGCCAGGGCATCAGCGCGGGGGATGGCAGCCAGCTGATGCTGTACGACTTCGGTCTTGCCATTGATCTCGGCGGTATCGCGCTCATCCAGCTGCATGCCCAGCGCGTGGTAAAGGGTGTAGCCCACCAGGGCCATGATGATGGCGGACCCGGCCGAAAACAGGGTCACCAGCCGCAAGGCCAGGCTGGCTCGCCCTGGCAGGGCCATCATGGCCGCTGTTCCATGACATAGCCAAAGCCCCTGACGGTATGCAGCAAGGGGGTATCGAACGGCTCGTCTATCTTGGCACGCAGCCGCCGTATGGCGACTTCGACCACATTGGTGTCGCTATCGAAGTTCATGTCCCAGACTTGCTCGGCAATCAGGGTACGGGACAGCACTTCGCCTTTGCGCCGCAGAAAGAGCAGCAGCAGGGCATACTCCTTGGCGGTCAGGTCTATGCGCTGTCCGCTGCGTTCTACCCGCCGCCGCAGCAGGTGTACTTCCAGATCCGCCAACGACAACATTTCAAGCTCCTGCTGCTTGCCTCGCCGTAGCTGCACATGCACGCGTGCAAGCAGCTCAGAGAAGGCGAACGGCTTGATCAGGTAGTCGTTTGCACCCAGCTCCAGCCCTTTTACCCGGTCTTCCACCCGATCACGGGCTGTCAGAAACAGTACCGGCATGGTCTGCGCTGGACGCAGCCGCCGCAGAACCTCCCAACCATCCAGCCCCGGTAGGCCGACATCAAGTATCACCAGGTCGTAGTCGATGCTGGCGGCCTGATGGATGACATCCAGCCCATTCCTGACCCAATCCACCAGAAGTCCATTCTCACCTAGCCCTTTGACCAGGTATTCGCCGGCGTGTATCTCATCTTCAGCAAGTAAAATGCGCATAGTGCCCTCCGTCCATGCTCGCATCCTAAGCGTGCGACGTTGTCGACGTCGAACATTACAAATTTGTAATCAGAATGTCAGCTTGATGACGAGCGGCGCCACCTAAAGTTAGTGGCAACTTAGCGGGAGGTGTAGATGCGGTCGCATATTGGATTGGTGGCACTTGTCGGCGTCTTGGTCTTGGGAAATGCCACGGCGGCAGATCCAGGGCCCGCCGCGGCGGTTTATCAGTCGGCCTTTGATGCCTATGCTCCTTGGCAGGCGCAGTTGCCGCCTCCGCAATGGCAGGCGGTCAACAAGGAGATGGCCGTACTAGGTGGGCATGCCGGGCATGCAAAGGCGCAGCCTGGGCAGGCAGATATGAAGCATCACCACGCACACCACGGCAAGAAGATGACCGATCAGCAGCAACCTAGCGCTGCGCCGGCTGAGCACCAGCACGGGGGGGGGTAAGCAATGAGGCTTGTTGGTGTGGCGCGGCATACACGCGCCAGGCAGGGCTTGGCTGTGGTGCTGGTGGCACTGCTGGCGGGCTGCGCATCGGTCTCGCCCGATGGCGCTATTGCCGATGTAAAGCAATGGGTCGGCGGGGGGCACGCGGGCGCACTCAAGCCAGTGGTGAGCGAAGCCGATGAGCGCGACCGAGCCAAGGCGGTTGATGCGCTTCTGTCCAAGCCTCTGGGGGCCGACGATGCAGTTCGGCTGGCCATGCTCAATAACCGGTCGGTGCAGGCTAAGCTGGCCCAGATAGGCGTAGCCCAAGCCGAGCTGGCGCAGGCTTCGCGCCTGGAGAACCCTACACTCAGCTTCGGCAAGCTGCGTAGTGGCGATGAGGTTGAATACGAACGGGCCTTTCGCATCGATATCCTGGGTGTGTTGTTCATTCCCTGGCGTACGGCAATCGAGACACGCAAGGTAGAGCAGGAAAAACTGCGTGTGGCAGGCGACATCACCCGTATCGCGCTGGATACCCGCAAGGCCTGGGTCAATGCCGTGGCGGCGGAGCAATCGGCCCGTTATATGGCGGATGTGAACGAGGCGGCTGAGGCCAGCGCCACCTTGGCCAAGCGCATGGCCGCTGTGGGTAATTTCAGCAAGCTGGCCTATGCTCGCGAGCAGGCCTATTACGCAGAGGCGACAGCTCAACTGGCGCGTGCCAGACAGGCGGCGATAGTGGCCAGGGAGCAGTTGATACGCCTGTCAGGCCTAGCCGGCCCGGATGCCAGACGACTGGCCTTGCCAGAGCGCCTGCCCGATCTTCCGGCCAAACCGCGCGAATTCGATACGGCTGCTCAGACTGCGGTACAGAACCGGTTGGATATCCAGATGGCCAAGCATGAAGTGAGCGGATTGGCGAGTTCGTTGGGGTTGACTCGATCCACGGGCTTCGTCAACGCACTGGAAACCTCCTACCTGCGCAACAGCACCAATGACGGGCATCGTAGCCGAGGGTATGAACTGGAGCTGCAACTGCCGTTGTTCGACTGGAGCGGCGCCAAGGTGGCGCGAGCCGAGGCTAGCTACCGCATTGCCTTTAACCGAGCAGCCGAAATCGGTATCAATGCCGAGTCGGAGTTGCGAACCAGCTATTTGGGCTATCGCAGCGCCTACGACCTGGCCAAGCACTACCGAGATGAAATTGTGCCGTTGCGTAAATCCATCTCCGAAGAAAACCTGCTGCGTTACAACGGCATGCTGATAGGCGTGTTCGAGTTGTTGGCCGACGCCAGGGAGCAGGTTGGCAGCGTGAATGCCTACATGGATGCATTGCGCGCCTTCTGGGTGGCCGACGCCAATCTGGAAATGGCGGCGACCGCTGGCGGTCCAACGAGCCAGCAAACCGAAGGCCCGATAGGTATGCCGCCTGCCAGCGGCGGACACTAGTTTAGGAAGCACAGATGAGCAATCGCAGACAGTTTCTGCAACAAGCTGCCGCAGGTCTGGTTGGGGCGGCCACCGTATCGCGAGTGGGGGCGGCAAGTCTGCCTGAGGCTGCCAGCCAGGACAGTGCAGCCATGCAGCCACCGCTACACCCACCGAACGGGCGACCCTATAACCCGGTCGTGACTCTCAACGGCTGGACGCTCCCATGGCGAATGCGCGACGGCTGGAAGGAGTTCCACCTAGTTGCCGAACCGATAGTGCGGGAGATTGCCCCCGGCATGAAAGCCAACCTGTGGGGTTACAACGGCCAAAGCCCTGGGCCGACCATAGAGTGCGTGGAGGGCGACAAGGTGCGGATTTTTGTCACCAACCGCCTGCCTGAACATACCACGGTCCACTGGCACGGCATTCTGCTGCCCAATGGCATGGATGGTGTGGGTGGTCTGAATCAACCACAGATCAAGCCGGGCAAGACTTTTGTCTATGAGTTCGAGATGATCAAGTCGGGTACCTTCATGTATCACCCGCACGCGGACGAAATGACGCAAATGGCCATGGGCATGATGGGTTCGCTCGTTGTCCACCCACGTAACCCCAAATTCATGGCAGTAGACCGCGATTTCGTGTTCTTGCTGAATGCATACGATATTGACCCTGGCAGTTACACGCCCAAGATCAATACCATGACTGACTTCAATCTCTGGACATGGAACAGTCGGGCCTTCCCTGGTATCGACTCACTAGTAGCACGGACCAACGACAGGGTGCGCATCCGTGTGGGCAATCTGACCATGACCAACCACCCCATCCATCTCCATGGTGTGGACTTTGAGGTGACTTGCACCGATGGCGGCTGGGTGCCTAAATCGGCTCGCTGGCCGGAAGTGACCACGGATGTGGCGGTAGGGCAGATGCGTGCCATTGAGTTCGTGGCCAATCGGCCTGGCGATTGGGCATTTCACTGCCACAAGTCCCACCACACCATGAATGCCATGGGGCATGACGTACCCACCATGATAGGGGTGGATCATCGCGGGCTGGTCGACAAGATCAACAAACTGGTGCCCGAGTATATGGTCATGGGCGAACGCGGCATGGCAGACATGGGTGAGATGGAAATGGCGCTGCCCGACAACACCCTGCCCATGATGACCGGCATGGGCCAGTTCGGTCCCATCGAGATGGGTGGCATGTTCACTACCTTCAAGGTCAGGGACGATATCAAGCCTGGCGACTACAAGGACCCCGGCCCCTACAAGTATCCTGCCGGCTCGGTGGCATATGAGTGGACAGGAGAGCTGGCCGAACCGACGCGTGCCAAAGCGCCCGCTGCCGACAGCAAGACGCTCCAGGTGATCAAACCCAACGGCCACAGCGGCCATTGATTCAATAGCATTAGGAAAAACACATGCGTAATTCACTACCCCTGTTTACCTTGGCGCTGGCTTCGCTTCTTACCGTTGGACAATCGTGGGCACATGGTGGAGCAGCCAATTCGCATGCTGATAAACATCGAATTTCGGCCGACCAGGAGGAGTTCGGCCGCCAGGGTGACCCCAAAAAGGTGAGCCGGACCATTGATATCAGCATGCACGACAACATGCGATACAACCACAGCAAGATCACGGTGCGCCAAGGCGAAACCCTGCGTATTGTGCTGCTCAACAAGGGCAAGATCATGCATGAGCTGGTATTGGGTACCGAGCAGAAGCTGAAGGAACACGCTGAAGTCATGAAGAAGTTCCCCAATATGGAACATGACTCGCCCTATATGGCGCACGTACCGCCCAGCAAGAAACAGGAAATCATTTGGGAGTTCAACAAGCCAGGTGAATTCATGTTCGGCTGCCTGATTCCTGGCCACTTTGAAGCTGGCATGGTTGGGCGTGTCACCGTTTTGCCGGGCAAGCCCTGACACAATCACCGCCAGCCTCTGACAACCCCTGTATCCCTGGAAGGAACTCTGATGTTGAAGCAAGTACTCCCACTCTGTCTTTTCTCGATAGCCGCCCTGGCAGCCCCGTTAAGCGCGAGCGCAGAAACTCCGGCGCCTACCGCGGCAGAGCATGCAAGCCATCATGAGCAGCTGACCGAAGGCGAAATCAAGAAGATTGATGCTGACCAAAAGAAGATCACCATCAAGCATGGCGAAATCAAGAACCTGGAGATGCCACCCATGACCATGGTGTTCCGGGTAAAGGATGCCGCTTTTCTGGACCAGGTAAAACCCGGCGATAAGGTGCGCTTTAAAGTGGAAAAGCTGCTGGACGGCTACACCATCATGGCAATACAGCCGGCAAGCTGATGGCGATTGCCCACCGGCAGATGTGAGGCAGCCCCAGGCGATCAAGGATGTCGGTGACCATGGCTGCGGTTTGCTATGCTTGTGCATGGTAGGCAGCATGGTCTGCCTGCGACGGCCTTTGGCTGTGGCAGCCTAATCAAGTTGATCTGGTTGCTGGCCCACTCAGTTACGTCACGGAGCATGGTCATGTCTCTTCCATTTCACCTCGGCTTGCGACATCGCCGGCATATGGTCAGCCTGATACGGTCTGACAGCGGTAGCCGTGTGAGCGATGTACTGGGCGTGGCCTACCCGCAGGACATGAATCCAAGGCTGCGGATACTGGAACAGTGGGGTATGTCGCAGGCCTCGCCGCGGCGTGCCATGCAGGCTACGGTGGACATTCCCTTGCCCCGCCGACATCAGGTTGCACTGACTTCCCAACTGAACCCCGACATCCAGTCCAGCCTGCGTGGTGGCTTTACCGGGCAACCCATAGGCAGATTGGAGACCATGCCGGGGGTAAAGGCGCGTATGCACTTGGGTACCGAGCGCAGTCCGCTCGATAGCGGCTTGCCGCCAGGGCGCGGTGGGCAGATAGCGGCGACACCTATCAAGAAACCGGGCAGGGGCACACGCTAGTGGCATGTAGTGGCCTCGCATTGTGCCAAGGGTGGGGTTGAATCGACCGAATCTGCCAGTAGCAGTGGCGCATCCAGCTGGTTGCATAGCGTCATCAAGGCTGCCAGGTCTGCCTCGGGATCGACTGCAGTGCCATTCAGGTGCAGGCAAGAGAACTGCAGCGCCGCATCGGCGTCGCGCAGCGGTGGAACGGGTAGCGCACCAAAGCCTAGCCTATCCAGCACACGCACGGAGCGCCTGTTGTCTGGCAGGACCGAGGTAAACAGGGTTTGCATGCCCATGGCCCTGGCCTGAGCAGTAAGCAGTGTGGTGGCGGGCAAGGCATGGCCCTGGCCTTGATAGTCCACACCCAGCCAGTAGTGGATAAAAGCCTGCCTCCCTACTGCCGACAAGCTGACAACCCCGATAAAACCATAATGCAGATGCATGACCGCGTAGTTGTGCCTGCCTTCCTCCACAGCTTGCTCGGCCAGCCAGGCATGCACTGCCGCTTCATCCGCCAGTTCTGGCAGATCGGTGGCTTGCGCGATATGCGGGTCGCGGTACTGCCAGGCCAGCGCCGCGGCGTGGGCCTCATTCAGGCTTTCCAGCCTTAGCACGGGGCCGCCGCGCACCTGGGCGGCCAATGCCTGCTGCTGGCGTAGGCGTGGGCCAATGCGGCTCTGCAACTGCCTAGCCTCCGCATGCAAGGGGGCGTTGGCCAGCACCCGGCTCAGGTACGCCATCGCCTCCTGCAGCCGCCCTGTGGCGGATTCACATCGTGCTAACCACAGCCAGCAATCGGCAGTATCCCGGCCCGCCGCCCGCAGGACGTACTGTGCATCGCGCACCAGCCCCCATAGCTCCAGCGCCCAGCCAAAATGGGCAAACTTGCGTGCTAGATCGGCATCCGCAACGTGGGCTGCCTGCCAGCACTGCTGCAGAGCATGGCGCCACGCCAGCCAGAGCGCCTCCGGCCAAGTCTGGATACGCTGTGGCAAGTCATCGGGCATGGCGGCAAACACGGCCTGGTGATATCCAGCTGCAGCCATCAGTTCGGGAAATGCCGTCGGCGCAAGGGTTGTAGAGGCCCACTTTACCTGACGGCACAACGCGGCCACGGGCGAAGCACCGTAAGACTTGGGGGCACAGGGCGCGAGCTGGAAAGCCGGGTGGCGGGTCTTGGCATGTGCGTCCATTTTCTCTTGGCCTCGGTTTTCAACGGCGTAAGCTCACAGCAGGCGCCTACTTCTGCTCGGGGTCTAGCCCAAGCAGCTCGAATACATTCAATTGACCGCCAAATTTCATGAATACTTCGTGGTAGAGCTCCGCAGTATTCATATTGCCCCATTCCACGGCGCGCAGTATGAGATAGGGCACTGGGCTGTGCGGTTCGCGAGCAGCCAGATAGTCGGCAATCACGGCCAGCCGGTGATAGGCATCCGCACGGCTGCGGATAGGGCCATCACCATTGCCTCCCTCATCTTCACCACCATCGTCCTCGCCGCCGTTGCCGCCGTTGCCGCCGTCGCTTCCGCCACCACTCTGGCTGACTGTGGCAACGGCTTCCCGCTTCTCTTCCTTGCCACGCGGGGCACTAAGGCGCACGCCCCGCTTATAGAGTTCACCGGCGATCAAGGCCTGTATCTGCTCCAGTAGGCCTGCAAGGCCGTTAAGGCTGGGCGCCTCTTCGCCCCAAAGCTGGGTCAGCGTGGCGGCAAAGGATTCCAGCGCCTCCAGCGAATCGGCCAGCAGGCGATAGCAGGCAGTGTGCGACTCGGTAGAGGTTGCCGACAGCGCCGATTGGAATTCCTGCAGGGTCGTGCCTTCGATCTCTTGCTGGCCATGACGGCCATGCATGGCGCGCAGCTGCTCATTGCGCTTGGCCTGCTCAAAGTCTGCCCAGCCGTAATCGCGGGCATTGCGGTTGGCATTGGTCAAAGGCAGCAGGCGTATCTGGGGCAACAGCTTTTCATTGACCCAGCGCAGGATGTTGGCCCGATACTCCTGGTCGCCCTCGTCTATGCGGGGGTAAAGCGCTTCCCAATAGCGCTCGCACAGTGACTGCATCAGCAGGACGCATGCCGGTATGGCCTCAAAGCCTACCTTGGCGATCTGTGCTTCCAGCAGCCATGCGGCCAGTTGCAGATCCTTGGTCTTGCTGACCAGCGCATGGGCGGCGATATCACTGACCTTGTCCCAGTCTGCCTGCTTCAGCTCATACGCCCAGGCGCCCAGCGGCACACTAGCGTCATCTTCGCGGCGGGCCTCCTTGATGGCGCTGTAGACACCATTGCCGCGTACCGATTTCCCGGTAGGTTTATCCGGTTCGATGGGTAGCAGCAGCTCTTCCAGGGGTATGCCCAGCCTGTCCTGGAAAAACTGCTTGGCCTTCTGCGTAAGTTCGGGGCGCATAGGGGTCACCAGTAGAAGGGGGCGGCCCGTGGCCAGTCGCGCGGCAGCAGCAAGGGCTGCGCGGCCTGGGTCTTGGGGTCGATACTATTGAGCGTCAGCGCCAGGAACACCCGAGCATGGCTACGGGCAGCCGGATTGGCGCTATCGGCAAGCGGCACATTGAACTGCAGCAACCAGCGGCTGGGGTCCAGGGGGTCGGTGCTGGGCAAAGCCACCGGCTGATGTGCCTCGATAAAGCGCAGCAAGCCCCAGTTGCCAGCGGCAGCAAAGCTGGCCACGCTGCCATCCACCCTCAAGGTGGTTTGCGTCGTATCCACCACCGGCCGCCAGGCTGATTGCTTTGCCCAGTTCAGGTCCAGCACGATGGCTTCGCCAAACGGCCAATCCAGGTCGCGGGTACTCCCCGGGTATTCGGCCAGGGAGCTGCCCGTGCTCAGGTGCCAACTGATCAGTTGCTCCGCCCCCATGGTCTGGCGTGACAGGGCGCGGAAGCCGACACCCAGCCTAACCGGCCGGCTACCCTCCGAGGTGCCCAGTGTAGGCCGCAGGAAGTCAGCCACGGTATCCAGCCTGTCCAGGAAGCGCCGTATATCGTTCCAGCGGCTGTGCTTGAGGCCGGCAATGGCCTTGTCCAGTCCCTCTCGCTCCGCATCGTAGTCGCGGAAGAACGCACGGACGGTGTTCAGGTCCGCGTCGCGGGCATCGCTGTCGGCAAAGGGGTAACGGCCTATCAGCTCGCGGTTGAAACGGTTGGCCAGCTTGCGGTAGCGCATATAGGCGTCGGCCTCGCGCCTGTCCTGGCAGCGCCATAGGCTTTGGGCCGAGAGCATGCGGTAGCGCTGGCTGTAGAGGTCGTACCCCTCTGCCGCCTTGCCTGCTTGCGCCAGGCTGGTACCACAGGTCTCGTAATCCAGCGTTGCCAGCGTCTTGCTGAACAGTGTCTCCAGCGAGCCCAGTGAGCTGCCAGGCTCCTTGAAATCCCGATAGCGCTTGAGTTCGGTAATGGTGTTACGCCAATAGCCCTGGCTGGCACCATTGGCCGTACCCAGGCTGCCGCCACGGTCCAGCATACTGACGAAGGGGGCTGCATAGTCGGCCAGCACGGCACTGCGCTCCCTTTGCTGCACCAGGTATTCCTTGACCTGGCCACTATCACCAAACAGATAGACTGGGTGCGTCCCTCCAGCCATCTCACCAACGGCGGACTCAGGCTGGTAGAGCTTGCTGTTTTCGGCCAGCGCATCCACCCGTAGCAGCATGTCGCCGGCGTATTCACGCAGGCAGCGGCTGAAGGGCTCGGCACCGCCGGCACCATTGACCTGCTGCAACTGAGTGAGCAGCTTGTTCAGGGCGTCCAGCTGCTTGCCAAAATTGGCGCTCTGGCTAGCCATCTGTGATTCCTGGTCTGCTTGGCCGGCTGCGTGCCAGTCCAGCGGCTTTTTCTGGGCATCGCTGAGCGTGGCATTGAGCACCAATTGCAGCTGTCGCCGCGCCAGGCGATCAAACAGGGGGCGGTCGCCATCTTCACTGACGCTTTGTGCGGTGGCAAAGCTCTGGTACTCGCGCAGGTAGCTGGCTGCCTGCCCCAGCTGCTCCTGCCGCCAGCCAGCCTGGGCAAACTGGCAGCTCAGGTTCTGGCGACCCTCAAGGGGCATGAAGCTAAGCTTGCGCAAGGCCACAAAGCCAGTCAATTCAGGTGCCAGTGCCGGGTTCAGCGTGTAGTCCTCTCCTGCCGGCACGAACACCGCGCCGTAGGGAGGCAGCGTCAAAGACTTCATCTTGGCCAGCGCGGGCTCGGTGCAGTGGGTAGGGCTGAAGTGGGCATCGACGTCTGCGAGGTGCATGGGATAGCCGTGGCGCTGATACAGTGGCTGGAGGCGCTCGGCCAGGCGATTGCCGGTGTTCACGCAGGGGTTGCCGCCGCGTGGATTGCCCAGCCAGTTAGAACGCATCCAGCCCAGCCAGTCCTGCAGCGCCACCAGATGCTCCATCACTGCAGCCTGGCCAGCGGTGTTGATGTCGGTGCCGAGCATCTGTACCAGGCGCTCGCCCAGGTCTATGCGCTCCAGCAGTTCCTTGCGTAAGCCATCGGACTGCAGGTCAATCTGGCGCGCTATGCCTTCCTTCATCTGGCTGGGCAGGGTCAAGGGTGTTTTGTAGTGCAAGCGGGCAAGCGACTCGTAATACAGGCTGTTGAGGCCGTTGCGTTGTGTGGGTGGTGGCGTGCCATAGGCGTAATGGCTCAGTTGCTCAAACAACTGCACCTGCCGCTGCTTGGCCGAATCACCACCGGGCAGGGCCAGCTCGCGGAAGGCATCCAGATTGCTCTCCAACTCAATTACGCTGGCGACATAGCCGTCCAGATCGGCATTCGCTGCGGCAACGCTGCTGCTGGTGATCAGATTGTCCACTCGGCGCTTACCTTGAAAACCAGCGAGCTCCTGGGCTCTTCGCTCCAGCTTGCAGGCAATGCTGGGCATCACCACATCCTGGAAGGCTTTCTGCGATAGCCACTTGCTGGCATCGTCGACCATGCGCGTATCCACCCATGAGGCGGGAATGGCGGCAAAGCCGAGATCGGCTTTGAGGCTGCCCACCGCCTTGAGCACACCATAGACTTCTGACTGCCCAAGGCAGCGACCCTTGCGTATGCTCTGCTCGCTGACGGTATGGACCATGTCAAACGCGTTGCCCAGGCTGGCAGTCTGCTGACGCAGCTGCACACTGCTCCAGGCCAGCGCGGCAAACAGGCCGCACACAATGGCAAGCCCGCCAAACTGGAATCGGCGGATCAGGTTGTTACGAGACCAGATACTTTGCCTGACGGGCCGGGCCAGGCCGGATTCGGCCAATATCTTCTGGGTGAACAGGTTCTCGACGAAGTCGATCTGGGCGCTGACACCGCTGGGTGTGGCGCCATCCGCCGCCAGGCTGCCACTGAAGTAAACGCCGCGGAAATAAAAACCGGCATGGTAGGTGCTGGGCTTCAGTACGGTCTCCAGTAAGGCGCCCAGTGGTACGGACAGCCTGCCGAAGCGTTGCGGAAACAGGAAAAAGTCATCTGCATCGGCAATCTGGTCGCGCCCGGCGGCTGCCTCAATCTGCAACTGCCGCAGACTATTGATCTGTTCGGTGAACAGCTGTTTCAGCAGCCCGGGTATATTCTCGTAGTCGGTCAGCGAGGGATTGGACCAGCCCCATATCTCCTTGCGCCTTGCCACAGGTTGCGCCGACCAGAATGCCCGATAGCCGGCAATGGCGTCGCACTGGGTCAGCACCACATACACCGGCAGGACAAACTCAAATCGCTTCTGCAACTGCCAGAGCTGCCGGTAGCATGATTCAGCCAGGTCCTGCAGGGTTGTCGTATCGGCGCGCAACAGGGTGGCCGCCGAGATGGTCAGGACAACCGCGTCAACCGGTCTTTCAGGCCGGCGGCTATCAATGGCATCCAGCACCTTGAGCCAGCGCTTTCCTTCGTTGCTGTCAGGCTCCGCCGCAGGTAACAGCCCGTTGGGGTCAACTACGGCGCCGCCGCTGCAGAAATGCCATTGGGTATCGGTCACCGGCAGTTTCTGTTCGCGCAACAGGACCGCCTCGCGCTGACCATCCTGCAAGGATGCAACCAGGCTGGACTTGCCTGCACCTTGTTCGCCCAGCATCAACACCCAAGGGCTACGGTACCGCCATTCCCGCCGGGTACTGAGATAGCGCAACGCCCCCAGCATCACATCGGCCCAGTGCTGAGGTGACAGGCTGGCAGTGGACGCTGGCTTGGCAGGGGTATTGGCCGCCGCAGCTGGCGCGGCAGCTGCGGGCTTGGCAACGGCAGGGCGGCGACTGCGCAGCAGCAGCCACACCAGCAGCACCAGGATAATGGCGCCGCAACCAAGGCCCAGTAAAACCGGCAGGCTCCAGGTCTCGGCGTGGGGCTGGTAAGGAATAGACCCTAGATTCATGCTCTTTGCCATGACGCTAGCCCCCGCCCATATAGCTATCGAGCTTGGCAGTCAGCGGAACGAGCGTCTGCAGCCAGATGGCCGTGGAGACCACCAGGTAAACCAGCAGCGCAATTGCACCGGCTCGATACCAGGGCTTCATGGGGGCCAGCCGGTGGTCATCCTTGACGATGAGCGTGTGGGAATAGGCTTGAGAGAACACCGGCTTGTCGGCCGAAACGAGCGGGCGCCGATCAGCGATGTAGCGCAAAAGCTTGCTGCGATAGCTGGCCAGCGCAGCCTGGCCGTGCTGGCCCCGATACTCCCCCTTGAAGCCCAACTGCAGGGTTAGCAGAAAGATGATGCCCAGTTCCAGCTGGAGACGGCCGCGTCCACGGGTATGTAGCAGGTTGCCCAGCAGCTCGAAGTAGGTCCTGCCGGCTTGTTGGCGACGGAACAGGGCGTATTCGATCAGGTTGGACAACCAGTGGGTATTGCCGGGCCAGTCCACCTCCAGGATGAACACCTCGTCGCCAAGGCCAGCCATGACGAACTGGACGATGCGGTAGGCACGCAACTCGGCTTCCGGTGACGACACAGCCATTTCTCGCCCTTGCTGCAGCAAGCGTTGCGACAACCTGCCGCTGACCATGCTGGCAAGGTCTGCCGGGCTGGCATGGGCGGGCAGATCGCCACCCAGCAGCAGCGGCAACCTGCCATGCGCGATGGCCTGCTTGATCACAGCCACATCTTCATAGAACTCGGTAAACCGTGCCAGCAGGGCGCCATCGGACCATGTGGTATCAGTCATCGTGCGCCACCTCGTGGATGTCTACGGTGGCCTGGGGCTTGGACTGCTGCATGGACCGTGTCAGGTGCAGCACGATCTCGCGGGGCGACTGCCCCTCCATCGGCCCCTGCACCAATAGTGGGCGGCCCTGGCGTATTACCGGCACCAGCTTGTCACCCACATCGATGGCCTTGTTGCTGATCTCGAACAGCAGCGCACCGTCCGAGACATTCAGGCCACTGTACTGATTTGCCGGCAGTTGCCGCACACTGGCACCGGGCAGGCGTCGTTGCTCCAGCACGGGCATCAGGTCATCGCTGGCCACCCTGGCGTGCTGCATCCACTGCCGCAGGCTTGCCGGGCTCACCCCATCGCTACCGCGCACTTCAATCACCAGGGCATCCGGGCGTAGTTCCTCCGGTAGCGGGCGCATGAAGCTGGTGGGCGACAGCCGCTCGAACAGCATGGCCTCAAACGGGGCATTCAAGAGCGCCAGGCGGGTTTCGATATAGCTCAGCAAGGTCAGCATGCCGGGCAGGAAATCCTCGTGCCTATAGGCATCCAGCACGGGTGGGGTAGGGTTGGCACCCAGCGCGGCAATCTGGCCCGCCATGGCGGCAAGGCACATATAGATATCATGTGGGTGGCTGACACCGGCGCGCAGTCTCAACTCCAGCAAGGGCAGCATGGAAGCCAGGTGGCGTGCGGCATATAGCTGCTGCCGGCCATCCCTATCCAGCCTGCCCACATTGTCGGCCACATCCCGGCCACCTACCAGGTCGCGAATCTTTCCGCGCATGGTTTCAGTCAGCGCATTCAGCTTAAGGCTTATCTGGCGCTCCTCCAGGAAGGTGGCGGCACAGAACCGCAGCAGGGGCGGGTGGTAAGGCCCGACATGGTAGTGGCCGACCGCATCGCGCACCACCTCCAGCAGGGGAAAGGATTCGTACTTGGCAGGTATGCGTATGCCAGGCAGCAATTGCAACCGTGGCCGCAGGCGGCCAACCTCCATGCGATCCTCACCGGAGTTCTCGTCCACCTCCAGGCGCCCCGGCACAGCATTGAAGCGCTGGATGCGGCTAGTGACACTGGCGGCACCCTCTGCCCGTATGGGAATGCCGACAAAGACCCTGAGTGGCCCTTCGTTCCAGCCTTCAATAGTCTTCAAATCCAGCGTAAGGGGCTGCCCATAGTCGTCGGTATGGTGGCCTGGATACTGCACTGGCACGCCATCAGGCATCACGGCATGCAGGCGGGTGATCCTGAGGCTGCCAGCGGCCAGCGCGGCTTCGTCGTAGGCTAGATCCAGCAGCCCCCAATAATAGGGCTGCAGACAACCGGCAAGGTGACGCAGCTGATGCGACCAATAGATATCGTTCTGCTGCAGATGCTGGGGTGACAGCAGCATCCCTTCCGACCATTGCACGGCTTCGGGCATGAGAGTAGTGATATCCATGGCGCTTTCCTAGTTGAGCACGGTGAAGCGGTAATCATTGGTACGCAGGCGGAGCTCTGCAGCCTTGGTAAAAGTCAGGTCCAGCACATGCTGTCCATGGGACGATTGCATGTCGGCATAAGCCCTGACGGCCAATGCCTTGCCCGTTCTGCCAGGCAGGGGGACGGGGTCCAGTACATGTGCCGGCGGTAATTCCAGTGCAATGACCTGCAGTGCCGTAGGCATGCCATCCAGCAGTGCCTGCTTCTGGGCAAACCACTCTGGTGCCGTCTTGGGCAGCGAGCCGATGGCTGATTGTTCGAACACCAAGACGATATCCACGCGGGTCGCGCTATCGCGGTTTGCGCCGATGTCTGACACCAGACGCAATTCTCGGAGGTCGGCCTTGGGTGGCCCACCCAAGCCTACCCAGCCGGCCATGGTGCTCATTGCCCCGCAGCCCTGCAGGAGCAGTATCAACACCATCAAAGGCAACCAGTACGGCCATGTCCTGCCTGCCTGCCTGCGTTGGGAATAAGGTCGCTTGTTCATGGCAGGCATCAGCTCAGCAGGAGCACGCGCACCTGTGCGGGTGTCAGCGACACGCCGATGGTGTTGGTGCTGTTCTGGATATTGAGTGTGGTCATCCGGGTGGCGAACACCGGCCCGTGCATGACTTTGAAGCTGCCCAGCACAGGACGGTCTGGCCCTGCCATGGTGCCGGATGCCACACCCAGCAAGACACCGGTGAAGTCGCCCAGGCTCACCGTTCCCTGGGTCAGCAGGTTTTCGGCCAACCCGCCTCCGATCAGGAAATTGAAGATCGACGGAATATGCGTCACTGAGAAAGTGATGTTGGGGTAAGGCACGGGCACCGCCAGCGGTGGCGTCAGGCAGACATCGGGGAAGCCCAGATTCATCACGCCTAGATTGGTATTGGCAAACATGCAGCGCCTCCTAGCCCAGGCTGATGCGTTCGGCATCGGCACGGATATCTTCGTCCGCCGTTACCAGCGTCTGCCTGGCGTGCAAGCGGCCCAGGCCGCTCGCGGTCATCAGCCAGGTCTCGCACCGCCCAACCACATGGCGTGCCGACTGCAGCAGGCTGCCCAGCACGTTAAAGGTCAGGTCGCGGGCCGATAGCGTGAGCCGGCCCGCAGCGGTCAGATCGGCCTCGTCAGCCGTGATCAACGCCAGCCGCCGCTCGCCACACAGGGTCAGTTCGGGCGAAGCAATGGTCAGGCGCGGAATGCCCGCCACTTCTATGCAGGCTTCGCCGGCATCCATCCGCGACAGGACATGCAGCACCCAGCGCTCGCCCCCACTCGCCGCCAGGTAAAGCACACGGTCTCCCGACTGGGGCGCCAGCAGGCAGGACAGCGCCGTACGGGCTGCGCAACCGTCATCCAGCAAAAGCCGGCCACCACCTAGCGACAGTGCCACCACGGCTTCGCTGTAGTTGACCTGCTGCTGCATGACAGGCTCGGGGAGGGGGCGTTTTGTCGTCATCATGCTGACTCCAGGCTCAACACAGGTTGTTCGGCCGCCAGCAATGCCTGGTCGGTCTGATAAGCCAGCGCAGTGCGTGCGCCGGTAAAGTCGCAGTCGTCGAACACGGCCCCATGCAACCTGACCCGGTCAAAACCGCAATGGCTGAAGTTGCTGCGGTTGCAGCGGGCATGGTCAAACCGGCCGTAATCGAAATGCACGCCATGCAGGTCGCAATCCGTCAGGCGGGCGTGATCCCACACCGACTGCGCCAATGCAGCACCGCTGAAGTCGCAGCCATTTAATACGGCGCGGACAAACAGGGCCGACTGAAGCTGGCTGTCGGTAAACCGGCAAGCATTCAGCTGTGCTTCGAGAAAGAGTGCATGGCCGGCCTGTGCCTGATTGAAACAGGCCTGATCCAGGCGGCTACCGTGGAAATTGGTGGCGGTCAGGTCGGTGCCGCTGAAATCAGTACTGCCAAAATCCACGCCATCAAAATTGCATCGCGGCAACACCAAGCCCGCCAGCTTCTGGTTCAGCAGGTTGCTGCCGATAAAGGCCACGGTGTCAGCCTGTAAGCCACCCAGCAAGGCATCTGCCAGGTTCAAGCCGGTCAACGCGCACTGCAGCAGGCGCGCATCGGTCAAATCCAACTGTGCGGTGATGCTGCCGGCAAACGCACAACGCTTTAGCCCCACCGCCGCAAAGCAGGCTTGCTGCAGGCCACACTGCAGCCAGTTGCTGACTTCCAGGCAGGCGCCCCGCCAGTCGCTGCCAGCCATGGTGCATTTCACCCAGGCGGCATTGGTGGTGCGGGCATCGTTCCACTGGGTGTGGTCGAGCTGGCAATCAATAAAGGCGGCGCCATCGAGCTTGGCACCGCGCAGATCGGCGCCGCGCAGATCGCATTGCACCCAGCGGCTATTGCTCAGGTCGGCATCGCGCAGATCTGCCGCTGGCAAGCCGCAGCGGTGCCAGGTCAGGTCAGCCAGCTGGCTGCCAGCTGCAGACCACTGCGACGCAGTGGCATCCTGTACCGGCCGGCCCAGACGTGTGGCCCGGTCGATCGCATCGCGCAAGGGGTTCATACGGCCTCCCTCTGCGCGACGGTCGCCTTGAGCCTATGCTGCACACGCCGCCAGCTGGCGGGGTCGAAATCCGCATTGTCGAGGCGGGCATCGGTGAAGTCGGCATCGTCCAACGTGGCTTGGCGCAGACTGGCGCGGCGCAGGTCTGCGCCCCTGAAGCTGGCCTTGCGGCAGATGGATTGCAGCAGATTGGCGCCGCGCAGTTCGCTGTCGGTGAGGTCGGCATCCTGCAACAGGCACCGCGCCAGCAGGCTATCCACCAGACAGGTCCGATGGAAGTTGCCTGCTGCCAGGTCGCAATCGATCAGGCGTACCTTGCGCAGGCTGGCATCCTGCCAGTTGATGCCACGCCAACCGCTACCGCTGCTATATAAGCCATCACCGCGCAGGCCCAGCGCACTGGCGCCCATGGCGGCGCAGCGCAATACCACGGCCTTGCGCCAGTCACTGCCATCCAGCCTGGCGTTGAGCAGTACCGTCTTTTCCAGGCGGGCTTCGCGGAAGTCGGTTTCACGCAGATCGGCCTTGAGCAACAGGCATTGCATCAGGCTGGCGCCTTGCCAGTCGCTGCCCCCGGCGCGTATATCCGTCAGCAAGGTGCGGGCGATCACGGCTTTGGTCAGCTTGCTGCCTTGCAGCATGGCCTCGTTGAGCTGCACGTCCTCCAGCACAGCGCCCGTGAAGTCGGCACCATGGAAATCTGCCTTGGGGGCAAGCACCTTGCGCAGGCTGGCGCCCGCCAAGTTGGCGCCCGCAGCGTGGCAGGCGGCCATGCCGGCTTCGTCCAGCAAGGCGCCACTCAGGTCGGCCTGCTCCAGATGACAGCCAACCAGGCTGGCGCCGCGCAGATCGGCCTGGGCCAGTATGGCACCCCGCAGATTGGCAGACTCGAAACAAACCTGGCGCAGGTCGGCTCCACGAAAATCCATCCCCGCCAGATTGGCGCCGCGCAAATCCCGGCCGGCCAGCGCAACACCACCCTTGCGCCATTGGCGTATCTGTTCACCCAGCCATTTCGCCAGGTCGTCGGCCAGCGGTGGTTCAGCCGGCGCAGGCAGCAGGCGCATAGCCTGGCGCTGCAGGGCGGGTAGCTTTCCCAGATCGGTAATCAGTTTGGCGCGTTCTTCGCTGGACAGCGGTTTGCCCGCTTCGGCCGCCAATTGCAAGGCGTGATCCAGCTGTGCCACGTTGGCATCATCACCGCCCACCAAGTCCCAGGCCGGCTGGGCGGCGCGGCTGTAGTGGCGCTCACGCGTTTCCGCAGCATCCGGTAGCGGGCTGGGGGCCATGCCAGCAACCTTTTCGGCAGCCTCAGCCAGTTTTGCCTCGCCATCTTGCTGGGCTTGTTGTGCCATCGCAGTGATACCAGACAACCAGGCGCCAAGGTCAACCTCGCCTTCTTGAAGCGAGGGGTAGTCGATGTCCATGGGTGAGGCCTTGATCCTGGGCGGGACATAATCGGACGGGGGCTGGGTGCCGATCTGTTGCCAGACATCTGCCAGGTGGGCATCCAGCCGAGCCTGCTGTTTCTCCTGGCGCTCGGTTTGCCGCTGGGTGGCTGCGATCGCTCGCGCGGCTTGCACGTCTGCCGGCAGGGCAGGGGCCAGCTGTGCTTCGTTCATGGCATGCAATACGGCGGTGGCTTCGTCGCTACGCAGTTGCATCACTTCGGCGTAATGGGTCTGGGCCTTGGGGGCTGCGAGCGCCTCATACCCCACCATAACGGCATCGATATCCAGGCCATCAGGGTCGGCTACCGGCGCGCTGCCGTGATAGATGCAGACCCCCAGCATGGCCTCGGGCAGCAGCCAGACGGTATCGAGCGACATGGCCACTTCGCGTATTTCACTGCTGGCTTTTTCCCTCACATAAGCGCGGGCGGCGAAACCGGGCAACTGGCCTTCTATCTTGGGTTGGCTAGGGTGCAGATGGTCGAGGCTGTAGTGCTCGTCACCGCGCCAGGGGCCTTCGTTCCATTGATCCGTTGGTGCCACCTGGAAGAAGCGGGCATCGAGATCCCTTGCCAGTCCTGGCGCATCCTCCAGCAGCCATTGCTCATCATAGCTACCCACCCATTGCGCCCGTGCCGGGAGAGTTTGCTCCAAGGGGCCCAGCAAGGCGGGCACCAACTTGCGCACATGGCTATCCACCGGCACCTGCGCCAGCTCGATATTGGGCATGGGACCTTCGTTGGTACCTATCCAGCCTGCAAGGCGGTTACCGGTATAGCCGGCGCCGACGGGGTTGTCTGCATGCTTGGGGCCGCCAAAGGCCTTCTCTGCCAGCAAGGGCATGCAAGTGAAGGGTTGCGGCTCGCTGATGCGGTACCAAGGCCCGTAATACCAACGCCTGTCGCCCCAGACGCGCAGCTGCTTCTCGACCTCGCCCAGGCGCATGCTGGCTACCAGGCTGCTTACAGGTTCACCGGCAGGCGCATAGGCGTTTCCTGCCAATAGCAGCTCGCCGTGGGGCTTGGGATGGATCTCATCCAGGGGCTTGCCGGGCGGCAATGCCTTCAGCAGCAAGGGCCATTGCTCGGCTTCGGGCAAAAAGCGGTGGGATGCTTCCCCCAGCCGGAAGAAGCCTATTGCAGCGACGGCCAGCCGGTGACCACCATGTTGCCGCCAGGGGCGGGTGAGCAGACCCAGGCTAAGTGGCTTGATGGTCTTCATAGAATCATCTTCAAGGCAGAGATCAGCGAGATTTCCATACCGCTGATGTCGTATTTCATGACCGGCATTTCAGATTGAAACAAAATGCCAGGCCCACTGACCTTGACCGTGGCGTTCTCGCCAACGATATCAACGGTGTTGCGTGCACCCACGCTGGAGGCTTCGGTGGCGACCCCGGTCACGCTGATGCGCATGCTGGCACCCGTCGCGCTCAGATCCATGCTGGCGCCAACGGCGCTATTGGTCGAACTGGCCCCTGTCAGGTGTATCTGCAGGCTGGCGCCGGTCAGGGTGTTCTGGTTGCTGGCCCCAGTTACACTATTGCTATTGCTTATCCCTACGGCCTCATTGCTGTTGCTGACGCCGATGGCACTGCTGTTGCTGCGTATATCTATGGTCTCGGTGGACGTACTGGTGGCATTGATGGTGGTCTTGTTGGTGACATTACCGTTGTGCGTGTTCTCGGTGTAGGCCGTATCGTCTACGGTTGTGTAGCTTTCGGTCTTGTCATGGCGGGCGCGGTTGTAGCTGATGCCATAGTCCACAATATTGGACGACACCTTGCCGGTACTACGCCCGAAGCTGGAACCGAAAGACTCATCCACACGCAGCAGATCGCTGGTTGGCCCATATGAGCCATAGGTCGTCGACAGGTCCTGCGTGGCATCCGGCGCGGTCGATTCTGCAGTGGACAAGCCATAGTTGGCGCCCTGGCCGTAGCTGGTTTCGCGGAACTTGCCGGTGGCGTAGGCCTTGGTCACCACATCGACTGCCTTGCTCAGGTCTGCTGTGGAGCTGGCGCCAAAGCTGATGTTCTGGCCATCGCCGTAGCGCGTGCCATAGCTGCTACCCACATTGGTGCTAGCGATCCAAGTGGAAGGTGTCACCGTGGTATTGCCACAGCTCGACACGATCTGCTGCAGCTCTGGCAGCTCGGATTCATCATTGGAGCGTCCGACGATGACCTGCGCGCCTATCTCGGGCACGGTCTGCATATGTGCTGCCAGTTTGACCCAGCGGCGGGTGCCGGCCGTATCCGTGGCCAGGCAGACAAAGGCACCCACTGCCTGCAGTTCGGCCTGGTCTTCCGATTCCTTGTCGCTGTAGCTGCTGCGGCCTGGATCGAAGTCGCTTTTCTTGAGGAAACGCCAGTCCGTCGGAGGGGTGACGCTTTCGGCATGGCCGACGACAACTGCAAGCACCGAGCCTTGCTGGGTGTCCGCCAGCGAGAAAGCCGACACCAGGCCTTCGGCCTCGGTGGCCTCGAAGCGATTCTTGTAGCTACCATCCAGGCTGGCCTCGTGCTCCACCTTGGTCAGCACGAACTGGCGCAGATTCAGGCTGGGGCGTACCGGCATGGGCGAGCCTTCCATGACGTCTTCGGTCATGGTGAAGCGAAAGCCGGCCCGGAACATCGGGCAGAAACTTTGACCACTAAGCTGGCTGGCGCCGCTGCGGCTGGCCTGCTCGGTCAGGCTGGCAAAATGCTCGGCGGCAGAACGGCTGCTACCGTACTGGAAAATCTTGTGCTGCCGGAACACCCGCCCGGCATCCGACGCATCGGGCTTGGCGGCATTGAAGCCATAGATGCCAGCGCAGCCATCCACCTGCCAGGCCTCGTCCTGACGGGTGAATACGGTATGCACAGCGCTGATCTGCAGGCTTTGCTGATAGCGGTAGTCGCCGATCACATCAAACTGCGACAGGCCACCCTCGGTATCATCGGTAAAGGTGTAGCGTAGCTTCCGGCCAGGTAGCGCCTCGGGGTATTCTGGCCGGTTGGCCAGGACCAGCGTGTGACTGCGTGCGGTGTGTTTGAAATAGAAGTAGAGATGGGCCTTGCCCATCAGGCGGCGCAGGAAGTCGTAATCCGACTCGCCTACCTGCAGCCAGTCCTGGGTACGTGCCAGCGCTAGTCCGCCAACGGCACTGACATCGACGTCGATATGGTGATAACCCAGCACCGCCAGCAAGGTATCGCTGATGTTGCTGTCCTGGTACAAGGTATAGCGATTGGCCAGGGTCAACAGCCAGAGAGCGGGCCGCACAGTCAGTTGGTATATGCCGGGCGCACTCATGGCGAAGGCGGCTACGATGCCGTTGAACAGGGCCAGCCCATCGCTTGCGCCCCCGGCTATCGCCTTGGCAAAACGCTCGCTGGATGCCTCGATGGCAGTCGGGTCCTGAACCTGCTCTGGCATGGGCAATCCCACACCAAAGGTAACGGCCTTGCCTATCAGCTGGTCAAAGCGCAACTCACGCCCCGGCTTGCCGCTATTGCCACGCAGTTCCAGCTGGTATTCAAAGGGCTCGGATACCTGGTCCTGCCCGGTAAAGCTGACCAGGCGGAATGTCTCGTCGCCGATGATGTCCTGGCTGTCCAGGAATATGGCGCAATGCAGGTACAGGGCTGTGTGCTCGACACTGCCTACATCGGTGATGCCGATGCGGTCTTCTGGCGCATTCATGCGGCACCTCCTGCAGCAGGAAAGGCACGAACGATACAACGCGCCTGGTGCTGGTTTCGATCACCACCTGCCAGCCAGGCTGTCTGTCCCAGCCGCATGCCCCAATAGCCTTCGCCAGTCGGGCCGGGTTGCCAGGCTTGCCGGGTGAGGCGCGAAGGTACGTCTTGAGTGCTCTCAAGGCGTAGGCAAACCAGCGCATCCTGCCGACGCGCCAGCAGAAAACGTATCAGTTCGGCCAGCTGGCGGTGGCGATAGCCATGGCCGCTACGCCGCCGAGATACCAGCAGGGCGTAACGTGGTGCCTCCACGCGCTGATAGGCAAGCCCGCGGCAGGTGCGGCCATTGGGCAGTAGTTTGCAGGCAGCGGCATAGGGCAGGGGGCCGATCTCCAGTGCAATCCGCGCTGCAGGCAGCCAGGCGCGATCACCCAGGCGGGTCGTTTGCCCCAGCGTAAAGGCGCGGCGGCCCAGCAGGGTCTGGTCTTCTTCTGGCCGTGTTCGCCATGCACCTTGCAGGGGAATCAGGTGAACCGGTGCGCCGAGATAGCGCGACAGCACCCGCGTCAGCACCGGCGTGCTGCGACGCGGGTCGGCCAGCAGGCCGGCCATGCTGAGCCACGCCCGCCGGGGCAATACCATCTGTTCAGCCAAGCCAGGCGCTGCCATGCCCATGATGGCCGCCAGCATATGGGCATGCGGGGTGTCCTGGGGGGCCTGCAGGTTAAGCCCCATGCGATAGGTGGCCTTCAGCCTGTAGCGCAGGCTGTTGATGCGCTGATTGAACAGGTCCAGAAAGCGAGCCATGATCTCATCGCCATTGCGGATGCGTTCCAGCATCTGCTCCACCAGCCGCTCCGGCAGCGGGCCGGCATACCCCGCCAGGACGTAATTACCTGTCTGCAGCATGGTGCGGCCATCTGCCATGGTGTCGATCTGGCGCACCTCGTGGCCCGGGAACGCCGCGCCCAGATTGGCCTGGAAGGCCAGGTGCCTATCCATCAGCTCGGGTTGCGCGCCCCGCTCGGCCAGCAGCAGCCGCACCAGTTGGTAGAAGTCGAAGCGACTCGCCTCGCTGCGTACCGACTCGCTCAGAGGACGACTTGTTCGCCAGCCATGGGTGGCCATGTTTTCAGCTTTCCTTTGACGTCATGGGTTTCCAGGCTCAACTCCGTCAGCATATTGACGCTGGCGAACAGGGCGAAGAAGCGGCGTAATACGGCGGCAAACAGCACTGGGCTACAGCCTTCGAAGCGCTGCCTGTCTATCTTGATGGTGATATGCAAGCCCTCGACCATATGGCGATAGCCGTCCCGGTTGAAGGCGCGGACGATGGGTTCGGTGCTCAATCCGCTCAGGCTGTCTATCTGCTTGGCACCCAGCAGGGTGGCTCGCCCCAGGTGGAGTCGCAGCATGCTCTTGAGAGCGCCCAGCCCCTGGGCATTGCCTGTCAGCGGTAGATGGTTGAGTAACAATTGCGATATCAGCGCCCAGGGTTGTTTGCCCAGCAGTACCGGTGACTGGTGTGGCGTGGGCTTGGATGCCACCTGGGCAGCCTTGACCGGCCCCGAACCTTCCAGCGTGAGCTTGTCGCCGGCACAGAGTTGCTCGGCCAGCCGGCGATTGGTGCATAGCGCACGCCCACCTATGGTCTCGTCACTAGGACGCTGCAGGTCAAAGCCCATATCCAGAAAGGACACATAGGTTTCGGTACCCGGTACGCTACGAACCGTGCTCTCATCCCGACGGGTAACGTAGAAGTAATCCTGTTGCTCCAGCCGGTCGAAGCCATCCAGGGCGAAGTAGGGCGACAAGGGCCTGGGCGGTTCGCCGGGCCGGATGGCCGTGAGGGTTTCGATGCGGTAGATCTCGGTGTGGCGGTGCTGGGCCAGGTCGGCACTGAGTCGATACTCATAGCGGGAATGGTCCAGCGCCAAGGGCTCGATACGCTGGGGGAACAGATTGACCAGTGGGGCGCAATTCAGGCGCAATGAGCGCGGACCGGGGTCCAGGCTCTTGTCCACCGTGCTCTTGAGCAGCAACAACAGCTCAGCCTCCTGGCCGGCACCAGCAAAGTCCAGTCCGCTCAGCTCGAAGAACAAGAATTTCTCGGGGAAGGCGAAATATTCCTGTACCAGGCGGTAGCCGGGATGCGTGACCATATCGGTCGCTACTGCGGCTTCGCTGTCGTCAAAACCCAGCCAGCGCAGGGCGTCAGCACCCTGCCGGCGCAATTGCTGGCTGCCATCCAGGGTGGCAATCCCGGCCAGCTGCAGGCTGAGCAGCTCATACAGGCGCCAGCATGCCGGGTTTTCGATATCGAGATAGAACCGCAACTTCGACAGCGCCAGGGCTGCCAGCGGATGCTGCCCGGTGGTGCGCAGCCGTAGCTTCAATACCGAATGCACGGCAGGGTCGTTGCTGAGTCCATCAAACGCCGTGGTGGATATCTGCCTGACCTCGACGATCTCCAGCGGCACCAGGGGGATGTCGAAACAGGCGCTCATGCGGCAGCGCACATGGCGTCCCGCCTCGTCACGCGCCAGGGCATGAAACTCGCGGCCGCGCTCCAGCCGCACTGCCTGGGCATAGTTGGCATCTGGCCTGGGTGTCAGCTCGGCCACCAATAGGCTGGGTATGGGCGCTTCCAGGTGCGGGTAGAGCTGGGCCATCAGCGCATTGGGCAGCTGGCTGGCATCGCGATCCAGTTGGTGGCGCAGCCGGCCAGCCAGGAAGGCGAAGGACTGCATCAGTAGCTCGACATGCGGGTCGCCCGACTTGCCTTGACCCAGGGCCAAGGCCTGCGCGGTTGCCGGGTAGTCCTGGCCAAAGGTCACTGCCTGCTCGCGCAGCTGACCCAATTCGGACTCAAAGTAGTCGCGGAAGCTGAGACTGCGGTCCATCACACCGCTCCTTGTCCGCACAAGCCCGTGCCCGGCCGGGTCAGCGGCTTTGCAGTGGCAGGCAAGATCAGTGCAGGTGTCATGGCACGCATCCAGACTAAGAGTTGAAATCAGTCGTTCTTGCCGGCACGGTTATGCGCAGGCGGTCCATCACATCATCCCGGCGGCAGGGGGCGTGCTGCTGCCCGTCGCTGGCAATTTGGCTAGCCACCGCCATCGCGTTCAAACCGTAGCTCGGGCCCCTCCGGCAGATCGCGCAGCATGGCGGTCACGCCGATACGGAACGGGTGCCGTGGCTGCCTGGTGGGTAGTAGCTCTACCTTCACCCCAATCAGCCGGGGTTCGTGTAGTTCTATCAACTTGCGCAGGCGCTCGGCATAGTGCTGCAGCAAGGGGCCACCCGCGGGCAGAGACAGCGGGTCGGGCATGCTGATGTCCAGCAAGCCCGTCCCTTGCTGCTCGGCCAGCCATTCGCGGCAACCCACCAGCCAATCGAGCTGGTACAGAATGGCCTTGCGCAGCGCCTCTTCGCCATGAGCTGCCAGGCTGTCGGGCCGAGCCACCAGTTTGTCGAAGAGGAACTGCACGGCATGCCTCCAGTGCCTACGGCGTGAATTCGCCAATGGGGCGATTGCGCGCCAGACTCCACCCTGCAGGCACCACACCTGCCGTCTTGGTGTCGGCCAACTGGACGGTGTATTTCCAGAGTATTTCGGTGAAGTTGAGCTTGAACTGCTCAGTGGGCATGTCATCCGGATTCGACTGGAACTGGATTTCGCTGATCATGGCGTCACGCAATGCCATGGTCAGTATGTTCGCCGTCTTGTCGCCGGAGTTACGGCAGATGTAGATCATCGTCGGCTGATCCTTACCTGCGCCCAGGGGTTTGGCGCGCAGGCAGAGATCGAAGAACTTGACCGACAGCTTGTCGACGTACTTGACGCAGGTGAACTCGGTGATGATGGGGCGGCCTGAGGTGCGCGCAGAGTTGGAGACATCCGTCGTCATCTGCTGCTTCATGCCTTGGTGTACCGATACCAGCTCGATACAGGCCGTACCATCAAATGGGATATTGGGGGTGCCGCCAAAGGTTTGTACCGTGGCGTCACCACCCGTACCCCAGTCGGTGGTATTGATCAGGCTGCCACCCTTGTCCCAACTGTTAAGCCCGCCGTCACTGCCGGTAAAGAGCGTCTTGTCGCCCGGTTGCAAGAGAATCAGATCCATCGTGCTTTCCTTTCAGCATTCATTCGGGCTATTAGGCGGGTAGCTCGGCCACCAGGCGGATTGAGGTGGTCAATTCCTCAAGCTGGAAGTGCGGACGCAAGAAGAGCGTGGCGCGATAGCTGCCTGGCGAGCCTGGCACCTCGGTAACGCTGATCTTGGCAGCACTGAGCGGATAGGCTGCCTTGACTGCCTGGGCAGCGCTTTCGTCCAGCAACACATACTGGCTGACCCAGGTATTGAGGAAGGCCTCTACATTGCCCCGCGTGAGGAAACTGCCCACCTTCTCCCGCATGATCACCTTGACGTAATGAGCGAAGCGCGAGGCGGCCAGAATGTAGGGCAACATGGCCGATATCTGCGCATTACTATTGGCGAGGTCCGAGAGATACAGCTTGGGCTGATTGGTGGACTGCCCGCCAAAGAACGCCGCCTTGGCAGAACCCTTGCAATGGCAGATCGCCATGAAGCCAAGGTCATTCAGTTCTTTTTCGCGCCGGTCGGTAATCGCCACCTGGGTAGGGCAGATCATCTCCACATCGCCGTCATCGCTGGGGTAGGTGTAGACCGGCAAGCCTTCAACCAGACCGCCACCTTCTACCCCGCGTATTGCCGCAGTCCAGCCATAGATGGCAAAAGCATTGGTAATGCGCTCGGCCAGCACGAATGCCGGGTTGCCCCACAGGAACTTTGCCGAATCGGGCATCTTGACGGCTGCAGCTGGGTCGCGGCTGACATCTTCCTGGTAGTTGACGCCCTCGCAGGGTAGGGTATCGGGCCCATAAGGCAGGCGTATCAGCACGCGTGGTAGTGTCAGGGTGACATAGCGAGAGTCTTCGCTTTGCCGAAAGGCGCGCCAGTTAATGAGTTCGACGCTCTCAAATATCTTTTGCAGATCGCGAGGCTTGGCCAGGTTTTCAAAGCTTTCGAGATCGAACAGCTTGGCGTAGGCTGCCGCGATAAAGGGTGCATGGCCAGCAGCGGCGACCTCAGCGAGCTTGGACAGCAAAGTCATGTCATTGGGGTGGCGGCCAAACTCGTAGTCACCCACCAGCATGCTGTAGGGCGCGCCGCCGTAGGTGCCGTATTCGGCTTCATAGATTTTCTTGAATAGGCCGCTCTGATCAAACTCCACTGCCTTGGTCAGGTCATCCAGCAGGTCCTTCTTCGACGCATTCAGCACGCGCAGTTTGAGCATGGCGCCGGTTTCAGTGCGCGACACAAGATAGAACAAGCCGCGCCAGGTGGCTTCCAGCCGCTGGAAATTCTCGGCATGCATGATGGCATCGAGCTGCAGGCCCAGCGCGTGATCCACTTCCGCCACGCGGTCGTCTATCAGTGCTGCAGAACCCGTCAAAGGGGCGGCGCCTTTTTTCGCGGCGCGGGCTGTGGCGTCGGCCAGCAAGGTATCCAGCCTGGCGACAACATCCACAGCGAACTGGCCCATCAACTCCAGCAGGGTCGCGGTGGCGTCTGCATCCAGCGCTAGTCCACTGGAGCCAACCAGATCTGCCAGCTTGCCCGTAGGGGTGACTTTCGCCCAATCGTCCGGCTTGGCAGTGGCACTGAACAGGCCAACCAGTTCGGCACGGGCCGCTTTGCCGTCGTCGCTATCTGCAACGACCAGATCGAGATAGCGCGCCAGCCTGTCGGTGATTTCGGCTTTGGACTGCAGAAAACGTATGCGGGCGCGCCCTTCATACAGCGTGCGCATGTCATCGACCTGGTGTATCACCTTCACCGGCGTGAAGTCTTCCATATTGTTGAAAGACAGCGTGCCAGACAGCTTGGCGTCGGCAGGGGCGCCAGGCAGCAGATTGGGTACCTTGCCTATGGCCAGCTTGGGGGCAATGCTCTCCATGACCTTGTTGAAATTATCGCGATCAATCTCTGTGAGCTTGCGATCCTTGAGCGGGGGTAAGGGCTCGGCAAGAAAGTCGCCATTGAGCTCTGACAGGATGCCAACGATGAACGGCAGTTCCTTTTTCTCCAAGGCACCACCGGTCTCTACATCGTATGTGATGCGCACCCGCGGCGGGCGGACCCGCAATAGTTTGTCTTGAACACTTCCCAACATGGTTTGTCTGCTCCCTTTCTGAAGATCCGAACCGATCCGACGCAAGCGGCCATGGGGCAGATGGCAGTTCCATGCCATCGTTGCTGCGCCAATACCTAACGCGGTCCGCTTGATGTAGCCAAGGGTGCGAACCTCGCCGTGTAAGCGCCAGGGCAAGCCTTTGCGCTTGTGGGAGGCCTCTATATACAAGTCCCATGCCAGCAATACGAATTTCGTATTTGCTTGATTTGAAAGAGTATTTTTTTGATCTTCGCATGGCCTGGGTAAAGAATCACCCGCGGCATCCAAGGGCTGGGAGCAGCGAATGCAGATGGAGCTTGATCTGGGCGCATGGGTTGCATATGACCCGCCATGGGATCAAAACAACCCGCATTGCAAGAATCGGAGCGCAACTACCCTGCGGCGGTAAAACGGCTGGCCGCGTGGTAACCGAGGGGGAGGGGGGCGCCAGAATGGTTGGCGTGAATGATGGCGCTGAAGCCATCGATGCAGGCGGGGCAAGGGCCGCCGATGGCGACAGCCCTTGCAAAATCGGTGCGGCTGGCTACTGCTTGATGCCGTATTGCACGGTCACCACCACACGCGCCAGCTTGTCTATGGTCGATTTATCGTAAGCACCGCCATAGTCATCGTCGCTGCCACCGCCCTGTGCCGGCAGGATGTAAAAGGAGCCCTGGGTGGCAGATTTCATGGCGCCCACCGTCGCATCCCCAGTCTTGGCAAACTCGGTGGCCCGGTCGCGGGCATTGCGTGTAGCGCTGGCGATCAACGACATCTTCACTTCTTCGAGTTTGCTTACCAGGAACTCCGGGTCGCTAACCGAAACCGGCAGGCCACTTTCCTGCAGCATTACAATCTGGCCAGCGGCTTTCTCCACTGATTTCACGTCGTTGCTGCTCAAGAGCACCGTTTGCTCGGTGACATAGCCTTCCACCTCGGCAGTTTGCTGCTCTTTTTCATTCCGCTTATAGACGACTTGATAAGTTTGCCGGCCACTGCTCAACTGGGCGTCCTTGAAGCCCTGTTCCTTGAAGAAAGCCAGCAACTTGGGCTGATTGGCGCGCAAGTCGGCAAAAGCGTCCGGCAGCGTCCTTGCTTGGCCACGCACTACCACGGCCCAGCGGGCATGGTCGGCCTGCACGGTTTTCTCAGCCAGCCCTTTGACTGTGATTGATTGCTTATCGCCCGCAACGCGATCAAGCGCATAGCTCAATATGCCGGCGGACAATACCAAGCCTAAGGCGATGCTGACACCAAGTGCGAGGCCGCCACTGGCGGGGCGTTCGGATAGTGACAAGGGATGCTCCTCAAGCAAGATAACAGGTATGGGTGACACCGCGCTGCTGCGTGCTTGCTATGGACGCCCAATTGGGCGCACTCAGTCACTGCCGGGCAGGCGTGGTCACTGTAACGAATTATGCCGTCGGAATGATCGATTGAGCATTGGGCAATATTTGACTTGCCAAGGTGCAATGCTGGGGAGTGTGGGGGCAGGCTCTAAAGCCGCCTCGGCAGGCGCCAGATCAGGCGGCCGGCGATCTGGGTGCTTTCGAGCTGGCCCGACGCCTCAAGCTTGTGCAATGCCTTCTCGGTCAGCAGGGGGGGCGCCTCTTGATCGCCCCACTCAACCCACCAGCGGTGTATGCCTTCCAGGGTGTCCGCACTTTGTGGCCGTATGCCCAAGTAGCGCATGATCGAAGCCGCAATGGCCTCGATGCGTTCGTTATCGGTCATTCCTATTGTTCCGCTCTAGGCGCGGTGGAGCGTACCAACCGGCTACCGCATGACGTTTGTACCCGGCGCCCATGCACTGGCTGTCCCAAGGCTGATACACCATGTATCAGTTCAGCGCAAAATCGCCAAAATCGGCCTCGATTGTATACTTTTTAACCAGCTTGCCGAAGGCGCTTCTGTCCTTGCCGGCCAGCTTGGCGGCATCTGTAATCTTGCCGCCGGCCTGCGCCAATAGCTCGGCCACGTAGCGTCGCTCAAACTCGGCAATGGCCCGGGCTTTGGCATCTTTGAAGCTGCGGGCACAGACATCATCGCGCGTTGCAAAAGCCATGCGCCGGCGCGATTCTTCGCAGCGCAACTCGTCTCCATCACTCATCAGGAACTCGCGATGTATCACGTTTTCCAGTTCGCGCACGTTGCCAGGCCAACTGTACTGCTCAATAAACGCAATGGCGTCGGGGTGCAGTTTGCGCTCAGGGGTGCGGTACTGATGTCCGAGCCGGGTGATGAAGGTGTTTGCCAGCTCCAGTGCGTCGCCATGGCGTTCACGCAATGGCGGCAGGGTGACGCAGAGTACGTTTAATCGGTACAGCAAATCCTGCCGGAAGCGCTGTTGCTGCACCAGCACGCCCAGATCTGCATTGCTGGCCACCAATACCCTGACATCGGCTTGGCTGTAGCCCTTGCCGCCGACGCGCCGATACGATTTATCCTGCAGGAACCTCAGTAACGCGCCTTGTGCCTTTGCTGTCAGGGTGTCAATTTCATCGAGAAATAGCGTACCGCCTTCAGCTTCCCCCACCAGGCCCTGGCTGGATTTCTTGGCGTCGGTAAAGGCGCCGCGCTCGTGGCCGAATAATTCACTTTCAAACAAGGTGTCAGAAAGTGCGCCGCAATTGACCGGAATAAAGGGCTGGTCGCTGCGCGGCCCCAGATAGTGCAACGCACGGGCAGCCAATTCCTTGCCGGTGCCGCTTTCGCCGCCTATCAGGACTGTCGCATCTACGGGTGCCAAGCGATGAATAGTCTTTAGAGCATGCTGAAAGGCCGGCGAGCTGCCGACCAGGTTGAGCCTAGACGAAGATTGCACACTTTCCTCCTGATTCCCTGTTCCCGCTCTTGCGGGTTGTGTCGATTTGCGCAGGGTCATCAAAACCAGATGGCAGGCTCATGCGCGTTGGACTTTGCAACCGTTAAAGGACAAATAATCGGCGCTGTCAAACCGGATTTGAAAAAATACGGGTAATCGCGAACAGGTATCTCGCAGAGGTGCTGTCAATTTGCGCCTCGGCTGCGTAGCAAAGCAGATGCCCTCGATGCGTTTGCCCTTGTGGTGCCGAGCAACTAAGGTAAACACGCACTGTCGTGGCATTCATGGGATATCTCTGCTTGGGTATGGATCATCAAGCGAGGAAAACAACCCCATCAAGCAACGCCTGTATTGTAATGGCGTGCGGGGCGGGGCCAATCGATCGACGTAGGAGGAGCAGACATATGAACAGGAAAAAAGGCGGCTTCCCGGAAATATCTAATCCCAATCGCGGGGTCAAGGCACCTACCGGTAAGAAAGGCCCCGAGCTGGGGCTGGCCAAACAGCAGCAGCACCACAACCGACCCGAGTATGCCCAGCAGACCCAGCTACAGTCCGGCTTCATCATGCAAGGCATAGATCGCAAAGAGGCCAAGCGCATGGCCAAGGCCAAAATCAAAGAGGGGCAATGATGGCCACGCTACTCGGTGGAGCGTGACCGACTGCCTGCAGGATAGGCTCTCGCCTGAGTTGCAGTGGTTGATCAGTGTTTCGATCAACCACTGCAGCGGCCCTTACTTGGCCTCGAACTTCAGCGTATACGCCTTGCCATCCGTCTTGTGGGTCTGCTTGATGCCCATGGCCTTCAGTACCGTCGGCAAGATGTCCGCCGAGCGGAAGCCGGTTGTCGGCTTTTCACGCTTGATGTGCGCGGACCAGGCAAACATGGGGATGCGTTGCTCTTCTTCACCTATCCCGCCGTGATCGCCGCTCACCGAGTAGGTTGTGCCACCGCCGAGTATGCCAACCACATCCGCACTACCTTCCGCCGCCATGGTGTCCATCAATTCCTGACCATGGCGTTGCCACCATTGATGCTCACGCTTGGTCATCCGGCTGGCTGTCTTGGTGGCGGTGTCCAGCTTGTAGCGGCCGCCGTCTCGCCAGTAAGTGGCCACCACGCCTGGCAGGCCACGCATGATCTTGGCCATCTCCTGCTTCTTGGCGGGGCTGGTGTCCTTCAGCCAGGTGTTGACGGTGGTCGATTGGTAGCTAAATGCCACATTGCCGGTATCGATCAGGGGCTTGATGGCTGGAATCGGCTTGTCGAAGCCGCTACCGTTGACCACATCACCGAAGTACCAGTTGTTGTCGCTCACACCTGCAGCCTTGGAGCCGTGGAAGTTACCCCAACCGGCCACGGCGCCGTGATCAGCGGTCACCACGATCAGGGTTTCGTCGAGTTGCCCCAGTGCCTTGAGCTTATCCAGCAGGCGGCCCATCTGCTCATCGGCGAACTTGGCAACAACGGGCAGTTGAGTCTGCGCGGCAGGGCCGTCCAGAATGGTGGCTGGCTTGCCCGGCCCCCACATATGGCCTGATTTGTCTATCCCGCCAAAAGTCACCAGCATGCCGCTCCAGTTCTCTTTTTCGGCCATGGCGATGGCCACATCGGCCACCCAGGCGTCGCCGCCCAAGTGAGCGGGGTCGTTGCCAGGCACGAAGCGATTGCCATCCAGCGGGTAAAGCCAGCTGGGTGCTGCTGCCTTGGTACCGTAATCGTTATTCTTGTCCGAGTTCACGTAGAAGCGGCCACAGCGCGGCTCGCTCAGGTAGGTCGGAACATTGACCCCCGCCGGGCCACGCCACTGCCCGCCAAGATTGTCGCAGCCGGTCTCCTTGCTGAGATCCTTCATGCGGTCGGAAAAACGCACCGCGATATCAGCCGAGGGTGCGGCAATGGCTTCGACCGCGTAGTCCTTTTCACCCACCACCACGAACTTGCTGCCGGGCTGAGTGGCGTGCAGATAGTCTGCCAGCTTGGGGTAGCCGGCATGCTTCACCAGAATATTGAACTGCTCGCGGGTAAACGAGCCAGTCGTCCACATGGCGTTCTTGCCCTTGCCAAGCAGGTTCTCGCTGTCGCGGAATACCTCATCAGCCCAGCCCATGTTCTTGGGGAACTGGCCGCTGACCATCACGTTATGGCTGACAACCGTCTCGGAAGCGGCGTGGCCAAGATAGCCCTGAGCAAAGTGCACGCCACCATCACGCAGCTTACGCAAGTTGTCCATATTGAACTGATCAACGTATTCCGGCTTCATCTGATCGAACACCGCAATCAGTACTCGCTTGGGCTTCCAGTCTGGCTTGGCTGCGGCAACATCCGTCGCAGCGGTGGCAGTCAGGCTGCTGAAGCCAACGGCACAGGCAGCCAGGCTGCCAAATAGGGGGCGTAACATAGATATTCCTCTCTAATGATTATGGTGAGCGTGTTGCCAGCCGGTGTTCCGGCGCTGCTGCATGCCCATGCAAGCAGCAACAAGTATTGACCAAGAGTTGCCTCGCAGTACTGCAGCCCAAGTCATGGGCTCGCCCGGAGCGTGGTTCCTCCGGCCCTGAATCTTAACCGCCTTGCTCGGGCAGCAAGGCGTCCTGGCTGAATAAATTTGCTGTGACTGTCACGTAATATCGGTAAAATGTGACAGTCACAAATGGAGGGTGTATGGCCAAGCAAGTCGAAGACAGGATGACCATGGAGCTGCCGCTTGACGGCAAAGCCAAGGCAAAGGTAGGCCGTAAACCAATAGGCAGCAAGGCCATGACGGCTGCCGAGCGCAAGCGGCGGTCTCGCCAGAACTCCGCCACCCGATCGGTCGACTTTGATAAGTGGCTACTGGCCTACCTGAAGCCATTGGCAGAGGCTAGAAATGTGACTGTCACTCAATTGGTGTATTTGATGGCCAGCGGACTGAAGTCCGGCCGCTTCGGCATCGAGCCGTCAGAGGCGGAGATCAAGAATGTCAGAGAGATGTTCAAGTCCGGCCTGTGATGTGTAGCGCTTACAGGCCTATAGTTGGCGTCGTCAACTCTGCACCCATCATGCTCAGCCCGTCGCTAATCACGCGGTCGGCACGTTCGCCGGTGCACCCGTCGCCAGCATGGTTGCAGCCAGCCATAAAATGCCCATTGGCCTGGCCATCGGTGTGGTGCCCCTTTGTGGCGGCATGGTGAGCGGCTTCATGATTCCCGCGTCGGCCTGGTTTATTGCGCTCGATCTACTGCTTGCCTACCTGCCTCGGGCTTGGCTTGGTGTGCGTATAGGTGGCTCGGGTGTGACGATACCCTAGGTACAAATACCATGTGATGCCGCAGTGATCCGTGAGAAGGGCGCAGCAACGCGGTTGCCGATAGAGCTGCGATGCACCGTTAGGAGGGCATCCTTCAAACAGAGGATTCCCTTCAGATGATGCAGCTGTACAATTTTTTCGCAGCCTTGACGTCACTTTTCTCACAGAAAGGAAGCAAAATGAAAGCAATCATCAGGGCCGGCCTGGCAGTTGCCGCTGGCTTTATCTTGTGTGCGGGTGCTCAAGCGGCAACGCACAGCGTGTGGTCAGAAAAGCCCCTGGCGCTGACAGACCCGACCCTGGGCAGCTTTTCGCCGATCAGGGGTAATATGGCCACCACCTGGAACAGCAAAACCCGCTACGGCCATATGCATATCACGGCCCAGGCCAACCCGAATCTCACTTACGACTTCAATCTGATCAGCATCAGCAGCAGCCATGCCGACTACATTTCCGGTGTATGGGATATTTTCCGCAATGGTGTGCTGGTATGCAACGGCTGTATAGGTAAGGCCTATATTCTTAGTGCCCCAGTGGGTAACTACTTCAAAGTGTATATCGGTGACGAGAGCTGCGCTGCCGAGCGGTGGCATTACAGCGGCTATATTACGAATCGCTTTGATTTTTAAAAAGCATTCCCGTTTTGTCAATTGGCTGTGTGTGGGCTGGCAACGCATGATAAATACTTGCGTTGCTTGGCCATTTCATTGCGCCGCGACCGCAGCGGCTTGGCGTCAGTTATCGTGCTCGGCCTGGCGGGCAGGCTGCCGTACACACCTGGCTGACGGTATGTCTAGGCTGGGCCGAGCATCCGGTAACGCGATCAGGTGCCCCGGGCAATGTGATTATTACGGCTCTTGCAATCGAGGAATGACGTCGGAATGCATGAAAGGTATTGCTATCATGGCGCTCTGATTGATTGGCTTATTTAGCACCGAATAATCATATGGTTATGTAGTCTCCGGATGCTTGCCGATATGGGCGCCGGACGATGCTGGTTGAAAGCCGGTCAATTAAAACGACCAATGTCTGAAGAGGAGTAAGTAATGAAGTTAATCAAACGCAGCTTGTTGGCGCTGGCCGCACTGATGACAAGCGGCTTGGCCTGGGCTGACGCCTACGATCCTGCCACCAATCGCCTGACTGTGGATTCGGTGCAGGTGGGTGATACCGTTTACACCAATGTTGTGATTACGGTTGGGACGATACACAGCGTTGGTGGCTCGTACCCAGCCAATGCGCCCGTCACTGAAACCTGCAGCGTAAGCAACTTCACCAAGGCTAAGTTCGACGCCATTGCTGTGGGTATGCCGCTGGCGCAGGTGAGCCAGGTCATGGGTTGCAAGAACACCCCTAGCTCCACCCAGCGCGGCAGTAATCACGTGGTGTATGTTTGGAGAGCGGTAGGCGCCATGACTTACATCATGGTTTGGTTCGATGTCGACGGTGCGGTAGTAACTCGCCTGCATCCTGACCCTGTGATTCCGTTTAAGCAGGCGGTCGGTTTCTAACGCACCGTAGTGCCAGCCGGCAAGTAAGGCGCCTGACATCTGAAGAGAGATAAGAGTATTACAAGTCAAACGCAGCTTGCTGGCACTGATCGCACTGGTGACCAGCGCTCTAGTCTTGGCTGATGGCTGATGGCTGATGGCTAGTGGCGCAACCGGCGATCCAATGCATGCGGTCGGTGTATCGCGCCGCCAAGCCGCCAATGTCGATGGCCGGGGCCGAGTCGACGTCCATCCGGATTTGAGTGGCACCACAATTTGGAGTCCAATCCCATCGAAGGAGATTGGACATAAGGCATGCATTATGCACTTCACCTGCAACCCCATCAGCGCTTAGATCCCGCAGGGTACAAATAGAAACGATGGGCGCAAATGTCCTTAGATAAGCACGCTATGGGCAATGCTCGTATAAAGCGGGATGCCGAGCAGGATGTTGAATGGGAAGGTTATGCCAAGCGACATGCCAAAATAGAGCGAGGGTCTCGCTTCGGGAATTGCTAGTCGCAATGCAGCAGGGACGGCTATGTAGGACGCGCTGGCTGCGAGAACCATGAGCAAGGCAGCATTTCCAGCTTGTACGCCCATTAACATGCAGACGAGAAGGGTGAATGCAGCATGTGCAATTGGCGCTAGTACGGCGTAGGCCAGTAGCCACGGCGAGCTGCCGCGTAGCTGTGTTAGCTGTCGGGCCGCGTTCAAACCCATGTCCAGCAAGAAGAATGCGAGCATCCCCTTGAAGAGATCCCCGGAGAATGGCTGCATGGCGGCCTTGCCGGCTTCGCCTGTCAATAGTCCGATCAGCATGGCGCCAAGCAGCAGCAATTGCGCGCCATCGGTTAGCGACTCACGAACCACTTTGCCTATGGACATACCCCCACTGGTGGCGGTTGAGAGAGCCCCTGCGCCATTCCCAGCAACGACCACTTCGGCCTTTTGACGTAGCTGGTTGGCCATCAGGACGGCCAAAACAATCGCCGGCGCCTCCATCAAGGCCATGGCTGCTGCCATGTGGCCGCCAAAGCTGTAACCGCGGCTCTCCAGATATTGTGTCGCGGTGATAAAGGTAACCGCACTGACTGAGCCATAGGTCGCGGCGAGTGCGGCAGCATCAAAACTGCCAACTACCCGGCGCAACAGCACATAGCCAAGTAATGGGACAAGTATGGCTAGGCTTACCGCGATGGCGAGCGTAGTCGCCACCTCGCCAGTCAGCCCTGAATGCGCCAAGGCAAAGCCTCCTTTAAGCCCGAGCGCCATGAGGAGATAGAGGGAGAGGAAACGGGAAATAGCCGGTGGAATTTCTAGATTGGACTTGAGTAGCCCGGCTGCGACGCCGAAGACAAAAAACAGAATGGCGGGATCTAGCAGGCTTTGCACGTAACCTATCCTCCGAAAAGTAGGTTGCATGGTAGAGTGAGTGCATTGATAATGTAAAATCAATATTTAATATGATTTGGATCGAGATTTATCTATGAGTGTCACGTTCCGGCAACTGCAGCTTTTTCTCGCCTTGGCTGAGCATGGCAGCATCAGTGGGGCGGCAAGGGCGTGTCATATCACTCAGCCAACTGTCTCCATGCAGCTGCGCGAGCTAGCAGAGAATGTGGGGTTGCCACTTCATGAGGTGATTGGTAAGCGGGTGTTCTTGACTGAGGCAGGGCGACTTCTGCAGCAGTCTGCGCAAGCCATGCAGAAGGAGTGGGAGGTGTTTGGTCAGCGTATCGATCAACTCCGCGGGCTGCAAAGGGGACGGCTGCGGGTTGCCGTGGTCAGCACCGCAAAGTACTTTGTTCCCAATCTGCTGGGTGTATTCTGCCGTCGGTATCCTGATGTCGATGTCAGCCTCTCCATTCTTAACCGGGATGGGGTCTTGCAGCGACTTCGTTCAAACGAGGACGATCTTTACGTCATGTCCAACCCGCCGCAGGATATGGATGTCACAACAGAAGTCTTCCTTTCCAACCCGCTGGTCTTGGTGGCGCACATCAATCATCCGCTCGCTTCGAGTCAGCAGATTCCACTTGCCACCCTGTTGAGTGAGCGGTTCATCCTGAGAGAGCAGGGTTCCGGTACTCGCCACGCGTGCGATCGGCACTTTGCTGCGCTGGGCCTGCAGCCGATTATTCGCATGGAGCTGGGAAGTAACGAGGCAATCAAGCATTCTGTTGCGGCCAACCTAGGGGTGTCAGTACTGTCTCGCCACACACTGCATAGCGACCCTACGGTCGATGGTCTCGCCGTATTAGATGTGGTGGGGTTCCCGGTTGAATCGAATTGGTACATTGTTCAGCCGCGCGGCAAGCTGTTACCACCTATTGCGGCTGAGTTTTTGCGAAATTTACGTGAGCATGTAGGCGCACTACCGCGTACCGGAATCATCTGACGGGCCATTATTATGATAAGCGGCGCGAGGTGCGGGTAGGTTGCGTCGGTGCAAGGACATGATCGGGATTAAGCCAAAATTTGGACATTTGCTTACAAGTTAACGATAAATGAGGGATTTTAAAGTGAATGCACCACCCACTTGTACCAGGTGCTCGGCCAGCAGGAAGTAGGCCGCCACGCCGCCCTCCCGGAGGGTAGGTTACTTTGCGGAAGAGGGTGGCATTCGATCCGTCATCATTTGCATCATGGATTCCATCATTTCCATATGCATTTCCCTCATCTTTTGACGATCCGCCATGCAGTGGGCATTGTCATTTCCTGCGGACATGCCAGACATCCCGCTCATCTGCTTCATCATGGCCATGCCGTCTTTCATCAGCCTAAGCTGCTCCGGCATCATGCGCTGATGTTCTTCTGTGGTTTTTGCTGCAGCCATTTTTTCGCGCATAGCCCTCATGGCACGCATTTGGGTTTCCATCATATCGACGGCGCCTGAAGGTGCAGGCGTTGAAGTGGGTGGCTTTGCTGACAGACTGCTGCTGGTGGCAGTAGGGTGGTGATTCGCGTGTTCATCTTCTGCGCGCGCTAGCGAAGTCAGAAACAAGGCGGATATGGCTGCGGCAATCAAAGTGTTTCGAGATCTGAACATGTTGTGCTCCCTGGCGAGCTATCATCCGTGGAAGGGGGTGGGCTTGCGCTACACCATGCGGCGGGGCGCTGGGCTACTGCTCACGCACGATCTATCTTCCTCTCCCGACTCAGTCCCTCTTTGATGTAAAGCAACTTTCCCCGGATTGCTGGATTACATTTCTGTAAGCTTTCTCATGGCGGTTAGCTGCATGACAGAATGATCTGGTCACAATTTCAAACATCGCAGGAGAGTCCATGAAAGCCCTCGCTCTGATGCTGAGCCTTACGATGTCGGGCCACGCCCTTGCCGACAACACCCCTTCCCAAACGCTGGAGGACTTCCTTGCAGCCATACCGAAGGAAGACCGCGCAACCGTGGTTCGTACGCTGGATGCGAAGGCACAGATTTACGAGTCGGGCTATGTTGAGCAATCTCGAGATGAGTATCTATCTCATCACTTCGCTGCAGATGCGGAGTTTGCCCGGGCTGCAACATCCAAGGTTTTACGACGGAACACAACCCAGTCTGGCGACACTGCAGTAATTTGGTCGGAAACCGTTACCGAAGGCAGCTTAAAAGGTAAGCCGATCAAGCACTTTGGAACTGAGACCGTAGTGCTAAAGCAGATAGACGGTGCTTGGCGCATCATCCATGTGCACTGGTCGTCTCGTAAGCCATCCTGATGGCTGAGTACGCTGGCGCTTGCCTTTGGCCCGCGCCAGCGCTGGCTTATCAGTTGCGGTTACGGTTGGTGTGAACACTGAAGGTCAGCATGTGGTCCTGGATGGTTCCATCCATGCCAACAAAGGCGGCGCTCACGGTCGAAGTACGGAATGTGCTGAACTTCCAGCCAAACTTCTGGCTCTGGCCCGCTGCAATTTGCACCGCGTGGAAATCCTTGCTCGCGCTGTCAGCGTTGTTGCGGTACAGGCTGGCAAACTCTTCAATAGCGGCCTTGTCTCCTACCACAAAGGCGATGGGCTGCTTGCTGCTGTTCTTCAGGTCGAACCCCAATACTTCATTCTCTTCGACCCCCGCGGCCTTGCCGTTCAGCTTGCCCGCACTGGTTAGCTCCAGCGCCAGCTTGCGCTCTGCATGATGGGCATCGGCCGGCTGGCCAAAGGTGACGTCCCCATTGGTACGTGCCTGCTCACTTCCTGCGTGGGAATGCTTGTAGCCATGATCACCGGCTTGAGCTACGGTAAAACCGAGCGTAGCGATCAGAGTGGTGAAAACGAGTCGCGATGCCATGATAATCTCCTAGAGTAGTGGCTTGTCACACAGCACGTGCGCTATGCCATGTGCTGTTGAAGCCATTCTGGTGGAGATCACCCGACAGAAGCCTGACGCAAGGGTTACAGTTCTGCAATCGTGTATTGGGGTCGACGACCTCCGGGCCTGCGTCATCTGGTAAGCACTTAACGCTTGTCGGCTTGCGCCAATCCCTCTTGATTCGGAGAACGAACGTTCTCTAGAATTGCATCATGAATCCCGACCTGACTGCAGATGAAGTACTGCGCAAACTCATGACGTTCCGCCGTTGGGAGTACGTGCCTTTTCACTACGGTCAGCAGTGGGTTTTGCATGACAGCCATGGCAGGCATATCGCCACGCATCTTCCGAAGCAATGCGGCCCTAAGTTGGCAGCGGCACAGACTATGTGGGCGCATCTTACCTACATGGCTTCTAAGCAAGATTTGACCGCTGAGCAGTACCAACTGCTCGCGCGTGCTGCTGTGCGGGATGTGTATTCACGGTATGGAAAGATTGGCATGCCGCCGACTAAACCCGCCTATTGGATCAAGGATGAGCTATGAGCCATGACATTCAGTACCCACAGTTTCTGTACCAGTTCAGGGCTACTAACAAGGTGACTGGCAGGCGCTACACCACTCGGTATCACCTGACGGATCAGGATGCGGCAGAGCGTTTGATCGACCCTGTGCGAATCGACACAACACGGCAGGTCGTTGAGGGTCCTGGCGGCTATACCAGTGATTTTCTTAGGGGCGTCTCCTGGCGCCATAGTGAGTAGGGGCTTGGGAGGACTGACGGCCACGCGCGTCTCTCGAAAGGGATGGGGAGGGGGTAAAGAGCCTGCGCAGCCAGAACAAATGCCGCCCATGAGCATGGTGTTCAAGTCCAAGGATCCGGCACTCCTAAGCAAGGTGAAGCGCTTGACCTTGTCACTATGGCAAGCTTCAGCATCTGGCTACGGTCGGTTTGACCGGTAGAAGTTAGGAGACGGACATGCAAGTATTTCAGGTGGAAGGCATGGATTGTGGCAGCTGTATGGCCAAGGTGATGCGTGCGGTGCAATCACTCGACCCAAAAGCCAAAGTGGATATCGAATTTACCAGTGGTCGGGTGGCGGTTGAAACCGATGAGTCGAGTGAGGCCATATGTGAGGTGATCGCTGAGTACGGGTACACGGTCACACCACGGGTCTAGTCAAGCGCCCACGTTGAAGATGGTTGTGATGGGCACGCGCGCTGGCGGTAAGCAGCGCCTGCTGCGTGTGCCCACATTCCAGGGGCGCTGGGCCGGCAGCCTTTGCTCGGTCTTTCTAGCTGGCGCTTGAAGTCATCAGATCAGGCCCAACGCCAAGGTGTCGGGACGGCTTCCAGGCCTTGGCCTCGCGGTCAATATGAAGGACTGCGGCTTGATTCACACAGGGGCAAAACGATTTTATGTGACACGTCACAAAACCTCATGAAAAGCCCAGCGAGCCAGGCTGTTGGATGAGGAGGCATTCACCATGCTGGATCTTACTTTACATAATAAACATTGCCTCAACGATCTGGACGGCGTGGTTCGTACCATGCGCGAGGGCGTTGTTTATTGTTGCTGCTGCGGCGTCGCCTGAACCAAAAGGGGACATAAGCATCCCCATGGCTGTCGCCGCCACCAGCACTTTCTTGTAGCTTCCAGTCTCCAGAATCTTCTCGAAAAACGCCTTCACCTCGGGGCGTTTGTCTCGCTCGGCCTCGATGATGGCCATGATTTCCATGACGTCCCGTCCTGTGATTTCACCCAGGCGCCAGATTGCGTAAAGGTCGGGCTCTCCTTTTCCGTTCCGCCAGTTTGTCAGTCGCTGCAGGTATGTACCCAGCTCTCCCGCTAGCTTTGTGTCCTCTGTGGTGCCTAGGCGGGTCTTTGCTTCGTCTAGCACATCATTGATTTTCATACGGGCTCCGCTCAACTTTTGTTGACTCAACAAAAGTTTGGTGGTTACTATCGCTCAACTTTTGTTGATCGGAAGATAACACAAATGCCCGCCGTAGACGCGCAGACGCCCCGCCAAGCCTCTAACACAAACGTGTTCGTCAAAATCACGCCCGCGATGCGTGATGCCGCTAACGCGCTTGCTGTCGCTCTCGATCTGACTGAAGAGCGCGCTCTTGCCGCCCTGGTCGAAGCGCTGGGCGAGGCTCACTGATGGCCCGTCAGTCCAAACCCCACGCCGCTTATAACCGCGCTGAGGCTGCTGAACGCGCCAGGATTAAGCGCGAAAGCGCCACGGCACTTTCAGTTCATCAGGTAGCTGCTCAGCTCGGCGCCCGCAAGGCTGTCATAGCCTTGGCCGCCGAACGTGCCCGGTTGGTCGATAGCCAACGTGAGGCTGTGACTGCGGCCGGGGGAGCGTCAGCGACCACGGCGCAGGCAAAGCCGGCGCCGGCTTCCCCCACTAGTAACACGGGGGGAAAGGGTCAGCAGGGTGGCAAAGCCCTGAATGTCCAGCTGGTTACGGATGGTCGTAAAACTAAGGTCGTTTCCGTTCGGGACAACAGTGCTAGTGGTCAATGCGCCATGATCGACACTCTTAGCGTGGTGTTCCATATAGACACTTTGCGTCGGATGGCTCCGCTCAACAGGGCCGTTGAGGGTGGCACTGATGAGGACACTGACGATCTGATCATCAGCTTTCACCAGACGTTCCAGGCCATTTTCGGGGTGGCGATAACGCGCAGGAATGCGTCGGGACGGAACTACTATCGCAACAGTTACGAAATTGGCGAGGGCCTTGGCCATGTCGGTATAGGCGGTAACCAAGACACGGTGCAGATACACCTGGACGGCAAGGGGTGCCTATTGGCTGATGAGGGCTGGGAACAGCGCCTCCATGACTGGCTTACGAAAACCGCTGTATCCCCACGTATCACGCGTATCGATTTGGCTCACGATGATTTCCAGGGGGATATCACCGTTGACCACATGTTTGTCGCTTATCAGCAGGGCATGTTTACCAATGGTGGCAGGCCACCAAAGGGCGAGCTTCGCGGTGACTGGATAGAGCCTGATGGCTCGGGTCGTACCTTGTATGTGGGTTCTCGAGAAAACGGTTTGCTTTACCGGGGATACGAAAAGGGCAGGGAACAGGGTGACCGCGAAAGCCCCTGGGTTCGTCATGAGCTGCAGCTTGGCAATAAGTGCCGGGTTATTCCGCTAAATGCCTTGGTGTTTCCGGGACAGTATTTTGCCGGGGCTTATGCTGCCCTTCACCAGTTTGCAGACGTACAGGTTCGTATCGAGACTGAACGCAAATCAGCTGAGGCCAGCCTTGCCCACGTCACTTCTACGGCAAAGAATCAGGTTGGCCGCGCCATAAACCTGCTGTTGGATATTTACCGCGACCCGGCAAAGGTCGTGGCTGAGTTGATACGTGAGGGCTATCCCAAGGCGTTCAAGCATCACCAGGGCGATCATTGGACACCCATGACGACAGACGCTGTTCCGTCTGAAATCATCGCGTATGAAAAGGCATTTAATGATCAGTGGCCCTCAGTGCAAACTGCTACAGGGTGGCATTCAATTCCTACCCATGCGCTGAGTAATGAAGAAAACTTCAACCACATTTATATAGATCGCCTGAAGCCGACTTAACAGAATTCATCCCTCCGGCTTATAGGCCGACCGGGCAAAGGGATTATTAGGCCGTTAGGAAAATACAATGCGTTTTACTACTAAAGCAACAGTTCGCGGCATGAAACGGGGCAAGGGCGATTATGAGGGCGTTGAATACGATTACACTCGTATTTATGTCGATCAGTCCCTCGATGGTACTAAGGGTGATGCTATCGGCTCCGCAACCGAGGCGTATCAGATTGGTTCGTCTGAGGCATACACGCAATTTTCTAAGCTCCCGTTCCCGCATGAGGCGGAGCTTGATATGGAATTGGTCACTAGCGGCAAGGTTTCGAAAACGGTTTGCGTTGGCTATCGCCCCCTGGTGAGTTCCGCCTCCCAGCCGGCCAAGTCGCCAGCGCAAACGCGTGAGCAATGACATTTAAGCAATGCTGGGTAGTGCAGTCGATTCGGCGTGGTCTTTTCCTAAAACCGGGGCGGGAACCCGGTGATGTGGATACCACTGAATTGATTGCACAGGCGGGTTGGTTTGATAGTGAGAGAGCGGCGCTTGATACCGCAGTCGATCATTTAGACCCGCATGATTTTTTGTTGTTTTCGTTTTGGGTGCCGTCTAACGACATTCGCTTAGAACGCATGTATGAATAGTAGGCGTTTTAAACACTGCCGGTTAGTGATAGCTGGCAGTATTAAACCGCTTTAAAAAAACGAGCTGATATGATAGAGAAACGATTAACTGATGATATGGTGATTGAATTGACATTCAGCCAGAAAACTGTTGAATCCGTCATTATTAAGAGTTGCCCTCACTGTCATGGTCTCGGCGAGGATACCCACGGTGAAACCTGTGTGCATTGCTGCGGTCGTGGTGACATTACGGTTGTGCCGTGTCCCCGTTGTGGCGGCGCTGGTTGCGATGACTGCGATTACAGTGGTGAGGCGTCCTAATGGCGCTATGCGCTGAACTTCAGCCGGGTATGACGGGCAACGTACCAGTAAAAGGCGGCGGCCAGCCTGCATACGTACTGATACCTAACCAGTTAAGTCCGGAACAATGTACAGGTTATCTATTGCTTGATAGGTCTGATATGTCTGCGCTTTCTTCTTGGGCAAAGTGGGGCAATCTGACTTGGCAGGACGGTTCTTTAATTGCGTTAGCCATTGGGGGCGTGTGGCTTACCGCATGGGGTATTAAACGCCTTACAACCATGTTTGACTTTGAATAAAGGAACACAAATGAAATACTTCAACCAAGCTCGTCGTTACGCTCCTGCTATTGCCGCCGCTGCAGTGGCTACTGTTTCTTTTGCTGCCGATGGCGATCTCGATGTTTCGTCGTTGGTCACTAAGGTGGCCGCAGTATCCGGTTCGGTTATTTTGATCGGACTTGCCATTCTCGGCGTGGTTGCCACTATTGCCGGTATCGGCTGGATTCGCCGCGTGGTGAAGTAAGCGGCAAACGTGTCGAAACAAAGCGCCCCTTGATTGGGGCGTTTTTTCATCAGGGGCGTATATGGAAGGTTTTTTGGCATTGATAACCATATTAGGTGCTTTATGGATAATGATAAGTTAGTTCGATACTGTCTATTGCTGATCGCCATATGTGCATTCGGCGTGGTCAGTGCTGCGTCTGTCCCCGATTATGAGAATTTTTCTTATAAAGCACCAGATGTGGCTATATGCGATAAGTTTCCGGGAAAGATTGTTAGCTCTGCTTCTTCCTGTACAAATTCTGAAATGGGCAGCACGACTAATTGTCGTGTAACGCATAGCATGAATTCGAAATTTGAAGTCTGCGATCTGATTCCACCCGGCTACACGAATCCATCTGGAACGACTGGCGCGTCGTTTGCATGTGATGCACCGTGGGTTGGTGCCACGTATGAAGAGAAAGTGTTCTTTGGGAATAAGTATTGGTGCCGCAAGCCCGGCGCACTCAAGTGTGAAGCGCCATTGGTCTTGAAGGATGGTAAATGTGTAGACAAGTGTGCAGATAAGACCGGTGTTGCGGCATCAGGTTGGTTTGACTGGGGGCCGGACCCTAAGAAAGGGCCGTCTGCTGTCGGTTGTTATGAGGGCTGTAAAGTCGGTTATACCGGTGGCGGCATTAGCGGTACTGCCCTAGTGGCCGGTAAGGCTCACTATTTCAGCCAGGGTGAGTACATGTATTACCGCAGCAGCTGCACCGGGGCTGATACGGTGAAGAAGCCGGGTACCAGCAAGCCCAATGACACCTGTGGCGAGGGGCAGGATAGCGCCAGCATGAACGGGACCACGCGCTGTTATGACCGTGCGACTGGCAAGTATGTAGACCCTACAACGGGTTTGCCTACGGATAGTCCGCCTACTGACAGCGTGAAGGATTCGACTACTGAAACCCTGCCTGACGGGTCGACTAAGACCACCGTACGCGAGTGCACGGCTAAGGGGTGCAGCACTACGGTGACGGTCACAAAACCCGATGGCAGTAGCAATAGCACCACTACTCATACAGGTGGCGGTGCTGATGGCTCTGCGGGTGGTGGAAATGGGAATGGTGATGGGGATGAGGGCGGTGAAGATGGCGAGCCAACTGAACCGACTAAGCCGAAGCCATTTTGTGAGGAGAACCCCGGCTCCCCAATTTGCAAGGAATCCAAATATTCCGGCTCCTGCGGTTCTGAGCCATCTTGCGAGGGTGATGCTATCCAGTGTGCCATAGCGCGCAATCAATTCCAGCTCGGTTGCAGCTTGGCCAATACCGATCACCCTATGCATGCGGCAGGTCAGCGGGCCATCGATGGCACTGATGAGGGTATGGATGCCCTTCCAGGCCGGGGCCGTGGCGAAGAGGAAGCCATCAAGTTTGACCCCGGAGCCGCTGTTGACCCTACTAGTGGTGGTAGCTGTCCCGCCCCTCGCGTTGTGGAGTTCGAGTTCGAAGGTTCTCGCACGTTGTCGTTCAGCTACGAACCGGCATGCAAGACCGCTGAGTTCATCCGCCCCCTGATTCTGCTTATTGCCGGCATTGCGGCCGTTTACATCATCTTCGGGAAGCCAGCCTAATGTTCATGTTCGCAGGGCCATTGTTGGCCACACTCTCTCGCTTTTTGATTGGCGGCTTGGTCGTTGGAGGCATACAGGCCATTGTCGGGCGCATCCTTATCGCCCTGGGCGTCTCCTTCGTCACCTATACCGGCGTATCGATAGCGTTCGATTCCGCCAAAAGCTATGTCTATCAGCAGTTGTCCGGCCTGCCTGCTGAGATGTTGGCCTTGGCAGGCTTGGCAGGCCTTGGCAAGGCCATCGGCATTATTTTCGCAGCCTTTGCTGCACGGCTGGCCCTGAATGGCGTCAACAAGGCTGGCAACCTCATTCAAGCTCGATTAACGAAAGGCTAACCATGTTGAGTCTTTGGACGGGTTTGCCGGGCAACGGCAAAACGCTATTTCTGATTGATCACCTGCGCGAACGTGCCGCTAAAGAACAGCGCCACGTCTATGTGCACGGCATTGCGTTGACTGATAAGGGGCGCCAAGAGCTCGGCTGGACGGAATTCACTGAGCCGGAAAAGTGGTGGGAATTTCCGCCTGGGGCCATCGTGGTTATGGATGAGGCTCAGTTCGTTTTCCCGCGCCGCAATAGTGGCTCCAAGGTGCCCGAGCATGTCAACAAGATGGCCACCCATCGCCACCTTGGCATAGACGTCTATATCGTCACGCAAAAGCCGACCATGATTGACGTGTTCATACGTGATCTGGTTGAAGACCATTACCACGTCAAGCGGTTGTTTGGCTCGCGTAGCGCCAGGGTGTCTAAGTTTAGCGGCGCATCGATGCTGGCTCGCGCTGATTTCAAGGATGCGATCAAGTCCGATCGGCGTTTTCCTCGCGATGTGTACCCGCTCTATGTTTCTTCGCAGCTTCATACGCATAAGCTGCAGCTGCCCTGGAAGAAGTTCGCGCCCATCATCTTGGGTGCAGTGGCTACTATTGGCGCCATCACGTATTTGGCGTTTAACTTTTGGGATGATATGGCGGGTTCGCCTGCCATTCCTAAGGGTGCAGCCCCTTCAGGGATTCATTCGACCAGTGCGCGACCGCCTGGGCCGCTGACCCGCGAAGAGTGGCTGGAAGGACGTGTAGCCCGCCTGGAAGGCCTTCCGCATACTGCACCGGTCTTTGATGCCGTGATGGCTGTGCAAAGTGCGCCTAAGCCTGTTGCATGTGTTCAAATGGGCCCCAAGTGCAATTGCTATAGCCAGCAGGGGACGCGCATCTTTGAAGTGCCTCATTTGTTCTGCTTACAGGCTGTTCAAAACGGCTGGTTCGATGAGACAGTACCTGACTCCCGTACTGGCGAGTTGCCAGGGCAGGGCAGGGGACACCAAGTCAGCGCTCCGCCATCTTCTACTCCGCAGGGTGCGACGTCTGGTCAGGTCTTGGCATCGTTGCCGCCTCAGTTAGCACCGAATTTGTCTGTAGGTTCTAACTAAGAAAAACCCGCCTTCAGGCGGGTTTATTCTTTCGTCATTGGTATCGAGATACTGCAGCGACTACCAGGTGAGCGCATTGTCATAAATCACCTCTCCTGGAGCGCTTGGCCAGCTGCACCAGGTCGCGCCGGCGACACCCTATTTATGCATTTGTCACGCCTGGCGTTCTTAGCCGGCGACTCAAATGTCATGCCGTGGCTTTCAGCGTTTTGGCATGCCACCGCACCGGCCCGCAGGCGCCCTCCAGGCGCCGTTTTGATGCCCCGCCCCGGCGGAGCCCTGGCTGAGCTGCCAAGCCGTTGCTCGCGTGGCTTGCTGTCACAGCTTGACCCAGCCCGGCCCGCGCTTACAGACAGCACGCTGTTTGATTGCGATACACTGCGAGAAACTAGATTTCATGGGGGAGGGTTCATGGTTCCATCAGTTAACCCGGCAACAAAGAGCCGTCATCGTTTGCTTATTGCACTGGTTGTTGCTGAGACTGTGCTTTTTTACTTTGGCTACACACGTTTTGTAACCGGTAGATGGCCAATATTTTCTAGCGACACTGTTGCGCGGCCGGCTATGTCTCTTCCTTCTCCTGAGCCAGTCATTGCACCGCCTGCAATTAGCAAGACAGTTACTCTTCCGGTGGTCGCTACAGATATCGTTATTTCTGGTTGTGCAGAGAGCGCTACAAACTGCAAGTGCTTTGATACAGCTGGTCGGGCTGTGCGGATGTCGGAAACTGTATGCAGGGAGTTTCTCCAAGGGGGGCCGTCCAGCCCGGATGCTTTCTTTGTTCCCGGGCCACCTTGATGTTTCGCTTCAGTCAAACATTTTCCGTAGAAGTAGGCTGTGCCGGGTCTCTAAGTGGCACTGTCGCTTGTAGAAGTCCCGCTCTTTGGTCAGCCGCGCAATCAAGTCAGATTGCCGGCTGGCTAGGTTGTCCAGCCGCCTAAATTCCGGCAAGCGGTCTATGTCTGACCAGTGCAGGCCACCGGCTTTTTCCAGATTTGGCCCGGTAAACCGCTCGCCGCCTATGATCGTCCAGCCCGCGAATAGCCCGCATGTCTCGGGCAGCTCGCATCGCAGCTTGAGCGCTAGCAGCTCGTACAGCATGCGCGGCATTTCCTCTTTACCAGACAGCCAGGCCGCCATCTGGTTGCGACTGACGCCATAGTGTTTCGCCAGCTTATTGGCGGTGGGCTTGGCTTCCTGCGCTACATGACAAACTGCTGCCTGATTGACGCCGTGGCAGAACGGCAATGGTGCTCGCTGCATTTCATCCCTGGAACGAAAAGCCCGGCTAGGCCGGGCTGTTGGTGACAGGGAGAGGGGGGATTGCCCATTATGCATACGATGGCGACGGCGCTGCCAGTAGGCCAAGAATCGTGGCGCGTATACGGCGCAGCTTCCTGCGAATCCTACTTGACATAATAAACATTATGCGAAGTATTGTGCCGGATCATTGGTAGGGCAAACAAAAACCTTTAGGCAGGAGTATGCTTTGCCCATGGTGCAAGCTGCACGTGCCGCAGACGAACTACTTGCCATCCTGGCGGAACATCCCATTCCGCCTGCGCGTTAAGATACTACGCACTCGTGCTCGCTATTACGGCATCACCCCCGGCAACCTCAACCCGATTACGACCCTGATGCTTGGCTCGATAGGTTCGCCCCCGGCCATGAGCGGCAGGCAAAGATAGGCGCCCGGAGCCTCGTGCTGCAGATGCTGGCAGACCGGCGCTTTGTCGCTGTCGGCTACCTCGTGTATCTGGCCGCGGCGTATGGCCCAGCATTGCTGCGGTTCAAACAACTGGGTATTGCTAGCCGGCGACAGCCAGCTGACCATGCGTTCCAGCAGGTCCCGTGAGGGGTGGTAGGCGTAAATGGCGCCGGCATGGGCTGGAAATAACTGGTGAGCATACTTGCCGACCACGCCGGAAAAAACTCCTCGCTGTCGACGCACACCTGCAGTGCGCTCGACATACGGGACAGGATGGCCATCTGGTAGTTGTGCTCTTCCAGATTGTCCGCTGTCAGTTGAGCGCGCTCGCTCAGGCACGGAATATCTGCCATAACAAGGTGGCAAACAACGCGCCGTCCAGGCTGGTGATCAGGAGGACCGCCAGGCTCACCAGTCGCTCGCGGCTGTGCTGCTCCGCTGCGATGCTTGCCTGCCGCACGCTAAGTGTGGCGCTCGCCTCGGCGACGGTGACGCGGATGCGGTCCATATTAAGCTTGCCCTGGGAGATATCGTGAAACTCTGGGCTGTCGCCACTGCTTTTGTGTTGTCGGCTCGCTATCATGCGCGACTGATACTCGCGCAAAGCCTTGACCAGGTTGCGCAGTTCGCGCATTCGCGGTGCCAGCGTCGCGTCGTCGGCGAACTGCCGGTCTAGCTGTGCTTGCAGTTCGCTGGAACGCTCCGTTCCCTGGTAGTAAGGCTGCAGGTATTCCTCGCGGCCGGTCAGCAGATAACCGCGCGTGCCGGTCTCGGCGTCCTTGAGGCCCGACAGCATGAATTGCATGTCTTCCATCTGGCCGACGATCTGTTCGCGCTGGCTGGCTGCGGCGTTGACTCAGTTGGCGGACAGCGTCGGCACCAGTGCAGTGAGGGCTAGCAGCAGCAAGGCCAGTACGAAACCGGCCTGTAGCAGTCGATAATGGGTGCTTGATTCCATGGCGATCGATATCCCTAGCGTACACCGAAGATCTAGCCAGACCTGGTTGAAGCGGGCTGTAGCGGGCGGTTGCGCTTGCTCGGCGACAAACGGGAGTGCAGCGCCCTCTCCTGCCCTTCTGCATACAGGATAGCAGCACCGGGCTTATCCACATCTGCTGTGGATAAACCTGGCCAAAACCGCGAAAAACCTCGTCGCATCAATACCCGAATCGGGTTGCGCAAAATTTGCGCACTTGCCGGCGGCGCCTGTTTTGCCGCTTATTTCTTCAGGGCAGCAAAGGCCGCTGCCATGGCAGTGTTGCTGCTCAGCTGGGGCTTGGCTTGGCGATCTGGCCTTGGGGTTGCCGGGTTAGCGCTGCGTGTGGGGCTGCCGCCTTCGATGGGGTCGTCCAGGCGCATGGTCAGGGCGATGCGCTGGCGTTTGACGTCTACCTCCACCACTTTCACCTTCACCACATCGCCGGCCTTGACCACGTCACGCGGGTCTTTGACAAATTTGCTGGCCAGTGCCGATACATGCACTAAGCCGTCCTGGTGCACGCCGATATCGATAAAGGCGCCAAAGGCCGCCACGTTGCTGACCACGCCTTCGAGCACCATGCCAGGCAACAGATCCTTGATGTCTTCCACGCCATCCTGAAAGGTTGCGGTCTTGAATTCGGGGCGCGGGTCGCGGCCGGGTTTGTCCAGTTCGCTGAGGATGTCGCGCACGGTGGGCAAGCCGAAGCGCTCGTCGGTGAACTCGGCTGCGTTCAATTGCTTGAGTAGGCCGCTGTCACCCAGCAGCGATTTCACCTCACGCCGGGTTTTGACGATGATTTTTTCTACCACCGGGTAGGCTTCTGGGTGGACCGCGCTGGCATCCAGCGGGTTGCTGCCATTCATGATGCGCAAGAAGCCGGCAGCCAGTTCGAATGTCTTTTCGCCCAACCGAGGCACCGCCTTGAGTGCCATGCGGTCGCTGAACGCGCCGTGGGCATCGCGATGAGCCACGATATTGCTGGCCAGGGTGGCGCTAAGGCCGGAGACGCGCGCCAGCAAGGCGCTGGAGGCCGTGTTGACGTCCACGCCCACCGCGTTCACGCAGTCTTCCACCACCGCATCCAACGTACGTGCCAGTTCGCCCTGGTTGACATCATGCTGGTACTGCCCTACCCCAATGGCCTTGGGATCGATCTTGACCAGCTCAGCCAGCGGATCTTGCAGGCGACGGGCAATGGAGACCGCGCCGCGCAGGCTGACATCCAGGTCGGGGAACTCGCGGGCGGCCAATTCTGAGGCGGAATATACCGAGGCGCCGGCTTCGGATACCACTATCTTCTGCAGCTTGCGCTCTGGTAGTTGCTTGATCAGGTCGGCGGCCAGCTTGTCGGTTTCGCGGCTGGCGGTGCCGTTGCCGATGGCTATCAATTCCACGCCATGCTGTGTCACCAGGCGATTCAGGCGGTTCAGGCTGCCATCCCAGTCGTTACGTGGCACATGGGGGTAGATGGTATCGGTGGCGACCACCTTGCCGGTCTTGTCGGTCACTGCCACCTTGACCCCGGTACGCAAGCCAGGGTCCAGGCCCAGTGTGGCGCGTGGCCCGGCGGGGGCGGCCAGCAGCAGGTCCTTGAGATTGCTGGCGAATATCTTGATGGCTTCGGCTTCGGCGCTTTCGCGTATCCGATTGGTCAGTTCCACTTCGAGCGTCAGGAATATCTTGGCACGCCAGGCCAGGCGCACGGTATCCATCAGCCAGCGGTCGGCGGGGCGGCTGGCATCTCGGATATTGAAGCGTGCGGCAATGCGGGTTTCGCCCGCACCTGGCTTGCCGGCCGGCAGCTCGGCATCTTCGGGCAGCGCCAGCGTAAAGTTCAGCATGCCTTCGTTGCGGCCTCGCAATACCGCCAGCACCCGGTGCGACGGCGCACGGTGCAGGGGCTCGCGGTGGTCGAAGTAGTCGGCGTACTTGGCGCCGGCTTCGCGCTTGCTCTCGTCTGCCAGGCTGGCAACCAGTTCGGCGCGTTGCCACAGCAGCTCACGTAGCTCGTGCAGCAGTGCGGCATCCTCGGCAAACTGCTCAATCAGGATATGGCGAGCACCATCGAGGGCGGCCTTGGTGTCGGCCACGCCCTTTTCCTCGCTAACAAAGCTTGCTGCCTCGGCTTCCGGCTGGCGGCCGGGCTCAGCCAGCAGCAGCTCGGCCAAGGGCGCCAACCCTGCCTCACGGGCGATCTGCGCGCGGGTACGGCGCTTGGGTTTGTACGGTAGGTAGAGGTCTTCTAGCCGCTGCTTGTTGTCTGCCGCCAGCAAGGCAGTTTGCAGCTCGTCCGTCAGCTTGCCCTGCTCCTGTACCGAGGCGATCACGGCGGTGCGCCTATCTTCCAGTTCGCGCAAATAGCGCAACCGCTCATCCAGGTGGCGCAACTGGGTATCGTCCAGCCCGCCGGTGGCTTCCTTACGATAGCGGGCAATAAACGGCACGGTGGCGCCTTCGTCCAGCAGCGCCATGGTGGCGGCAACCTGGGCTGGGCGGCAGTTGAGTTCCTGGGCAATACGGTGTTCGATGGAAGGCAGCATGGCGTCTAGGCAGGGATACAGGAAAGACACAGCCCGGCTGTTTCCAGCCGGGCCGCAAGGTTTTGATGCGTAAGGAATTACTTGTCCAGCAGGATCCGCAAGGTACGGCGCAGCGGCTCGGCAGCGCCCCATAGCAGTTGGTCGCCACAGACAAAGGCACTGACATAGTCGGGGCCCATATTGAGCTTGCGCACCCGGCCAACCGCGATATCGAGCTTGCCGGTCACGGCTGTCGGCGTGAGTTCCCGAACCGTGGTGGCGCGGTCATTTGGCACAAACCTGACCCACTGGTTGCTGCCCTTGATCAGGCTTTCGATCTCGGCCAGCGGCAGATCGCGATTCAGCTTCAGCGTCAGTGCCAGGCTATGGCAGCGCATGGCGCCTATACGGACGCACAGGCCATCAACTGGTATGGGCGAGCTGGTGCCCAATATCTTGTTGACCTCGGCCAGGCCCTTCCATTCTTCCTTGGACTGACCGTTGTCCAGCTGCTTGTCTATCCAGGGGATCAGGCTGCCGGCCAGTGGTGCGCCAAAGTGTTCGGTCGGGAAGGCATCGCTGCGCATGGTTTCGGCCACGCGCTGGTCTATCTCCAGAATGGCAGACGAGGGGTCATCCAGCAGGTGGGCGACAGAGGCATTGACCTTGCCCATCTGGTTGAGCAGTTCGCGCATGTTCTGCGCGCCTGCGCCCGATGCAGCCTGGTAGGTCATGGACGACACCCAATCCACCAGGCCGGCCTTGAACAGACCGCCCAAGCCCATCAGCAGGATGGAATTGGTGCAGTTGCCGCCGATGAAATCGCGGCCGCCCTGGGCGATGGATGCCTTGATCTGATCGAGATTGACCGGATCAAGCACGATCACGGCGTCATCTTCCATCCGCAGCGTGCTGGCCGCGTCTATCCAGAAACCATGCCAACCTGCAGCGCGCAGCTGGGGATGCAGCTCGGTGGTGTAATCGCCACCCTGGCAGGTAATGATGACGTCCATGGCTTTCAACTCGGCCACAGACTTGGCGTCCTTCAAGGGCGCCGCGCCACGCCCTACGTCCGGCCCTGCCCCACCGACATTGGAGGTGGTGAAGAACACGGGATCGATCAGGGCGAAATCGCCCTCCTCGCGCATGCGCTGCATAAGCACGGAGCCAACCATACCGCGCCAACCAACCAAACCGACTTTCAACATGATGGTATTCCTATGATCCAGATTGTTTGTGATGCCTCATCGCCTGGATCGGCAATACTTGGCGGCAGCGACACAACCCTGCGGGTTGTTCTGCATTGCACCGCCAAAGCCTCAGAGCTGAGGAATCAGGAGTTTACCGCAAGCGCAGCCATGTTTGTGGGCTGGTGCAGTGCAGTGGATTCTCCTGACCTTACTGCCATAGCGGAATCCACTATCCGCTTATAGTTCTTATCGCTTCTGCTTATGCCAGCGCAGCCACCACCGCGTCGCCCATGCCCGAGCAGCTCACCTTTTGCGTGCCGGCTTCATAGATGTCCGCCGTACGGTAACCCTGGCGCAGCACGGTCTGCACGGCAGTCTCGATACGCTTGGCGATGTCTTCACGCGCAAAGGTATAACGCATCATCATGGCCAGGCTCAGGATGGTGGCGAGCGGGTTGGCGACATTCTTGCCGGCGATATCAGGGGCCGAGCCATGGCAAGGCTCATACAGGCCCTTGTTGTTGGCATCCAGCGAGGCGCTGGGCAACATGCCGATAGAACCGGTCAGCATGGAGGCTTCGTCACTGAGGATATCGCCAAAGATATTGCCAGTGACGATCACGTCAAACTGCTTGGGGTTGCGCACCAGCTGCATGGCAGCGTTGTCGACATACATATGGCTGAGTTCGACATCCGGATATTGCTTGGCCACGTCGATGACGATTTCCTTCCAGAATTCGGTGCATTCCAGCACGTTGGCCTTATCCACCGAGCAGAGTTTCTTGTTGCGTTTCTGGGCAATCTCGAACGCCACCTTGGCGATGCGGCGTATCTCCGATTCGCTGTAGCGCATGGTATTGAAACCTTCGCGCTCGCCCGCATCGTTCACATGGATGCCGCGTGGCTGGCCAAAGTAGATATCCCCGGTCAGCTCGCGCACGATCATGATATCCAGCCCTGCGACCACTTCCGGCTTGAGGGTGGATGCGCCTGCCAGTTCTGGGTACAGCATGGCGGGGCGCAGGTTGCCAAACAGGCCCAGATCCTTGCGGATGGCCAGCAAGCCACGCTCCGGGCGCTTATCGCGCGGCAGGGTGTCGTACTGTGGGCCGCCCACGGCACCCAGCAGAATCGCATCGGCAGTACGGACGACATCACGCGTCGCTTCCGGGTAGGGCTCACCATACTGGTCGTAGGCGGCACCCCCCAGCGGTACTGTCACTGTCTCCACAGCCAGGCCGTCGGCCTTGAGTTTTTCCAGCACACGTACTGCCTGCGCAACGATTTCGGGGCCGATGCCGTCACCGGGGAGTATGGCGATTTTCATGGGTTCAACTTTCGTAGCAGATGGATGGTCCAGGCCGTGATTCAAGCGCTGGCAAAGCTCGGTTTTTCAGTTAGGGGGGGCAACGACGGCCGATTGCGTGCATCGGTTTGCCGAGCGCCCGCTATCGCTCATGGCTGTTGTGCTACCAGTGCGCCATCTTGCGTCAGGTAACCCTGCGCAACGCGGTAGCAATCTTCAATATGGTTATTCCCCAGGCGGGCGACCACCCGGTAGCTGATGGTGGCTGCCACTGCCTGGCCTGCCAGGGGTACAAAGCGCACCAGCGTCTTGCCCAGCAATTTGGTGCCCACCTTGGCCAGCAGCAGCTTGGCCAATTGTTTGGTCACCAGCTTGCCTATCAGCTCACTGCCCAGGCGGCCGGCGGCCAGCATCACATACTTGCGGGTTGCAGGGTCCAACTGCCCTATCTGGGTGTGCGACAGGCCAAAACGCGCGCTGATATTCTCCAGTAGCTCGGAGAACACCATGACGTCCGCCACCATATCCATGCCTGGCACGGGAATGACGGCCGCACCGGCAGAGAGTCGCGCCCGGCTACGAACCAGTGCGTGGCAATCCGCCCGTATCTGGTCCAGCTGTGTCTGATTGACTGGCAGCATCGTTATCCTCCTGTACTACGGCTTGGGCTCGCTGGTCAGGCGATCTACCAGCAATTTTTCGCAACACTTGAATCCTATCCAGCAAGCCAGTGCCAGATAGGAAAGCGCTATCAACTCCAGCAACTGCTGCAATGCGCCATCGCCTACCACTTGCCAGCCGTGTTCCCAGAACAACTCCAGGTTGGCACGCAGCAGGATGACCAGATTGAGCGAACTGGCGCCGAAGCCCAGAAAGCATAGCCCCATCAGCACAAAGGTCAGCCCGCCATGCCGCTGCAACCGACCCAGTAAACCAGCTCGCAAGCGACCAAAGGCTGAACCCAGGGGCATACCCAGTCTCAGGAGAACAGCCAGGGCTGCTGTACGCGGCGTTGGGCTTCAAATGCCTTGATCTTGTCGGCGTGATTCAGGGTCAGGCCGATTTCATCCAGGCCATTCAGCAGGCAATGCTTGCGGTGGGCGGTAACATCGAAGCCGAAGGATGCGCCCGATGGCGTGGTCACGGTTTGGGCAGCCAGATCGACAGTGAGGCGGTAGCCTTCGCTGGCAGCCGTCTCTTGGAACAACTGATCCACCACCTCGGTCGGCAGCACGATGGGTAGCAGGCCATTCTTGTAGCAGTTGTTGAAGAAGATATCGGCAAACGAAGGGGCGATCACAACCCGAAAGCCGTGGTCGTCCAGCGCCCAGGGGGCATGTTCGCGCGAGCTGCCGCAACCGAAGTTCTCTCGGGCCAGCAGCACCTGCGCACCCTGATAGCGCGGATGGTTGAGCACGAAATCCGGGTTCACTGCCCGCTTGCTGTTGTCCATGCCCGGTTCGCCATGGTCCAGGTAGCGCCATTCATCAAACAGGTTAGGGCCAAAGCCCGAGCGCTTGATGGATTTGAGGAACTGCTTGGGAATGATGGCGTCGGTGTCGACATTGGCCCTGTCCAGCGGGCAGACCAGGCCTTGCAGTGTGGTAAAAGCTTGCATGTTCTCTCTCGGTGACGAAGGCCCTTGCGGGCCAGGCAGCGGCCTTAGTTGGCAGCCCTCTCGATGGCTTCGCCACCCTTCTTGATATCTTTACCCAACCCCTGCATGGTATTGCAGGCTGTCAGTTGCATCGCAGCGATCAGGGCCAGGGCAAGGAAAGCAAATCGTTTCATGGTCTGTTCTCCGGGTTTGCTATGGTGTTTCGTCCGCTACGATCAGGCAAAAGTTCTGACGTCGACAAAATGACCCGCAATGGCCGCAGCGGCCGCCATTTCGGGGCTGACCAGATGCGTGCGCCCACCCTGCCCCTGCCTGCCCTCGAAATTACGGTTGGAGGTCGAAGCGCAGCGCTCACCAGGCTCCAGCCTGTCGGCATTCATGGCCAGGCACATCGAGCAACCGGGTTCACGCCATTCAAAGCCCGCCTCGACAAAGACTTTATCCAAGCCCTCGGCCTCGGCCTGCGCCTTGACCAGACCCGAGCCCGGCACGACCAGCACGGCTTTCACATTGGCCGCCTTCTTGTGGCCGCGCGCAACCGCCGCGGCGGCTCGCAAGTCCTCGATCCGGCTATTGGTGCAGGAGCCGATGAACACCTTGTCGACCGGGATCTCGCTGATGGGCGTATTGGCCTGCAAGCCCATATAAGCCAGCGCACGCTCCATGCCGCTCTTGCGGGTGGGATCAGTCTCATTGGCGGGGTCGGGTACACGGTCTGCCACCGTCACCACCATCTCGGGCGATGTACCCCAGGTAACTTGCGGTGCAATGCTGCCCGCATCCAGTTCGACCACAGCATCGAAACTGGCGCCCTCGTCCGACACCAGCGTACGCCAGTGCGCTACAGCCTGATCCCACACCTCACCCTTGGGCGAGAACGGACGGCCCTGTAGATAGTCGATGGTGATCTGGTCCACGGCCACCATGCCAGCCCTGGCACCGGCCTCAATGGCCATATTGCAGAGCGTCATGCGGCCTTCCATGCTGAGGGCGCGGATGGCCGCACCGCCGAATTCGATGGCGTAGCCTGTGCCGCCGGCCGTGCCGATACGGCCTATCACCGCCAGGGCAATATCCTTGGCGGTGACGCCACGGCCCAACTGGCCGTCCACGCGCACCAGCATGGCCTTGGATTTCTTGGCGGTCAGCGTCTGAGTTGCCATGACATGCTCGACCTCGGATGTGCCGATGCCGTGCGCCAGGCAGGCGAATGCGCCATGGGTGGAAGTGTGCGAGTCGCCGCAAACCACGGTCATGCCCGGTAGCGTGGCACCATTCTCCGGCCCCACCACATGGACGATGCCCTGGCGTTGATCCTTGAATGGAAAATAAGCCAGCGCGCCGACCTCCCGGATGTTGGCGTCCAGCGTCTCAACCTGCTGGCGCGAGATGGGATCCTTGATGCCCTCGTCCCAGTGATCGGTCGGTGTATTGTGATCCGCTGTGGCGACGATGGACGAGATACGCCATGGTTTGCGGCCAGCCAGCTTGAGGCCTTCAAATGCCTGGGGGCTGGTGACTTCGTGGACCAGATGGCGATCAATGTAGAGCAGCACGGTGCCGTCGGCTTCCTCGTGCACTACATGGCTATGCCACAGCTTGTCGTATAGGGTTTGCGCCATAGTCTTTACAACCGGGTTGCGTCGGGGGATGTCGAACTTATCACGCAGCAGCGCGCACCGGCAACCGGGTGCGGGGAATATGCAAATGACGAAGCAGGCCGGTCATCCAGGCGTCAAACCTATCAGGTGGAGCAAAAGCTCCATTTGATGCGGTATTGGCGAGGCTTGGGTGTCAGGGTTTGCCGCTCAGCTGAGGCCACGCCATGCGCAGGTAGTAACCCATGGACCACAGTGTCAGCAAGGCGGCAATCACCAGGCAGACTGTGCCCAGCTGCTGGGTAGGGATGCCGGGTATGAAGTTCTCGTGCAGCAGCAACACGGTGATGGCCACCATCTGCGCCGCCGTTTTGAATTTGCCGACCAAAGAAACCGCAACGCTCTTGCTGGAGCCCAGCTGGGCCATCCACTCCCGTAATGCCGAGATGGTGATTTCCCGGCCGATAATGATGGCGGCCAGCCAGGCCTCGGCACGATCCAGCTGCACCAGCAGTATCAGTGCGGCCGCCACCATCAGCTTGTCGGCCACCGGATCGAGAAAGGCGCCGAAAGCGGACAGCTGGTTCCATTTGCGCGCCAGATAGCCATCAAACCAGTCGGTAATGCCGGCAAGCATGAACAAGGCGGCCCCGCAAAGGTTCTTGGCTAGGGGAGAAAGCCAGGCGTCGGGTAGGTAATACACGCCGAGTATGAGCGGGATCATCAGTATCCGCGCCCAGGTGAGCAGATTAGGGAGATTGAGGGGCATGAAGCCAGCTAAGCCGATGGAAGTAGTGGTTGTAATGTCAGTGTAGTGCTTGGTAGATTTTTTCAGCGAGTGCGCGATTGATGCCTTCAACCTGGCACAGCTCGTCCACACTGGCGGCCTTGACGCCCTGCAGCCCGCCGAAGCGCGTCAGCAGCTTCTGGCGGCGCTTGGCGCCTATGCCGTCTATCTCCTCCAGGCTGGATGATACCCTTGCCTTGCCTCTGCGGGCACGATGACCTGTAATGGCGAAGCGGTGTGCCTCGTCACGTATGGTCTGTATCAGGTGCAAGGCGGCGGAATCACGGGGCAGATGCAGCACTTGACCAGTCGATGGGATGACCAGCTGCTCCAGGCCAGGCTTGCGCGTTTCGCCTTTGGCTACGCCCACCAGCAAGGCGTCCTGCAGCCCCACCTCCTCGATCACTTCCACTGCGACCGATATCTGCCCCTTGCCACCGTCTATCAATATCACATCGGGCGCCACCCCTTCGCCAGCAGCAATCTTCTCATACCGGCGGGTCAGCACCTGGCGCATGGCGGCGTAATCATCACCGGGCGTAATGCCGTTGATGTTGTAGTGCCGGTACTCCTTGGGTTGCATGCCCAGCTTGTCGTACACCACGCAGGATGCCACCGTGGCCTCACCCATGGTGTGGCTGATATCAAAGCATTCGATACGTTGTGCGCTGTCAGGCAGGCTCAGTGCCTCCTGCAAGGCCTGTATGCGCCCCAGCTGAGTGGATTCCAGCGACAGGCGCTGGTTGATGGCCAGTCTGGCATTCTTCAATGCCATCTCCAGCCACACCCGGCGCTCCGCGATGGGATTGGTCACCAGCGCGATCTTGCGGCCGGCCTGGGCGGCAAGCAGCTCGGCCAGTGTCCCGAACTCATCCGTGCCGTTACAGACGATGACGGGTGGGATGCTGCGGTCCAGATAGTGCTGCGCCAGAAACGCTTCCAGCGCGCTTTGCACCTCATAGTCCTCGCCGTGGCTGGGGAATAGTGACTTGTCGCCGACATGGCGTCCGCCACGCACCATGACCAGGTTCACGCAGACCATGCCCTCCTCGGCCGCGCACGCCACGATATCCACATCTGTCTCGCTGGCATTGCTGGAGACGAACTGCTTTTCCTGCACTTTGGCCAAGCTCTGTATCTGGTCGCGGTAGGCGGCGGCAGACTCAAACTGCCAGGCCGCTGCGGCATCGCGCATCTTCTCGTCCAGGGCATTGAGCAGATCATGGGTCTTGCCCTGCAGAAACTGCGCCGCATGGCTAAGGTCGCGCTTGTAGTCCTCGGCGGATATCTCGCCAGTACAGGGGCCGCTGCAGCGCTTGATCTGGAACAACAGGCAGGGTCGGGCACGGTGCTCGAACACGCTGTCTTCGCAGGTGCGCAGCTTGAATACCTTCTGCAGCAGCTGGATGCTTTCGCGCACCGCGTAACCGCTGGGGAATGGCCCAAAATACTGATTCTGCTTATCCAGTGCACCACGGTAGTAGGCCAGGCGCGGGTAGGCATGCCCGGTCAACACCAGATAGGGGTAGCTCTTGTCGTCGCGAAACAGAATGTTGTAGCGCGGCGCCAGCGCCTTGATCAGATTGTTTTCCAGTATCAGTGCCTCCCCTTCCGAGCGAACCACCGTGGTCTGTATATCAGCCACCTGGGTCAGCATCAGCTTGATGCGGGGAGATTGATCGTTTTTCTGGAAATAGCTCGATACCCGTCGCTTGAGGTCTATGGCCTTGCCGACATAGAGCACATCGCCCTTGGCCGACAGAAAGCGATACACGCCCGGCAGGCCTGGCAGCGCGGAAAGAATGGGCTTGGGGTCGAATGCCGACATGGCCGCCGTATTAACGCGGGGTGCGCTTATTGCGGGCTGGCGGGAACAGGCGCCGATGCCGGCACTGCTGCCGCCGGCGCAGGTGCTGCAGGTGCCAGCGTACTAGCCTGGGGCGCCGCCTCCGGGTCATCCTCTGGTGGCGCTGCTGGTTCGGCAGGCGGGGTAACCGGTGGCTGCACTGGCGTGGTAGCTATGGGCAGCGGCTTGCTGTCCAGTATCTGGAAGAACACTTCGTCTTGCCGCACCATGCCCAGCTCATTGCGCGCACGCTCCTCTATGGCGTCCGTGCCTGTCTTCAGGTCACGCACTTCCGCATTCATGGCATCGTTGCGCGACTGCAGCTTGGTGTTCTGTTGCTTCTGCTCGGCCAGCTGGGTTTCTATCTGCCAGACCTTCAGCCATGAGCCCTTCCCTATCCAGAGTGGCCACTGGAGCAGGACAATACAGGCAGCAAGGATCACGGCAAGAATACGCATGGGCGCGATTGTAAGGTGGGATAGGCCGATGCAGCAAAACAAAACAGGGACGCAGCTGCGTCCCTGTTCAGTCTTACCGTGTTAAAACCAGCCGAAATGCTTACTTCTTGATCTGGTAAAACGCCGCACGGCCAGGATAGTAGGCAGCATCACCGAGTTCTTCTTCGATGCGCAGCAACTGGTTGTACTTGGCCATGCGATCCGAACGGCTGAGCGAGCCAGTCTTGATCTGCATGCAGTTGGTGGCAACCGCCAGGTCCGCAATGGTGCTGTCTTCGGTTTCGCCCGAGCGATGCGACATCACCGAGGTATAGCGATGGCGCTTGGCCAGGTCTACGGCCTGCAGGGTTTCAGTCAGCGAGCCGATCTGGTTGACCTTGATCAGGATGGAATTGCAGATGCCGCGCTCTATGCCCTGGGCTAGTATCTTGGCATTGGTCACGAACAGGTCATCACCCACCAGTTGTACCCGGTCACCCAGGCGGTCGGTCAGCAGCTTCCAGCCATCCCAGTCGCGCTCGCCCATGCCGTCCTCAATCGACAGGATGGGGTAGTTGTTGACCAGGCTTTCCAGGTAATCAACCATCTGGGCCGAGCTCAACTCACGCTTGTCGCTCTTCTTGAAGACGTATTTGCCCGTGGCCTTGTCGTAAAACTCCGATGCGGCACAGTCCAGCGCAATGCAGATATCCTTGCCAAATACATAGCCAGCCTTTTCAACGGCGGTACGTATCATGTCCAGTGCTTCCTCGGCATTGGCCACATCGGGGGCAAAGCCACCTTCATCGCCGACCTGCGTAGGCAGATGCTTGTCGTGCAATATTTTCTTGAGGGTATGGAACACCTCGGCGCCGTAGCGCATGGCTTCGCGGAATGTCGGTGCGCCCACCGGGACAATCATCAGTTCCTGGAAATCCAGGCTGTTGTTGGCGTGTTCGCCGCCATTGATGACGTTCATCATGGGAACAGGGAGTGCCATGGGGCCAGAGCCGCCAACATAGCGGTACAACGGCAGGCCGGCTTCTTCGGCTGCGGCCTTGGCCACTGCCATCGAAACGGCCAGGATGGCGTTGGCGCCCAGGCGCCCCTTGTCCTCGGTGCCATCCAATTCCAGCATGGTGCGGTCGATAAAGGCCTGCTCTGACGCATCCAGGCCGATGATGGCTTCGCAGATCTCGGTGTTGATATGCTCAACAGCCTTCAGTACGCCCTTGCCCAGATAGCGGCTCTTGTCGCCGTCACGCAGCTCAAGCGCTTCGCGCTCGCCGGTAGAGGCGCCGCTCGGCACGGCAGCACGGCCCATGACGCCGCTTTCCAGCAGCACATCAGCTTCAACAGTCGGATTACCGCGCGAGTCGAGGATTTCGCGGGCGATGACTTCTACGATTGCACTCATCGGTGTTTCCTTGATGCGATTTGGGGAATTCGATTCAGGTGATCTTGGCCGAACAAGCCGTCTGTAATCAAGCAGTACCCGCTTACGATCCTGTAAGCCGGCAAAGTTGGCGACACAGCAAGCGCCCCGACCACCTGTGTTGTCGGAAGCTACCCGACCTACAAGGTGTTCTCGTGCAGCGGCTGGCGCTTGACCAGACCGTCCAGCTCCTTGAGCACCGCCAGCAACTCCTTCATGCGCGGCAGCGGCCAGGCATTGGGGCCGTCGGACATGGCGCAGGCCGGGTTGGGGTGGGTTTCCATGAACAGGCCGGAAATCCCGACTGCCACCGCTGCACGGGCCAGTACCGGCACGAATTCACGCTGGCCGCCCGACTTGTCGCCCTGCCCGCCAGGCAACTGTACCGAATGGGTGGCATCGAACACCACCGGGCAACCGGTATCGCGCATGATGGCCAGGCTGCGCATATCCGAGACCAGGTTGTTGTAGCCAAAGCTGACGCCACGCTCGCATGCCATGAAATTGTCCTCGGGCAGGCCGGCGTCACGTGCCGCCTCACGGGCCTTGTCCATGACATTCTTCATGTCGCCCGGCGCCAGAAACTGGCCCTTCTTGATATTCACCGGCTTGCCGCTCTGGGCGCAGGCACGGATGAAATCAGTCTGGCGGCAGAGAAACGCCGGAGTCTGCAAGACGTCCACTACAGCCGCGACAGGCTGAATCTGGTCGATCTCATGAATGTCAGTCAGCACCGGCACGCCAATCTGCTCACGCACCTTGGCCAGAATGCGCAGGCCCTCATCCATGCCAGTGCCACGGAAGGACTTGCCGCTGGAGCGGTTAGCCTTGTCGAAGCTGGACTTGTAGATAAAGGGAATGCCCAGTTCGCTGGTGATTTCCTTGAGCGTGCCTGCGGAATCCAGGGAGAACTGCTCACCCTCGATCACGCAGGGGCCAGCTATTAGAAAGAAAGGCTTGTCCAGTCCGATTTCGAAGCCGCAAAGTTTCATGGACTACTCCGTTAGGGGTGAGGCGTGAGGAGCGGTGCGGGATATTGTCCCGCCCACCACACCCCACCCCTCACGGGGTTGATCAGCAGCTCAGACCTTCACGGCCGTGCTCACGGGCGTAAGCAATTGCTGCCTCCACATAGGCCTTGAACATGGGATGACCATCGCGTGGCGTCGAGGTGAATTCCGGGTGGAACTGGCAACCAAAGAACCAGCGGTGACCAGGCAACTCTATGGTCTCGCACAGGTGATTGGGGTCAGTGGAACGGCCGCTGACCTTCAGTCCTGCAGCTTCAAGGCGCGGCAGGTAGTGGTTGTTCACTTCATAGCGATGGCGATGACGCTCGACTATGCGGACTGCACCATAGACGGTGGCGGCGAGCGAACCGGCTTCCAGATCGCATTCCTGGCTGCCCAGGCGCATGGTGCCGCCCATATTGGAATTCTCGTCACGGACTTCCACCTTGCCATCGTGGTTGACCCACTCGTCTATCAGCGCTACCACCGGGAACGGTGTTTCCAGTGTGAATTCGGTGGAGTTGGCATCGGGCATGTCCGCCTTGTGGCGTGCATACTCGATCAACGCCAGCTGCATGCCCAGGCAGATACCCAGATAAGGCACGTTGTTCTCACGGGCATACTGCACCGCACGTATCTTGCCCTCCACGCCGCGCTTGCCAAAGCCGCCAGGCACCAGGATCGCATCCATGTTCTTGATCTGATCCAGATTACCGCCCTCGAGCTCTTCCGAGTCCACATAGTGGATCTTCACTTCGCTCTCGGTATGGATGCCGGCATGCTTGAGCGCTTCAATCAGCGATTTGTAGCTCTCTGTCAGGTCCACATACTTGCCGACCATGGCGATATTGACAGTCTGCTTGGGATTGTCGATCGCATTGACGATACGATCCCACAAGGCCAGGTCGGCCTTGGGCAGATCCAGCTGCAACTGCTTGGCAATGATGTCATCTATGCCCTGCTCGCTCAGTACGCGCGGAATCTTGTAGATGCTGTCCATGTCCGGGCAGGACACCACGGCCTTCTCGGCCACATTGGTGAACAAGGCGATCTTGCGCTTTTCTTCTTCCGGCACCATGCGGTCCGCGCGGCAGATCAGCACATCCGGCTGGATGCCGATCTCACGCAGCTCCTTGACACTATGCTGGGTAGGCTTGGTCTTGATCTCTCCTGCGGCCGCAATATAAGGCACGTAGGAGAGGTGGACGAAGCAGGTGTTCTCACGCCCCAGGATGACGCCCATCTGACGGATGGCTTCCAGGAAAGGCAGGGATTCGATATCGCCCACCGTACCGCCTACTTCGATCACGGCCAGTTCGGCATCGGCCGCACCCTGATCAATGAACAGGCGGATTTCATCGGTGATATGGGGAATGACCTGAACGGTCTTGCCCAGATAGTCGCCACGGCGCTCACGCTTGATCACCGACTCGTAAATCTGGCCGGTGGTGAAGTTGTTGGCCTTCTTCATCTTGGCGTGGATGAAGCGCTCGTAGTGGCCGAGGTCGAGGTCGGTCTCGGCGCCGTCTTCGGTTACGAAGACTTCACCGTGCTGCATGGGGGACATGGTGCCCGGATCCACGTTGATATAGGGATCGAGCTTCATCATCGTGACCTTCAGGCCACGTGATTCGAGGATAGCCGCAAGCGACGCGGCGGCGATGCCTTTCCCCAGAGAGGAGACAACGCCGCCGGTAACGAAGATGAACTTGGTCATGGCTGAAAACGCACAGTGGTAATTCCGTATTCTACTCCGATCGACCCCTCCCCCTCAATCCGGATGAACGTAATTCCTTGGTTTTACCGATAATTAATTGCGCCAAGGCTCAGCGCGTCCAGGCGGCCACCCATTCATCCAGATGATCCTCCAGCATCCATTCATCCAGTATGTGCTGGCGCAGGGCGTCGCCACGTCGTGCCAACTCGTCCATATCAGACAAGTGCTCGCGTATGGCCTTGATCCAGTCCGCATGGCGGTTCTTCAGCCGGGTTACCGGGAAACCACCCTGGTAAGGCACGATATCGGTGCAAATGACCGGCCAACCCAGAATGCCATATTCCAGCAAGCGCAGATTGGACTTGGCCTCATTGAAGGGATTCATCTCCAGCGGCGCCAGCGCCAGATCAAGGTTCAGGCTGGCCAGCTTGGCCGGGTAATGCTCAAACGGCACACCCCCATGCACCTCAGCCACAAAAGGACGGACGGCATCAGGGCACAGGCCGAAGAATATCCAGTCCACCTCGTTGGCCAACTCCTTCACCACCGAGACGATCAACTCCAGATCCCCCGTGTGCCCTACCCCGCCAGCCCAACCCACCCTGGGCTTGCGCCCCTGTCGGCGCAATGAAGTCAGGTTGCCCCAGACGGGCGCCTCCAGTCGATTCTTCACCACCCGGATGTCGTCGCACATATCGCGATACGCTTCCTGCAGCGGCTCGGTCGATACCACAAAGCGGTCTGCCAGGCGCACTCCTCGGCCGAACCGGGCGGCAATGTCCTTGGGAATCTGCGCCTTGTGCACGCTCTTGGTCGGCACATGGGTAATCAGGTCGTCGATCTCATAGATCAGCAGCGGCCGCGCAAACTTGCTGTAGGTCTCCAGGATGGAGAGCTGCTCATCGGATGTCTGGCGCTGGAACACCAGACCATCCAGTTCAATCCGTTCCAGATCGGTCACGCTGAAATGCTGCTGGTGTATGCGCCCCCATAGCTTGCCGTGGCGGGTAGCCGTACGGGCCGGCATGATCAGCCGATAGTTGCCACAGCCCATGCGATCTGCCGGCAACACCACCACGCGCTTGAGTGGCCGCCAGGGCAAGGTATCCCACACCAGATTGACGCTGGGGTGCATATGGAACGGCTCCACCTCCAGCAGCAGATTGGGGTTGTAATTCGGGTCTCGTGCCAGCTGCGGCAACCAGTCCCGGTACAGCGCCTCCTGCTCGGCCGATTTTTGCTCCGCACCTGCCGCGAACAAGGCTGCCGCATTGCCGTCGCAAATCAAATTGACAAAGGGCGTCCACAAAGACTGCAGGCCCTGCTGTGCTAGGCGTAGACAAAGCTCCAGCTCGGCATCCTGGCTGTATTGCGCGGTGTTGAAGCCCCCTACCGCATAAAACACATTGCGCCGTATTGCAATACAGCCGCCCCGCAATGCGGAGACATTCTGCGGCAGATGGGCACGGCCCATGTAACCGGCAAAATCCAGCGCAACCTGGGTATAGGCCGGCTCGGCCGGGCCGTTATAACCCAGCACCCTGGCCGTCTCCCTGACCTTGCCCTGGCTGTCAAACAGGCGCGGCGCCACTGCGCCGATCTCCTGCCGCAAGGCCAGGCCAGTCAGCTGGCTCAACCAATCGGCGTCCAGCACGGCGATATCTGGCTGCAGCATGACCAGGACCTCGCCCTGGCTGGCATCCGCCAACGCGTGATACAGCACTGGCAACGACTGCAGGTCCGGTGAGGTAAAGACCTTGAGCCGCGGATCGTTCAGCGCATCCAGCTCATTCAGCCAGGCCACCATGGCCGGGTCTTGCGATCCATTATCCAGTAGCAGCAGCTCGTAGTTGGCATGGCTGGTCTGGCTGACCAGCGATTCCACGGCTCGCCGCACCTTGTCAAACTGGTCACGCACCGGCAATAGCAAAGACACCAGCACGTCCACCGGGGCGGCGTAGTCCAGCCTGAAACTACCGGGGAAGTAGCCAGGGCGTATGCTGGCGGGCAGTTGGCAACGGTCTATATGCTGCTGCAGGGCCTCCCGCGCACGCGCTATCAAGACCTCGGAGTCCGCCCGGACATGGCCGCCGTCCTCTGCCCGGTGATACAGCACGTCAGCCAGGTGGCCTATGGCCGGTGCGCCAAAGCGCTCAAGTGCACGCAATACCAGGTCGGATTCCTCCACACCCGCCAGCGCCGCATTGAACCCGCCCAATTCCTTGAATGGCTGGGCTCGCACCAGTAGCAGCCCACCGATATAGGGCTGGGCACGCAGCAGGTCCAGATTGATATCCGGCTTGAACTGGGGGTGGCTGTAGTGGCCATCCACACCCAGGCGGTCCTCGTCTGTGTAGAGTACCTGCCAGGCCGCATGCCGATGGCTGGCTTCCATGGCAAACAGCAAGGCGTGGGCTGCCAGCTCGTCGCCCGCATCCAGCGTACATATCCAATCAGCCGTAGAAGCAGATGCCGCCATATTGCAGGCAGCCACAGGCTCGCCGCTGATCCGCCCCCAGCGGAACCGCTCACCCAATGGCAAGCCCCCAGGCGCATCGCGGTCCGACAGTACGGTGATGATCACGTTGTAATACAGCTGGGCAGACAGCGACTGTATGCTGCGTATCAAGCGCTTTTCGCAGTCGCCCAGGGCGTAGAGGAAAACCTCCACGCTGGGATGAGATGGCCAACTGGCCATATGCGACTCGAACAGCTTGGCCTCGATATCGCTGAGCGCATGGCGCTTCAGCCAAAGCTCGTAGCCGTCTTCTTCCGTACTGGCCGTCGTACGGCGGTAGTCGACCAGATCGCGGTCCGATGCGCCAGGCGCAGCAATCACCGTCAAGGTCTTGGCCGTCAGCTCACGCCGCTCCTGCGGGGTGGCATTGCTGAGGCTGAAACGCCCCAGACCCACATCACGTGCCTCGGTATCGGTCTCGGCCTTGTGAGCCTCATCCTGCAAGCGCGCATCGGCCTGGTATGTCAGGCTGGTCAGGCACAAATCCATGCTGTGGAGCAGTCTTGCCAGCTCCTTCCGGGTCCAGGGCCGTGGGGCGGCCAGCTGTTCGGGTTCATCCACCGGCCACCGGCCTTCAGCCAGCTCTGCCAACAGCAGCACGTTGCGTGCATTGGGCACGCTCAGATGCAATCGGGCCTTGGGTGTCAGCAAGGGGCGTAATTGCTTGAGCCAGCCCCAGGGGTTGGTCAGGCGGGCAAACTGGTCGCCAAACAGCAGCAAATCGGCCGTGCCCGGTTGCAGGGGTAGATCGCCGGGCACACCCTCATGCCAAGGACCAAAGGGCTCGTGGTTCAACGCCCAGGCGGCACGCCCCAGATTGTCCAGCCGTATGGTCAGCACCTGCCCTGCACGCTGCGCTTCGGTGCAGACATCCCTGCCGCGCCAGTCGCCGCCGACAAACTCAATGGCTGTCGCAGCCGCCTGAGCCTCTGCCGCCCATTGCAGCCTAAGTGCGTCGCGCGACTGTAAGCTGGCCGGGGCGTGTTGCTCGAATTGTCGTTGCCAGGGCTGTTGCAGCAAGTCTCGGGCATCAGCCACCGGCTCCGCCTGCGTCAAGCGCCAAAGCCTTCCCATCAGCTCGGCCACGCGGTGGGTGGCCTGGCCATCGGCAGCCGCATTCAAGCGTGGTGCAAAAGCCGCCATGGCGGCCAGCTTCCCGCTGCGCCAGCCGGGCTGATCCAGCAATCGGCTGATGTTGTCTGCCAGATCAGCCTGCGGGCTGACCACCACACCCGCCTCTGCCGGCAGGCCTGGACCATAGAGTGCAGCCGAGTCGGTCAGCAGGTTGATGGCGGGCACACCCGCCATGATGGCCTCCACCAGCAGGCCGGAGTTCACCGCCACCACCAGGTCAGCCGCCAGCAATGCCTGTACCGGCTCGGCATTGCTATAGGTCCAGTGCTGGTGATCCACGCCGTGGCGGGCCGCAATGTCGGCCAGCGCATCGGCGCTGTGGCTGCCGGTAGCGGGCCTATCCTTAATTACGCAGTGATAACGCCCACGTATCTGCTTGATCGCCTTGAAGAACGCCGACACGCTCCAGGCGTACAAGTCTTGCCGCATGCTGGCTGAATGCGGGGCCGACCAGGTTGTGGCAAACAGGACGATAGGCTTGTCACTGACTGCAATGCCCAGGGATTCGCACAGCAGGCGCCTATGCTCGGCGCGCTGTCCGCGCTCGGCATGCAGGCGGTCAAACTGCGGCAGGCCGGTTTCAATCAGGCGATCCGGGGCATAGCCACCGCATTCATAGTCTTCACGGGCAATCGGGCCAGAGATGGCCATCCAGTCGGCGTTCTGCTGCTGGTGCATGCCGAAAGGGAAAAAGGTCGATGGATTGTGCTCCAGATGCAGGCTGGGCACGCCTCGCGCCTTGGCCCACAGCACGGCTGTCTTGGCCATGGCCATGTAGTCCTCGTTGACCACCAGCAAGCCAACCGGGTTCTGCGCCGCCACGGCATCCAGCTCACGCACCAGCTGCTGCAGCCAGCCCAGCATGGCATCGCTGGCCTGGGCTTCCAGCGCGGCCGCGATACCTGGTTGATGCAGATAAGCTGCATGCTCGGCCTCATAAGCCGCCCATTGCCTGGCTTGCTCCGGCCCAAAGGCCTCATCGCGCATGCGCCGGCCAGCCTGTATGCCTGCGTGGGGAATCTCCTCGGGCAGGATATGAATGGCGGCACCATGCTTGTTGAGCACCTCACGCAACTGCAACGTGGCGAACTGCGCCACGGTGACGATTACATGAGGTTCACGCCCCGCCAGATAGCGGTCGAGCACGGCGGTATTTTTGTCCCACACCAGCCAGATCAGGGCAGCACGGCCTGCTTGCTTGGGCTCAGTCATGCGCGGTTTCCTTGAAGGCGCGATAGTGCTCCTTGAGCAGATCGGGCAAGAGGTAATAATCATATGCGGGCGCCAGACTCACGCCCCGATAGGTCAGCGCCTGGCCCAAGCCAGCTTGCTGGTGCCAGTCCAATGTGGTTTTCAGTGCCAGTTGGTCCAATACCTGCTGCCTGCGCCAACGCAACAGATCATGCCGGGGGGTGTCGCCCAGCCAGCTGATATCGGGCAGTTCCGCGTCAGTGCGCGGGTTGGCGCTGCAGCCATCAGCCCAGCACAAAAAGAGAAAATAGCGGTTACGGTAATGGACCAGGTGGTTGTCCATCCGTTTCTGCCAGTCACGAGGCGGCTCCTGCACCAGCCAGTTTTCCAGGTCGTCGAGAAAGGATGCAAAACGAGCGTCTTCGCTACGCCATGACAGCCAGCGCAACCAGAGCGGGCGCCAGCGGCCGGGCGTATCAGCCAACTGGGCAAAAACCTGCGTACCAGGCGGCAGCCATTGCCGTATCGCGAATTCCATATTCACTGCTCCATCAGGTGCGCACAAACTCATCGCGCAGCAGGCCAAATTCCACCACATCCAGCCAGGCGCCATGCTTGTAGACGGCTTGGCGCCGTAGGCCTTCCTGCTGCATGCCCAGCTTGCGGGCAAGCGCCAGCATGGCCTGATTGTCGGCAAAGGTACCGCAATGAATGCGATGCAGATTGAGATTGTCAAAGCCATGGGCCACGATCAGCCTGGCGGCCTCCAGACCATAACCCTGGCCCCATGCCGTGCGGTCGCCCAGCAGCACTGCAAACTCGGCACTGCGGTTGGCAGCCTGCAAGGCTTGCAGGCTGATATTGCCTATATGGCGGCCATCGTCACGCACTACCATGGCCAAGGTCAGCGCATCGCGCGTTTGCCGGCTGCGGGCGATGAACTCACGCGCCATCTCACGGCTGTACGGCCAGACGCCATGGCTGTTGCCGGCGCAGACCAGCGGGTCGTTCAGCCAGCCAGGGTAAGGGCCGTCCGCATCAGCGTCGCACAAGACCCGCAGGTCCAGCCGACTACCTTGCAGCAGAGGAGTCATCACGCCCCCTCTGCCCTGAGGCTGTCCAATTGTCCGAACACTTTGCGAAAGGCCGCTATCAACTGTGCCAGATCGCCATCCGTCCATCCGGCATGTACCAGATCACCGGTCAGCAGTTCACTGGTATGCATCCGTTCCGTTACCGGGCAGAGTACCGCGTGATAGTCAGGCAGGCGTCCCTCCGCCCTGGCCAACGAGAACGGAAAACCCTCAGATCCCATGGCGATGCCTTTGCGGTACATCGGTTGCCAGTAGATGGGTTTGACGTAGCCCTCGCCAAGCGGAAAACCTTCGGCCCGCATGGCAGCGGCAACCCGGGCGCGCGGCACACCGGTTGCGGCTGCCGCATAGTGCATGGGGAATACATACCAGCCGTGTGCGATGCCCGGCTCCACGCGCGGCATGGTCAAACCAGGCAGATCCACCAGTTCGCGCATCAGGGTGGCGGCATTGTCCTGCCTGCGCTTGAGCAGTTGCGGCAGCTTCTTGAGCTGCTCGGCTGCAATCGCCGCCTCGATCTCCGTCATGCGGTAGTTGAAGCCAATCAGGTTGACCAGCTCCTCGGGCGCGATATCAGGCGATTTCTGCTGTACCACCACCTCGGCATGGTTGCGTATCAGTTGCAGCCGCTCTGCCAGTCTGGCGTCCTGGGTGGTCACCACACCACCTTCGCCGCTATGGATGGTCTTGTGGTAGTTGAGGCTGAAGACAGTCATGTCTGCCTCGCCACCTGCCACCCTGCCATCCCGGCTGGCGCCTGGCCCCTGGGCATTGTCCTCAATCACGGTAATGCCTAGCGGCTTTGCTAGCGCCTTGATGGCGGCGATATCGGCAGGGTAGCCGAACAGGTCGACCACGATGATGGCGCGGGTACGGGGTGCGATGAGCGGCCGAATGGTCTCGGGCGTCAGGCAGAAGGTCTGCGGATCGATATCGGCAAACACCGGTATGCCGCCATACACCACGGCCGCCACGGCAGATGCGCTCATGGTATAGGCCGACACGATGACCTCGTCGCCGGGCCCGACACCCGCTGCACCAACGGCGGCAAACAGGCCTGAGGTCGCCGAGTTGAGGCTGACAGCGTACTTGACCTGGAAATACTGCTCCCAAGCGCGCTCCAGTGCCTGCACCCTAGGCCCGCCGAAGAAATCTGGCGACCAGGTTCCCAGGAATTGCGACAGCACGCCGCTATCGAGCACCGCGTTGACGGCGCTGCGCTCCTCATCCCCCAGGGTGCGATAGGTGGGGGGCGCCTCACGGCGCACCGGCTCGCCACCCAGCAATGCGAGTCTGTTTTGCATGTACCTGCCCTGTCTTTGGCTATTTGTTGAGTAGGCCCGGAAGCCCCCCGGCATACCCTTATGGCTACCTACCCTCGCCCTGGCAAGCCCGCATGGCCAGGTGGTAGTTTGCTACCCTCGCACAAGCAATTCCAGTACCAGCATACCCAGACGCTCAGTGGCCTGTCCATCCGGCAACGGCGCCGAGGAAGGTGGTAGCGTGTCCAGCCAGCCAGCCAGCTGCGTGGCAAAGCCGGCGCGGCGGGTTACCGCCGTACTCCAGCCGTGCCGGTTGGCGGGCAGCACATCCGGCCCTATCAGGCCAGGCTGATAGCTCATTACCGACTTACCCAGCAGGCAGGCCTCCTGCAGCAGCATGGAATTCATGCCCAGCACGCCATCGGCGGCCAGCACCCAATCCCGCCCATTGTCGCCCTCGGCCAGCCTGGCCCAGGCATGCGGCGCCAGGCGCGAGCGCCAATCAGACATGCACTCACGCGGGTGGGACCTGACCCAAACCTGCGTGTGCCTTGTCAGCGTCGGTATCGCAGCCACCAGGTCTGCCCAGACATCGGCTTCGCAGTAACCGACAACCTGGCGTGCCGCAGCCTCGCTCCCATAAAGCGCCGCCAGTGGCTGTGAGACAAACAATAGCGTTCGGGATTGTCCTGCCTGCTGATCATCACGCAGGACTTGTCGCCTTGCCGGTGTAAACGCTTGCAGCAGCGCCGGCAAGGCATCCAGAGCAGGTTGGCCGGTGATGTGTATCTGGGGTGCCCCCAGGGTGTGGAGTTCTGCGGCACTGGCCGCATCCATCACGGCCAGGTGCTCTGGCCAGATCCAGTCCTGGCTGGATTGGAAGCGCAGCGGGTAGTTGGACCAGAAATCCAGCAGGGCCAGGCTGGTCAGCCCACTGAGTCGAGCGTGCTGCCACAGCCGCCGCTCCAGATCCACACCATTGGCCGAGGTTGCCGTCAGCAAGAGTGCGGCCCCATGCCCGGCCAGCCAGGCAGCCGCATCGAAACCGTGCTCGGGCAGCGGCTCCACCTGCCAGCCCAACGCGGCCCACAAGGCGGGTGCCTGCCGATACCCCGCAGCATGGATGCGGCACCCCTGCTGTCTCAGCCACCCCAATGCCGGCGCCAAGGCATTGGCGCCACCAGGATCCCCGGCTACCGCCAATATCAGAGGCTCAGCCAAGCCTCACCTCGATGCCGCCCTGCTGCAGGCTGGCGATAGCGGCCTCCGCCAGCCGCAAGGCGGTCAAACCGTCGCCTCCTTGGCAGAGTGCAGGTCGGCCTTGCTGTACCGCCTCGACCAGGTCAGTGACGGCATGCAGCAGCACATCCTTCAGCAGATCATCCTGCCGCCCTTGCGGCAAGAGTTGCCGGTAGCCCGGGTAATCCGGGCTCTCGCCGGCACGCCAGGACTCGAATACCTGGCCAGACTCGCTAAATCGCAGCCTGGCCTGATCTGTAAAGACTTCCAGCTCAAAGCTGGCATAGTCGTGATGCGACAAGGCCTGCAGCCACCCCGTGGCACCACAGGCAAACCCAAGCTGCACCGAGGGGCTGGGGTCGTGCTCATAGGCTGGCATACCGCAATCCACGGCACGAACCGTCACGATCTCGCCGGCTAGCAGCCGTGCCCAATCCAGCCAGTGGCTGCCATTGTGGGTAATGCCCTTGGTGTAATGTCCTTGCAAGGACAATACCTTGCCCCATTCGCCGCCGCGCAGGCGTGCGGCAATATGCTGCAGGCGATGTGAATAACGCCGGCTGTAGTTCACGGCCAGCGCCACGCCTCGCTCACCTGCCAAGGCAAGCAGCGCAGCCGCTTCGTCCGCCGAGAGCGCCAGGGGTTTTTCCACCAGTACGCCACGCACGCTGGCGCATTGCAGTACATCGCGCAACACTGCGGCATGGGTCGCATCCGGGCTGGCGATACTGACCAGGGCGGGCTGGCACTGCAGCAGCATGGATACATGGTCGGCATGGGCAGTCGCACCATAGGCTTGCGCTGCTTGCTCGCGAGCCGCCTCCACAGGGTCCGCCACGGCAAGCAAGCTTACGCCAGGGTGCCTGGCATACGCCGCCGCGTGATTGGCCACGCCCACGCGGGACGAGAGGCCGACAAAGCCGGTACCAATACGCCCACAACCTATCACCGCTGCCGACAGGATCATGCCAGGCAGTCCCAGCTCAAGGGGGTGCCGCGCGGTAAGTCACGTCCCGCACGGCGGCCCAGTACAACCTCCAGATGCTTGGGCGGCAGGCCCAGGCCTGGGCGTATAGCACGCACATTGTCGGCGCTGAAAACCTCGCCAGCGGCGATATTCTCAACCACATACAACGAACGGCGATACACCAGCGATTTCTGCTCGGCACTGGTGGCACCGTACTGGACTTGGCCCATGGCCTGCCAGGCGCGCTCGGTTTCGAGCACCAGCGAGGCCAGCTCTGCGGGCTCCAGCGAGAAGGTGGCATCCACCCCGCCATCGGCACGGCGCAAGGTAAAATGCTTCTCCACCACGACTGCCCCCAATGCCACCGCCGCCACCGCCGCACCCACCCCCATGGTGTGATCGGACAACCCCACCTCGCAGCCAAACAGCTCGCGTAAATGGGGAATGGTACGCAGGTGGGTATTCTGCGGTGTCGCAGGATAGGTACTGGTGCATTTGAGCAGTACCAGGTCACGACATCCAGCCGCCCTTGCCTCGCGCACGCTCTCGTCCAGCTCTGCCACATTGGCCATGCCGGTGGAGATGATCATGGGCTTGCCAGTCGCAGCCACCTTGCGTATCAGCGGTATATCGGTGTTCTCGAAGCTGGCGATCTTGTAGGCCGGCACATCCAGCGTCTCCAGAAAATCCACCGCCGTCTCATCGAAAGGGGTGGAGAACGCCAGCATGCCCAAGGCCTTGGCCCGCTCAAAGATGGGCTGATGCCATTCCCAGGGGGTATAAGCCTCCTGGTACAGCTTGTAGAGCGACGTCCCGGCCCACAGGCTATTAGGGTCGCCAATATGGAACTCGCCCTGGTCCAGGTCCAGCGTCATGGTATCGGGCGTGTAGGTTTGCAGCTTGAGCGCATGGGCGCCTGCCTGCGCCGCCGCCTCAACAATGGCCAGGGCACGCTCCAGCGACTGATTGTGATTGCCGCTCATCTCCGCGATCACAAATGGTGGCGCATCCCTGCCTATCTGGCGTGAACCTATCTTGAATCCGCTCATGGGTATTTGGCTCCGTGCAGGCTCCATGCCTGCTACAAGATTATCAGGCCTGTTTCATTGCGTGCAGGCCAATCGGGCCGGGCTTTCAGCAGCTGGCCGGGTCCGCCTCCAGGTGCCGTACAAAATGGCAATCCGCCTGCACATACCCTGCTTGCCGGAACAAGCCCAAGGAGGCCTGGTTGTCCGGTCTGACGATGGCGTCGATCGCCAGCAGATCGGGCCAGTATTGCTTGATGTGCTGATCGCCCCGCTGCAGCATTGCGCGGGCCCAGCCCAGGCCTTCGCGGCCCGCCAGCAAGTAGATCGACACCTCGGCCCGCCCTGCCCCAGTATGGTCATAACGCAGCACTCCCACAGGCCCATCGCTGGCTTCGGCAACCAGCAAGCGGCGATCCGGGTTGAGCAGCGATGCCGCTAGCCAGGCCAGATGCCTGTCCCATGGAATGGGTGCAGTCTGTAACGACCAACGCCGCACCGACTCGGCATTGCGCCCTTCATGCAGCAAGCGGGCATCGTCCTGAGTCGCCGGTCGTAGCCTTAGGCCTTGTGCCAACAAAGCCGCCGCGACTCGCTGCGCACCCAGGCCATCCACCAGTTGCCCCGATCGCTGCGACAGGCTGAGGCGCAAGCCATGGTTGCCTGCCAGCAGCCGTATGGCCTCACGCAAACCCGCCACGGTCACCTGCCCGGCCTCGCCTAGATACAGCTGCGCACCTGCGGCTGCCATATGTTCCGCATTGGCAACCTGATTAGGCGCAACCGCTATGCATACGGTTGGCAGGCCCAGGGCAGCGCGCTCCCAACTGGTGCCACCGCCAGCACCGACAAAAAGGTCGGCCTGGCGCATCAGGCTGGCAAAGTCAGCCACATGCCGGTGCAAGCGCCAGTGCGGCTTGCCCTCTGCTTTTTGCACCAAACCCGCCCAGGCTGGGTTGGCCGCACCCGCCACGAAATCCACTTCCAGATCGGGCAGGTCTGCCAGGGCATCCATGGCCTTGAATGTCTCTCCGCCAGCATCCACCCCGCCAAAACTGACCATTACCCGCCTTGCCAGCGGCGAAACCACCGTCGCCCCACCACGGTACGCCGGCCGTAGCAAGGCATAGCGTGGGCCAAGCAAGGCCCTGGCATGGTTTGGCAGCAAGCGGGTGTAATCGGCATGCAGCGCTGACAGATTCTGGTCCAGCAGCAGGTCGGCCGCATGGCCACGATTGGCCAGGTCGTCCACCACCGCAATGCACTGGGCGTATTGCCGTGCGGCCTGCTGCCAATGCGCATCCAGGCCATAATGGTCCACCACCACCCAATCGAACTGGGCCTGCACGGACAACACGGCCCGCAAGGCGTCGATATCCGCTTGCCAGTCCAGGGCGGCCTCGATATCCACCTCGGCCACCTCCCCCGGATAGACCGCCGGCAAAGCATGGGCAACAAAACCCTGGTCCGCGATAAGGCCGAGCGCATTGCCCGGCAAGGCCCTGCAGGCAAAGCTCACTTTTGCACCTGCCGTAGCCAGCACATGGGCCAATGTCAGGCAGCGCATGACATGCCCGGAACCTATTGCCAGCGATGCATCTGCCCGAAACAGGATATTCACGGCTGTATCTCGCCTCCTGCCAACAGGGCGCCATAGAGATACTCCGCCCGCTGCCAATCCTCTGCCGTATCGATGTCCTGCACCAGATAGCGCGGCAGTATCACGGGCAAGGAGGCAGGTGAGAAAATCACCTCACCCCGCAACCAGGCCTCAGCCCGACCCCAGTAGAACTGGCCGGCATCGTGGTAAGCCTCTTCCAGATCCTGCGAGCGGGTGTTGCGGTACTCCGGGTAAAGCGCATCGATACAGCCATCCTGGTCCAACCGAATGGCGCGCTGCACCGGAAAAGGAAAACTGGTTACCGAGAAAGCATAGGCTTTGTCGGTGCGGGCACTCAGCGCGGTATGGCCGGCACGCAGGTACTGCGCCTGCACGAAGGGCGCCGTGGCATAGATGCAGCAGGCCATTTCCACGGGCACTCCCGCTGCCTGCAAGGCGGCAACGGCGTGCTGTATCACTGCGATGGTGGTGGTGTGGTCATCGGCCAGCTCAGCTGGGCGGGTGAAAGGCACCTCGGCCCCAAGGTCAAGGGCCAGCGCCATGATCTCGGCGTCGTCCGTGCTGACCACGATACGGTCAAACAGGCCACTCGCCTTTGCCGCTGCAATGGAATAGGCCATCATGGGGCGCCCATGAAACAGCCTGATGTTCTTGCGCGGTATGCGCTTGCTACCGCCACGGGCGGGAATAATGGCGACCTTGGTCATATCATGGCAGCTATCTTGGGTTGTCCGGCAACTCACCATCCCCCTGCTCAACGCAGGTGGGCGTCAACGCTTTTCCAGCAGGAACCAGGTGCAGTCCGTGCCGAGGAAAACCGGGTCGCGACGGTAGCTGAAACCGTAGTCCACCAAAGCCAGATCCGGATAGCGATCCAGCATCTCGCCAGCGAAGTCCCGTTTGAACAGCTTGCCTTCATGTCCACGGTAGCTGATCTCTACCGGCGAGGGATTGTAGTACTCCACCAGCAGGATGTAGCGTCGGCTGGCTTCATACAGCTTGCCATAGGCAATCGGCAACAGCTCCGGCGCCAGATGTATCAATACCCCCTTGATCAGCGCAAGGTCCGATTGTTTGCTTACCGGGTAGTCAAACAAGGAGCCATGCCATACATCGGCAATACCCAACTGGCTGACCTCGGCATGTGCCTTGGCATTCAGTTCGACGCCCGACAGCTGGCAATGGGGCAGCAGTTGCCTCAGGGCTTGCAGGTTCAAGCCACGGTTGGTGCCAAATTCGATCAGGCTTTCCACCTTGCCTGTGCGCCCCAGCACCTTGGCAAACAAGGCCAGGTTGCTGGCCAATAGTGCCGGGCCGTGATTGCGCTCGACATAGTCATCGCCGAAATCACCTTGCCAGAAGGCTTCCTGTTCACTGGGTGTACGCATTGCTGCCTGCCTAAGTAGATGAATACCAAAAAAACACCATCGACTTTACCGCCAGCCTAGCTGGCCGCCTTGCGCCAGTAAGCCGAGAACTCGTCGATCGGTGATAACTCGTCAACTATCCCGTGCGCCTGCCTATAGTCGTCCACCGCCTCCTTGCAGCCCGGAAACGACAAGTAGTCATCGACGATGACAAAGCCGCCAGGGGAAAGCTTGTGATACAGGTGCTGCAGACCGTCCATGGTCGACTCATACAGGTCGCCATCCAGCCGCAGAAGGGCCAGCTTCTCGATAGGCGCCATTGGCAGGGTATCCTTGAACCACCCCTTGAGAAACTGTACCTGCTCGTCCAGCAGGTCATACCGGGCAAACAGGTCCTTCACGGCATCAATGCCTATGGCTAGATAGGGGTACTGCCCCTTGCTGAAATCCAGCCCCTTGTCCTGCACCAGGCTGGCCTTGGGTAGGCCGTCGAAGGAATCCGCCACCCATACCTTACGGTCATCCATGCCGTGTGCCGCCAGAAAGCCCCGCATGAACAGGGTGGCGCCCCCCTTCCACACCCCGGTTTCTATCAGGTCGCCAGCAATCCCATCCAGCCGTATCCTATCCAGGCACTGATGCAGATTGTCCATGCGCTTGCGGCCTATCATCGAATGGGCCACAAACGAGAAATTGCGAAACTCGGTAATCTCTTCCGGACCGTTCGGCGTCGTGCGCATCGCGGGCAGCACACCGCCAGTCTCCTTGTTGCTGGTCACCGCAGCAAAATACGGCGTTTCCTCTATCGCCAAGAATTGCTTGATCAACTGGCCTATCTCCGGGCGATCCGGATAAAACAGCAATTGATACGCCAGCATCACGATCCTGGCTTCATTCTCGATATAGAGATCGTTCAGCAGGCTTTTCTTCAGCAGGGACAAATAGCGTTCGCTTGGGTGCATCGACTATCCTATGTTTGCCCATTATCCCGCCTAGGCTGCAACGGCTTGGCGCAGAGCTGCCACCACCTGATCCTGCTCGCTATCCTGCAAAGCAGCGTACATGGGCAGGCTGATGGCCTCGGCGTAGTAACGTTCCGCTTCAGGGTAATCACCCTGCTTGAACCCCAGCGACTGGTAATAAGGCTGGGTATGTACCGGGATATAGTGCAGGTTCACGCCGATACCCGCCATACGCAAGGCATCAAACACCTTGCGATGATCCAAGCCCCCCTGCACCCTGACCACATACAGGTGCCAGGCTGAGTCCGCATCGGCTTGCCGGTGTGGCAGTTGCAAAGGCAGATCGGCCAGCAGTAAATCATAGCGCGCAGCCAGAGCGCGGCGGCGTGCCAGGAACGGCTCCAGTCGCTGCCACTGCGAATAACCCAAAGCCGCCTGGATATCCGTCATCCGATAGTTGTAGCCCAGCTCCAGTTGTTGGTAATACCAGGGGCCGTCGCTCTCGCCCTGCATCAATGCAGCGTCGCGGGTAATGCCGTGACTGCGCAGGCGAGCCAGGCGTTCGGCAAGATCATCGCGATTCGTCAGTATCAAACCACCCTCGCCGGTCGTAATGATCTTGACCGGGTGAAAGCTGAATATGGTCATGTCTGCGTAATCACCGCAACCCACCGGCCTGCCCCTATAGCTGGCCCCGACTGCGTGTGACGCATCCTCAACGACATAAAAACCGTATTGGCGTGACAGCTCGCGTATGCGTGCCATATCGCAGCTCTGCCCGGAGAAGGCGACAGGCACCACGATCTTGGGCAAACGGCCCGCCAGTGCTGCGGCCTCCAGCTTGCGGGCCAATTGCTGCGGGCACATATTCCAGGTGCGCGGATCAATATCGACAAAATCGACATCGGCGCCGCAATAACGCCCGCAATTGGCGCTCGCCACAAAGGTATTGGGCGTGGTCCACAGCAATTCGCCAGGGCCCAGGTCCAGCGCCAGGCAGGCAATATGCAGCGCCGCCGTGGCGTTACAGACAGCCACTGCATGCCTGGCCTCGCAATGCTCGGCAATCGCACGTTCAAACCGGGCAATGGCGGGTCCTTGCGTCAACCAATCCGACTGCAAGGTGGCCACCACGGCATCAATATCGGCCTGGTCTATTTGTTGGCGACCGTAAGGAATCATGGCATCACGGCCGCTGGTTGAGCGCAGCCGTTTCGGCTACCGAGAGGAAATGCGGATTGGTGTCCGAGCGGTACTCGAAGTCTTCATCAACGGGTTTGCCCCGTTCGCCCAGACCATCAACTGCATAGTCGATATCCACATTGGTAAAGCGTGCGGATGGCTGGATCACGAAATGATCCTCAAACTCCAGGGTCATGCGCGCATCATCAAGCGGCACCATCAGTTCATGCAACTTCTCGCCGGGGCGTATGCCGACAATCTGATGGGGCAAATGCGGCGCCATGGCCTCCGCCAGGTCAGTAATCCGTATGGAGGGAATCTTCGGTACGAACAACTCCCCGCCGCGCATACGGGCAAAGTTCTTCAGCACGAAATCCACGCCATGGTCCAGGGTAATCCAGAACCGTGTCATGCGGGCATCGGTAATCGGCAGCGCTGTGGCGCCATCGTCGATCAGCTTCTGAAAGAACGGCACGACCGAGCCACGCGAGCCCACCACGTTGCCATAGCGCACCACGGCGAACCGGGTTGCCTGGCCGCCGCCAATGTTATTGGCCGCCACAAACAGCTTGTCGCTCAGCAACTTGGTGGCGCCATATAGATTGATGGGGCTGGCCGCCTTGTCGGTAGACAGCGCAATCACCTTCTGCACGCCGTTCTCCAGCGCCGCCTTGATCACATTCTCGGCACCGCTCACATTGGTACGTATGCATTCGGTGGGGTTGTACTCTGCCGCAGGAACCTGCTTGAGCGCAGCGGCATGCACGACAAAGTCTATGCCCCGCATCGCCTGTGTCAGCCGCTCCCCATCGCGCACATCACCCAAGAAATAACGCATGCAGGGCGCATTGAAGGTCTGCTGCATTTCGTACTGCTTGAGCTCGTCCCTCGAAAAAACCACCACGCGACGCGGCGTATATTGCCTGAGCAGGTTGGTGATAAAGCGGCGGCCAAACGAGCCTGTACCGCCGGTGATCAGGATGCTTTTATCATTGAACACGATCTTCCCCGCCCATCAGAAACACAGAATCCCTTTAAGGGCCTCTGTCTTGGATTATCAATCAGGCCATACAGGCAAGAATCAAGCCAGAGCAGACGCAGATGCCTGCTCTTTCTGTGTTTCACACCATGCCAACCAAGCCGTCCGCAAACCTTCTTCCAGATCACGCGTTACCTGTTCGGCATTCATCAGTGGCGAATCCTGCATGTTCTGCCGCAGCGCCCCCCGTATCCCGGCCAGGCGCTGGTAACCCTCCGGATTGTCAAAAGACACAGCGATATCCACATACTCCTCCTGCGTCTGGGCAATGAACTGCTCTAGGCCCACGCTGGTATTCATGCTGACGCCCATGCGTTGTATGGGTTTGCGGCCTGCTAGCGTCAATACCGGCACGCCCATCCAGAGATCGTGAGCGGTCGTGGTGCCGCCGTTGTAGGGGAATGGGTCCAGAGCGATATCTATCTGCTGGTGAAAAGCATAAAACTGATCCAGCGGCTTGCGGCCAAACAGCCTGAGCTGCGCCATGGGGAAACCGCAGGCCTCGAATGTCTCGTTCACCGTGTCATTGAGGTTGGATTCATCGTCCTTACCGCCGGTAAACATATGCAGTACCGCCGTCGGCATACGCTTGAACAGGGTGGCCCACAGCGTGATCACCTCATTGTTGATCTTGCCGAAGGCATTGAACGAAGCAAAGGAGAGGTGACCGTTACGCAATGCAGGCAGCTCGCCGACTTCCAGGCCCTGTGCCTCATCGGCAGGCCGGTAACACCAGCCGGAACTGGGCAGTCGCAGTAACTTCTCGGCGTGCAGCGACTCCGTCATGCCTACTGGGTCCATGCGCGCATCGGTAATCCGATAGTCGATCGCTGCTATACCGGTGGTCGTCGGCATGCCTATCCAGGTCATCTGTATCGGCGCCGCCTTGCGCGCAAACAGGTACAGCCGATGATGTGCCGTATGGTTGGAGAGGTCGATCAGGATGTCGATCTCATCGAGCCGCAGCAGCTCCAGCACCGCCTCATCCGACAGATCATGGATAAAGCGCCAATGGTCCGAGTACTTCATCAGCCGCAGCGTAACCGTATCGGTATAGGCATGAGTCGAATAGCAATAGATATCGAGCTTGTCCTTGTCATGCTGCTGCAAGATAGGCTCAAGAAAGAACGCTACCGAGTGGCCACGCAGGTCACCTGAGACAAAGCCTACTTTCAAACGACGATCCGGCAGCACTTCATTGGGCCATACCACATCCTTGCGCAGCAGGTGGCGGGCAAACAACCGGTCCCAGTCCTTGTAGGCATCGGCCAGGCGCTCGGGCGAAAGCTCGGGGTCGTAGTTCATGCAAAACAACATGCCCGATGCAGCATCCGGGTGGCGTGGCTGTTCCTCCAGCACCGTCCGGTACACCGCCATTGCCTTGGCAATCTGCCCCATCTTGAGCAGCAGGCTGGCACGCGTCAGCAAGGTTTCGTGGGCGCCTTCGGCGATGTCCTCCAGCTTCTCCATGAACACCAGCGCCTCATCGAAACTCTGGCGCTCCTGCAATATGTTGATCAGCTGCAGATAAGGCGATCCCCAATCGGGCTTGGCTTCAATCGCCTTGCGGAGCAGGGCCTCCGCCTCTTCACCCAGGTTCTGACGGCTCTTGAGATTGGCCAGGCGGGCCAGCGCCTCAGAGTGGTCAGGTTTGATCTCCAGGCAGCGCTCGTATTCCTGTTGCGCCTTTTCGTCCTGCTTGCGGAACTCATACACACCGCCAAGGTAGCAATGTGGGTCGGCCGAGTCTGGCGCCAGTTGCGCTGCCCGCATGTAGTAAACGGCAGCCTGGTCCATCCAGCCCAAGCGCTCGTAGGACAGCCCGAAATTGACGGCCACTTCCACGTCGTTGGGGAAGTACACATACAGCTTACGAAAGTACTCAATGGCCATGCCATGCATGCCGGCCAACTGGCAGGTTGCCGCCAGGTTGTAGAGCACCCCCCGGTCCTTGGGTGCCTGCTCCAGTATCAGGTCCAGTGTGTTCTTGGCTTCCGCAAGATTGCCTAGGCGTATCAGGCAGGCTGCAATATTGTTCTTGATATCCAGTGAATCGGGCGTCGCCTCGCCGGCCACACGGTAATGCTGCAGCGCACTTTCATACTCATGCAGCTCATACTTGCAGTCGGCAAGGTAAAGATGTGCAGGAATCAAATCCGGGCTTTGCGCCAAGGCTTTCTCCAGCGGCGGCACGGCATCCTCTGAGTCCCCCTTGAGCACCAATACCTGCCCAAGATTGAAGTTGGTTCTCAGATCATCTGGAGCCAGGGCAACGGCGTGCTCAAGCAGCTGCTTGGCCCTGTCCAGGTCATGCTGCTGCAGGCAAACCTGCGCCCGGGCATTCAATGCCCGTAAATGCTCCGGCTGGGCCTCCAGAACCCAGTCCAGCACTCTGCCCGACTCTTCGATACGCTCCAAAAGAAACAGGCTGACGCCAGCATAGAAAGCTGCCGGCACATCCTGCTGCTGAGCCAGCAGGCGAGCTTCTGCCAAAGCCAGCGCCTGAGCATGCTCACCCTGCTCCAGGCAGGCCTCTATTGCTTGATCACTTGCTAGTGTCATCGTTCCGCGTCTCGGGAAAATGTGGGCATGTTGATTGGTACAACACCGTGCCTGGCAGGCCTGCCGCTAGCGGCCCAGAGGTTGAGCCAGCGTGGGGTCGAGCTTGATGGCTTCATCCATAAAGGCACTGGACTCCGCGCCTCTACCCAGCGCCTGCAGCAGCAAGCCCAGGTTGGCGTGCGCCAAGGCAAAATCCGGCTTGAGCGACAGTGACTGCCGGTAGCAGCGCTCGGCGGCCTCGGCATCTTCCATGGCCTGGTAGGCCAAACCTAGGTTCAGGAGCGCCCCCGCGTCTTCCGGCAAGCGTGCCACAGCCTGTTTGAACGCCGCCAAGGCCGGTTCGGCCTGCCCCATTGCCAGCAGCAGGCTACCCAGTGCGAACGGGGCATCACCACGCGACTCATCGAGCATGCCTGCCCGGCGAAAATGTCTGCGCGCTTCATCCACCTTGCCAAGCTCACGGCAAGCCACCCCGGCCTGGAAGTAACCGTCGGCTACATCCGGCTGCAGGCTGATCAGCAACTCATATTGCTCCAGTGACTCTGCCCACTGCCCCAGCGCGGCATGGGCATGTCCCTTGGCTTGCATCAGGGGTATCGTCAGCTCGGGCTGGTGCGCTACCCGGCCCAGGTATTCCAGGCTATCGCCATGGCGGCCATCTGCCTGTGCCACCAAGGCACGCAGATACCAATTGCCGCCATGCTCGGGATACCGGGTGGCGAGCTTTTCACACAGATTTTCAGCATCTTGCAGCTTGTTTTCACGCAGGCACTGCCAAGCCCATTCAGTAGCTTGGTCCGGGGTAAGGTAGAGCGGATCTTCTTTCATATGGCCGATACGTGATTGAGTTTGAAAGGGACCAACAATAAGGACTGCTGCAGCGTGGCACCCAGCGCAGCGACGCTGGATATCAATGAGCATAGCAAGGACGAGCCCCTGCGCGAAGATCGCCCAGGCGAAAAAAAACCACCGTCGAAACGGTGGTTTTCCTCGAAGCCCGAAACTACCACAGCTTCAGCATACCTGCGCCAACACTGCCCAGCACGCCAGCGTTGTACTTCTCACGTGCCACCTTGACATTGATACAGCTGTTCAAGGCCACGGCAGAAGTCGCGCCAAAGGCTACCGAGCCAGCCAGTTGGCTACCGGCGTTGACTGCCGAAGGCAGGCCGTTGGTGCCAAATGCGGCGGTTGCGGTACCCGATAGCACGGTGGCGTTGTTGGTCGAAGCGGCACCGGCAGCCGAGCCGTTGAAGTAGAACAAGGTGCCAATGGTATTGCTGATCGTCGGGTAGGTAGCCGTCACATTGGTTGCCGTTTGCTGGAACATGCCGCCAGCAATAGGTACCAAGGACAAAGTCACCGTACCGCTGGTGGAGTTCGCGCCGCTTGCACGGGCAATGGCGGTGACAAAACCCACTGCATCGGTATTGGCCGAAGCAGCCGTCAGGCCAACTGCACCGGTGGCGGTGAACGCCCAGTTCTTCGGACGGTTGGCAGTCACTGCATACGACATCTGATCGGCGATATCGACATTCGCATTGAACGTCACATCACAGGTCACTGCAGTCGAACCCGAACCGGAAACCGACGAGTAAGAGAACGGCATGGCGGCCACTGGCAGGCTGGTCGCACCCGTAGTCAGGAAGACACCCGCCGTATTGCGGCCGTTGGTGAACTTCGAATACGCGCTGGCTGCCGGTTCGTTGGCACCCGCTGCACCGATGGTCAGGGCAATGCTGCGACCCGAGGATGCAGCCAGTGTCGAGCTGCTGACGATGTAGGTCCAGGTGTTAGGTGCAGTCCCAGTGCCTTGGATCATCTCAAGCAGAAGCACGCTGGAGGTGGTTTCGTCACCATTAGGCATCAGTGACGCGAAATAGATACCACCAGTAGTCAAGGGCTTGTAGTACACCTGCCCCTGACCAAAGCTCGGGTAATCAGCAGCTTGTGCGGTAAGACCCGCAGCAAGCAAGCCGACCCCTAGTGAGGTCTTGATAAGCTTGTGTTGCATGATTGAAGCTCCTTTGCGCAAAGGGTTGATGGTGCGAATCGATAGTAGGACGGGTAAAAGGTAAATTCAAGTATCAGTATTTACTGAAGTACAACCAAGCCCTTGAATCCACAGCCACCCCACGTACAAGTCCACCGCACATGTTATCGACGCGCATTTCTAGAACTTTAGCTCTACTCATTGTGAAAAATACCAACAACCCATCACTGTTCGGCCCTTTCTCTATAGCAGTATTCGCGCCAGTTTGAGGCGCAATTTCCTTGCGCATTCAGGGATATATTTCACCTCCATGCCTTATCTTATGAATAGGCAGCAACCCTGCAAGCCAAGCAACACAGCCATGGCAACACCAGCGACACCCTTCCGGGCCGCACTGCAGGCCATTCTTTGCCAAGAGTATCGACAAGCCCCCGCAGCTATGCCTACCATGAGTTGCCTACCTGGAGTCAGCTACAGGCTTGGCGGCACAACTCTTGCACTTGTTCCCTGCGCCATTTACCTCTTCCTCTCCTGCCATGACTAGCGAACAGACCCAGAGCACTCAAGAAGAAGCAAGCAAGGAAGCACCGGCCGACAAGGTCATGCGTGCAAGCAAACTCAGCGAGCAAGGCAAGCACGCAGAGGCCCTGTCCCTGCTGGAACCCATGCTGGAAGGTAATCCCGATTTCATTCCCCTGATCAATGCCTATGGCGTGGTACTGGCCCAGGCCGGCGATCTGGACGGCGCAAGAAAGCAGCTGGAACGCGCGGTGGAGCTTGAGCCCAAGATGGTTCAGGGGCTAGTCAATCTCGGCAACGTGGAAAAAATTGCCGGCCGGTTCAGCGAGGCGGCAAAGTACTACCGCAAGGCCATAGAGCTCAATCCCGCCAACCCTGATGGCCATTACAACCTGGCAGTTGTGCAGGCTGAACTGGGTCAGGACGATGCCGCCGCCGAAAGCCTGCGCCTTGCCCTGCTGTTCCGGCCCACCCACGCCGAAGCCCACAACAACCTCGGCCATCTCCATATGCGCCGCAACGAGCTGGAAAAAGCGGCATTCCATCTACGGCAGGCCCAGGTATGGATGCCCAGCCTGTATCAGGCGCGCAACAACCTGATCTCTGTGCTGTATCAGCTAGGCGAATACACCGAGGCCGAAATGCTGGTCAGTGATCAGCTGGCCATCAACCCCGACAACACCACCATACTGCGTGCCCACGCCGTTGGCCTCAGCTATATGGGCAGGCACAAGGAGGCCCATGCCACCCTGGAACGAGTGCTCGAACTGGAACCCGAGGCCAGTGATGTGCTGGGCAACCTGGGTACCATCAAGCAGTTCCTGGGGGATTACGCAGGCGCCATCGACTGCATACAGCAAGCCATGCGCCTGCGCGGCACCAATCTGGCAGCCTGCTATGCCAATCTCGGCTCCGTATTCAGCGCCAAGGGGGACGTCCGCGGCGCCGCCGAACATTTCCGCCACGCTTTGATGCTGGCACCGGGCGAATGGCCGCTACTGTCCAACCTGGCAGTAGCCCAAGTGCGTGCCGGCGATGTGGCACTGGGGCTGCAAAGCCTGCGCCAAGCCATCGTGCTGGCACCCGACAAGCCCGAACTACAAAGCAATCTGATTTTCTCGCTGCATTACGATCACACCAGCAGCGCCGACGCCCGCTATGCAGAGGCACGCGTCTGGAACGAGCGCTTCGCCCTGCCCCTCAAGGACAAGCAGCAGGCGCTTCCGCATGCCACAGACCCCAACCGTAAGCTCAGGCTGGGTTTTGTGTCCGCCGACTTCCGCGATCATGCTGTCGCCAAGCTATTGGAGCCCGTGCTGCGAGAATTGGACAAGGGGCAGTTCGAGATTGTTTGCTATGCCGCCAACAACCAGGAAGACGAAGTCACCGCCAGGCTGCGGGCGCACGCCACGCATTGGCGCAATATTGTGCCCCTGATACCCGAAGTCTTGGCAGACCGCATCCGCCAGGATGCCATTGATATTCTGTTCGATCTTTCGGTGCACACGCAGGGGAGCCGCCTCAAGGTGTTTGCCCTGAAACCCGCACCTATCCAGATCAGCTGGCTGGGTTTTTTTGCCACTACTGGGCTGGATGCCATGGACTGGCGCATCAGTGATGCACAGATGGATCCCATCGGCCAGACCGAACAATGGCACAGCGAGAAACTGCTGCGTCTGCCCAGCGCCTTCTGCTTCCAGCCGCCCACCGGCGCAAGCGCCATAGCGCCACTGCCGCTGTTACAGAACGGCCACCTTACCTTCGGCGCATTTACCCACTTCTCCCGTGCCAATAGCAAGGTACTCGATACCTGGGCCGAGATGCTGCTGGAAGACTTCCCTGATGCCAAGCTACTGGTCTACAGCGGCGAATCGGCCGATAACACCGCAGCAATCGACCGCATCTATCGCTTGTTTGCCCTGCGCGAAGTCCCGCGCGAGCGAGTGACGGTATTCGGCAAGAAGCCGCTGCCGGAATTCCTTGAACTCCTCAAGCAGGTGGACATCGCGCTCGACACCTTCCCCTATCCCGGCGGCGTCACCAGCTTGCTGACATTGTGGATGGGGCTACCCGTCCTGACCCTGGCCGGCCCTAGCTCATTCGAGCGTGCCGGCGCCAGCATCCTGAACGCACTGGATCTACCCGACTGGATAGCAACCGACGCGGCCGACTATCGCCGCCGTGCACGACAGCTTGCTGGCGACACCGCCAAGCTTGCCGCTACCAGGCTAGGCATGCGTGATCGCTTTTCCCGCTCCACCCTGGGCGATGCCAAGGCATTTACCCATGAATTTGAAGCAGCCTTGCGCACTATCTGGCGAGAGCACGTAGCACAGCATGCCGGAACCGACCAGAGCAGCACCCACCCCGCGTAAAGGAAACTGCCGGACAACTCGCTTTCGTCCCGATACGGCGCTGCGCGCGAAAAATTTCTTCTCGCCTATACCTTCTTAGGCTGCGCCGAAATTTCTCACTCGCATCCGGTCTCGATCACGAGTCGAGGCAGCCGGCAGGCCCCAACACCCGATGCAATCAGTCAAAACCAAAAAGGGAGAGACAATGGTTTCAACGCAAGAGAGCGCCGAAAACTGGGAGAAAGAAGCCACTGCACTCATGCAGGCCGGCAATCTGGGGCTGGCAGCCACAGGCTTGCAGGCCAGATTGGCCGAATCGCCGTTGGATGCAAGGGCACTGGCCTTGATGGGCATGGTGCAACTGATGCTGGAGCGCTATGAAGAAGCCGTTGCCTTCCTGCGCGTCAGCCTGCTGCGCGAACCCAACGACGCCCGGACCCTGAACAGCTTCGGTCTGGGCCTACGCGCCAGTGGCATGCTGCACAATGCACGGCAGGCGCTGGAACAGGCATTAGCACTGGAGCCCAGCGATCCGGCCATCAATGCCAACCTGGCCAATGTCTGTGCCAGCCTGGGTGACCAGGCCCGCGTCCGCGCCTTGCTCGAGCCCATGGTCGATGCCATTGATGAAGCGCCAGTTGAATGGTGGGTCATGCTGGCCGGCGCCCTGTTGGCCCAAGGCGAAGCCCATGCCGCCCACGCCCGCCTCGACGCCGCCGTAGCACGCTGGCCCGACCAGCTTGCACTCAGGGTGCAACAAATAGTTGCCATCAGCCTGGCAGGCCAGCATGCCGCCGCACTGGATCATCTGCAAACCCTGGTCAGCATGGTGAATGGTGACCCGGAAGTGTTGGGCCGCCTGGCCAACCAGGCACGTGCCTTCAAGGCTAATGAGCTGGCGCTGGCCTGCTTTGAGCAGTTACGTCGCCAACCCGGATCGAACATGGAGGCCACCTTGAACGCCACCATGAACTTCGGCATCGTACTCGCCGATCTGGACAGGCACGCAGATGCAGTCGCCGCTTTCAGCGAAGCCATTGCCCTGGTGCCCGAGCTGGCCGATGCCTATCGCATGCGTGGCGTGTCGCGCGCCAAGCTGGGTCAGACAGCAAGTGCCATCAGCGATCTGCAGCGAAGCTTGCAACTGCATCCGGCCCACCCCGACGCGCTTGCGGCACTTGAATCCCTGCAGGCAGCTCATCCAGCCGCCTGAACTGCCTCGGCATGCTGCCCGTTCAACTCAGCGCTCCGCGCGACACAGGAATAAACCATGCGTAAAGTCCTCCATGTAGGTTGCGGCGACTACCATCCGCTGCGCGTCCACCCCATCTTCCGTTTCGGCGAATGGCAGGAAATCCGCTTCGACATCGACCCCAACGTCAAGCCGGACCTCATCGGCACCATGACTGACATGTCTTCGGTCGAGGATGGCGGCTTCGATGCCATATTCTCTTCACACAATGTCGAGCACCTCTATCCGCACGAAGTACCCGTAGCACTGTCCGAATTCCGCCGCGTGCTAAAACCTGGTGGCTTTGCCCTGATCACCCTGCCCGACATACAAGCCGTGGCACAGCTGGTGGCTGCGGACAGGCTGGAAGACACCGCCTATATCTCCCCCGCCGGCCCCATCTGCCCAATAGACATGATGTACGGCCTGCGTAGCTCCATGGCCGCTGGCAACCTCTTTATGGCGCACCGCACTGCCTTCACCGCCAAGACCTTGGGACAACATCTGTTGAATACCGGCTTCAGCGAAGTCTCGGTACGCCACGGCGAGGGCTACGATCTCTGGGCGCTGGCAGTGAAATAAGGGAACCTTGTCTGGCCTGTGCCATCAACAAGATGACAGGGCCACTCAACTGTATGGAGTTCGCGTCATGATGCATATGCTCAAGATAAATACCATGGCCGGTATGGTTCTGCTGGCAGGTGGGCTGACTGCGGCACAGGCTGCTGAAACACTCAAGGTCAAGCCGGGGCTTTGGCAGGTGGACCGCACCATGGAGTTGGGCGCCATGCCCTTCCCGCCCAAGACCGTCCGCTATCACGGCTGCATCAAACCAGACGACCCCGAAGGCGTACTAGCCATTACCGGCTATGGCCGGCCTGATGTAACCAACGGTTGCAAGATTATCGACAAGGCCATCACCACCAACAGCTACCAGGCCAAGTTGCTTTGCCAGGGCGAACCACCTGGGCCGGGGGTGATCGATATAAAGGTCAATGGCGACAGCCTGGTTTCAGAAGTACTGGTAGGCGAGCGCATTCCTGGCAGCACCCGCTGGATATCTTTTAAGGATGAAAGCAAGTACCTGGGCGCCTGCCCGCCTCCAGAGAAAGCTAGCTAGGTTAACCTGCAGAATCATGGAAATATCCCGCAATGTGCGGGATTCCATTCTCTAGAGCTAGGACAGTTGATATCGTGGCAACGAGCTAGCAGAAGAGTGGGTTGGAAAGTGATAGTGATGGGCCACATTACGAAAGTGAGGCTCGCTATGCTGTTCGTCTAAACTCAGTTAGGCTCGCTGCGACGTCCACCCGGATTTGATTTTCTCCACGAGAGCTATCACGATTGCCGTTCCACTGTGGATGCCCATTTGGGCCAGGATCAGGATTCAGATAAGATTCATACGGCGTTAGTCACTGGCACGGATCTTTATTATAAATGTCGCCGTAGGTGCACCGAGAGCAGAGCCCTATGATGTGCTCCTTGATTTGATCAAGGTACGTCTTTTTCAGCGTTGAGTCGATAGTCGAAATGGGCGCTGCCCACATAGGCGCTAGCCCTTTCATATCAGCACGTGCAATGACGACTTGCAGGGCAAGTGCGATTATGCTTACTGACCCGCCCCCCCGGTTTAGGCTTTTTATATATTAGGCTTCACCTTGCGCACTCAAGTGCCTGAGTTGGATACGGCCGCAGTGCTTGCCTAGTTAGGCGCCCGACGTATTAACGAGGAAGCGATGAGACAAATGTACACTGAGATGAAAATTGAGTGAATGATGATATCTGCCCAAGGGTCGCCAATTAACCACATCTGATCAATTTCGTTATACCCTTTGATCGCGACGAAAATGTGGCCAATGGCAAGCACCGCCGCAAACAGAAGTTTGTATGGAGTTGTCGTCGAAGCCGCTACGAAACATAAAAACCCGATCATTGCGTAGAAGAGGGAGAGGCTTGCGAGAATGGCGTGAGTCAAGGAGCGATCGTCAATGCCCGACATGTCGATGATTGTGCCGAAGGTTTCAAGTGGCGCAATCCAAGAGACCAGGCCGAACCCAGCGAATAGTATGCCATCGACTGCTATCGCGGTTGATAGCAGCGCTGACTTGGATGTGATTTTATTAAGCATATACGATGGAGACTCTCAACAGTTCAGAGGCGGGAGATCTATGTCCCAAGTTTAGTCGATGTTGCAAGAATTACGGCTTTGGATCCTGAGCATTTAACACTAACGCCTTGGAAAGTTTCATGTTCTTTGTGCGCTGCATCATCGAGGCATTGACCGCGTCTTGGCCCTTCCGGTGTGCGCTTGTCATCAAGCTTACAGACCACTGCCTCACGTTCTTCATCGTGAAGGGGCATGTGCTCGTTAAGTACAGGTAAGGTGACTGCAGTACACTACCTGCACCATTAGTTGTTTAGACACTTTTAGACACTAAGTTGACAATGCCCGGTCAAAACTCTTCGCTTTGAAACCAAGGTGCGCTCTTCACCCGTGTATGGTCGATATAGAAGGTCTTGATCGGTACAAGCTCGGTTCGACCCTTGAGGTCAAACTCAGGCGCTCGAGGCTTACCGCCGGACTGTTCGAGCATTGGGCGGACACAGTTCTCACGAGCTTTTTCTGCGCGAGCGGCCGAGATAGGACGGCGTTTGGCAAAGGACCGTGGACCGAAGTGCAACACTTCGCCCACCATCCGCACGGGTTGGCTTAGGTCGATTAGCTGCTGTTCAGCATTGAAACCCACTAGTACTTGGGCCGAACCGCGAAGTTCGTACTGTACAACTTTGAAGCGCGTGGGGCCTTTCCGGATTGACGCGTAAGGATCATTTTCGGCACTGCCAATATAGAAATAACGCGCCTCTGAGGCGGGAACCGGTGGAAGTGTGTAGCGCTCGGCCCAACTATTGTGTGTGTCGGCGAATAGCCTTCGGTACTCGGAAGGCTCAGCATTGGACGAAGAGTAAGCAAACACTGGCTTCTCAGCGTAAGACATCGAATAGCCGTCGATTTCAAACGTGCTTGTGGCAGAAGCACCGGTGAGATTAGCAAGCACTGGAAACTGGGGCTGCGGCGCCTTCAATTCTTTTAGTCGAATCCCCTTGCCGTCGGGTATTAGATTCCAGTGCCCAGCCAAAAGCAGATCAGCAGAACCGCCTATAAAGGCAAAGCAGAAAGTACGATCTTCCAGTATTGCCATTTGAGCTATTGTCTCGCTACTAGACTGCACATATTCGCCAACAAAGACGCGCTCAGCATGGGTAAGCGGTGTGGCTACCTCGGCGTGAGTTGATAAGCTGACGGAAATTGCGAAGAGAAAATTCAATGTGGAAGCGAGCTCGGTGCTGCGCTTTATAATATTTTGTCGCATAAGGCAGTTGGTATATTCCGTTTTTCTGAGGGTTAGAGTAAAGGTGCAAGCGGATACATAATGGATAATGCTCAATGCGTATTGATCACCTCGCCCTCGACGGTAGAGACAACAATCGCGCCCACTTGCTCCCAAAGCACTTGCTGAAAGTGTTATATAGTCCCCCGCAAGCGAACTGTATACATATCCGCATTGGGGCCGTCGGATCAAGTATCGACATGGCGACACCAATATTATTCCATCTGGGCCATACTCATTTTCCACTACGGGCCGCACGAGCCAGAATGGTTTTGCGGCCCCAAGCTGCGAATAAGCTCTTGACTATGACTGGCAAAAATTTTGCACAGATCGTAGAGAAGGTTCGGTTAGACCGCTCAAGCCCACGGCTATGGCAGAAGGCGAAATCAGTCAAAGCAAGAGCATATAAAGGTGCAGCGTTGAATTTGGCCACTCTTAACTTACGGGTAGGGGGCGGGTGCCCTAGCCTCCCGCAATCTCGAGACCGAGTTAGCCTGAACCTGGTCTTTTTACATATCGCTGCAATTCAATTGGCTTCCTGTGCTCGATTTGAGCCAGTCAATAATTGCATTAGTTGTTTCCTCCGGCATCTCTTCCTGAATCCAGTGGCCGGCGTCTAGGCATATAACTTCTACATTCGGGACGAAGTCACTAAGGTTCTGTGACTTTGGTATCACATCGCGCTTGCCATAGATCATCAGTGCAGGATGGGGAACGATTGGATCAACATTCGCCAGGAGATGCCAGTTGCGATCCAAGTTTCGGTACCAGTTAATGCCGCCCGTGAAGCCAGAGACCTCAAATGCCTCGTCGAGTACGGACAATTCAGCATCGGTCATGATCGGATCTCCGGTAGCCGCCTTTGCGTTCGCCAAGTTGATCATGAGCATACCTGGCTCCGGAGGCTGCAGGGGCTCGTTCTTGCGGTAGAGATTCTGCAAGAACTGACGTCTGTTTTGATCCAGGATTGCGTCGGCTACGTTGGGGTGCGTGTTGAAGTGCACCATGTAGTTGTCAGGCCCTAAAATGCTTTTTATCAACTCAACCCATGGGACATCACCCCGTACTTGATAGGGGAGTGCCAGTGCAACGACCTTTCGAACACGCTTCGGATGCAACAGCGCCATTCCCCAAGCTACATTGGCACCCCAGTCATGACCAACGAATATCGCATCATCGTATCCATAGTGGTCAAGGAGTGCTGCCAAGTCTCCTGTGAGGTGGTCGAGGTCATAAGCGATAACATCGGTTGGTCGCGAAGAGTTCCCATAACCGCGCTGGTTTGGAACGATGACGTGGTAGCCAGACGCTGCAAGCGCTGGTATTTGATAGCGCCAGGAAAAGGCGTGCCCAGGCCAACCATGACACAGCACGATTGGATTTCCTATGTTGTCATGCCCGGCTTCAAATACTTCTAGTTCCACATCATTGACCGAGATTTTCGTGGGTATGGGAAAGGCATTGGGGTCAAACATCTATCTTCCTTTTGTGTGCAAGGGGGTGACGGCCAGCTGCGCTACACTTCACGCACTCTGAGCCAGAGGGATTCCGCCGAGCTACCAGCTGGTACCGACACTTGCAGTCTATGATTTAAAGGTGTCAAGATATGACACCTTTCATCGTGGGAGACCTGAAATTGAATGCTCGCCTACGACAAGACGCGATCGTGCGTAGTCTTCGCCGTACAGGATCTTCAACTATTGCCAACCTCGCGGCACAGGTTGGCGCTTCTCGCAGCACATTGCTGAGAGACATCCGCGCTTTGCGTGATCAAGGTTTTATCATTGATTCTGAACCAGGCCGCGGTGGCGGATTGCGGCTTGACCTGCGGTCTGTTCAGATCACGCCACGTCTGTCAGTCATTGAGGTATTTGCGCTTCTGATCAGCGCAGCGTCTATGCGTGCAGCTGGGAATTTGCCATTTTCAAACTTTGCAGACAGTGGACTTGAAAAGATTGAAAAAGGACTACCCCCAGAAAAAATCCGGGATTTACGCCGATTTTTAGATTGCCTCTATATTGGCGAACTCGCACCACAAGTGAACCGGACCAATGTCGGGCTGATGGACAGCTCTTTGCTTCCGGAGTTCGAGGTTGCATTTCTTCAACGTCAGCATCTTCGGTTCAATTATTGCGATGCGTCTGGTCGAAGTAGTACACGTATTGTCGAGCCACAAGCAATGCTGATCTTGCCTCCCCTTTGGTATCTGGTGGCTTGGGATCCTGCACGTCACGATTTTCGACATTTCCGCATGGATCGGATCAGTGAACCGCACAGTATTGAAGGCACAACTTTTCGGAAGCGGACGGTCGCCTGGCCACCTGCCTTTGCCAGTTGCGGCCATGACGAGATTCTCTCAAAACACACAGACTCAACCTTGTGGCCTTCGCTCTCATCCCTCCAGCTGCAGCGCTCTGAAGTTCGACCTTTATGCCGACGCGACGAGCAAACGCAAGAATGACGAAGTGGACGCCCCGACGGTTATCCTGATTTGAGTAGACTCACAATTTGCATTCCAATCCTATAGAGGGAGATTGGACATGAAAAAGCGAACAGATCATCGGCTTGCTAGGCGTGCGCGTGACCTTGCCCCGCATGGTCGCAAGCGCATTAGACTGCCTGGGGTAATGTAATCTTCTACTCAGTCCAGCTCGGCCAAGCCCGGCATCAGCACATCAGTAAAACCAAAGTCACGCAGATCCTTGATGCGCATGGGGTAAAGCATGCCGAACAGATGATCGCACTCATGCTGGACCACGCGCGCATGAAAGCCCTCCACTGTACGGTCTATCACCTGCCCATGCTCGTCAAAACCCTGGTAACGCAAATGCTGGTAGCGCGGCACCAGGCCACGCATGCCAGGCACGCTAAGGCAGCCTTCCCAGTCATCCACCATCTCCTCGCTCAGGGGCGTGAGGATGGGGTTGCAAAGAATGGTGAACGGTACGATTTCAGCATCCGGGTAGCGCGGGCTCTTGAAGCCGCCAAACAGGGTCAACTGCTTGGAAACACCGATCTGCGGTGCAGCGATGCCCGCCCCATCCATGGCTTGCATGGTGTCCTGCAAGTCTTGTATCAGGGCAGCCAACTCCGGCGTGCCAAACTCTTCAGGCGTTACCAACTCCGCTGTTTGCAACAACAGCGGACTGCCCATCTTGACTATCGGCCTAATCGCCATCGACTTTCACCAAGGCTTCCAGTATGCGGTGCACATGCTCAATGGCCTCGCCAAAAACCCCTTCGGCCGCAGCTAGATCGACATGGTGCTGGCTATTGCCACGGCCGGCAGCCCAATTGGAGACCACGGCGATGGTGGCATAGCGCAAGCCCGCCTCGCGGGCCAGGGCGGCCTCGGGCATGCCTGTCATGCCTACCATGTGTCCACCATCGTTGAAGATGCGGTTGATCTCGGCGGCGGTTTCCAGCCGGGGGCCTTGCGTCGCGGCATAGACACCACCATCCACCACCTTCTGCCCGGCAGCATGGGCAGCCTTGAGTATGCGTGCACGCAGCTTCGGGTTGTATGGCTCGGTAAAGTCCACATGGGTTACCGGCTTGTCGCCACCTTCAAAATAGGTGTGCTTGCGGCCACTGGTGTAATCAATGATCTGATCAGGCACCGCCACCGTACCCGGTGGTAGGTCGTCGCGTATGCCACCCACTGTGCAGACCGACACCACACGCTTGACCTTCTGTTCGGCCAGCGCCCAGATATTGGCGCGGTAGTTGATTTCATGCGGTGGGATGGTATGGCCGTAACCATGCCGGGCAATGAACACCACCTGATGCTCATTGATGTCGCCAAACGTCAGTGCGCCAGAAGGCTCGCCATAGGGTGTGCGAATAACCTGCCGATGTGTGATCTTGAGATTCTTGAGCCGGGTAAGACCGGTTCCGCCGATGATGGCGAGCATGCGCCCGTCCCTTTCTTGTTCGTTCGAGCCTTATTGTAAGCGGGTTTGCAGTGCGGGCAATACCACGGCTTGGGGGCGCTCAGGAATACCCACTGTGCCAAACCTGCGGCAATGATGCAAACAGACTGGCTTGCCGCTTCAATCCAGCGCCAAGGTGTAGGTGCGGAACACCTGATCATATTGCCAGCCGTGCGCCTCGTACACACGCTGCGCTACCGTATTGTCGTGCGCGGTAGAAAGCTGCAGATAGGCAGCACCGCTGGCGCGCCCAAGCCGGCGAGCTTCCTCCAGCATGGCGGTAGCCACGCCATGGCCACGCGCCTCGGCAGCGGTATAAAGGTCGTACAGCACCCAGATAGGCGCCAGCGCCACCGAACAGAAGGTCGGGTAGAGCTGCATGAAGCCCACCGCCTTTCCATCCAGTTCTGCCAGAAAAACAACGGACTGTTCGCTTTGCAGGCGCATGGTCAGCCAGGTACGGGCTGCACTTTGGTCGGATGGCTGCTGGTAGAACTGCCGGTAGGCATCAAACAGACGTGTAGCTTCTGCCAGATCGTCCCCTGCCTTGAGCTGGCGCAATTTCATAGCTTCTCGCCTGTGGTACAAAATTGGTGCAGATAGGCTGTGAACTCCTTGCCCACCTCTGGGTGGCGTGAAGCATAGGCCAGCGTGGCCTGTAGATAGCCAAGCTTGGTGCCGCAATCGTAGCGCACCCCTTCAAAAGGCAGGGCCAACACCCGCTCCTCTTCCAGCAGGGCAGCAATGGCATCGGTCAGCTGTATTTCACCGCCCTTGCCTGGGCTTGCCTTGATCAAATGCCGGAAAATGCGCGGGCTCAGTATGTAACGCCCCACCACGGCCAGGGTGGAAGGTGCTTCAACCGGCTTGGGCTTCTCAACGATGCCTGAAATCTTGAGGTGTCCACCGCCATTCTGTGCAGCCACAACAATGCCGTACGAGCCCGTCTCCTCGCGCGCCACCTCCTGCACGCCAATGATCGAGCTGTGGGTATCGTCATACAGCTCCACCATCTGCTGCATCACTGGTTTGGTGGCATCAATCAGGTCATCGGCCAGGATCACCGCAAAGGGCTCGTCACCGACCAGCGGACGGGCACAGAGTACGGCATGGCCCAAGCCCAAGGCCTCTGGCTGACGCACATAGGCGCAGCAGACATTGCGCGGAATGATATTGCGCACCATCTCCAGCAACTCATGCTTTTGCTTGGCCTCCAGCTCGGTCTCAAGTTCATAGGCCTTGTCGAAGTGGTCTTCAATGGCGCGCTTGTTACGGCCCGTCACAAATATCATCTCGGTGATGCCGGCGGCGATGGCCTCCTCTACTGCGTACTGGATCAATGGCTTGTCCACTACGTTCAGCATTTCTTTGGGGCTGGCCTTGGTGGCAGGCAAAAAACGCGTGCCCAGTCCAGCAACAGGGAAGACCGCCTTGGTTACTTTTTGCATTCGGAGATATCCGCCTGAATCTTTATGTTTCGGTTGTGGCCGCCGGCGACAACAGTGCGAGCAGACCCGCTTCGTCCAGTATGGGCACACCAAGTTCCTGCGCCTTGGCCAGCTTGGAGCCAGCCTCCTCGCCAGCCACCAGATAATCGGTCTTCTTTGAGACCGAACCCGACGCCTTCCCGCCAGCCGCCTCGATCAGCACCTTGGCCTCGTCGCGGCTCAAATTGGGCAGTGTGCCGGTAATCACAAGGGTCTTGCCGAGCAAGGGTCCTGTCGCCAGGTTTTCACTGGGCTCGAACTCGTCCCAGCGTACACCTGCAGCGCGCAGTTGCTCCACCACCTCACGATTATGGCTCTCTTGCAGAAAATCACGAATGCTCTGCGCAACCACCGGCCCAACATCAGGTACTGCCTGCAGGGCAGCCAGAGAAGCAGGCTGGTCGTCCAACGTCGCGGCATCCATCAGGGCATCCAGTTTGCCAAAGTGGCGCGCCAAATCCTTGGCTGTGGTTTCACCCACATTTCGTATCCCCAAGGCATAGATGAATCTGGCCAGGGTGGTGCTGCGGCTTTTGTCTATGCCAGCCAGCAGGTTGGCAGCCGACTTCTCTGCCATGCGCTCCAGCTCTGCCAGTTTGACAATGCCCAATTTGTAGAAATCAGCCGGCGTCCGAACCAGGCCCACATCCACCAACTGCTCCACCAGCTTGTCACCCAGACCCTCGATATCCATGGCGCGTCGGCTGGCAAAATGCAGCAGCGCTTGCTTGCGCTGCGCCGAGCAGACCAGCCCCCCCGTACAGCGGTAGGCCGCCTCACCCTCCTCACGGGCCACATGGGAGCCACAGACAGGGCAAGCTGCCGGCATCTCGAAAGGCTGGTACTTCGGTACCTCTCGGGGTGGTGACAGCAAGTCCACCGCCTCAGCAACCACTGGGCGGCGCTCCAGTACCACATCGACTACTTCGGGAATCACGTCCCCCGCACGGCGAACTATCACGGTGTCGCCGACGCGGATATCCAATTGGCGTATACGGTCAATATTATGCAAGGTGGCATTGGTGACCGTGACGCCACCCACAAATACAGGCGCCAGGCGGGCTACCGGTGTGATGGCGCCAGTGCGGCCCACCTGCACGTCTATGCTCTCCACCGTGGTCAGCATCTCCTGTGCTGGATATTTGTGCGCCACGGCCCACCGGGGTTCACGGCTGACAAATCCCAACTGCGCCTGCAAGGCGCGGTCATCAACCTTGTACACCACGCCATCAATATCAAACGGCAGGCTATCTCGCTTGGCCGCGATGGCAGTATGGAAAGCCACCAGCCCCGCAGCACCCTCCGCGATGGCGCGGTCAGCACATACCGGAATACCCATGGTCACCAGGGCGTCCAGCATGGCACTGTGGCTGCCGGGCAGCGCCCAGCCTTCCACCTGTCCCAAGCCATAGGCAAAGAAACTGAGTGGCCGCTGAGCGGCGATGCGGGGATCCAGCTGGCGCACCGCACCCGCCGCCGCATTGCGCGGGTTGACGAAGGTCTTCTCACCGCGCTCACGCTGGCGGGCATTGAGGGTGTCGAAATCGTCACGCCGCATATAGACCTCGCCACGTACCTCCAGCACGGGCGCTGTCACACCCGCCAAGCGCAAAGGTATCTGGCCTATGGTGCGGATATTCTGGGTGACATCCTCGCCGGTCTCGCCATCGCCACGCGTGGCAGCACGTACCAGTACGCCAGCTTCGTATCGCAGGCTGATAGCCAGACCATCGAACTTCAGCTCGGCCGCATAAGCAATGGCCGGCGCATCGGCCGCCAGGCCCAGGTCACGTCGTACCTTGGCATCAAAATTTTCGGCCCCACCAGGTCCGGAGTCGGTTTCAGTGCGGATGGACAGCATGGGTACGTCATGCCGCACCTGGGTAAATTCCGGCAGCGTCTTGCCGCCTACCCGCTGGGTCGGGGTGTCCGCAGTCCGTAGCTCGGGGTGGGCTGTTTCCAGTGCATCCAGCTCACGGAACAATCTATCGTACTCAGCATCGGGTACGCTGGGGGCATCAAGCACATAGTACTCATGGCCATAGCGATGCAGTAGCGCGCGCAGTTCGGCAGCGCGTTCGGCAAGAGAAGTCATCATGTATTTTTCAGGCAAACAGACGCAGGGCAGCTACGCCCCCTGCAGGGATACCGCGATCATCCATGCGGGCATAAATGCCCACCAGTTGCTTGCGTATGGCAGCCAGGTCGGCTGGCTTGAGCGAACGGTTGTCATCGTCCACCAGATCGCCCCCCAAGGTCAATGCCATCTGCTGCGCCAAGTCGGCAATCCGATCGAATGCCTGCTCGCCACCCGCCACCCTGGGAACATCCAGCAAGATGGTGATCGATGGTGTGTCATCAAGCGCATCTATCGGGCGATGATGGCGGTCTGCCAGGCTGAACAGTGTCTTGCCCGACTCGGAGCGGGCGTGGAACACCCCGTCCGCTTCCAGTACGAGGCCTGCAGCCTCCGCCATGGCAGCAACGCGATTAATAGGAAATGGCGCGCGGCTGGACACCACGTTGAGACCAATCTGCATGTCCACCTCCACGCAGAATGCATCCAGCTCCTTGGCTACATGAAGCTTGTCCTCCCGTCGAGGGAAGGTTGCCACACCACCTTCGCTGGCAGCAAAGCCACTCAACGCCTCGCAGAACCGCACCATCTGCGCTTCGCTTACCGGGCCCTGCCGGTCAACCAACTGCAAACCCACACGCAGTTCGTTGTAGCGCTGCCCTGGGCGTATCAGCTCCCACTCGTCGCTTTCATTCAAGCCCAGCACCTTGACCCGCTTGCCTACCTCTATCTGTGGCACAACGGCAAAATCCACCGGCTCCCCAGGATGTACCTCGGCGATGAAGTCCAGCGACGGATCCAACACCGCAACCGCCAAGGCGATGTTTTCGCTCAGATCTACCGTTTCAGGCGCATTATTGGCCGTCCCCAGCACCGGTGCAGGCTCATCCAGCGAGGGCTCGAAACGCATGCCCGTTTCGCCCTGCCGCACCATGTTCTTTGGGGTATCGAGCAGCACATCGGGATGGCTCTTGGCAAATGCCTCGGCAGCGCGCTTCTTGAAGCGCCATTCCTGCCAGCTGTTATAGCCCCACACCCCACCGACCAGTGCCAGACCCAGGCTCAGGGTAATCCAGTGAAAATCGGTCATGCCTTATATTCTCCGCGCCATGCATGCGGCGTACGATAGCGGCGGAGCTTAGCGGATGTAGTGGCCTGCGCCAAGAACGGCACAGGTATTAACAGGGCAATGTACCCACGGCACCATCACAGTTGGCACAATTGCCAACAACAGGCTCAACGCTGCCTGCCATAGTGCGCCAATTTCTCACGCAAGGTGCGCAATGTCATATCGGCAGCCAGCTCCCGGGCAGAGACCTGTGTCACCTCCGTCATGCCGCGACCCAGCGTCACCAAGCAGCGCTTTTCTTCATCCTTGCTTAGCGCCAGTCGCAAGAAATCCTGTTCCAGTTCATCCTTGAGGGCTTGCAAGGCGGCGGCAACCGCCCCCTGCCGCTCACGCCACTCGCCTTGCAGTTGCAACAAGGCTTTCTCGGCCTGCGCTGCAAAGCTGGTCAAGACCATATTGCGCTCCTGCAGGGAGGCGGCCACCTCCAGCGCTCGTGCGCGGGCATCCAGCCCCTCTCCCAGAACGCTGCATAGATCACGCACCCGTTGCAGCTTCACTGCATCGCCCTGTGGCAGATTGCGCACCAGTATGCTGGCGTGGTCAAAGTTCAGCGCCAGATGGTCGCGAAACTGAAACACCGGCCCCGAAAGACGCGAGTTATGGATGATCGAGGTCTCCAGCGGCGTGGCGTGGCCGCGGGGATTGAGTGTGTACTTGTCCTTGCCGACGCGCACCTGCACATTGGCATCAATGCGCCAATCGCTCAGCGCATCCACGCCAACCCGGGCCAGACTCTGCATGTCGTCTGACACGCCCATCTGCCGCAAGGCTTCAAGCGCAATACCGATCTCGCTGAGGTCATGCTTGACGGCATCAGCTGCAGCACGGGCCGCCTGCTCCTCCTTGGCCAGCAGGCGATTTCGGCTGATCCATTCGAGCATGATGCCCACCTTGGCAAGCAGTTCGTCAGCACCCATGCTCTTGAGCAGGAAGTCCTCCCCGCCCGCCTCATACGCCTCCATGCGTTCATCCAGCGTATCGTGGCTCGAATGAAACACCACAGGCGTTGCCGCAGTCTCGCTGTGTGCCTTGAGCTCTCTGCACAATGCAATTCCGTTGACGTCAGGCAGCTCAATATCCAGGATCACCAGGTCCGGTGCATAGCGCGCCAGCGCCTCCTTGAAGCCCGCACCCCGATCCAGCGTATCAATAGCGTAATGGGCGCCGAGTATGCCTGCCATCCGGCGCAATTGCAGCGGATCGTCATCCACGATCAAAATCTTGGTGGCTTGCATCCCATTCTCCAGCGTTACGCAGTTTAGTCCAGGTGTGCACAGGCAGGTATAGGTGACGCAGCCATGCAAGAGCAAGCCAGACCCACGTCGCACAGCCCCTCAGGGTGACCCCGCGCCATCTCAGCACCTCACTGGCTGGGTCCACCCATGCGCCACCGCCTGAAAGGCATTGATCAGCAATGCATCGAAGCGGGTATCCAGGCCGCCATGGATGTCAAACACCGCCCTCAATGCACCACGGCGGTATTCCTCACCATCCAGCCCCGCCACCATGTCGTAGAACATATCGGCACAGGCCAGCATCTGCGCGCCAGGATGCAGCCCACCTGAGCCGCTGCGCAAAGGAAAGCCCCGCCCGTCCGTCCATTGATGATGCTGACGCACGATGGTGGCCGCCTCGTTACAGGTCGGGTCGGCGGCCAGCAGCCACTGAGCCGCCAATTCCGGATGCAAAACCCAGCTATCCCACAGCTCATCCTTGAGCTTGGGCGGGGCGGCAAAAAAGCTATTGGGCAGTGCCAGCATGCCCACATCGTGCCAATACACGGCCAGCGTCAGCGGCCCCTCGGCCACGGGCTGGGGGTAATGCCGGTTCAAAGACAGCACAATCTCAAGCTGGGTAGGCACACGGCGCTGCCAGGCCGGGTAGCGCAATGCCAGCGCCTGAGCCAGTTGTTGGCCCAGCAACAAGGCTGGATTGTTCGCGGCTAACGGCGTCGGTGCACTGTCATCCCAGCGACTAGGCGCCTGCAATAGCTCCCCTGGATTATGTGCCGCCAGTAATACATGGCGCGCCGCCTGATCCGCCCTCCCCTGGCTGGTGGCTTCGCTCAACTCGTCTATGCTTGCCAGCAGGCCAGTCAATGGGGTGTCATCAAAATGGCGAGTACGCTGCAGGGTAAGCGCCATGTCTCGTACCCTGTCCAGGCTCTGTAGCACGGCCTCGGCGATCAGGGGTGTACACAATATCCTTCGCTCACGCAGTGCTTGCAGCACGTTTTCCAATCGATGCACAAAATCAGCAATCGGCTCGGCGCCGCAATAGGCAAAGTCACCCTTGATGCTATGCACATGGCGAAAGGCACTAGCAACCAGATCCGGGTTCTCACGGAATCGCACCAATTGGTGCATATCATCTTCAAGCAATGGAAGCCTGTCACCCAATTCGGTCATAACATCCTGCAGTAGCTCGAAGTTGACCTGACTACTATCCATGCTGCCTCTCCGTATTGGTTGTTCTTCAGCCTGCCTATGCCGCCTGAATGACCAGTTGCCTGCTGGAACGAACTCCCGACTTAGCACCAGGACACTGCCCATCAGTATGGCACCATCGCCAACACACGCACGGTCGCCATGGAACTGCTCCAGTCAGCTTCTATAGTAAGACAAGGCATATCGCTAAGGAGACTACGATGCGCAGCACCGCAATACTGATCGCACCCGCCATGTTTGCATTGGCTTTAGGGCAGGCAATAGCTGGTAACTACACGGTAGGCGTGGAATCCAACGACTATCTCCCCATCTACAAGGGTGAAGGAGGCAACTACACCGGCTACGCGCGCGACCTGCTAGATGCGTTTGCCGCTAAGCATGGCCACCAGTTCAGCTACAAGCCCATGCCCATTGCTCGGCTATTTGATGAGTTCGCCGTGAAGAAATCACTGGACTTCAAATTCCCCGACAACGCCATGTGGCAGGCCGATATCAAGAAAGGGGCAAATATCAGTTACAGCACAGGCGCAATCAGCGTCACTGAAGGGTTGCTGGTACTGCCTCCCAATCAGGGCAAGTCGCTGGCCACTCTCAAAAGCATTGCCACCCTGCGCGGCTTTACCCCCTGGCCCTATATGGCGCAGATCAAGAGCAAGGCCATCACAGTTAACGAAGCCAATACTGCCGATGCCGCTATCAAGATGGGCATCAGTGGTCGCGTGGACGGGGTGTTTCTCAACACCACCTCAGCCAGTTACATCATGGGCGAAGTGCTGAAGACCCCGGGTGTGCTGGTGCTCGATGACAAGCTACCCAAAGAGAAAAGTGAGTTTTCCTTGTCCAGCATTGCCCACCCCGAGGTCATCAAGCAATTCAACGAATTTCTGATCAAGGAGAAAGACACGGTGAAAAAACTAAAGGCCAAGCACAGAATCGCCGAGTGACTCGCGCATAGGCTACCGCACGGCATATTGATCCGCTCCAGGTCTACATGACCTGCTAGCTGCGTATCGCGCCCCCTTAGGCCTGCTTGAGTTTCGCCAGGATGGCAGCGGGCTCCTCCGTTACTGCCAGCGCTTCCCGCAAACGATTGAAAGCGCTGGCGGCCTCGTCCGGGTATTTGCCGAACGGGACCAGGCTGCTATGGCGCCACCCCGCTGCAGCCAGTGCATCCTTGCGAAACTGCGAGCCCTGCACATCCCCCCCTGCTATCTGCAGCAGCGCCTGATCGATCAGCATATGGGGAAACGGATTACGCGACAGCATACTGAAATGTGCGGCTTCTACAGGATCAAATTGCATGGCGCTACGCTCCTTGGCGATTGCTATCGTTGGCGGCATCCCGCCAGACCCGCTGACCCACACTACCCGGCAGCGCAGTTACAACCCGTCGCAGTCTGTTGCCCCTGCCGTTGCCGTTGCCGTTGCCGCTACGCAGTGTTTTGTCAGTGACGCTTAATCTAAGCCCAGCTTTGCAGGTTTTTCCATGACTCGTTTATGAACCTGGGCCAAACACTGGTTTGTGGCATGCATCGGCAACGGTTTGCTATAAACATGGGCGGGAGCGCCATCAATGCCATCTGCTTGCCGGCGCCCGTCTCACCGGAGGTTGCGTGCAGATTGCCCCAAAAATACTGATCATCCTGGTTTGCTGCCTTGCGTGCCTACCAACGCCAGCGGCACAGCATAAAGCGCTCAAGGTGGCCTTTGGCTTGGGACGCCCGCCCTTTGTGTATGAGGAGGCCGGTACTTGGCGTGGTTTTGAGCTGGACATCATGAGAGCAGCCATGCGTGAACTCGGCTACGAAGTGGACAATCACCACCTGCCCAACGCTCGCCTGTACATCGCCCTATCGGATGCCAGCTTTGCAGCTGCCGTAGCGGTGCAGCCCGAGCCCGGCGACAACAGCTGCTACAGCAGGGAAAGCATCAGCGAATACGTCAACGTCGCCATCAGCAAGTCCAGCCGCCACGTCACACTCAACCGTGTGCAAGATTTGAGCAAGTATTCGGTTGCCGCCTGGCAGAAGGCGCATCGCAACCTGGGCCGTGAGTTCGAGGCGCTATATGGCCCCAATGCCGAAGGCCCGCACTTGGAACGCTATACCGAACTGGGGGATCAGGCTGCCCAGGTCCGACAGTTCTGGCTGAATCGGTTTGACGTACTGCTCATAGATAAAACCATCTTTGCCTGGTACAGGCAGCAGCTACGCAGCAGTCTACCCACCAGCGAAAGCGTGGACATGCACCCGATTTTCCCGGGCCGAGCCAGCTACTATGTGGTTTTTCGCGACTGCAAGTTACGTGATCGCTTTGATCAGGCGCTGGCAAGGTTGAAGTCCAATGGGCGTTATCGCGCAGCCATTGATTCCTATCTGGAGTAGGAAAGACCCTGCACTGGTCCAGCCCAATGCAGCGGCCAACAAACACCTATTACTCTGCCCTGGGCCGACTCGTGCCCGCAACGGCTTTTGATCGCACAACCGGTGTGAAGTCCAGGGTGGCACACAAGCCTGGCTGTGCATCCGCCAACGCCAAGGTCCCACCATGCGCCTCCATGATTGCCCTCACCAGACTCAAGCCCAGGCCGCTGCCGGCGCTGCTACGGCTTTCATCCAGGCGTACAAAGGGTTCTAGTACGCGCTCGATGTCCTCAGTCGCAATACCCTCACCGTGATCCCGTATGATCACCCCCCTGCCCTCCACCTGCACCACGATATCACCAGCGCCATAGCTCAAGGCATTCTCCAGCAGGTTGGCCACCGCCTGGAACACTAGATCACGATCAATACGCCAGGTGGCCGGCATCCCACTGAAGTGTATGTGCCTGCCCATGTTCTCGGCGATAGGCTCATACAGTGAAATGGCATCAACGACGAGCTCTGTCAGCTCAACTTCCTCCAATTGCAAGGCATAGGCACCCGCCTCCAGTCGGCCCAGCCGCAATACCGCCTGAAAAATGCGCAGTATGCTGTCTATATCCGCTGTCAGCGTCTCTACCCTGGCACGGGTACCCGCCTCCTGCGTTTCGCCTGCCAGCACCTCCAACTCGTTGCGCAAGCGGCTGATAGGATGGCGCAAATCGTGGGCAATGGCGCTGGAGGTGGTGCGCGCATGCTCCATCAGCTTTTCCACCTGATCCAGCATCAGGTTGAGCTGACCTATCAGCGCTTCAATTTCATCCCGGCGACGGCTCTGTGGGATCCGCTCATCCAGGTGGCCACGGCGTATGCGCTCAGCCGTGGCGCTGATGTACCCCAGCCGCCGGCGCAGTGCCCGGGTAAACACCCACACGCCCCCCACAGAGACAAACAGCACAGCCCCCACCAGCAAGGCGTAGTTACGCCAGAGATGTTGGCCTACCTGCTCAAAAACCGCCCGTCGCCCCACCAGCAAACGCTGGTCCGCATACAGCAGAAAAACCACCGCAACGATGGTGTCACCTGTTGCAGGATCGATGAACTGCAAGGAGCTCTCATCCACCGCCTGCTCGGTGGTCGGCCAATAAGCCAGATTACCGGCCAGCTTCTTTCCCTTGGCATCGGTCAGCAGGTAGACCGCCACCGCCTCATTGCCCATATCATCCAGATTGGCATTGGCACGGGCGGTCACCACCTCGATCAAGGCCTTGTGGCCCTGCAACTGGTAGATGGTTTCCAGCGCGGTCGTCTCCTCCCGCAAGGCTGCCTGAAACTCGCTGATCATGGCATTGCGCGTTTCGCGATAGCTAACGGCAGCAAACAGGGTCACCCCAGCCAGCATGAGCGTAGAGAGGCCGATGATGAACCAGGAAAAAGGACTAAGGCGCATGGGCTGGTTGCAGTCTGGGCCCGGCTAGGCCTGTGGATCGCCCAGGCGATAGCCCGCACCGCGCACTGTGTGCAGCAGGGGCGGCAGGCCTGCCGGGTCGATCTTGTTGCGCAACTTGCTGATGTGCACGTCAATCACATTGGTGCCAGGGTCGAAGTGGTAGTCCCATACAGCCTCCAGCAACATGGTACGCGTCACTACCTGGCCAGCATGGCGCAGCAGGTATTCCAGTAACTGGTATTCACGGGGCTGCAGCTCCAACGACACCCCTGCACGTTTGACGCTGCGCGAAAGCCGGTTTAGCTCAAGGTCAGCCAGGCGGAGCACATGTCCTTCCGGCTCGGCCTGCCCAGGGCTGCGACGGGTAACCGCATCCAGTCTTGCCAGCAACTCTATGGTAGAAAAAGGCTTGACCAGATAGTCATCGCTGCCGGCGCGCAAGCCTTCCACCCTGTCATCTATCTCGCCCAGGGCAGAGAGAATGACCACGGGCGTATGGATGCTGGAGGCGCGCAAGGTGCGCAGTATGGTCAGGCCATCCACCTTGGGCAGCATACGATCCAGGATGATGGCATCGTAGGTTTCTGTCGTGGCCAGAAACAAGCCCTCCCTGCCATCCTTGGCATGGTCGGCAATATGGCCTGTCTCACGCAAGGCCTTCAGGACGAACTCGGCGGTATCGGTTTGATCCTCGACCAGCAGCAGGCGCATCGCTCAGACCTTGCCGTCGTTCAGTGTATCAGCGGGCTCCAGATCCGGCGCATCCAGCCAGGGCAGCAGGTTGGCCACATAACCCTTACGCGCCTTGCTGTAGCGCTTCTTGAGCTTTTCGTCCGGCAAGGTCAGCGACTGTATGGCGCAGGACTGCTCCCCCACCTGCACCTTGTCCTTGCCTATCTTGATATGCCGACGGTCGGTGGTAACCTGGATAGTACGGGCACGCATCAACTCCTTGCAGCCCGAGGCCAGCGACAGACGCCAGACTTCTTCCTTGCCGGTCCACAGCAGTAGGCTGCTGGCATCCAGCGGCTGCCAGCCAAACAGGCGGGAGACTCGAATCTGCTGGCGGGATGGCTGAGATAGAACAGCACCGGCTTCTGCGGACTCTGTCACCGGCGGCGCCGCATTGGTACTGAGTGCGAGCAAGGCAGCCATGGTCCATGGCAACGTCGCAACGTTAGGCACGCGTGCTCTCCTTCACGGCGTCTTTATTTGTTTGAGTAGGTGTATTGTGCATGACGAGCGCAGTGCGACGGTAGTGAGGTGTCGCAGTGCTGTTTGTAGCAGATGGTTACAGGCCTGATCGCCATAAAAAGAGAGGGGGCTGGTTACCCAGCCCCCTAAGGCTCGTTGAACTCACACCAGATATACGGGGACGCTTGTCTGTGTCGGTCAGGCGGCGGCGTCGGCGCATAACTAAGTTGGTGCGATCTTGACATGGGTGCTGTTGCAGCGTGCTTAACGGCAGATTAATAAGAATTAATGTTCCAACGGCAGGCGCCACAAAACCTTGTGCGAGTTTGCCGTACCCGTGTGCCGTCTGCACTTTCACGCCCGGCCAGAAGCGCTTGGTCATGTCGTGTGCGCTTGCTTGAAGCCCGTCTGATCAGCATTTACGGCTTGCCATGGCGAGCACCTCGGCATTTGACTCGCCCACCACAGTTTCGAAGCCCAAGGCACGGTAGACGCTCACTGCGGCGTGATTTCCCCGATAGACCCTCAGCTTGACCGCCTGGCCCGGGCTGATACGGTTGGCCTCGGCCAGCAGCAAGCGGCACAGCAACTTGCCCAGCCCCTGGCCGCGGCGCTGCGGGTCGATCAGGACACGTACCAGATTGGTAGTGCCATTGGCCTGGTTGAGCCATATCTGGCCGAAACCGAGCGGTGCGGCACCAGATTCTCCCATGCAGTAACTGTAGTGACCAGGTAGCTCCAGCAAGGCGGGGAACGTCGCCTGCGTCAGGGGAATGTGCTTGCTGGTGCCCGGCCAACCCTCTGCGATGGCCCAGTTGGCAATTTGGCTGTGTTCGATCGGCATTGGGGGTCGTAGGTTTGGATGCATGGCCAGGTAGGCGCGGTCAGGGGCCAGCATTATGCCCCGCTGGCCATGGCGCTTGTTCAAAGTCTTTTCGCCGCGTCGCGGCCCGCTGGGCTCGCAATCTTTCAGTATGAGGGGCAGAGCGGGTAGTGGTACGAGCCTGCCTTGCCCATGTACTGCCTATTGCGCACGCCTAGGCCCGCATACCCGGCCAGAACCGCAACGCGGGTTTTTGTTGGCATCTCTCAATAGGGAAGCGCAGTCACCCGACTTGCAGCGATTGATCTGAGAGGAATCTCAGCTCGGGTTTCACACCAACACGCTCACAAATAGAATTCTGTTACCATGGTAACCTGGTAACTCAATATTGCGAGAGACCTCCATGCCTGAATCCATCAAGCCCGCAACGATAGCCATCGAACGCATCCAGACCGGCGTAAGACTCGAGAAGCGCCTGGTAAAAGTGCTCAAAGGCCTGGCCGAGTACAAGGAAATCACCCTGGGAGACCTACTCGAAGGCATTGTGCTGCACGCCTTCGAGGGCAAATGCGCCTTCTCGCCCGACACGCTGGAAATGATCAGCAAGTTGCGCGAAATATACGGCCTGGATCTGACCGCGAGCGATAGCCATCAGTTGGTTGATCGGAAGGGAGAGTGAGTCCACCCAATGCAGTGACCATGTCTTGCCACGTCAACTCATGGAGAGCCTCACTATGTCCACACGCATCGTTCGTACCCATCAAATTACGCTCGTAGCTCCAGGCCAATCCTGCCATCGCTTCTTTACCCCGGCGGGCGAATGCCTGTGGGTAGCAGGATGGCAGCCTCATTACCACTACCCCGCCAACGGCCAAACCGAGGCGGGCATGGTCTTCAGTACCGGCAGCGACGCCGAATACACACTCTGGTGCCTGGTCGATTTTGACGAAGAACGCCTTTATTCACGCTATACCCGGCTCACCCCCGGATCTCGCAGTGGCATAGTCGAAGTGCAATGCCACGCCCGTGATGACCAAACCACCGATGTCGTGGTGCGCTATACACTGACGGCATTGAGCGATGCCGGTCTTGCTTTGCTGAACGAACTCGACGAAGCAGCTTTCGCCGCCATGATAACGGGCTGGCAGGACGCTATCGGCAGTAACCTGCCACGGCTCTTGGCAGCTGAAATCGCCTGAGGCTAATCTGATTGCAGCCGTGCCGCCCGCTTACCGATCGGCACGGACACCCACAGACCGGCAACAGGACAATCGGGGGATCAAGGATGCCTTGGATACGTTCGCACATCACAGCTCTGCTGGCCACCCTGCTTGTTGCCACCTATGCCGCAGCCACCGAGCCACCGCTGTCGCTGCGGGCTGTCACGGCAGAGAACAATGAACCATTCAACATCGTCTTCAATGGCAAGCTACAAGGCTTGGGTGTGGACGTTGCCAACGAAGCCGCACGACGTAGCGGCTTCAGTCTGCAGACCGAAGCCCTGCCCTGGGCAAGGGCGCTTGAAACGGCCAGGCAAAAGCCCGATGTCCTGCTGTTTACCGTAGCAAGAACACCTGAGCGTGAGGATTGGTTCCATTGGATCGGGCCCATCGCCAAGCGCGAAGTCTGGCTGTGGCGGCTTCGCACCCGCAAGGACGTCATGGCCACCTCGCTGGATCAGGCAAAGCAATACAGGGTGGGCACCTCCCATAATGACGCCGCCACCGAATACCTGCTGGCACAGGGCTTTGAGCAAGGGCTCAATCTCGATATCACAATGCACGACCGCGCAATCGGCTACAAACTCCTGGCAAGCCGGGTAGACCTGGTTCCCATGAACCCCCTTTCCATTGGCGCCTTTGCCCGTGAAAGCGGGATTCCACTCGAAGACCTGGAGCCGCAAATGCTATTGATCAGCAGCGGCGGCTATTATCTTGCGCTCAATCGCCTCAGCAAGGCCGAGACCGTGGCCAAACTCAATGCTGCGCTGGTGGAAATGAAGGCCGATGGCAGCTTGCAGCGCCTGCTGGAGAAATGGCAACCCAAGGGCAGCAAGGCCAGAAGCCCATCATCACCGCCTTGATGGCTCGCTCCCCTGCCGGGATAAGCTGTCCCGCAGCTCAGTCGCATGCTGTTGTATCAAAAGCTCCAGAAACGCGTTCATATCCAAGCCTACCTTCCGCGCGCATAGCTTGAGATGGGCCTTGAGTGTGCCATCCACCGTTGTGGCAAACGGCTCTCTGGCTGTCTTGGCATCCGCCCCCTTGCCCGCCTTGATCTCCTGCATGAACAAAGCACGCCTGGCCTTGCGGCTGGCACGTTGGCGCTCTGCCGGCGTCATGGCGCGTTCACCATGCGCAGGCCTGCCTGGGCGCCGCTTGGGTGGAGAAAGAGTATCGCTCGTCATACCTGCTGCCCTCAAAAGACATGGTCTTGGCCTCAATTATAATTAAGTGACACGTCACCTAATTAAAATATTCCACATTCTGGTTGACCAGAGAACGTTCGTTCTCCTAATATTTGGTGAACGAACGTTCTCTTGCGAGGAGTGGGCCATGAAAGCAGCGCTAGTCGATGTCTTGAAGCACCCAGGGGTATGGCGGGGTGATGGTTACAGCCAGACTGTCGTACCCACTACCCCCTGCGGGCACGAGCGCTTGGCGCCCTTGCTGCCAGGCGCGGGCTGGCCACTGGCGGCCGTTACTGAAGTCATTGCCAGCAGAGCGGGCTGCGGTGAGCTCAAACTGCTGCTGCCGGCCCTTGCCCGCTTAAGCCAGGCCGGTAAGCAGGTACTGCTGATTGCCCCACCGCAAATACCCTACGCTCCCGCCTGGCAGGCTGCCGGTGTGGATCTGCGGCGGTTGACCTGGGTAAACCCCAAAACCGAACACGATGCCTTGTGGGCCATGGAGCAATCCCTGCGGGAGCCCGCCTGTGGCGCGGTAATAGGCTGGTTCGACCTAGCCCTGAGCGATCGCAACTGCCGTCGCCTGCAACTGGCAGCCGAACAAGGTGGCGGCAGTGGCTTTGTCTTGCGCCATGGCCGTGCCGAAAACGTCAGCTCACCATTCGGACTGCGGTTGGGTGTGGAATCCGTCGCTGGCGGCGTAGCAGTACAGGTACTCAAGCGCCGGGGCGCTGCAGCAACCCAAGCCGTATTCCTGCCCCACGGCCATCAACCAACGCCCGCCAGGCATCCTGCTACAGGCCCTACCCATGTTGTGGCTAGCACTGCACCTGCCTTTTCTACCGCTAGACGCACTGCATCAGAGCCTTACGCCTACGCAGCCTGAGCCCTGGGCTGTCGTAGAGCAGCGCGGCCGCCAGGAGCAGGTGCTGATATGCAATGCCGCAGCGCAAGCGCTGGGTGTAAAGCCCGGCATGCGCCGCGCCGCCGCCATGACGCTGGCTGCAAATCTGCGTATTGCCCGGCGCCAGCCGCAACAGGAACTAGCGCTGCTGGAAAGCCTTGCAGCCTGGAGCTTGCAGTACACGCCTACCGTTTGCCTGGCTCCGCCGCACGGCCTGCTGCTGGAGATAGAAGGTTGCCTGCGCTACTTCAAGGGCCTGGGCCGATTACGCAAGCTGATTGCACAAGGCTTGGTGGAGCACGGCTGGGCAGCACAGATGGCAGCAGCCCCCTCGCCGCTTGCCGCCACCTGGCTGGCCCAGTTGCGCCCACAAACCGTGATACGTAGCCCGGAGGGTCTCGCCGACGGCCTGGCAAGCCTGCCCATCGCCGCGCTCCCCTGGCCTGACGACACGCTGCGGCAACTGCAAGCGCTAGGCATGCGCCAATTTGCCGACATCCACAGCCTCCCGCGTGATGGTCTTGCCCATCGCCTGGGCCACGCCTTCCCCTGCATGCTGGACCAGGCACTAGGCTTGCAGCCAGACCCGCGCGATCCCTTTGAGCCGCCTGATCGATTTGAACGCACCGTAGCCCTCAATTGGGCAACAGACCAAGTCGAAGCCTTGGGCTTTGTCGCCAAGCGCCTGTTTACCGAGCTGGCAGCATTTCTGATGGGCAGAGGGCTGGGTGTACAACAGCTACACCTGACCATGCAGCACGAAGACAGCAGCAAAACCGAAGTAACGCTAGGGCTAGGCAAGCCCACCCGCGCCGCCGATGCCATGCTGGCCATCTGTCGCGAGCGCCTTGCGCGGCTGGTCTTGCCCGCACCGGTAGAGGCCATGGGCATTCTGGCCGACCAGCTGCATCGCCTGGATGGCCAGGTGCTGACCCTGTTTGGCAATGCCAACCAGGCGGAGGATTTCGACCTGTTACGCGCACGGCTGATGGCGCGGCTGGGAGAGGAAGCGGTGCAGAGCATCGTCTGTGTGGCGGATCACCGCCCAGAACACGCCTGGCGCTGGGCGCCCTGCGGTAGCGCCTCCCCTCAGCTCACCCTGGGTGAGCGCCCCGCCTGGCTGCTGCCCGAGCCGCAGAGTCTGGAACTACGTGACGGACATCTCTGGCACGGCGAACCGCTCCAGCTGCTGACACGGGCAGAGCGCATCGAATCCGGCTGGTGGGATGGTGATGGCGTCACCCGCGACTACTACCAGGCGCAAGGGGCATCTGGCCGCCGCTATTGGATATACCAGCAGCGCAGCACCGACAGCTGGTACCTGCACGGCCTGTTTGCCTAAGAGTCTGTTCAATGTCTTTTCGCCGCGTCGTTCGCAACCTTGCCGGATGAAGGGCAAGGCGCAAGACGCGCAGCGGTACGGGTACCGTCAGCGGCTTGCAACGCCGCACTTCGCTGGCAAGGCTGCGAACCCGCAGGGCTGATCTGGAAAACGGCCACTCACTGCGTTGTGGCGCTTGGCAATAACTTGTTATTGCCTGCGCACCACGCCTTGTGCCTGGCCATTTTCCAGATCAGCGACACGACGAAAAGACATTGAACAGACTCTAAGGAATCGCCATGCCTGCCGCCGACCAAGCCACCTATGCCGAGTTGCATTGTCTTTCCTGCTTCAGCTTCCAGCGCGGCGCATCGCACGCAGATGAGCTGGTGGAGCGGGCTGCCAAGCTGGGCTATCAAGCGCTGGCCATAACCGATGAGTGCTCGCTGGCCGGTATTGTTCGCGCCCATCTGGCCGCCCAGAAGCACGGCCTGCAATTGATCGTAGGAAGCGAACTAACCCTGGACGATGGCTTGCGCCTGGTATTGCTGGCGCCAGATCGTGAAGCCTATGGCGATTTATCCCAGCTGATCACCCTGGGGCGACGCAATGCCAACAAGGGCTCATACCAGTTGGATCGTGCCGCCGTCGCGCGCCACGCCGGACGGCTATTAGCCCTATGGCTGCCCCCCGCCCTGCCGGATACCGCAGACGGTCTATGGCTTGGCCAGCACTTCCCCGATCGCGCCTGGCTGGCGGTAGAGCTGTTCCAGGAGGCAGACGATGGCAACCGCCTCTCCGCACTATTGCAGCTAGGCCAGCAATGCGGCCTCCCCTGCGTCGCCAGTGGCGATGTGCATATGCATGTCCGATCCCGCCGCGCCCTGCAGGACGTCATGACAGCTATCCGGCTGGGCCGGCCGGTAGCAGAATGCGGCTTGGCGCTATTTCCCAATGGTGAGCGCCACCTGCGCAGTCCCTGGGCGCTCGCCCACATCTACCCACGCGCGCTGTTGGCAGAAACCGTGCGCATTGCACAGCGCTGCGGCCAGTTCCTGGCTGATCTGGGCTATGAATACCCCGCCGAACTGGTACCCGAGGGCGCAACACCGGCAAGCCATCTGTGCACACTGACCGAAATCGGCTTGAACCAGCGCTATCCAGCAGGCGCGCCAGAAAAAGTCCGCCGCCAGATAGCGCACGAACTGGCGCTGATCACCAGGCTTCGCTATGAGTCGTTCTTTCTCACCGTCCACGATATCGTCGCCTACGCCCGCAGCCAGAAGATCCTCTGTCAGGGGCGTGGCTCAGCGGCCAACTCGGCCGTCTGCTTTGCCCTGGGCATCACCGAGGTAGACCCAGATAGATCCAATCTGCTGTTCGAGCGCTTTCTCTCGCAAGAGCGACAGGAGCCGCCCGATATCGATGTGGATTTCGAGCATGATCGACGGGAGGAGGTCATCCAGTACATATATAAGCGCTATGGCAGGGAGCGCGCCGCACTGGCCGCCACCGTGATTACCTACCGCCCGCGTAGCGCCCTGCGGGATGTAGGGCGTGCACTGGGGTTTGACGAAGAGCAACTGGATCAGATCAGCAAAACCCTGGCCTGGTGGGATAGCCGCGCAGAGCTGCCCAAGCGCCTGCAGGAAGCAGGCTTCGACCCCGAGAGCCGGTCAGTCCAACTACTATTGCGGCTTGCACAAGGGCTGATGCGCTTCCCTCGCCATCTGTCGCAACATGTGGGCGGTTTTGTTATCTCCCACAGTCCCTTGGCACGGTTGGTCCCCATAGAAAACGCCGCCATGCCAGATCGCACCGTCATCCAGTGGGACAAGGATGATCTGGACGCCATGGGCCTGCTCAAGGTCGATGTGCTGGCATTGGGCATGTTGAGCGCCATACGCCGTACGCTGGCACTGGTGTCCGCGATACGCCAGCAACCACTGATGCGCATGGCCGATATTCCCGCAGAAGACCCACAGGTCTACGAGATGATAGGACATGCCGATACCGTGGGCCTGTTCCAGATCGAGTCAAGAGCGCAGATGTCCATGCTGCCACGCCTCAAACCCAAAACCTTCTACGACCTGGTGATTGAAGTAGCCATCGTGCGCCCTGGGCCCATACAAGGCGGCATGGTGCATCCCTACCTGCGGCGGAGACAAGGGCTGGAGCCCGTCGATTACCCATCCGAAGCCGTCAAGAAGACGTTGGAGCGAACCTTGGGTGTGCCTATCTTCCAGGAGCAGGTCATGCAACTGGCCATCGATGCCGCTGACTTTACCCCCGGCGAGGCCGACCAACTTAGACGCTCCATGGGCTCCTGGCGCCGCACGGGTGAACTGGCAGATTACCAAGCGCGGCTGGTCACCGGCATGCTGGCCAATGGCTATACCCAGGAATTTGCAGACCGGCTATGCAAGCAGATAGAAGGCTTCTCCGAATATGGCTTTCCCGAATCCCATGCCGCCAGCTTCGCCCTGCTGGTGTATGTATCAGGCTGGCTCAAGCGGCACGAACCTGCCGCCTTCACCTGCGCCCTGCTCAACAGCCTACCCATGGGTTTTTACTCCGCATCGCAATTGATACAGGACGCAAAGCGGCATGGCATCGTCGTGCACCCTGTCGATGTGCAGCGCAGTGATTGGGATTGCACACTGGAAGACGAACAGCGCCCCCAGCACGCACTCCGACTGGGCTTGCGGCTGATCAGCGGCCTGGGCCGGGGCGTAGGCGAGCGCATTGCCGCCCACCGACCGGCGGCTGGTTACGATAGCTTGGTCCAGCTACAGCGCCTGGCCGGTCTCGACAAGCGCAGCCTGGGCATCCTGGCGGATGCCGATGCGCTGGCCAGCTTGGCCGGAAATCGCCGACAAGCCCGCTGGCAGGTAGGCGGCCTGCAGCTTAAGCAAGACCTCGTAGGCATGGCCGCCAAGGCAGAGGCAGCCATCACCCTCCCGCTCCCCAGCCTGGGCCAGCAAGTGCTGGAAGATTACCGCAGCCAGGGCCTCACCCTGAGGGCCCATCCACTAAGCCTGCTACGCCCACACCTGAGCCGCAATCGCCTGCTCAGTGCCGCCGAGCTGCGCGCCTGCCAGCACGGCCAGCCCGCACGGGCCTGCGGCATCGTAGTTGGCCGCCAACGTCCCGGCACGGCAAGCGGCGTCACCTTTGTTACCCTGGAAGACGAAACCGGCAACACCAATGTCATTGTCTGGCAGGATCTGGGCGAAAGGCAGCGCAAGGAACTGCTGGGCGCCAGGCTGCTGGCCGTCTACGGCGTGGTGCAGCGGGAAGGCGAGGTCGTCCATCTGCTCGCCAAGCGCCTGGCCGACAAATCCGAGCTGCTGGGAACTCTGTCTGTAGAGAGCCGCGATTTCCACTAGCCCCATCGCAGCGCCAGCCAGCCCTCAAAGACGACCCCGATTGATGCGCATCAAGGTACAGCCCCTCGCCCCCAGGCACACTGGCCGCACCTTATATCGACATGGTTGCCCGCATGAATGCGCCCGCCCCCACTGCCATTAAGCCGGCCCCAGCAGATTTTGATGTTCAAGGCCTGTCTTTCGACAAAAGCCTGATCGAGCGCCTGGCGGGCAATGGCCCTCGCTACACCTCCTATCCCACGGCCGACCATTTCCATGCCGGGTTCGATGAAGCCGCCTATCGCGCAGAAGTAGCAAGGCAGTTCCCCGCTGGTCAGCAAGGCCCGTTGTCGCTCTACGTGCATATCCCTTTCTGCAATACCATCTGTTACTACTGTGGCTGTAACAAGATCATCACCAAGAACAAGTCTCATGCTGAGGTATACCTGGACTACCTCGACAAGGAGCTTGCCCTGCAAGCCCCCCTATTCGCAGGCCGCGCCAGGGTGGAGCAGCTGCACTTCGGCGGCGGCACCCCCACCTTCCTCTCCGATGCCCAACTCGGCCGACTGATGCAGCAACTTCGAGCCCATTTCGACTTCGCCCCCAAGGACGAAGGCGAATACTCGATAGAGATAGACCCGCGCAAAGTCCAGCCAGCCACTGTGGCACACCTGGGTGAGCTGGGCTTCAATCGCATGAGCCTCGGCGTGCAGGACTTCGACCCCGCCGTCCAGCAGGCCGTCAACCGCATCCAGAGCGAAGCCGAAACGCTGGCAGTGATTGAAGCGGCCCGAGCACATGGCTTCAAATCCATCTCCATCGACCTGATCTACGGCTTGCCATTGCAGACCGTACAAGGCTTCAGCGCCACCCTGGACAAAGTGATCGCAGCCCGGCCAGATCGCCTTTCCATCTACAACTACGCGCATATGCCGCAGCTGTTCAAAACGCAGCGTCAGATAAACGAAGCCGACCTCCCCGCACTCGACACCAAGCTCGATATCCTCAGCCTCGCCGTCAGCAAACTCGCCGCCGCCGGCTACGTCTATGTCGGCATGGATCACTTTGCCCTGCCCGATGACGAACTGGCCATTGCCCAGCGCGCAGGCACCCTGCACCGCAACTTCCAGGGTTATTCCACGCGCGACGACATCGATCTACTCGCTTTGGGTGTCTCAGGCATCAGCAAGTTGGGCGCAAGCTACAGCCAGAATGTACGCGGCACCGAGGAATACTACGCCCTGCTGGATGCCGGCAAACTGCCGCTGTTCCGAGGCATCGCCCTGAACGAAGACGACAGGCTGCGCCGTAGTCTGATACAGCAACTGATGTGTGATTTCGCACTCGACTTCGCCCAGCTGGAGGCGCGCTGGGGCATCCGCTTCAACGAATACTTTGCCGCCGAACAGTCCAAGCTGGCAGCCCTGGCAGATGATGGCCTGCTCAGCCTGGATGGGCAGCGCCTGCAGGTACTGCCACGCGGTCGCCTGCTGATACGCAATATCGCCATGATCTTTGACCGCCGCCTGCAGCAAAGCCAGCCCCTTCAGCGCTACTCCAAAACCATCTGAGCCCACCAAAAGACAAAGGCCGGCACCTTATCGGTACCGGCCCCTGGCACAACCACATCACCGCAACACTTACAGGCGCATGGCAGGTATATGCTCAGCCATCTCCCGGCGCATGAACTCATGGAAATGCAGCATGCCATCCTCCATCGGGCTCTGGTAAGGGCCGAACTCGTCCCTACCCTCCTTGTATAGCCGCTCCCTGCCCTCTTCCATGCGGCGGATGATCTCCATGTCCTCTACCGCCGTCTCCTGGTAGGCCGCCTGCTCCGCCGCCATGAACTCCGGCTCGAACAAGGCCACTTCCTCAGGGTAATAGAACTCCACAATGTTCTTGTAGCGGCGAGGGCCATCTGGCAGCAAGGTCGAGATCACCAGCGTATGCGGATACCACTCCACCATCACATTGGGGTAATAGGTCAACCAGATGGCGCCATGCTTGGGCATCTGGCCACGGTTGAATGCCAGCACCTGCTTGTGCCACTCCGCATACGATTTCGAACCGGCCTTCGCCAAGGCATTGTTGATACCCACAGTCTGGACCGAATACCAGTCGGCAAACTCCCACTTCAGGTCATCACACTCCACAAACCGGCCCAAGCCAGGGTGGAATGGATCCACATGGTAGTCCTCCAGATAAACCTCGATAAAGGTCTTCCAGTTGCCCTCGTAAGTATCCACCTGCACGCTATGCAGCATGTAGTTGCTGAAATCCAGATCCTTGGCCACGCCCAGGTTCTTCAGGTCCGCCTCTACATCCCTGCCCCCCGTACCCAGCTCAAACAGCATGCCGTTCCAGGTCTGCAGCCGGGTCTCCGGCAGGTTCAAGCAGGGCTTCTCAGGAAAATGCGGCGCACCCAGCAGCGTGCCCTGGTTGTCATAGGTCCAGCGATGCAAAGGGCAAACGATGTGCGAGCTATTGCCGCGCCCATCCACCATCAAAGCCTGACGGTGGCGGCAGATATTCGACAGCAGCTTGACGCCAGACTCGGTACGCTTGAGCAAGCGCGCACGATCATACATCTCCAGCACCTGATAGTCGCCCACGTTGGGAACCATCAGCTCATGGCCGACATACTTTGGCGCCTGGGAGAACAGCGTTTCCTGTTCTAGCCGATAAAAATCCGGGTCAAAATAGACCGAGATAGGCAATTGCGCTTGAGCCGCGCGAAGCTGGTTGGATGAAGTCAGGTTGGACATATCCCACACCCCCAAGAGTCGGAGTTGGGCGCAATCCATCTATAGACGCGCCCCAACACCCGAAGGTCTAAGAACGTCTTGCCTTGATGGATTACGAGTCGGCAGGCATTGCGCCTAGCCGGAGACGAGCCCGCAAGCCCAGTCTCCCTAGCCTCATGGCCCTTTGGGGCAAGCACCAGGCACGCTTTTCAGCGCCCTAATACCCGCGTTGGGCGAGGTGCCGCAACGCTATAAAACAAGGGCCGGATTTTCGCCCAATCCCCCCTTGCAGGCAAGTCATTTCTGTCAGAAAACTTGCTTACAGATTAGGGACATAGCACATCAGCAAACAGGCAGCCATCAAAGCGCCACGGCCCACCCCACAGGCAGGCCGAGCGCTCAACGGCAAGATACCCAATTACTTCTCGACAAAGGCACGCTCGATCACATAGTCACCAGGCACACCAATGCGTGGCGAAACATGGAAGCCACGGGCATCCAGCAAGGCCGCCGTATCCTTCAGCATGCTCGGGCTGCCGCACATCATGGCACGGTCGGTTTCCGGGTTCAGCGGTGGCAGGCCCAAATCCTCACACAGCTTGCCGTTCTCGATCAGATCAGTCAGCCGGCCCTGGTTGCGGAACTCCTCGCGGGTCACGCTGGGGTAGTAGATCAGCTTCTGCTGGATCACATCGCCAAAGAATTCATTCTTGGGCAGCTCATTCTGGATGTAGTCGGCATAAGCCAACTCATTCACAAAGCGCACGCCATGGAACAGGATGACCTTCTCAAAATGCTCATAGGTCTCCGGGTCCTTGATGATGGACATGAAAGGCGCCAAGCCAGTACCCGTACCAAACAGGAACAGATTCTTGCCAGGCTTGAGATCATGTATCACCAAGGTGCCGGTAGGCTTGCGGCTCACCAGCAGCTCATCACCCACCTTCAAGTGCTGCAGGCGCGAGGTCAGAGGGCCATTGGGCACCTTGATGCTGAAGAACTCAAGATGCTCCTCATAGTTGGCGCTGGCAATCGAGTACGCCCGCATCAGGGGGCGCTCATTCACCTGCAAACCTATCATCACAAAGTGTCCATTCTCAAACCGCAGCCCGGGGTCGCGGGTCGTGGTAAAGCTGAACAAAGTGTCGTTCCAGTGATGGACGCTCAGGACGCGTTCGGTAGCGATGGTGGACATGAGATGAGAACGGTTGTTAATTGGCAGACCGGGATTTTAGCAAAGTATTAGAACCTCCCCCTACACATTCAGGTATTTGCATCCAGCAGAATGGAATAAAGGGGGCGCCCGGCAACCTCCAGCCCCGCAGGAAGTCGCCGGCACAGGCATGGCCGGCAAGACGCCAACCACACCCACACCGGCACAGAGCCTTACTTCTTGCCGGCGCGCTCCTGCGCAATCAGCTTGTTCAATATGGCAAACAGCTGCTGCTCACCACCCGCCTGGCTTACCGAAGTCGAATACTTGCCGTTAACGATAAAGGTCGGCACCCCATTGACGCGATAGTCGCGAGTCATCTGCTTGGCACGGCCAATCTGGCTGCCGATACCAAACGACTTGTAGGCAGCCTCAAACTGGGCACGGTTGATACCGCGCTTGGCCACCCACTCAAACAACGTCTTCTCGTCACGCAGTTCCACCCGGCCACCGTGTATGGCATCAAACACGGCACGCTGGTGCTGAGCCAGCAGGCCCATGGTACGCAGTGTCACAAACAGCTTGGTGTGGCCTTCCATGTCCGAGCGGCCATCCCACATCACATGCTCACGGCGCAGAACCACATCAGGCGGCAGGCTCTTCTCCCAGGCCGCCACCGCAGGCTCCAAGGCGCTGCAATGAGGGCAGCCAAACCAGAAGAACTCGATCACCTCGATCTTGCCAGGGGTAGCCACAGGCTGGGCAACCGGCAGCTTGGTTACCGGGCCCGCATGGTCACCAGCAGCCAAGGCCGAGGCACCGATTACCGACAGACCCAATGCCAACAAGGCACGGGCAAATAGACGCTTGCTGTTCATACAGAGTGCTTTCTCATTGTTTGGATGGATCAGGCGGCCATCCAGCGGCCGCCATTGTAACTGCTGAAAAACTGAAGCTCATTCAAAAAGCGTCGAAAAGCGCGCCAATGCAGCGCCCTCCACGCAACGCGCAAGGCTTACTTCCGTCGCGGCAACAAGGGCGGCACAAAACCTTTACCCGGCCGCCATCCCAACGCCTAGCACAAGGTTTCCCTGGCGCCAGCGCCTGACCAACATCGCTAGACACATACCAGCCACCACGGTTCCCCATCAACAGCCACTTCAGCGCCGGCGCCACCGGCAATCCGCCAGGGTAAACGCCCCGTCAGACGCATCAACTGCTAGTCTCAGCGGAGAGGCCGCAACTGTCAGCCAAAAACACCAAAGTTATTCAGAAAGGCCGCCATCGAGCCGCCTATCAGCAACACCAGTATCAAGGCCGTACGCAGATTACGGCGCGCCATGGCAGCCCTGTCTCGTTGCTTGTCGTTCATTTCCTGCTCGCTCATTGAAAACCCGCTCCTTCATTGCCTGGATGCCCTACACCGCACAGATAGCAGCAATACGCCACCGTGACGCCAGTAGAACAAGACTTGTCTGAATACATCATGAAAATCGGCGAACCAGCCCAGTCGGCACAATGCACCGCAGAGACCCTACGCTACTACGAAAGACCGACAGCCTGCCATGAACCCAATTCCTTGGTGGGTACGGACCGACCGGGTTAGAGCCAGCACTGGCGCTGCATGCCAATGCCGCCTGAACCAGCAGGACCAACCCAGGTCAAGACGGACACAGCATAAATCTTGAAGTAACTACAAGGTCAAGCACCCAGCTGTAAAATTGCAGCCTGCAGGTTGGCCCGGGCTGGCAGCTCCAGCCGCTTAAACAAAGCATCGGTCGCATAAATACGCGGCCGCGCCAGAAAACCCGCAAGTACAGCAGCGCGCCTGGCCGCAAAAACAGCCGGCGCCACCCAGGCATACTCCTGCCGGATCTGCTCCTCATACTGGGCAAAGCGCGATGCCTCCGCCCCCAGTATCGCCAGGTCGATGTCCACCAGCAGCTTGGCGTCCACCGTCAGAGGCAGCACATCATGCCGGGTCGCCATGATCAACTGCACCACTCGCTCCACCGCCGCCCCACCCACCCCGGCCGCCAGCAAAGCCTCCCGCGCCCAAGCCGCACTGCGCGCCTCATTATCCCGGCCCTGCACATCATAAATGGCATCATGAAACCACAAAGCCAACGCCACCTCCCCCGGCCGCTCCGCACAGGCAGAGGTGGTTTCAAACAGCGCCAGGCACTCATCCAGGTGCTGCAAGGTGTGGTAGAAGCGCTGGGCTTCCCCATACCGCGCCAGCAACGCAGCCAGCAAAGCCGCATCAGGCTCCGCCACCCCCACACCCATCCAGGCATGACGCCAGCTTGCAATTCTGTCCACCATATCCCACGCGCCGCCTGCTATTGAAACACCACATCGTACCTCAGCTCACCCGATTGGTCGGCCCAAGTAGAACGCTTTCAGAAAGCACCATTTCAAAGCAAGGCCATCGGCAAGTGAAAAATTTCGACACGACACAATGCGTAATATGCCAGATGATGCGCGAGCAACCCGCAATCAGCACGAAGTGCGGATACTGAGAATCCGTATTACGCCCGCAACAAAGAAGTTGCAGCCAGCACCCGGTAGGACACCCACAGCATAATGCCATTCAGCACAATACCAAAGTGCGCTGGGCTATTTTGCCCCGGCGGAATACCGGGAAAGGCATCACCCCCCAGCCGCTCAGATTGCTAATTTATGAGTGGTAGACCAAGCGGGGTAAGGTCACTGCGTCTTAAACTCGACTGATGTTGAATTTTCATAAATTCTAAGCGAGGGCAGCGTTGGCGCCGCTAGCGTGTAATTGCGGATTCCCGCTCCAGGCAAGTAAGTCGCCATTCCCCGAATATTATCAACAACTCATGAATCCTCTCGCACCAGTATCACCAAGTCCTTCCAATCCCCACGCTTCATATGCTGCCCTGTTAGTAATAGTATTATTCCTAACCTGGAAAGTTCTCATCAACGAATTGCGTTGCGAATTTACTTGGATCAGGTTCCAGCCCTTGTCTCCTCACATGTTCAGCATAGCCGTTCCAAATACTCCGCAATTGCTCATTAATATCAACCCAAGAGCCATCTGTTTTGTAAACGTCGCGTAGTTTCGGCTCCATCTGCTGCAATGCCATGCGCTGGCTTTCTTCAAGCTTTCCAATAGCATTCAGCACATAATACTCCAGCAACCTCAGGAACGGTTTCTCTGCATATCTATCCACAACTTCCCCCATCTTAAATTAAATCAGGGTTTTGCCTGAGGCCCTGGATAAGCTCTTCAAAGCTCTCGAAAGGCCGACAGCGTTAGCTATGAATTTTTCTAATGATCGCCTCCTTCAAGGAGTCGGCACTATACGTATCGATTTTACCGAGGACGCCTGCGTCATTAAATACCACCCGACCTCTATGCCTGCAGAATGCGTAGGCAATAATTGCAGGATATAACCAATCTCCTCGCGTCATAACATCGACCAGCATATCCGATCCCGGATCGCCACTTATACATGGTGAGCATTCGCTAATGGATATCCAGCATTGATTTTCTTTTTCACCTCCATCAACCATAACAAAACCATCGAGTAAGGCGGCACTGCGAGAATGGCTATTATCAAGAGAAATCCTAGGCCTCCGCAGACCAAGCTCATCAAAGGCCATAAATATAATACACTCCACCTCCGATAATGCCGAGAGTGGTCCGGAAATGGGAATAAATGTGCTACTGACCACAATCACTCTCCAGGCTTTCGTGCTTTCCTCACGCGGCCCCCGTTACCTCAAAATTTGAGGGGTGGGGGCAAGTTGAGGGTGTTGTTGTGAACACCGAACAGGGCAGAAAGGAGCTTCTAGAGAAAATACCCACTGTCATGCTACTCATTCTGGTGCGGACGAGCGAACATCCTCCTTGCCCAATTCTACAAAGCATAGTTTTGAGTTCATGATTTCTATCACATCCTGACCATCGTTACGGTCCAATGCAAGATAGTTCACACACGCCTCTTTTAACACGCGAAAAAAAAATTCTTCGCTCACTATTACTTCACTATCACCGATCCCAAACAGAACCCCATCAAAATGATCGTCCAGATCATCACTAGCCATATCGGGGAAAATACAGTAATCATCATTAACAACGCAGCCAGTTTTATTCACTAACAAGCACAACCCCCAGAAAAATGAATTTTGAGAGCAGAGGGAATTAAAAAACTCCAGCGCCTGCCAACCATAATCTTGACCGTGAGAGACAGAAGGAAAAACAGTATCTTCCATATCCTTCTACTTTGGATGGTAATTGGTAACAATCCCAGTCTTGGGATCAATGTAAATTCGGAATAAAATTCCACCTGCCTCGGAGTTGTAAGCCTGCTTCTTGTCATTGATCGCAGCCTGATAACCTTTTTCTGCAGCTTGTCGCCCAAGCTCGATGATTTTAGCATCAGAAATCAGAGTTGGATCATAGACAGTTTTCAAGAAAACCTCGTTTTTATATACGGGCTGCCCATTTGAATCGAACTTTGCATTTCCAGCACGATCAATAGACGGAATTTGGTACTGAATCTGAACAAGACCACTGGCCGAGCCAGGGATTTGACTGAGCACCTTCACATTGTTTTGGCTTGCTGCCTGTGTGAACTCATTCATATTATGAGTCCCACTAATTCCAGACTTCTGACTAAAACCATCAAAAGTAGAAAAGTGCTTAGGTATGTCATTATTAAACCCTATACCTCCAGATGATTGAGTTCCGCCAATTTTGTTCGCGATTTTACTCGGATCAATCGGCCCCAACCCCAACAGCAGCACATCCCCAGCCGCAGCACCCCCACCCTGCCCTGCACCCGTCGATGGCTTCAGCATACCATTGCCGTTCACGGCCACCAAAGACGTCCCTGGCATAGTCGTGACCAGGCTTGTGCCAGTCGCAGGCTGGCCGGCAGACGACATGGCGCCACCACCCACCACCGTTGGGCTGGTCGGCTTGCGCCCATGGCCTATAGTCTGCCTAAATAATAAGCAATTTAGCCGCTAAGACCGGTTGAAGTGCTTAATATTTAGGCAATCCTGGCGCGCTTGCTTGCCTCACACTTGCCCCTGATGCCTCGAAATTTGAGGAGTGGGGGCAGGTTGAGGGTGCTGTTATGAACGCAGAACAGGAAAGTAGGTCGTGCAAACGCCATGTTGCTCGCTAATATGCAGCGTAGGGAGAATCGTCTCCGGCTATTGTCTTTTTCAAGGCGGCCTCAAACCCCTCTCGTAATTTAGATTTTATAAGCGCATTAACATCAAATTTCTTGCTCACTTGATTTTTTACGTGCTCGACAAATACACTCGGTAAGCGCACCCGGTATTTCCTCACATAATGAATGTGCGACGAATCCCAAACAAACTGACCATCCGACCAGGTCTTAGATGGGATATCGAGGCGGCCGCTAATTGGGTCCTTAATATTACTCAGCCATTCATCAATAACTACGCAAGATTCCATGTAAGCCGAGATGACTTGAGCATCCTCCGTACTCAAGAAATTTAAATTCTCCACCAAACTTATCGACGAAGGGCACTTAGCCCCTTCATCTTCCTTGTAGTATGGCAACACTTTCATGCCACCCAGTAGGTGTTTTGACATAAACATTATTCACAGCCCCTCATTTATAACATTTCTGATAGGGAGCAGGGTTTAGCACACTTAATCTTCTGCTCCAGCGCTGAGTTATTCAATAGTCTGCTGTATCACGCCTAATTCACGCAGGTTCTTTTCGGTTGCAAATGCTAGCCCATCCCTCTCCACCCTGGCTCCATCCACATAATGAGAATGACCGCAAACGCTGCATTGGTACGCTAATTTCCCGTTCCCCTTGCCGACAAAGGCTCTCATCCCAAACGAACCACAATTGGGGCATTCCTTATCAAGCTCTACTGTTACCAACTCCTCTACTACGTCACGCAGAAATTGAGCAATTGCATTCACCTCTTTATTTTTACGCTTTGCAATTACATTCACAAAATTGCTCAAATCACTCGACCTCAAAGACGAAAACTCAACCGGCATTGAGTCTTCATTCAAGTCCTTAATCATATCAAAGCCATAATCCAGAAATGGCTCAAGCATTAGATGCTGAGAATTACATCTAATCCAAAGCAGGATTACTTTTAAAATCTCTCTCGGCCTCGCATCCCTCTCAAGACTCGCCACTTCAGACTGAAGGTTTCGCCAAATTTTTACAGGAATAGCACTCATCAACCCTCGCCTTTAATTGGAAAAGTTTTTTATTGAGCAATTCAGCCTATGAGATCGGTCGAGGTGCTTAATATTTAGGCAGAGCTGATGCGATTTCTTGCCTCGCGCGGCCCCTATTGCCTCAAAAATTGAGGAATGGGGGCAGGTTGGGGGGCTGTTGTGAACGTCGAACAGGGCAGCAATTCAGCAGCCATCCGATTTGGTTTCTTGCATCAGATCTCCGATGGCATATATTCGCATATAAGACACAGTTTGACTCGGATCTTCTTCAAGTGAGCTGCTTGCACCGCCAATGCTAAACCCAAAAAATTCAGCATTTACCGGGTAAAATAACTCATCCCCAGAGTCAAACTCAACTTCACAATATTTAAGAATTAACGCCACGGGGCTGCCTAATTCAATATCATTCCACATCTTGCCTTTGTAATGGCAAAGACTTGCCCCGTAAGTCAAAGATGCAACTAGATGCATTAACAGACCATCTTTAAATCCCATAGAAAACACTTCGTCAAATTCATGTGTATTCGGATTATTACTATTGACGTCCCGCAATACAGCCCCCCCTATTGCGGGCTCTACCAGCAGCAAAGGTGAATTGGTAAATTTCACCTGAAATTTACCATCCCCATCCTTGCTGCCAACTCGCCCCTCCTCTAACAAAGACCAGACTTCGTTCTCTCCCATGCCAAGACCTAGACCCATCATAGTTCTTCCAGGTACAACTGGCGCAGCCCAATCCAAGTTCAGTTTCACTACTTCAGTCTCCATGTCCTGGTGGCTGGATCATAAACAATACCACGGCCTTGTTGATTAAAATAGTCCGTATTCTTTTCTGGACTTCCCATCTTATAAGTCTCGGGGTTTATTACCTTTACCTTGCTTCCATCATTATAGGTGAACTTGTAATATTCACCTACATGCTGAGATCGCTCGGCAAGCGGCAGGCCTGCCGTGGACGGGCTATACTGCACCTCCTTTATCAGAGGATTTCCACCGACGCTAAATACCTGCGCTTGAAGAACGCCTTGTCCCACTTGGCCTCTTGCTTCTAAAGCAAACACAGTAGCGACATATGTGTCAACAGATGCTGATGCTGCCGTTGCCTGAGAGCCCGGGTTTCCGGCCCATCCAGGCGATGTTCCTCGGAACAAGAAAATGTCACCATTCAACTCAAGACTCTGTGCAATCTCAGTACGAGACAGCCCAGCTGCCTAAAGCGCTCTTAGCTCACCGAATGAAAGCGTAGCGGCACGATCAGTAAAACCGGCACTGTTTGGAACGGCAAGTGAAAAGTTCAATTGCCGCACCAAACAGCCAGGCTATTCACAGTACGACAATTCTCACTCCAAGCGTGATTAATCTCGCAAGTGCCGCCTTAAAAAGCTCATCATTACCGATCGACAAGTAGAACTGCTGTCCATTCCTGTCTAGATAGCATACGGCTTCCGAGACTGGCGACTTGCGCACAAAATAATCAGCCAGTGTTAGCCCATTGCCAAACAGCACGCCATCCACAAAGTCATCCGTAAAGACGGGCTTATTGGTAGACAATTTGGTTCCCCTTTGGCGTTTTAATAATCGTATATTCCTTACCTACCCCACCATAATAAATGGTGTTGTCTGTATTGCCCGCTCCCCAAACAATACGGCTCGGCTCTGGTCGTGCGTTTGGATTGGCGAGAAGCTTCTCATAATATCGATCACTGAGAAGATTGATGTCAGCGAGCGAAGGAACTTCCTGGCCTGGAATCACATTCGGATGAACGTGAGCAATTGGTCTTGCTCCAAATGGTACGGGACTAACCCAAGCATCGCCGCTATATAGCACCTTCACCAATTGCCCATACACCCTTTGAGATACCAACGAAAACTCAATTCCACCGGCATTTTGACTCAACGTGTAAAGATCGCCGAAATTAACTGTCCTATCCGTGATAACTACACCTCTTTGCCCAGGCACAGCACCAGATTCCATTAGCTCAGCAATGGATGTAGTGCGCCCAAGCCTCAGTGTGAGGGAAGCTTACGCCACCAACGCCGCCTGATTGGTTGAGTAGCTGAGTATTGTTTGGAACCACCACCCGACTCGGGTCAATCGGCCCCAGCCCCAACAGCAGCACATCCCCAGCCGCAGCACTCCCACCCTGCCCTGCACCCGTCGATGTCTTCAGCATACCATTGCCGTTCACGGCCACCAAAGACGTCTCTGGCGTAGTCGTGACCAGGCTTGTGCCAGTCGCAGGCTGGCCGGCAGACGACGCGGCGCCGCCACCCACCACCGTGGGGCTGGTCGGCTTGCGCCCATCGCCTACAGGATGCCTAAGTAATAAGCAATTTAGCCGCTATAACCGGCTGGAGTGCTTAACATTTAGGCTAGTCTGATGCGACTTCTTGCCAGAAACTGCCCCGTTACCTCAAAATTTGAGGGGTGGGGGCAGAGTGACGGAGTTGTTGTAAACACCGAATAGTGCAGCAGCCTGCTAATCCAACCCCAATTCATCATCAAGTACTTTAGTAAATTCAGCCACCAAGGTCCCCTCCTGCTCATTGTATTCGACCCCAGTATCGCCCTTGAAGCTGACCTTCTTAGCATCATCTAGAGAAAGTCCATAAACCTCCCTAAGCATGCGTATGCTAGTAACTTGATCAAGACTATTGTGTCTTGCTGCCAAATACGCATCCAGCGGTTCAACACCGATAGCTTGCATTTCAACGTACTCATCGAACTGAGTCATCGTCCCCTCGGAGCCAGCCCAGTAAGGTAATACATATTCGACGCACCCCTTTATCTCCCACAGAGTCCAACTCCGCAATTAGGGATTGATTGGCTTTGTCTGTGCTTACCAACACGGCCATGTCATTAATCAGCACGATCATTTCTCACATGTCAGGATGGTGAATGTCATTCTTGAAATTCCCCCAGATATGAACAAGCATTTCGTTAGGCGCGGAAAATTCCGGAGTCACCGCAGATGCGATTTGATACTGTCGTTCATAATAGAACGCACGTTTTTTTCCCACTGCCAGCGCCTTTTTGACATATCAAGGCCATACCCGTTCAAATAATCTAAGCCGTTGGTTCCTTCATGGACGGTATCCGTTAGAATAGAGCTTGAACTGCGACGCAAATATAGTTTATTGCCTGTGGCAATTGCCAATTCATTGCTCTTTGCCCCTAATGCGCGCTCAAATAGATCATCGCCCAATATACCCACCTTCAAGTCACCGTTACGTATTGGCTTAGCAATCGCAGTAGATTGCCCTGTAACTCCGTCAATAGCACTGGCAATGTCCCGACCATTGACATTAAGCAACCCATCCACCGAGCGTGCTCCAGCGCGAATACTTGCAAGATAGTCTGTAGCTGCAGACGCTTTGTTTGGAACTACAAACCACCTCCACCATTTTGTTCCAAAAGAGAATTTGCCAATTTTCTGATGAATTCATTTTCATGCTTGGCAAAATCTCGCAGCAGCTCTCTTTTATTGGCAAGCTTTGAAGCCGCGAGAATTTCAAGTGCATGGACCAAGGAGCTCGCCTTTAAGTGGAAAAGTCTACTTAAAACAATCTCCTCTATTCTTTCATGGCACTCTCCGCCTAGATAAATTGAAGAAATAACGTTGAATAGACTCTCCTGCTCCGCAAGATTGCTATGAGGCGGGACAAGTGCAGAAATTTTATCGACAATATCATCAGGCCTCATGGAGCCCAAGTCCCCGGCGGCAATGCAATCATTAAGCTCATCCAGCAATAGGTCCCTCGTCCCTGAGGGAGAGCTATCGATCAAGTTGATGATTTTTTCCGCAGTCATTATTGCCACCTTATTAGGTCAATCATCCACTGCGGCGGAGTGCCGATTGGAATGTGCGTGTTATTAGCGCCCGCCGGAGCATAAAATGGGCTATCGGAGTTATGGACCTGATGGTGCCTGAAATCCTGCACTAAAGGGTCGTAGTATCTCTTGCCTGCTTGATGCCGGAAAATCTAGCCATCAGCCGCATTAGAGCCTGTAGGGGCGCTAGGGTCCATGTCATGAGTTCTAAGCCGATGTGTTATGCCTTTTTCATCAACCCACTTGAACTCTACACCCAACTGGTGCAGGAGTTAGTTTCCGCATAGTTGCGCCGCTCGGAACCCTTGCTAATAGTTCCTGCATCGAGGCACCTGACAAATCACTGAAATTGCCAGTGTTGGGCGATACAAGACTTTTACGGAGATTCTCAATAGACGTAGGCAATTGTGGTCCGTCACCAGGCCCCAGGCCCCAGTACCCAGTACCCAGTACCCAGGATGGCTTGTTTGGAACAATAAGTCAGCAATCGACTTACTGCTCCAAACGGTCGCTACAGGGCTTGCTTTAGTAAGTGAGCGAGCCGCTGGTCGATTACTTCATCAGCCAGTCCACGACCATTTCGATCAAAGTCCCACATCCAAACCACTTGGGTTTCATCGCCATTAGTTAATTCAAAAATATCAGCCAGCATGAACCCAACATCGTTTCTCTTTAGCCCATACTCGGCAGCAATATCTCTCATGAGACGGGTCACTGAAGAACAATGCTTGGCTCTACCCCTCCAAAATATTGCTTGTTCTTCAGTCAATTCAGGTATTGGCTCTTTACTCACAATCACTCCTTCCCTCTTACGGTTCGCGTCCAAAGACCACCTGAACGTCAGTTCCGTAATCATTGATTTTGATCGGGCTACTGAAGCCAAACTCTTGTGCCCGTTTACCAGTCCAGGTATTGAGTGCAGCATCTGCAGGGGACATCTTTTGGTCTAGCAAGTTACGGAACTGGGCATAGTTGTCACTACCCTGGCCGTCATACCATTGCCCTCTGACCCCCTTTACCTCAATTCCTTCGCGTTCTAGTCGGTTCATGAGGCTATAGAACATATCTTTCCCTGAACCGTAAAGCTCGCGATTGCCCTGGGCGCTAATATCAAAGCCAAGAATACCGTCTCGGTTAACCGTGGCGTCAAGGTAGTGCATATCTGCATCGACCTCAGCCCTATAACGTAGGCGTACCTCACCACCCTTGGGGGTCATGACAAAGTGATCGCTAATGTCAATCCGGGGTGACAACTGCGGCGTTGTGTTTGGAACCACCACCCGATTTAAATCAACCGGCCCCTGCCCCAACGCCAGCACGTCATCGTTCGACACTACCACGGGCAGTCCGCCCGTGCCACTGCCTTCCGGTGCCTTCGTGCCGGCTCCGCCATGGCCTGCCGTATTGCTACCCAGCGATGGCGACGGGTTCGCACCGTTGCCATACGCCTGCACAGGCACTACTTCCGTTGCCTGATCGAGATATTCGCCTGGCTGCTTGGCAGACACGCCCGTACCTGCGTCAGGCTTGCCAGCCGCAATGCCCGTGCCCGTACTGCCCGCCCCTGCCGTGGCGCCCGTTGTCCCGCTACCTGTCGCAGGCTTGCCTGGCGTACCCACGCCACTCGCACCCGTGTCAGGTATCTTGCCTCCCGATACAGGGCCCGGATAGTCCAAGCCTGGCTTGCTCGCCGTCACGCCATCCGTTGGCGTCGCCGGCTTCTGCGCCCCACTGCCACCGTTAGGTTTCTTGCCACCCAACGCCGCATCCACAACCACCTTGGGCGCATCCTTGATGGCATTGATCGCGCCTTGCTCAGCCGCGTTCACCGCCACCTTGGTGCCGACCTGTACCGTCGCCGAGGCCAGCTTGCCCGCACCAACAGCCGTACCCACCGTGGTCACCGTGCCAACCACGCCTGAGATACCAACTGCCGCCGTCACATCCTGCCCATACAGCTTGTTCAGGTGGTCACGGGCATTGCTGTCCACTACGGCAGCGGCAGCCTCGCCTATCCCCTTGCTGTTCGATACAAAGCCGTCCTTCACATTCGACAAGGTGTCCAGCGGGTGCAGTATCCCGTTGACGGCGCTTGACAGCACACCCTTCGCGGTCTCGTACTGGAACTTCAGCGGGTCCCTGGCATAGGCCGAGCCTATGCTGGCACCCAGCTCTTTTGCTTCCTGCAGCGCACCCCAGTAGATATTTCGCGTGATACCGCTGGTGCCGTATTTGCGGATGAAGTCGCTGTCTGTCTCCCACAGGCCTTGCTGGGCCGCAAAGAACTGGCCGTGTTCCACCGTGAACAGCTGCTGCTGCTTGCCGATCTCGTTGATGAAGGTGCCGCTGGCTGCGGCCAGGAAGGCGGCTGCCGTGGCATCTTCGCCATTGGTCAGGCCGCTACGCCATACAAAGTCCACTTCCTTGAGGGCTTCGCGGGTCAGGGCGGCGGTGGCGGCTTCAATCTGCGCGGCCGTGGGCTTACAGCCATTGCAGAGCTGGGCGGCGTACTTGGCGGCATTTTTCTTGATCCAGTCCGTTTCGGATGGATGCAATTGCCGGTTGTAACGCTCGCCGTCCAGTGCGGTGGCCTAGGACAGATAGATAACCCTGCGCAAGGCTGCTGGATACCGGGGGAACGTCGTATTTAGGCTGTGGTGGATTATTGAAAGGGTATTATTTGCGATTTTAGATCCGGCCTTTCGACAGAGAAAGAGAGCGAACCGTGGTGTTCGGGATGGTTTGCGCCCATAGCCTGCCAAAATATTAACCAACTTAGCCAAAAATACCGGCTGAAATGCTTAATATTTAGGCAGGGCTGATGCGTTTTTTTGCCAAAACGGCCCCCTTTACCTCAAAATTTGAGGGATTGGGGCAGGTTGAGGGAGCTGCTGTGAACACCGAACAGGGCAGCAACCTCCAGTAATAGTATTATTCCTAACTTGGAAAGTTCTCATCAACGAATTGCGTTGCGAACTTACTTGGATCGGGTTCAAGTCCTTGCCTCCTCACATATTCAGCATAGCCGTTCCAAATGCTCCGCAATTGCTCATTTAGTTCACTAGAGAAATCCATTTGCTCAGCAACAATATCAACCCAAGAGCCATCTATTTTGTAAACATCGCGTAGTTTCGGCTCCATCTGCTGCAATGCCATGCGCTGGCTTTCTTCAAGCTTTCCAATAGCGTTCAGCACATAACACTCCAGCAACCTCAGAAACGGTTTCTCTGCATATCTATCCATAATTTCCTCCATCTCAAATGAAATCAGGATTTAGCCTGAGGCCATGGATAAACTCTTCAAAGCTCTCAGCAATTTTTATTTTTAGCATGTTCTCATCATGCAAAATTATCCACACACCCCCTCCAGTACTCATATCCAAAAATATCTGATTTCCCCCTCCATCCCTGCCAATTGGCAAAGTGCCATCGCCAATCCCCCTCCATTTGTCAAGAGCATCTAAAATACTTTCCGCAGCTGAATTGCTGAAGGCGTAGAAGTGGTCCACTTCAAAAAGGTTCCCATCATTACCTCCGGGAATGAGGAAGCACCCCACCTCTGGATGCCCTCCATCCGCGGTGCGTATCAGCTTTAGGTATGACTCAGGCAATGGAGCCCCCACTAAAGCAGCAACCTGATCAAACACACCGTCTGCCCCCTGAAAACCAAGAGATGGCAATCCGCCAATATTAATGTTCAATCGTTCGAAATTCATCAATATCCTTTAATTCTTAGGTGCGCCAGCAGGAATAGCCCATTCAGAATAGCCTCCTGCCGCACCAGCGTTTGGATGCAGAATACGCCAAAAAGCAGAACCAGGCGTGTGCTGCTCTGTCGGTACTAATCTCATCACCCCGATCTGTCCGTTAGCAGTTGAGGAAGATGCATGTTCCCAAGTCCAATTAATCGGAGTAGCACGTCCACCAATAGATGATACAGACGATTGAACGCCAGGAATTAAGCCTTCCATCATGAATGCAAACTGTGCATCGTTCTTTAAGGCAGTGTCCAGCGCTGCATTAGCCCGGTTGAAATGCACCGATCGGCTCTTTCCGAAATCCGCTGGATCAAGTTTCATTTCATAGACCACACTATATGCTGTTGGATTATCTGGCACAACAGCACTTGCACTAGTGGGAACCATCACCCTACTCGGATCAATCGGCCCCAACCCCAACAGCAGCACATCCCCAGCCGCAGCACTTCCACCCTGCCCTGCACCCGTCGATGGCTTCAGCATACCATTGCCGTTCACGACCACCAAAGACGTCCCTGACGTAGTCGTGACCAGGCTTGTGCCGGTCGCAGGCTGGCCGGCAGACGACGCGGCGACGCCCCCCCCCACCGTGGGGCTGGTCGGCTTTGCCACCACGACTGCTGTGCCTGGTGTCACCGGCTTGAACACGCCTGTTACCGGATTCTGCTCGGTTAGAGTGGCATCTACCTTCTTTCCTGACAAGCTTCCAGCAGGCACATCTGTAGTGGAGACAATTTCGTACTTGTTTGTCGCAGGGTTGAACTCGACATCGCTAACAGTATTAGTTTTGCCATTCACACCTCCACGCCCAGCCGTAGTCTCTCCTGCAACGGCAGTTCCAGCATTAGGCTTGCCAGGTATACGCACACCACGTAACCCATTGGCAACAACAGGCATGGTGCTCGTTGCTGCCATTGTAAGGAATGCTCGTATTTGGCGATCATCAAGTGCTTTTTGAACTTTCTGATCGCACGCCGATGAGCTCATTCCAATGCAATTTTCCTTTCGGAACTTTGCAATTTCCTGCGCTTGCGCAACATCTGAACCATACAAGGAATATTGTCCACGAACAGTATGGTATGTCTGGATATTATCCTGCCGCGTAATGAGTACGCGCTCAACCTCTCCAAAACCGACGGGCAAGACACCGCTCAACTCTGTGCTATCAGCAGCCTGCCCAATCATATTGATTACGCATTGCACATTACCAGCAGCAACGCACTTCTGCTCATTCGCAATATTTTGGCTGGATATCGCCACATACTTATTTGCGATAGCCTTTACTTCGTCGTCCGAACACCCACCGGATTTAGCCTTGCAGCGTGCCAACTCCCCCTTAAGCGCCAATACGTCAGTGTGCTTTAGGAAGTTGTTCGTCGTCGCCGCAACCGCCGTCGAGGCACCCGCCTGGCCGCCACCCACGACTTGACCTATCGCGCTGCCCACGACCGCACTGCCCAGCTTGAGCAGGCTGTTGAACTCCGACGATCCTTCCTTCAAGCCCTGGCTCTTCAGGTAGTCCGCCAGATACGGCAGCATGGCTTCGTTGCCTAGCGCTGCCAGGGTAGAGGCGCTGACATTGCCGCCGCCCAGCTTGGCCTGCAAGAAGCCAGTCAAGCCATGCATCACGACCTTGTAGCTGCCGCCGTCACTCCAGGCATTCACATCAGCCTGGGCTGCATTGATGGCGTCCTGGTTGCCGCTGGCCTTGGCTTCCGCCAGGCGCTTCTCAGCATCAGCCTTCTGGCTGCTGGCCAGGTCCCCCACCAACTTAAAGCCCACCTCGCCAGTCAGGCGCGATAGCTCCTGCTGTGCTCGCACCGCCTTTTCATCAAAGATCTGGTCGATGGCGCCATTGGCCGCTGCCGTGTCACGGCTCAGCCCTGCCGTGCTGTCCTGGCCCGTGCCCTGGTCGCTGCGCACTTCAATCGTGCCGGCGCCTATCGCGCTGGCGGTCGTGCCGCTGGCCGAATCAGCGCTGGGTAGGCCGATGTTCGGGTTGGCGCCAGTCTGGCTGCCAGCGTCCTTGCGCGGGTCGGTCGGGGCCTTGTTCCATTCGTCGGCAAAGTCCTGCACGCCGCTGTCCACAGGGGCACCCTGGTTCAGGTTGCCGCTGCTGCCGCTCACGGTCACGCCCAGGCTGCCAGCCTTGTACTCGGCCTGGTTCTGCAGGTCGCGGAAGGCCAGCGTGTCGGTGCTGATGCGGTTCTTGTCCGCGTCTGCGGCACTGGCGATCACGCCACCGGTCAGCTCGGTATGGCGGCCCACATCAATGTCGAAGCCACCCTTGCCGGCATACAGGCCGCTCTGCTCCACCACGCTCTGGTAGTTGCTGTTGATCTTGCCGGCACTGGCGCTCACGCTGCCCGATACCGTGCTGCCAAAGCAGAACGGCGGTACGCAGATGCTGGCGCTAAAGCCGCCGCTGCTCTCCTTGCTGTCAAACTTCGAGCTGTCCTGCAGGCTTTCTATCCGCAGGTCGCGGCCAACGTCGGCCACCACGCTGTCACCCTTCAGCTGCGCACCCTGGATCAAGGTGTCACGGCCGCTGTCCAGCGTCAGCGTGTTGGTGGCAACGATCTGGGTTTCCTGGTTACTCAGGCTGCTGCCGTTCTGCTTGGCCTGGTTGGTACTGGCGCCCAGTTCCAGCGTAAAGCCGGTCTGCTCGCCTACACCAAAGCCTATGCCTATGCTGCCATTGCTACCCTGCTGGCTGCCTTGCTGCTCGGTCTTGTTCTGCGCGCTGGTGGCCAGAATGTCGCGGGCAGCCGTCAGCGTCACGTTCTTGCCCGATAGGTCAGCGCCGGCCAGGACAATGTCACCATCGCTGGCAAAGCCATCGGCAGTCTTCTGGCCGCTGCCGGTGGCCGTCAGGTTCAGGTTTTCGCCGGCCTTCAGCACGCTGCCCAGGTTCTGGGTGGTGGCGCTGCTGCTCTGGCTTTCCTGCTCACCACCACCGATGCTGATCGTCACCTTGAAGCTGCTGGCGCTTTGCGAGCCGGCCTGGATATTCTGTACGGCGTTGTAGCCATCCATCGCGGCCTTGGCGCCATACAGCGCAGCCAGCCGCTTGTCCTCGGTCTGCTCGGCCTTCTCGGCATTCTGCACCACCGAGTTCACGGCATTGACCATGCTGTTGCTCAGCGCGGCGGTCACGCCATACTGGCTGCTGGTCTGCTGCTGGCGGTGCTGCTCGGTGTCCACCGAAGGCTGGATGTCGATATGGCTGCCTGTCACAGACAAGTCGCGCCCGGCGATCAGCTCGGTGCTCTGCACCTTCACCTCGTCCTTGGCAGTCAGGTTGATACTGCCGTTCTGGCTGATCACCTGGTTGCGCACCGCGCTCTGGTTGGTCTGGTCCAGGCTGGCGCTATGGTCCTGCTTGCGCACACCTATGCTCAGGCTGGTGCCATTGCCCCCCATATCGCCCACGACTTTGCTGCTGCCATGGCCTTCCTGCTGGTTGGTGTTGGCAACCGCCGCTAGTGTGATCTGCCCCTGCTTGGCGCTCAGGTCGATATCGCCCTTGGCGCTCAGCGCCACACCGGCAGCACGGATATCACCCTCGCTGCTATTGATGGCGATCTGGTTGGCCGTAATGGTGGTAACGGTTTGCTGGGTGCCCTTGCTGCTGCCCTGCTCTTCGCTTTCGCGGCTGTTATAGGGCGAGGCGCCCACGCCACTGCTATTGGGGCCGCCATGGGCCAGGCGCGCAATATCACCCAGCGATGCAACCGCCGTGCTGATCGACTTGCCGCTACTCTGGCTCTCGCTGCTGGAGCTACCGCTATCGGCAACCGACTGCAGGCTGACGTTGCGCTTGGCTTCCAGCAAGGCCAGCTCGCCCGCGTTGAGCGACGATCCGGCAATGCTGATATCGCCGTCAACCGGCTTACCCGCAGCATCCAGCTTGCCACTGCCACTGGCGCGCAGCTGGATATTGCCGGCAGCCGTCAGGCTGCTGCCCACCTGGGTGGTGCTTTGGGTTTCGGTCGTGCTGCTGGTTTCGCTCTTCTTGTAGGTCAGCGCCAACTGCGGTGCCGTCAACTGGCTGGCAAACAGCTCGCCGGCCACGTCATGCATCTTCCGCGCACCACTGGCATCGCTATCAGCGGTCGCCTTCAGGTTGCGGAAGGTATCCAGCGGCGTCCCTACCAAGGCAAGGCCGATACCCTTCTGCTGGGTATACAACTTGGCAATGGTCTGGTCGCTATCCTGGCCCGGCTTGATAACGATGTTCTCGGCCTTGATATCGATATGGCCGGTCGCCTTGGTCAGGTCAGTGCTGGCACGGTTGGCTGCCAGGTCGCTGCCCACGATGCTCACTTGCTTGCCGGCTTCGATCAGCAGGTTGCCACCCAGGCTGCCCACCATGCTGCGCACATCGCTTTGCACGCTGCCTTGGGCGTTGATATCGCTGCGCTGGGTCGATTTGTCGTAGCTGAAACCGATACCTTGCGTGGCAGTGTTGAAACCGCTCTGCTTCACTTCCAGGAAGTGCTTTTCCGTCCAACTGCTGCGTGCGGCCTCGATATTGATATTGCCCGTGGCAAACAGCGACACATCCTTGCTGCCCACCACCTGGCTGCCACTGATCCCCAGGTCCTGCCCGGCCATGATGGCAATGCGGTTAGCCGACAGCAGGCTGCCTGTCGCCAGCGTCAGGCTCGATTGATCATGGATTTCGGTGCTCTTCTTCGACACCAGGTTACGGCTTTGCGTAAAGCTGTCGAGATAGCTTTCCTGCTGCAGATTGACGCTACCGATATGCACATTGCCGGCACTGGTCAGCGATAGCTGCCCATCGCTGCTCAGCTTGCCGCCCACAATGCGCAGGTCGCCCACCTTGGCGATAAGGTTCATATCGCCCTTGTTGGCCAACACGCCGCCCGCAAGCGCTTCGCTGCTCCCGCCATAGCCCAGGTAGCTCTTGTGGTCCGAGGTACGCACGCCAAAGCTGCTGCTGTCCACTGCCGCGCTGATATCCAGGCTCGCACCGCTCAGGCCCAGCAGGCCGCCAGCCAGCAGGTTGGCGCCAAACAGCTTGATACCGCCGTTCGCCATGGAGATCAGGCTCTGACCGGCGGTCATATTGGTGGTCTGGTGGGTGGTTTGGCTGTCCCGCAGGTAATTGCCACGGCTCAGGTCCACATTGTTGCTGCTGCCGCCAGCCAGGGCCAGCAGGTCTATCTTTCCCTTGGCATCCAGGCTCAGGTTGCCGCCGGCATGTACATCGCCGCCCAGCACGCGGATATCGCGGCCAGCCTGCATCACCACATCGCCACCGGTCACGCTGGCAAGGCGATCGATATTGACGCGGGTACCACTCAAACCCACGGTATCAATGGTACGTGTCTCGATCTTGAGATCACGCCCCGCATCCAGGTAAACACTCTGCCCACCGCTGATCTGGCCAGACAGATTGATCAGGTCCTGGCGGGCAATCAGGGCCACTTCATTGCCCTGTATGCGGCCACCGGCATTGACGATATCAGTGCCACGTATCACCAGGTCGTTGTGGGCGCCAATGCGGCCGCTGTTGTTCACCGTACCGGTCACATCCAGGGCCACACGGTTACCCGCCATCAAGTTACCGTCGGCGCGCAATTGGCCATCGCTGCCGTGACGCAGGTAAACGCGCGGCACCAGCACCTTCTGGCCATTCACTTCTTCTTCAATCAGCCAGACAATATCGTCGGTCAGCTGCGCCATCTGGGCACCCGTCAGCGCCACGCCAGGCGTCAGTTGCAGGCGCTGGCCATAGCTCACGCCCGCATCCATCAGGTCGCGGAAGCTCGCCTCCAGGTTCATCCCCGGCAGCGAACCACGGCCGCTCAGCTTCAATAGTTGCTCCGCCACCAGCTGCTGCTCATAAAAGCCGTCGCCTATGCGCTTCAACGTGCGGCTGGGGTCCAGCTGCAATTGCCCCAGGTAGTAGTCACTACCCAAGAACTGCTTGTACTGGGTAAAGCGCGGGTCGGTTTCCACCAGATAAGGGTGGTCCGGGTTGTCATGGCGCTTGAACAACTGGTTGTCCGGTATCTTCACCGGGTCCGCCACGCGGGTCACCGCTTCCTGCGGCTTAACCGCAGGCGTGCCCGCACCGCTGGTGGCTTGCGTGCCAGTGCTGCCCGCCTTACCGGCGCCCTCAGGCTTGGATACCTGTGGCTTGGGTGCCTCCAGCGCAGTCATTGTCCCCTGCGTCGATGCGTCATCCGCTTCCTGCGTCAGTCGCACCGCGATGGCATCCGGGCGCTCATCCACAGCGGCCCGCAGCGGCTCGCCCGCAGCAGGCGCAGCGGTGCTATTGGGGTTGGTGGCACTGTCCACCTTCACGGTCGTGCCACTGCCATTGCCAACAGGCGCTTCTACCGGGGTAGCCCCCGCACTGCCAGCCTGCAAGGGCGTATCCGCCTTCGCAGCCGGGTCCACGCCCTGCTCGGTCGGCACATTGCCCACCACGCCGGCCCGTACCGGGACATCAATCGGGTTGACGCGAGTCCGGTTGTCCGCCTGCTGGCTGCTTATGCTGCCCGTCTGGCCAACCTTGACCTGGTCGGGGCCGGCCACCACCGGGCCATCCACATCCAGCGGGGCTTGGTTGCTCAGCTGGGTATCCTGGCGGCTGCTGCTGCCGCTACCGGCACCAGGGCGCGTCGCCGTGCCACCGCTGCCACCCGGTTGAGTAACCGATGCACTACCCGTAGGCGCACCCACACCCGTGGTGTTGCCGCCGCCGGCCGACGTATTCGGCTTGCGGTCATTACCCTTGCCATCAGCCCCCTCGCCCGCCACCGGGCCACTGCTCTGGGCATCCTTACGGCTTTCTACGCCACCACCGCCTGCGTCGCCCGCGTTCGATTCATAGCGCACCGTGCTGGGCACGGTCGTGACACGCTCGGCACCGGGGTTATACACCCCAGCCGTGTCCCATATGCGCCTGTGCCTGCACTTGCCCTTCCAGTCGGCATTGCAATCCACCCAGGTGTTCTGGGCAGTACCGCTGCGCACCACCTCGGCATAACCCTGCCCCGCCGTGTTGTCCACGCTGCCACCGGCTACCGCCAGGGTGCCATCCGCTACCAGCCAACCAGCATTGGTCACCGAGCCATTGATGGCCAGGTTCCCGCCCGCCAGTATCTTGCCCAGCGTGGCCGAGACCACCTCTTGCTCTCGGCGTGTCTCGGTGTAGTCGCGCACTACATAGTCTTCAAATTCTTCCGTGCGGTTGTCGTGGTCGATCGCCGCATTGGTGGCGCTGATCTTGGCATCCAGCGCCTGATAGAACGGCAGCGCCTCTTGGGTGTAAAAGTAACCGGCGGTATTGCAGGTCTCGTTCTTACCCCTGCCCTTGCAGACATTCGCACTGGGGTCTGCCGGCGGTGCCGGCGGCCTGGCTAGGCCATATTGTTCAAAGATGGGCGAGTCGTACGCATAGTTGAAGGTGTGTTCGCAATTGGGGTCGCAATCACGGCTACGCTCAACCGTATAGGCCACGGCCAAGCGCTGGCGCTTGCCATAGGTCGCCGGGTCCACAATAAACTGGACCTTGATGCCACCCAGGCCCACAAAGCGCTCCGCACCGAACGACTCAGTCGCCCCGTTCCGCAGTATCTCCACCTTGTGTACGCTGGTGCTCTTGTCACGCGTCACCACATCGGTATTCAGGTTGCTCACCGCCCCGGTAATGCCCAGGTTGCCCGCCGCCTGTATGGTGCTGCCCGCATTCTCCACATTGGCGCCTATGCTCAGGTCGCCCATGCTGTAGATCAAACCATTACCGCTGTTGCTGAGCGTGCCAGCCCCTATGCTCAAGCCACCGGCCCGCGCCGCAATCACGCCACCAGCCGAGTTCGAGACATTACCGCTGGCAACTACCGTCAGCTTGTCGCCGTAGATGCGGCCGGTGTTGGCGATATCGCCACCCGACGCGGTCACCGTCACCGTGCCGCCATCAATCAGGCCGCTATTGCTCAGATTGCCGGTCGATTCCACATAGGTGGTCGGCGCATAGATCTCGCCTGTATTGCTCAGGCCATCTGCGGTGATATTCAGGCCGCTGACGGCCGATACAGTCCCGCTGTTCTGCAGCTTGCCCTTGATGACATAGTTCACCACGCCATTGGCGCTGACCACCCCGGTATTGGTGTAGTCCGAACCGATGGTCATGGTAACGCCGCCTTGGGCCTTGGTCAGGCCATCGGCACTGAAGCGGCTGGCATTGAGCAGCAGGTCGGCATCGGCCAGTAGCTGGCCGCCGGTATTGATCAGGCTGCTGGCCTTCACATCCAGCGTCCCCTTGGCAGAGAACACGCCACCGGCATTGCTCACGCCATGGGCAATCAGCTTGATCCCGTTGTTCGATATCACCTTGCCACCGTCGTTATTGAAAACGCCGGCTTCGGTTTCCTTCAGGGCAATATTGATGTGGTTGCCTTCAATGTCACCACCCGCGCTGTTGTCCAGCGAGGTCGCACCGATATCGACCGTGCTGGCCAATATGCTGCCGCCGCGGTTGTTCACCGAGTTGTCCACCACCAGCTTGGTGATTTGCTTGCTGCCTATCTGGCCGCCAGCATTGTTGAGGCTGGCACCCTTCACCATCAGGTCGGCATTGCTCACCACCTTGCCGCCGCCGTTATCAATCGCACCGCCATTCGCAGTCAGCGTCAGGTTGCCTGCGGCACCCATGTAACCGGCCTGGTTGGCCACGCTGCCGGCGGTCACGCTCAACGCGCCGCCCGAAACTATCGCCGCGCTGCTGCCGTTGTTGCTCAGTGCCTTGCTGCCGGCATCCAGGGTGATATCGCCCGATGCCTGTATCTGGCCGCCATTGTTGCTGATGCCATTGCCGGTCACCTTAACAATACCGGCAGCCTTGTCGGTACCGCTGCTGATCACCCCGCCATCGTTGTTCACTGCACCGCCAGCCGTCAGCGCAACCTCACTGCCCGCCAGCAGCTTGCCGCCAGCGTTATTGAAAGCGCCCGTCCTCAGGTCCAGCTTGGTGCCGGCCTGCAAGGTGCCACCGGCATTGTCAAAGTCACGGCCGTCGGTATGCAGGGTCAGGCTGTCGCCCAGCGAGGCAACTACCCCGCCGGTATTGGTCAGCGATTGCAGGCCATTCATGGCCAGCGCCTTGCCGGCCACCAGCGTACCCTGGCTATTGTTGATGGTGCCGCTGTTGAGGGTCAAAGCCTGCTCGCTGCTGACCTTGCCACCATTGTTCTGCAGACTCTGGGCGGTCACCGTCACGCCGCCGCTGGACGCAATGGTCCCGCCAGCGTTGCCCAGCACACCGTTTTGGGCATTCACCGTCAACTGGCCCACCGCCGTAATACTGCCGGCGTTATTGTTGATGGAGCCGGCCTTGACCGTGGACACACCACCGCTGTGGATGATGCCGCTATTGCTCAGCGCGCCGCTGGACGTGAAATCCAGGCTGCCACCAATCAAGCGCCCGCCCAGGTTGCTGAAATTGCCCGTATTCACGGTCAACAGCTTGCCGGCCTGCAGCGTCCCGCCGTTATTGTCAAAATCCCGGCCCTGGGTATTGATCATCAGGTCGCCAGCCAAGGCCGCCACCGTACCACCGCTGTTCGACAACGTCGCTGCCCCCAGATCCAGCGTGTTCTGTGCAACCAGCGTTCCGCCGTTGTTCTGAATTTGCCGGGTAGTGAACTCCAGGCTACCGCCGGCAGAAACCGTACCACCCTGGTTGTTCAGGCTATCCCCGCTGATGCGCATTGCACCGCTGCTGACCAGTTGCCCAGCGCTATTGTCTACATCGCCGCCGGCCGCCACGATACTCAACGCGCCAGCGTGTATCTTGCCGCCCCGGTTGTTCAGACTGGGCAGGTTCAATGTCAGGCTGCCGTTGGTAGACACTACGCCACCGGTGTTGACCAGATCGCGTAGCGTGCTGCCAAAGACAATGCTATTGCCGGCAGACAGCACGCCGCCGGTATTGTTGATGCTGCCTGCGCCATTCAGTTGCAGGTCGCTGCCCGCCAGCAGCTTGCCTTGCCGGTTGTCCAGCGTGCCATCCACCTTCACCGCCAGCCTGCCGCCAGCGCTCATCAAGCCACCCACCGTGCTGAACTGCTGGGCCGCCATATCGATACTGCCCTCGGCAACCAGGCTGCCGCCGGTGTTGTCGAAGCGTGTACCGTTGAAGACAAAATTGCCGCCCGTCGCCAGCACGCCATTGCGGTTGACGATATCGTCCGTCACCAGCTTGATCTGGCCGTTGGCGTTCAGGGTGCCGCCGGTGTTATCAATCGCACGCGCCACCACATCCAGGCCCTGCTGCGATTCAATCCGGCCGCTGTTGCGCAGGTCGCCCGACAGCGCAATCTCCACCCGCTGGTTGGCCGCAACGGCCCCACCCAGATTGTCGAAACGCTCGGTCACTAGGCCCAGCTTGCCACCGGCCAGCATCTTGCCGCTGTTGGTGGTATGGCTGGCGCTCAGCTGCATATCACCGCCGGCAGACAAGGTACCGGCGTTATTCAATGCCTGGGTAGTGATCTCCAGCTGGCCGCCGGCCCCCAGCATGCTGCCTGCACCCGCCGTCAAATTGGGCGTCGCCAGCTTCAGCTTGCCTGCAGCCACTATCTGGCCACCATTCAGGGCCAGATCGGCCACTTTCACATCCGCATTGCCATTGGCAAGCAGCTTGCCGCCGGCAGACAAGGCCATGGTCTGCACATCCGCCACCAAGTCCCCGCCGGTCTGTATCGCCGCGCCGCCCTTGGCGCTCAGCGCTTCCATCTTCAAGGTCAACGCCTTGTCGGCTTGCAGGGTGCCGCCATCGGCATCCAGCTTCGCCACGTCCAAGCTCAGCACATCGTTGCTGGCCACCGTGCCGCCAGCAAGACGCAGCTCACCGGCCTTTATGTTCATTGGCCCGCCAGCCAGCAGCTTGCCGCTGCCGCCATCCAGCACACCGCCCGCCAGCTCCGCGTCAAGCTGCCCACCCGCGCTGATCACGCCGGCACCGTTACCCAAGCCGGTCGCCGTCAGGGTCATCGCGCCATTACTGGCAATTTCGCCCCCCTGGTTGTCCAGCTGACCAGCCGTCTTCACCGCCAGCGTGGTACCCGCACCCAGTCGACCACCACGGTTATTCATGCTGGCCGCGTCCACCACCAGCTCACCAGCCGCCACAGCCAGGCCACCCTGGTTGTCCAGGGCCTGGGCCGTGATACCCAGCTTGCCCGTGGCAACAAGGCGTCCCTGCTGGTTTTCCACACGGTCAGCACGCAGCGCTATCGCCTGTGCCGCCTCCACCCCACCTTGACCATTATCAAAATGACCAACGGTCATTTCAACATTGCCACTTCCCTGCACCAAGCCCTTACGGTTATCAAAACGAGCCGCAGCCAAGGCAATCTGACCATTACTGAACATCGCCCCACGCTGGTTGTCGATCTCAGCCGCGCTCAGGCTCACATCGCCATTGCTGGCCAGGGTCCCCCCCACACTCAGCAAACGCTGCGCAGTCACCACCAAGCCCTGCTCGGTCATTAATTTGCCACCGCTGTTGTCCAGCGTACCCAACACCGCCAAGCGCCCAGCTTTGGCGGCCAGCAACACACCACCAGCGTTGCTGAATCCATCCGCTGCCAAGTCCAGCAGACCACCCGCAGTAATACGAGCGGCATCAGTCCGCACCTGCGCCGCCTTCAATGTCAGATCACCCTCCACGCTCGCCGTAGCCCTACTGGCATCCAGGCTACCAGCACGCACATCAACCGACTGACCAGCCTGCACCGTGGCACCAACCAGATTCACCAAGCCACCAGCCTGCAGAGCCAAGCCACTACCAGCGGCCAGCACACCGCCCTGCATGTCTACCTCGGCAGCCTCGACATTCAGTCGATTGGCGGCATAGACCTTGCCATCGCGGCCATTCAGCGCATTCTGCGTGACCAGGCTCATAGCGCCCTCGGTCACGAGCGACCCGCCCTGGTTCGACAGCATCGCAGCCTCCAGAGCAACATCCCCCTTGCTGGAGAGCACACCACCGTCGTTATTGATCAGCTCATAGCCACGCAACTCAAGCTTGGCGCCGCTGGCCAGTACGGATTGCTGGTTCAACAGTTTCCGTGCCTGCATATCCAGCGCAGCACCCGCCACAATACGGCCTTGCTGACGGCTATGGACTTCGGCCGCCTTGATTCGCAGCGAGTTGGCAGTTTCGATACGGCCACCGGTATTGCTCAAGGCGGCATCACCCGCATCCACCACCACATCACCCGTGGCGGTCAGGCTGCCACCGTCGTTGACGATGCCCACGCCGCTGACGTCCAGGGTCTGG